>NZ_QXTF01000001.1:0-1312500 GCF_003583725.1 Sphingomonas edaphi | reverse complement strand
GCGATCCCCGCATCCTTGAGATCGAGGTAATCCCAACGGGCATTCAAGCCCAGCGATCCCCAGCCGCCCTTGTCGAAACCGTTCTTTACCTTCACGCGATCGAACTTGCCGCCCTTGTAGCCGCGGCTCTCGCCCGTGAAGAAATAGCCGCCCTCGACATAGGCGCCGAAGAACGTTGGGTCGGCAAAGCCGCTGCGTGACACTTTCTGCCAGTAGGCTTCGCTGGCCACATGGAACGGGCCGAAGATTCCGGCGGCTTCGACACCATAACCGGTCTCGGCCTTGGCATCGATCAGGTTGCCCGTGTCGATGAAGCGAACGTCAGTCGAGTGCACGGCGGGCCGCTGCCGATAGCGGACGCTGGTCGCCGCATCGTTGAGTTCCCGGTAGTGCGCCGACGCGCCGAAATGGAGCTGACTAGCACCCATCTTCGGAGCAAAGACGAGGCGGCCGTCGACGCTGTAGCTATTATTGTCGTCGCCGACCGAGTTCAGATCGGCGATGCTATCCGTAAAGACGCCGCCTTGGGCAAGCAGGTCGCCCTTGGCATATTGCACGGAGGCGCCGACGCGGCGTTCGAAGTTGAAGGCGTCCGTGAATGCGGCGCGCTCGATGAAGGAGGAGTGCAGCGAACTGGTCAGCTCGTCCAGCGACTGGAAATTATTGTGCTGACCGACGATGAATTCGAGCTCGTCCTTCTTGTGCGACAGGAATGCGTCCGTGAATTCCACCTCACCGGCGGCAAGGTCGAGTTCGACCTTGTAACCAAAGCCTCCCGGAATAGTGCCCTCGACGCCCAGACGTCCCCGGCGCAACTCGTTCGAGAAGCCAAGTCCGGGATTTGAATATCCGTCCGGCGAACTGACCGTGGCGACATCGTACATGAGGCGGCCGCGAGGCTTGAAGCTCCAGCCCTTGTCCTTGTCGGCCAGCTCGGGCGCGCCCTTCCACGAGGGGGTCGCCTTGGCTTGGGATGCCTGGATCTGCGCTATGGATTCCTGCAAGGCCTGCACCTGCGCCTGGAGCGTTTCGATTTGCTTCTGAGCCTCTTCAAGGCCCTGCGGGTGGGCCATAGGCGACGGCTGGGCATCCTGCGCCAAGGCCGCATTGCCGGCGCACAGTGCGCTCCCAGCGAGGATTGCGCGGACAAACATCGAGCTCTTCATCGGTATTTCCCTTCCCCCGGCCCCACGTCAGGGCGGCGTTCGCGGACCCAATGGACGGCGCGCATTGCATTTTTATGACGCGCCTATGTCCACGGGAATTCAGGAAAAATACGCAGCCTACGCCATTGCGAGATACGAAACTGACACGAGTGTTTCAGATTCATGCTGAAAAAAAGGGCGGCGGGAAAGTCCCGCCGCCCCTATTCTTCTATTTTGCCCAGTCAGGCCGCCGGCGCCATATCGTCGCCATCGTCTTCGACCCGCGGCTTGCGGGCCCGGCGTCGCGGCTTCGGAGCTTCCTCAGCTTCCGCGCTTTCCTCTTCGCCAGCGCCGATCGCGGGAGGCAGGACGCCGAGCGAAATCCGTTCGTCACCCTCTTCCTGCGATTCGCGGCGCGAACCGTTGGGGCGCGATTGCGGCGGACGGTCCTGTCGGTCGGAGCGCTCGCGATTGCGGCGCGGGCGCTGGCGGACTTCGCTCTCACCCTCTTCATCGCCGTCACCACCGTCGGCGATCATTTCCTCGCCGTCATCCTCGTCCTCGTCGTCATCGCGGCGACGGCGCTGGGCCTGCTGCTCTTCGAAGCGCGAACGGCTGTCCTCAAGCACGCGAAAATAATGATCGGCAAACTGGAGATAATATTCGGTCTGGACGCGGTCACCGGCCAGCTGCGCATCGCGCGCCAGACTTTTATACTTTTCAAGCAACTGCGCGGCGTTGCCACGCTGGCGGTTGTCACGATTATTGCCGCCGGCATTACCCGGCATCCCTTGGGGACGCTGTCCACCGCGACCACGACGACGGCCGCCCTGACGATTGTTGATCAAGTGTTGGTTCCCTGTCGCACTGGCGCCCGGTCTGCCGAACGCCCTCAAATCTTCCCTTCCGCGGAAGCTATGGTCCCGTCGCGAGGAACCGGCCCGCGCCATGTGCGGCGCAAGTCGACCCTCCCTTGCCGTCTGGCGTTATTTTCGAACGCGAGCGCGGCGATGTCGTCGGGGGTCGGCGGCGGGGGCGCAACATTTTCGTGAGAGCGGCCCCGTCCCTGCCCCCCGATGTAATGGCCAAGCAGCGAAATTCCAAGCTCTTTCGACTCACGCCTTGATCAGCAGGGCTCGGGAGCGTCCCCCAAGGTCGTAAGCGATCGACGGCTTCAGTCCTTCGGCGCGGAACAGCGCGGCCGCACTGTCCGCCTGATCAGCGCCGATCTCGATCGCGGCGAGACCACCCAATGCGATCAGTTTTCCTACTTGGGGCGCGAGTTTGCGATAGTCGTCCAAGCCTTGGGCACCGGCAAATAGCGCCTCGGCTGGTTCATATTCGGCAACGCCCGGTCCCGTCTCCGCGTCAGTCGCGACGTAGGGCGGATTGCAAAGTACAAGGTCGAACCTCTGGTGAATGCCGCGCGCCCAGTCGCCGAGCTGGAGCGCAGCGCGCCCCGACAGGCCGAGCCGCTCCGCATTCTGTTGGGCGTAGGACAAGGCGATCGGCGATGCATCGATGCCAAGCCCGGTGGCGTTGGGCCATTCGTCCAGCGCCGCGAGGAGCAGAGTGCCGGGTCCCGTGCCAAGGTCCAGGATCCGCCGGGGTCCGGGACCTCCCGCGAAATGCTCGACGGCCGAAGCGATTAGCGTTTCGCTGTCCGGACGCGGGATGAGCGCACCGGGACCAACTACAAGGTCGATTGTCCAGAAAGCCCTTTGTCCCGTGATGTAAGCGACCGGCTCGCCCTGCCTGCGGCGATCGACGTAATTCGCGAAGACAGGTGGAACCGCGCCCGGTTGCGGATCGAGGATCAGGCGGTCGCGACCGATCCCCAGCGCGGCGGCCATCAACAATTCCGCATCTAGGCGCGGAGTGTCGCTGTTCTGCCCAAGCTGCTCTGTCGCCCGTGAAAGCGCACGGGAAATGGCGGTCACGCCTCCTCGAGACCGGCGAGCCGCTCTGCCTCATCTTCGGCGATCAGGGCGTTGACCAGTTCGCCCAGCCCCGGACCTTCAAGGATTGCGTCCAGCTTGTGCAGGGTCAGGTTGATGCGGTGGTCAGTCACGCGTCCTTGCGGGAAATTGTAGGTGCGGATCCGCTCCGACCGGTCTCCGGAGCCAACCATCGACTTCCGGGCACCGGCACGCTCCGACGCGAGCCTCTCACGCTCCAATTCGAACAGACGTGTGCGCAGCACTTTGAGTGCCTTAGCCTTGTTCTTGTGCTGCGATTTTTCATCCTGCTGGATGACGACCAGCCCCGTCGGAAGGTGGGTGATCCGGACCGCGCTGTCGGTCGTGTTGACGGACTGGCCGCCAGGTCCCGAGGACCGGTAAACGTCGATGCGCAGATCCTTGTCGTCGATCTGGACGTCGACTTCCTCGGCTTCAGGCAACACGGCCACAGTAGCGGCCGACGTATGAATTCGGCCACCGCTTTCCGTCGCCGGCACGCGCTGGACGCGGTGAACCCCGCTTTCGAACTTCAGCTTGGCGAACACGCCCGCTCCGTTGATCGAAGCAACAGCTTCCTTATAGCCGCCAACGTCAGACACCGACGCGGAAATCAGCTCGAACTTCCAACCCTGCTCTTCGGCGAAGCGCTGATACATGCGAAGCAGGTCGCCGGCGAACAGCGCAGCCTCATCGCCCCCGGTCCCGGCCCGGACTTCCAGCATCGCTGCACGCTCGTCCGCCGCGTCGCGCGGCAAGAGTTGCACCGCTAGCGCCCGCTCCGCCTGCGGCAGCTTTACGCGAATCTCCTCGGCTTCGTGAACAGCGAGTTCTTTCAACTCCGGCTCGGCCGTGGGGTCGCCGGCTAGACCGACGAGTACGTCCAGCTCGGCCCTCAGTCTGCGAACTTCGCGAGCAGCGGCGGCCACTGGCTCGATCTGAGCATATTCCTTTGACAGGCGCACAAAGTCCTCGGGGGCAAGGTTGGGTGCCGCCATCGCCTCCGACAGATCATGCTTCTTTGCTTCGATCGAGACGATACGGTCCAGGGAAATACTTTTCATGACGCTTACAGTCCCGACAACAGTTCTTGCGTCCGCGACGCCCCGCTGGCCTTGACGCGCCGGGTAACTGCGCCGTCCGCAAATCCAAGAACGACGATCTCGGCCGCGCCTTTCTTGACCGCGCGGTCGTAGCGCTTTCGTGGCGAGCCGCTCGCGACAAGTTCGACCGACAGGCCGGCCGCTCGCAAGCGGGCAGCAGACGCCCAAGCTTGCTCCATCGCAGCATCGTCCTCCACGACAATGGCCGCATCGAGCAATTCGGCCTGCGGCGTATCGATCATCATCGCCAGCCGCTCGATACCGGCTGCCCAACCGACCGCCGGCGTGTGCGGGCCGCCAAGTTGCTCAATCAGCCCGTCGTAGCGCCCACCCGCCATCACCGTGCCTTGCGCACCGAGCTGGTCGGTGACGAATTCGAACGCCGTATGGCGATAATAATCGAGTCCACGAACGAGGTGCGGATCAAGCTCGTAGACGACGCCGACCGCCGAAAGCCCGTCACGCACCTTTTCGAAGAACTCCTCTGCCTCGGCGCTCAACTCCATCGCGGGCGCGTCCGCAACAAATGCGCGGTCGCGCGGATCTTTGCTGTCAAGGATGCGCAGAGGGTTCTTGTGAAGCCGTTCCTGGCTGTCTTCGGACAGTTCCGCCCGGTACGCGGCGAAATATTCGACAAGCCGGGCCCGCCAGCGGTCGCGGCTGTCCGCATCGCCCAGCGTGTTGAGCCTCAGCATGACGCCCTTGATTCCCAACTCTTCCAGCAGCTGGGCGCCAAAGGCCAGCAGTTCGACATCCGCTTGAGGCTCCGCCGCGCCGATGACTTCCGCGTCGAGCTGGTGGAACTGACGATATCGCCCTTTTTGCGGACGCTCGTAGCGGAAGGCCGCGCCATGCGTCGCAGCCTTTAGCGGCGCGAACCGTTGCCAGCCTTCTGACAGATAGGCGCGGCAAATGCCGGCGGTAAATTCAGGCCGCAGCGTGATCGAATCGCCCGACCGGTCCTCGAACGAATACATTTCCTTGGACACGACGTCGGTCGTCTCGCCCATCGTCCGGGCGAACACCGCCGTCGGCTCGATGAGCGGCACTTCGACCCGCTTGAAGCCGTACAGACGGCGGACACGGTCAAAGGCGGCGACTACTTCAAGGAAGCGGTCGGCCTCTTCTCCAATCAGGCTTTGCGTGCCCCGGACGGGCTGCGGCGTTGAACTCATTGCTGGGGCCTGTAGCATTTTTGCGTTTTCAGGGAAGCGGTTCGCGCCTAAGGGCGCGACCCATCATGAACATCGATTTGATTCCCGCGGGTGCCAACCCGCCGCACAGCGTCAACGTCCTCATCGAAGTCCCTATCGGCGGCGAGCCGGTGAAATATGAATTCGACAAGAATAGCGGCGCCATCTTCGTCGATCGGATCCTGCACACGCCGATGCGCTATCCGTGCAATTACGGATTCATCCCCCAGACACTCTGCGACGACGGCGACCCGCTGGATTGCCTCGTCATGACGCGCTGGACGCTGATGCCGGGCACGGTGATTGCCGCCCGCCCCGTCGGCGTCCTCTACCTGGAGGACGAAGCCGGCGGCGACGAGAAGATCCTCGCGGTGCCCGTGACCAACGTCTCGCCCTATTACAAGGACGTCGAGGACTATACGCATTTGCCGCCTATCGTGGTCGAGCAAATCGAGCACTTCTTTACCCACTACAAGGATCTCGAAGCCGAGAAGTGGGTGCGCGTCGGCAAGTGGGGCGACGCAGCCGCCGCCCGCCAGGTCATCCTCGATTCGATCGCCAAGGTTTCGGCGGCGAAAGCCTAACCGCCGGCCCGACCGCCTCTCATCCCGCCGCGCTGGAAGAAGCGCTGCGGGATGAACAGCTTACGGAAGGTAATCCCGATCGTCCGACCCACCGGCTGCAACAGATCGGGCTGGTAGCTGAGCGGCGTCGTTCCGTCGGAACGACGCACCTTCGGCCGGTTGTTGAGAATATTCTCGATGTCCAGTCGCACCGACGTTCCCCGGAAGAAGGGGTGCTTGGCGACCAGTTCGAAATTCTCGCTGAGGTTGGCGAAGAGGCGAAGATCAACGTCGGCGTAAGGCGAGAATCGCAGGTCGCCTCCCGGGCTGTCGATCGTCGTCCCGCTGCGCCAATTGCCCTGCAGTCGGGCGCCAAGCCCGTTGTTGTAATAACCGGACTCCGCCTGGATTTCGTGCCGTGAACGGCCGCCGGTGGATCCGATCGCCTCGCCATTCAGATAATCGAGCTTGGGCAGACCATCGGCGATCGTCACTTCGTCAACCAAATTCACCTGGTGGGTCAGCGAGAATGTCAGGCGGCCGCCTTGGCGACCACGGCCGAAGCGCCCGCCGCCACGTCCGCCGAACCGGCCACCCGGCCCTGCGCCGGCAAGCGACCCGGCTTGGCCCGATGGCTGCCGCGGATCGCCCGCTGCGGGAGTAGTGCCCGGTGGTGGCGCATCGCCCGACGGCACTGTTCCGCCCCGAGCGGCACGCTGCGCGGCAAAGCGCTCGCGCAACTGGGCAATTGCCGCTTGGGACGGCGGCTTGGACGCCAAGGGCTTGCTGAAGCTGAAGCCCCAGCGGAGCGTTTCGCGCTGCGACTTTTCAAAGTTGACGGGACGGAGATCAACTCGGACGAGATTGCCGTCGGCATCCCGCTCGAAGCGGTCGGGGAAGGCTGCTTCCAGCGCTTCGGTCGCGGCCGGGAAGCCGCCCTGCGGTCGATCGATCGTTTGCCGGACATATTCGGCGCGCAGTCGGAGGTTGGTCTTCTCGAAGGGCTGCCAGTTGCCGCTGAGCTTAAACACGTTACGCCGGTCGGCATCCAGCGCCGGATTGCCGCCGGTGATGGTCGTCAGCAGCACGGTCTCACCGCGCGTATAATCGAAATAGGCCACACCCGGCGATTCGAGCAGCGGGTCGCCAAGCTGCTGCAGCGAGGGCGCGCCTTCCTCCCGGGTCCAGCTGGCGAGGAGGTTAAGGCGGGGTGCCGGCGACCAGTTGACGCCGGCGCCCAGGCTGGTCAGCGTCCCGAAGTCGCTAAGCTGGGTCAGCCCGGCATTGAGGTTGGCCGACAGCCGACCGATGGACGCGGTCCGCTTCGTAATGGGAAGGTCGAGGCTGGCCGAAGCATCTCCACTCGTGCGGCCGAGATCAGACTCGAACCGCTCATCATCGCGCAGCGCCTCGCTATTCTGGTCGATGCGGCCAAGCCCCACCTTGAAGGTCGCATTGGCATCGCCCGCCGGGAGGGCGAACAGCGGCCCGTTTGCCGTGGCGTCCCAAGACAGGGTGGTGCGGTTGGACCGGCTGCGGTTGCGGTCCAGCTCGGACAGGGGGCCGAGGTCGCCGTACGGGTCGAAGGTGGGGTCGCCGGCGTCGAGCCGCGTCTGCGCGGTCGATAAGTCGAAACCCCGATCAGTTCGGGTCGTGCTGCGCGAATATTCGGCGTTGGCAGTCGACGACAGCCGCCACTTGCCGCGCTGGCCATTGAGTGCGCTGCCGAGGCGGATCGCTTCGGTTGCTGTATCGCGGGTCAAGGGATTGCCCGCGAATGCGCGAACGATCTCGGCGCCATTGTCGTAGAGCATTCCCGTCGGAACGCCGAACCGCGACTTACCCGTTTCGCGCTGGACCTCGCCATTCACGGTAGCGGAAATATCGCCCAGTACGGTCCGGTTGAGCGTGCCCGACAGGCGGATGTCCTGCCGTGCCCCGGTCAAGGTCCGATATGGGCGCGGGTCGACCGCATCGGTATCCGGCGCAGCCGGCTGCAGAACGATGTCCCGTTCGCTTTCGTACAGCGGTGAATTACTTTCGACGTGCAGGTTGATCGACGTCCGCTGCCCGTCACGGATAACCAGGCGCGTCCCGTCGGCCTGCCCGCTGACATAGCCGCCGTCTGTCGCTGACTTGCCTCGCAGCTCTGCGGTGGTCGAATTGAACCGGCGGCGCAGCACGATGTTCACCACCCGCTGGTCGGCCGCATATCCATATTTCAGCGCGACTTCCTCGGGCAGGATTTCCATTCGCTCGATCGCTTCGGGCGGAAGGTCGCGAAGGTCGCGGAATCCAGAAATACGTTGGCCGTTAAGGAGCAGGACGGGGCGTCCGCCCGACCGCCCGCGCGCGCTACCAACCTGGCTTTCAACGGCTTCGAGCAACTCGCTGATGCTCGTCGCGCCGGTCGCCCGGATGTCGCGCGAGGTCAATGTATTCTCAGCGGGAATATCGCCCACGACTGACCCGCGCGGCTTTTGCCCGACAACGACAATATCTTCGCCGTCGGCTTCATCCGCATATTCATCTTCGACGGGCATCGCGGATTCGTCAGTCGTAGTCTGGACATGATCAGCGTTTTCTCCCGCCGGCACTTCCTGTGCGAAAGCAGGGATGGGCGCGGTGGTCGCCAGGAGGATGGACAGGATGCGGCAGGTGCGGGTCATGGAAAGCCTAACTCGGTTGTGACAGGTTCGCTCCCGCAACTGTTGCTGCGAAGATGAAGCTCTCCTGACTTCGAGCATCGCTTCGACCAACAGTCGCGTCCGCCATGACAAACGACTGGATCAGGCGGTCAACTTCAAGGCCGCGATGCACCCGACGATTGCTAGGATAAGCAGCATGCGGATGGTTGTCGTAGGCTCGTCGAAGAACGCCATGCCGACAATGACCGTGCCGACGGCCCCGATCCCGCCCCAAACGGCATAGGCTGTGCCCATCGGGATCGAACGGGAGGCGAGCTCCAACAGGCCCATGCTGAGCGTAACCGACACGAGGAAGACCAGTGTCCAGGGGAGGCTCTTGAAGCCATCAACGAAGCGCAGCGCGGTCGTGAACCCCACTTCGAAAAAACCGCCCAAGATAAGATAGAACCACGCCATCCGCTTGCCTCCACGCGGGACCTTGCCCATGAGACGCGCGGCGCGCAATCAGGCCAGCGCTTCTATTTCCGGTTCAGGACGCGGTTTCTCCCGCGCCGCGACGATGCAGCCGCCGACGATTAGAACGGCGCCGGCCAGCGTGTATGGGGAAACTGGCTCGGCGAAAACGAGCCAGCCGAGCGCGGCCGCCCAAAGGAATCCCGAATATTCGGTGACCGCCAGATAACCGGCCTCTCCCCGCGCATAGGCAAACGCGAACAGCAGTACGCCGGCAAACGACATGACAGCGGCGGCGAGGATCGCGGGCCATTCCGCAGTCGGCCACTCAACGCCGCCCATGAACGGCAGCGACGCAAACATCAGCAGCGCGATGGTCCCGTTCTGAAAAAATCCGATCTCCAGCGGTTTCGCCGCTAGCGACTGTCGCCGCATCATCACGATATTGACCGCATAGCAGACGGCCGACGCGAGTATGGCGGCGGTCCCGACTAGAACCCCTTCGCCAAGGCTCGTGCTCGCCTGGCCGGCGACAATGACGAGCACGCCCGCGAAAGCGGTCAGCGATGCGGCGACCGTTCGCCTGCCAATGCGTTCGCCAAGGGTGAAGACGGCTAGGAATAGCGCGATCAATGGAGCGATGAAGGTCAGTGCAATCGCCTGCGCCATAGGAATCCGGCCCAGACCGAAGAAGAATAGCAGGCCCATCACCGTCACGACCGCACCGCGCGCGACGTGCAGCCGAATGACGTTAGGTGTCGGCCACGGACCCCGTCGCGGCAGGTAAAGCGCGCTCGACAGGATCACGCCGGCGAGCGCGCGCCACACACTAGTTGCGTAAAGCCCGATGGCCAACACCAACCCCTTCATGACGGCATCCATGACAGACAGGACGCCGACCGCGGCAAGGGCGACAGCAAACGCCAGAACGGGATGTTGCCGGGGGGCGGTCATTTGCCGCCCTTAGCGGGGCGGCAGGCGGACGCCATCCCTATTCTGCGGCGTCGAGTTCAACGGGTGTGGACGCGGCTTCGATTTCCGCCGCCTTGGCCTCCACCAGCCGGACGATATGATCGATCATGCCGTCGTCCTGCACATGGTGGTCGGTCACGCCGGACAAATAGACCATGTGCTTGCCGTTACCGCCGCCGGTGATGCCGATGTCGGTCTCGCGCGCCTCGCCAGGACCGTTGACGACGCATCCCAGCACCGACAGGGACATCGGCGTCTTGATGTGCTGCAGCCGCTCTTCCAGCATCTGGACCGTCCGAATCACGTCGAAACCCTGCCGCGCGCAGCTGGGGCACGAGACGACGCGCACCCCGCGGTTGCGGATGCCCAGCGCCTTCAGGATTTCATAGCCGACCCGAACCTCTTCCTCGGGCTCGGCTGACAGGGATACGCGGATCGTGTCGCCGATTCCCGCCCACAGCAGCGAGCCGATACCGATCGAACTTTTCACCGTGCCGCCAACGAATCCCCCGGCCTCGGTAATACCCAAGTGAAGCGGGCAATCGACTTGGTAGGCGAGCTGCTGGTACGCGGCGACCGCCATAAATAGGTCGCTGGCCTTCACCGCGACCTTGTAGTTGCGGAAGTCATGATCCTCGAGGATTCGAATATGATCGAGGGCACTTTCGACTAAGGCGTCGGGACACGGCTCGCCATATTTTTCGAGTAGATCTTTTTCCAGACTGCCGGCGTTGACGCCGATCCGGATCGCGCAGCCATTGGCCTTGGCCGCCGCAACCACTTCACGAACGCGGTCGTCGCTGCCGATATTCCCCGGGTTGATTCGCAGGCAGGCGGCTCCGGCATCGGCGGCTTCCAGCGCGCGCTTGTAGTGAAAATGGATGTCAGCGACGATCGGTACCTGCGCCGCGCGGACGATTTCCTTCAGCGCGGCTGTCGATTCTACGTCCGGGCAGGACACGCGGATGATGTCGGCCCCAGCCTCTTCGCAGCGGCGGATCTGGTCGATCGTCGCCCGGGCATCCGATGTCGGCGTGTTGGTCATCGTCTGGACGGTGACGGGCGCATCGCCGCCGACAGCGACGTTGCCAACCATGATCTGTCGGGACTGGCGGCGTTCTATTGTGCGCCATGGGCGGATTGCTGACATGGGCGCCATATAGCCCGCTGCTCGCGCCCCTCCAAGGGATTCGCCGAGGTTAATCCAAAATGCTAATGGGCATCAATTGGAGTCGAGCTGGGGGTGGCTGATGGCCGAGCTTGCCCATTTGCCGCGCATTTCGCGGACCGCCCCTTCGCGGGCGCGCCGGGCACCTCCGCATCAGCGCTACATGGCGTTTCTCAGCTACAGCCACGACGATGAGAAGGAAGCGGCCTGGCTTCACGAAAGTCTAGAGGAATTTCGCGTCCCAAAGCGGCTAGTCGGTCAGTTGACCGACACCGGCCCCGTCCCAAAACGGCTTTCGCCGATTTTCCGCGACCGGCACGAGCTGGCGGCCGCGGCCGATCTTGGCGAGGAAATCGAGGAAGCAATGGCGGCTTCGCGGTTCCTTATTGTCCTCTGCTCGCCGACCGCTTCCCAGTCCCACTGGATCAATGAGGAGATCAAATGCTTCAAACGACTGCACCGCGAGGACCGCGTGCTCGCCGTGATCCTGGACGGCGAACCTTGTGCCAGCGACATTCGGGGCCGCGAACATGAGGAATGCTTTCCGCCCGCGCTCCGCTTTCATTGCGACCGCAAGGGCCGCCTGACCACCCAGCGCGCGGAACCGCTGGCCGCGGACCTTCGCGACAGTGGCGACGGTCGGCACATGGGCCTGCTGAAAACTGCCGCCGGTCTGCTCGGAGTCGGCCTTGACGACCTCGCCCAGCGCGAGGCTCACCGCCGCCAGCGGCGGATGACGATCATCACGGCGGCGTCGGTCGCGGGCATGCTGTTCACCAGCGGCCTCGCCTACACTGCGATCCAGGCGCGCGACGAGGCCCGCGACCAGCGGCGAGAGGCGGACGGGCTGATCGGGTTCATGCTGGGCGACCTTCGCACGCGACTGGAACCGGTCGGGCGGCTTGACGTGCTCGACGCGGTCGGTGCGAAGGCACTCGCCTATTACGAAAATCAGAACAAGTCGGACCTGTCTGACGACGCGCTGGCGCAGCGGTCGAAAGCGCTGACGCTGATGGGCGAGATTGCGGCGTCGCGCGGGGACCTTGACGGCGCCCTGCGCCGCTACCGGGAAGCACTTGCCGGCACTGCTGAGGCACTCAGGCGCTTCCCCGACGACCCGCAGAAAATGTTCGATCACGCACAAAGCGTCTATTGGGTCGGCTCGATCGCCATGGCGAAGGGTGCGACAGACGAGGCAGGGGTTCGGTTCCGCGAATATCGTCGGCTTGCCCAGCGGATGGTCGCCGCCGACCCCAACAATCCGAAATGGCAGCTGGAACTGGTCTACGCCTCAAGCAACCTCGGTATCGTCGAGCAGGAGCAGCGCCGCTACCGCGAGGCGGCGGAAACCTTCCAGGCGTCGGTTGCAGCAACCGAGCGCCTCGTCGCCCGCGAGCCGGCGAACATGGAATATCATAAGCTCCTGTCGGAAGCGCTCGCCTACCTGTCCGACGCGCAGGGTAGCGCCGGGCAACTCCTGCCCGCCATCGCTCAGCGCCAGCGGCAGCTGCAGCATCTCGCGCCTTATCTCGCCCGCGAACATTCCGACGCCGACCTTCGCCAGAAAGCGATGATCGCCAATATGGCCCTGTCGCGCCTGCTGTTCGAGCGCGGGGAAACGAAACAGTCGCTGACGATGGCCGCTGCCGCCACAGATCTCGGCAGAGAACTAGTGGCGCTCGACCCCAACAATGCCGACTGGATGGGCCGCACCGCGAATACAGAGGTCAACCGGGCTACGCTGCTGCTCCGGGCCGGCCATACCGCGGAGGGCGCCGCTTCCATCGCGCGCGGCTGCGGCCTGGCGGACCGGCTCGTCGCCCGGAACCCGGACATGGCCTCTTGGCGCTCGACGGCATCGCAATGCCTCGCCCTCCGGGCCGAACTGGCCGCCGCGAATAGCGACGGCGAACAGGCCCGCGCGCTCGCCCGCCAGCAATTTGGCTCGCTGGGCGGGGTTGGAACGACAGCTAAGGACCCGTTCGAACTCGCCCTGGCCCACAAGCTTCTGGGCGACATCGCCTGGCGGACCGGCGACCGCGCTGGCGCCATCGCCGACTGGAAAGCCAGCCTCGCCGCCTGGCCGGCCAAGGTGCCTGAAACGCCGCGCCTGATGGCCCAGCGGGCCGAGATGCTGCGCGGCACCGGCGCCCGCGAAGAAGCTCGCAAGATCACGTCCAAGCTGGAATCGCTCGGTTATCGCCGGTCGATCAGCAACGTCGCGAAGATTTGACAAAGCAAGTGAAGCAAGAGGAGGGCAAAATGGGCAATCATTCGAAGCGGCCGCAAACCATGCCGCCGCTGAACAGGGTAAAAGTCGAAGTCATCGCCAATCCGGGACCGGGCGGGACGATCGCCTGGTCACACGAAATCAAGACGCCGGGCCATTCGAACGGCAATAAGGTCAAGTTGCCAAAGGGCACGGGCTGCCAGATCGACTTCGATCTCGACACAAACGGCCAGGATGTCCGGTTCGATGCCGACGCGCCATTCTTCTGTAAGGACGGGACGGCCGACCCCTGCCCGTCGTCGCTCACGTCCGAACAGGTTATGGTCGATTCGTGCGACGACGATAAGCTAATCGTGTTCGACTGGAACTACGGCAATCCCGTCGACCTTCGCTACCAGCTCAACTTCGTCACCAAGGTTGGGGAGCGCGTCAATCCCTACGACCCGATCATTGAAAACGGCGGCGGTAGCATCAGGCCGACATTCAACAACAGCTGATCCAGGCGAGCGCGGCCACCTAGCTGACGAGCGGGTGCGCCGCTAAGCCTTAGTCATGCCGAATCGAATCATCGTTACTCTGCTGGGCCTTCTCGCGTTGCTCGGCGCCGCCGCGCCTGCCCACGCTTATTGGGAATATGGCCACGAAAGCGTCGCTCGGATCGCGTGGGAGCAGATGCGCCCGAATACGCGGCATCAGGTCGGAGAGCTGCTTCGCCAAGGACGCCTACTCGAAACTCCCGACTGTCCCGTAGCGACAATCGAACAGGCGAGCCTCTGGGCCGACTGCATCAAGCCTCTCGGCGACCGCTTCGCCTACGCCTACAGCTGGCATTACCAGAATGTCGATGTCTGCAAACCCTTCGACCTCAAGTCCGCCTGCAAGGATGGTAATTGCGTATCTGCCCAGATCGAGCGCAACGCGCGGCTCATTGCCGATACGAAGGTCCCGGTCCGTGAGCGGCTGACGGCACTTGCCTTCATAGTCCATTTTGTCGGCGACCTTCATCAGCCGATGCACGCGGGCGATCATCAGGACTTGGGCGGCAACCGTGTCGCCGCTAATTACGGCGTGGTCGGCGGGCGGGCGAACCTGCACGGCATCTGGGACGGCTGGCTCGCCGAACGCGCGATCTCGACCCCGCCGTCGGGACCCTCGGCGATCCTCGCTGGCCTATCAGCTGAAGAGCGTTCGCGCCTCGCAGCAGGCAGCGTCGAGGACTGGAGCCGTGAAATGTGGAGCAAGGCCCGCGACCTTGCCTACAAAACGATGTTGCCCGACCCTTGCGGCCCTGCCCCCGCCGAGCGGCCCGTACTGGACGAAGCCGAGGTCCGCGCAATGATCCCTGAAGTCCGCGCCAACATCGCCGCAGGCGGACTCCGGCTGGCTCGCTTGCTGGACGATGCGCTCGGCCCCGACCATCGGGCGCCGGGGCAGAAGCGAGATCGCTAGTGCTTCACGAATTTGGCGATTTCCTCTACGACTTCCGGCGCGATGGGCAGTGACGGGTCGCCATAGCTAGCAAGGTTCGCTAACCTGTCGGTTCCGGCAGGCACCTTTAACAAATGGTTGGCTCCCCTCACAATCGCTAGCCTGGCCGCGGGCTGCGCGGCGGCCAGCAGCTTGGCATCGTCGACCCCCACCTGAATGTCGTTGTCACCTTGGATAACGAGCAGTGGCACCCTCAGCGAGGCCGCGAGATTCGCCGGATCTCGGGCCAGTATATCAATCAGGAATGGCTGCACGGCCGCGTTGAACATCGGTTGGAGAGGGGCCGGCAGGGTCGTCGCATCGACAGTCTTACCCTCTTCCAGTGTGTCGAGTGCCGACAAGGCCGCGTCCAGGATTGGCGCATTGGCCGGGTTGGATTTCAGCTGGTTCCGCATCACGGCACCCAGCTTGCGTCCAGGCCCGGCAACGGTGATTACCCCGCAGATATCGTCAGGTCGCTGCGCTGCAGTGAGCGCAACGAGTGCTCCCTCGCTATGGCCGGCGATCCAAATGCAACCCGCGGCCGTCTCTGAGCGTACGGACTTGATCCAGTTGTGTACATCGGTCGCATAATCGGCGATAGTCGCCTTGTTCGCATCCGCGATGGCAGCCTTGCTTCCAAACATTCCCCGTTTGTCGATCCTGACCGAGCTAATTCCCTTCCTCGCGAGTCCCTTGGCAAGCAGGCGGTAGCTGGCAGCGGTGACCCCGAGCGGATTATTGCCGTCCCGGTCGGTCGGACCGGAACCTGGAACGATCAGCACCACGGGCGAGCCTTCCCCGGCATCGAGCAGAGTGCCGGCCAGCCTGGCCTCCGGCCCGGGGGCATGGATTGGCCGCTCCGACACAGCTGCGGCAGCCAAGACGGTTAACGCAAGCAAAACGCTCATTCCCTGCCTCCCCAACGCCAGCGCCAACCCCCGCGAGTCGTTCGCGAGGCGACGACCAGCATCACCGCGACCAGCGGAAGAACGATCGCGACCACGACCAGCGGGCGATCCTCGAAGATGTATGCTGTGCCCAGGACAGCGACCATGAACGCAATAGTGACCAGCCATCCCTGCCAGGCAATGGGAAGGCCTGCGCCAATTCCGTAGCGCTTGGGCGCAAACCATTCGTGGCGATCATTCATCATTCTTCTCCTTGGGCGGCCGCCCCCGTTTCGCGGGTGTAGGCGCCACGAGCTTAACGCCGCGAGCTTTCAGCGCCTCGCGCAACAGGCATTCGACTTCCGCATTAATAGACCGAAGATCGGCGGCGGCGGCGCGCTCGACTGCCTCCCAAAGGACAGAGTCGACGCGTAACGGATATGATTTGCGCTCGCCGCCCATGAACCGCACTTACTGGTAGAGCGTTCCGGTGTTGACGACGGGCTGCGTGTCCCGCTCGCCGCACAGGACGACCATCAGGTTCGAAACCATGGCGGCGCGACGCTCGTCGTCCAGCTCGACGACATTCTTCTCGCTGAGCTGCTCCAGCGCCATTTCGACCATGCCGACCGCGCCATGAACCAGCGTCTGCCTAGCGGCAACGACCGCCTGCGCCTGCTGGCGGCGAAGCATCGCCCCCGCAATTTCCTGCGCATAGGCCAGGTGGGTGAACCCACACTCGTCGACTGTGATCCCGGCCACCGCCAGGCGGGCGATGAGTTCCTTGCGGAGTTCGGCCCCGACTTCGTCATGGTTTCCGCGGAGCGTAACTTCCAGATGCTCGAAATCGTCGTACGGATAGCGCGACCCGATGGTGCGGATGGCCGCTTCGACCTGGACCTTCACAAACTCCTTATAGTCGTCGACGTCGAACAGCGCCTGGGCCGTATCGACCACGCGCCATACGATCTGCGCCGCCATCTCGATCGGGTTGCCGCGCAGGTCATTCACCTTGATCTTGTCGGAGATGAAGTTGTTCGCCCTAACCGAAACTTTCTTGCGCATCAGCCAAGGCAGGACCCAGCGAAGGCCGGTCGCCCGGTCGGTGCCGCTGTAGGCTCCGAACAGGGTGATCGCCGCCGCCTGGTTGGGTTGCAGCATATAAAAGCCGCAGGCGACGAAGATCAGCGTGAAGGCGCCGACGATGACCGCCGCGATCGTCAGAACATTGGCATTGTCATTGGCAAGTTGGACTACCCCCCAGACCTGCACGGCAATCGCCAGCAACAGGATAAAAAGCATCGCGTAACCGCTCGCGGTGGACGCGGGGCGTTCGCGGCTGCTGTTCAGCGCGACCACGTTGGTATCAATCATCAGAGCCTCCCTTTAATTGATATCACATTAATATCACGTCCCGGCGAACGTCAACTGGAATCGGTCGCCTTGCCGCGCTAGGACGCGCTCATGACTTGGAAACTGGTGATCCACGGCGGTTGCGGCGCCATGCGTCCGGAAAACGTCACGGCGGAGCAGGAGGAGCTTGCCCGCGCAGGTCTCAACTTGGCGCTTGACGCCGGGGAGGCGATCCTCGCTTCGGGCGGAGCGGCGCTCGATGCCGTGGAGGCGGCGGCGCGGGCTCTAGAGGAAAATCCTGCATTCAATGCCGGACGGGGAAGCGTTCTGACGGCCGACGGCCATGTCGAGCTAGACGCGGCGATCATGGACGGCAGCGATCGGCGCGCCGGCGCGGTCGCGGGCATGCGGACCACCCGCGCCCCCATCGCCGCGGCGCGCGCGGCGATGGAACATAGTCCTCACGTCCTGCTTACCTATGAAGGGGCGGATCGCTTTGCGGCAGAGCAAGGCATCGAGCAGGTCGACAACCGCTGGTTCGTCACTCCGGAGCGGCAGGCCCAGCTCGACAGAATTATGGCCGCCGGCGGCAAGTTCGACACCGACATCAAATATGGAACGATCGGTGCGGTTGCGTGCGATTCCAGGGGCCATGTTGCGGCGGCGACCTCGACAGGGGGTCTGACCGCCAAGCGCTGGGGCCGCATCGGCGATTCCCCGCTGATCGGTGCGGGCACCTATGCCGACGATCGCGCCGGTGCGGTCAGCGCCACCGGGCTCGGCGAGTCCTTCATTCGCGCGGTGGCGGCGCATGAGCTTTGCGCCCAAATACGGATCGGCGGCGAAGGGTTGCGGGCAGCGCTCGACGCGGTGCTGGCCGATGTCGGCGCGCTGGGTGGAACCGGAGGCTTGATCGCTGTCGGCCCCAATGGCGAATCCGCTTGGGGCTTCACCACGCCGGGGATGTATCGTGCTTCGGCTGGACC
This sequence comes from Sphingomonas edaphi, assembly GCF_003583725.1. Lineage (GTDB taxonomy): Bacteria > Pseudomonadota > Alphaproteobacteria > Sphingomonadales > Sphingomonadaceae > Sphingomicrobium > Sphingomicrobium edaphi. The sequence continues at coordinate 1,294,371 of NZ_QXTF01000001.1, read as the reverse complement.
GGAGGGCCGGCAGGTCGCCATCTACGCCGAATAATCAGAACGGTACGGCAAAGACTCCCTCGCCCACTCCATTTCCTGCCGGATCGCTTCACGCTCGCCGGTGAGGAAGCGAGCGACCGCGTCGCGGAAGCCCGCGTTCGGCAGGAAATGCACGGATCGGGTCAGGACCGGCTCGTAACCCCGCGCGAGCTTATGCTCGCCCTGTGCACCCGCCTGGACGCAGCCGATCCCGTTGGCAATCGCCCACTCCATCGCGCGGTAATAGCTAAGTTCAAAATGCAGGAACGGAACATCCTCGGTCGCACCCCAGTAGCGGCCATATAAGATGTCCGTGCCGACGAAGTTTAGCGCCCCGGCGACCGCTTCTCCCGACCGAATCGCCAGGAAGATCAGCGCGGTCTCGCCCATCGCTTCACCGACGCGATCGAAAAATTGGCGGGAGAGGTAGGGTCGACCCCATTTGCGCGCACCGGTGTGCTGGTAAAATCGCCACATCGCGTCCCAGTGATCCGGACCGATCTCGGCCCCGCGCAGCGTGACGACCTCGACTTTCTCGCAGGCGGCATGTCGCTCCTTGCGGATCGCCTTTCGCTTGCGGCTCGAGAGGCGGGCCAGAAAATCGTCGAAATTGGCATAGTCGCGATTGAACCAGTGAAACTGGACGCCATGCCGCTCCAACCAGCCGCGCCGCAGCGCGCGATCCGCTTCCTGTTCCTCCAGGAACGTGATGTGCGCCGATGACAGGTCGTTCTGAACGGTCACCGCCTCAATGGCGGAAAGCAGCCTTTCAGTCTCGCTGCCTAGCAGGCGCGATCCGGGGCAGGGGGTGAAAGGCACCGCTACCTGTAGCTTTGGATAATAGACGCCGCCGGCCCGCTCCCATGCATCCGCCCAGCCATGGTCGAACACATATTCGCCCCGGCTATGGGACTTCAAATAAGCCGGGGCCGCGGCGGCAAGTCGTCCTTCCCTCTCAATCATGATGGGAAAGGGCGTCCAGCCGCTCACCGCGCCGACGCTTGCCGACGATTCGAGCAAGGACAGATACTCGTGGGATAGGAACGGGTCCGACGGTCCAGCCAGACGGTTCCATTCTTCGCGGTCGATCTCGGAAACGCCGGCTGCGATTCGAGCGATCGGGTCGGGCTCACGGTCTGCCATCACCCTCCCAGATAAGCGCATCGGCGTGAATTTCAGCGGCCTTGCGCTCCTCGTTCGTCCGAATCGTCCAGCTGTAGATTCGGCGCCTGCTGCGTTCTCTCGCCACCCATGCCCGGTTCAGCACTGCGCGGTCGACAGCGAGGAAATCTGGCGCCGACCTCTGCAACCCGCGCCATCGGTCGAACGCCGATGCCCGCTCCGATATCACAAGGCCTCTCCGGAGAGTCGGGTGATGGTGGCCCAGCCAATGGATAGCGGTAGGTTCGAAACTCATAACGCCGAGTGGTCCGGAATAGCCGTCAACCTGACGCGCTACCGCTTCTGAGATCCGCTTCGCATTGCCGCCCCGGCACTTCATTTCGACCAGCAACGGCGCCTTTCCCGAGACGAGCCCGAGAAGGTCGGTCAGCAGCGGGATATGCTCCTCGGTGTCGTACAGCCGCTGGCTCCTCAGCACGGCGGCACTGCTCGCCTCGACTGCCAGCGCCGACGCGCACAGCCGCCGCAGGTCATGGTCGTGAAACACGACAACCTGCCCGTCGCCAGTCAGGCGGACGTCGCATTCGATACCCGAGCCGCGCTCAAGCGCAGCGCGGAACGCGGCCATGCTGTTTTCAGGAACGCCCGGCCCGTGAAGGCCGCGATGCGCGAATCCGGCCGGACCGGGCCAAAGAGGGTCGCGCCCTTGGCGGTCAGTCGCGGATCTTGACGACCGCATCCACCTCGACCGCGACGCCCAGCGGCAGGACCGGAACGCCGACCGCCGACCGCGCATGGCGCCCAGCCTCGCCGAATACGTCCTGCATCAGTTCCGACGCGCCATTGGCTACCTTTGGCTGGTCGGTGAAATCGCCATGGCTGTTCACGAACACGCCCAGCTTAACGATGCGCTCGACGCGGTCCAGCGATCCCAGCGCGTTGCGCAGTTGCGCCAGCAGCATGATGCCGCAGCGGCGCGCAGCGGCTTGGCCAGCTTCAAGGTCCATGTCTTCGCCCAGCCGGCCCTTGATCAGGCTGCCGTCCTCGGCGAACGAAATCTGGCCCGACACATGCAGCAGGCCATTGGCCTCCACATAGGGAACGTAGCTCGCCACCGGGGCGGCGGCTTCGGGAAGGGTTATGCCAAGTTCGGCGATGCGCTGGTCAATGCTCATGGCGCCTGCCTCAACACCCGTCGGGCGCTCGGGTCAACCCTCGTGACGGTGGACTGCGAAGCCGGCCCAGCTCTGGTTGGTGGGCATCAACTCCAGCGTGTTGATGTTGAGATGCGGCGGCAGCGTGGCCACCCACCAGATCGTCCCGGCGATATCCTCAGCTGTCATCGGGTCCATGTTCGAATAAAGCGCATCCGACGCCGCTTGGTCCCCGCCGGTCCGGACCAGCGTGAATTCGGTCTCGACCATCCCCGGCTCGATCGAAGTAACTCGGACGCCGGTCCCGGCAAGGTCGCAGCGTAAGCCGAGGCTGAACTGACGGACGAACGCCTTTGAACCGGCGTAGACCGCACCACCGCGATAGGGATAGGTCGCGGCGACCGAGCTAAGGTTGATGACCGTGCCCTTGCGCTCAACCAGCCGCGGCAGCAGCGCCCGGGTCAGCGCGACCAGCCCGCTGACATTGGTGTCGATAACGGTATCGAGTGGCGCCTGCTCCGCATCCTGCAAATTGCTCATCGGCGGCGCGAGACCGGCATTGTTGAGCAGCAGGTCAATGGCCGCGAACCCTTCAGGCAGCGCTCCGATCGCCGCGCCGAAGCTTTCCGAGTCGCGCATGTCCAGTTCAAGCGGATGAAACGTTTCGCCCAGCTCAGCCGCCAATGCCTGGAGCCGGTCATGCCGGCGCCCAGTGCCGATTACCTTCCATCCTCCCGCGACGAAGCTGCGCGCGGCGGCGGCACCAATGCCGGCAGTCGCGCCGGTAACGAACATCGTCTTGGTCATTTGCCTTCCAGTCTTTCGAGGATCCAGTCGCAGGCCGTTGGCCAGTCGTCGATTCGCGCATGGGCATGTTCCGCAGGCGGAATGGCCGGTGCCAGCCGGGGCTCAGCTACCATATGCAGTCGGTGCACCTCCGGCGCGTATTTCGCGACCGACGCGTGATGAACGGCAAGGTCGTCGACGAACGCCGTGCGCGTAGCGTTATGCCTCCCGATAATCGCGCGCGCCGGGACGCCCTTGCCGCCCCGGTTGCAGACCACCTCGTGCCGGATGCCGTGCCGCGCCAGCTGATCCACGCGCCACGGATGCGCTTCGTCGCCAAGGTTGGTGAGTACGACGATGTCGGCCACCTCGCCGATGCGGCCGAGCGCCTCAAGCGCGCCGGGCACCAGCGTCTGGCGCCCCATCTCCTCGCGGAAGAACTGGTCGAGCAATGGCCAGACTCGCTCCTCCGCGACGGGCGCGCCACCCGCGATTTCCGTCATCGCGCCGCCAAAGCTTCCGGTTTCGAATGCGAAGCGAATGCCGTGCGCGTCGCCTAGCCATTCATCGAAGTGCGATACCATGTGCAGCAGCACCTCGTCGCAATCTGTAATGAGAAGCGGCCGGCCCATCAGCGCTCGAGCTCTGCCTTGGCCGCAAGCAGCGCTCCGGGCGTGGAGCCGATCGCTTCCGCTACGTCGATCAGGTCCGGCTGATGGCTTTCCAAGAACGCCAAGGTCGCGGCGAGCAACTGCCGCTCGCCGATCCGCTCACGAATCCCATCGGGAGACAGGCCGGTAAGGTCAAGGAACCGCTGCGCTCGCCGTTCGTCTGTCAGCGTCGCGGCAAGCGCGGCCAATGCCAGCGCTTCGGCGTCATTTGTGGTCGGACTCAACATCGCCTATCTGTCTGGGCAGGAATTTTCGGGGGTTATCGCTTGGCCAAGATCCTGGTTGTCGAGGACAACGCCCTCAACATCAAGTTGTTCTGCGACTTGTTGACGGCGCATGGCCACGAAACCGAGCCGGTCACCGACAGCCGGGACGCGCTGGAGGCGGCGCGCGCCTTTCACCCTGACTTGGTGATCACCGACATCCAACTGCCCCACGTCACGGGCATCGAATTGATGGAAATGATGCGCGCCGACGAGGAGTTGAAGACCGTGCCGATCATGGCCGTTACCGCTTACTCGGCCGTGGGCGATGACGAGCGAATCCGAGCCGCGGGCGCGCAGGCTTATGTCTCAAAGCCGATTTCGGTGATGCGGTTCGCCGAAACGGTCGACCAGTTGCTGGAGGCTGGTCCCGTTACAAACGATTCGGGCGGCCCCGATGCCGGAGCCGCCCCAATCGAACGGTAAGTTTCCGCGCGGACGCGGAAGCCGGAAGCTTACTTGATCTTCGCTTCCTTGAATTCGACATGCTTCCGCGCGACCGGGTCGTACTTGCGAAACGACATCTTCTCGGTCTGGTTGCGCGGGTTCTTCTTGGTCACATAGAAGAAGCCCGTGTCGGCAGTGCTGACGAGCTTGATCTTGACGGTTGCCGGCTTGGCCATCGCGAGAATCCCAAAAGCTGAAAAAATGAAGGCGGGCCACAAGGCGCCGCCCGAACCCGCGCCCAATGGCGACCATGACCCCGAATGTCAAGGTGACAGCGACGAGGCCGCAGCCTTGACTTGCCGTTAACCATTTTCGGCGAACCTCCAAGGGTGAACGGAGAATCGCCCATGGCCGCCCTCGATTCGATCAGCATTGTCCGCTTGCGGCTCGGCGAGCGCATCGCTGAGATCGAGCAACGCGTTTCGCGGCTCAAGCCGGTCGACATCTGCGCCCGCATGGAGGCGATTCGCACGATGGCCGCGGAGCATGGAATGTCGGCATTGGAAGGCTTGGCCGATTATGCCGCTCACCATTCGCTGATGCCTGGCGGCGTTCAGGCGACACGCGCCTGCCTTGAGCACATGGACGAAGCGCTCCGCAGCGAAAACGGAACCCACGATCGAGAATCGATTCTCGCCGCGCTGGCCGTTCGCCTGCATTAGCAGCCAATCCCGCGCCCACGCATTCTAGCGGGACGATGCGCCGATTTTCACAACTTCTTGACGATCTCGTCTACACCCGATCGCGCAACAGCAAGCTGCGCCTCATTGGCGAGTATCTGAAGACCACACCCGACCCAGACCGGGGAGTCGCGCTCGCGGCTCTGACGGGGACGCTCGACATTCCTGCCGTGAAGCCCGCCGCGATCCGAGCGCTGGCTGAAGAGCGAATCGATCCCGTGCTGCTGCGGATGAGCCGTGACTATGTCGGTGACATGGCGGAAACGGTGTCGCTGCTTTGGCCGACGCCCGAAGGTGAGCCGCCAGAGGTCGACGACGGCACCATTCCGATCGGCGATGCCGTTGGGCGGTTGCGCGAGGCGAGCCGATCGGATGCGCCGGCCGTACTCGCCCGGATGTTGGACCACCTCGACGCATCGGGACGCTTTGCGCTCCTGAAACTTGCGACCGGCGCGTTGCGAGTCGGAATTTCTGCGCGACTTGCAAAACAGGCCCTAGCCGACGCTTTCGGCCTCGACGTCGAGCAGGTCGAGGAGGTCTGGCACGGGCAGAAGCCGCCTTATGCTGAATTGTTCGACTGGGGCGAAGGCCGTGCGCCGCAGCCCATCACCAAGGACATCCCTGTCTTTCGCCCCTTCATGCTGGCCCATCCGCTCGACGAAACGCGGGTCAGTCTCCACGATTATGCAGCCGAGTGGAAGTGGGACGGCATCCGGATACAGCTTGTGCATGCCGGTGGCGACACTCGGCTTTATAGTCGGACGGGCGATGACATCAGCGGCAGCTTCCCCGACATTGCTTCCGCCTTCTCAGTCTCTGCCGTCCTCGACGGCGAACTGCTCGTCCGCGGTGAAAGTCAGGGAGCGAAAAGCCACGGCGGCTCAGCCGCCAGCTTCAACGCGCTGCAACAGCGGCTTGGCCGCAAGAACGTCAGCGCCAAGGTGCAGGGGCAGTATCCAGCCTTTGTCCGCCTCTACGACATTTTGTTCGAGGGCGAAGAAGACTTGAGACCCCTAAGCTGGAGCCAGCGGCGAACGCGTCTGGAGGGCTTTATTGACAGGCTCGACCCCGAGCGCTTCGACCTGTCGCGGGTGATCGAGGCCGATAGCTTTGACCATCTCCAAGAGATGCGTGCGGGCGCGCGCGAGGAAGGTGTCGAAGGCTTGATGCTCAAGCGTCGCGACAGCCCCTATGTGGCGGGTCGTAAGGTTGGCCTGTGGTACAAATGGAAACGCGATCCACTGACTGCGGACTGCGTAATGATGTACGCCCAGCGCGGCTCCGGAAAGCGATCGAGCTTCTATAGCGACTATACTTTTGGCTGCTGGGCCGACACGGGCGAACTTCTTCCTGTCGGCAAGGCCTATTTCGGGTTTACCGACGAAGAGTTGAAGTTCCTCGACCGTTTCGTCCGCGCCCATACGCTCAACCGGTTCGGCCCTGTTCGCGAGGTCGAGAAATCGCTTGTGCTGGAGGTGGCATTCGATTCAATTCACGCGTCTACCCGACACAAGTCGGGTCTCGCCATGCGATTTCCTCGGATCAGCCGCATTCGAACGGACAAGCCCGCGCATGAGGCAGACCGTGTCGAAACGCTGTTGGCCCTGGCGACCTAGAGAGGCTTTTCCAAAACGGTGAATTCCAGGTCGTCGCGGCGAGGAAGGCCGAACCGCGGATCGTCCGCGGGGAACGGCCGCCGCTCACCGGACAATCGATAACCTCGTCGCTCATACCAAGCGATAAGCTCGGTTCGCTGTGAAATGACCGTCATTTCGATTCGCGTAGCGCCAAACAGGCGAACCGCCTGCTCTTCCGATGCGGATAGCATCAGGCGGCCGAGGCCCCTCGCCTGCAAGCGCGGGGCGACCGTAACCATACCGACATAGACGGTTCCATTGCCACGGTTGGCAAGAGCAACGCAGGCGTCCAGCCGGTCCCCGTCCCGAAGCACCAATACGCGCTGGGCGGGATCGTCGAGCATTATCTGCAGGGCTGCAAGATCGGTTCGCTGGCCGCCGAGAAGGTCGGCTTCGTGTGTCCAGCCCGCCCGAGCACTGTCGCCCCGATACGCGCTTTCCACGAGTGAATGGAGCGCCGGAAGGTCGGTCGCGACGGCGAGTTCTAGATGCATTCGCGTCCTTTGCCGCAATCGGCGGTCACGAAAAAGCCCGCCCGGATCGCTCCGGACGGGCCAATTCGTTCAAACTGGCGAGAAATCAGCCTTGGATCGGCTGGAGATTCACCGCCGCATACTTGCCACGACGATCGACCTCGATGTCGAATTCAAACCGGTCACCCTCGTTGATCGTGGGCAGGCCGGCGCGTTCGACCGCCGAAATGTGGACGAAGGCGTCCGGCTGGCCGTCATCGCGGCTGATGAAGCCGAAGCCCTTCATCGAGTTGAAGAACTTGACGGTCCCTTGCGCCTTTTCGCCGGTCAGCTGACGCTGCGGACCTCCGCCGAAGCCGCCTTCACGAGCACCTTCGCGCGGAGCGGAGGAGCGCACGACTTCCATCGGCTCACCTTCGATCTTGAGGTCGGTCGCCGAAATGCGGCCACCGCGATCGACGAGCGTGAAACCAAGCGGCTGTCCATCGGCGAGGTCGGTCAGGCCGGCCTGCTCAACAGCGGAAATGTGAACGAAGACGTCTTCGCCGCCGTCGTCGCGAACCACGAAGCCGAATCCCTTTTGCGGGTTGAAGAATTTGACGACACCCTTGCCTTCGCCAACGACCTGCGGGGGCATGCCGCCACCGCCGCCGCCACGGAAGCCGCCGCCGCCACCGCCGCCACGGAAGCCACCGCCTCCGCCGCCGCCGTAGCCGCCACCACCGCCGCCGCCGAAGCCGCCCCCGCCGCCGCGATAGCCACCGCCACCGCCACCGGAGCGGTCACCGAAGCCGCCGCCGCCGCCGCCGCCGAAACCGCCGCGATCACCGAAGCCGCCGCGGTCGAAACCGCCGCCAAAGCTTTCTTCTCCACCACCGAAACCGTCGCGCTTGTCACGGCCGCGTCCACCGCGATCACCCTTACGCCCTCGATCGAAACCCATGCAGAAATCCAAACTCTTTAGTGCCCCAAATCGATGAACCAACGCGCTGGGCCCATGGCGCAACCGGCCGCACGCGTGGAAACGTTCCGCGCGTACGGGGCAGGCCTTTACAGGAAAATTGGCGCTTCTCCTAGTGATTCGATGGTTAAGACTGGCAAGGCGCGGTCCGATAGGCCTAGAGGGGAAATATTCACGGCACCGTCACCGCGGGTTCAGGCGATGCCGGCCAATGAAACCGGGACTGACAATGGCGATTCATTTTCACGAAGAAGACCTTCCCTCGACGGACATATTCGCCGAGGGCGCGGCGATTGCCATCGACACGGAAGCAATGGGCCTCATTCCGGGTCGGGACCGCCTGTGCCTGGTACAATTGTCGGATGGCAGCGGGGACGAACACCTCGTCCGCTTTGGCCCTGACAGTGATTATTCGGCGCCTAAACTGAAAGCGCTGCTGGCCAATCCGGACCGGCTGAAACTCTATCACTTCGCCCGTTTCGACGTCGCGATTATGCGTGCCTACCTCGGCATTATGGCGACGCCGCTCTACTGCACGCGAACCGCATCGAAGCTGATCCGCACCTACACTGACCGGCACGGACTGAAGGAACTGGTGAAGGAAATGCTAGGCACAGACCTCAGCAAGCAGCAGCAGACCAGCGATTGGGGCGCACCTGACATCAGCGACGCGCAGCGCGAATATGCCGCCAGCGACGTCCGCTATCTCCACCGGCTAAAAGAGCAGCTTGACCAGCGGCTCGCCCGCGAAAACCGTACCGAGCTTGCGCAGGCCTGCTTTGACTTCCTCCCCGCCCGGGCGCTGCTTGACTTAGCAGGCTGGGCGGAGGTCGACATTTTTTCGCACGGGTAAACTTGTCTGAGGCCGCCACCCGCGAACGCGCCGTCAAGCGCCATTGGGCCGAGCCGGGAAGCCGGCACGACAAGGTGGTTCGTGCGACCAAGTTCGGCCTGCCGATCATCATCGGCGCGCTGCTCCTGCTTTTGGCGATCGCGCCGTTCGACAAGCGCGGCGACGTCAGCTTCATTCTCGACAAGAATAAGGTGGACGAGGCTAAGGAGCGCATGCGCGTCGAGTCGGCGCGCTATGTCGGCGAGGACAATAAGGGCCAAAAGTTCGAGATCATCGCCGACCGGGCAGTGCAGCCGTCGAGCAATGTGCCGATCGTCTCGATCGAGGGCATGCGGGCTCGGCTGAACCTTTCGCGCGGTCCGCTCGGCATTGCCGCCCTTCGCGGGCGCTACGACTTGGAACAGGAAGAAGTGTTGGTCGACGGACCGGTCCAGATCGCAGGCCCGGACGGCTATCGCCTCGCCACGCGCGATGTCAGGGTTGACCTCGACAAACGCAGCATGGCGTCGAGCGGGCCGGTCAGCGGCTCGATGGAGCTTGGCGAGTTTCAGGCCGGACGCTTAAGCGCCGACCTCGATTCGCGAACCGTAACGCTGGACAAGGGCGTGCGCTTGAAAATCTATCAGGGGGCCGTCAGATGAGCGCCATGACCCGCAAGCCGACGATCATCCTTGCCGCCCTGGCAGCCGCGCTGCTCGGGACCGGCGCCGCCTTCGCTCAGCAGGGCATCAGCGCGCTGAAAGGGCATGACAGCAAGGCTCCCATCGATCTCTCCGCGGACCGAGCGGAGGCCCAGGACCGCGCTGACCGCGCGATTTTCGCGGGCAATGTGATCGTCAGGCAGGGCGAGCTGACTCTGCGCACCGCGCGGCTGACGCTGGCTTATGCGAACACCAATGGCATCGACATCAATCGGATCGACGCTAGCGGCGGGGTAGTAGTGACAAGCCCGAGCGAGACCGCGCGCGGCGATTTCGCGGTCTACGACCTCAATGCCGGGCTGATCACCATGGTCGGGAACGTTCGCCTTGATCGCGGCGGCTCCTTCCTGTCCGGCGGCAGGCTGACGATCGATCTCAATAGCGGGCGGGCTGTAATGGACGGCGGGCTTCGCGGTGTGAACCAGTCCGGTGGCCGTGTGACCGGTCGCTTTACCGTGCCCAAGCGCGGCAGCTAGGCAATGAACGAGGCCGCGACCTTCGAAAGCCAGGCGGCAATCGGCCCGTCCGCCTATCGCGGCCTGGAGGTTCGCTCCATTGCCAAAAGCTACGACAAGCGTGCCGTGCTCCACGACGTGTCGCTGCATGTCGAACGAGGCGAGGTGGTCGGCCTGCTCGGCCCCAATGGGGCGGGCAAGACAACCAGCTTCTATTCGGTCATGGGCCTCGTCCGGCCGGACGCCGGCCGTATCTTTCTCGATGGCCGGGACATTACCCATCTGCCGATGTACCGGCGCGCGATCCTTGGCCTCGGCTACCTGCCTCAGGAAACCTCGATTTTCCGCGGGCTGACGGTCGAACAGAACATCATGGCGGTGCTCGAGATCGCCGAGCCAGAGCCGGAGGCACGGCGCGCGCGCCTCGAACGGCTGCTCGACGAATTCGGCCTGAAGAACCTCCGCGCCTCACCCGCCATGGCGCTGTCGGGAGGCGAGCGGCGGCGGTGCGAGATCGCCCGCGCGCTGGCGGCGGAGCCGTCGATCATGCTGCTTGACGAACCCTTCGCCGGCATCGATCCCATTTCAATCAGCGATATCCGCGATCTGGTCAAGGAATTGAAGCAGCGCGACATCGGCGTGCTGATCACCGACCATAACGTGCGAGAGACGCTGGATATCGTCGATCGCGCCTGCATCATCTATGATGGCCAAGTGCTGTTCGAAGGGACGCCGCAGGCGCTGGTCGCCGACGAGAATGTGCGGCGGCTGTATCTTGGCGAAAGCTTCGCCCTCTAGCGTGGGAATTTAGCGGCCATGGGGCTGGGCCCGCGTATCGACATCCGGGTTTCCCAACAGCTGGTGATGACCCAGCAGCTGCAGGCCGCGATCAAGCTGCTCGCGCTATCCAACCTGGAGATCGAGTCGGTCATCGCAGAGGAGCTGGCGAAGAACCCACTGCTGGAGGTTCGACCGGGCGAAGGAGCACAGGGCGAAGGCGTCATTATCCGCGAGGATCGCGAAACGGGCGACGAAGCCGTAGACCCGGCCGGAGCCGACGAACTGATCGGACGCCTGGGAGGAGCGGACAATTCCCCAGTCGACATCGACTGGCGCGAAGCGGCTCTGGAAACCGACAGCTTCGCCGATGTGGGCGGTTCCTCGGGCGGCGATGAGGCTTTCGATTTCGACCAGCTGGAGGGCGGCGAAGCAGGTCTAGCCGAACATCTTCTTGCCCAGTTGCACGGAGTCGGTGGGACGACCGGCCGCGTGGCGGAGGCGATCGTCCATGAACTAGAAGAAACCGGCTACCTCGAAACGTCGATCAGCCTGATTGCGGAAGAATGCGATGCCAGCATCAATGAGGCGGAGCAATCGCTCGCCTTGGTCCAGTCGCTCGATCCGCCGGGTATCGCCGCGCGAAGTCTTGAAGAATGCATTGCGCTGCAGGCCAAGGCAGCTGACCGTTACGATCCTGCGATGGCGCGCCTGATCGCCAACCTCGACCTTCTGGCCAAGGGCCGGATGAATGACCTACGGCGGATTTGCGGCGTCGATGAGGAGGACCTGTCCGACATGGTCCGGGAACTTCGGTCTTATGACCCCAAGCCCGGCTGCCGCTTCGTCACCAAGGAACCCGAAGCGATCACGCCGGACGTCTTCATCAAACGGACGAAGGCAGGCTGGACGGTCGAACTCAACAATGCCGCCTTGCCCCGCGTGCTGGTCAACCGGCGCTATCATGCTGAGCTGAAGGCCGGGCCGCAGGACAAGGCATCCAAAGCTTGGCTGAGCGACAGCTTGGCCAGCGCCAATTGGCTGGTAAAGGCACTCGACCAGCGGGCGCGGACAATCATCAAGGTAGCGACTGAAATCGTGAAACAGCAGCAGTCCTTCTTCGAACACGGTGTCTCGGCGCTTCGCCCGTTGACTCTCGCTCGCGTCGCAGAAGCTATCGAAATGCATGAATCGACGGTCAGCCGGGTTACATCGAATAAATATCTCGCCTGCGATCGCGGCATGTTCGAGCTGAAATATTTCTTCGGATCTGGCGTGTCATCGGACAGTGGCGAGGGTGCCGCGGCGGAGGCGGTGAAGGCGGCCATCAAGTCCATCATCGATGCCGAGCATGATGTGCTAAGCGATGATGCCATTGCGGTGATGCTTAAGGAGCGCGGCATGGATGTCGCGCGGCGGACCGTCGTCAAATATCGCGAGGCGATGGGGATCGGGTCGTCGATCCAGCGGAGGCGGCAGCGAAAAATGGCGGCAGGCTAACCGCCCAGCGCGACTCTCGCCCAAACCGGCAGATGATCGCTCGCCTTGCGTGCCTCTGGACTGGCGTGGACGCCGGCAGCATCGATCCGCAGACGCTGATCGACGATGATACGATCGAGCGCGGCGACAGGCCGGCGGCTATGGAAACTCGGCCCAGTCGGCGCGACGCGATAGCCGTCACCGAATTCCGACAGGCACCCGCCCGCCGCACGCCACTCGTTAGTGTCTCCCATCAGCACGGTCGGCATCGGCCGGTGCCGCTTGGTCAGATGATCGACGATGCTTTTAACTTGGCGGCGGCGCCATAGGCCGGACAAGTCGAGGTGCATGCCGATGATCCGGATCTCGGCGCCGCGAATGTCCAGTTCTGCCATTACCGCGCCACGCGGTTCGAGCGTGGGGAGATGCAGCGCCTCTACATCCAGCACTTCAACGTCCCGCTTTACTAGCAGGGCATTGCCGTGCCAGCCGAGGTTGCGGGTGGCCAGACCTAGCCGGCTTTCGATCCGCTCTCCGAAGGGAAAAGCATGGGCTAGCCGGCTGTGGCTGACGCCGAATTCGACCGGCTTGTAGAGGCCGTGACCGTCAATCAGTTCATGCGGCACCGCGGAAGCCCTCGTCCCGAACCTCTTGTCCGCCTCCTGCAGCGCGACGACGTCGGCGTCGATCTGCTGCAAGACGTGGAGAATGCGGTCGGGCTTGCGCTTGCGATCGATGCCGATCGCCTTGCGCATATTGTAGGATGCGACAGTGATGGTGGAGGCAGCGGTCACTCCGTCGCCAACCTCCGCCGCCGCGCCCGGTTCCTCAAACGTCGAGGTTCGCGACGGACAGGGCATTCTCCTGGATGAATTCGCGGCGCGGTTCGACCACATCGCCCATCAGCCGGGTGAAGATTTCGTCGGCGACATCCGCCTGCCCTGCTTCGACCCGCAACAGCGAGCGATTGGCGGGATCAAGCGTGGTTTCCCACAATTGCTCGGCATTCATTTCGCCAAGCCCCTTGTAGCGCTGAATGCTAAGGCCGCGACGTCCGGCGGCAAGCACCGCATCCAGCAGCTCGGACGGACGGGTCACAGAAATTGCCTTGCCCTTGGTCTCCTGCTCCTCCGATTCTTCACCCTCCGTGGTCGACTTCTTCAGTGTGCGCAGCGTCGATGGGGAAGCGTAGGTCGCGTCCTGTTCGGCGGCGAGGGCGTGCAGCTTGCGCGCTTCGGCGGAGGTCAGGAAGCTGGGTTCGATGATGTAGGCATCGGTGACCCCACGCCACAGCCGCTTGAGCAGGTAGCCGCCCTCGGCCGCGACTTCGCCCGACCAGCTGGCTTCCTGGTCGCCCTTGCCGAGCCATTCAGCAACGCGCGAGATGATGTCGGAACGCTGCGCGGACGTTGCTACCGGATCGAGGGCCCCATTGATCGCCAGCGCTTCGAGCAGCGCCGGATCATACTTCTTCGGGGCATAGCGCATCAGGGTGCGGACGCGGCGCGCATGATCGACAAGCGTGCGCAGGTCGGCGCCCGAGCGCTGTCCGCCGTCGGTGTCGAGAACCAGCCCGTCTAGCCCAGCATCGACCAGATATTCGTCGAGCGCTGCGTCATCCTTCAGATAGACTTCCGACCGGCCGCGCGCGACCTTGTAGAGCGGCGGCTGCGCGATCATCAGGTGACCCGCCTCGATCAGTTCCGGCATCTGCCGGTAGAAGAACGTCAGCAGCAGCGTGCGAATGTGTGCGCCGTCGACGTCGGCGTCCGTCATGATGACGATCTTGTGGTAGCGCAGCTTCTCGAGATTGAACTCCTCGCGGCCAATGCCGGTGCCAAGCGCCTGAATGATCGTACCGATTTCGCGGCTGGACAGCATTCGGTCGAAGCGGGCGCGTTCGACGTTCAGCAGCTTTCCGCGCAACGGCAGGATCGCCTGGTTATGACGGTTGCGGCCCTGCTTGGCGGAGCCGCCGGCCGAGTCACCTTCCACCAGGAACAGTTCGCTGAGCGCAGGATCGCGTTCCTGGCAATCGGCCAGCTTGCCGGGCAAAGAAGCGATATCCATTACGCCCTTGCGGCGGGTCAGCTCGCGCGCGCGCTTGGCGGCTTCGCGGGCCGCAGCAGCGTCGATAATCTTCTGGACGATGGCGCGCGCATTGGTCGGATTTTCTTCCAGCCATTCGCTCATCTTATCGCCCATCAGCGCTTCGAGCGGCTGACGGACTTCGGAACTGACCAGCTTGTCCTTCGTCTGACTGCTGAACTTGGGATCGGGCAGCTTGACTGAAACGATGGCGGTCAGGCCCTCGCGCATGTCGTCGCCCGTCAAGCTGACCTTTTCCTTTTTCAGCATGCCGGACTTTTCGGCGTAATTGTTAAGGGTTCGGGTCAGTGCGGCACGAAACGCCGCGAGATGGGTACCGCCATCGCGTTGCGGGATATTGTTCGTGAACGGCAGGACATTTTCGTAATAGCTGTCGTTCCATTCGAGGGCGACGTCGATGCCGATCCCATCGCGCACCGCGGAAATGGCGATGGGGTCCGGAAACAGGGGCGTCTTCGCGCGATCGAGATATTTCACGAACGCCGCGATGCCGCCTTCGTAGAACAGCTCATGTTCGACCCGGTCCTCGTGCCGCGCATCGGCAAGGATCAGCCGAACGCCCGAATTGAGGAATGCGAGCTCGCGGTAGCGATGCTCAAGCTTCTCAAAATCGAACTCGGTGATCTTGAACGTGTCGGGGCTCGGCAGGAACGTAACACGGGTCCCCTTTTTACCTTCTGGCGCCGAGCCGACGACCTTCAACGGCGCTTCGGCGTCGCCATGGCGGAAGCGCATCCAATGTTCCTCGCCGTTCCGCCAAACGGTGAGTTCCAGCCATTCGCTGAGCGCGTTTACGACCGATACGCCGACGCCGTGGAGGCCGCCGGATACCTTGTAGGCGTTGTCGTCACTGGTGTTTTCGAACTTACCGCCGGCGTGCAGCTGAGTCATGATGACCTCGGCCGCCGAGACGCCTTCTTCCTTGTGGATGTCGGTTGGGATGCCGCGGCCATTATCCTCGACCGTCACCGAGCCATCGGGGTTGAGCTGGATCAAGATCCGGTCGCAATGGCCGGCCAGCGCCTCGTCGATCGCATTATCCGATACTTCGAATACCATGTGATGAAGGCCGGAGCCGTCATCGGTATCGCCGATATACATGCCGGGACGCTTGCGTACCGCATCGAGGCCCTTGAGGACCTTGATGCTTTCCGCGCCATATTCGTTCTGATTGGGATCGCTAGCCATGCTCTCGATATAGGGATTCGCCACAGGAAGTCACGCGCGCATGCGTAAGCGCGCCTGCGCGCACGCGCGCGGAAGTTAGGTCGAGAGACGGGCGTCGCTTCGCCAACTTGTCACCCCGCTTTCGCCGGGACGAGGGAGCACACGCGACGATGCCGGACATGCCAAGCAATTGGCAAATCCGGCACCTCGTAGGACGGCAAAAAGTTTAGACGACTTGGCGGCTGCCCTGCCCGCCACGGCGGCGGCCGCGGAACGGCCGTTTACGCTGGCCGCCTTCGGGCCGATGAGCGGGATGCCCCTCGGCACGCTGCGGGTGGCGCTGTGGCTGCTGGTCCGCCTGGCGATCGTTGCGCGCATCGCGGCGCTGACCGCGTTCGCGGCGGTCGGCCTTGATCTCCGCCGTAGGAGTGAAGCGGCGGCCGCTGTGCGGCTGGCGCTCGCGAGTGTCCGACTTGCGGGGCGCGGGCTTCAGGCGCTTGATTGCCTCCACGGCGGCCATGAAGCCTTCGGGCAGCGACGCGACCGCGATCTGCTGGCGCGTCGTCTTTTCGATGTCGCGCAGATTGTGACGCTCGTCCGGGCTGCAGAACGCCACTGCAATCCCCTCCGCTCCGGCGCGGGCGGTGCGGCCGATGCGGTGGACATATTGTTCAGGAACGTCCGGCAGGTCGAAGTTCACGACGTGGCTGACGCCCGGAATGTCAATCCCGCGCGCGGCTATGTCGGTCGCAACCATAATTGGCACTTCGCCCGAGCGGAACATTCCGAGCGCGCGCTCGCGCTGACCCTGGCTCTTGTTTCCGTGAATGGCGTTCGCCTCGATCCCCGCAGCGTCAAGGAAACGGACGATCTTGTCGGCCCCATGCTTTGTGCGGCTGAAAACCAATGCGCGGTCGATCGCCGTCTTCTGGAAGAAGATAGTCAGCAACGCCTGCTTTTCCGCCTGGTTCACATGGGTCACCGTCTGGGCGATCCGTTCCGCCGTGGTGGCGGCGGGCTTCACCGCGACTTCCGTCGGGTTGGTTAGATAGGCATCGGCCAGCTGGCGGATCATCTTCGGCATGGTGGCCGAAAAGAACAGTGTCTGACGCTTTACCGGGATCAGCTTCACAATGCGCTTCAGCGCGTGGATGAAGCCGAGGTCGAGCATCTGGTCCGCTTCGTCGAGAACGAGAATCTCGAGCGCCGACAGGTCGAGCATGCGCTGGTCGACGAGGTCGAGCAGGCGGCCCGGGGTGGCGACGAGCACGTCGAGCCCGCGCGATACTTCTCGGATAGAGCGCGGTACGGGCACGCCGCCGAAAATGACGCCAACACTGATGTGCTGGCCCTTAGCATAGGTCCGCGCGCTCTCCGCAATCTGAGCGGCAAGTTCGCGGGTCGGGGCAAGAACGAGCATCCGGGCGCGGCCCGGAACGGGGCGGCCATTGGAGGCCGCAACAAGTCGGTCTAGCGAGGGCAACATGAATGCCGCCGTTTTACCGGTGCCAGTCTGCGCGATGCCGAGCAGGTCGCGGCCCTGAAGGACCAGCGGAATGGCCTGCGCTTGGATCGGCGTGGGCTGCCCGTAATCTTTAGCAGCGAGCGCGTCGAGCAGTGGCTTCGAGAGCCCGAGTTGATTGAAATTGGTCAATGAGAAATCCGATATGCAAATCGAACGGCCGCGCCGTTCTATGGGCGCGGTCCGGTCGGGGTTGGTTGAGCACCCCGCGTGAATAGGAGAGCATGAAAGCTGGTCGAGACGCGGGCCGGGACCTCCTTGAGGAGACCGATCACGCCGCTTGCAAGGCGTCTCGTGTTGCGCTGCGATATAGGGAAACTGCAGCAAAAGTCCAGTCAGTCTGCGAACACGCCCCCCTCGGCGACCTGAAAGCGGGACGCAGAAGCGCCAATTCCAGCGAAAAGGTCGGGCTCGGTCGCGGTCATCCAGGTCTGGCCGCGCCCTTCGAGCCGGGCGAACAGGGCAGCGCGGCGATTGGGATCGAGATGGGCTGCAACCTCGTCGAGCAGCAAGATCGGGGGCGCGCCCCGACGCGCCTCGACCAGACCCGCATGGGCGAGCACGATTCCGATCAACAGCGCCTTTTGCTCGCCGGTCGAGCCGCGCGCCGCCGGCTGCCCCTTGGCGAGATGGGTGACAGAAAGATCCTGCCGGTGCGGGCCCACGGTAGCACGGCCCGCCGCCGCATCACGGCCGCGACTGGCCTTCAGCGCCGCCGCGAGAGTGGAACCGTCCCACCCTTCGAGTGACAACGCCGATCGCGGAAAATCATCGTCGGGGAGGCCGGTCATCGCATCGCCCAGCGCGGCGACCGTTCGGCCCCGGGCAGCGCCGAGCGCCTCGCCATGATCGGCCATCCCTGCCTCGAGCGCGGCGAGCCAGGCCTCGTCCGCACCGTCGGGCTCGGCGAGCAGCTTGTTGCGGGCGCGCATCGCGGCGTCGTAGCGAGCGGCATGGGTCGCGTGGCCCGGTTCGAGTGCAAGGGTCAGGCGGTCAAGGAAGCGGCGGCGCGCGCCGGCCGTATCGCTGAACAGCCGGTCCATCGCGGGGGTCAGCCACAGAACGGACAGACGCTCCCCCAGCGAATTGACCGACGAGGGGACGCCGTTGACCCGCACCTGGCGGCGGTCGGGGGCGGCCGCAGTTGCGCCGGTGCCGAGTTCAGTGCCGTCGGCCATTCGCGCGGCGACCGCGAACCCACCCGGCCCGTTGCTGCGCGCCATGTCAGAGATCGGCACCTGTCGGAGCCCGCGGCCGGGCGTCAGGAGCGAGACCGCTTCGAGAATGTTGGTCTTGCCCGCTCCGTTGGGGCCGGACAGGAGGACGAAGCCGTCACCGGAGCACAACAATGCGTCGCGGTAGTTTCGGAAATCCGTCAGGGCGAGGCGGGCGATAGCCATGGCGCGGGCTTAAGGCGCGGCCCGCGAGCCGTCCAGCAACCGCCCTAGTCGGCCTTCGCCTTGATGTAGCTTTCCAAGATATCCATCGTGATCGGCTCCATCCGCTTCGTGAATTCGGTCATGATGGCCGTCATGGAGGTGGCCACGAGCGGCTGCGCCTTTTCGGCCAACGCACGATTGGCCTGGCCTGCCGGCGAGGTCGCGAACTTCATCAGCTCAAGCCATTCGTCGCCCGAAAGTTTCTTCATTGTTTCGGAGGCTGCTGCGCGGTTTTCCGCCGCGACTTCCTCAGCCGTCAGCTTGAGGTCCTCGGCCGAATTGGCGCCGGACGAGGACAGCATCATGCTGCGCACGAACTTCAGGCCGGTCGGCGTACGCAGAAAGGCCATCATGTCGCGCATCTGGGGATCGGTGAGGTTGGCGGCGTAAAGATCGGCGAGCTGCCGATGAAGGCCGGGGGCGCGTTCCGTCATCAGCCGTTCCAGCTCGGCGCGGCCGCGCTGTTGAACCTTGGCCATGAACCCGGGAAATTCCTTTTCAACCTCGGCAGCGTCCGCGTCAGGTTTCTGCTCCATCGAGGCGAGGTCGTAGCCCATCAGCACGCCTTCGACGAAGAGCGCGGTTGGCTGTCCCAGTTGCGCGAGTTCAAGCGCAAGGGCGTCGTGACTGGTAGCGGCCGCCGGAGCCGCTTGCGCGGCGGCATTGGTCGGATGAATCGCGGCGTTCGCCAGCAGCGCGGCGGTTAGCATACGCAACATCGATGTCCCCCCTTGATCGTCCACGGGCCCCCGCCGCGTTTCACAAAGCCGTTCGCGTCAGACGCGCATCGGCATCAGGACGTAGAGCGCGGCGCTCTTGTCGTTTTCACGGAGCAGCGTCGGCGCCGCGGCATCGGCGAGGTGAACCTCGACCGTATCGCCCTCGATTTCATGGAGGATATCCATGAGGTAGCGCGCGTTGAACCCGATCTCGAGCCCTTCATTGCCATAGTCGGCGGGAATTTCCTCGACCGCGAGGCCGTTTTCGGGACTGGTGACCGACAGGGTGACCTTGTCGCGGTCGACAGCCATCTTGACCGCGCGGGTCTTTTCGCTGGCGATGGTCGCGACGCGATCGACGCCGGCCATGAAGCTTTTTGGGTCAAGCTTCAGCAGCTTGTCGTTCGCGGTCGGGATGACACGGTTATAGTCGGGGAAGGTGCCGTCGATGAGCTTACTGGTCAGCACCGCATTGCCAAGCCCGAAGCGAACCTTGGTCGGCGAAAGCGAGACTTCGACCGTGCCCTCGACCTCGTCGAGCAGCTTACGCAGTTCGCCGACGCACTTCTTCGGGATGATGATGTCGGGCATACCGTCCGCGCCCTCGGGCTTGTCCAGCGTGATCCGGGCGAGGCGGTGGCCGTCGGTTGCCGCGGCCTTCAGCTTGTCGTCCGCGACGTGGAGGAAGATACCCATCAGATAATAGCGCGTTTCCTCGCTGGAGATGGCGAAGCGCGTCTTGTCGATAATCTGGCGGAGCGTCTGGGCCGGAAGTTCGAACCGGGTCGGCAGGTCGCCTTCCGCGATCACCGGGAAATCGTCGCGCGGCAGGGTTGACAGGTTGAAGCGCGCGCGCCCGGCAACGACCTGCATCTTGCCCTCAGCTGCACTGAGTTCGACCTGGCTGCCTTCGGGCAGCTTGCGCACGATGTCAAAGAAGGTGTGGGCCGAGACCGTCGTCGCGCCGGGCTGGCTGACCTGCGCGGGAACACTTTCGTCGACTTGCAGGTCTAGATCGGTCGCCATCAGGCGGAGCGAGCCGTCTTCGCGCGCTTCGATCAGCACATTGGATAGGATCGGAATGGTGTTGCGCCGTTCGACCACCGACTGGACATGGCCCAGGCTCTTCAGGAGGGTCGCCCGTTCGATCGTCGCCTTCATTTCTGCCCCTTCGCGCGCGTGATTGGCCATCGTTATAGCGAGGCTAAAGCGGCGCGGAAGTGCAAAACGGGCACGAAAATCAGCCCCCGCGACAAATGACGCGAGGGCCGGGCGATTCGACTAGCTGGGCATAAGCACCGCATCTACGCGGTGGATGACCCCATTTGACTTTTTCTCGTCGCCGGAGACGACCCGCGCCTTTGTCCCCGCGCTGTCGGAGATGATGATGGCATTGCCTTCCTTGCTCGCGGTCAGCGTGCCGCCCGCCATGGTCGGCAACAGCGCCTTGCCGCCACCGGCCTGAATTGCCTTGTCGATGTCGGTCGCGAGAATCGCGCCCGGCAGGATGTGATAGGTAAGGACGCCGGTCAGTTCGGCACGGGCATCCTCCTTCATCAGCGTATCGAGTGCGCCCGCAGGTAGCTTGTCGAAACCCGCGTCGATCGGAACGAGGACGGTATAGGGTCCAGGACCCGCCAGCGTAGCATCGAGCCCGGCCTGCTTCGCGGCGGCGGCGAACTTGGTAGCGTCGGCGAGGCCCGACGCGATTGTCGCATCACCGGCGGCATCCTTCGCGGCTTCCGATTTCGGGGCAGGGTTGTCGGCGGCCTTGTCGTTGCAGGCACCTAGCGCGAGAATGGCAGCAAGGACGATGGAGGTGGTCAGCTTGTTCAGGGGCATGGTGGTCCTTCCCTGTTGAATGAGCGGCGCCGCGCGGCAGCCTTCTGACCGTCGCGCGGCGTTTTCATCTTGGTCGGTTAGACGAGCGCGTTGATCACCGCGGTGATCAGCTGCGTCGTCGGGTCGACTTGGTAGATGTAGCCATCATTGTAACGGTACCAGTTGTCCGCAGTGTCGTAGTAGCGATCGCGGTAGCCGAACGGCACGTTGTACACGCTGTATGCCGACGGAAGCGGTTGCCCGACCGCGAATGGATCGCCGGTAAGCAGTGCCGCGATGCCAGAAATCAGTCCGGTCGACGGATTGACCTGATAGATTGCGCCGTCGCCATAGCGGTACAAATAATCGCCGCCGTCCGGATAATACGACTGATACTGGTACGGGACATTGTAGTAATTGTAATAGTCCGGATACTGCATCCCGACCGGATAATAATAATAATCCTGGTTCTGGTACGGGAAGAAGGCGTCGATCAGCCCACCGTCGCGGCGGACGCGATAGATATAATCGTCGTCCCAACGATAGAGATAATCGTCATTGTCCCGATACCAATTGCGGTACGGACCATTGAGCATGCTGCCCATCAATGCCGTTGGTAGCGCCGTTCCGACCAGCTTTTTCGCTTGGCCCGGCGGCATGCAGCCGTTGCCCTTCTTGGCAAGGCCCGGAGGACAGCCATCGGCAAAACCGCGGACGAGGCCCTTGTCATTCCAGCGTGGGACAAAGCGGACGCCGTCAATACGATCGCGATCCCAGCTGACTAAACGGACATCGCGGTCGCGACGGTCATCCCTATTCAAGATGCGGATGTCGCGGTTTGGCCGGTCGGTACGGATCTCGACGCGACGGTCCTTCCCACGATCATTTTCCGCCCGCGCCAGTCGCGTGCGGCGGTTATCGTTGTCGCGGCGCTCGACACGCTGCGCCTTAGCTGGGCGGTCGTCGCGTTGGGCCAAGCGCTGGCGCTCCGTACGTTGCGGTGCGCGCATGGCGCGTTCGCCGCCGCGAGGTTCGACCTTCTGGCCACCTCCGCCGCCACCGCGTTCAGCCTTGGCGGACTGACCGCCGCCATGTCCCTTTCCGCCCCCGTGGCCGCCCTTCTCGGCGAGGGCGGGCGAAACGATCGCCAGAGCGGCCGCGCCGGCGGCTAGCATCCACTTGGTCATGGAAAATCTCCTTTCGAACCCCCTCTAACGGCTCACGATGGCGCGCGTTCCGGCGTTTATGGGGCGTTCAGCTTAGGAGGCGCGATACCAGTCGCGTTTCAGCGTCAGCGATGCGCCAATCATCAGAATGCCGGCCAGAACGTAGAAACCAAGGCCGAGGTTCAGCGCGATGTAGAGCGCATTTTCACCCTGAGAAGGGGCGAGCATGTCGGTCAGCTTCCCGAAGAAATAGACGCCGAAGCCGATGCCGATGAGGTTATTGATGAGCAGCATACTGGCCGAAGCCGTCCCGCGCATCGACGGCGGGACAAGATGCTGGACCGCATTGACGACCGGCCCCAGCCAGGCGAGCGAGAGCATATATGGCAGGATGTAGAGGATCACCCCCAGCGCCAGATTCTCGTTGAGGAACGCCGACGCATAAAGCGGCGCAGCCAGTAGGAAGGCGATACCGGGCACAAGCGCGTAGGCGCCGGGGCGCGCGCCCCCGAGCTTGTCGCCCAACACCCCGCCGAGCCAGATACCGAGGATTCCACCGATCAGCACGATAATGCCGAAATAGACGCCGAGTTGGGTCAGCGGCAGGCCGAGGCTTTCGGTGATGAACTTGGGCAGCCAGAAACCGAGGCCATAGCCGCAGATCGAGCCCGACGCGGCGCCGAAGGAGAGCAGCCAAAAGCTAGGCTTGCGGGCGAGGAGCGCAAAGACGGCGCCGAAGCTCGGTTGTTGTTCCCCGGCTTGCACCGGCGCCGCGTCCAGCGCGCCCAGCGTGGGTTCGGGAATGAACCTGCGAATGGCGAAGGCGACGGGAATGCCGACTAGGCCGATGATGGCGAAGGCCCAGCGCCAATTGAGCTCGGTCGCGATCCAACCGCCGAAAAACAGGCCGAGCGCCGAACCGATCGGAATGCCCAGCGAGAAGATGGCGAGCGCGCGTGCGCGCCGCGAGGGCGGGAAATAGTCGGCGATCAGGGCGTAGCTTGGTGCGACCCCGCCCGCCTCGCCAATGCCGACGCCCATGCGCGCTAGGAACAGCTGCCAGAAGCCGTTCGCCGCCCCACACAGCGCGGTAAAACCGCTCCACACGGTGATGGCGACCGAGATGGTGGCAACGCGGCGGCCGCGGTCGGCGAAGCGCGCGATCGGGATGGCCAGCGTCGAATAAAGCGCCGCAAAGGCGATGCCGCCCATCAGCCCCAGCTGCTCATTGGTGAGCTGCAGGTCCTTCTGGATGGGGATGGCGAGGATCGACAGGATCTGCCTGTCGAGAAAATTGAATACATAGCCCAGCAGGAGCAGAGCAAGCACCCGGCGCTGAAGCGACTGAGTAGGTGCGGGGGCGTCGGAAGCGGTCATGGAGAAAGGGGTGGCACGGGGCGCCAGCGATTGCCAGCGCCCCGTGCCGGGGAAACTACATCTTGTAGCCGACGGTGAACATGATTTGGCGCGGATTGCCGTAATAGGCCGTCAGCACACCCTCGGTGCCCAGCGTAGGTATGTAATTGCCGGTGACCGGGTTGGTCAGGAACTCTCCCGTGTTCGCGTTCTGCGCGAGGAAGTTATAGCCGGCCGTGATGTACTTCTTGTTGGTGAGGTTTTTGCCGTGCAGGCCGACCGTCCAGTGGCCGCCCGGCAGCTCGTAGACCGCGCTGGCGTCGAGGAGCGCGAAGCCCTTCTGATCGAGCGTCGGCGTGGGAACCTCGAACTGCTGACTCTTGCTGCGATAGCTCAGCGTCGACGACAAGGTCAGGTCGCCGTCGTAGAGCGGCGAGGCGTAGCGGAGCGTGCCGCTGCCGGTCCACTTGGGCGTGTTCTGAATCTTGCGGTCGTCCGCGAAGTCGATGCCGCCAGCGCCGATATACTTCTTGAATCTGGAATCGAGGTAGCCGACCGACCAGCCGAAGTTCATGCGCGCACCTCCCGGATTGCCGAAGAGGCGCGCATCGCCTTCGAATTCGACGCCTTGGATCCGGGCGCGGGCAGCGTTTGTCGTCGCGCCGCAGAAGCTGGGAACGCCGGCGACGACACATCCGATCGAACCGGGGATCTGCAGGTTTTTATAATCGGCGTGAAACAGCGCCAAGCTGGTGAACACGCGCTTGTCGAGCAGGCTAGCCTTCCAGCCAAGTTCGTAGCTAGTGACCTTTTCAGGATCGAAATCCATATATTCGTAGCGCTCTTCGGGCGTAACCGTGCCGTTGCCATCGAGGTCCGGGGCAGATGCCGACTGGCCACGTGGATCGAAGCCGCCGCCTTTGAAGCCCTTGGAGAAACTGGCGTAGAGGTGATGGTTGTCGTTCGGCTTGAAGCTGACCGAGACGCGCGGCGTGAAGGCCGTGTCCTTGCGCTTGCCCTCGAAGTCGGACGTGGTCGCGATCCGAACGGGATCGAACGCATCGGTGTCGAACGGCGGCGCGCTGCCGAATTCTGGCGATCCGCCGAGAATATAGGACTCGCGCAGCACCTCAGCATGGCGGCGGTCGACGGTGTAACGCGCGCCAACGGAGACGGCGAACTGCGGCGAGATCTCATATGAGAAATCGCCGAAGACGGCCCACGTCTTCGTGCCAACATCACCCTGCGTCAGCGCGGTCAGGCCGGGCAAGACTAGCGGCAACGACGTATAGAGACGAACGTCGAAGGCAGTGTAGGCGTCTGCGTTCAGGTAATAGGCGCCGACGACGCCGCTGAGCGGGCCCTTGTCGACCTCCAGCTGCACTTCTTGGCTGAACTGCTTGTTCTTGTAGACCGCGGGAACGTCGACATCGACCTGCGCAAGCGCGTCAAAGTCGATTGGCGTCGCGCTGTTGTCCTTGCGGAAGGAGGTAATCGACTTCAGGCGAAGCCCGTCGGCGACTTCGACCTGGCCGTGCGCGGCGACGCCCTTCGAGATCACCTTCTGCTTCGGGTCGAGCAGCGCGCCGCGCGAGTTGAAAACGCCGTCCAGCGGCTCCTGCCCAGTCTGCAGGCTAGTTATCAGGCGATGGCCGCCACGAGTGTTGCTAGTGTCCTTGGTATAGTCCGCGCTAAGGCGCAGCAGGGCGCTGCCGTCATTGCCGATTTCGGCCGAGATGCGCCCCGCGATCACGTCCTTGTTATAGTTGTCGTCACCGGTCGTGAAGTTAGTGCCGAATCCGTCCCGGTGCAGCCGCGCGACGGACGCGCCGATACGGAACATGTCGGCGACGGGATAGGAGGCGGTTAGAACGCCGTCCATCTGACCATAGGTGCCGACAGTGCCGCGGGCGCGCAGATCCGGACGGTTAGGCAGCCGACGCGTGACATATTTGATCGCGCCGCCGATGGTATTGCGGCCGTACAGCGTGCCCTGCGGACCGCGCAGCACCTCGATCCGTTCCACGTCGTAAATGTCGAGAACCGCTCCCTGCGGACGGTTAAGATAAACGTCGTCGAGATAGATGCCGACGCCCTGTTCGAACCCAGCAACCGGATCCTGCTGGCCGATGCCGCGGATGAACG
This sequence comes from Sphingomonas edaphi, assembly GCF_003583725.1. Taxonomy (GTDB): domain Bacteria; phylum Pseudomonadota; class Alphaproteobacteria; order Sphingomonadales; family Sphingomonadaceae; genus Sphingomicrobium; species Sphingomicrobium edaphi. The sequence goes on along the minus strand of NZ_QXTF01000001.1, from coordinate 1,268,450 downwards.
CGGTAAGCGTGGAGTTCGTGCCGCGCGATGCCTCGAGGGTGACGTTCGGAGCGGTGTCGCCGATGTCGGTGATATCAATCGCGCCTTCCTGCTCCAGCTGCTCGCCGCTGAAGGCAGTCACTGCAATCGGAACGTCCTGGAGCGATTCCGCGCGGCGACGCGCGGTGACGACGATGTCGCCGGTTTCGCTGATCTCGGCTTCGACCTGCTCGGCGGCGGCGTTGGCGTCGCCCGCGGGCTGTTCCTGACCTTGCGCAACGGCCTGAACCGGCATGGCAGCGCTGGCGGCAATCCCGGCGAGCAGGAGCGCGCGGGATGCACTGATGGTGCGAATCGACATGAATTTCCTCCCCATTGCAGGCGTGCCGGTGCTGTCCGGTCTGGTGCCTTTGATCGTAGCCATAATGAAAGTTGAACCGGGTTTCAACTTATGGAATAATGGCAGTCAAATGGGGGCAAAGATGGACATTCGCGCCACGGCGGCGCTAGCGGTTGAGCCGATGGCTCGCCCGCCCTCCCCTGCCAGTAAGGGCAAGGCGCCGCGCACTGCGCGGGGAGAAAAGACGCTTCGCAAAATTCTGGACGCAGCGCTCGCAGAATTCGGGCAGCGGGGATTTCACGAAAGCTCGATCGTCGGGATCACGCGGCGGGCGCGGGTCGCGCTGGGTACTTTCTACACGTACTTCGACAGCAAGGAGGCGGTGTTCGCCGCACTGGTCCGCGACATGTCGAGCCAGGTCCGCGACCATGTCGCCCCGGCCATCGAAGGCGCGACCGACGGGCTGGATGTCGAGCGGCTCGCGCTCGCATCCTACCTACGCTTCGTCGTTGATCACAAGGAAGTTTACCGAATTATCGACGAGGCCGAGTTCGTCGACCCGCAGGGCTTTCGAACCCATTATGAAACCACCGCCGAGCGCATTGCCGCGCGGCTTGCCGCCGCAACCTCAAAAGGCGAACTACGCGACGATGGCGACCTCGCCAACGAAGTGCGCGCATGGGCGCTTATGGGGATGAACGTTTTTCTCGGCCTGCGCTTTGGCGTGTGGAGCCACGAGGACGCTGACGAAGTCGCGGACCATGCGAACGCGATGCTACGCAAGGGATTGGAGAGCTAGGCTAGGCGGCCCGCTAGCGCAGCGAAGGTCTCGACGTCTTCCTCATCGTGGTAGAGGCCGAAACCGATGCGCAGCACATCCCCGCGCACGTCGGTTATGCACCCCTGCTCCTTCAATTCTGCGCACCAGCGTTGTGCATTCGGACTGCGCAGCGCGAAGAAGCGGGCATGGCGCTCGCCGCTCGGCGGATTAAGCAGTTCGGCACTGCCCAGCGCGGTGCCCGACAGCCGGTCCAGCAGCATTTCCTGAAGCCCCGCAACACGGGCGGCCAGTCGCTTGGTGGTAATGCCGTTTGCGCCGAGCATTCGTCGAATGGCATTGAAGCGATACAGCGCTGACGGGTCAAAGGTCGCGCCCATGAAACGCATTGCATCCTTCGCGTACCCGACCATCCCGGGCGGCAGCGTGAGATCGTCGAACTCCGCGTACCAGCCGGTGAGCGGCGGGCGAGGGCCGAAACCGGGTGGGCAGTGCATGAAGCCCATGCCTTCGCCGGCCATCGCATATTTATAGCCGCCGCCTAGGTAAAAAACAGACGCGGCCACCTGCGCGTCGATCGGCCGGTCAATAGCCATGAAGGCATGATAGCCGTCGATGACCACCCACGGGCCGCCAGGCCGGGAGAGTTGGGCTAGTTCCGCAAGCCGGTCGAACATCCGGCCGCTGTTGAACAGAACATGGCTAACCAGGATAAGGTCAGCTTCGCCCGATTGAGCGGCGGCAAGGAAACGCTCCGCGAAGTCGTCGAAGGACTCAGCTGTGACCCTGCTCAGCGAAATTTCGCCTGACTCGACCCAGCGCGCCATCTGGCGCCGGGCCGAATGGAATTCGCCGTCGCTCATCAGCACGCGCAACGGGCCGTCGGCACCGCGCGGACAGGCCGCAGCCAGACGGATCAAAAAGTCGTGCGTGTTGGCAGAAAAGAGGATCGCCGATGGGTCGCCACTGCCGAGTTCGTCCGCGACGTGGGCCTGCGCCTCGGGCCAGACCTCCCCCATCACTCGGGCCCATTTCACATCGGCGAGCCGGGCAGCATCTTCCCAGCATTCAACCTGGCCCTCGAACGACGCGTCCGGCCACAGGTGATGGCTGTGCGCGGCGAAGTGGAGGCGGTCGGGTGCGGCGGACAGGCTCTTCGAAAAGAGCGGCTTGAATGTCAAAGCCCAATCCCTCTCACAATTCCGTCCTTAGCGACCAGAGTTCGGGAAAGGCGCGCTTGGTCAGAGTGGAAGCCAGATAGGCGGCGCCAGCCGATCCACCCGTTCCCTTCTTGAAGCCGATGATCCGTTCGACAGTCAGCATGTGCTTGTGCCGCCAGGCAGCAAGCGCATCGTCGAGGTCGACCAGCTTTTCGGCTAGCTGGTAGAGACCGAAGAATTCCTCCGGCCGCCGGTAGATCTCCAGCCAGCCATTCTTAATCGCCTCTTCGCCGCTCGTCCCGAGGCCGGCGCGTGCCAGCGCCGCATTGGCCTCGTCCCACAGCGATGGCTCTGCCAGCGCACGTTCGAGCCGGGCGCGTCCTTCGGTTCCGCCTTCGTAGAAGTTGAGGAACTTCGGATCCTTGATGCCGAGCCGATATTCGAGTTCGCGAAACTGCGCCGACTGGAATCCGGACGAGGTACCTAACACATCACGAAAGGCGCTGTAATCGACCGGCGTTAGCGTCGCGAGCACGTCCCAAGAGAGCGTCATCACCGTCTGTATGCGGCTGACCCGTGATAGAGCCTTATAGGCTTCCGCGAACCTGTCCTGGCGCACGAGTGAACAGGCGAGGCCCACTTCGTGCAGCATCTGCTTCAGCCAGAGTTCCTTGGCCTGATGGATGATGACGAACAGCATTTCGTCATGCAGGTCGCTGATCGGGTGCTGTGCCGACAGCAATGTATCGAGCTGCAGATAATCGGCATAGGTCATGCCGGCAGGGGTCGCGGTCATGGGGACGGCTTAGCGCGCCGCCCCGTCGAGGCCAATCCTGTTACTGCTGCGAACCGGGCAGGCCAGGCTGCGAAATCGAGCCGATGTTGCCGAACAGCTCGTCGAAGAAGCTGCGCTTGCGGCCCAGCGTCGGCGTCTTATCACCCGAGGGGTCGACCGATGCGATCATTTCCTTGCCAGTCTTGCTGACCGCAGCGACATTGCCCGCCTGGTCGAACTGGACGCGAAGCACGGTCTGGTCGGTGACCTTGGGATCGCGGAACGCCAGCTGCGCAGTGTTGCGAGACACATAATACCAGTCGTTGGGATCGAACTGGCCGGTAAACGTCGGACGTCCGAGCGTCTTCGCCACAGAGTCCTTGTTGTCGACACCGACCTGGATACCGTCGGCCAACGTCTGGTCGATCACGAAGCCCTTATGGTCGCGAATGCCCGCGCACGCGGAAAGCGCCAGCCCCAGTCCGACAATCGCTGCAACAGTCCGCTTGGCCATTCAATCTTCCTTCTGCGACCGGCGAGGCCTATCAAGAGCCCGCGAAGGCCCAATATGCGGACCCTTGCCGCTCACGCAAGCCGAGTCTCGGCGAAAGGAGAAATGCGATGCGCTCGATCATGGCAATGCTGCGCCCGAAAGGAGCCGATGCCGGAGCGCTGTATCACGCCATTGTCGCCGAGGCGCGCCAGCCGGCCTGGTATCGCGAGGGTGCGGTCGCGGACTCTATGGACGGGCGATTCGCGGTGCTAGCCAGCTTGGTCGCCTTGGCGATCCTTCGTCTGGAGGAGGGCGACGAGGAAGCTGTGCGCCACTCCGTTGCCCTGACCGAAAGCTTTATTTCCGACATGGACGCGCAAATGCGCGAGGAAGGGTTTGGCGATCCGTCGATCGGCAAGCAGGTGCGAGGCATGGTCGGCGCCCTCGCCAGCAGGGTCGACCGCTGGCGCGACGCGCGGGCCGGTAACGGCGCATGGGACGATGCCGTCCGGTTCAGCGTTTATCGAGACTCACTGCCGCCCGCCGAAACCGCGCTGACTTTTGCCACGGAGTCTCTGCGGCGGTTCAACGAGGGTCTGAACGGACAAAGCGACCGAAACGTCATCCGGGGCCACTTCGGATGATCGATTTTTGCCACCGGCTGCAACTCGACCGAATCCGCGACGGTGACCGGGTCGACCTGGTTGCCGACGAAGCGGAGTGCGCCGCCGTTGCCCAGCGCCTCGGCCTCTTGTCGCTAGACCGGCTCGAGGCCCACGCTGCCCTATCCCGGGACGGCCAGCAGATTCGCGCCCGGGGGCGGATCAAGGCATCGCTCGCCCAAGCTTGCGTCGCGACCGGGGAGCCAGTTACGCAGCATGTCGACGAACCCTTCGACCTGACCTTTGCGCCCGCGCCGAGCGCGGCCGACGAGGAGGAGGTCGAGCTCGACAGCGGCGACCTTGACGTGATTTTTCACGATGGCGCCGCCATCGACCTGGGAGGGGCGATCGGCGACACGCTCGCACTGGCGCTCGACCCCTATCCCCGCAGCGCCAATGCCGAGGCGGCACTTCGCGACGCGGGGGTCATGACTGAGGAAGAAGCGAGCCCGTTCGCTGCACTCGCGGCCCTGAAGGGCAAACTCAGCGGCGATTCCGCTCCTTAGAACGGAACGTCGTCGTCAAGATCGGTGTCGAATGCCGCCGGCTGCGGACGCGATTGCGGACGCGAGCTGGACCCGCCCCCGCCGTAGCCACCACCACCGAAACCGCCACCGGACGACGAACCATAATCGTCGCCGCTGCCGAAGTTTCCGCCACCGCCGCCCTCGCCGCGCGCGTCGAGCAGCACGAGTTCACCACGGAATTTCTGGAGAACGATTTCGGTCGTATAGCGATCGGCGCCCGACTGGTCCTGCCACTTGCGGGTCTGCAGCTGGCCTTCGATGTAAACCTTGCTGCCCTTGCGGAGGTAGTTCTTTGCGACGCGGCCGAGATTTTCGTTAAAAATGGCGACCGAGTGCCATTCGGTCCGTTCCTGCCGGTTTCCGTCGCGGTCCTTCCAGGTTTCGGAAGTGGCGATGCGAAGGTTTACAACTTCGCCGCCATTACTGAAGCTGCGGGATTCGGGGTCCTGACCGAGGTTGCCGACCAGAATCACCTTGTTAACGCCCGCCATGTCACTCTCCAACTTTCGCTATGCGCGAGCAGCGTTAGGCCGCGAGCGCGCAGCGGGCAAGCGTCTCAACCGAGCCCGAACGAGACGGCGGTCCAGTAGGTAGCACCGGCCGCCAGATAGGCGAGGATGAACAGGTAAGTGACCAAGAACAGCGGCCAGCGCCAGCCGTTCGTTTCCCGCCGGGTGACGGCGATGGTCGAGATGCATTGCGGCGCGAAGACGAACCAGGCGAGGAAAGCTAGTGCGGTCGCCAAGCTCCACCGGCCGGCTAGTCGCTGCTCGAGGGTTTCGAGGTTGGACTCGTCTTCGGCATCGAGCGAATAGACCGTGCCGATGGCAGCAACCGCCACTTCGCGGGCCGCCATGGCGGGTAGCAGTGCCAAGCTGATATCCTTGTTGAAACCGATTGGCGCCACAACGGTATGAATGCCATCGGCGATGCGGCCGGCGATGGATACGTCGGACTGCTTCTGACCGGGCCCAGCTTGCGGGAAGCTCGCCAGCGCCCAAAGAATGACCGTGGTAAAGAGGATAATCGTCCCGGCACGCTTCAGGAAGATCATCGCGCGTTGCCATAGACCGATGGCGACGTCGCCGAGTCGAGGCATCTGGTATTTGGGCAGTTCCATCATGAAGGCACCACCTCCGCCTTTAACCGCCGTCTTGCTGAGCACGATCGCGGCCAGCAGCGCGCTGACGATGCCCGACAGGTAGAGTGCGAATAGTACCAGTCCCTGAAGGCCTATGCCCAAACCAACCTCCTGCGCCGGAATGAAGGCAGCAATGATCAGCGTGTATACCGGCAGTCGCGCGGAGCAGGTCATCAGCGGCGCTACGAGGATCGTCGTCAGCCGATCCTTGGGGTCGTCGATGGTGCGGGTCGCCATGATCCCCGGCACCGCGCAGGCGAAGCTCGACAGCAGCGGGATGAATGCCCGGCCGGAAAGGCCGGCATGGCTCATCAGCCGGTCCATGATGAATGCCGCCCGGACCATGTAGCCGGTCGACTCCAGAACAAGTATGAAAAGGAACAGGATCAGGATTTGCGGAAGGAACACGATCACCGCGCCGACACCCGCGAAGATGCCGTCGATGATCAGCGACCGTAGAACACCATCGGGCAGGGCATTGCCGATGGCTTCGCCCAGCGCCATTGTTCCGGCTTCCAGCGCATCGGCGGGCACGGCCGACCAGGCGAACACCGCCTGAAACATGATGAACAGGATCGTCGCGAGGATCAAAGGGCCGGCTGCGGGATGAAGCAGCACGCCGTCGAGGCGGTGCGTGATGCGCCGGACGGGGGTTTCGCTCACGATGGCAGCCATCGCGATGTCGCGCGCACGGCGCTGCAGGTTCAGCGGATCGTGGCTGGGGCCATCGCCGGCGCGGATTGCGCGCGGGGCCAGCAGCAGGCCGTGAAGCCGCTCCATCACCTCGGTCAGGCCACGTTTGCGAACCGCCACCGTTTCGATGACCGGCACGCCAAGTTCGGCTTCCAGCCTCGCCGCGTCGAGCTCAAGCCCATCACGCTTGGCGAGGTCGACCATGTTGAGCGCGACGACCGTCGGCAGGCCAAGGTCGATCAACTGCAGCGCAAAGCGCAAATGGTTGTCGAGGTTGGACGCATCGACAACGATCAGCAGCGCATTGGGAAGTCGTTCGCCCTTCTGTTTGCCGAGCAGGACGTCCCGAGTTACCGCTTCGTCAGGGCTGGTCGGGTCGAGGCCATAGGCACCCGGAAGGTCGACCAGTTCGACCGGTGAGCCGTCCGGCAGCAGAGCCTTGCCGACGTGCCGCTCGACGGTGACGCCGGGATAATTGCCCACCTTTTGGCGAGCGCCGGTGAGGGCATTGAACAGGGCGCTTTTGCCGGCGTTGGGATTACCGGCGACCGCCACCAAAGGCACTGGGTTCATGCGGCCTCTGGTATGACGCTAACAGCGCGGGCGTGATTTCGGCGAATCGCAACCGTCATCCGGCCGACCCGGACCGCCAGCGGATCGCGCCCGAACGGGCCGAGGTGCAGGGGTTGGACCGCAACGCCCTCGTCGAACCCGAAGTGGCGCAACCGGCACGCCTCGCCATGGTCGAGCGACTCCCAGTCGATCGTCGAAATGCGCGCGCGCATCCCGATCTTGAGCTGGTCGAGCGACGTGGGGCTGCTAGTCATTTGCGAGTGATTATCAATTTCATCGGCTTGTGGGAAGAGCCACCTCAGCGCGGCGGGTAGCGCAGGCGCCCAAGAAAGCGGGCCAGGCTGGGTCGGCGCATGTCGCTGTCGCCCCAGCCGGCCTTCCATTTTTCGAACCGGGCGACATCGCCGAGGCGGCGGTCGAGGAACGCTGCAGTATCGGTCCAGCCTTCCGTCCGGTCGTCGAGCCAGGTCAGCAGCGTCGCCGTATAGACGCCGGACAGGATCAGCCGTTTCGAATAATGATTATAGTCGGTGGCCGTGTCACCCGCGAGGCGCCACATCGCGTCCGCCGAGCGCCAGCCTGTGCGAAGGGCCAGCGGAACATTTTGCGGCATGGCGAGGATTGAAAGCGCCGAGCGAACTGCCTCGCGTGCCGGGCCGGTCGTTTCCAGACGGAACCAGATCATCGCCCGGATCCGCTGGCTGACGCGCATCGCCGCGATGACATCCGGCGTGAAATGCGCCTCCATTGCCGCATCGACACCATTGATCCACGCTTCGATCATGTGCTGCGCGTCCTTGGGGAAGGCCAGCCGGGCCTGGGCCGGATCGATCCCGAGTTCGGCCGCGGCGCTATCGACCGCCTCGCGTGTCCAGCCGTCGAACACGGCATGTTCGCCGACCTTGAGCGCGAGGCGGCGGCGGATCGTTTCGAGCGGGGTCATGTCGGCCATGCGCCTTACTTGGCCCCGCCCTCGGTCTCGCGCAACCTCACCAGGATCAGCGCGATGACGATCATCGCCGCCCCGCCCCAGTCGAGCGGCGTGAAGGCCTCCCCATAATATAGCCAACCCAGCAAGGCGGACAGGGCGGGCTGTGTCAGCATGGCGATGCCAACGACCAGCGGCGGCAAATGGCCAAGCGCATAAACGAGCAACCCCTGCCCGACGACCTGGCTGCACAGCGCCAGCGCTATGAGACCGGTCCAATCGGCAGGGAATACGGTTTCCCCGGCCATCGCCGCGACTGGAAGGAGCATGACAGCGCCGAACAGACTGGCAAGAAACAGTAGCGGCAGTGGCTGGAGCTCCCCGCGCGTGCGTTCTACGATGATCAGGTAGCCCGTGTAGAGCAGTCCCGCTAGGGCGGCCAGCAGGTCGCCGCGTAGATGCGCGGCCGACAGTTCGGCGCTGCCCCACATCAGCATTGCGCACCCCGCCGCCGCCAGCGTCAGGGCGAGCGCCTGCACTGGCGACGGGAGCTTGTGCGCCAGCCACAGTCCCCAGGCGGCGAAGAAGAAGCTGGAGATATTGCCGAACAATGTAGCGTTGCCGAGCTTGGTCAGCAGAATGCCGGCGTGCCACGCAGCCAGATCGGCAGCGAAGAAAAAGGCGGCGAGCGCGATGGCAATCGTTAGCCCGTGGCGCGGCCGGTGAACCGGCTGTCCGAACATGCGGGCGAGCAGCCACAGGAACGGGAGCGCTAGCGCAAGCCGCCAGAAGCCAGCCGAGATCGGTCCAACCCCGCTGTTTCGGACCAGGAACGGACCGCACGCAAGCGCGAGGTTGCCGACAAGCAGCGCAACAAAGGCCCAGCCGTGGCCTCTTGGCAGGTTTCGAATCGCCACCTATCTCTGGTCCCTGTAACGAAGGAGCCGCCTTATGCCCACGCTGTTCGACCCGGTCGAGATGGGGGCGATCAAGCTTCCTAACCGCATCCTGATGGCCCCGCTAACGCGCGGCCGCGCGACGAAGGACGCTGTACCGACGCCGCTGATGGCCGATTATTATGCACAGCGGGCTACCGCCGGGCTAATCATCAGCGAGGCGACCGGCATCAGCCGCGAAGGGCTGGGCTGGCCCTATGCTCCCGGCCTGTGGTCGGACGCGCAGGTCGAAGGCTGGAAGCCGGTGGTCGAGGCGGTGCACCGCGCTGGCGGGCGGATTGTCGCACAGCTGTGGCACATGGGCCGGCTGGTCCACGACAATGTCAGCGGCATGCGTAACATCAGCGCATCCGCGACGCAGGCCCCGGACTACGCCCATACCTATGAGGGCAAGCAAGCTTATCCGACGGCCTATGGCGCTACCCTCGCCGATATCGAACGGATTGTCGGCGACTATTCTGCCGCTGCGCGAAACGCGGTCGCTGCCGGCTTCGACGGGGTCCAGATCCATGGCGCGAACGGTTACCTGATCGACCAATTCATGCGCGACGGGACCAACCTGCGCGACGACGATTATGGCGGGGCCATCGCCAACCGCCTGCGCTTTATGCGCGACGTGGTCATGGCGGTCCAGGCCGAGGCGGGCGTCCAGCGGACCGCAATCCGCTTTTCGCCCAATGGAGACGTGCAGGGCTGCAACGACAGCGACAATTTCGCCCTGTTCACTGCGGCGGCGATCGAACTGGAAAAGCTCGGTGTGCCTTGGCTCGAGCTCCGCGAGCCCGGACCGCATTCGACGTTCCGCGCGACCGACGAAGCGCCAGTCAGCCCGGCAATCCGCAAGGTTTTTTCCGGCAAGCTGGTCCTCAATAGCGACTATGATGGCACCAGCGCGCAAGCGAAGTTAGATGACGGCATCGCCGATGCGATCAGCTTCGGCCGGCCCTTCCTCGCCAATCCCGACCTGGTAGAGCGGATTCGTCAGGACGCGCCCTTGAACGAGTGGCATGTGAAGACATTCTACTCGCAAGGCCCAGAAGGCTACACGGATTATCCTCGATTAGAGGAACAGGAAGCCGCTTGACCGGTTCGTCCTCCCGCAAGGAGGATGCAGGCATGCGGAAGGAAGTGTTGGCGGGCGCGGCAGCTATCGGCGTGGCACTCATCGGTGGCGCGGCTTTCTATTATTTCCGCGAAAAGCAGACTGAGGAACCCGATTATCGCGCGCTAACCAGCGACGGCGACTACCAGATTCGCGACTATCCGGCCGTGACGGTCGCGGAAACCGTCATCGAAGGCCCGCGCAGGGATGCGCTTGGGCGCGGCTTCCGGGTGCTCGCCGACTATATCTTCGCGAAGTCGCGCAATGGCGAGAAGCTGGCGATGACCGTGCCCGTTATGCAGGACGGGGGCGACCCGATGGCGAGCGATCCACCCTTGTTCGACGATGAATTGGAGGGCGCGTGGCGCACCCGCTTCGTCATGCCTGCCGGACGCGACGCTGCAGATCTTCCGGAACCGCCGGCTGGTGTCGAACTGGTCGAAATCCCGCCGCGCAAGGTTGCCGTCGTGACGTTCCCCGGATTCGCCGATGACAAGTTGTTAGCCGAGCAGGAGGACCGGCTTCGCGGCTGGCTCGCTCGGCGCGGCGAGGCGGTCGAGGCCGCGCCGGAATATGCCTTCTACAATTCGCCGATGATTCCCGGTCCGCTGCGCCGCAACGAAGTGTGGCTGCCGCTCAGCTGAAACGGCCGCGAAGGGCGAGCAGCGCCAGCGCGGCCTCCGCCGCATCACCGCCCTTGTCGCCCTGTGAGGCGTCGGCACGGACGATAGCCTGCGCCTCATTCTCTACCGTCAGGATGCCGTTGCCGACGGCAAGGCCATCCATCGTCAAGGCCATCAGGCCACGAGCGCTTTCCCCGGCAACGATTTCGAAATGATAGGTCTCGCCGCGAATGACGACGCCCAACGCGACAAATGCGTCGAAGCGCCCGCTTTCAGCCGCGAGCGCGATCACGCCCGGCAATTCGAGAGCGCCGGGAACCGTCACCGTTTCGTGCGAATGACCGGCCCTGTCCAACGCGGCCCGCGCACCGGCTAGAAGCATGTCGTTGAGGTGCGCGTAGAAGCGCGCTTCGGCGATCAGGACGTGGGCCAAGGGTCAGGACTCCGAGGAGATGATGCAGCGTTCTTCGACGATGGCCAAGCCGTAGGCGCTGAGCCCGACGGGGGAATGGCGCGTATTGGAAAGCAGGATCATGTCGTGAATGCCGAGCGCCGCCAGGATCTGCGCGCCGATCCCGTAACCGCGAAGGGCAGGACTGGCTTCGCTACCCTTCCCCGACCGCATGTCGGTCGCCCGACTGAGCGATCCGGGCGCGGCGGCATGGAGCGCCACGATGACACCCGAGCCGTCCGCCTCAATCATCCGCATCGCGCCGTCAAGCAAGCCAGCGCGCGCGCTGGCTTCGCCCAGCAGGTCGGCGAAAAGATCGATCGAATGCATGCGCACCAGCGTCGGACGGGCCGGGTCTATCGCACCATGAACCAGCGCTAGCTGCTCCTCGCCGCTGGCCTTGTCGCGGAATACCTGGGCAGTCCAGGCGGCCCCGGAGCGGGCGGTGAAGCGCGTCTCTGCGACGCGCTCGACCATATGATCCTTCTTAAGGCGGTACGCGATGAGGTCGCGGATCGTCCCAATCTTAAGGCCGTGAGTACGCGCGAAGTCCATCAGGTCATCGAGCCGGGCCATCGTCCCGTCCTCACGCATGATTTCGCAGATCACGCCGGACGGATTGAGGCCGGCCAGCCGAGCGACGTCGACCGCCGCTTCGGTATGGCCAGCGCGAACCAGCACGCCGCCCGGGCGGGCTACCAACGGGAAAACATGGCCCGGCGAGACGATCGCATCCGGCCCGTTGTTGGCGTCGATCGCCACCGCGATCGTCCGCGCGCGGTCGGCGGCACTAATTCCTGTAGTAACGCCGTCGCGCGCCTCGATGGAGACGGTGAAGGCGGTTTCCATCCGAGTCCGGTTCTGGCGGGCCATCGGTTCCAGCCCGAGCTGGTCCACCCGATCCTTGCCGAGTGCAAGGCAGATCAGACCGCGTCCGTGGCGGGCCATGAAGTTGATCGCGTCGGGCGTTGCCATCTGAGCCGGGACAACGAGGTCGCCCTCGTTTTCACGGTCATCATCGTCGACGAGGATGAACATGCGGCCGTTGCGCGCCTCGTCGATAATCGTCTCGGCGCCGACGAGCACGTCCTGAACGCCGCCGTCCAGCAGTTTCTCTAGCCGCACGAGAGTGTCGGCCGTGGGATTCCAGTCGGACGCGCCAAGCTTACGAAGCGAGTTGGGGTGAAGGCCGGCCGCGCGGGCTAGGCCGCTTCGGCTAGCCTCCCCGCTGTCGACGAGAGCAGTGAGTCGCTCGATGAGGGTGGTGGACATGCAGCGCCGCTATCACATCGCAATGTGAATCGCCAATGTCAAAAATCACACTGGGCGGTTGGTCATCCGCTCCAAGTAGCGTGCCAGCACATCGATCTCTACATTTACCGCGTCGCCCTCCTCGAGCGATCCCAACGTAGTGTGGCTAGCAGTATGGGGAATAATGTTCACCGCGAAATGCGTGGCGCCATCGAGGTCGCGCACTTCGTTGATGGTCAGAGAGACGCCGTCGATGGTGACCGAACCCTTGGCTGCAATCATTTTGCCGAGGTCGGCGGGGACACTGACTCCAATTCGCGTCGAGTCGCCGTCCGGGCAAGTGCCGACGACGGTTCCGACGGCATCGACATGGCCAGTGACCAGGTGGCCGCCAAGCTCGTCGCCGAGGCGAAGCGCGCGTTCGAGATTGAGGCGCGACCCTGCCGACCAGCGCGGTGCGGTGCGGGACAGTGTTTCGTGGCTGACATCGACCGCAAACCAGCCCGGCCCCTTGTCGACGACCGTCAGACACGCGCCCGAACAGGAGATCGAAGCGCCAAGGTCGACCCCGGACAGGTCATATGAGCAGCCGATCGTCAGGCGTACGTCGCCGCGCTTCTCCTGCGATCGGATGGTGCCGATGTCGGTGACGATGCCGGTGAACAAAGCTAATCCCCTTCGCGGTCGCGCTCGTATACTTCGAGGCGGTCGATGCCAAGGTGCGCGCCGCTGCCGATCCGCCAGCGGCCGTGCGCATCGGCAATCGCGTCAAGCCCGATATAGCCAAGGCTCGACTTTCCTTCCCCGACGAGAATCGGTGCTCGATAGATCAGGATGCGGTCGACCAGGTCGGCGGCAAGAAAGGCCGTCGCGGTGGCGGAGCCGCCCTCGACCAGCAGGTCGTTGACGTCATGAAGCCGGTAAACATCCTGCGGAGAAGACAGGGTTTCCCAGCCAGCCACAGCTTCGCCCCGGGTCAAAAGGGCCCGTCGCGGCGAATGCCCTTCCAGTCCGGGGAGCCGAACGTCGAGACGGGGGGCATCGGCGAGATAGGTTCCCCGCCCGACCAGGATCATGTCGCTGTGCGCACGTTCTAAGTGAACATGGGCACGCGCGTCTTCTCCCGTGATCCACTTGGACTCGCCAGACGGAAGCGCGATCTTCCCGTCGATCGACAGGGCGAGTTTGAGTGTGATGCGCGGACGTCCGCGTTCGATCCGGCTGAGATAGCCGGCCATGCTGACGCGCGCTGCCCTATTCGCGACGCCCGTCCGAACATCCACGCCCGCGCTGCGAAGGGCAGCGAAGCCCTTTCCTGCCGTGCGCGGATCCGGATCGCGCATCGCGGCTACAACGCGGGCGATGCCAGCTGCGGGGATGAGCGTCGAACAAGTTGGCCCGCGTTCGCTCGCATGAGCGCAGGGTTCGAGCGTGACATAGAGTGTTGCGCCCCTTGCGTTATCGCCGGCGTCGGCGATCGCGACAGCTTCGGCATGCGGGCGGCCTCCGTCGCCGGTTGCGCCGCGTCCGACAATCTCGCCGTCCTTGACGATGAGGCAGCCAACATTGGGATTTGGCGCGGTACGGCCGCGTGCGCTATCGCCCAGCCGCACCGCTTCCCGCATCATGCTCGCGTCACTCAATTCCGAGCTGCTTTTCCAATTTTTGGAATTCGCGGCGGCGCGCCTCTTCCGCCTTGCGCTTTTGCTCGGAGGCCTTCTTCTGGTCGGCGATGATGTCGGCATCCGTGCGGTCCGGCCCGTAATTCTCGACATAGACCACCGTCGGCCCGGGAGCCGTGTTGATCTTCGAATCGACGAAGAAAACGATCAGGATGATCATCGTCACCAGCAGCGCCAGGGCAGCGCCGATGACCTGTTCGCGGCTGCGTTGCCGCATGAAGGAGAGAAGGTCGCCCAGCGCCGCGCGCGGGCCGACCATTGGAGGAAGGATCGCCATGCGGCCGAATGTAGGGCGCGGGGCCGCATATCGCCAGCCCCGCCCGCTGGTCATGCCGAGGCGTCGTCCAGCCGAAACGACAGGCTGATTACCGTGCTGGACGCGACAGCTATCCCATCCTCCATCGCCGGCTTGTAACGCCAGGATTGCATGATGTGACGTCGTGCCGCCGCAAGGAACTCAGCATCGGCGTCGCCGACCGGGTCGACCGCGACGACGCGGCCGCGTGGATCAATCGACAGCCGAAGCCTGAGCGTCGCCTCTTCCTCGCTCCGAATTTTTGAGAGCGGATAGGGTGGCTTGATCGCGCTTTCGGGCGTGCGGAAGACGGCCGCGACCCGGACCGGGGCATGCTCGGGAGGATCGACAACCTGCGCGCCCGGCTCCAGTCCGATCGCCCCGCCGGAGCTATTGATCGCCGGCCCGGGCGCCAGCGGAACGATTGGCAAGCTGGGGAGATTGTCAACGATCGGTGTCGGAATGGTCGCCCTGGAATGGATTGGCACCGGCTGCAGATTGGCCTGTGGCTGCGGCGGACCCACCTCAGGCGGCGGTGGATCGATCCGGACATCGATGACCTTGATCGGCACGAATGGGGTCATCCCGACCAGTTCCGGCTTGGCCGCAAGCACCGCCGCGAGAACGGCGGCGTGCCCGGCAACGATGACCATGAGAGTGCGGGCCGATCCGGCCCTGGCGCCGGGACGGGCGGTGGACGCATAAGCAAGCATGACAAGCCTCCTGCTAAGGCTCGTCATGTTACATCATATCATTTAACTGACAAGTTCGAATCGGAGGGTATTCATTATGTCCGTTATCTTCCGGCTTTCTCAAATCTGCTGACAGCGCGGTCCTTGCCCATCAGCCGGACCAGCGGCCCCATCTCCGGACCGGCGTCGCGGCCGGTCAGCGCACGACGGAGCGGGAGAAACAGGGCCTTGCCCTTGCGGCCAGTGCTGTCTTTCAACTTGGCGGTCAACGCGTGCCAGGGATCATTGTCCCAGTCGAGCTCGGCTGCCGCCGACGCGGCTTCGGCCAGCAGCGGCTTGTCGTCTGGCACGACTTCGGTCACCTCGATGTCGCCGCGAATGACCCGCAGCCATTCGGCAGCTTCGCCCAAATGCGCGACGTTGCCTCGAAGGGCCAGCCACTCCGCCTCTCCGATGTCATTGGGCAACCGGTCGGCAACCTCAGCATAGTCAAGTTGATGAAGCAGTTTGGCGTTAAGCTGCTCGACTTCTGCTAGGTCGAAATGCGCCGGCGCCCGCCCGAAGGTCGAGAAATCGAACCCCTCGGCCAGCTCGCCCAGCGTCCGTTTCGCTTCAACGGGTTGCGACGTCCCGAGTCGCGCAAGCAGCGACAAGAGCGCCATCGCTTCGATGCCCGCATCGCGTAGCGCATCCACTCCGGTCGACCCGAGGCGCTTCGATAATTTCCCTTCTGCGGCGACCAGCAGCGCTTCATGCGCAAAGTGCGGTGCAACTGCGCCCAGCGCCTCGAACATCTGAAGCTGCACCGCGCTATTGGAGACATGGTCCTCGCCGCGAACGACGTGCGTGATGCCAAGGTCGATATCGTCGATGACCGACGGCAACAGGTAAAGCCAGCTGCCGTCGGCACGACGGATGACCGGATCGCTGATCAGTGCCGGGTCAAATTTCTGGTGGCCGCGGACTAGGTCGTCCCATTCGATGGATCGGCCATGGTCGAGCTTGAACCGCCAGTGCGGTGCAACGCCTTGGGGAAGAGGTGCGCCGGCAGGCTTGCGCTCGTAAACCGGTGGCAACCCTCGCCCGAGAAGCACCTTGCGGCGAAGGTCCAGCTCCTCGGGAGTTTCATAGCAGGCATAGACCCGGCCGGCGTCGCGAAGCCGCTCGAACTCCCGCTCGTAGGTAGCGAAGCGCTGCGACTGGCGAACGAAATCGTGCGCATGCAGCCCCAGCCATCGCAGGTCAGCATGAATTGCGTCGACATGCTCCTCCCGGCTGCGCTCCAAGTCGGTATCGTCGATACGCAGCAGGAAACGCCCGCCATGTTTGAGGGCGAACAGCGCATTGTGAAGCGCGGTGCGAATATTGCCGACGTGAAGCCGGCCGGTTGGCGAAGGAGCAAAACGGGTGACAACGGTCATGGCCGCCGCCCTATCATCCTCGACGCCGCGAAAGCTAGCGCCGCTCGAGGGTGAGTGTGCCGGCGGTGCCAGAGAGCGTCGCCTCCTTGCCCTCCTTGCCGAAGATGGCGATGTTAGATTCCGCCAGCGCCGCGAACGCACCTTCTTCGGAAGCGCCCGGCCGCGAGCCGCCGCAATTGGAGCTGCCCGACGGCGAGGTCGTGAAGGCAACCGCGTTGCGCTGCTGCGTGTAGGTCCAGCCGCGACGGAAGCATCCTGTGGAAAGGGTCGCGCTGCCGCCTGCGAACGACGCCGTCATCCCCATGGCGGATGCGTCGCGGCCTTCGGCCATCGTGACGTTCCAGCTGCCCTCCAGGCTAGGCACTTCTTCAGCAGCAGCCGGCGTCTCGGCAGGCTCGTTCTGGACAGGCGCGGGCGCATCATCCTGCTGGTTGCAGGCGGCGAGCATCAGCGTGATGAGCGGAAGAAGATATTTCATGGTCAGGGCCTCACGATCGGAGAGGATGTCATTTTGAGTCCAGCAAGTACGCGGTAATCAGGCCCGGCGTTCCATCCATATCTCCCGCCGCACTTGGTCCAGCCACCCCCGATCCTCGTCGCCTCCATGTTCGTCCACATATTTTGCCACAGAATCTAGATCATTCAGCAATTCGACTTTCCGGTCCGGAATCGCTGCGGCAATCAGACTGCACATTCCATCAATCGCGCGCTGGACGCCCTCTTCGCGCTGCGCGCGTGGCTTTCCGGCTTTGCGCGCCGGGTAATCGCGTTTCAGCCGCTTGTGCTGCATGTCCACATAGGCGCGGACCAACGCCACACCGATTTCCGCCCTGCCATGATCCGCGAACATCCGAAGTGCATCGCGCGCCGGCTCATCCGGCCATGCACAGCTTCTACCGATGTACAACTTGAAGCGCTTGGCATGATAATGCGCAACCGGGTCCAGGGCGCCTTCCGCCGCGTAGCGATGTTGCAATGGAATACGCAGGTCCCAGTCAAGATCGCTAAACATCGCCGCCCCATCTTCGAACGTCAGGCCCTCGCGACCTTCGCGCGCCGCCTTGCTGGCCGCGTTGCTGATCTTTTCGAAATCGATGCGGAAATCCTTGAAACGTGGTTTGGCCGCTGCAATCAGCCCTTCCCCGATTTCGCGATACTTGCCCATGCGGGCTAGCTAGACCGGAAACCGTTAGTGATCGGATAACGGCGGTCCCGGCCGAAGTTTCGGCTACCCAGCTTGACCCCCGGCGGTGCTTGGCGGCGCTTATATTCGGCGATCAGAAGCTTCCTTTCGATGTCCCTGACCAGCTCGGCATCGGCCCCAGTCGCGGCGGCCGTTTCTTTCACAGACAACTCCCTTTCGACCAGACACTCGAGGATGCGGTCAAGCAGCGGATAGGGCGGCAAGCTGTCCTCGTCCTTCTGGTTGGGGCGAAGCTCCGCCGTTGGTGGCTTGTCGATCACCCGCTGCGGCATCACCGGGCCTGCGGGACCAAGCGCTCCCTTCGGCCGATGCCCGTTGCGCCATCGCGAGAGGGCGAAGCAGGTCGTCTTGTAGGCATCCTTCAGCACCGAATATCCGCCCGCCATGTCGCCATAGAGCGTGGCATAACCGACGCTCATCTCGCTCTTGTTTCCGGTTGTCAGCAGCATGTGCCCATCGCGGTTACTGATCGCCATCAGCGTCACCATCCGGAGACGGGACTGGATATTTTCAGCAGCGAGCCCATCGATTCCCGGCAGCATCGCCCCAAGCGCGTCGACGCCCGGCACGATCGGGATGACGTCATGACGAACGCCGAGCAGGCGTGCACACTCAGCCGCGTCCTCCAAGCTTTCGTCCGACGTAAATTTCGACGGGAGCATGACGCAGCGCACCTTGTCTGCACCCAGCGCGTCGACCGCTACCGCTGCGGACAGTGCGCTGTCGATCCCGCCAGACAGTCCAAGGATCACCCCCGGAAAGCGGTTGCGCTGCACATAGTCGCGAAGGCCGGTGATCATCGCCAGGTAAATGTCTTCGGGATAGGTCGACAGGTCCGTCCAATGGCCAGCTTCGCAGTGCCAGCCGTTGACCCCTCGCGTCCAGGTCGTGATTGCCAGCGTTTCCTCGAAATCCGGCATCTGGACCGCGATTTCGCCATTGTCGTTGACGACGAAGCTCGATCCGTCGAAAGCCAGTTCGTCTTGCCCGCCGACGCGGTTGACATAGGCCAGCGGCAGGCCGCTCTCGATTACGCGGTCGCGCACCATGCGCTGGCGAAGGTCGTCCTTGTCGAGTTCGTAAGGGCTGCCGTTGGGCACCAAGAGCAATTCGGCGCCCCGCTTCGCCAGATGGGCGCAGACGGGTTCCAGCCAAATATCCTCGCACACCGGCACACCGATGCTGACGCCCTTGAACAGCAAGGGATCAGGGAACGGTCCGGGCGCGAAGGTGCGCTTTTCGTCGAACACGCCGTAATTAGGCAGTTCGCGCTTCAGCGTGCGCCCGACCAGCCTCCCGCCTTCGGCCAGCACCATCGCGTTATAGTTCGCGCCGCCTTCGGCATGGATAGTGCCGAACAGCATCGCCGGTCCGCCGTCTGCCGTCGCGTCGACCAGCCGCTCCGCCGCTTCCATGGTGCGCCGTACGAATTCGGGTTTCAGCACCAGGTCTTCAGGCGGATAGCCGGTCAGCTGAAGCTCCGGATAAAGGATAAGGTCTGCGCCGCTTGCCGCCTTGCGCCACTCGAGCATCGCCTCCGCATTGGCGGAGAGGTCACCCACGCGCTGGTTTAGCTGGGCAAGCGCGATGGTCAGGCGGTCGGTCACCGCGCCGGTTTAGCGGCTGGCAATAGCCGCGCAACCTTGCCCTTAGCGGCGGGCCTTTCTAAGGGGCGGCGGGGCCAGCGACACGGGACCGTCATAAATGAAGCTTCTTGCCGGGAATTCGAACCTGCCGTTGGCGAAATCAATCGCCGACTATTTGGAGCTTCCGTTGACGCAGGCCAGCGTCCGCCGCTTCGCCGACGAGGAAGTCTTCGTCGAAATCCACGAGAATGTGCGCGGCGAGGATGTCTTTGTCGTGCAGTCGACCAGCTATCCGACGAACGACAATCTGATGGAGCTTCTGATTTGCATCGACGCGCTGAAGCGGGCGTCGGCCAAGCGGATCACGGCAGTCATTCCATACTTCGGCTACGCGCGGCAGGACCGAAAACCCGGTCCGCGCACGCCGATTTCGGCGAAGCTGGTGGCCAATCTCATCACCACCGCCGGTGCGGATCGCGTGTTGACGATGGATCTCCACGCCGGTCAGATCCAAGGCTTCTTTGACATCCCAACCGACAATCTTTGGGCGGCGCCAGTCATGGCCGCCGACATCCAGGCGCGGCATTCTGGCAAGAAACTGATGGTGGTTTCCCCCGACGTCGGCGGTGTGGTTCGCGCGCGCAGTCTGGCCAAGCGGCTGGACAACGCCCCGCTGGCCATCGTCGACAAGCGCCGCGAGCGCGCCGGCGAATCGGAAGTGATGAACATCATCGGCGACGTCGAAGGCCATTGCTGCGTGCTGGTCGACGACATCGTGGATTCGGCGGGAACGCTGTGCAACGCAGCCGCCGCCCTGAAGGAACAGGGCGCAACCGAGGTAATCGCCTATTGCAGTCACGGCGTATTGTCCGGCGCGGCTGAATCGCGCGTCGAGGCTAGTGTGCTGACGGAACTGGTCGTCACTGACTCGATCTACCGCGAGGGTGTCGGCGACGAGCACAAGATTCGCCGCCTGTCGATCGCGCCCCTGTTTGGCGAAGCCATCCACCGGATCGCGGACGAAAGCTCCGTTTCCAGCCTGTTCGACTAGAGTTAGGCAGTCAGGCGGATGTGCAACCTCTACCGCCTGCACAAGGGAAGCGACGCAATCCGGCAGATTTTTGCTGGAATGGGAACGAAGCTGTCGTTCCCGGAAGGCATCCCGAACCTAGAGCCGCGTGACGTCCACATCACGGATCCCGGCGCTATCGTCCGGGCAGGCGTCTCAGGGCCTGAATTGGTCATCCGCCGCTGGAGCTGGCCGCAGGCGACCGGCAAGCCGCTCTACAACCTTCGGTCGGAAGGCCGAAACTTCGCTCGCAACCGGGGCCTCGTCATTGCCGACGGCTTTTACGAGTACACCGCGCCTGAAGACCCGAAGAAGAAACGCAAGGACCGCTGGTTGTTCAAGCCAGCCGATGGTGGTCTGCTGGGGATCGCGGGGATTTTGTGCGCGCATCCGCAGGTCGGCGAGGCGTTCACCCTGCTGACGGCAGAGCCCGGTCCTGACGTTGCACCCTTCCATCGACGACAGATTGTACTGCTGCCGCCGAGGGACTGGTCGCGGTGGCTGGACCCCGCCGTTCCGAGTAGCGAGTTGCTGAAGCCGAGCGACGCCGGCTACCTGACGGTCGAACCCGCCTGAATACAGCAAATTTCGAAGGAATGTCTGGAGCGGGCGAAGGGATTCGAACCCTCGACCCCAACCTTGGCAAGGTTGTGCTCTACCCCTGAGCTACGCCCGCTCTGGCGGACCGGAAAGGATGTTCCGATCGGGTGGAGCGGGCGCCTAGCATCGCCTTTTCAGTCCCGCAACCCCTGATGTCATCGGCTTGCCGCCAAAGTGCGCGAGGCCCATATGCGGACGGCACCGCAAGCAAGGAGTATGGCGTGGCGACATTGGGCGTAACCGAAGCCGAGCGCGAGGCGATCGAGCGTTTCCAACGCGAGGTGCTCGACCCGTCGATGACCAGCCTCGTCATCCTGGATTTCTGGGCGGAGTGGTGTGGGCCGTGCAAGCAGCTGGCCCCGGTGCTAGAGAAAGTTGCCGCCGATTATGCCGACAAGGGCGTTCTGCTCACCAAGGTTGATGTCGACGCCGACAAGCTCATAGCGGCACAATTCCGCATCCAGTCGATCCCGACGGTCTACGCGATATTCCAGGGGCAACCGGTCGCGGATCTCACCAATTATCGGACCGAGGGGCAGCTGAAACGGGCGCTCGATCAGCTGCTGGGACAATTGCCGGTCAAGGGCGAGGCGCAGGACCTGGCAGCGCAAATCGAGCCGCTGGTGGAAATGGGAGAGCAAACGCTACGCGAGGGCGATGCCGCGCGGGCGGAGTCCATCTTCGCCCAGATCCGAGATATGGACCCGGCAAATCCCCTCGTGATTGGCGGTCTGGCGCGGGCGATGATTGCCAGCGGGAAGATCGACGAGGCGCGGGCACTGCTGACAGGGCTGGACGAGCAAGTCCTGAAGCATTCCGCGATTGCGCGCGCGCAAGCAGCATTGGACGTGTCCGCGACGCCGTTCGCCGATGTATCAGCCGAGGAGGCGCGGCTGGCATCCAATCCCGACGACCATGAAGCGCGCTTCGCGATTGCGCAGGCAAAGTTGTCAGCAGGCGACCGCGACGGCGCGGCGGATGCTTTGCTGGAAATCATCGGGCGCGACCGCGAGTGGAACGAGGGCGCGGCGCGAAGCCGCCTGCTGCAGATGTTGGAAGCCGTCGGCTTTGAGGACCCGTGGGGTCGGGCCATCCGGCGCCGGCTATCGGCGCTACTATTCACATGATGGGTTCGAAGCCGGCGCGCATCCCGCTGTTCCCGTTGGCGGGGGCAATCCTGTTTCCGCGGGCGCAGTTGCCGCTGCACATTTTCGAGCCGCGCTATCGCGACATGGTCCGCGATGCGCTGGCCGGGCAAGCGCGGATCGGGATGATCCAGCCATCGGGCAGCGGCGAGCCCCCGCCCCTGTTCCAGACAGGCTGTGTCGGCGAGATCGTCGGCGCTGAGGAACTGGACGACGGCCGGTTTAACATCGTGCTGCAGGGATCCAACCGTTTCCGGCTGATTGCCGAGCGGGACCTAGGCACCGATTACAGGCAGGCGGACGTCGACCTGGCCGCCTATGATGATTCGGAACCTGGGCCGCTGGCGCTGATCCAGCGTGCCGAGGTGGAGCGCGAGGCACGGCGATTCGGCGATGCGCTGGGGTTGGCAGTCGATTGGGGCGCGGTTGGGCAACTGGACGACGAGATGCTCGTCAATGCCATCGCGCAGGTCGCGCCATTCGATCCGGGCGCAAAGCAGGCGCTGCTGGAGGAACCGACCTTGTCGGGACGCGCCGACCTGGTGGTGCAGCTGATGCAGTTTCAGCGGTTAGCGCCCGGCGGCGCAGACGTCGGCCAGACACTTCAGTAGGTTGCACGCAGCTGGTCCAGGACGGGCGAGCCGCCAGTTAGATCGGCAGCCCGCGCAGCAGGAGCGGCAAGTCGCCGCTGGTACCGCGCGCTTCGGCCATCAGTCGGTCCTTGATCGGGCCGATGCGGTTGATAACGCCCATGCCGAAGCGGCGCACCTTCGACGCCGTCTTGCCGGGAACCCCGTATATGCGGGTCAAACCATCGGTCGCCAAGCTGACCATGAAGGTGTCTAGCCCGCGCCATCGCTGGTAGCGGTCAAGCAACTGCTGGTCGCCGAGGTCAAGCCCGAGCCGGGCGCCTTCAACCAGCACCTGCGCCAGGGCCGCTGCATCGCGATAGCCGAGGTTCACGCCCTGCCCGGCGATCGGATGGATGCCATGCGCAGCGTCGCCGACGAGCGCGAGGCGATGGTCGGTGATCCGGGCTGCATGGTGGAAGCCGAGCGGATAGCTCGACCGTGGTGCGAGCATTTCGATCTTGCCGAGGAACCCGCCCATCGCCGCCTGTGCCTCGGCCGCGAAATCCGCGTCGCTTAGCGACAGGAGGCCCGGTGCATCGTCCTTCGACACCGACCAGACAATCGCCGAGCGGTGGCAGCCATTGTCGTCGGTCATCGGCAGAAGCGCAAACGGACCCGCCGGATAGAAAATTTCATAGGCCACATTGTCGTGCGGCTTTTCGTGGCGAAGTGTCGAGACGATCGCCGCATGATCATACTTCCACCGTGCGACGCGAATCCCCGCGGCTTCGCGCATTGGCGAATTGCGCCCTTCGGCGGCGACCAGCAGGGCGGCGCGAAGCTCCGTTCCATCGTCAAGCCGGACCGTCACGCCATGCTCGTCGCGATCGATGGAGGCCGGCCGCGCCTTCCAGTGGAGGGAAATATGCTTCCCGGCCTCGGCACGCGCCAGAAGGGCGGCGTGGAGGTTCCGATTCTCATTCATCCAGCCCAGCGGCTCGTCGTCGTCGCCCGGGTCGAAGACTAGTCCGCCGGGATCCAGCCCGTCGGCTACCTCTATCCGGCGAATCGGGCAGCCAGCCGCTGGGAAATGGTCGCTGATCCCGATCGTGTCGAACATGCGCTTCGAAGAGGATGACAGTGCGCTGGTGCGCCCGTCGAACGAGGCCTGCTTGCGCAAGGCGGGATCGGCGGGATCGACGACGATGGAGGTAAGGCCGCTCGCATCGAGAGCAGCCGCCAGGGCCAGCCCGACCAGGCCGCCGCCGAGGATGATTACGTCGCTTCGCTGCATCACCCATCCCCTATCCTGCAGGCGGCACCGATGGAAGTCTTGCCCCGGAGTCCGCCCGAAGGCACAATTAGCGAACAAATGTTTATCCGGGGGAAATGACGTCATGGCGACGGCGGCGCAGCGTGCGCAAAAGAAAGATCTTGGGCCCGACTGGCGCGAGACCTTGTCGGCGTCGATCCGGTCGTTCGTACGCAAGACCGCTGGCGTGGCGCTGGTCGCGCTGGCGATTGCGCTGGGCGTGTCGCTGGTGACGCATAACAGCGTTGATCCCAGCCTGACGACTGCCGCCGGCGGACCGCCGACCAACTGGATGGGCAGTTTCGGTGCCTATTCAAGTGACGCGCTGCTGTTCCTGTTCGGGCCAGCCGCCGCTCTTTTCCTGCCGCTCATCGCGCTTGCGGGGCTGCGCATGGTGCGCGGCGTCGACACCGGCCGAATAGGCCGAGCGCTGCTGATCGCCGCGCTGGGTGTCGGCCTGATCGGGATGGCCTTGGGGTTGTACGCAGGGACCGCGGTATCGGGGCTTCCGGCGGGCTATGGCGGAGTACTGGGCTTGGGCGGCGCCTATGGAGTTGAGGCGGCAGTCAGCCTGGCGAACAATCCGGCAATCGAGGGCCCATTGCGGCTGGCCCTGATGGCCCTGCTCACCCTTGGCGGATTCGTTGTCGGCTGGCTGGCGCTGGGTATTCGCCCGGAGGAGAAGGATTGGGCCGCCGAAAAGCTGAAGCGCGACCGCGTTGCCGCGCCTCGCCCGCGCCGGACGCGCGAAGTCCGGAACGACGACGGCGAAACTGTCGCGGCGCCGCCACGGTCCCGCCCTGCGGTCGCGGTCACCGAACCTGCCAAGGCCATCGCCCCCGCAGCCAAGCCCGGAGCCCGCAAGGGCAAGGTCGCAGGCGCCGGCCAGGCGAGCCTTGCACTCGGAGACAATTTTCAGCTGCCCGCGCTCGACTTGCTCGCAGCGGCGCCGGAAAAGGGTAAGAATACCATCGACCGCGCCGGGCTGGAGCGGAACGCCCGGCTGCTGGAAAGCGTGCTGGAGGATTTCCACGTACGCGGCGACATCGTCGAGGTTCGCCCCGGGCCCGTGGTCACCATGTACGAACTGGAGCCGGCAAGCGGCATCAAGGCCAGCCGGGTCATCCAGCTGGCCGACGACATTGCCCGCAACATGTCGGCCTTGTCTGCGCGCGTCGCAACCATTCCGGGCCGAAGTGTGATCGGCATCGAGCTTCCCAATCAGAAACGCGAGACGGTCAGCCTTTCCGAACTGATCGGCAGCCAGGCGTTCGAAGACCAGAACATGTCCCTGCCCCTGATCCTGGGAAAGAATATCAGCGGCGATCCGGTCATCGCTGACCTGGCGCCGATGCCGCACCTGCTGGTCGCCGGCACAACAGGTTCGGGCAAGTCGGTCGGCCTCAACTGCATGATCCTGTCGCTGCTGTACCGGATGAGTCCGGACGAGTGCCGGATGATCATGATCGATCCGAAGATGCTGGAACTGAGCATTTACGACGACATCCCCCACCTGCTGGCGCCGGTCGTCACCGAGCCCGGCAAGGCGATCCGCGCGTTGAAATGGACCGTCGAGCAGATGGAAGAACGCTATCGGATGATGGCGAGCCTTGGCGTCCGCCAATTGGCCAGCTTCAACGCCAAGGTGCGCGACGCCAAGGCCAAGGGATCGCGCCTCGGCCGGCGGGTGCAGACCGGTTACGATGCCGATACCGGTCAGCCGGTCTACGAAACCGAAGAACTGGAATATGAAATCCTGCCGCAGATCGTCGTGGTGGTCGACGAGCTGGCCGATCTGATGATGACGGCGGGCAAGGAGGTGGAATTCCTCATCCAGCGGCTAGCGCAAAAGGCACGCGCGGCCGGCATCCATCTCATCATGGCGACGCAGCGCCCGTCGGTCGACGTCATCACCGGCGTCATTAAGGCGAACCTGCCGACCCGAATCAGTTTCCAGGTGACCAGCAAGATCGATTCGCGCACCATCCTTGGCGAACAGGGCGCGGAGCAACTGCTCGGCAAAGGCGACATGCTGTATATGCCCGGCGGCAAGCAAATCCTGCGCGTCCATGGCCCCTTCGTCAGCGACGAGGAAGTGCGGGCCGTTGCCGAGCATTGGCGTCGGCAGGGCGTGCCCGACTATATTCAGGCCGTTACGGAAGAGCCAGAGGACGGGGGATATCTGTTCGACGGGCAGCCTGTCGGCGACGACGACCCCGAGACTCAGCTGTACCGCAAAGCAATCCAGATCGTCGCGGAAAGCCAGAAGGCCTCGACCAGCTACCTGCAGCGGCAGATGCGGGTCGGCTACAACAGCGCGGCTCGCCTGATCGAGCGGATGGAGAAGGACGGGCTGGTCGGCCAACCAGACCATGTCGGCCGGCGCGAGGTCCTGATCGACACCGAGGGACACCCCATCTGAGCCTGAACGCCAGGGAACCCATGGGTTCAGGAGGCATTCAAGGCCCGAGCGCCATGACGGGCGACAATCGAACCTGACGGAGAATGACATGAGTTTTGCCACCAACTTCGCGCGCGCCTTCATACCGATAGCGCTGGTCGCGACCGTGGCGGCGCCCGCCCCCGCAGCGAATTCGGCCGACCTCAAGATGGTCGAGGCGAGCCTTGCGGCGACGACGTCGATGACCGCCAACTTCCTTCAGACCGACGGCAAGGGCCGGCAAATGGCCGGAACCCTGCAACTCAAGCGCCCGGGCAAGATCCGATTCGCATATGGCGGCGGGGTCAATATGCTGCTGGTCGCCAATGGCAAGACACTGAGCTTCATTGATTATGACGTCGGGCAGAAGTCGAGCTGGCCGATTTCCAAGTCACCGCTCGCCGTCCTGCTGTCGCCCAATCCGGACCTGGGCCGAATCGCGCGCATCCAGCCAAGCGATAGCCCGCAGGTCGTAGTCGTTCGCGCTCGCGATGCGCGCCGGCCGGAATTCGGCACGCTGGTGCTCGCCTTCCAGCGCTCGCCGGGCGCACCGGGCGGCCTCCGCCTCGAAGGCTGGACGGCGATCGACGCGCAGAACAAGAAGACGACGGTACGCCTCTCCAACCAGCGCTACAACGTCGGGGTACCGGATAGCGCGTTTAACTATGCGGAGCCGAAGCGCAAAAAAGCGTAGCAATCGAAAACGGTTAAGCTTGGCGACAGCTTCGTTGAGCTATCCGTCAGGCTAGATCGTTGTCCGCCGGGGTTTCCCCCTGTTACCCGGGTTACGCAATGATCGCCTTGCGTGACGAACGCTTGGTCGGCCCTTGCTCCATGCCCCCGGAGCAAGGGCCTTTTCGTATCAATCCGGAGGAGCGATGCGAGTAGGCGCGCCGTGCGCGGAGCCACTTGGGGACTTTTGCAACGGACAAAAACTCCGCTACCGGCAATAACGTGACCAAGCTCAAGATCGCCTCCTGGAACATCAACAGCGTTCGTGCCCGTGCGCATATCGTCGAGCGGTTCCTCGACGAGGAGCAACCGGACATCCTCTGTCTTCAGGAAACCAAGGCACAGGACATCGTCTTTCCGGCCGCGCTTTTCCATGCGCGCGGCTATGTTCATCACGAACTTAATGGCCAGAAGATGCATCATGGCGTCGCAATCTTGTCGCGCCTGCCGCTACAGGACAGCGGGCGGCACGACTGGCAGGACAATGGTGAGGCGCGGCACGTCGGCGCGCGCCTAAACTGCGGTATCCGCCTGGAGAATGTCTACATCCCGGCGGGCGGCGATATCCCCGATCGGACGCTCAACCCCAAGTTCGGACAGAAGCTCGACTTCATCGAGCGCATGACGCGCTGGTCTGAAAAGTTGGCTGAGCCGACTTTAATCGTTGGCGATTTTAATATTGCCCCGCTGGAATGCGACGTGTGGAGCCACAAGGCGCTGCTGGACGTGGTCAGCCATACGCCCGTCGAGGTCGAGACGCTGGAACGGCTCCGGCAGGCACATGACTGGGTCGACTTAGGCCGCAAGTTCATCCCGGCGCCCGAGCGCAACTTCACTTGGTGGAGCTATCGGGCGCAGGACTGGGCGGCGAGCGATCGGGGACGGCGGCTCGACCATATCTGGGCCAGTCCGACTCTGGCGGAACAGGCGGTCGCGCATCGCGTGCTGGAGCCGTGCCGCGGCTCGGAGCGGCCATCGGACCATGTCCCGCTGGTCGTCGAGCTCGAGGTTTGACGGCGGCCCCAGCCATCGAGCAGGCAATTGCCGCGCTTCGCGCCGGCCGCGCGGTGACCGTCGGGTCGAGCACCATCCTTCCGGTCGAGACTGCAACCCAGGCGACGCTCGATCTCCTCGATGCCAAGGGCCGCGCACCGATGCTGATCAGTGCGCAGCGCGCTCATGCGCTCGGTCTCGGCAACGAACGCGAGGCGGCGCGCGACGGGCCGGTCGAGATCAGTCATTGCGAATGGCTCGATCGGGATGCCGCGCGCCGGCTGGCCGACCCTGGGCTCGATTTCGACCGGGAGCCGATCGGGCCGCTGACCGCCATTGCCGTGGAAAAGCCGGACGAGGCGCAGGCGGCGCTTACGCTGGCGCGCCTAGCCGGACTTCTGCCTGCGCTGTGGCTGATAGACGATGCTTCCGCCGTCTCCTTGCTGCCCGCCGATATTGCCGGGGCGGTCGCACGGCCCGAAGCGATGATCGTTGCGCGCGCCCGGCTGCCGCTCGACGATTTGCCGCCCAGTCAGATGGTCGCGTTCCGCGATTCGGCAAGCGGCGAGGAACATGTCGCGCTGGTCGTCGGGGCATTCGACGGGAAGCCGCCGCTTGTTCGGTTGCACAGCGAATGCCTGACTGGCGACGTGTTCGGCAGCCTGAAATGCGATTGCGGACCGCAATTGAAGGAAGCACTGCGCATCATTGGCGCGGAAGGCGGCGGAGTGTTGCTGTACCTGCGTCAGGAAGGGCGCGGGATCGGGCTGGCCAACAAGCTTCGCGCCTATGCGCTACAGGATCGCGGACTCGACACGGTAGATGCCAATCGACGGCTGGGCTTCGCCGACGATGAGCGGGGCTATGGCATGGCGGCAGCGATCCTGCGCGCACTAGGCATCGACCAAGTGCGGCTACTGACCAACAATCCCAACAAATTGACCGGGCTTGGCGATCACGGAATTGAGGTGGTCGAGCGGGTGGCGCACCACATGCCGGTCAATCCGCACAACGCCGATTATATCGCGACCAAGCAGGACCGGAGCGGCCACTTGGCCTAGCGATCAGTCACCGAAAAGCGCCGATCCGACGCGGACAGCAGTTGCGCCGAGCATGACCGCAACCGGATAGTCGCCCGACATGCCCATGCTTAGCCCCTTGACGCCATGACGCCGCGAGAGATCGGCTAGCAGGGCAAAAAAAGGTCCGGGTTCCAAGTCTTTAGGCGGCATGGCCATGAGGCCGGCGAGCGGTAGCTGCGAGGCACGAACGGCGTCTAGCAGGTCGCCGAGCCCGCCGATCGCTACGCCGCCTTTCTGCCCCTCTCCACCGATATTCACCTGCACATAAACGATGGGATAGCGCCCTGCCTTCGCACCGGCCGCGACGAGCGCCTCGAGCAAGGATGCGCGGTCGAGCGAATGAATGACATCGAACAACTCGACCGCCTCCGCAGCCTTGTTCGACTGCAGTTGTCCGATCATGTGCAACCGGATTCCCGGATGCGCCTGCCGAAGCGCGGGCCATTTCTCCGCCGCTTCGGCAACCCGGTTCTCGCCAAAGTCAGTCACGCCCCTCGCAATCAGGTCCTCGATCGCCGCTACGTTGTGCCGCTTGCTGACGGCAACTAGCGTGACGTCCCCGGCATTGCGCTGGGCGGCTCTGGCCGCGCGCGCGATCTGATCGCGGACTTCGGCGAGGCGGGTTGCAGCATCGGTCATCGGGGGCGCTATAGAAAGTCGCATGGCAGCGAACCAGCCCCGATGGCCGAGCGAATGGCTGATGACCGACGAGCGGATGGGCGACCGGCTGTTCGAAGCCATCGGCCGGATGCCGCGAGGCGGGGGGATCGTCTTCCGCCATTACGGGCTTGGGGCGGAGCGGCGGCGGCAATTGGCGCATGAGATCGCGGCCGCCGCTAGGAAACGCGACTTGCAGATGGCGGTGGCTGAAGACGTTGTGCTGGGCGACGAAGTCGGCGCCGTCTTGATTCACAATCCAGCCAGAGACCCTGGAAACCGATCCTTTTCGCGCTCTGCGCACTCAGAGGAAGAAGTCCGCGATGCGGTCCGGGCCGGCGCATCGCTCATCTTTCTCTCGCCGATTTTTCCAACGCGGTCCCATCCCGATCGTGCGCCGTTAGCGCCCGAGGAGGTCAGGCGGATTTTGGCCGACTGCCCGGCCCGGGTGATTGCACTGGGCGGGATGAACCGGGCACTCTTCTTACAAAGCGAGCAAGCGGGCTTCTACGGTTGGGCGGGGATTGATGCCTGGCTGAGCCAGACCAACGGCCAGTATTAAAACTTGAATGCCGTGCCGACGTAGACGGCCTTACTGTCGCGATGGTCGTCGGCAAGCGCCGGGACCTGGTCGCGTTCGATCTTGTAACGGACGCCGCCGGTTAGCGCGATGTTGCGACTTATGCTGTAGGCGCCACCGACATCGACCGACACGCTGTCCGGCCGAGTCAGGGCAGCAACTCGGCTATCGTTGCGCTCGCCCCCGACCGCGACGCGGCCAGTGAACTTCTTGAGATTGTAGCTAACTCCGACGATCGCGCTTTCCCGCGTACCGATCACTGGATCCGGACTGCTGGTGCGCGAAACGTCACCAGAAACCGCGAGCCGTTTCCAGCCGACCGCCATGCCAAGGTCATAACGGGTCGGTGCTAGACTGCTGAGCGGAGCCGCTACCGCAACATCGACCGGACGGGCCGGCCTCGTCGGACCGCTGGCCCGCACCGCGACTCGCAGCTGGCTCGGACGCCCCTTGGCCGCGGCGGGCGTGAAGCGGAAATCGGACATCGACGACTCTCGTCCCGCAAACATCGCGGCCAGACGCGGGTCGGCCCCGGCGGGAGTGAAGGACGAAATCTTGTCGAAACTCAACGCGATGGCAGGCGGACGGTTCTTTGCGGCGGCGGCAAGTCCGATAGCGGGAGTCATGACGAACGCCATGGTTGCAAGCGCCAGCGCCGCCTTCCCTCCCGATGTTGCCACCCTGCTGAACACCGTAAAACACACTCCCGTTCGCCTGGGGATATAGCCCCGGGAACCTGTCGGTTCCATGACCGGAGTCGATTCAGCATACGCCTGTTGCCGAGAGTCCACAAACGAGTCCGCCACTGTCCTAAAATCTGTCGCTTGCCGGGACGGGGCTAGCATCTATAACGCCTCTACGAAGAGCCTCACATCGAAGAGAGACCGCATGTCCCGCCTCACCTTTACCGTCGCCGCCGTGATCGCTGCCGGCGTTGCCCTGACCGGTTGTTCGAAGAACCGGGACGTCCCGACCCAGCTGGCGCCGTCGAAGATGACGATGATCGGCGTGAACAGCTACCTGTGGCGAGCCGCAGTCGACACGCTGTCCTTCGCTCCGCTAGTGACGGCCGATTCCAACGGCGGGGTCATCGTGACCGACTGGTATAGCAATCCGCGCACCCCCGGCGAGCGCGTCAAGCTGACTGTTTCGATCCTCGACCAGGACCTGCGCGCCGATGCGCTTCGCGTCGCGGCTAGCCGCCAAGTCAATCAGGGCGGCTCGTGGGTCGATGCGCCGGTCGCAGCGGCAACCGTACAGAAGCTTGAAGACATCATCCTGACCCGCGCTCGCGACCTTCGCCGCACGACCGTCGGCGGGTAAGGCGTCGCAACCATGACCGACCGCTTCGACCCGGCGGTTGCCGACCGGCGCTGGCAGCAGCGCTGGGCGGATGCCGGGAGTTTTCATGCCGACAGCAATTCGCCCAAGCCCAAATCCTATGTGCTGGAGATGTTTCCCTATCCGTCGGGGCGCATCCATATGGGCCATGTCCGCAACTACACGATGGGCGACGTGCTGGCCCGGTTTCGCCGGATGCAGGGATTTGAGGTGTTGCACCCGATGGGCTGGGACGCATTCGGCATGCCTGCCGAAAACGCCGCGATGGAGAAGAAGGTGCATCCGGGCACCTGGACCCGCGCCAACATCGCCGCGATGCGCGAGCAGCTGCAGCGGATCGGCTTTGCGCTCGACTGGAGCCGCGAACTGGCGACCTGCGAACCTGATTACTACGGCCACGAGCAAGCGCTGTTTCTGGACCTGATGGAGCACGGCCTGGTCTTCCGCAAGGAAAGCGAGGTCAACTGGGACCCGGTTGACATGACCGTGCTGGCCAACGAGCAGGTGATCGACGGCAAGGGCTGGCGATCCGGGGCGCCGGTCGAACGCAAGAAGCTGAGCCAGTGGTTCCTGAAGATAACCGATTTCGCCGAGGAGTTGCTCGACGGGCTGAAAACGCTCGACGAGTGGCCCGACAAGGTCCGGCTGATGCAGGAAAACTGGATCGGCCGTAGCCAGGGGCTGCAATTCTGCTTCCGCCTTGCCGGCAACCCGCCTGGCGGCGCGAATTGCGACGTCGATGTCTTCACCACGCGTCCAGACACCATTTTCGGTGCAAGCTTCGTCGCCATTTCACCGGGGCATCCGATTGCCGAGGCTCTTGCCGCGGACAATCCCGCAGTTGCCAATTTCGTCCGCAAGGCGCGGGCCGGTGGGACGAGCGCCGCCGAGGTCGAAACGGCGGAGAAGCTGGGCTTCGATACCGGACTGGAAGTCATCCACCCGCTGGATCCCGACTGGCGCCTGCCTGTGTGGATCGCAAACTTCGTGCTGATGGATTACGGCACCGGCGCGCTGTTCGGCGTACCCGCCCATGACGCGCGCGATTTCGAATTTGCCAAGAAGTATCATTTGCCGATCCGTCGCGTCGTCGCGGCGTCGATCGACGATGCGAACGCGCCGGTCGTCGAGGCCGAGGGCGGCGACGGCATAGCGGTCAATTCGCAATTCCTCGACGGGCTCACCACCGCACAGGCCACCGCCGAAATCGTGCGGCGCGCCGAAGCCGCAGGCTGGGGCCAAGGCAAGGTGCAGTATCGCCTGCGCGACTGGGGTGTTTCGAGACAGCGTTACTGGGGGACGCCGATCCCTGTTATTCATTGCGAATCCTGCGGGCCGGTCGGCGTCCCGCGTGAGCAATTGCCGGTTGTCCTGCCCGAGGACGTTGCCTTCGATATTCCGGGCAACCCGCTCGACCGGCACCCGACTTGGGGCAGGGTCGATTGCCCGCGTTGCGGGACTCGGGCCCGGCGCGAGACCGACACTCTCGACACTTTCGTCGATTCCAGCTGGTACTTTATCCGATTCGCCAGCCAACCTACCGACCTTCCGTTCGACCGGGCCGAGGCAGAGAAATGGCTCCCTGTCGGCCAGTATATCGGCGGCGTGGAGCACGCGATTCTTCATTTGCTCTACGCGCGCTTCTGGACCCGTGCGCTGCAGCGGATGGGTAAGATTTCGGTCAAGGAACCGTTCCGCGGGCTCTTCACTCAAGGGATGGTGACTCACGAAACCTACCAGAGCGCCGACGGCCGCTGGCTCAATCCCGAAGAGATCGATGTCGGTGAAGGCGGTACGCTGATCGAGCGGGCAACAGGCGCGGGCGTTACCCGCGGCCGCGTCGAGAAAATGTCCAAATCGAAAAAGAACACGGTGGATCCGGAGCCCATACTGGCGCGCTACGGCGCCGACGCGGTTCGCTGGTTCATGCTGTCGGATTCACCGCCGGAACGTGATCTTGAGTGGTCCGAAGGTGGCATCGAAGGCGCGGCGCGTTTCGTCCAGCGCGTTTGGCGGCTAGCCATGGCCCCGACCGGCAATCAAGGCGAGGACAAAGCCCTACAGCGAAAGCGCCATCGCACGGTGGCCGCCGTCGGCGAGGCATTCGAGGGCCTGCAATTCAACAAGTCGGTCGCCGCACTGTACGAGCTGACCAACGCCATCGAGAAGGCAAAACCGTCCGCTACCCGCGACGAGTCGATCCGCACCTTGTTGTTGCTAGTCGCGCCAGGTGCGCCGCACCTTGCCGAGGAAGCTTGGGCCGCACGCGGCGAACAGGGCATGATCGCCGATGCGACGTGGCCTGTCTTCGACCCGGCGTTGCTAGTCGAACAGGAAGTGACCATCGCCGTGCAGATTAACGGCAAGCTGCGCGATACGCTGGCCGCGCCGAGGGGCCTTCCAAGGGACGAGGCCGAGGCATTGGCGCTGGCCTTGCCAAAGGTGCAGTCGCAGCTGAACGGTGCAAGCCCGCGCAAGGTGATTGTGGTTCCTGACCGCTTGGTCAATATCGTCACATGACCCGCGTACTCGCTCTTGCTGCCTTGCTGACGCTCGGGGGATGCGGCCTCCAGCCGATGTATGCGGGAGGATCGACCGGTGTTGTTGCGACGAGCCTGTCGGCGGTGCAGGTCGCACCGATTCCCGAGCGGGCCGGCTGGCTTGTCCGCAATGCACTAGTTGACCGGTTGGGCGGCGAGCCCGTTAGCGCGGCATACCGCCTGGATGTCGAGCTCGACGACGATTTGACCGGCTTTGGCATACGCGGCGACAGTTCCGTCTCGCGGGAGCGCCGAACATTGCGCGCCCGCTACCGCCTGGTCAAACTGTCGACCGGTGAGGTGGTGCTCGACGCGACTGCCGGCTCGGACGCGGGGATCGACGTAGTCAGCAGCGAATATGCGACGGTTGCCGCCGAGCAGACCGCTCAGGAGCGGCTGTCGCAAGTCGTTGCCGACCAGATGGTCGCGCGTCTAGCGCTGTTCATGCGCAATCGCGCACCGGGACGATGAAGGCCGTC
Source organism: Sphingomonas edaphi (assembly GCF_003583725.1). Classification (GTDB taxonomy): domain Bacteria; phylum Pseudomonadota; class Alphaproteobacteria; order Sphingomonadales; family Sphingomonadaceae; genus Sphingomicrobium; species Sphingomicrobium edaphi. The sequence goes on along the minus strand of NZ_QXTF01000001.1, from coordinate 1,233,596 downwards.
AAGGCCAACCTGTCTCGCGCGCTCGATCGGCCGGACCCGGCGATCCGCTTCTACTTGTTCCATGGACCCGATGAAGCAGGGTCTCGTTCGCTTGCTATCCAATTGCTTAAAGGCCTTGGAGACGCGGAGAAGTTCATCGTCATGGGGCAGGCCGTGAAGTCGGACCCCGCAGCGCTGGCCGATGAGGCGGGCGCGATGGCATTATTCGGGGGCAAGCGCGCTATCTGGATCGAGCCAGCCGGCGATGAGATTTCGGAGGGCGTTGAAGCACTGCTGGAAACGCCTGCAAGTGAAAGCGCAGTAATCGCGCTGGCTGGCCAGCTGCGGAAGTCTTCCCCCTTGTTGAAATTGGCTGAGTCTCATCGGCTGGCCTTGTCGCATATCTCGTATGTCCCAGAGGGCCGTGACATGGAGCGGGTGGTCGCGGAACTGGCGCACCAAGCCGGGCTGCGGGCCAGCCCGGATGTCGCCCAACGGATCGCGTCGGCGTCCAACAGCAACCAAGCCATCGCCGCTCAAGAGATTAAAAAGTTCGCCCTGTTTCTGGGCGCGTCGCCCGTCGAACAAATGGAACTTGATCATTTGACGATCGACCTGCTCGGCGCAGACAGCGCGGAGGGTAACCTCATGAAGCTCGGCGATCTCGCGCTCGGCGGGAAGATGGAAGAGCTGCTCGACGAGTTGGCACGCATGCCTCAAGGTGGCGGGGAAGCTATACCGGCGCTCCGCGCATTGCAGCGGCGATTGCTTATGATCGCGCCCTTGCGGACCCGGGTGGAGCAAGGCGAGAGTATCGATGCCGCCTTGACGTCAATGGGTAAATCGTTGTTCTGGAAGGATAAACCATTACTCCAGCGGCTCCTGACTAATTGGTCAGCTGCCCGCATCGCGGAGGCGGCGTCGCGCGTCGCAACCCTTGAACGGCAGCTGATCTTCAGTGGTGTGGATACAGAGACGGCGTTGGGCGAAACGATGATCACGCTTGCTCGGGCAGGTGCCCGGCGGCGCTAAGGCGTCAAGTCAGATTGGCTCGCCGCTGAGCCGCTGGCAGATCAGGTCAAGCTGATCGAGCGAGCTGTAGTGAAGCGCCACCGTCCCACCAGCCTTGCCGTGCGCTACCTTGACCCGAAGGCCAAGCAAGTCGCCCAACTGACGCTCGAGCGCCGCCAGATCGGCGTCCACCGGCCGACCGTCCGGTGCAGGGACGGATTTGGCGGCAGCGGACTTTCCCTGCTTTGCCAATTGCTCCGCTTGGCGGACCGACAACCCGCCACGCACAATTTGGCTTGCAAGCTGTTCGGCGTCAGGCGCGGATGCGACTGCTCGGGCGTGGCCCATGCTGATATCGCCTCGCAACAGCATCTGTTTTACGCCATCCGGCAGATCAAGCAGGCGAAGCAGGTTTGTTACATGGCTCCGCGACTTGCCAACGAGCTTCCCAACCGCGTCTTGGCTGTGGCCATAGCGACCGATAAGTTGCTTGTAGCCCTCTGCTTCCTCAATCGCATTGAGATCTTGGCGCTGGATATTCTCGATTAGCGCAATCTCAGCGGTGACGGATTCATCGAATTCCCGGACGATTGCCGGGATTTGATGAAGCTGCGCCTTCTGCGCGGCCCGCCAGCGCCGCTCGCCGGCAATAATTTCAAAACCGCCGTCCACGGCACGAATGAGGATGGGCTGCAACAGGCCTCGTTCCCGGATCGAAGCTGCAAGCTCGTCAATTGCGGCTTCGTCGAAATTCTTGCGCGGCTGTAAGGGGTTAGGGCGAATTCGACCGACTTCGATTTCGCGCACGCCGGCACCCGATGCGGTCTCCGGTTTCGCGGGCCGAACTGCATCGTCGATCAACGCACTGAGTCCCCTGCCCAGCCCGGTGGCCTTCTTCATGCTGCCTCCGCGGCGAGTTGTGGCAAGCGCGCCAGAATTTCCCTGGCGAGCCGGATATAGGCTTCAGAACCCGGGCATTTCAAATCGTAGATCAGGGCAGGCAACCCATGGCTTGGCGCCTCCGACAGGCGCACATTCCTGGGTACCACCGTCTCGAACACCGACGTGCCGAGGCAGGCGCGGACATCCTCCGCAACCTGCTGCGACAAATTGTTGCGGCGGTCGAACATGGTCAGCGCAACGCCGAGGATCGATAGCCCTGGATTGAAGGCAACCCGGATGCGTTCCACCGTTTGAAGAAGCTGGCTCAACCCTTCCAGCGCAAAGAATTCGCACTGCAGCGGCACGAGCAGCTGCCGTGAGGCCACGAGCGCGTTGACGGTCAGCAACCCCAACGACGGCGGGCAATCGAGTAAGCAGATATCCCAGCGCCCGGCGGGCACTTCGTCAAACGCCTGGGCAAGGCGATGCGTGCGATCTTCCATGCCCACCATTTCGACTTCAGCACCCGACAAGTCGACCGTTGCCGGCAGAATGTCGAGGCGCGGCACCTTGGTCGCAACTGCGGCCTCAGTGATCGTTGCCTCGCCTATCAGAACGTCATAGCTGGATCGTTCGCGGGCTGCCTGGCCAATGCCGAGGCCCGTCGAAGCATTTCCCTGGGGATCGAGGTCGACGAGCAGAACCTTCCAGCCGATCGCTGCCAACGCCGTCGCGAGGTTGATGGCGGTGGTTGTCTTGCCCACCCCACCCTTTTGGTTGGCGACAGCAATGCGGATCATCACTTCCCCCTCCGCCTGACGTGTTCGGCAACGACGATGGCCGCATCAGGATGCGTCTGGCTCGGCACCAGACGAAATTCACCCTGCCACGTCCGGCGCGCCTCATCCAGTTCCGATTTCACCGACTGGCCCTTCGGAAGCACCCATTTCGTCTTATCATGGGCCAAATGGCCCGCCATTTCGAACAGTCGGTCCAGCTTGGCGACTGCCCGGGCAGTAATGATGTCGAACTTTGCCCCGAGGCGCTCAACCTTGGTATCGGCGACCTTCACTTCGGTCATTCCGAGCTCGGAGACGCACCTACGCAGAAAATCGGCTCTTAGCTTACGGGGTTCGATCAGTGTCATGGGTGTGCCCCCCAGAATGGCGATGACCATTCCGGGCAAACCGGGTCCTGATCCTATGTCTGCCCAACGGCCCGCCCGCCCCGCCAAGGTGAACAGTTGAGCGCCGTCGAGAATGTGCCGATCCCAGAGATGTTCGACACTGTCCGGTGAAATCAGGTTCTGCTTCTGATTTTCGTGCAATAGAAGACCGACGAAAGCGTCAAGCTTTTCTAATGTTTCACGTGAAACAGTTGGTCCGAGGCCCCGGTTGTCTCCGGTCATGCGGCACGGCGCGCGAGCGCAAAATGCAGCGCCGACAGCGCCGCAGGAGTCACGCCGGCTATGCGCGACGCTTGGTCGAGATCCGCCGGCGACGCTGCAATGAAGCGCTCCTGCATTTCAGTGGACATGCCAGGTACCGACGCGAAATCGAAATCGCCGGGGATGGCGGTCTCCCGGTCGCGCTGACGGACCGCGAGCTCTACGCGCTGCCGGTGAAGATACGGAGCATAGACGGCGTCATCAATCGCCTCATCAACGGCGGGAGAGCTTGGAAGCATGGACCGCACACTGTCCATGAGGTCATCTCGCCTTACCCACTCAAATAAGGGCTTCCGAGCTTTATCCGCCACGCCGAGCTGCTCGCCGGACACGAGCTGCGCGAGTGCGGCGCTTGCTTTCGCCTTCCCCTCGAGATGCGAACGAACTAGCGTTTCCTGCGGACCTCGGAGAGTACCCAACTCAATAGCCATCGGTCCAAGTCGCGTAACCGCATTGTCGGCGCGCAGGTAAAGACGATATTCCGAACGAGCCGTGAGCATTCGATACGGCTCCGTCACCCCTTGGAGAGTCAGGTCGTCGACCATGACGCCAATATAGCTTTCTCCGCGGTCGAAATGCGCCGCAACCAATCCGATTGATTCCGCCGCCGCGTTAAGCCCCGCGACTAACCCTTGCGCCGATGCCTCCTCATATCCCGTGGTGCCGTTGATTTGCCCGGCAAAGTACAAGCCCGGCACATCGCGATGCTGCAGTGACGCATCGAGCCGACGCGGATCGGCGAACTCATACTCAACGGCATAGCCGAACTGAACGATCTCGGCCCTCTCTAGTCCCACGATAGACCGGACTAAATCCTGCTGAACGTCCCGCGCTAGCGAAGTCGAAATTCCATTGGGATAGACAAGGTGGTCGTTTATGCCTTCAGGTTCCAAAAAGACCTGATGTCCGTCACGCTCGCCGAAGCGATGAACTTTGTCTTCAATCGACGGGCAATACCGAGGGCCCCTCCCTTCAATTGATCCGGAAAACAACGGAGAACTTTCGAGGCCCCGACGGATGACCTCATGACTTCGCACATTCGTCCGCGTAATCGCGCAAGCAAGTTGGGGAAGCGGCGCATCGTTGCCAGCAAGGGCCATGTTCCATGCCACACCATCACTTGGCTGGGGCTGAGTTGCAGCCCAGTCAATCGTCCGGCCGTCGAGGCGGGGCGGTGTACCCGTCTTCAACCGCCCTTGTGCAAGCCCTAATTCGCGTACTTGGGCACCTAGGCGATTCGCCGCATTCGAACCTTGCCGTCCGCCTGCCCAGCGTTCATCCCCGCGAAACATCGTCGCAGCGAGGAAGGTTCCAGTCGTAACGATCACCGTCCTTGCCGATACAAAAAGGCCGTCGGACAGCTCCACCCCATCGACCCCGGTGCCCGAAAACCGAAGGCTCGAGACTTCCCCCTCCATCACTTCGACGCCTGATGCGGCGACAAGCGATTGTATGGCCAGTCGATAAGCTCTTCGGTCAGCTTGGACGCGTGGACCGCGAACTGCGCTTCCCTTGCTCGCGTTCAACATCCGACGGTGAATCGCGGCCCGGTCTGCCGCGATGGCCATAATCCCACCCATCGCATCGACTTCGCGAACAAGATGGCCCTTGCCTACACCGCCGATCGACGGATTGCAGGACATCTGGCCCAAATCATCACTGCGATAGGTTACAAGGACGGTTCGAGCGCCGCGGCGCGCGGCAGCGCAGGCAGCTTCGCAGCCCGCATGGCCTCCACCAATGACCAGAACGTCGAACATCGGCTGCCCTTACCTCGGAGGACGGCCTCGCACAATTCACTCGTTTCACGTGAAACACTCGTTACTTGCCGAGACAGAACCGTCCGAACAGCGTATCGAGAAGATCTTCTACGCCGGCTCTGCCGGCTATCCGGTCAATGGCGGTTCGTGCAACGCGTAACTCTTCCGCAACCAAGACGGGGTCCGTTAACGACGCGGCGCGGGCAAGTGCGTCTGAAGCCTCTGCCAGCAAGTCGCGCTCCCGCCGAACCAGCGCAATTTCGTCCTTCCGCGGCAGTAGCTTCAGAGCAAGCCCGACTAACTTAGTCGACAATTCCGGAATGCCCTGGCCGGTATGAGATGACACAGGCAATGCGTGGTTGCTTGCCTCGTCTCGCGGAATATCGCTCTTCGGAAGTAGGACAATCAAGCGTTCGTGAACTGGTGTCGCCTCCGCGGCGCCCAGCCACAAAAGGATGTCGGCACTCGAAGTTTCCTGACGCGCGCGTGCGATACCGATTGCTTCTACCTCATCGTCGGATTCGTGAAGGCCAGCCGTATCCACCAGAACGAACGGGATCCCGGAAATCGACACGGGGACTTCGATCACGTCCCGAGTGGTCCCGGCAATTGGCGTGACTATAGCTCGTTCAGCTTGGACCAAGGCATTGAGAAGGCTCGATTTTCCTGCATTTGGCGGACCGGCCAGCACAACCCGGATGCCATCGCGCAGCGGCTCCACGCGAGGGCTTTCTGCAAGCATTCGAATTTCCGTCGACAGATCCCCAAGTGCGCCGCTCAAATCGTTGTCAAGACTGCCGTCTTCCTCGTCGGCATAGTCGATCGCCACTTCCGCCCGGGCGGACAGCGACAGCAGTTGTTCACGCCAGCGGTCTAGCCGCACGCGGAGCCCACCCCCCGCTCTCACCATGGCCGAGCGACGCTGTAAGTCGGTCTCAGCCGCTAGGAGGTCCGCGAGGCCTTCGGCTTCGGTGAGGTCAAGCCGTCCATTGGCAAGCGCACGGCGAGTAAATTCACCGGGCTCGGCCAGGCGAACGCCGGACTCCCTGACAAGCACGGCGATCAGAGCGTCGACAGTCGCGCGCCCGCCGTGACATTGATATTCGACAACATCTTCGCCGGTCGCGCTGTGCGGACCGGCAAAGCGAATGACCAGAGCGTCATCAATAATGTTGCCGTCGGTGGGATCAATCAGGCGCCGCAGGGTCGCTTGCCTTGCAGGTGGCAGCGATCCCGCCACCTGTTGAGCCAAAGCGGACGCGCGCGGACCGCTTGTTCGTACGACGGCAATGGCGGCAGGTGGCCGCCCGCTCGACAAGGCGACGATCGTATCACCAGCACCTAACGCCATCAGGCGAATAGGCGGCCGAGCCCAACCTGCGGATCAACCCAGCCGTCGTAGATCATCTTGACCGCGACCCACAGGATAACCGCCAAGCCCACGTAGGCGATCCAGCGGTAACGCTCGATGTATTTGGCAATGATATTGGCTGCGATACCCATCAAGGCAACCGCGAAGACCAAACCGACTATCAGGATGCCAGGGTGGTCGCGCGCGGCCCCGGCGACTGCGAGCACATTGTCGAGGCTCATGCTGACGTCGGCGATGGCAACGGCCCAGGCGGCCGCGGCAAAGCTCTTGGCGGGCCGGAGACCGCTATGCTCGTCGCCGTAAATTTCGGGCGAGCCATGGCTTTCGCCGGTGTGGCGAAGCTCTCGCCACATTTTCCACGCGACCCAAAGCAGGAGCAGGCCGCCTACCAAAATGAGGCCAATGATCTGCAGGAGCTGGGTGACGATGAGCGCGAAGAGGATACGTAGAACAAGCGCGGCCAACACGCCAAGCACGATGACTTTGCGCCGCTGTTCGGGAGGAAGGCCTGCCGCCAGCGCGCCGACAACGATCGCATTATCGCCGGCCAATACAAGATCAATCGCCAAGACCTGCAGGAACGCGGCAAAGGCCGCGGGCTCGCCGATGTTGGAGAAGTCCTTAACGATGGCTGCCCAAATATCGGCGGGTCCGCCAAAGCCCAGTCCGGTCGTCGCGGCCGCGGCGGCCAGCAGATTCTCGATCATCATCATCCCCTAAGGTCGTTCAGCGGGCCAAGTCGCTAACGACGCATTTGTTCCCTAAGCGATTTTACTGGTTCATCGAGGCGAAGAAGTCTTCGTTGGACTTGGCGTCCTTCATCTTGTCGAGCAGGAACTGCATCGCGTCGATGGTGCCCATTTGCATCAGGATGCGACGGAGGACCCACATCTTCGACAGTACGGCTTGGTCGACCAGCAGCTCTTCCTTGCGGGTGCCAGACTTGCCGACATCTAGCGACGGGAAAATGCGCTTGTCGGCGACCTTACGGTCGAGAACGATTTCGCTGTTACCGGTGCCCTTGAACTCTTCGAAGATGACTTCGTCCATCTTTGAACCGGTATCGATAAGAGCGGTAGCGATGATCGAAAGCGAGCCACCTTCCTCGATGTTGCGTGCAGCACCGAAAAACCGCTTCGGGCGCTGCAGGGCATTGGCGTCGACACCGCCGGTCAGCACCTTGCCCGAGCTCGGAACCACGGTGTTGTAGGCGCGGCCGAGGCGAGTGATGGAGTCGAGGAGAATCACGACATCCTTCTTATGCTCGACCAGGCGCTTGGCCTTTTCGATCACCATTTCGGCGACCTGCACGTGGCGCGACGCGGGTTCGTCGAAGGTGGAAGAGATCACCTCGCCCTTCACGCTGCGCTGCATATCGGTGACTTCTTCCGGGCGCTCGTCGATCAGCAGAACGATCAGGAATACTTCGGGATTATTGTCGGTGATGGCGCGGGCAATATTCTGAAGCAGCACGGTCTTACCGGTGCGCGGCGGCGCGACGATCAGCGCGCGCTGCCCCTTGCCAAGCGGTGCGACGATGTCAATCACCCGGGCGCTCTTATCCTTAATCGTGGGATCGAGCGTGTCGAGCTTCAGCTTCTCGTCCGGGTAGAGCGGCGTGAGGTTGTCAAAGTTGACCCGGTGCCGGACGGCATCGGGTTCGTCGTAATTGATCTGGTTGACCTTTGTCAGCGCGAAATAGCGCTCGCCATCCTTCGGCGCGCGGATTTCGCCCTCGACCGTGTCACCGGTTCGAAGGCCGAAACGGCGAACGATGTTCGGTGCGACATATATATCGTCGGGGCCGGCCAGGTAATTGGCCTCAGGGCTGCGGAGGAAGCCGAACCCGTCATTGAGCACTTCGATTGTGCCCATGCCCATGATTTCGGCGCCGCTTTCCGCGCGCACCTTGAGGATGGAGAACATCAGGTCCTGCTTGCGCATCGTCGATGCGCCCTCGATCCCCATCTCCTCGGCTTGCGCGACGAGGTCCGCGGGGGTCTTCTGCTTAAGGTCCTTGAGATGCATTGAATTGGTCTTTCGAACGGAAAAGCTGAAATTTGCACTCACGGCAGGACGCCGTGGAAATGGGACGACAATGGGTCGCACCGGCAAAGAAAGGGATCGGCCGATGCAGCCGCCTTTGCCTCGCCCTAAGGCCCCGCGCGGGCCAAAGTCAATTGCCTTCGCGACACCTACATTTTCGGTTGAACCATAGGGACAAACCGGCGGGCGTTACCGCGTTAAAACGGCCGGACGATTACCAGCACGACAATCAGGGCGGTTAGGATGCCCGGAACTTCGTTCATGAAGCGAAGCCGCTTGTCTTCAAGATCGCGGTGACCGTTGCCGAGCTTGCGGCCGTAGGAGGATATCCAACCTTGGTAGCCCGTAAGCAGGAGGACGAAGAACAGCTTCGCCGAAAACCAATGCTGCCCGAAAATGCCAAGATGGACCGCCAACATCAAGCCGAGAATCCAGGTAATCAGCATCGCCGGCGTCAGGATGATCGTTCGCGCACGATCCTCCCGCTGGATCCAAGCCCGGTCTTCGGCCGACCCCGGCGTCGTCGCCTGATGATGGATGTAATAGCGCGGAACGATGAACAGCCCCGCGATCCAGAAAATCACGAAGGTCACATGCGCGGCTTTGACCCACAGATAGGCGGCGCCCAGGAACCCTTGATATTCGGCTAAAATCGGAGCCCCCATCCCTAGCCCTTCACCAGCGAAACCAACTCCTCGACATGCGCGATCGGCGTAGTCTGCTGGATACCGTGACCCAGGTTGAAGATGTGGGGCCGGTCGGCAAATGCGTCAAGGATGCGGGACACGGCCTCACGCAATACCCCTCCGCCCGCTATAAGCGCCAACGGGTCGAGATTGCCTTGCACCGGAAGTGTGTCCGGCAACTCCTTCGCCGCCCAATGGGGGTCGACCGTTTCGTCGAGACCGATCGCATCGACCGAGGTTTCGGCGGCGTAAGCGCGAAGTTTCCCGCCGGCTCCCTTGGGAAAACCGATAACCGGTGTCTCAGGATGACGGGCCCGGAAGGCCGACACAATACGCGCGGTAGGGGCGATGACCCAGCGCTCGAATTCCGCCGGGGCGAGGCTGCCTGCCCAGCTGTCGAACAACTGAATGGCATCCACGCCCGCCTCCACCTGGCCAGTGAGATAATCGAGCGTAACTTCCTCGATCCGCCGGATAATCGCCTCAAACTTGCTGGGGTCCTGATAGGCCAGGCTGCGAGCCTCCGCCTGCTCGCGGCTGCCTTGACCCGCGACCATGTAGGTCGCGACAGTCCATGGACTTCCCGCGAAGCCCAAGAAGGTCGTCTGTGGCGCCAATTGAGCTTTCACCCGCCTCACGGTCGCCCAGATCGTCTCGAGGTGCTGTAGCACCGGCTGGAGACCGCCGAGCGACGCATCTGAAAGCGGGGGAGATAGCCGAGGGCCCTCACCGGCGACAAAGGTCAACTCCTGGCCAATCGCGTGCGGCACAATGAGGATGTCGGAAAAAAGGATCGCGCCGTCGAATGGGAAACGGCGCAATGGCTGCAACGTGATCTCGGCGGCGGCCTCCGGATCATAAGCCATGTCGAGAAAGCCGCCCTTGGTTTCCCGGAGAGTCCGATACTCGGGAAGGTAGCGTCCTGCCTGGCGCATCAGCCACATCGGCGGCGGATCGCGCCGTTCACCACGAAGGACGGAAAGCAGCGGCTTGTCAGTGAAGTGATCGGGCACGGGGGCGGCCACTTTCTTCTTTCTCTTATAAATTAAGATTCAAAAGTTGATGATGTAGATGGGACGTTGGCAGCGGGACTTAAGGCCCTGTCCCGACTTTGCCAACAGGCCCCGAGTCGGCGCGAATCGCCGCTGTTTCACGAGTCGCGATGAGAATCTCCCATGATTCACAGTCTGCGCATTTCCAAATTCCCTTGTGGATAGAGTCTCGAATCCGCCAAGAACCTCGCGGGGCGGAATCCCGCCGAACTTTCGTCCACCGGACTGTCGGTCGCCGTCACCCCGGTTTATCCACAGACTTGTCCACCAGAGGCAATATGTCGTTGATATTGGCCAGTAACAGCTCAATCCGGCGCTCAATGCTTGAGCAGGCGGGCGTCGATTTCGTCGTCCGCTCACCCGATTATGACGAAAAACCGGTGCAGAATGCGCATCGCGGGGATGGCTGCAGTCTCGCTTTACGTCTTGCCGAGGGTAAGGCTCTTTCGGTTTCTGCTGATCCTGACGATTGGGTGGTTGGCAGTGATAGCGTGGTCGAGGTTGGCGGTCAGCGATACTCCAAACCGCGGGATCGCGACGAGGCAGCCGTCCACCTCCGGGCTTTCTCCGGGCAGGAGATGATCCTGTCGAGCGCAGTTGCCTTGGCCAACGGCGGTGAACTGGCCTGGAGTCACGCCGAGGAGACACTCCTGTCCGTGCGTCCGCTCAGCGAAGAATATATCTCTTCGTATCTCGACGCCGAGTGGCCGGAAGTCGGCTACTGCGTCGGTGTGTTCCGCATGGAGGGACGCGGGGTCCAGCTGTTCGACGAGATCAGAGGGAGCTATTTCACCGTTCTGGGAATGCCGCTCCTGCCCTTGCTTGCTGCTCTTCGGGTCAACGGGATCCTGCCGTCATGACGCCAACTGTGCCCTTCGCCGAGGTGATCGGCGACCCGATCAATCACAGCCTTTCGCCGCTAATCCATGGCTATTGGCTCGAAGTTCTAGCTATCGAGGGAAGCTACGTCCGCCGCCGCGTTACGCGCGCCGATCTGCCCGGCTATCTCTCAGAGCGGCGCGGCAATGCTGCATGGCGAGGATCCAACGTGACCATGCCACTCAAACTCGACGCGGTTGCATTGGCCGATGAGGCAACCGATCGCGCCGTCGCTGCCGGGGCTGCTAACGTGTTGATGATGCGCGAAGGTCGGCTCGTGGCCGCCAACACGGATGTCGGCGCCATCGTCTCATTGCTTGGCCGGCTCCACAAGGGGGGCGCCCCGATGCGGGGCGTGACGTTGTTGGGAACAGGCGGTGCCGCGCGGGCCGCCTTGGTCGCGCTCAAAACCGTCGGCATTCCTGCGGTTCGGATCCAGGCGCGCAATATGGCCGAGGCGGCGAAGCTCGCGGTGGAGTTCGGTTTAGAGGCCAATCCCGCGCCATTCACTGCACCGATCGGAGGCGATGGGCTGATCAACGCGACGCCGCTTGGCATGTCCGACTATCCGCGTATCGGCTGCGACCTGTCGCCGCTGCCTGCCAATGGCTGGGTGTTCGACATGGTGACGCAGCCAGCAGAAACGGCGCTGGTAGCCGATGCGCGTGGGCGCGGTTTGGCCGTCGTCACCGGCATCGACATGCTCGTCGAGCAGGCGGCGGCCAGCTTCAAGCTGTTCTTCGAAGCAGATGCGCCACGTGACCGTGACGCCGAACTCTGGCAGAAGCTCGGTCGATGATCACCTTGGCCCTGACCGGGTCGATCGGCATGGGAAAATCGACGGTAGCGTCGATGTTCGCTGAAGCCGGCATCCCCATCTTCGACGCGGATGCGACCGTGCGCCGCCTGCAGGGGCCGGGTGGCCGGCTGGTACCGGCGATCGAAAAGCGGTTTCCCGGGACTACAAGGGAAGGCGCCGTCGACCGCGACGCATTGTCGGCTGCGGTGCTCGGCGATCCCGATGAGCTTGCAGCTCTGGAATCCATCGTCCACCCGGCGGTTCATCATGAGCGGACACGCTTTATAGTCGAGCATGGGGATGCACCCGCACTATTGTTCGACATCCCCCTTCTCTTCGAAACCGGTGGCGATGCCGCCTTCGACAAGGTGATCGTGGTGTCTGCGCCCGCCGCCATGCAGCGCGAGCGAGTCATGCGACGCGCCAGCATGACCCCTGAAAAGTTCGAACAGATTATGGGCCGGCAAATGCCCGACCAAGAAAAGCGCGCGCGAGCCGATTTCATTATCGATACGTCGGGCCCGCTTGAGGACACGCGAAAGCAGGTGAAGGATATCCTCACTTGTCTCGGCCTCGCCACGGGTGTTTAAGGAAACCATGCGCGAAATCGTCTTTGACACGGAGACCACGGGCTTATCCCCGGCGGGCGGTGACCGCATGGTCGAAATCGGTTGCATCGAAATGATCGGGCGGGTCGAGACCGGGCGCCACTATCATTGCTATTTCAACCCCGAACGCCCGATGCCGAGCGAGGCGGAGGCCGTTCACGGACTGTCGGACATCTTCCTGTCCGATAAACCGCGCTTCGCCGACAAGGTCGACGAAATTATCGATTTCATTGGCGATGCCCCCTTGGTGGCGCACAACGCCAGCTTCGACTTCGGCTTTTTGAATCACGAATTGGAACGCTGCGGCCGCCCGCACGTCTGCATGACCCGGATGATCGACACGCTCGTCCTGGCCCGAACGCGTCACCCTGGTGCCAAGCACAGCCTTGATGCGCTGTGCACGCGGTTTGGCGTCGACCGATCCCAGCGGATCAAGCATGGTGCTCTGCTAGATGCGCAGTTACTCGCCCAGGTCTATGTCGAACTGACCGGCGGACGGCAGATCGGGCTCGGCCTGGTCGCTGACGCGCCTGCGGTGGCAACCGCGGCATCGAGCATTGCCGCGGCCGAACGACCGATGCGCGAACCGCGGCCGCATCGGGCCAGCGGAGCAGAGGTCGCGCGCCACCGCGCCTTTTTGGCGACGATCGCCAATCCCTTGTGGGAGCGCTTTCTCGCCCCCACTTCGGAACGTGGCGCGGCCTGACGCATTTCGCGGCGGCGCCCATTTAAGAAAGAAGGAGAGCCAGCATGGATATCAGGGTCTCGGGTCACCAGGTCGACACCGGCGAGGCGCTGCGTTCCCATGTTTCCGATCGGCTGTCGGCAATGGCCGACCGCTACTTCTCCCGCGCGGTAGGAGCGAATGTAACGTTTGGCCGCGGGCCGTACGATGATTTCACCTGCGATATCGTCGCTCCCGTTTCACAGGGCGTAGTGCTCAAGTCATCTAATCGCGCCAATGACGCGCACGTCGCCTTCGAAGGCGCGGCCGACAAGATCGAGCGGCAGCTCAAGCGCTATATGAGCCGACTGCGCGAGCGCCGCGGCGAACCCAATGGCGAGGTGGCCGAAAATGCCGCCTATACCGTCTTCGCCCCGCCGCAGAACGTCGAGGAGCCCATGCCGCCCGCACCTGCCATCGTTGCTGAGACGCGGGTCGATATTCCCGAAGCCAGCGTGTCGGACGCCGTCATGATGCTGGACCTGCGTAACACCAACGCGTTGATGTTTCGCAATCCGAAGAGCGGCGATTTCAACATGGTCTATCGCCGGGACGATGGAACCATCGGCTGGGTCGAACCGTCCTCCAAGTGACAAAGATCGGTTCGGTCGGCTAACGACCTGTCTGTCTGGTCCGCGCGTCCTGCCTGTCCTGGAATCCCGTACGAAAATGCAGCTCTCCCAGTTCCTCGATTTCGACGCCATTCGGGTCGACCTTTCCGCCGGCAACAAGCGCCAGCTGCTCAACCAGCTGTCGCAGATCGCGGCTGCTCGCCTTTCAGTCGATCCCTCCGCCATCGCCGATTCGATCGCGGAGCGGGAGCGGCTCGGGTCGACCGGTTTCGGCGGCGGAGTGGCGATCCCGCACGGAAAGTTACCGCAGCTCGATCGTGTCTATGCGCTCGTCGCGCGTCTGGCGGCGCCGCTCGACTATAAGGCAATCGATGGAGCGCCGGTCGATCTTGTGTTCCTCCTGTTGTCGCCTCCGGATGCCGGCGCCGAGCATTTGAAGGCGCTGGCAGCGGTCAGCCGGCTGGTCCGGAATGGGACCACCCTCGAGAAGATGCGCGGCGCCCGAAGCCGGGACGCTCTGGCCGCAGTCCTGCTCGGCGCTGAGGAACGGGATGCCGCCTGAGCCCGCGCCGACGGGGGAGGAAGCGCATCTGCGCGCACTCGAGGCGCTATACGATGCAGCACCGATCAACGGCTTGTTTCGATCCACCCTTTCCCTCCCAGAAGCCGGGCAGAGCATCATCCGCTTCACCGTCCAACCCGATAGCTTTCACGCTGCGGGCGCGGCGCACGGAACCCTCTATTTCAAGATGCTCGACGATGCCGCGTTCTATGCCGCGAACAGTTTGGTCAGCGACCGCTTCCTGCTAACAACCGCCTTCAACCTGCATTTCACCAAGCCGATGCGCAGTGGCGATGCCCGCGCCGAAGGGCGCTGGGTATCGGGCAGGCGCCGTGTGTTTGTAGCGGAGGCGCGGATCGTGGACGCCGATGGCGAGGAATGTGCGAGAGGTACCGGCACCTTCATGAGGTCCCACATCGCCCTGTCCGGACTCGACGGTTACCGCGCCGGATGAGTGACGGCCGGCTCCCGGCGCACCTCGAAGCGTCGTCCCTGCTCCGTCGTGCGGAGGCAGAGAGGGGTTTCGGTATGATCTTGCATAAGGGAGATGCCGATCGCGGATCTCTTCTGCTGCTCATCGCGTCTCGGGGCGTTCATTGTGCATGCCTGGAAAGGGCCTTGGGACCGACCGGCTACGCTTGGCAAGCTGTGGGACCAGCCGCTGGAGTGGATGCGCAATCGCTTGCGGAATGGACTTCGAAGCGCGTCCGGTTCGATGAGGATTTATGGTTAATAGAACTAGATATCCCGGACCCGCAACGATTCATCGCTGAAACGACCTCTGAAGGTTGACCCGGCGGAACCATTCCGAAATTAGCAACCGTAACGACCACGCGGGGGGCATCCGCATCGGCAAATGACGCCGCAGAGGTGCCACGCAGTCGGGGAATCACCCTCGGCGAGCGCTGCTTGTATTGCAGCAATCGCCAAAGGGTCGGTTCACCGCACAGATTACGGTTTGCATGTTCGTGTCGCTTCGTACCACGTTCCTGGTGATTGCTGCTTTGACCGCTTCGTCGGTCGCCCCGGCCAAGGTCAATCCGGCCGCCGAGCCGCTCATCGCCGAAGGTTCGAATGCCATTCCCGCGGCCGTTGCCGCAATTCCCATTCCCGCCGAGGTTGCTTCCGACCTGTTGAACGCGCCGGAGGCCAACCTTCCGACCGCCTCAGCGAATGCAGAAGCCGACGACGATGTCGCCCCGGGCGCTTCGCTTTCCGAGGCCGTCGCGCAACTTGCCAGCACGGAGGCGGGGAGCCGCGAGCTCGAATGTCTCGCCGGCGCCATCTATTTCGAATCCAAGAGCGAGAGCCTGCAGGGTCAACTTGCGGTTGGCCACGTGATCGCCAATCGCGCGGCATCGGGCCGTTTCCCGTCGAGCTATTGCGGCGTCGTCTACCAGCGCAGTCAGTTCAGCTTCGTTCGCGGCAAGTCGATGCCCCCCATCCCTCGCGCCAGCCGCGACTGGAAGGAAGCAGTGGCCATCGCCAAGATTGTCGATCGGGAGCTTCGTCCATCACCGGTTGGCAAGGCGCTCTTTTTTCACGCCCGACGCGTATCGCCGGGCTGGCGCCTAACGCGGGTTGCAACGCTGGGTAACCACGTCTTCTATCGTTAGTCGCCGCGAAAATCGGTGACCGCAAAGGGGATTGCCTAGTCGGCAGTCCCCTTTTGTTCTATCGGTAATCCATGGCGAGCAGCCCGATTCCCGATTGCTTCCTCGATGCACCCCCGATCGCAGCCGAAGTGGCGCGTGGTGTCACCAGGCTATTCTGTCGTCATGACCTGTTCGCGATGTGCGAAGTGCCGCTGCCAAACGGACGGCGCGCAGACCTGATGGCGATCGGCGCGAAGGGGGAACTGACGATCGTCGAGATCAAGATCAGCCGCGCAGACCTGTTAGGCGACCAGAAATGGACCGATTACCTCGATTACTGCGACCGGTTCTTCTGGGCGGTGCCGCAATTGCTCGCGCCATTACTGGAGCAGGACCGGTTCCTCCCGCAAGACGCAGGCTTGCTTGTAGCCGATCGATATGACGCTGCCGTAGTTCGAGAGCCGTCAACACGACCGCTCGCTCCAGCGCGGCGGAAGGCGGAGACGCTGCGCTTTGCCCGCCGCGCTGCCCGCCGCCTGTCGGCGCAAATCGACCCGTCGCTGGGAGAGTCCTTCTAGTTGATGCTCGGTCCGGCCACCTGCTTGCGGCTCGACTTCACCGTCTCAATCAGGCGAAGCAACTCACGGTTACGGGTATCGCGTTTCGCGTAATCGCGGGCCGAATAGCCGGCGGCATGATCGGGTTTGTCCGGATCGGCGCCCGCCTTCAACAGCAGGCTGACAACCTCGGGTTGGCGCTGCTGCACGGCAATGATCAATGCGGATTCGCCTCTTCGATTGGTCAAGTTCACGTTCGCGCCCATGCGAATCATATAGTCAGCAGCGGTATCGAAGCCGATGCGAGCGGCGATCATCAGGGGGGTATCGCCCTGCTTGTCCCCGATATCGGGGCTAGCACCTTTGTTTAGGAGAAATCCGACCCAGTCGGCTTCGCGATTGCGCGTTACAATGTGCAACGCGGTGTCACCCGAATAGCCGCGATAGTTGATGACGTGCGTTCCTGGCATTTCCGCCATCGGAATGGCCTTGGCGCTGTCGCCATCAGTGACTGCTTTCAGAAAAGCTTCGCCTTCAGAACCGCCAGTCGCCTGCGCACCCGCCTGCACGGACAGAATTCCTACCGCGAGCGCGATGCCCAGCTTCGCCCAAACTCGCATCTTCCCATCCCCTTGAAATGCTGCCTTGATCTGGGCGCATTGGCGCATCAAGGCTGAGTCAGTCATGAATAGCGCAAAACCATTCTGGGAAAAGCCCTTGGCCTCACTCGACCGAGGGGAATGGGAAGCGCTTTGTGACGGTTGCGGCCGGTGTTGCCTGCACAAGCTGGAAGATGATGACACGGGAGAGTTGTTTCCGACGAATGTCGCCTGCAAACTCCTCGACCGTCGGACGGGTCTGTGTTCCGACTATGCCAATCGCAAGAAATTGGTGTCGGATTGCGTAAAGCTCGATCCAAAAAAGCTCGACGAGCTAGAATGGCTTCCATCGACTTGTGCTTATCGGCTACGATCCGAAGGGCAGCCGTTGCCCGAATGGCATTACCTGATCTCCGGCAGCCGCGAGACCGTCCACGAGTGCGGGCAGTCGACGCGCGGCTGGACCGTTAGCGAAGTCGATGCCGGGGACCTGGAATGGCATCTTGTCGACCGTCCGCTCTGAGCCTTTGATGCTGCCGGGTCTGGGCTGGCCCGTCGAATTGCGCGTTCACCCCCGCGCTCGCTCTCTCCGACTTCGCCTTGATGAAGCACGAGGTGTGCTGGCCCTGACCTGCCCCCGCCGCACGAGCCGCCGCGCGGCGCTCGACTGGGCCGCAGGGCAGGGGGGATGGGTTGAAGCGCAGCTTGCGCGCATCGCGCCGGCCGAGCCGTTCGCGGCGGGCACCGCGATTCCCTTTGAGGGGGCGGAAATCATGCTTCATTGGGAGGAGGCTTTACCCCGTGGCCCCGCTCTCACCGAGGGACGGCTGCAATGTGGCGGATCTGCCCAATCCTTTTCGGGAAGGGTCGAACGTTTTTTAAGGCGAGAGGCGCGAGATCGTTTGAGTAAACTTACCCGGCAAATTGCCCACGACGCCGGCTTGTCTGTCCGATCCGTAGCCGTGGGCGATGCGTCGAGTCGATGGGGCAGTTGCTCATCAAGTGGCGCAATTCGCTATAATTGGCGGCTCGTCCTCGCTCCCCTCCACCTGTCGCGCTGGGTCGTTGCGCACGAAGTCGCGCACTTGCGGCACATGAATCACGGTCCGGCGTTCAAAGCACTCGAAGCCGAACTTTATGGCGCGGATCCACGCCCCGCGCGGGCTGAATTGCGGGCGCTAGGGCCGCGGCTGAAGCGGGTCGGCCGCCCGCTCTGATTGCGGTTGCCTAGGTGGCGGGGCCCGCGTCGCCGGCTGCGCAGGAGGCCGGTTCTGGGGATTGCGATTGAGCACTTCGTCCAACCACTGCTGATCGACCTGCGCACCCGGATCGGGTTGCGGTTGTGGTTGTTCCGGGCCCAACGGATCGATGGGCTGAGTTCCGATCGGATTGCCGTCCGCGTCAACCAGCGGGGCGCTCTCCTCCAAATTATAGCCCCACGCTTCTTCGTCTGGCTCCAATTGCCAATCCGGAAGCGGCGCCTGCGTTTCGAACTGCTCGACCGGGCGCTTGGCCACGGCCACCTTCATGAAATCCGAAAAGGCGCGTGCCGGGGCGGTGCCGCCCTGAAGCCCCCCGACCGTGCGAGCATCGTCACGTCCCATCCAGACGCCAGTCGTGAGACCGCTCGAAAAGCCGATAAACCAGCCATCCTTGTTTGACGAAGTGGTGCCGGTCTTGCCGGCGACGGGACGACCGATCTGCGCCGCCCGACCTGTTCCGGACAATACCGCCGATTGCAGAAGGTCGGTCATCTCCGCTGCAACCCAAGGGGCGACCAGCACGCGCTGCTCGGTCGACTGGTGTTGGTGGAGGAGGCGGCCATCTGCTGTGACGACCTTGCGAATCGCGTAGGGCATGACGCTAACGCCGCGATTCTGGACGGATGCGAACGCGCGGGTCATATCGATCAACCGAACCTCGCTCGTTCCCAGAACCATCGACGGATAGGTCGAGATATTGCCGGAAATGCCGAAGCGCCGCGCCATGTCGGCAATGGTGCCGAAGCCCAGCGCATCGCCAATCTTGGCGCTGATCGTGTTGATCGACCGCGCGAACGCTTCGCGCAGCGTAACCGGCCCGGCATAGGTCCGCGTCGAGTTTCGCGGCGTCCAACCCCCAATCGTAACGGGCTCGTCGACGACCGTATCCTCGGGTTTCATGCCCGACTCCAGAGCGGATAGGTACACGAACAGTTTCCAAGCCGATCCAGGTTGGCGTTCGGCCTGGGTTGCGCGATTGTAGATGGAATCAACATAATCGCGACCGCCGATCATGGCGCGTACTGCGCCGTCACGGTCGATTGCTACAAGCGCCCCCTGCGCGCCGCCCGGCGTATTGGCGTTAATGGCGCGGTTGGCGGCGGACTGCATGCCCGGATCCAGCGTGGTGTATACGTCAATCGGCTCGCTCGTCTCGTCGATCAGCGTGTCGAGTTGGGGCAGTGCCCAGTCGGTAAAGTATCGAACGCTGTTCTGCTTGGCAGCGGGCTGGACCTTGATCTCGGCGGCATCGACGCTTGCGGCGGCCGAAGCCGGCAGGAATCCGTTCTGAACCATTGAGTTCAGCACCACTGACGCGCGGTCACGGGCTGCCTCGACGTCGGCCGTCGGCGAATAGTTGGACGGGGCCTTGACCAGGCCGGCGATAATCGCTGCTTCACCCAGGCTCAGCCGCTCGGCGCCATGGCCAAAAAAGGTCCGGCTGGCCGCGTCGATGCCATAGGCTCCGCCGCCGAAATAGACGCGGTTCAGGTATAGCTCGAGGATCTGGTCCTTACTGAACTTCCGCTCGATCGCCAGCGCCAGCACCGCTTCCTTAATCTTGCGCCCGAAAGTCCGGCTGTTGGTTAGGAAGATGTTGCGGGCCAGCTGCTGCGTGATTGTGGAACCGCCCTGCCGCCAGCTGCCCGTATCGAATCTAACCTTGATTGAACGCGCGACACCGATCGGATCAACGCCTAGGTGGCTTCGGAAGCGGCGGTCCTCGACCGCGATCATCGCGGTGCGCATCGTCGCGGGGATCTGTTCATATTCTAGCCACCGCCCAAAACTCGGGCCGAGCGAAACCAACAGCGTTCCGTCGGCGGCCCGCACGCGGACCATCTGGCCAAGGTCTGAACGGCGGGTGAGCTGCTGATAGTCGGGAAGCGATGCCATCGCGACTGCCACCGCAATGCCTAGCGCCAGCAGACCCAGCGCACCAAGCGCAAGTCCCCATTTGATGATCGACAGGCTGATCGTCTTGAAGCGGGAAGGGGCAGGACTGGCCATCGGTGACCAATCCCTATTGGTTGCTGGCCACCTTCACAAGCGCGTCATTCAAGGTCGTTCTCCATCGTCCTTCGGCTCGTCGGCGCCTTTCTTGAAATCGAGCGACGCGCTGTTGATGCAATAGCGAAGGCCGGCGGGTCCCGGACCATCGGGGAACACATGGCCGAGATGACCTTCGCACTTCGCGCAGCGGACTTCGGTGCGCGTCATCCCGTGACTATGATCTGTATGTTCCGCTACCGACTCCCCGCCCACAGGAGCGGTGAAGCTGGGCCAACCGGATCCGCTGTCATATTTGGATTCGCTGTCGAAAAGTGGTTCGCCGCACGCCGCGCAGCGATACGTGCCCTTGTCCTTGTTATTTAAAAGATCGCCGGTGAAGGGACGTTCGGTGCCCGCTTCGCGAAGGATGCGATATTGTTCAGGCGTCAGTTTGTCGCGCCACTCGGACTCGCTCTTGCGCTGGTCAGTCATATCTTCCGGCCCTTCTTCCAAGCAGGTGAAAGCGGCGTTAACCTTGTTGCAACGCCGCATCCCTAGCGTAGTTGCCATGTTGGGCCGGCCATCAGCCCTTGCAACCCTCGCGCTAATCGGCGCCATGGGGATAGCCGCGCCTGCACTGCCGCAAGGCGCGAGCGCCCCCTGCCGCCTGTGTAAATCTGTCGAACCCACGGAATCCAAGCCCACCACTCCGGTCACCTTGGACGTCGAGGCCAGCCTGAACTTCGACAGGCTGATTCTTGCGGGCGCTGGCGACGGCAGCGCAACGCTCTCTCCCGACGGGTCGCGGACAGTTGCCGGTTCGATCTCCGCGATCGGCGCACGCGCTATGGTCGGCGAAGTCACTGTTCGTGGAGAACCGGGGCGCATCGTTCGCGTCGGCTTGCCAGCCCGGATTGAACTCTACGGTCTGGCCGGAGGGTCGATCCGGCTCGAATCCATCCAGTCCGACCTGCCGCCCATGCCAAGGTTGGACAGTAACGGGCGCCTTTCGTTCCGATTCGGAGGCATTTTGAGAATCACCGGCGATCTGGACGGAGAGTTTCGCGGCGACGTGCCGATCGACGTCGAATATTTCTGAGTGCCTCTCGAAAGCTGCTCCGAAACGGAGGAAGCTTAAGGTGCTGGTAACCATAGCGCTGAGCAAAGCCGTAAGCAGGCAGGGTTAATAGGGACCCCACGGATGGACGGCGACTGCTCGGACCAGCCGCCCTATTTATGGAACCAGGGGATACTACATGACCAAGTTCGTTCGTCTGGCGGCGCTGGCCGTCGCTACCTCCCTCGTCGCGACGCCGGCCGTTGCGGGACCGGTCGGTGCCACTCCTAAGGCGAAGGCCTCAGCCAAGATCGTGAAACCGCTGACGCTGACTGCCCAGCGTGATCTTAACTTCGGCACAATCGTCAATGGCCTTGCCACTGGCGGCACGCGCGTCCTGAGCGTCTCGCAGGCCGGCGTGCTGTCCGGTTGCGATGCTTCGGTTGTAGTTTGCTCAGGCACTACCACGTCAGCCCAGTACAAGGTTACCGGCACTAACAACATGACAGTGACCGTTGCGTCGCTCGGGTCGAACCTGATCAATACGACATCGGGTGGTAGCGAAACGCTGGCGTTTACTCCGAATGCTCCAGCTACGGTTGCCCTTGCCAATTCGGGTGCCGTTGGTGTCGATTTTGAAGTGGGCGGCTCGATCACCATCGCCGACACGACTGTGGGCGGTCTGTACGTCGGCGACATCACCGTCACTGTCGATTACTAAGACCACTTCCCGGTCCGCCGGAGATAGGAGAAGGGTCGTCGGTTCTCCGGCGGCCCTTTTTTCTGCCCTTTCTTTGTTCATGGTTAGCTGAATGCTAACCATTTCGGACGGATATTCCTCCAAACAGTTCTGGAGGTTTGCTCATGTCCCTGCCGTTTCGCCTGTCCCGCCTCGCCCTACTTGCGCCGGCATTGATGATGACGGCGGCTCCCGCGCGTGCGGGCGTGGGCGACCTGCTAGTTGCGCCGACGCGAATCGTGCTTGATGGTCGCCGCGGTACGGAGATCATCCTCAACAACATCGGAGACGATGTCGCGACTTATCGTGTGTCAGTGGAACTCAGGCGCATGACGCCCGAAGGTCGCTTAGTGGATGTTGAGGCCCCGTCCGATACAGAAAAAGCGGCACAGGAGATGATTCTCTACGCGCCGCGCCGCGTCACACTTCCCCCCAACCAGCCGCAGACGATTCGCCTTAACGCGCGGGCGCCAGCAGGAATCGCCGATGGGGAGTACCGGGTGCACATGCTGTTTCGGGCAGTCCCGCCGCCTCGCCCGGCTGTCGCGCCGCAGAAGATCGACGGTGTCGCCTTCCAGCTAACGCCAATTTACGGCGTGACCATCCCGGTTATCGTCCGCCTCGGCAACCTCGAGGCAAAGGCCGGCCTCGCAAATATTCGGAAGGTGTCCGATGGCGGAAAGCCGGCGATCGCGCTGGACATCAGCCGATCGGGCGACCGCTCAACCTTTGGCGAGGTGCGGGTGCTCAAGGCTGGAATTTCCGACCCGATTGCCATCGTTCGCGGCGTCGCGGTCTATACGGAACTGGGACAGCGGTCCGTGACAGTACCGATCGATCCCGCGCATCTCTCCGACGCCAATGGCCAGGTCACGGTTCAATATATCGAACCGACCGATACAGGTCCGGTGATGCTGGCCGAAACCAACGCAGTTCTCCGCTAGGGCGAAGGACGGGGCGGGGGCGCTCGATTGCGGAGGCCGTTAGGCTGGATGCGCGGCGCGCTAGCGTCGATGGCGCTCGCCGCAGCGGGTGCCATTGGCGCGTGGGCGGCCAGTCCAGTCACGTCCTCATGGACCGCCAATCCAGAAGAACAATTCCTGCTCGACGTGAATATCCGCCAGCTCCGATTGGGTGATGGAGTGCGCGCTTACCAGACGCCCCGAGGCACCTGCATCGTGTTTGGCGACTTCCTGACGACGCTCGACATGCCGATGAAGATCGATCTTCAATCCAAAAAGGCGTCCGGTTGGGCGTTCCGCGAAGAAAACCGCATCGAAATCGACCGGGCGGTGGGCGTCGCCAAATTCGGCAAGCAACAGGAGCGGATTGCCGACGGCGCGATCAGCGAATCGCCGGAAGGGTGGTGCGTCGATAGCGCATCACTTGCCCGTTGGTTCGGTATTGGCATCACGCCACAGACGGCGGGGTCGATCCTCCTGCTTGAGTCCGAAGCCAAATTGCCGGTCGAGCTGGCGCGCGAGCGTGAGCAGCGCGCGGCCCGCCTCCAAAAAGCGTCCATGCCGCTGGAAGGCTTCCCGCGCGTCAAACTGCCATACCGCATGTGGCGTGCGCCATCGCTCGACTTCATCGTCAACGCCGGCGTTACATACCAGGCGTCGAACGGCATGCGCGTCGACCGCGGCGCCTCGGTTGCCGCCGCGGGTGAAATCGCGCGGCTATCCTACGATGCGATGTTAACAAGCGACAGCAAGGGCCGCCCCCAGTCGCTTCGCCTGCGCGCTTATCGCTCGGATCCGGATGGGGAATTACTTGGACCGTTGCATGCGACCCATTTTGCGGTTGGCGACGTCAATGGCCTGTCGAGCAGGCTGGTTGGCGCGGCAAGTGGTCGGGGCGTAGAAGTCACTAACCGTCCGCTATTCAACCCCGTCGCCTTCGACCGCACACGCTTTGAAGGCGACCTGCCAGCTGGATGGGATGCAGAGCTTTATCGCAATGGTGAATTGCTTGCATTTAGCCGTTCGGACGGCACCGCTCGCTATGTCTTTGACGACGTGCCCATGGTCTATGGAGACAACCGCTTCGAAGTCATCCTCTACGGTCCTCAGGGTCAACGGCGTAGCCGCCTCGAAACCATCAATGTCGGCCAGAACCAGGTTCCCGGCGGTAAGACCTGGTATTGGGCAGGAGTCAGCCAGCCTGGGCGGAACCTATTGAGCGACATCGTTGGGCGCGACGATGGGGGCGGTCCACCTCCTTCGGAATTCATCCGGCCGGACCTTCAGGCCGCGGTCCAGATTGAACATGGCATCGACAAACGCACGTCCGTCGGCCTGCTGGCCACGGCGTTGCTTGCCAATAACGAGCGGCTAACCTTCGTCGAGGGGTCAGTCCGGCGCTCTATCGGTCCCGCTCTGGTCGAGGCCGCCGTCGCGCGCGACAGCAACGGCGGGGTGGCAGCGCGCGCACAGGCCATTGCAAAGATCGGATCGGTTAACATCAGCGCGGAAACGTTGATCGCCAATGATTTCACGCTCAATGGCCGCCGCGAAGGGCGCTACCGCGATACCCGCTTGTCGATCGATGCGCCGCTCAAGGTTGGTCGTCAGCAGTTTTCGGCACACGGTGACGTTCGCCTCGTCGATCGCGGCCGCGCAGACCGGACGCTGGATGCCCGCGGCAGGCTGTCGACCAATTTCAACGGGTTCAACCTGACCAGCATGATCAATTGGCAGCGACGGCTTGGCGAGTCCGGGGGATCGCCGCCGGATCATCTCGATGTCGGCTTGATCGGTACCGGCCGCGTTGGCGATGTTCGCCTGCGCGGCGAAGCGTCGTGGGACATTAAACCTGAAAAGCGATTCCGAAACGCGGAACTGTCAGCCTATTGGTCAGCATCGGACAAAGCCGACTGGGAAGGCGCCATTGGTTACGACGCCGTGTATAAGCGTGGCCGGGCGCGCGTGTCGCATATCCGGCGGTTCAATGCTGTCGCTGCAGCGGCCTCGTTAGAAGCCGGTACCGACGGAAGCTTCGCAGCGGGCATCAATCTCAATTTCTCGCTCGACGCCAGCGCGGGGGCTATGCGCTTCACTAGTCAGAAGCTGGCAAGCACCGGCATAGTCGAAGCGCGCGTCTATCGCGACCTTAACGACAATGGCCTGCGCGATGAAAGTGAGCCCTGGCAGCAGGGTGCATCAATCACAACTGGACAACGCGTCTCGGAAGATTTGACCAATGCCGAGGGCAAGGTTCGCATTGGCGGCCTTCAACCGTTCACGCCCGTTGCGATCGGCATCGACGCGTCCACCTTGGACGACCCATCGCTTGCGCCGCGCAAGGCACTGCAGATTATCGTTCCGCGGCCAGGCGTGGCAGCCAAGCTCGAGATCGGCCTAGTCGGGTCGGGCGACATCGAGGCGATCATGGTCCGGCAAGACGGACGTGGCTTCGAAGGCCTAGACGTGGAGCTACTCGATGCCGAGGGGAAGCCGGTCGCCGTTGTCCGTAGCGACTATGACGGATTTATCCTGTTCGAGCGCGTCGCCTACGGCCGCTACACCCTGCGCCTCACGGCAGGCTCGGCCAAGGTAGCCGGGGTGGCTCAGGCCATCGACAAACTGATCGAGATTGGTCCGGAACGGACCGTTATCCGGCTCGGTGCGATCCGTTTGATGAAAGCGGATACACTGGCACTGGTCGCTCCTGAGGCGAGTTTGCCGGGTAGCGCGCGTTAACCAAAAGTCGTCTCGCGCGACTTTCGGGCCCGCCCGGGCAGGGTGCCCGAAGGCAAGCTTTTCAATTCTCTCAGAAAATTGGTGCGGTCGAGAAGACTCGAACTTCCACGGGCTTTCGCCCACAACGACCTCAACGTTGCGCGTCTACCAGTTCCGCCACGACCGCACTCGTGAAAAAGCAGCGCGGCCGTCGGCCCGCTGCCCTAGGTAGGACGCGGCCCCTAGCAAAGCGTGATGACGCTGGCAACGCCGAACAATCGATCCATTTCGGGACAATGCTTAACAAGGAGGTAACCATGTCTGTGCAAGTTTGTTATCGTGACTGCGATGTTGGGTCCTGCCCTGTTGTTTTTGGCGGCGATTTCGGCCGGTGACGGACCGGTTGAACCGGCCCGGACCCGAGGTGCCGACTTTCGGCCGAGTAGCGCCGTGACGGCCCGGGCCCGCGCCAGCGTCCGGATCCTGGCCGGAGTGTCGTTTGGCCAAAGCCACAGGACCGAAGCTGTGGGCGCAAGCCTCCGCGAGGCGCACATAATGGGCCAGGACGGAACGTTCCATCCGGCTGAAATCCTGGAATTTCAGTAGGTTAAGCCGGTCCTTGGCGGAGGGCGATGTCCACCAGTTGCTCGCCGTCGCGCTGCTTGTCGACTTCGGCACTGTTAAAATTGGTGCTCTCGCCCGGCCCAAGCTCATTGCGCGGCGGCGTAATCGTCCATTTGTGAAGCACGGTTTTGCTTAGCGGGTCGCGCAGCTGGACTTGGATCGGCGGCACTCGCTGCGTCTTTTCAGTCGGATTGATGATCCGGCCCCCTAGAAGCACGAGTTCTTGTCCGCTCTGCATGGGTTGGCGTTCACGCGTGGTGATCATTAGTTGCAATGGCGTAGCGGACGCTTCGGCGATGCCTGCACGCGCCTTCCATTCCGACGGAGCCAGAAACCAGAAGGCCGCTGCGGCGGCCGCAATGAGGAGGACAAGCGCGAGCCATAACGGCCAGCGCCGCTTCTCATACTCGACTTCACCGCCGATCGGAGCGTAGCCGACGAACTCGTCTTCTTCCGCGACGGATGGCGCCTGCCAGCGGGACATCTCATCAGCTGGCGGCCTATCCTCGGCCACCGGCGCAGGCGTGGCTTCATAATCGCCGGGAGGTTCCGTAGTCGACGCTCGCGCCGGTTCGTCGATCCCCTCCCACTCGGCTTCCGAATGTTCTCCAGCGACCGGCTGCGGCGTTTCGGACATGGTGGTTTCCGAAGGTCCGTCGTGCGCAGGATTCGCGACAGCCTCGGCCTCAGGCTCGACCATCGGGGAAGATAGCGGTCCTCCACCGTTGCCTGCGGGAACCTGATCGCTCTCTTCGACCGCGGCTTCAGGATCCTGGTGCCAGCTATGCTTGCAAGACGCGCAGCGGACCTGGCGGCCTCCCGCAGGGATGGCGCCGTCCTTCACCACATATTTGGTGTCACAGGCTGGGCAGGTCAGGATCATGTGGGCGGGCTCTCCCGGAACAGTTAACATGGATAAACAGCAATGCTCGTGCCTTGGCAAGGCGGGCCGCGCCGTGCCACAGCATGGATGCGGGGAAGGGAGCAGCGTTTGGCGGGTACGATCGTCGAATTCGATCGGGTTGGGTTGCGCTACGGCACAGGTGCCGAGGTGCTGCGCGACCTCGACTTCCGCCTGAACGAGGGCGGCTTTTATTTCCTGACTGGGCCGTCCGGCGCGGGTAAAACATCACTTCTCAAGCTGCTCTACCTCGCGCAACGACCGACGCGCGGTCGCATGTCGGTGTTCGGTGACGAGCTCGCGCATGCCCCCCGCGAAGCGTTGCCGCTCTACCGCCGCCGCATCGGTGTCGTTTTCCAAGACTTCCGGCTGATCCGCCACTTGTCGGCGTTCGACAACGTCGCGCTTCCGCTCCGGATCGCGGGTCATGGCGAGGCAGAGGTGGAGGGGCCGGTTCGGGAAATGCTCGCTTGGGTTGGCCTGGCAGACCGGGCAAGCGCGCGCCCGCCAACCCTGTCGGGCGGCGAGCAGCAGCGCGTTGCCATTGCCCGCGCCGTCATCGCCCGTCCGGAACTTCTCATCGCCGACGAGCCGACCGGCAACGTCGATGCGGCAATGGCTCAGCGCATCCTTCACCTGTTGACGGCAATGAACCGGCTGGGAACGACGGTTATCGTCGCTACCCATGATCTCGGCCTGATCGCCGCGACGCCTGGGGCGCAGCTGATCCGATTGGAAAACGGCGCTCTGGTCGATCCGACTGGCGCCCTGCGCAATCCGCCGGGACGGCCTGCGGAGCAAGGCGCATGAGCTTTTTCTTCGTCTCGGAACCGGACCGCCGACTGATCCCAGCCAGCGGGCTTCGCGGGCCGGTGCCTCTGCTGATTGCGATCATGACCTTCGTCATGGTCGTTGTCGCGGCTGCTGGTCTGGCGCTCGCCAATACTGCATCGGTGGTGCGCGGTGGAGTTGAAAGCCGTTACTCCATCCAGATCGCCGATGGGGCGGCCAAGGCCCCAGCGGTCCTCGCCGCCGCTCGCGCCGCAACCGGCGTCTCCCGCGCCGAGCAAGTCCCGCCGGCGGAGTTGCGCCTGACGCTGGAACGTTGGCTTGGACCGGTCGGCGCCGAAGCCGACCTGCCGATTCCCGTCATTATCGACGTCGATCTCAAGCCGGGCGCCGATGTCCGCGTGGTTTCGTCAGCTATCTCCCGCACGGCGCCGAACGCCGCGTTCGTTGCGCACCGGTCCAGTCTTGCGCCACTCTTGAAAGCGCTGAATGGCCTCACCATCCTTGCGTTCGGATTGGTTTTGCTCATCGCCATGGCCAGCGCGGCTGCAATCATCCTGGCCGCACGAGGTGCCCTCGACACGCATCGTGCAACCATCGAGGTGATGCACGGCATCGGCGCGACCGACGGTCAGGTCGCGCGCCTGTTCCTCCGCCAGATCGCGTCAGAGGCTTTGCTCGGCGGGTTAGCAGGCGCAGCGGTTGCAGGAACCATCCTTGGCCTGATCCTCGGCGGTGCCGGCTTCGCTACCAGTCTTGCGGGTGCCCCGCCCTTGCAGTGGAAGGACGCGGTGCTCCTGGCGCTGCTGCCCGTTGCCGTCGCCTTGCTCGCGACGGTTGTTGCAAGGAGCGCCCTCGTCAGGGCATTGCGCGAGCGACTATGATTGCCCGACTGCTCGCCTTCACCGCCATCCTGTACGTGCTCAGCTTTGCCCTGTTCGCGGTGACGCTGGGCACGCCGGCGCCCGCCGATGCGGCGAAGGTTGACGCAATCGTAGTCATTACGGGCGGGAAGGGGCGCATCGAACAAGCAATCCGGCTGCTTGCCGACGGCAAGGGCAAGCGGTTGCTGATTGCCGGCGCCGATCCCTCCGTGCGCAAGGCCGACCTCGTTGCTCGCCTAGGTGGCAAGCGGAAGTTATTCGATTGCTGTGTCGACCTCGGTTCTGAATCAGTCGATACGCGATCCAACGCCGAAGAAGCGAAACGCTGGATGGAGCGGCGCCAGTTCGCCAGCATGCGGCTGGTGACCAGCGACTGGCACATGCGGCGCGCGCGCTATGAATTTAATCGCCAATTCGACAGTAACACGACTATCGTTCCCGACGCCGTGCGGACCGAGCCCGGCTTCACGACCTTGTTCGCCGAATATAATAAATATCTGCTTCGGCGCCTCAGCGTCTGGTTGGATATCTGATGGACGCGCTTCGCTCCGCACTGTTTGCGCTGCTCTTCTACCCCGGCACCCTGCTCTACGTGCTCACCGTGATTGCCGTTTCGCCGATCGGCGACGCGCCCGTACAGCGTGTCGTCCACGCTTGGTCGTCCTTTCACAACTGGCTGGTTCGCAACATCCTTAAGATCCGCATCGAATGGGATGGGGAGATTCCCGAGGGTGCCTATCTGATCGCCGTAAAGCACCAATCGATGATGGAAGCGGTCGATACGCTTCATTTTGCGCGGACGCCGGTCGTCGTGATGAAGCGCGAGCTCACCGTGATCCCATTGTTCGGTTGGGTCACGCGTCGCTATGGCGTAATTGGCGTCGACCGCGACGCCGGTGCGGCGGCACTGCGCACTATGATGACGGAGGCCAGGGCGGCAGTCGCCAAGGGCAGGCCGATCATCATTTTCCCCGAAGGAACCCGGGTTCCTTATGGCGATCGACCCGAGCTTCGACCCGGATTTGCCGGACTGTATCGCGCCCTCGGCTTGCCTGTCGTGCCCGTGTCGCATGACGTGGGCCGCCTGTGGAACAGGGGCTTCGTTAAACGCAGTGGCACGGTTCATTTTAAGGTAGGCGAGGTAATTCCGGCCGGACTCAAACGTCCCGAGGTTGAGGCCCGGGTCCACGCCGCGATTAACGCACTTACCCCCTAAGGGCCGCGCCCAGCTTTTCCGCGGCAGCGACGATCTTCTTCGATACTTCGACGATTTCGGCTTCAGTGAAGCTCTTATCACCGGGCTGCAGTGTCACTTCAAGCGCAAGGCTCAGGCCCGCTTCGCTTTCGTAGCGGTCGAAGATCCGTGCTTCGGTAATCAACTGTTTATCTGCACTGCGAACGGCCCGGGTTAGCGCGTCGGCGGCCAGGCCGACCGGTACCATGAATGCAAAGTCGCGCGTAACCGCCTGAAGCGCTGGCGGCTTGAAGGCGGGACGGGCGCGCTCGACGGAACGCGGCACGGGGATGGCGTCGAGGTAGATTTCCGCGACAATTGTTCCCGTTGGCGCATCGAGTGCCTTTGCGACGCGCGGATGCAGTTCGCCAAACGCGGCCAGGATGGTCTTGGGTCCAAGGCCAAGCGTCCCCGACCGGCCCGGATGCCAAGTTTCTCCCGCGCCCGTGACAAGCTGCAGATTGGCGACGGGGGCCCCGGCCGCCTCGAGCAGCGCGAGCACGTCGGCCTTGGCATCGAACGCGTCGAACAGTCGCGCCTTGCCGGACTGCCAGCTGCGCGGCTGCTTCTCGCCGACGAGCACGATGCCGACCGTCGGCCTCTCTGCATCGGTCAGATAACGGCGACCGACCTCGCACAACCTCACGCTCGCCGCGCCGCGATCGACGTTGCGCCGCGCGGCCGCGACCAGTCCGGGGATAAGCGACGGTCGCATATATTTCATCTCTTCGCTGATCGGATTGGCCAGCATGTGGGCTGCCCCGCCGAACAGGCCGGCTTCCCCCTCGCTGATGAAGCTCCACGTGACCGCTTCATCTAGTCCGCGCGCCGCGGCCGCGCGACGCGCCCTGCGCTCGATCATCTGGCTGCGCGTCGCAGTCGGACGTGCAACA
This sequence comes from Sphingomonas edaphi, assembly GCF_003583725.1. Lineage (GTDB taxonomy): Bacteria > Pseudomonadota > Alphaproteobacteria > Sphingomonadales > Sphingomonadaceae > Sphingomicrobium > Sphingomicrobium edaphi. The sequence goes on along the minus strand of NZ_QXTF01000001.1, from coordinate 1,202,411 downwards.
CCCTCTCGACGCGGCAGCGGAGTCGAGGGAATAGAGTCATAGCCAACGATGCGCGTGACTTCCTCGACGAGGTCGGCGGGTCCGTCGACGTCCCGGCGCCAACTGGGCACTACTGCGTCCCTGCCCTCGAACTGGAAGCCCAGGCTTTGCAGGATTGAGATCTGCTCGCGTTCGGGCACGTCGATTCCACCCAGCGATAGGGTCCGCGCCGGATCGAAGGTAACGCGCCGCGCCTCAACCGGCGGCTGGCCAGCGCGAGACACCCGGCTCGCCTCGCCGCCGCAGATGTCGAGGATCAGACCGGTTAGCACGGCCAGTCCATCGTCCAAGAACGCCGGGTCGACACCGCGCTCAAAACGGCTGCGCGCGTCGCTGGTCAGCTGCAATTTCTGTCCGGTGCGGGCAATCCGCTCCGGCGTAAAGTAGGCGACCTCCAATAGCGTCTCGGTGGTCGTGTCGCTGACGCCGCTATGCTCGCCGCCCATGATGCCGCCGATGTCGTGAACCTGACGTTCGTCGGCGATAACCGTCATTGACGGGTCGAGCTTATATTCCTTTTCGTTCAAGGCGATGACCGTCTCGCCCTCAATCGCCCGACGGGCGCTGACTGCTCCGGTCAATTCCTTCAGGTCATAGGAGTGGCTTGGCCGGCCAAGGTCGAGCATCACATAATTGGTAATATCGACCAGTGCCGATATCGGCCGCTGTCCCGCGGCCTTCAATCGCCGCTGCATCCAGTCCGGGCTGGTGCGGTTGGTCAGGCCGCGAACGACCCTCCCGAAGAACGCCGGACAGCCTTCGGCATCCTCGATACGAATCTCGACCGGGTTGTCGAAGCTGCCTTCGATCGTAGGCACGTCGAGTGCTTTGAGCGTTCCCACCCCTGCGGCGGCCAAGTCGCGCGCAATGCCGCGAACACCCATGCAATCCTGCCTGTTGGGGGTTATGGCGACATCGAACACCGGGTCGTCCAAGCCAGCATAATCGGCGAAGCTCGTTCCGACCGGTGCATCGGCGGAAAGCTCAATGATGCCCTCATGGTCGTCGCCCAGCTGCAACTCGCGTGAGGAACACATCATGCCGTTGGATTCGACGCCACGGATCGCCGCCTTCTTCAGGGTGAAGTCGCTGCCTGGAACGTATGTGCCGGCACCTCCGAACACGCCGACGAGTCCGGCCCGCGCATTCGGCGCGCCGCAAACAACCTGCAATGGCGTGCCGTGGCCCACATCAACGCTCAGCACTTGCAGCTTGTCGGCCTGCGGGTGACGCTCGGCGGTTAGCACTTTTGCGACGCGGAATGGCTTCAGCGCCTCCGCCGGATTGTGCACATCCTCGACTTCGATTCCGATACGGGTCAGCGCATCGGCGATCGCCAATGCATCCGCAGGGGTGTCGAGGTGGTCCTTCAGCCAGGAAAGCGAGAACTTCATGCGCCGACTCCGCCTGACAGAGTGGGTACGTCGAGGAAGCGGAAGCCATAGTGCTTCATCCAGCGAAGATCGCCGTCGAAGAAGGCGCGCAAATCGTCCATCCCATATTTGAGCATCGCCAGCCGGTCGACTCCGGTGCCGAATGCGAAGCCCTGCCACTCGTCGGGGTCCAGCCCGCAGTTGGCGATAACCCGCGGGTGGACCATGCCGCTCCCCAGCACTTCCATCCAGCCCTCACTGCCGCCGACGACGCGGCGGCCTTTTTCCATCGACCAGCCGACGTCCACTTCGGCCGACGGTTCGGTGAAGGGAAAATAGCTCGGCCGCATCCTCAGCACGACGTCATCGCGTTCGAAAAATGCCTTAAGGAAGGTTTCGAGTGTCCATTTCAAATGGCCCATGGTGATGTTCCGATCGATCACCAGTCCCTCGATCTGATGGAACATCGGCGTGTGGGTCGCGTCGCTGTCGCTGCGATACACTCGGCCCGGCGCAATGATGCGCAGCGGGGGCGTGCTGCCTTGCATCGCGCGAATCTGGACCGGCGATGTGTGGGTGCGCAGGACCATCGGCCGCTCATGTTCGCCATCCACATAGAATGTGTCGTGCATTGCCCGCGCGGGGTGCGTCTCGGGGATGTTGAGTGCAGTGAAGTTGTGCCAGTCGTCCTCGATCTCGGGCCCCTCCGCGACAGCAAAGCCAAGGTCGGCAAAGATTTCGGCGAGTTCGTCCATCACCTGACTAACCGGGTGGATCGAACCCATGGGTGTTTCGGACACCGGGAGGGAAAGATCGACCCGCTCGGTCGCCAGCCGCCGCTCGAGTTCGGCGGACTCCAGCTCATCCTTCTTCTCGGCCAGGCCATTGGCGATGGCCTCGCGCAGCGCATGGATCTTAGGTGCCTCAGCACTGCGCGTCTCGGCATCCATCGCGCCAAGCGATTTCAGCAACTGCGTCACCTCGCCAGACTTGCCGAGTGCAGCGACGCGAACGGCGTCGAGCGCGGCAAGATCGGTCGCGGCGGCGATGTCGGCCTCGAAACGGGCGGCAAGCGGGTGGCTGGTCACGGTACGTCCTTGGGTTCCGGTGTCGGCGGGCTTAAGCAGGCTTTGGGGGCAAAGCGCAAGGAGGCGCACGATGACCGAAAGCTGGCCAGAGTTTGATACCAAACGCGACTCGCCCACCTTCGCGCTGCTGCACGTTGCCAGCCAGATGTTGGGAAAGCTCCGGGTCGCACATTCGACGTGGGTCAATCATGGCTGGCACGTCACGCTTCATCCCGTTCCCGAAGGACTAGCGATCGAGCCGATCGCCGCCAATGGGACCAGCTTCTCCTTGTCGATGGACCTAACCCGCCATGCGATCATCCTCCATGTAGGGGACGGAGAGGTCGACCAACTGCCGATCGACCTTGGCAGCATCGCCGCGCTCCACCACAACCTCGTCGCCATGCTCGACGCGCACGGCTTGCCGTCCAGCTTCCACGGACGGCCGAACGAAATCGCCGATGCCTTGCCCTTCGCCGAGGACGTGGCCTCACGCGAATACCGTCCTGATTCCGCCGAGCGGCTCCTGTCGGCACTGTGTTGTATCGAGCCGGTGTTTGAGCGCTTTCGAGCGGGCTTCACCGGCAAGTGCAGCCCGGTCCATTTCTTCTGGGGCAGCTTCGACCTCGCCGTTACCCGTTTTTCGGGGCGAAAGGCCCCGGAGCACCCGGGCGGCGTTCCGGGCCTTCCCGACCGCGTTACCCGCGAGGCTTACAGCCATGAGGTGTCGAGTGCTGGCTTTTGGCCGGGTGGCGTCGTTGAAGCGGACCCAATTTTTTACAGCTATGCCTATCCGGAGCCCGCCGGCTTCCGCAGCGTAAAGATCAGACCGGCCGCAGCTCGCTTCGATTCTGGCCTCGGCGAATTTGTCCTGCCCTATTCGGCAGTCCGAGCCGCCGCGAATCCCGAAGGCGAACTGACGACCTTCCTCCAGTCGACCTATGAAGCGGCGGCGACTCTAGGTGCCTGGGACCGCGAGGCGCTGGAGCGGGACCCCGTCGCGCCCTAGGCGACGAAGGGATAGGGCGAGATCGTCTTCTTCGTCCGATCGACAGCCAGCATCCGCCCCGCCGGCGGTGTCGCGCGATAGCCGCAGTCCTGCCGGGGACAGAGCGCGCAAGCTGGCCCGACCGGCGTCACGGGTGCTTTATCGAGATCATACCCCTCGGCGCAATGCAGCTTGTGCGCATGCTCGATCGGGCAGCCTAGCCCGATCGCCAGCAGTCCGCCGCCCAGCTCCGTCTTGATCGGCCGCTCGATGGTTCTGGCAACGGTAAAGAAGCGCTGGCCATCGGGCGTCTCGATCAACTGCGTCACCACCTGCCCCGCCGCCTGGAACGCGGCATGCAGGTTCCAGCGTGGGCAGGTGCCGCCGAAGCGGGAGAAGGGAAACTGGTCGCCGGCATAGCGCTTCGAGATATTTCCGGCCGGATCGACGCGTAGCATGAAGAACGGCACCCCACGCTGGCCCGGCCGGTTGAGCGTGGTGAAGCGATGCGACACCTGCTCAACATTGGCTCCGAATTCGCCGCTCAAGCGATCAATTGAATAGCGCATATCCTCGCAGGCGCTCAAGAAGCGGCCATAGGGCATCATGATCGCCCCCGCCGCATAGTTCGCCAGGTGCATGTGGAGCAGCTGGGCAATGCCCTCGTCCGGTGCATTGGCCTCGGCCACCATGCGGTCAAGCAGCGGCGCCAGCTCGAGCAGCGCAAGCTGATAGGCGAGAGCGAAGGTGCGATTCTCGCTCTTCAGCTCGCTAGACAGCAGGAAGAGCCGCCGTTCGCGGTCGTAGAGCTGGCTGATATTGCCTAGCTCGGCCTGCGGCACCGCCTTGGCGGTGACACCCCACGCGTCCTTGAGCCTCCGCCGCATCGGCTCGGTCATCGACAGCGGGTGGCTCAGCGCCCCGCCCAGCGTTTCGCAGGCTTCTTCCAGCGCGGGATAATAGTTGCGGTGCGCTTGGATATAGTCACGCACCCAATTTTCGGGCGTGACCAGCGCCCGCGCATCGCCGCCAGCCGCCACGCCACCCTCGCGGTTCGCCTCCCTCAGCGCGGCGTAAAGCCGGGCGATGGCATCGGCGACCGACGGGGCATTGTTTGCCAGTTCCGCCAGTTCGTAGCGCGGTACGCCAAGGTCGCTCAGCAACAAGTCGGAGAATATTTCCGCGAGTTCGTCCGGCCCGGTGCGGTGTCCGCCGCCATTCGCGAAGGTGCGGATGTCGACCTCGTAAAGTTCGGCCAGCTTGAGCAGCAGCGCTGCGGTAACCGGCCGCTGATTGCGCTCGAGATGGTTGAGATAGCTTGGGCTGATGCCGAGCCGCGCGGCCATGTCCGTTTGCGACAGTTCGTGATCGCGGCGAAGGCGGCGCAGGCGGTGGCCGAGGAACAGTTTGGCGGTCATGGGAGAGAAATTTGTCAATTGCGCCCAACCATCACAAGTCAATTTATGACACTCTGACGCTATTTGCCGATGCCTAAACGCGGATCCCATGGTGGATAGTTCGTCAGAGCTGTCGTTTTCAGTCGGAGAATCCTCGATGACAAATTTTGACCAATGCGTCCCGGCCCCGCCCGGCCGCTTCGACGGAATCGAGCGCCCCTACAGCGCCGTCGACGTACTCCGCTTGCGTGGGTCGGTACCGGTCGAACATAGTTTGGCCCGACGCGGGGCTTTGCGGCTGTGGGAAATGCTGAAGCGTGACGATCCCGTCCGGGCGCTCGGAGCGGTGACCGGGAACCAAGCAATGCAGATGGTCCGCGCGGGTCTGGAAGCTATCTACCTAAGCGGGTGGCAGGCGGCGGCCGACGCCAACACCGCGGGCGCCATGTACCCGGACCAGTCGCTTTATCCGGCCAACACCGGCCCCGAATTGGCCCGAAAGATTAACAGGACGCTGCAGCGCGCCGACCAGATCGAGCATATGGAGGGCGGCTCGAAACGCGACTGGTTCGCGCCGATCATCGCCGACGCGGAGGCCGGGTTCGGCGGTCCGCTAAACTGCTTCGAGATTACGAAGGCCTATATCGAAGCGGGCGTGTCCGGCGTCCATTTCGAAGACCAGCTGGCGGCCGAAAAGAAGTGCGGCCACCTCGGCGGTAAGGTGCTGATTCCGACGCAGGCGGCCGTCCGTAACCTCGACGCGGCGCGCCTCGCGGCCGACGTTAGCGGAGTGCCGACCGTTCTCGTCGCACGTACCGACGCGGAAAGTGCGCGGCTCATCACGAGCGACGTCGACGAACGCGACCGGCAGTTTCTCACCGGCGAGCGCACGGCCGAGGGATTCTTCCGGTTGGAGGAAGGCACCGGCTTGGGCCACTGCATCGCCCGCGGGCTGGCGTTCGCGGCCCATGCCGACCTGTTGTGGTGGGAAACCAGCCATCCTAACCTGGAAGAAGCGCGAATTTTCGCGGAAGCCATTCACCGCGTCCATCCGGGCAAGCTGCTGGCTTATAATTGCTCACCCAGTTTCAATTGGAAGGCCAAGCTGGACGAGGCGACCATCGCAAGGTTTCAGCGGGAGTTGGGCGCGATGGGCTACAAGTTCCAGTTCGTCACGCTGGCGGGCTTTCACAGCCTCAACCACTCCATGTTCGAGCTGGCCCGCGGCTATCGCGACGAGGGCATGGCCGCCTATTCCCGCCTTCAACAGGCCGAAATCGCCAGCGAGCCGCTAGGCTACACGGCGACCCGCCACCAGCGGGAGGTCGGTACCGGCTATTTTGACGCCATAGCCAACGCCATTTCGGCCGGCCAAGCGTCCACCGTCGCGCTCGCCGAATCCACCGAGGCGGCGCAGTTCGCCCACGCCTGAAGGGAGCAAGACCATGACGCATCGGTACTGGATAATCGGCGGTGAGTATCGCGACTGCCAGTTCGACCAAGTCGTTCCGGGAACCGAGGAAATCAGCGGACCCTATCCCGACGCGACCCGGGCGCGGCTGGAATGGCAGCGACTGACCTTCCGTGACCGGCTGTGCGCCACGACCCGATATGTCATCACGCAGGAGGCGCTACGCGGATGAGTAGTGTTCTGGATCGGCCGATAGCGGTTTCCGCGCCGACGTATCTCGAAGGTGCCGAGGCTGTCCTGACCAGCGAGGCTCTGGGTTTCGTCGCCGAGCTTCACGAACGATTCGATGACCGGCGTCGCTCGCTGCTTGCGGCGCGGATCGAGCGACAAGAGCGCATAGACGCGGGTGAATTGCCCGATTTTCCGGCAGATACTCAGCATATCCGCGAGGGCGACTGGAAGGTCGGCACCATTCCGGCTGATCTGCAGGATCGGCGGGTCGAAATAACGGGGCCGCCCAACGCCAAAATGGTGATCAATGCGCTCAATAGCGGCGCGCGGGTTTTCATGGCCGATTTCGAAGACGCGACTTCGCCGGTGTGGGACGAACTGGTTCAGGGGCAGATCAACCTTCGCAATCGCTGGCTCGGTACGCTCGATTTCACCGATCCGTCGACGGGCAAGCATTATGCGCTTGGCCCCGATCCGGCGGTGCTGATCGTCCGCCCTCGTGGTTGGCATCTGGAGGAGAAGCACGCGATCGTGGACGGGAAGCCGGTCAGTGGCGCCTTGTTCGATTTCGGGCTGTACCTCTTCCACAATGCCCACGTGGCGCTCGACATGGGCAGCGGACCTTATTTCTACTTGCCCAAGCTGGAGAGCCGGCATGAAGCCGCACTATGGAACGACGTTTTCGAATTCGCCGAGGATTGGCTCGGGCTTGAGCGCGGCACTATCAAGGCTACGGTGCTGATCGAAACGCTGCCGGCCGCGTTCGAGATGGACGAGATTCTCTACGAGCTGCGTCGAAACATCGTCGGCCTCAACTGTGGCCGCTGGGACTATATCTTCTCGTACATTAAGCGCCTTGGCCGGTCGTCCGACCGGCTGACGCCCGACCGCTCGGCGATGACCATGGATAAGGCTTTCCTGGCTGCCTACTCGTTGCGGTTAGTCGCCACCTGCCACCGCCGCGGCGCCTTCGCGATGGGCGGAATGTCGGCGTTCATTCCGGTCAAAGGCGACGAGGCGGCAAACCATGCGGCAATGAACAAGGTCCGCTCCGACAAGCTGCGCGAGGTCTGCAATGGGCATGACGGAACCTGGGTCGCGCACCCGGCGCTGGTTCGCCCAGCGATGGAAGCTTTTGCAGCGATGAAAGGCCCCAACCAGCTCCACAATATGCCCGACCGCGTCCCCGGCCGCGACGAGATGCTGGAACTTCACCGAGGCGCGAGGACTGAGGCCGGAGCGCGCGAGAATATCCGCGTGGCCATCCCGTATATCGCCGCCTGGCTCGGCGGGCGCGGCGCGGTGCCCCTGTATAACCTGATGGAAGACGCCGCGACGGCGGAAATCTGCCGCGCCCAGCTATGGCAATGGCTGCGGTTCGGAGCGTCGTTCGACGACGACCGCCGATTTAGCCACGACCTGTTCGAGGATTGGCTGGCTGAAGAGATCGGGGCGCTCGGTTCGGTTCCCAACCTCAAGTCCGCCGCCCGGCTGTTGCACGAACTGGTCACTGCGGATCGATTCCAGGAGTTTCTGACCTTGCCGGCGTACGAATGTCTGGACTGAAGTTTTCAACCTCGATCAATCAAACGAGGGGTCGAATACCGCCAACTTCGTCACCCATTATGCCCGAATAGTTTGCGATTTCACCCACACCGGACATGATAAAGGGCGCCGGATCGCTCCGGCGCCCTTGTTTCAATTGCCCGATCCCCACCTGCGTGGGAACGATGGCTTACGCCGCCTTGGCTTCCTTCGGCAGCGCGGCCTTGGCCTGCGCAATAATCGCGCTGAAGGCGTCGGCTTCGTGCATCGCGATGTCGGCCAAGACCTTCCGGTCAAGATCGATGTTCGCAAGCTTCAGCGCGTGCATGAACTGGCCATAGGTCAGGCCTTCGGCGCGGACCGCGGCGTTGATGCGCTGGATCCACAGGGCGCGGAAGCTCCGCTTCTTCACCTTGCGATCGCGATAGGCGTACTGCCCGGCCTTTTCGACGGCTTGGCGGGCGATACGGATCGTGTTCTTGCGGCGGCCATAATAGCCCTTCGCATTTTCCAAGATCCGCTTGTGCTTCGAACGGGTGGTTACACCTCTTTTGACGCGTGCCATGTCTCGCTAGCTCCTTAGTTGAGGCCGTAAGGGGCCCAGAGCTTGACGCGCGCCGTATCGGCGTCGGCAAGCACTTCGGTGCCGCGGTTCTGGCGAATATATTTGGCGTTGTGGCTGATCAGCCGGTGGCGCTTGCCAGCGACACCATGCTTGATCTTGCCGGTGGCCGTGAGCTTGAAGCGCTTCTTTACGCCGCTCTTGGTCTTCAGCTTGGGCATTTTCGTCTCCTTGTAGTCCCCACGGGGACGACGTTTTCGAACAGCCACGGCAGCCCTAACTGGCCGGGCCGTTCGTCTTTCCAATGATTTGGAAGCGGGCGGCCTATAAGCGGCGGTGCGCGGCTTGGCAAGGAGAGTCATCTGCCGGCAACTCGCTCACATCTGGTCGCCGCCCCGGACTGAGGACCAAACGCCACAGAGTTGCCGAAAAAAACGCAGCGGCGCGTGAAACGGCCGAACGGAACCGCTATATCGTCATTAAATGGGGGGTAAATGCGAATAGATTGCGCCCTTGAAGCGCCCGAGGCGGTCACCGCCGACGTTGCCATCGTCGGTTCCGGCGCCGCCGGTCAAGCTGCCGCCAGGCGCCTCCTGGCGCGTGGTTACAGCGTCGTGCTTATCGAAAGCGGCGGAACGGATCATGAGCCGGCGACCGCCGACCTCAACCGCGGCGACGTTGTCGGCCAGCCTTACCATCCGCTCGACCATAGCCGGCTGCGCTTCTTCGGCGGCACGACCGCGATCTGGGGCGGCCGCTGCGCCGAGTTGGATCCGATCGATTTCGAGCGTCGCGAATGGGTGGCGCACAGCGGCTGGCCGATCGGCGCCGCCGATATCGCATCACACCTCGACGAAGCCCGCAGGATTCTGCAGATCGAAGGTGCTGCACCGGACGATATTCCGAGTCCAGGAGTATTGGATCGTCTCTCGCCCAGCGAACTGGCGGTTCGCTGGTGGGCGTTCGATCCCCTGTTCGACCGGTTCACAATCGACCGGTCAGGTGACCTCGACCTGCATACCCGCTGCACCATAATGCTTCACGCCACGGTGCGGGAGGTCGTGCTCGCCGCCGACGGTCACTCGGTCGAACGGCTGGATGTCGTCGCGCCCGGCGGGCAGCGCATCGACATCCGCGCGCGCCAGTTCCTGCTGGCCGCCGGCGGGATCGAGAACCCGCGCATCCTGCTGGCCTCCAACTCAATCGCTCCGGCCGGCGTCGGCAACGAGCACGACCTCGTGGGTCGTTTCTTCATGGAGCATCCGCATGGCCGTGGCGGCCGAATCATCGGCCAGGCCGACTGGCGCTGGCTCGATGCATTCCGCAAGCGGCGATTCAATGGCATCGACGTCGCGCCGACCGTGACGCCGTCAGAATCGTTGCAGCGGCGCGAGGGCCTCCTCAACAGCGCGCTGACCGTCGCGGTCCGGCCGGCGGTGACCGGCAGTCACGCGCTGGTCAAGCGCGCCTATCTTCATGTGAAACACCGGACCGCGCCGACGCGTCGCGGGCGAGGGCTGTGGAAGGTGACGCGGCACTTGGTGCGCGCTTACACCGGGATGGTCGGTCCGCTTCATCCTTGGTTGCTTAAGCGCGCCCGTGGCCTCGATCTCGCGCTCGTACTAAGGGCCGAGCAGGCGCCTAATCCGCATAGCCGGGTCATGCTTGGTGAGCAGGCGGACGGAACCGGCATGCGGCGCGTAAAGCTCGACTGGCGCCTTTCGCCGATCGACGTCGACAGCGTCGCCGGCCTTGTCGCAGCACTCGATCGCGAATCGCGGCGGCTCGGTCTCGGCGCGGTCGAAGCCGCGAACTGGTTATCCGATCCGGCGAAACACTGGGTCTCCGACGACTTGATCAGCGCACATCCCCTGGGCGGCTTTCATCATATGGGAACCACCCGGATGGCCGACGATCCCCATTTCGGCGTTACAGATGGATGGGGCCGGGTGCATGGCGTGGCCAACCTTCACATCGCCGGAAGCTCGCTCTTCCCGACAGGCGGCTGGGCCAACCCGACGCTGACAATTCTGGCCATGGCGCTTCGCACCGCGGACCGGATGGCGGACCAGCTTCAGGCGCCAGCCGCTGCGACCGGCGCTAACCGACCGGACGTTCTCGGTACCACTGGGTAAGGATATATTTGGTGCCCTTGCGCACCTTCATCCCTTGGTGAAGCGTCGCCGGGTTGGGCGTGCCGTTGGCGGATAAGTTGTTCCACACCAGCAGCTTGCCCGTTTCCGGCTGCACTGTCTTGCCGATCGTCTTGAAGCGGGTCGCGCCGCCGTCATCGGGCTGGTTAAGGTAGAGCATGGCGGTCCAGGTTCGCTGGCCGCTGTCGGCGCAATGTTCGAAATAGTCGGCGCCGCCCGGGTTGAACGTGTCGGTATGCGGCTTGAATTCCTGCCCCGGCGCGTAGCGTTGTCCCTGGATTGGCTCGCCATGGCTGGCAGGGATGCCGGTGAGATCGGACAGCTTCGCGACGACGGCGGCGACCAGCGGATGATCCCCATCGAGGTCGCAGGTCTCGCTGGTGCGGAACCGGGCATCGCCCTGGTCGTCGGCGATAGTCGAGGGCCGGCGCCGCTCATCGATCAGGTCGCGAAGCAAGGCGCACTCCGCTTCGCCCAGGAAGTTGCGGTAGATGAACAGGTCGAGCTCGCGCAAGGGGACGCGCTGGGTTCCCGGCGCCGACCGCAGTCGGGTGGCCGGGTCCATATCAGCCCCCACGGCGCGCTTCATGGTTGGCGATTACAGCCTTGGTGACCTCGCGCATCAGTTCCTGCGCGCCGCCGTCCGACTTGTTAGGGATGGTCATGATCGCCATTGCATAGGCAGTCCCGTCAGGCGCGGTGAGAATGCCGATATCGTTGATGCCGCCGATGCGACCCTGGAAGTTTTGGCCGGTGCCGGTCTTGTGGCTCCATTCCCAGCCAGGCTTCAGGGCCGCGCGTACGCGCAGGCCCCCGGTCTTGGTCGATGCCATGATCGAGAGCAGTCGCCGAGTGGATCCGGGCGAGAGCAACTCGCCCTTCTGCAGCCGCGCCAAACCCTCCGCTACGGCACGAGGCGCGGCGCCGTCGTAGGGATCGCGGATGTACCGCTCGAACGAGGCCTTGCGCACCGACGTCGGCAGCGCCGAACGCGCCTTGTAGAAGGCATCGCCGATCGAATAGCTCTGGCTCCAGATCAGGCCGGCGATGCGCGACTGAAGCGCGCGCTCCCCATCGTAAAAGCGGATCGAGCCGAGATTCTTCGCCTCGATCATATTCCGTACTGCTTCGGGGCCGCCGATGGAGCGCATCAGCTTGTCGTTGGCCGTATTGTCGCTCTGCGTGATGGCGGTAAACAGCAGCGACCCCAGCGTCGTCGTGTGGCCGCCGCCCAGGACTTTCGAACGGATCGGCTGGTGGAAGAGTGTCAGGTCGCTGCGGCCCAGCGTGACCTTGTCGTTGAGGCTGACACGACCTTTGTCGACCGCGTCCATCGCAGCGACCGCAACCCACAGCTTGGAACAGCTCTGTTGGGGGAACAGCCGGGTCGCGTTGTAGTCGGCTTGCCAGTTGTCGCGCAGCGAAACGACCGAGACGCCGACGATGCCGTTAAAGCCGCGGCCGATGGCGTTGATCTGAGCGGCGAGGCTCGCGGGCGCAGCGCGCGTCGTCGAAGTGACTTGAGGCCGGACGCTGCCGGGAGGAAGCGGTGCCAACGGGTCAGTCCGCACCGGCTGGCTGCTCGCAAGGCCGGCCGCGGTGGCGAGCCCGAGCCCGAACAGGAAACGGTACGAAACGGACGTCATGGCGTCATATCCCCCAGATACTTAGATAATTGCGCCAAAGCCTTAGCCACAGGAGGCTGAACCCCGGCTGGCAGTGGCGAGCCTCGCAAATCCGATTCGGTTTGCCAACCCTCTAGCGGGCTGGGGGTGCGACTGTGGCCGTCGTGCCACCTCCAAGCAGCGCTCCGGACTCGATTTCGTCTAGTGCGCGATGGGCGGCGATGTAGCGGCGGGCCCGGACGATCCAGCGGCTGGCGTTGGCCGCGCCGGGCAGCCTCATCGTTTCAGCTAGGGCGGAATCCACCTCGCCGGCCTTCAGCTTGGTGAGCGCGCGGTCATAGCGGGCCTGCGGCTGCGGCGAAGGCGTGTCGGCGCGGTGGACGGAGACGATCGTGCCAAGCTCCCGCCGGAACGCATCCCACCATCCCTCGTCGGGGCCGCCGCCGCGCAGCGACGCGCCGAGCGACTCATAGTCCGCGATCAGACTGTCGAGGCGGACCGGGTCGCGCGACGCAGTGATGACGGTCGCGACCGCCGCCTGATGCTGCGGTCCGAAGCGCTGGACCAGCAGCGGTTCCAGATAACCAAGAGCGACGCCTCGATCGATGGCGCGACGAGCAGCGAAGGCAACCAACATGGCGTCGGCACGGCCAGCCGAACCCGCCGCGGCCTGCGTCGCGCTTTCCAAGCTGGCGAGCCGCGCCTCCAGAGCACCGATGCGGGCCGCATCTGCCGCAGGCATGGTCGGAATAGCAGGTTGCGGCTGCACAGGGCGTACCGGAGCTGGTTGCCGGACGATCTGCAGCGGCTGGCGCGGCTCCACGCCGAAGAAGCGCGCGCCCGCGTCCCAGCGAGACAGTCCCCAAGTTGCCAGCGCCGCGCCGGCGACCAGCAGCAGCAGCGACCAGGCAATACGGGCCGTCCAGTTGCTGCCTTGTCGGGAATAGGTCGGGCTCATGATTGGTCCGGTTTGTGACACAGCATCGCTGCAAGGGCCAGAAGACTGTCGTCGGCGGGCATTTCGGCCACGCCCACCTCCTCCCAGCCGCATCCGGCAGCGTCTGCGGCCGCCTTGCTGATCGCAGCGAGGCGGGTCCGGTAACGGCGACCCACCAGCTCGGTCAGCCTCCTTGCTGCGCGCGGGCTGTGCAAGGCGATCACGAGATCGTCCGTGTCTGGAAGGGCGGGATGTTCGATCGCGCGCGACCTGTAGACGGTCACAGAGGTCATATTGCGGCGGCTGGTGTCGATCCGGTCTTCGCCCGCCAAGTGGAGCAATCGAAGACGAGCAGGCATCGTGGAGAGAAGCGCCTCGACATCGCGGTTTCCTGTGGCCGCAACGCTCAATCCCGCGGCATTGGCCGCATCGGCCGTCGCTCCGCCAACCGCATAGACCGGCAAGCGGGCAAGCGCCTGCAACTGCACGCCGGCATGGCGAACGGCATTGGCACTGGTCAGCAGCAGTGCATCGAACTGCCGCGCGTCTGGCAGTGTCCAACCAACCGCTTCGACCTCGAACAGCGGACAGCCGATCGTTTCCATCCCAAGGGTCTGCGCGCGGGCGGCGCTGGCCGAAAGTCCCGGCTCGGGCCTCACGAGCAACAACTTTCTCATGCAGCGTCGAACAGGTGGCGAATGCTGTCCGGCGCGCCCGCCAGCATGGCTCGGGCCATTTCAGCTGGCGTGTCGAGGTCGCCGACCGCGAAGACAGCGCAATCGACAACGCGCTCGCCCCCATCCTCACTCAAAATCTCACAAGTAAAACGAATGCGGCCGCCCTCGATCACCGCATGGGCGCCGATCGGCGAATGGCAGGTTCCGTTGAGTGCGCGGACGAACGCGCGCTCGGTAAGCACCGCGGCATGCGTTTCCTCATGATCGATCGCTCGAAGCCATGCTGCCGTCACGGCGTCGTCGGCGCGGCATTCGATGCCGATCGCCCCCTGCGCGGGAGCCGGTATCATCTCATTCAAGGCAATGGCGGTTCCCGTTTCCGCGCGGCCCAGCCGGTCAAGGCCCGCAGCCGCTAGGAGCGTCGCGGACACATCACCGGCCTGCAGCTTGCCCAGCCGAGTGTCGAGGTTGCCGCGAATGGAGACGATGTCGAGGTCGGGACGAAGCCGCAGCAGCTGCGCCTTGCGTCGAGGAGAACTGGTCCCCACAACCGCGCGCTCGGGCAGCGCCTGGATCGACCCTGCGCCGATCAGCCTGTCTCGCGCATCCGCCCTCTGCAGCATCGCGGCGATGGCAAGCGTCTTCGGCCGCTCGCTCTCAACGTCCTTCATCGAATGGACCGAACAGTCGGTCTCACCCGTCAGCAGGGCAAGGTCCAGTTCCTTGGTCCAAAGCGCCTTGCCGCCGACCTCGGCCAGCGGCCGGTCCTGAATACGGTCGCCGCTGGTCTTGACCGGAATGATCGTCACGCTGCCCGGCGCCCAGCCATGCGCCTGCTCAAGCGCGCTCGCCGTCATCCTCGCCTGGGCAAGCGCGAGCGGCGATCCGCGCGTTCCGATTGTCAGTGGCCGTCCGGTCATGGCGCCCGCGCTAGCGCAAAGCCGGGGTTTCAGGCAAAGGCCTTGTCCGATGGCGCTCATTCTTGCCCTTGAATCCTCGTGCGACGACAGCGCTGCCGCATTAGTCGACAGCAACCGCCAGATCCTTGCGCAGGCAGTAGTCAGCCAGAACGATGCGCACCGGCCGTTCGGCGGCGTGGTTCCCGAAATCGCCGCCCGCGCGCATATCGAAATCCTACCGGGTCTGGTCCGCCAGGTGCTGCATGAAGCCGACATTGCAATCGGCGAAGTGGACGCAATCGCCGCAACCGCTGGCCCCGGGCTGATCGGCGGCGTCATGGTCGGGCTGCTTGCGGGGAAGGGCTTGGCGCTGTCGGCTGCAAAGCCGCTGATTGCGGTCAATCATCTCGAAGGCCATGCGCTCAGTCCGCGCCTGGTCGATAAGCAACTCGCCTTCCCCTACCTGCTGCTCCTCGCCAGCGGCGGTCATTGCCAGCTGCTCGAGGTTCGCGGCGTCGGCGAATACCGACGGCTTGCTACGACGATCGACGATGCCGCGGGCGAAGCTTTCGACAAGGCGGCCAAGCTGCTCGGCCTCGGCTATCCCGGCGGTCCAGCGGTCGAGGCACTTGCTAAGGACGGTGATCCTGCGGCGGTGTCATTACCCCGCCCTCTGGTCGGCTCGAAGGAACCGCATTTCAGTTTCGCGGGTCTGAAGGCCGCCGTGCAGCGGGTGGTTGCGACCGGCGATCATCGTCCGGAAGATATTGCCGCCAGTTTCCAGCAAGCCGTGGTCGATTGTTTCGTTGACCGCACGCGGCGCGCGCTCGAAGTATCTAATGCGCCTGCGCTGGTTGTCGCGGGCGGCGTTGCGGCAAACAGCAGCGTGCGCGAAGCACTGCGCAAACTGGCCGAGGAGGAGGGGCGCCGTTTCTCCGTTCCGCCTGGCTGGCTGTGCACCGACAATGCGGCAATGATTGGCTGGGCCGGCGCGGAGCGGCTCGCCGCGGGACTGACCGACGGGCTGGACGTCCCGGCCCGCGCGCGATGGCCCCTCGATCCGGCGGGTGAAAAGGTAAGGGGGGCAGGGGCCAAGGCATGACCATCGAGAAGCTGGCGGTGATCGGCGGCGGCGCCTGGGGGACCGCGCTGGCCCAAGTCGTGTCGACCGGCGGCCGCGAAACCATTCTCTGGGCGATGGAGGATGACGTCGTGGCGGCGGTGAACCGCATCAACGAAAACCCGGTTTACCTTAAGGGCCTGAAACTCAACCCTGCGATCCGCGCGACCAGCAGTTTCTCCGACCTTTCCGACGCCGACGCCTGGCTGGTGGTAACTCCAGCGCAGCATATGCGCGCAGTGCTCGGCCGGGCGCCCTGTCCCGGAATGCCGCTCGTGCTCTGCTCCAAGGGGATCGAGGAATCGTCGGGCAAAATGCTCCATGACGTGGTGCACGAAGTCTGTCCGTCCTCACCGGTTGCCGTCCTGTCCGGCCCGACCTTCGCCCATGAAGTTGCCGCTGGGCTGCCGACAGCCGTTACGCTGGCCTGCGCGGAAGGAATTATCTGCGAAGGGCTGCGCGAACGCATTACCCAGCCGACGTTCCGCACCTACCTAACGGATGACGTCACCGGAGCCGAAGTGGGCGGCGCGGTCAAGAACGTCCTCGCCATAGCCTGCGGCGTGGTCGAGGGGCGTGCGCTTGGACAAAATGCCAGGGCAGCGCTGATCGCGCGGGGGTTCGCGGAAATGACGCGCTTCGGTCTAGCGATGGGCGCGCGGCGTGAAACGCTGGCTGGCCTGTCGGGCTTGGGCGACCTCGTGCTGACCTGCTCATCGACCAGCAGCCGCAACTTCTCGCTCGGTAAGGCGATCGGCGAAGGCCGCCGCGCTGCCGACCTGATGGCCGATCGCCGCACGGTAGCGGAAGGCGCGCATACCGCGCCTGTCCTGCATCGAATCGCCAATGAACGCGGGATCGACATGCCGATCGTAGCCGCGGTCACTGCGCTGCTAAAAGGGGACGCCGGGGTCGACGCCATCCTCGAAGCTTTGCTCAGCCGCCCGCTGCGCGCCGAAGACTCCTAGAAGTCGACCGCGATACCCTTCTTCTCCCAATCGCCGTAGCGCGTGGGATCGACCTTATCTTCCTCGCCCGCCGGCGGTGGCGAGTCGCACCGCTGAGGTTGGGGCACCGGTGGCGACTTGGTCAGGTACGCCGGCGGCTTCACATGCGATGGCCGTTTCATATCCGCGCAAATGATGCGTAAAGGGCGCCGTGCCAAGCCCGGACAGCAACTCGACCGAAGGACTCGCCGCTCGCAGGGCCGCGCTTCGCATCCTCGATTCCGTCCTGCGAAAGGCGCAGACGATGGACAATGCGGCCCAGCATGCGCGCGGCCTCCCTCCCGCGGACGCTGCGTTGGCAAGCGCCATTGCGGGCGAGACGCTTCGACGCCTTCCGAACCTTGATGAACTGATCGACGGCGTCACCCGTCAGCCACTTCCGGAAGACAGCAAGGCGCGCATGGTGTTGCGGCTCGCGCTTGCGCAAAAGGTTGGGCTCGACACCCCGGACCATGCGTTGGTGGCGACCGCGCTCCCCCTGGTCGACGGCGGTCCGCGCCGTTTGGTGCACGGCGTCCTCGGCACCCTGCTCAGAAAGGGATTGCCCGAACTCACCGAGCCTCGCCTGCCGGCGGCGGTCGAGCAGCGCTGGGGAGCCGCCTGGGGCGAAGAGGTCGTAATGGCCGCTCGGAGCGCGATTGCCCACCGCCCGGCGCTCGATCTCAGCTTCGCAAGCGACGCAGTCTGCGACTCCTATCCGCTAGGAATCCCACTCGCGCCGCGCCATCGCCGCCTCAACCATCATGGCGCGGTGACTGACTTGCCGGGCTTCGGCGATGGCGGCTGGTGGGTGCAGGACCTCGCGTCCTCGATACCCGCGCGGCTCGTTCCAGCGGCCGCGGTGCGGGTATTGGACGCGTGCGCCGCTCCGGGCGGTAAGACGATGCAGCTGGCCGCCGCCGGGCACGACGTGATTGCACTGGACCGCTCGGAAAGTCGTCTGGCACGACTGGCCGCCAATCTTTCACGGACGGGTCTCAAGGCGGAAACCGTAGTTGCCGACGCCTTAGACTGGCAGCCGTCGGAGGCATTCGACGCCGTCCTTCTGGACGCTCCCTGCTCGGCGACCGGCACCTTCCGCCGCCATCCCGAAGTCCTCTATCGCGCTCGCCCGTCGATCATCGCCGCAAGCGCCGACCTGCAGGCCAAGCTACTAGACCGGGCGGCCGACTGGGTAAGGCCGGGCGGTTCGCTTGTATACGCGGTGTGCAGCCTCGAGCCCCAGGAAGGCGAGGAACGCATCGATGCCTTCCTCGTCGGGCGGACCGACTATCGGCTGGAGCCCGCGCCGCAATTGGTTGAAGGCGTGACGCCACATGCACGCGGCTGGCTGCGCGTTTTGCCGGGCATGCTGGCGGACCAAGGCGGGCTCGATGGCTTTTTCGTCGCCCGCCTCGTCCGCTCCTAGTCGCGCTTTGCAGGAAGCTCGCGGCCACCCTGCTTAAGCGTTAGCCCGCTGACCTTATGGCCGTCGACCTGAAATGCTATCCGGGCATCGACCCCGACCGTGCGAAACTCGGTCTCGCTGACCGCCTCGACTGGGATCGGCTTTTGTCCTGCCAGTTGGACCATCATTGGCCCCTCCTCGGGCAACATGACAGTAAAGGCGCCAATCGGAGACGAATAGGTTCCCGCATATCGCTGTAGCGTCGCCCTCGGCACCATGACCGCCGCAACTGGTGGCGGTATCGGGCCGCTGCGGCTCGATATCTCCGGCTTCAACGCACCTTGCTGGTACATCGACATCGTGGGCGCACCCGACTTGTCTTTGGTCAGCTCAAACCAAGTCAGACTGTCGCGGTAGAAGAAGCGGTTGTTGCCGGCAGGGATCACCTCCAGTTCCGACCCGCCGGTGCGTTGTGTATAATATTTGCCTTCGCGCGCAACGAAGCGCCGCTCGCCATTGTCGATGGCATAGACTCCCACCCAGTCCTCGATAGAGCTGGGGTCGATGCTGGCCGGCTGGAAAGCGGGGTATGGCGATCCGATGGCCAGCGCCGCCAGCTGCATCGCCATCATTTCCGGGTTGGTCTGCGGTTCGTCGCTATTAGCGAACACCGCGACGAACAGGTCGTCGTCGGGCAGATAGAGGCTATCCGTGGAGAAGCCGAAGATCCCGCCGCCATGGCCGACGGCCTTGTGTCCGCGCACCTCGCGATTAGCCAAGCCGAAGCCATACGGGCTGTCTCCCGACGCTAACTTGGTCGGCGCGATCATGCGCTCATAATAGGGTTTCGGCACCACCTTACCGGCGTGAAGCGCGGCATTCCATTTCGCCAGGTCCTCGACCGATCCGATCAGCGCGCCGGCTGCATGCGGTACGCTCATGTGTATGACCTGCGCCGGGGCAAGCTTCGCATCGCGTGTGGTGTAGCCTTTCGACATGGCAGAGGTCTGGCTTTCCAGCACCCCATACCGGATGGTACTTAGGCCCAGCGGCTTGGCGATCCGCTCCTCCACCGCCCGGTGCCAGGGCTTGCCGGTCACCTTCTCGATGATCGCGCCGACGAGCACATAACCGCTGTTGTTATAGTCGAACCGCTCACCGGGCTTCGACGGCGACGGCAGGTTGCTGAACTCGGCGATCATTTGCTCCGTCGTAAATTCCCTCGCCGTGTTCTTTTCCGACATCCAGCCCGGGATTCCGGTGTAGGACTGCACGCCGACCGTGTGGTTCAGCAGCTGCGTCACCGTCGCATTGGCGCCCGGCATGGGATAATCGGGCAGGTACTTCGATAGCTTGTCGTCCAGCGACAACTTACCCTCGGCCGCCAGCTGCAGGATGATCGCGGCGCTGAACTGCTTGGTGATCGATCCCATGCGAAAGACCGTGCCTGTACCGATCGGCTTTTTCCCCTCGACGTCGGCGAGCCCGCGGCCCGATGCGAATACCGTCTTGCCTTCATCAACGACGATCACCGCCGCGCCGGGTCCGTCCGCCGGATAGGAATGGTTGAGCAGCGCCTCGGCCTTTTTCGCGAAATCTGCCGGCACCGCGTCCGCCGGTGAGGCCATTGTCAGTGCCGCCGAGGCGGCCATCGCCAAGCTCTTCATAATCGGTCCTTCCTGTCGGGAGGTGTGTTATGCGAACAATACGCATTCGGTCAAGCGAGCGATGCCGCCACCTTGTCCAACGGGCATTATCCCGTCTAATGGCCCACATGGCCGCTCCCATCATCTCTCCGTCGATCCTGTCTGCTGATTTCGCCAAGCTTGGCGAAGAAGTACGAGCGATCGATGGGGCGGGGGCCGACTGGATCCACATCGATGTGATGGACGGCCATTTCGTGCCGAACCTGACGATCGGGCCGGCGGTAGTGAAAGCGCTTCGCCCGCACAGCGACAAGCCGTTCGACGTCCATCTGATGATTTCGCCGGTGGACAATTTTCTCGACGCGTTCGCGGAGGCCGGTGCGGACATCATCACGGTTCACCCGGAGGCCGGACCGCACCTTCATCGGACGATCCAGCGCATCAAGGCGCTCGGCAAGAAGGCGGGTGTTTCACTCAACCCGGCAACGCCGGCCAAGATGCTGGATTATGTGCTCGAAGAGATCGATCTGGTCCTCGTCATGAGCGTCAATCCGGGCTTCGGTGGGCAGAAGTTCATCGCTAGTCAGCTGCGTAAGATCGAGGCGATCGCCAACCAGGTCGCCAAGAAGGACTTGGTCGTCGATATCGAGGTCGATGGCGGCATCGATCCCGCGACAGCGCCGCAGGCGATCGATGCGGGGGCCACGGCGCTGGTCGCCGGCACAGCAGCCTTCCGTGGCGGTTCCGATCAGTATGCCGCCAACATCGCTGCTCTCCGGGGAGGGGCATGAGCGGCGACGTCGTCGGAAAACTCGCCAGAGGCTCATTCTTCTCGCGCCTGTTCGGGCAGGGGCGCCAGCCGCTCCGGCTCGTGGCTGTGCCGCGCGACCATGTCATCGGCGATCGCGCCCGCGGCGACGCGCTGCTGGCCGGGCGGTTTCTGCTCGGTAGCGACACCGTCGCGCTCAACGAAATCGATTTCGCCGAAGTTGGCACCCACGGTCCGCTGGCGCGCGAGATCCAGAGCTTTTCCTGGCTGCGGGACCTTGCCGCCTCGACCAGCCGCGAGCGCGGAGCCCGGCTGGCCGAGGCAATCGCCGGCCGCTGGCTAATTGCCCATGGCACTCGCATCGATAACGCCTGGGCGCCCGAATTGTGGGGCGAGCGGATCCTTTTCTGGACTGCCTATGCGCCCTACATCCTTTCAAGCCGCGACGGTGGTTATCGCTCGGCCCTACTCAACACACTGGCGAAGGGAGCGCGCCATCTCGACGCGCATGCCGACAAGGCACCGCCGGGCCTTCACCGCATCACGGCCTGGGCTGGCGCGGTGGTGGGATCGCTGACGCTGCAGGGCGGCCTTGGTCGCTTGTCACGAAGCGAATCCGGGTTGATGCGGTCATTGTCCGGCGCCCAGTTCGAGGACGGCGGGCTGATGAGCCGCTCGCCGCTGGAACAGATGCTGCTGGTCGACCGGCTGGGTCTCGTCCGCGCCGCCTATTTCGCGGCGAAGCAGGCGCCGCCGGAATCGCTTGAGAACACCGCAGCAGCCGCCCTGGCCGCGCTTCACGGCGTCACCATGGGCGACAATGCGCTGTCCAGCTGGCAGGGCGGCAACCCAGGCGATTCTGCGCGGCTTTCGGCGCTGGTTGAAGGCTGCGGCATGCGCGCCCGCCCGCTACGCGCGGCCCGGGGCTGGGGGTATCATCGGCTCAGCGCGCTCGGCACCATCGTCGTCGTCGATGCTGCGCCGCCCCCCCCGCCAAAAATGGCAGCGATGGGCTGCGCCTCCACTCTTGCCCTTGAAATGAGCGACGGCGCGCAGCGGATGGTGGTCAATTGCGGGGGCCCAGGTCCTGTGCCGACGGAGCTTCCGGACGAGCTCGTGCAGGCGCTGCGCACCACCGCTGCCCACTCGACCTTAGTGCTCAGTGACACCAATTCGACCGCGATTCTGCCCGACGGCAGCCTCGGCAAAGGGGTCGCCGACGTCGGCATCGAGCGCAGCGAGGATAATGACTGCTCGCGCCTTGAGGCGTCGCACGACGGCTATGTCAAAGGGTTCGGATTGATCCATCAGCGTCGCATCAGCCTAGGCAACGATGGTAAGGAACTGCGCGGCGAAGACCGGCTGGTGGCCCGCGGCCGCCGCAAGATTCGAGAGGCCGCGCCCTACGCCATACGCTTCCACCTCGCGCCGGGCGTCGAGGCGACCGTGACCGCCGACGGCATGGGCGCCATTCTCCGCTCGACCGGTGCGCCGCCTTGGAATTTCCGCTGCCGCGGCGCCATGCTGCAGGTCGAGGAAAGCCTGTTCATTGATGGCCGGGGGCAGCCCGTGCCGACGCTTCAGCTTGTCGTTGTCGGGGAGATCTCCGGCGTCGGCGGGGAAATCGCCTGGCAGTTCCGCCGCTCCAGCTAAAAGGACTATTCCAATGACCGCGATCGTGCCCATCCGCCGGGCTCTTATTTCGCTTTCCGACAAATCTGGGCTGGATGAACTGGCCGCGGCCCTCGGCCGGGCTGGGGTAGAAATCGTCTCTACCGGCGGAACGGCGGCGAAGCTGCGCGAACTCGGCGTTGAGGTTCGCGATATCAGCGACCTCACCGGCTTTCCGGAGATGATGGACGGGCGGGTGAAGACACTCCACCCCAAGGTCCACGGCGGCCTGCTGGCGGTGCGCGACAATGCCGAGCATGTCGCCGCGATGGAAGAGCATGCCATCGCCGCCATCGATCTGGTCGTGGTCAATCTTTACCCGTTCGAATCCACCGTGGCGAAGGGCGCGCCGCGTGACGAGATCATCGAGAATATCGACATCGGCGGCCCGTCGATGGTCCGCTCCGCCGCCAAGAACCATGCCCATGTCGCGATCGTTACCGATCCTAGTGACTATGCCGAATTGATCGAGGAAGTGAACGGTCGGGGCGGAACCAGCCTTGATTTCCGCCGGAAACTGGCGGCCAAGGCCTATGCGCTGACCGCCGCTTATGACGCCATGATTTCGCAATGGTTCGCCTATGCCGACCAGGGCGAGCGCTGGCCGAAGCTGTGGGCCAGCTCCAGCAAGCTTGTCATGCCGCTTCGCTACGGCGAAAACCCGCATCAGCAGGCCGCGCTCTACATTCCGGCGGGGCCGCACTCGGCAGGCATCGCGCAGGCCGAGCAAGTGCAGGGCAAGGAGCTCAGCTACAACAACCTTAACGATGCTAGCGCTGCGCTGGAACTGGCGGCGGAGTTCCGGGACGGCCCGCCGACCGTGGTTATCGTCAAGCACGCCAACCCGTGCGGTGTGGCGAGCGGCGACAGCCTGATCGATGCATGGCGGGGTGCGCTGGAATGCGACAGTGTTTCGGCCTTCGGCGGGATCGTCGCCGTTAACCGGCCGCTTGACGAGGAAACCGCTGAGGCGATCGCTGACATCTTCACCGAGGTGGTGGTCGCCCCGGGTGCCAGCGACGGCGCGAAGGCCGTGTTTGCGCGCAAGAAGAATCTGCGTCTGCTACTTACCGACGGCTTGCCCGATCCCAAGCGGCCGGGCCAGTCGATTGCCGTCATCGCCGGCGGCATCTTGGTCCAGGACCGTGACAATGGTCATGTCACCCGCGACAT
Source organism: Sphingomonas edaphi (assembly GCF_003583725.1). Taxonomy (GTDB): domain Bacteria; phylum Pseudomonadota; class Alphaproteobacteria; order Sphingomonadales; family Sphingomonadaceae; genus Sphingomicrobium; species Sphingomicrobium edaphi. Next base: position 1,178,734 of record NZ_QXTF01000001.1, on the reverse strand, counting down.
GCTGAAGGTCGTCACAAGGCGAGCCCCGACCGAACAAGAATTCGAAGATTGCCTTTTCGCTTGGACCGTCGCCAAACATGTGAAGTCGAACGCCATCGTTTATGCCAAGAATGGTATCACCGCCGGCATCGGTGCCGGCCAGATGAACCGGCGCGATTCCGCACGGATCGCCGCGATCAAGGCGCGAGAGGCAGCAGAGAAATATGGCTGGGCCAATCCGCGGACGCTAGGATCGGCCGTCGCATCCGACGCATTTTTCCCCTTTGCCGACGGTCTGCTCGCCACGGTCGAGGCAGGCGCCACGGCGGTCATCCAGCCGGGCGGCTCGATCCGTGACGACGAGGTGATCGCCGCCGCCGATGAGGCGGGGCTGGCGATGGTCTTCACCGGGATGCGCCACTTCCGCCACTAGCTGGCAGGTGAGGCGAACCTACCTCGGCGCGTCCCCGCCCGTGCTGGGGTCGGGCAGCGACAGTTCGTCGATGTCAGCTTTGCGCATCTTGAACAGCTCGCGGTCCTGCGGACCGAATCCCTTGACCCACATAACCGCGCCGAAGGCCGCGAGAATGGCGGGGATCCCGATCACAAGTTCCGCCCATTCAGGGAGCATGATGACCAGCTGGCCGATGGCCATCGCGGCCGCGGCCGCCCAGATGAGGGGCCAGCGCCAGCCAGAGACGGGATGGCCAAGGATGCGGTGCAATAGCCGCGACTTTACTATGGCCGCGAAACCCAGCGCTAGCGCTAGCGCGATGGCTGGGCCGGTCGCCTGCCACATGATCGGCCAGTCCCAGCTACGCATCAGCAGGATCAGGCCCGCAGCAAGTCCGGCCTCCAGTACAATCATCGCCAGGCTGATCATCATGTTGCGATGCCGTGCGGTGTAGATCAGCGCCGCTTCGCTGACCGCTGCGGTGGCCGCCACCACTTCGGCCGCCAGAAGGAAACCGAGCGCAGCCGTTCCGGCGACGAAGCCCGCACCAACCAGTCCCATAACCGCTTCGCCCGGTATGCCGAGCGCGAGCGCAATCCCGCCCTGCGCGGCGATAACCCAGAAGCCGACCTGGCGGACCTGCCTGGCCACGGCCTTGTTGTCTCCTTCCGCCAAGTTGCGGCTGATGACCGGGCCCAGAATTGGGTCGAAGCTGGTCTTCAGCTTCGACGGGAGCGACGCGACCTGCTGCGCGACGTAATAGATGCCGACGATCTTGGGCGCGAAGAACAAGCCCAACACGGCAATGTCGATGCGCCGCGATCCCCATTCGACCGCGTCCGCCGCCGCGACCGGCAAGTTGCGGCGCGCCAGCGCCCAGAGCGTGCCGGGCTCAGGATTCCAGCCGTGCGGCAGGCCGTAGCTGCGGACAAAGGGGATGATCGAAGCGATCAGCGCCGCGATCATCGAGAGCGCATAAGCGATAATCAGACCGTCGCGGGTCGAGATGAACGACCAGGCAAAGGCCGCGATCGAGATGGTCCAGGGTTCGATAACTGCCCTGGCGCGCACGGTGGAGCCGACGTCATGACGGTAAGCCAGTGCCGCGAGGCAAATGTCCGACCAGGCGAGCGCGAAGACCGTCACCGGGAGCAGCCACTCCAGCCCGTTAATCTCCGAGTTGGGGAACATCGCCTGAGGAAACATGACGAGGATGAAGATGGCGACCGACGATCCGATCGCGGCAACGAGTAGCGCGTCGGCAACCACGCAGACGTGCGGTTTGTCGGTCTTCGCCAGCTGCTGGGCAAGCCCGCGTTTCAGGCCCAGCGTCGCCAGCTGCGCCGCGAACTCAACGATCAGTACGGCATAGGCGAAGCGCCCAAGCTCTTCCGCGCCGTAGATGCGACCGGCGATGAACAGGAAGGGCAGGCGCGCGATGAGGCGCAAAACAAAGCCGAAAAAGTTGATCCGGCCGCCCCGCGCCAGCGCAGCAAGGTCCGCCGACGGCGCGGCGGGCGTTTCGGTCGAACTCAATGCGCGGCGCCCCAGTTGGCGCCCCAGCCCACTTCGACATCGAGCGGCACGTCGAGGGTGAGCGCCGGCTCGGCCGCCTTGGTCATCACTTGGCGGATGATCACCGCCGCCTCCTCTTCGCGGCCTGCGGGAACCTCGAACACCAGTTCGTCATGCACCTGCAGCAGCATACGAACGTCCGTCAGGCCGGCATCGCCGAGTGCTGCGTCCATGCGGTTCATGGCACGCTTGATGAGGTCGGCGCTGGTGCCCTGGATCGGCGCGTTGATTGCCGCGCGTTCGGCGCCTGCGCGGAAATTGGGGTTGGACGCGCGGATGTTGGGAAAATGCGTCTTGCGGCCGAACAAGGTGCGCGTGAAACCATTTTCTCGTGCGAAGGCCAGCGTGTCGTCGATATAGGTGCGGATGCCGGGGAAGCGCTGGAAATAGCGGTCGATGATCGCCTTTCCTTCCTCTTTCGGCACGCCCAGCCGCCCGGCCAGGCCCCAACTGGAAATGCCGTAGAGAATGGCGAAGTTGACCGTTTTCGCCTTGCCGCGCGTGTCGCGGTCCACCGTGCCGAACAATTCTTCGGCAGTCATCGCATGGATGTCCTCGCCCGCTCCGAACGCTTCCTTAAGTTGCGGCACGTCGGCCATGTGCGCCGCCAGTCGCAACTCGATCTGGCTGTAATCGGCGCTCATGAGCACATGGCCCGGCTCGGCGACGAAGGCATCGCGGATCTGCCGGCCGATTTCGGTGCGGATCGGGATGTTCTGCAGGTTCGGCTCGGTTGAAGACAGGCGCCCCGTTTGCGCGCCCGACAGGCTGAAGCTGGTATGTACCCGTTTTGTGTCCGGGTTGATCTGCGCCTGAAGGGCGTCGGTGTAGGTAGACTTTAGCTTGGTCAGCTGCCGCCATTCCAGCACGCGGCTGGCGACCTCGACTCCTTCTCCAGCCAGCCGCTCCAACTCGTTGACGTCGGTCGAATATTGACCGCTCTTGCCCTTGCGCCCGCCTTTCAGGCCCAGCCGGTCGTACAGCACTGCGCCAAGCTGTTGCGGGCTGCCGATGGTGAAGGGGCCTCTCGCCGCCTCGTAGACCTTTTCCTCCAGCGCCGCGATTTCGGTCGCGAACCTCCGGCTGAGATTGGCGAGGTAATCGCGGTCGACCTTAACCCCCCGACGCTCCATCCGCCCGATCGTCGCGACCAATGGCCGGTCGACCATTTCATAGACTTGCGTCGATCCCTCGGCTGCCAGCCTCGGCTTTAGTCGTTGCCACAGGCGCAGAGTGATGTCGGCGTCTTCGGCGGCATATTCAGTCGCGGCGTCCAGCGGTACCTTGTCGAAGGTGATCTGCTTCGCGCCCACGCCGCAAACCGATTTGAAGGCAATGCACTCATGATCGAAATGCTGCCTAGCCAGTTCGTCCATGCCGTGGCTTGAACGGCCGGCGTCAAGGTCGAAGCTCATCACCAACGTGTCGTCATAGGGCGCAACATTGATGCTCGCCTTGTCGAATATCACCCAGTCATATTTAAGGTTGTGGCCGATCTTCAGCACCGCGGGGTCTTCCAGCAGGGCCTTCAGCTTGCCGAGCACCAGTAGCGCGGGAAGCTGCGACGGTGCGTCGGACAGTAGGTCCGCGCCGACGTGGCCGACGGGAATGTAGCACGCCTTGTTCGGCTGGGTCGCCAAGCTGACGCCGACTAGTCGGGCGACGATGCAGTCGATGCAGTCGGTTTCCGTATCGACCGCGACAAAGCCCTGCGCGCGGGCGTCGGCGATCCAGCGGTCGAGCGCCGCCTCGCTCGTCACGGTTTCATATTGCGTGCGGTCGACGACGATTTTCTCGGGTTCGGCCGGGTTCGCTGCTGGCGTTGAAGTTGACGTCATGGCGGCAACATGGCCTGCCGACGCCGATGCCGGACCGCCGACGCGGTTCAGCAGCGATTTGAAGCCCATATCCTCAAGGAACGCCTTGAGCGGCTCGGATGGGATGCCTTTCAGCGACAGGTCGTTGAGCGGCTCGGGCAGCGGGCTGTCGCACACCAGCCGCACCAGCTCGCGCGACAGGCGGGCATTGTCGGCATGGTCGATTAGCGACTGCCTCAGCTTGGGCTTGGTGATCATGTCGGTCCCAGCCAATACCGCGTCGAGCGATCCGAACTGGTTAATCAGCTGGCTGGCGGTCTTGGGCCCGATCCCCGGTACGCCCGGCACATTGTCGACGCTGTCGCCCATCAGGGCCAAGACGTCGCCTAACTTGTCGGGCCCGACGCCGAACTTGTTCTCGACATAGGCGCGGTCGATCCGCCGATCGTTCATCGTGTCCAGCATGTCGATGCGGCCGTCGTCGATGAGCTGCATCAGGTCCTTGTCGCTGCTGACGATCGTAACCTTCCACCCCGCGCGCACGGCGGCGTGGCAGTAACAGGCGATGATGTCGTCGGCCTCCAGCCCCTCTTCCTCGATGCAGGGGATAGAGAAGGCACGCGTCGCGGTGCGGATCAGCGGGAATTGCGGAATCAGGTCCTCGGGCGGCGGCGGCCGGTGCGCCTTGTACTGGTCGTACATTTCGTTGCGAAACGTCTGGCTCGACGCATCCAGGATCACCGCCATGTGGGTCGGCCCGTCAGCCTTGTGCAGCCCGTCCGCCAGCTTCCAAAGCATGGCGGTATACCCATAGACCGCCCCGGCAGGCACACCGTGACGGTTCGTCAGCGGCGGTAGGCGGTGATAGGCACGGAAGATGTAGCTCGACCCGTCGACGAGATAGAGATGGTTTTGCGTCGCCATATGCGCATCCGCTCTAGCAGGGTAAGCGCATGATGCCAGCCTGTGAGGAGAAGCCGACGATGACCGACAAATTCCAGCGCCATAAACAGCCATGGACTAGTGACGAGATCCAGAAGCTTCACCGTTTGGCCGCCAAGGGAATGAGCCTCAAAGCCATCTCAAAGGCCCTGACGCGAACGGAGGAGTCGATCCAGGCGCGTGCTAAGCAAGACGGGTTGAAGGTCAGCAAATTACGCTGAGGGGCAGGTGTTGGATTTCGCACCACTGCGGACATCGATGCATCCATTTGAACCGTGGTTTTCTCGATTAAGCTCCGTTACCGAAGGTACATGTCTGCCGCATACTGCGTGAGGGCTGTCAAAGCCCTGAGAGTGTTCTGCCCCATCGAAGCTTATACGCTCCGCGCCATGCTCAGTGGCGATGCCTCTGCCATGGAGCGGGACCCCACGCTCTCCAGGCTGCTGAACGTTGTTCGTAGCGCCTCTCCCCTTGGTGATTTCGGCATCTACAAGTCGGTTGTTGAAATCGCTCCAGGGTGGGAACTCTTCAGTCCGGCGGACGATGCTGAACCGACGCTTGGTGAAGTTGGCTCCACGACTAGGTCTCCGACCGCCATCCTCATAATTTACGTACCCATTGATGCGTCCCGCCAGGCAGTGGATAACGCTATAGGAGCGCTTCTGGCAGCGCACCCTTGGGAGATCCCTGTTGTAGAACTAAGCGAGACCTCGCTTTTGACGCGGGTTCGCGCCGCAACTCAAAGCTGAGCGGGATGTCCACTTCCACCCCACTCGGCCATCGCTAAGCTTCTCATCTCGTTCTAGTTTTCGGCCCTTCCTTCAGTAAATCGGGCTACGACGGCCCGCGCCCCGCGCCCCTGGCTGGCGTCATTTACCCGTCGACTGCCCTGCCTTGCTAGCCGCGATGAAGGCGCGCACCTCCGCCTCCAGCTCGGGCAGCGGCACCGCGCCCAGGCTCAGGATCATCGTATGGAACTTCTTGATGTCGAACCGGGTGCCAAGCTCCTTCTCTGCCTCTGCCCGCACCCTCCGGATGGTCAGCTCGCCCAGCTTGTAGGCCAGCGCCTGCCCCGGCCAGCTGATGTAGCGGTCGACCTCAGTCGCAACCTCGTGAGTCGATAGCGCCGTGTGGCGGGCGAGATAGTCGATCGCTTGTTTGCGCGACCAGCCATAGCGGTGGATGCCGGTATCGATCACCAGCCGCGCCGCCCGCCACATTTCGTAGCTTTGCTGGCCGAACCGTTCGTAGGGCGTTCGGTAAATGCCCATCTCGATCCCCAGCCACTCGGTATAAAGGCCCCAACCCTCGCCATAGCCGGAGAAATAGATGTTGCGGCGGAATCGCGGCAGCGACTTTCCCTCCTCTGCCAGCGCCGCCTGGAAGCTATGCCCCGGCGCGCATTCGTGAAGAGTCAGCGCAGGGATATTGTACAGCGGTCGGCTCGCGAGGTTGTGCGTGTTCATCTGGCAGCTCTCAAGGCCGCCGCGCCCCGCGGTGTAGAAAGGCGCCAGCGCCTCGGGTACCGGAATTATCGTGAAGCGGCGGCGCGGCAGCAGGTCGAAATAATCGCCCAATTTCCCGTCTACCCGCTTGGCGGCATAAGCGGACACGCCCAGCAGGTCGTCCGGATTGCGGGCGATGAACTGCGGGTCGGTGCGCAGGAACGCTAGGAACTCGGCGAAGCTGCCCTTGAATCCGCTTTCCGCCATAGTGCGGCGCATGTCCGCCTCGATCCGCGCGACTTCCTTCAGGCCGACCTCGTGGATTTCCTCGGGCGACAGGCCGGTCGTCGTATATTCGCGGATTTCGGCGCGATAATAGGCATCGCCCTGTGGCAGGTCGCGCGCCGACACACCCTGCCTAGCGCCCGGAATATATTCGCTCAGCCAGAAGCTGAGCAGCTTGCGGTAAGCCGGCGTCACCGCGCTGTCGATTGCGGCCGCTGCTTCCGCCCGAAGCCTGGCTGCCTCCGCGCTTCCTATCGTCGACGGCATCTGGTTGAACGCGGCGTAGAAAGCGCTGTCCCTCGCGGCGGTCTTAATAAAGCTGGCAATCGATCCCTCGCGGCCGACCAGCGTAACCTGCGGCGGGGTGAAGCCGCGCTTTTGGCCCGCGCGCATGTTGGCAATCTGCTCGTCAAAATAGCGCGGAATATCGCGCAGCCGAGCGATGTAGCGCTGATAGGCGTCAGCATCATCCAGCGGGTTGCGCTCGTCGAGGTTGGTCCAGAAATTGGTGTCGCTATTGACCGGCATCTCCCATTCGCGGAATCGCGCGTCGGAAATGGAGGCATCGAGGATCGTGCGAAGCACAAACGCATTCACACGCTCGCTCGCGGATAGCTGTCCCGCCGGAATCGCGTCGAGCTGCGCCAGTACAACCGTCAAATAGTCGGCGCGTTCCTGCTGGGTCGCCGGGTCGACCTTGGGCAAATAGGCGGCCTGCTGATTCTCGCCTTTTGCGTCTTCGAAATAGCCATATTCCTTCTGCGTCCAGTCGGAATAGCTTTCGTAGAGGGCACGTAATCGCCGGTCGGCGGCGTTTTCCGCCGGCGGCGCGGCGGCTGTCGCAAGCAGTAGCATCAGCGGGGCTAGGGACTTGAAGATCGGCATCGCACCGGAGCCTAGCGGCTAATCGCCGCGCGGCAATGCGTCAGGGGACGAGGACGGTGTCGGTCGCTTGATCCGACGTCGCCGGATAGTCGAGCGTGTAGTGAAGTCCCCGGCTTTCGTGGCGCGAGAGAGCGGAGCGGACGATGAGGTCCGCGACCTCGACCAGGTTGCGAAGTTCGATCAGGTCCGGCGTCACCCGGAAATGCTTGTAATAATCATTCACTTCCTGCCGCAGCAGGTCGATGCGGTGCTGGGCGCGCTCCAGCCGCTTGGTCGTGCGGACGATGCCCACGAAATTCCACATGAAGCGGCGGATTTCGCCCCAGCATTGCTGGATCACGACTTCCTCGTCGCTGTCGGTCACCCTGCTCTCGTCCCAAGGGCGAATTGCGGGGACCTCGGGCAGATCGTTCCAATGCGCGTCGATGTGCTTCGCCGCGCCTTCGCCAAACACGAAACATTCGAGCAGGCTGTTCGAGGCCAACCGATTGGCGCCATGCAGGCCGGACTGCGTGACCTCGCCCGCAGCGTAAAGGCCGAGCGCGTCGGTCCGCCCGTCAATGTCCACCAAGACGCCGCCGCAGGTGTAATGCTGCGCAGGCACCACTGGGATTGGCTCTTTCGTGATATCGATGCCGAGCCCCATCAGCTTTTCATAAATGTTGGGGAAGTGCGCCTTCACGAACTGTGGCTCGCGGTGGCTGATGTCCAGGTAGACATAGTCCAAGCCGTCCCGCTTGATCTCGCTGTCGATCGCCCGGGCGACGATGTCTCGCGGCGCAAGTTCAGCCCGTTCGTCATAGTCGGGCATGAAGCGGTGGCCGGTTTCGGGATGTTTCAGCAAGCCGCCTTCGCCACGCACCGCTTCGGTAATCAGGAAGTTCTTGACCTCCAGATTGTAAAGGCAGGTCGGGTGGAACTGCATGAATTCCATGTTGCTGACGCGGCATCCCGCGCGCCACGCCATCGCGATGCCGTCGCCTGTCGCACCGCGCGGTGCGGTCGAATAAAGATAGGTTCGCCCCGCCCCGCCGGTCGCAAGGACGGTTGCCCGGGCGGCGATCGTATCCACTTCCCCGCTGGTTCGGTTGTAGGCGTAGAGGCCGTGCACCGCGCCACTGGTCGAAAATTCGGTAGCGTGCCGTCCGGTTACAAAGTCGATTGCAACCATGTCGGGGATCAGCGTGACGTTGGGATGCTCCGCCGCTGCCTTTTCCAAGGCCTGCTGGATTGCCCAGCCGGTCGCGTCGGCGACATGGACGATGCGCCGATGGCTGTGCCCGCCCTCGCGCGTCAGGTGCCAGCCTTCCCCATCGTCGTCGATGTTGAACGGCACGCCAAGCGCGGCCAACCGGGCGATGGCGGCGGGCGCCTCGCTGACGACATGCTCGACCACCGCCTGGTTGTTGAGCCCGGCACCGGCAATCATCGTGTCGCGAACATGCGCTTCGAAGCTGTCGCCCTTTTCCAGCACGGCCGCGACGCCGCCCTGCGCCCAGCCGGTCGCGCCTTCGCTGAGCTTGCCTTTGGCAATCACGCCGACCTTGCGATCGGGCGCCAGGTTCAAGGCCGCGGTCAGTCCCGCCGCACCGGAGCCGATGACGAGGACGTCGAAGTCGCGCCGGCTCAAGCCGCCGCCTCGCGCGTCAGGCTCAGGAACACATCCTCCAGGTCGGGGTCGCGGGTCGACACGTCGACGATGCCCAAGCCTTCCTTCTGCAAGGCCGCCAGCACGTCGCCAGCATTCACCTTGTCCTTTCGATAGGTGATTTCGATGGTGCGCGGGCCCGTCATCTCGATCCGCTCGAAGCAAGGCGCATCGAGCGGCCCCGATATATCGCGGTCGACCTCTACCACCACCGCCTTGTCCTGTGCCTTGGCGATCAGCTGCCGTGTCGGCTCATTGGCAATCAGCTTGCCGTGGTTGATGATGGCGATCCGGTCGCACAGTTGCTCGGCTTCTTCCAGGTAATGGGTAGTCAGTACCACCGTTACGCCCTGTTTGTTGAGGCCGCGGACGTAGTCCCACAATTGTTGTCGAAGCTCGATATCGACGCCCGCCGTTGGCTCGTCCAGCACCAGGATCGGCGGGCTGTGCACCATTGCCTTCGCGACCAGCAGCCGCCGCTTCATCCCGCCTGACAGCGTCCGGGCGTAGGCGTCGGCCTTGTCGGTCAACCGGACCGCAGCCAGCAGCGCGTTGGTGATCCGCTCCGCCTTGGGCACGCCATAAAGGCCCGCCTGGATTTCCAGCGCTTCCTTCGGAGTGAAGAAGGGGTCGAACAGTATCTCTTGCGGGACGATGCCGATCGACCGCTTCGCATTGCGCGGGTGCTGGTCGATGTCGAAGCCCCAGATGGTCGCACTGCCGCCGCTCTTCACCACCAACCCGGCCAGAATGTTGATCAGGGTTGATTTGCCTGCCCCATTGGGACCCAGTAGACCGAAGATCTGGCCGCGTGGGACGTCGAAGGTTACGCCGTCAAGCGCCCGCTTGCCGCCCGCATAGGTTTTGCACAGGTCCGTGATGCGGATAGCGGGATCGGATGATACGCTCATGGGGAATCGCATAGCGGTGCCGGACCTTCGGCGAAAGCCGGGGTAGTAAACGCGTCGTTTACCTTACTCATCATCCTATCCTTACAATTAACCCTACTATCTGGGCGGCATGTTTCGCGCGGTCCGAATCCTGGCCCCGGCTTGCCTTGCCTGCCTGTCGCTAACCGCGACGGCGGTCGCCGCGCCCGTGCGCGCGAATCCGAAGGCAAGTGGTCAGGTGTCGCTGGTCACGCCCCTTACCCTGCAGCGCAACGCCGACCTCGATTTCGCGACGCTGGGAATCACGACCGGAGGGACGGCCACCATCGATCCGGTGACCAACGCAATGACCGTCTCGGGTGGCCTGGTGCACATCGGAGGAACGCCGTCACCGGCGCGTTATTCCGGTGCGGCGACAAAGCAGACGGTGGTCAACATCCGGGTTCCAAAACAGCCGGTTCTGATCCGCCGCGTTGGCGGCACCGAAACGCTCAGCGTCAGCAACTTCACGCTCGACGGCCAGGATAAGCGATCCCTCGCTCAAGCGCAAAGCTTCACCTTCGCTGTGGGGGCGCAAATCACCGTTCCGGCCGGTACAGTCGAAGGCATCTACACCGGCGAAATCGACGTCACGATCCAATATCCCTGACGCGTTGCTTTCTATTCACGGTAAATTCCGCGGCAACGACATGCGTTGAACCGCCGGTCACCCCTGTGTCCGATAATGGCTGCGACCGCGCAGTGACGGCGGGAATGAACAAGGACCGGATGCCCGTGAAGAAACTCCTGACCCTGATCGCCGCATCTGCGAGCGTCTTCCTGTCGACGCCGGCCATGGCCGCACCGGTCGGGGCGACGCCCGAAGCGCAAGCGCGCGGCCTGATCCTCATCCCGCTGACGCTCAGCAAGCTGGAAGACCTCTACTTCGGCACCATCATCCCGTCGAACCTGTCGGGCGTCGTCACCGTGCCCGCCGATGGGACTGCACCGTTCGCCAGCGGCGGCGTGACGCTGGTAAGCTCCGACCCCGCCTTCCGCGCGCGCTTCGCAGGCGCTGGGTCTGCGGGCCAGCAGGTGATCGTCACGGCGACCAACCCAGTGTCGCTTGCAAACGGTCTCGGTGACACCGTGACGGTGCTCGCCCTCACCCTCGATGGTGCGCCGGTCCGGACGATCGATCCGACGCGGGCGTTCTTTTTCAACGTGGGCGGCGTTCTGCTGGTCAATGCCAACCAGCCCGAGGGCGTGTACGAGGCCGAGTTCGACGTCACTGCCAGCTATCTTTAAGGCCGATTGAACCGCGGCGGCGGCATTGCTAGTGCGGCAGGCATGAACCTTCCGCCGCCCGAAACCGTCCGAACCAAGCATCACCGCGTTCATTGCGATGGCTCCGGCCAGGTCGATGCCGCGCTCGGCCATCCGCGCGTCTATTACCAGATCGACGATGCGGTCGGCTTCGTCGACTGCGGCTATTGCGATCGCCGCTTCGTGCTTGAAGGAGGGCCGGCGGACTCGGCCGCCTCGTGACCGGATCCCCACGCGATTTCCTCTATCGCGACGGGCTTGACCCGACCGAAGCCGCCGCGCTGGCTAAAAAGCATCTCGCCGCTCATGACGATGGCGAGCTTTATCTTCAGTATCGGGTGTCCGAAGCGTTCGGTTTTGATGACGGCCGGCTGAAGACCGCCGACTATCACACCGGATCGGGCTTCGGCCTTCGCGGCGTCACCGGAGAGATGACGGCGTTCGCCCATGCCAACGAAATCAGCGCCGCCGCCATCGACCGCGCGGCGCAGACGCTGAAGCTCCTCGATCCCGCGAAACGCGCCGCGGCCGCCTCGCCGGCGCGCACCAACCGCGCCATGTACGGCTCCGACGATCCGCTGGCCGCGATCCCCTTCGCCCGTAAGGTCGAACTGTGCCAGGCAATCGACGCTGCCGCCCGGGCTCGCGACCCGCGCGTGGCGCAAGTTAGTGTTATGCTGTCGGGCAGCTGGTCGGTGGTGGAAATCCTCCGCGCCGACGGCTTCATCGCGACCGACGTCCGCCCGCTCATCCGCCTCAACGTTTCCATCGTCGCCAAGCAGGGTGACCGCCGAGAAACCGGCAGCTTCGGGCTGGGTGGCCGCTATCTCTACGACCGGTTGTTCGAGCCGGCGACCTGGAACCGTGCGATCGACGAGGCACTGGCCCAGGCCTTGGTTAACCTCGACAGCGTCCCCGCGCCCGCCGGGGAGATGCCGGTCGTACTCGGCCCCGGTTGGTGCGGCGTCTTGCTGCACGAGGCCGTCGGGCATGGTCTCGAAGGCGACTTCAACCGCAAGGGCACTTCGGCCTTCTCCGGCCGGTTGGGAGAGCGGGTCGCCGCCCCGGGCGTGACGGTCATCGATGAAGGCGCGATCGAAAACCGACGCGGCAGCCTCAGCATCGATGACGAGGGGACGCCGACAGGCCGCACAGTGCTGATCGAGGACGGCTTTCTCAAAGGCTATATGCAGGATCGGCTGAACGCCCGGCTGATGGGCATGGAACCGACTGGCAACGGCCGCCGCGAAAGCTTCGCGCACGCGCCGATGCCGCGCATGACCAACACCTTCATGTTGGGCGGACAGGACGATCCCGCAGAACTGATCACGCGCGTGCCGAACGGAATCTACGCGAAGAGCTTCGGCGGCGGCCAAGTCGACATCACCAGCGGCAAGTTCGTCTTTTCCTGCACCGAGGCATACCGGATCGAGGGCGGCAAGATCGGCGCGCCTATCAAGGGGGCCACGTTGATTGGCGATGGCCCGACGGTTCTCACCCGGGTCGAGGGCATCGGCAACGACATGGCGCTCGACGAAGGCGTCGGTATTTGCGGCAAGGCGGGGCAGTCGGTCCCGGCTGGCGTTGGCCAGCCCACCCTGCTGATCGACGGTTTGACTGTTGGAGGCACGGCGGCGTGAGCCTCGTCGAGCTCAAGCGCTACTTTACTTCGATAGAAGCAGAACTTGCCCGAACCGTCCTCGAGTCCCACGGAATCGATGCGGTCGTGTTCGATTCCGGGCTCAACTGCGCGGAGGGCGGCGGCATGGCGACGGCCGCGAGATTGATGGTGCTCGACGACGATCTCGACGAAGCCGCCACGCTAATCGCGGATGATCGTCCAGTCTAAGTCCGCAGCAAATGTGCGACTGGGCCCAAGTCGAACCCGGCCTGATCCGCACAGCGGTTCAGCTCTTCGCGCGAAACGCCGTCCTCGCTCTTCGCCACCGCCCAGGCCAGCGTCGAGCGATTTCCCGTGCGGCAAAAGGCGAACATCTTTCCGTCGCCCGTGGCATGGATCGCCTCGCGCATCGCTTCGACGTCCGATGGACCCATGCCGCGCACGATCGGGACATGGCGATATTCGACCCCCGCCGCCCGAGCTGCCGCCTCGATATCGGCGCTTCTGGGTTGGTCGGTGTCTTCGCCGTCAGGCCGATTGTTGACGATCATCGTGACGCCCAACTCCTTGAGCGCGGGTACATCGTCTGGCCGGATCTGGCCATTGACCAGTGTATTATCGTCAAGCTGCCGTTGCATCGTCCCTCTCCATCGCCGTCGCCAGCGCTTCAAGCAGCGACTCGCCGTGGCGTTGCAGCTTGGTATCGCCGATCCCTTCAATGTCGGAAAGCGCCGACATCGTCGATGGTTTCACCGCAGCTACCTCACGCAGCGTCGAATCATGGAAAATCACATAGGGCGGGACGCCCTGTTCCTTCGCCCGCTCGCGCCGCCACTCGCGAAGCGCCTCGAAGAGCGGATCGTGGGGAAACTCTTGGCCCCCGCGGGTCCGCCCCCTGCGCGCGCGTTTAGGCGGCACGGCAATGACCAGCCGCTCACCGTCCTTCAAAATGGCTTTCGCGCCCGGCCCGAAGCTCAGCCCGCCATAGTCGTCGGCCCGCAGTGCATCGCGAGCAAGCAGCGATCGCGCCACCGGCCGGACCAGTGCTAACTCGTCGGGGTCCATAATCCCGAACACCGACAGATTGTGGTGGCCAAATTGTCGTACCTTCTCATTGTCGTCGCCGGCCAGCACCGCCGCCAGATGCGCGACACCGAATCGCATTTCCGTCCGAAACACCGCGGACAGCAGCTTCTGCGCGACCGTCGTCACGTCGATCGTCGCCGGCGGGTCGATGCAGTTGTCGCAATTGCCGCAGCTTTCAGGCGGCTCCTCGCCGAAATGACGCAGCAGGATCGCACGGCGGCAGGTCGCGGCCTCGACAAATGCGGCAAGAGCATTCAGTCGGTCCCGCTCCTGTGGTCGGCGTTCCGCTTCGACCTCAGTTTCGATTCGCCGACGCGCCCGCGCGAAATCCTCCGCGCCCCAGAACAGCCACGCCTCTGCCGGGTCGCCGTCTCGGCCCGCGCGGCCGGTTTCCTGATAATAGGCCTCGATTGACTTGGGGATGCCTGCATGGGCGACGAAGCGCACGTCGGGCTTGTCGATTCCCATACCGAAAGCGATGGTCGCGGCCATCACCATATCCTCGCTCGCGACGAAGGCCTGCTGGTTGCGCGCGCGGACCGACGCGTCGAGCCCGGCGTGATAGGGCAAAGCCTTACGGAATCCGCTCAGCTGCTCGGCAATCCGCTCGGTCTTGTCGCGGCTGGGAGCATAGACGATGCCCGCGCCCGACTGTCCGGCAAGCAGCGCCTTCAACTGCCCAGGCAGGCCGTCGCGGGGTCGGACATGATAACGGATATTCGGGCGATCAAACCCGGCGACCACCAGCCCATCTTCGCTTATGCCAAGCTGAACTAATATATCTGCCCGCGTGCGCCGGTCGGCGGTCGCGGTCAGCGCCAGGCGCGGCACGTCGCGATGCTGGTCGAGCAACGGCCGTAGCAATCGGTAATCCGGCCGGAAATCATGGCCCCATTCCGAAACGCAATGCGCCTCGTCGATCGCGAACAGCGCGATCTCGGCTTCCTGTAGCAGGCGCGAAAACCCGTCCGTCGTCGCCCGCTCCGGCGCGACGTAAAGCAGGTCAAGCTGCCCATCGCGAAGCGCATCGCGAATGCTCCGCGGATCCTCGCTTACACTGGTCAGTGCCGCGGCGCGAATACCGAAGCTCTCGGCGCTGCGTACCTGGTCGTGCATAAGCGCTATCAGTGGGGAGATGACGATGCCGGTTCCCCTCCGCGCGAGCGCGGGTAGTTGGTAGCAGAGCGACTTGCCCGACCCGGTTGGCATTACCGCCAAGGCGTGTTGGCCCGCCATCGTCCGGCCGACGACTTCTTCCTGCACGCCGCGGAAATGCGAAAAACCGAAACGATCATGGAGGATTTGATGCACGCTGGTCACAGCCGTCCCTATCGATGCACAAATCGGTTGGCGCAACCTTGCGCACCGACTCCCTCGGCTGCCAAAGACGGTTTGTGACGGTAAGCGTGAACATGGGCGTCGACGGCAGGGGCGACGCTATCTCCATCGATCTGGAAGAACTGCTCGCCACTCGCCTGCTCGTCCAGGGGAATTCGGGCAGTGGCAAGTCGCACCTACTCCGCCGCCTGCTCGAAAAGAGCGCGGGACAGGTTCAGCAGGTCGTGATTGACCCGGAAGGCGATTTCGTCACGCTCGCCGACCGCTACGGCCATGTCCCGGTCGAGGCGGCAGATCATAGCGAAAAGGACATCGCCCGACTGGCGGGCCGCATCCGCGAGCACCGCGCCTCAGTCGTGCTCAGCCTCGAAGGGCTGGAGGCGGAAGGACAGATGCGCTGCGCCGCCGCCTTCCTGTCGGCGTTGTTCGATGCCCCCCGTGATCATTGGTATCCGGCGCTGGTGGTGGTTGACGAAGCCCAGCTGTTCGCCCCGGCCGGCGGCGGCGAAGTGGCGGAGGAAGTGCGCCGCTCCTCGCTGTCAGCGATGACCAACCTGATGTGCCGGGGCCGCAAGCGCGGACTTGCCGGCGTGATCGCGACGCAGCGGCTGGCCAAGCTCGCCAAGAATGTCGCCGCCGAAGCGTCCAATTTCCTGATGGGCCGCACCTTCCTCGATATCGACATGGCCCGCGCCGCTGACCTGCTCGGCATGGAACGGCGCCAGGCCGAGGCGATCCGTGACCTGCCACGCGGCACCTTCCTCGCGCTCGGGCCCGCTATCACACGCCGCCCCCTTGCTGTGGCGATCGGGGAGGTGGAGACGCAAGCGCGCTCGACCAGCCCGAAGTTGATGCCGCTGCCCGACGCACCAGCTGGCGACATGCAGGAACTGCTGTTCGCCAAGGGCAACGATCCCGAACCCGTGCTCCCGCTCGCCCCGCCGCCGCCCCGTCCGCTACCCTCCGAAGCGCTGCTTCAGGCGATGGCCTCTTCAGTGCCGGCGAGGACCTCGGTCGAAGCCAAGAGCGACTATGAAGTGGCTGGTGTCATCGCCGACGTGCTCGAGGCGATTGTCGCCGACGGGGACAGCACGACGCGCTCCGCCTCGGTCCTGTTCCAAGATTTCACGGTGCGCTGCCGAATGGCCGGCGTTCCCCGGCCGCCGCTCGACCTTGCCGAATTCACCCGCCGCCTGTCGATGGCCCGCGCCGGCATTTACGACGTGACGGACGACAGCTGGACGCCCGCGCTCGACGCCGCCCGCTCGCTGCCCGACGACATGCTCGGCCCCTTTCTGCTGGTCGCCCGCGCCGCCCGCGAAGGCGCGCCTTGCCCGTCGGACGAAGCCATTGCTGCGAGCTATGGCACCGCCAGCCTCGGGCGGGCGCGGCGACTGCTCCAGTACATCGAAAGCCGTGAACTGATAGTCAGCCGCGTCGACCTCAGTGGCAAGCGCTCGATCGCCATACCGCGTCTGGGATGGAGCACGGCTGCGGCCTAGCGCTCTGTTACCTCTTCCAGCTCCCGCTCGGCGGCCTGCCTCATCCATAGCTCGGCATAGAGGCTGCCCTTCGCCAGTAATTCGCCATGCGTCCCGCGCTCGGCGACCTTGCCAGCGTCCAGCACCACGATCTGGTCCGCGCCAACGATAGTCGACAGGCGGTGGGCGATGATAATCGTCGTGCGCCCCTGCGCGGCGCCGTCGAGCGTCGCCTGGATCGCTTCCTCGGTGCGGCTGTCCAGCGCACTCGTCGCCTCGTCAAGGATTAGAATCGGCGGGTCTTTCAGCAGAGTTCGGGCAATCGCCACTCGCTGCTTCTCGCCGCCGGACAGCTTCAATCCCCGCTCGCCGACCGTTGATTCATAGCCCTGCGGCAACGCAGCGATGAACCCGTCGATCGCCGCCCCTTTGGCTGCTTCTTCGACCTCGGCCTGGCCTGCGCCTTCGCGGCCATAGGCGATATTGTAGCCGATGGTGTCGTTGAAGAGCACCGTGTCCTGCGGGACAATACCAATCGCGGCGCGCAGCGAAGACTGCTGGACTTTGGCGATATCCTGTCCGTCGATGGTAATGCGGCCAGCGGTCGTATCGTAGAATCGATAGAGAAGCCGCGCGAGCGTCGACTTGCCCGCGCCCGAAGGTCCGACGACCGCCAAGCTGCTGCCCGCCGGAACATCCAGAGTTACACCCTTCAGGATGATCCGCTCGGGTTCGTAACCGAACGCCACATCCTCAAACCGGACATGGCCTTTGCTCACTTGGAGAGGCTTCGCTCCCGGCGCATCTACTACTTCGGCAGCGGTATCGGTCAGATCGAACATTGCTTCCATGTCGATCAAGCCCTGACGGATCGACCGATAGACCCAGCCAAGCATGTCGAGCGGGCGGAACAGCTGCATTAGCAAGCTGTTGACCAGCACTACGTCGCCCGGCGTGAAGCGGCCCTGGCTCCATCCCCAGACGGTGAAACCCATCGCCCCTGCCATCATCAGATTGGTGATCAGGCTCTGCCCGATGTTGAGCCAGGCGAGGCTTGTCTCGTTGCGCACCGCGGCGCGGGTGAAGCCAGCGATTGCTTGATCGTAGCGTTTGGCCTCCCGCTCCTCCGCACCGAAATATTTGACGGTTTCATAATTGAGTAGGCTGTCGACAGCGCGGCCGATGGCCTTGTTGTCGACCTCGTTCATCTCGCGCTGCAAATGAGCACGCCAGTCGGTCACCTTGCGGGTGAAGGCGATGTAAGCCGCGACCATCACTAGCGTCGCTGCGACCAGCCCGGGCCCAAATTTCAGGTAGAAAATGACGCAGATGGCGGTGAGCTCGATCACCGTCGGCGCTATGTTGAACAACAGGAAATAGAGCATCATGTCGATGCTCTTGGTTCCGCGCTCGACCACCTTCGTAAGGCTCCCCGTGCGGCGTTCCAAATGGAACCGCAGGCTGAGCGAATGCACGTGGCGGAACACCCGTGCCGACAATCGCCGTGCCGCCGACTGCCCGACCTTCTCGAAGATCGCATTGCGCAGATTGTCGGCCAAAACCCCACCGAACCTTGCCCCGGCGTAGGCCAGGACCAGCATCAGAGCCGCGGTCCACGCCGCCGCCTCGCCGCTCATCGCGTCGACGACGGCCTTGTAGGCGAAAGGCATGGCTAGCGTGATCGCCTTGCCGACCAACACAAGGACCACCGCCACGACGACGCGAAGCCTCAATTCTAGGTCGTTCTTTGGCCAAAGCATCGGCAGGAAGCGCCAAAGCACCGCGAAGTTGCCCTTGGTCTTTTCGTCGGTCGGGGCAGTGCTCATGGGCTCAGGAGGTAGGTGTCGAAGCGCGCTCGTGCAATGTTGACCTTCCGGGGCAGGGAGGGGAAGAGCCAGCCATGACCCGCGTTCCCAACCCCGCCGCCCAGGCCGCCATGCTGTTCCAGAAGGGCGACATCGCCTCTGCTCGGCAGGTAGCGGAGGCGGCGCTGGCGGACGGCGAAGAGTTTTCGCTGCTGCACATCGCGGGTGTCGCATGTTGCCGTCAGGGCGACCTGACCGGCGGGATCGACTATCTTCAACGCGCAGCCACCCTTCGTCCGGCCGAGCCGGCGGTTCTCGTGACTTTGATGCGCGCCCTGATCGATGCCGATCGCGCGGCCGAGGCATTGGAGTTGCCGTTTGGCGGAGACAATCTTCCTCCGGAGGCGCTGCTGCTGCTCTGGCGTACGCGGGCCGAGGCGGCGCATCGGGCCGGAAACGCTCGTGAGGAAGCCGAAGCCTTGGAGAGGGTGCTGCTGCTTGACGAGGGCAACCAGCCCGCGCGCGAGAAGATCATATCCTTGCTCTTCTCCCTCGATCAGTCCCGGCGAGCGCTGTTCCACCTTGACCAGTTGCCGCCATCGCCGAATCGTGATCGGGCGCGTGCATCGGCGATGCTTCTCGATCGACGCATCGAGGAAGGAGCGGCGATTAACCGCGAGCTACTTCAGTCGGATCCCAGCGATCGCTCTTCATGGCTCTCACTCGTCGACCTTGCGGAACGGCAAAATGACGCTCCAGAGCTTGAACGGCTGATAGCGCACGGAGAGATGGCCAGGTTCGACGAGCGGGAACTCGATTATCCGCGGGCGCTCATCGCCAAGCGAAAGGGCGATACGGACAGGGCCCTCGAACTTGCAGAAGCCAGCATCATCCCCGCCGATCCTGCCCGGCGCGCGACGCTGGTCGCCACGCTGGCGGATCGGGCCGGCGATGCGCAGCGAGCGTTCGTTGCGGCGACTGAAGCTTCTATGTCCGTGGAGGATCGGGACGGCTGGCGCCGACGCGCCGCCGACCATCGCGCGAAGATGCAGGCGATCGAGGCCGCCCTAACCGACGACTGGGTAGCCGCCTGGACGGAGGGGCCCCCGTCGTCGCGGCGCTCGCCCGTCTTCCTGGTGGCTTTCCCCAGGTCCGGCACCACGCTGCTCGATACATTCCTGCGTGGCCATCCCGATGTCGAGGTGGTGGAGGAAGAGCCGATGCTTGACGCGGCGACGAGGGAACTCGGCGACCTCGAAAACCTTAACCGCGAAAGCCCCGAACGGATCGATCGTGCCCGGCAGGCCTATTTCAAGGAATTGAGCCGTCACGTGCCTGACGGCGGCGACAAGCTGGTCGTCGACAAGCTTCCGTTGGCCATGACCGGAGCGCCGGTCATTCACCGCCTTTTCCCCGATGCAAAGTTCATCTTTGCGCGGAGACATCCCGCGGATGCGGTTCTGAGTAACTATCTGCAATCGTTTCAACTGAACGACGCGATGGCCAACTTTCTGGATATCGGGGACGCAGCGGCTTTTTACGATGTCGCCCTGTCCCTGTGGTTCCGCGCCCGGCGCAAGCTCAAACTTGACGTGTATGACATCGCTTATGAGGACCTAGTTGCCGACACTGAGGGTACGCTTCGGCCCCTCGTCGACTGGCTGGGATTGTCCTGGCAGCCTGAACTGCTCGACCATCGGCGAACGGCGGCCCGCCGCGACCTGATTGCGACCCCCAGCTACGACCAGGTCATGCAGCCGATCCACCAGCGCGCCTCCGGCCGGTGGAAGCGCTACGCGGACCAACTTGCCCCCGTGTTGCCGACCCTTGACTCCTGGGCGCGGCAACTGGGCTACAGATCAACTGGCAAAGGCTGAGCGGCACAAATGCCGTTTCACGACGAACCGTTTGGAACCGTCGGGATTTCCCGGCGGTTATGATCCCTGTTCCTAGCGGAGAGTGAACATGGGTCCGGGTTTCTACGTCATTGCCATCATGGGCTGCGCCGACGGGTCGGCTGGCTGCACGCCGGTTGCTACGATGTCGACGCGCTATGAAAGTCGCCAGGCCTGTGCGGCCGCGACGACGTCGACCCTTGCCGCCAACAGCGACTTCGACTTCCCGACGCTGCTCGCCGAATGCCGTCCGGCCAAGGCGCCGTCGGCCGAGCGCGCCCCGCGGATAAAGGTGCCCGCCAACACCCGCCAGGGCTAAACCCATGGCAAAAACCGACGTTGAGCCGATGATCCACGAAGATGCTCTGCCCGGCGAGGAGGGCAAGCTGGATCCGAAGCCCGACTGGCAACCGCGCTACGCCGGGTCCGCCCGGCTGAAGGACAAGGTTGCGATCATCACCGGCGCTGACAGCGGCATCGGCCGTGCCGTCGCCGCACTCTATGCGCGCGAGGGTGCCGACATCGCCATATTCTACCTCTGTGAGCATGAAGACGCGGAAAATACGAAGAAGATCGTCGAGGCCGAGGGGCGCCGGGCGATTCTGGTTCCCGGCGATCTGGGCAATCCGGACTTCGCGCCGAAGGCGGTTCAGAAGGTGATCGACACGTTCGGGCGTCTCGACATCGTCGTGAACAATGCGGGCGAGCAGCATCCGGACGAGGATATTCGCGACATTACCGACGACCAGCTTCGCCGGACCTTTCAGTCGAACATTTTTTCCATGTTTTACTTAGTGCAGGCCGCCCGACCGCACCTGAACAAGGGGGCGGCGATCATCAATTGCACGTCGGTCACCATGTACAAGGGCAGCGAGAAGCTACTCGACTATTCCGCAACTAAGGGCGCAATCACGGCATTCACACGCTCCCTCTCGGCCAATCTCGTTGGTGACGGCATTCGCGTAAATGCGGTCGCTCCCGGGCCGATCTGGACCCCGCTCAATCCCTTTGGCGGAAAACCTGCGAAAGAAATCCCGGATTTCGGCAAGGATACGCCGATGGGTCGGCCCGGCCAGCCCAACGAAGTCGCCCCCGCCTTCCTTTTCCTCGCGTGTGAGGATGCCAGCTACATGACCGGGCAGGTGCTCCATCCCAACGGCGGCATCATCGTCAACGGATAGGTTGGCGGAAATTCCCAACACTTCGGCATAAAATCACGCGGAATTTCCCACGCCGAAGCCTGGCGCGTTGAAAAACAATGCATTTTTTCAATTGGCACGCTCCCTGCAAAGTATGTTTCGAGCCCAATGACGGGCTCAAAAAGGGAGATTAAAAATGACCTTCTCGTTCGTTGACAGCCGCCAGCTCGCAGCCAGCCTCGCCGGTGCCTTCATCACTTCGCTTCTGTTCGTTTCGGCCGCTGCTTCGCTGCCGATCGCCTGAACCAACTCGCGTCAAGGGAAACAAGACCATGAATGGTCGCTTCGTTCTTAACCCCGCCAAGGCCAAGGTCATGGGCGTGTGTGCCGGCCTCTCGGATTGGCTAGGCCTCGATGTTCTCATCGTCCGCTTGGGCGTTATAGCGCTCACGCTGATGACCGGCCCGATTGCGATTCTTTTCTACATCCTGACTGGCTGGCTGGCCGCCGACGACCGCTAAGGCGGGGCGGCCAGACTGCCCCCGGCCGGATAACGACTGTTTTTCGGCCGCCGCCTGTGGCAAGATTCCTTCCATCGACGCGGGAGAACGGCGATGGAACGGCAAGGCGACGAAGTTCATCTCAACGAAACCGAAGCCACCGGCGGCGTGAAAGCGCAGGGGGTGCGCTACGTGCTCGGCTTCTCCCTCCTCCTGATCGTGATCGCCATGTCCGCGGTTTGGATCATCGGCTCGGTCCTTCGTTAGGCGGATCCGGATCGAGCGACTCAATTTCCTGGAGCGCGTCATTCGGGGCCTGCTGATCGCTTGGTATGATTGGCAGGGATGGAAGCCCGCGGGCGAATTCCCGCCCTATCCGAAATTTGTGATCATGGGCGCGTCCCATACCTCCAACTGGGATTTCCTCGTTTTTCTCGGCACCGTCGCCGCTCTGGGGCGGCAAGTGCGATTCATCGGTAAGCACAGCCTGTTCAAATGGCCGATGGGCGGATTCATGCGCGCGCTAGGCGGGGTGCCCGTCAACCGAAGCTCGCCACAGGACATGGTCAGCCAGATCGTCGCCCAATTCACCTCGCATGACGATTTCGTCTTGGTCATCGCGCCGGAAGGGACGCGGTCGGCAACGACCAAGTGGCGCACAGGCTTCTATCAGATCGCGCTGAAGGCCAATGTGCCGATAGTCTGTGCAGGACCCGATTATCTATTAAAGCGAGGGGTGATCGGGCCTGTTATTCACCCGACAGGAGACGTGGAGGCCGACCTCAAGCCTGCCTTCGCCTTCTTCCGGACGCTCCACCCACGCCACCCCGAGCGCGCCAGCTTCCCCGACGAGTGCTAGCCAAGCCGCAAGGGCGCGATTAGCATCAGGCTTTCGCGGGAGTCGAACCGATGCGCCACGCCCATTTCCTTGTCGCTTTCGCGGCTGCTGTGTTCACCCAGCCTTTGGCCGCAGCCTTGCCGGTCGGCGCCAAAGCGCCCGACTTCCGGACGATGGGCGCACTGGGCGGAAAGCCGTTCAAGCTGCACTTGGCCGAACAGCTTCGCCACGGACCAGTCGTGCTGTATTTCTATCCCAAGGCCTTCACAGAAGGTTGTACTTTGGAAGCCAAGGCCTTTGCTGACGCGATGCCCCAATTTCGCGCGGCTGGCGCGCGCGTGATCGGCATGAGCGCCGACGACTTAGCAACATTGAAACGCTTTTCGACCGAGGGATGCCGAAGCGCTTTTCCCGTCGCCACGGCCACCGCGGCGACGATTCGTGCTTACGATGTGGCCCTGAAGGCGAAGCCCGAACTCAGCGATCGGACTAGCTATGTAATCGCCGCGGACGGCCGAATCATAATGGTTCATTCCGACCTCAATTGGAAGGACCATGTGGCCAAAACGCTTTCCGCAGTGAAGGCGCTCAAGCGTTAGCAGTATTCGTTACGTTGCCTACCCGACACATTTAACGGGTTAATTTTATGAGCTAGCGTTAACCTCTTCCGTTAACGGGAAGTTGGAGTCACTCTTTCTGCTGCACGGCAGGGAAGGGGTGAATCCATGGCCAAAATGCTGATCAAGACGGTGATTGCCGGCGCCTGTACGATGGCCGCGGCTCCCGCACTTGCGGGGGCAGGCGAGGCCGCGGCCAGCCCCACCATTTCCAAATCTTCCCATCCGCTCATTATCGATCGATCCGCACGCCCGGCGCAGCGAGTATCGCATCCGCTGATCCTGTCGAGGCCGGAAAATCCCAACGTCTTCGGCACGGTAGCGCTCAATGCCGGCGTCACCTTCTACGATGCGCGGTTCCGGCGGGTATCGTCTACGGACGCGAGGGACCCGCTGGTCCAGAGGCTGGCGGCGGGGGCCGCCGGCCTCGATCCCGTGTCGAAGCTGCGGATGATCCAGGCTGCCGTGAATCAGAGCGTTCATTGGGCTCATGATCTCGATAATATGGGCGTCGCCGACTTCTGGGCCAATGCGGGCGAAACTTTAAGGCGTGGTACCGGCGACGCCGAGGATATCGCCATCGTGAAGATGCAGGTTCTCAAAGCAGCCGGATTTAACCCCAAAGATCTCTACCTAAGCGTCGGACGCGACAATAAGCGTGGCGCTCATATCCTACTGCTGGCTCGAACCGCGTCCGGGTTCTTCGCGCTCGACGACCAGGCGAAGGATGTCATTCCCGCGAGCCAGAATGCGCGCTTCACGCCAATCATGACGCTTGGCCAAGGAATGAGCTGGATTCACGGCCGCCGCGTCGGCGGCAAGGTTGCATCGGCATCGGTCACCAAACAGGCGCGCTAACCAAGCCGCTGCAGGTCTCCACCAGCGGCGCGTAAGAGGAAAACGCGCCTAATTCAGTAAGTTAGCGACCGGCTGAGTTTGGTCATTTCGTCCCTGTCATGGCACCGCTGGTCGGAAACCATGAACCCGTTTGGGAATTGTGCGGGTTTGGTTTGCCATGACACGGAATAACCAAGCTCGTACGGCGATGACGGCGATTGCCGCAGTCCTGGCCGCAACTTCAACCCCGGCCCTAGCGCAGGAAGTTACGACGACCGAACCGGTCGTAGAAACCGCGCCGGAACCGGTGACGACCACCGATCCGCTCGCCGCGCAACCGGCAACGGCGCCCATGTCTGCAGTCGAATCGGCGACAACCGAAGCCAGCCCCGCTGCCCCTGCTGAAAAGCCCGTCCGCAAAGTTGCCGCGAAACCCGTTCGTTCGACGGCAAATCGACCAACGTCCAGCGCCCCCACTGCGCCGGTAGCGGCTGCGCCGACCGCCGCTGCGCCGGCGCCCGCGGCCGGCGCTGCGATCGAGGCTCCTCTGCCGGTTGAGGCCGCGATTCCCGTCGCCGAGCCCATTGCACCGACACCGACGGAACCGGCGGGAGTTGCCGCCAACGACGCTCTCGAGAACGCGCTGCCGATTGCCGGTGCTGCCGGTCTCGGCATCCTCGCCCTTGCCGGTGCCGGAATGGCGGTGCGTCGCCGCAAGCGTCGCGCCGAAGATGAGGGAATCTATGGCGATGACGAATGGGTAGGCGACCAACCGGTCGCTTACAGCGACCCTGTTTCCTCCCCTGAACCCGCCTTCGCTCGTGCTCCTGAGCCTTCGCCTGCCGCGGTGATCCACGGAGCACCCGTGACCGCGCTTCCGGCCGGCTTCGACCTGTCGCGCTACGGGCGCCACGTTCACGCCGCCTATCGCGGGCCAACGCCGGACAACCCCTCGCTGTCACTCAAGAACCGCCTGCGTCGGGCAAGCTTCTTCGACCAGCAGGAACGCCGCGCCGCGCAAGCGACGGGTCAAGCTCCCAAGCCATCGGCTGAAAAGCCAGCTCGGGAAAATCGCCAGCCGAACAATACCGAGTTTATGCTTCGGCCTGCCGTTCAACCGGCCTTTAAGCTAAAGCCCGCCTATCAGGGTTAAGACATTATCACCTAGGGCGTTGCGCCGCTGCCCTGACGGGCGGCGGCGCTTTCGCTATGATCGTGGCATGGCCGACGACCCCTATAATCTCGACCGTTTCGTTAAGGCACAGTCCGGCGGCATTTTCGACCGCGCGCTGGCGGAACTGGCGGCGGGGCGGAAGCAAAGCCACTGGATGTGGTTCATCTTCCCCCAAGACCGCGACATTGGCCGGTCGGCAATCGCGAAATTCTACGGCCTCAGCGGCGTGGACGAGGCTCGGGCCTATATCCGCGATCCGTTGCTCGGCCCCCGGTTGCGCCAATGTTGCGAAGCGATCCTGACGCACCTGGAAGCGGGCGGAACTGCAGGCGGAATCATGGGTCAGGTGGATGCCATGAAGCTGAAATCATCGATGGAAATCTTTAGCCGGGCGGACCTCGGCGAAGACTTGTTCGCCGAGGTCCTGTCCCATCTTTAGCGCACCTGGACACGGATCAGCGGGCGGCGCCATCCGCGCGCGATGGGTTCATATTTAAGGCGGATCCGGTCGATATCGCGCCGATTGCCGCGCAGGTCGATGGCCCGCGTACACCGACCGGTGCCAAGCCGGGCGCGGGTATTCACGTCCTGCGTTCGCCCGTTTTCAAAGCGTATGTCGAAATCCCGAATGTGGACTGGCGCATTGATCGTGCATAGCCGGACTGCGGTCTGGCGGGTGCGCCCCGGCAGGTTGATCGTGTCGGTATCGCGGCCATTGACCGTTTTATAACCGATGGTCCGCCAACCGGCATCATTCCAACGTTGGGCGGCGGCCGGAGTAGTGACCACGGCGGCGCCGGCAGTTGCAGCGAGCGCGGTGGCAATCAGGGTAACGCGGTTCATGGCAATACTCCTTCCATTCACCCCTGTGTCGGGGGCCGTAACGGATCACCGTGAAGGCGGTTTCCCGTTAGGCGGTCAAAGCTGCGCCCGCCGCGATGAACCCCCAATGGCCGGCCCCGATGGACAGAGCGGACGCGCGATGGCACCCTTCAATCCATGGCCCGCGCCTACCAAAGCTTCGCCGAATTCTGGCCTTTTTACCTTCGCGAGCATTCCAAGCCGCGAACCCGAGCGCTCCATTATGTCGGGACCACCCTGGTCGTCGCCATCGCCCTGTTCGCATTGCTGACCGGCCGCTGGGCTTGGCTGCTCGCCATTCCGCTGGCGGGCTATGGCTTTGCGTGGGTCGCCCATTTCCGGGTGGAGCAGAACCGGCCCGCGACCTTCACATACCCGCTCTGGTCCCTAACCGCGGACTTCAAGATGTGGTGGCTCTGGCTAACCGGTCGCCTCGCCCCGGAACTTGAGAGGGCCGGCGTACCTTCCTAAGCCTGCGCTATTCGTCTTTCCCGTCGGTCAGGTCGCGTTCGACGATCTGCTTCATCTCGCCACGCTGCCCGGCGGCGGTCCGGTTGGGATCGCTGCTATAAAGCGACTTCAGGAACGCCATGTCCCAGCTGGTCAGGGTCAGCGGCACCGGGCTGTTCATCGGAGCCTCGATCGCCGACAGAATGGTCGGCGCGCTCGACGCGGCGGCGACGCGGCGCGGATCGGTTCGGGCGAAGGCGCGCATAGCGGCATAATCGGCGAACTGCGTCACGCTCAGGCCTGCCAGCGCATCCAGTTCCGTCACCACCACGGCCGCCAGGAAGTGCGGCCGCGACGCGGTACTGAGCCTAGAGGCGGTATCGGTGCGCTCGTTGATAAGCCTGCCGTCGATGTCCCGCTGCAGCGGCTGACCGTCTGCATCGGTCCGCCCTCGCGCCTGCCAGGCGGAGGCAGGCGACTTGTCGCGGATCAAGCGGCGAATCTCGGGCGGGTACATCCCTTCGAAATAAGCGGGATATTTGACCGACAGCCGCTCGATCATTTTCGACTTGCCGCGCGTGACGATGACCAGGACGTTGGGCTTGCACCCGGCCTTCGCCACCGGAATGGCTGCGGCGCGCGCAACCTCGGTCATTCGCCGGACGATCGCAGCGCTGCTGACGTCGCCAAGGCCGACGGCGGCGGGACACACCGCCCAGTCGAAGCGGCTGATCTGCCCGAACGTCGGCGCATCGGTCAGCGCGTCAACGAAGCGGTCAATCTCCTTGTCTTGGATGCGGACGCCCTGAACCACGATGGGACTGGACTGGTCGTCGACGGGCGCGGGCTGGGCCACGGCAGGGCTTGCCAGCGCACCGGTCAGCAACAGGGTCGTCAACGGCTTCGACATTACAGGCCTCCCAAGGCCGCCATTATCTGCCCGTTGATGACGGGGCGGCAAGCGAAATTCGACCAAGGTCGTGCGGCTGCGCAACAGCCAGCTTTTTGGTCGCATCTTCGCAGTAGGCCGAGACAAGCACGGACTTGGGTAAGGGACCGCGGGGGCGGGATAACGGACTTCACGGTATGGCAATGAAAATGCGGAGTAGACTTTCATGGACCTTGAAGCCGCCATGTTGGGACACTCCACCAATGGAACTCGCAGTCGGTCGCTCGCTATTCCCCCTCAACCCGCCTACACCCGCTAATAGGGCATCCAGCCCATAGATCGGAGCCCGTCATGGCCAAGGGCCAGAAAAAGTCGAACAAGGAAATCCGCAAACCCAAGGCGGAAAAGCCCAAGAAGCAAAACGCCTCCAATCCTTCTCAGAAGGAAGGGGTCGTTCGGGGCCTCGACAATATGAAGTATTAGCCCTGCACCGATGAGCGGCCTTCGCATACTGGTCGATGCCGACGCCTGTCCCGTCAAGGACGAGGTGTACAAGGTCGCCTGGCGGCGCGGCGTGCCCGTGACGGTGGTCAGCAACAGCTATCTGCGTGTGCCTGAACATCTCCTCATTGAGCGCGTGGTGGTTGGAGACGGCTTCGACGCGGCCGACGACTGGATCGCCGGGGCCGCCAACGGCGCGGCCGTCGTGATCACGAATGACATACTGCTGGCCGATCGCTGCCTGAAAAAGGAGGCGGTAGTGATTGCGCCGACGGGCAAACCCTTTACCCCCGCCAGCATCGGCGCGGCGATCGCGACGCGCGCGATCATGGCCGACCTGCGCGCCGGGTTCGATGGGATAATGGGCGGCCCGCCGCCCTTCACGAAAGCCGACCGCTCGCGTTTCCTGCAGGCGCTGGACGAGGCACTGGCTCGGCTGACGAGAGGCTAGCCTAGCCTGGTCCGATTCGCTCGCACCCGCTTCCCGTAAACTGAAACGGCGCGCCTAGCGGCGGCCTCGGGCGTTGCAATGCGGCCGCTGACGAGGGCGCCGGCTAATTCGAAAGCCGCCTCGACCTTCTCGGCGACCATCCGCTCCACTTCGCGCTGGGCGCCCGGGCCGCCCGCCATCATCCTCCAGCCGCGAAGCATCATAACCGTCCCCGCGTCGGCCCATAGCAGCGAGGCGTCGGCTGCCATGCGCGCCCAAGCGGAGGAGTCGGCAGGTGACGCGGGCTTGCGGCGGGGCATGGCGATCCTTTGCGTTTGGGAAGAGCGGGTCCAACGCGCCGCGCGGGTAAATGGGGCCAGTGTCGCGTGCTTAGTCGTGCTCGCGGCCGTTCGCGCCGATGTATAGCTCGTTGCCGCCCTTGCGATAGCGATCGCTCATCTCGGCCATGCCGGCTTCGGCGGCTTCCGGCGTCAGCGCCTCCTCCGCGCTTTTCGCGTTCTGCTTCGCCGCGAACTCCCTCACTTCTTGGGTGATCTTCATCGAGCAGAATTTCGGACCGCACATGCTGCAGAAGTGCGCCGTCTTCGCGCCCTCCGCGGGCAGCGTCTGGTCATGGTATTGCTCGGCCGTGTCGGGATCGAGCGACAGGTTGAACTGGTCGCGCCAGCGGAATTCAAAACGGGCGCGGCTGAGCGCGTCGTCACGCAGCTTGGCGGCGGGATGGCCCTTGGCAAGGTCGGCGGCGTGGGCGGCAAGCTTGTAGGTGATGACCCCGACTTTCACATCGTCGCGGTCGGGAAGACCGAGGTGCTCCTTCGGCGTTACGTAGCAAAGCATCGCGGTGCCGTACCAGCCGATCATCGCGGCGCCGATGCCGCTGGTGATATGGTCGTAGCCGGGCGCGATGTCGGTCGTTAGCGGCCCAAGAGTGTAGAATGGCGCTTCGCCGCACGCCTCCAGCTGTTTGTCCATATTCTCCTTGATCTTGTGCATCGGCACGTGGCCTGGGCCTTCGATCATAACCTGCACATCTTGGTCCCAGGCGCGCTTGGTCAGTTCGCCCAGCGTGTAGAGCTCCGCGAACTGCGCCTCGTCATTGGCGTCGGCGATGCTTCCGGGGCGAAGGCCGTCGCCTAGGCTATAGGCGATGTCATAGGCTTTCATGATCTCGGTAATCTCGTCAAAGCGCTCGTAGAGGAAGCTCTCCTTGTGGTGGGCGAGGCACCACTTGGCCATGATCGACCCGCCGCGGCTGACGATGCCGGTTACGCGGCTGGCGGTCAGGGGGACATAGGGCAGGCGGACGCCGGCGTGGATGGTAAAATAGTCGACCCCCTGTTCCGCCTGCTCAATCAGCGTGTCCCTGAAGATTTCCCAAGTGAGGTCCTCAGCGATGCCGCCGACCTTCTCCAGAGCCTGATAGATGGGGACGGTGCCGATCGGCACGGGCGAATTGCGGACGATCCATTCGCGCGTGTCGTGGATGTTGCGGCCGGTGGACAAGTCCATGACCGTGTCCGCACCCCAGCGAATCGACCAGACCATCTTGTCGACTTCACTCGCGACATCGGAGGCGACCGCGCTGTTGCCGATGTTGGCGTTGATCTTCACCAAGAAATTGCGGCCGATCGCCATCGGCTCGGATTCCGGATGGTTGATGTTGCTGGGGATGATGGCGCGGCCGCGGGCGACTTCGTCGCGGACGAATTCGGGGGTGATCTCATCAGGGATGCTAGCGCCCCAGCTTTCGCCATCGCGAGGGCGGTTTAGGGCATTGTTGGCGCGGACGAGATTCTCGCGGATCGCGACGTACTCCATCTCCGGCGTGATGATTCCACGACGGGCGTAGTGCATCTGGCTGACGTTGCTGCCCGCTTTGGCACGGAGGACGCGGCGGCGGACATTAGGGAAGGGCTGGACGCCGCCGCTACGGTCGGGGCCGAGTTGTCCATTGTCCTCGGGGCGGACCTCGCGCTGCTGCACCTCTTCGACATCTCCGCGTTCGCGGATCCAATCGCGGCGAAGCTCCGGCAGGCCGGCCATGATGTCGATGCGTTGATTTGGATCGGTGTAGGGGCCGCTGGTGTCGTAGACGTTGAGCGGTGGCTCCCCGCACGATGGCTCCAGGTCGATGGCCCGCATCGCAACCCGGATGCCGTCCCGGCCTTCGACAAAGACCTTGCGGCTTCCCCGGATCGAGCCGGTCGTGACGTTGGGATTAGTAATCTTCGGATCAACGTCAGCCATCTCAATCTCCAAAAGCGGAGGGATGGCGGGTGACCCGTCATCCGCTCCCTACACCGGTGCTAGCCGGATCAGGTTCGACGGGTCGCAGTCATGAACTGCCTCTCAGCCGCTATCGGCTCCCCGGGGATGCGTAGGCGTTTAGGCCTGCCGGCCGCCCGCGTCTAGCGGCCGATCGGCGGGGTCGTCTTGGCCGCCGGCTTCTTCGCCAGCGCGGAGGCGGCGGCATTCTGCTCGGCGATGCTGATCGTGCCATCCTTGTTGGCGTCCAGCTTGGTGAAGTTGGCGAGGGTCGGAGCGCGGAACTCGTCCTTGCTGATCGTGCCGTCCTTATTGCCGTCGAAGCGGGCGAGGAACGGCTTGGCGTCCGGATCCTTGATAGTCGGCAACTTAGCGCGCGCGTCGAACTCGGCGCGAGTGATGGTACCATTGCCGTCCGTATCGAACTTGGCGAAGGCGGCGTCGCGCTCCTTTTTAATGACCTCCAGCTCGGCCTCGGCACTGATTTTCAGGCGGGAGTTGATTTCGGCCGCGGTGACCTTGCCGTCCTTGTCGGCATCGAGATTGGCGTAGTCGGCGTCGAGCTTGGCCGATAACTCGGCCTTGGTGATCGGCTTGTCTTCCTCTGCAGGAGCTTGCGCCAAGGCCAAGGCGGGGATCGCCGCCAGAGTCAGGGCGGCGGTCAGGCGTGCGAACATGGATTGTCCTTTCGAAATGCTTTGGCCTCATAATGGCCCTTACGCGCCGAGTGCCGCAAGGCGCCTTGCGGCAATATGAACCGGGGATGGGGCAAGGAGCGGCTTGACCTTTGCAGCGAGCGCGGGCTTCACAGGCAGCGAATGTCCAGACTTTCCCATCTCGACCGGCTGGAGGCCGAGAGCATCCACATCATGCGTGAAACGGTCGCGGAGGCGGCGCGCCCGGTAATGCTGTACTCGATTGGCAAGGACAGCGCCGTGATGCTGCATCTCGCGCGCAAGGCCTTCTATCCCGCGCCGCTGCCCTTCCCGCTGCTGCACGTCGATACGACCTGGAAGTTTCGCGACATGTATTCCTCGCGCGACAAGGTCAGCGGCGAGGCGGGCATCGAGCTCATCACCTACAAGAACCCGGAGGCGGAGGCGAAGGGTATCAACCCGTTCGACCATGGGCCGCGGCATACCGACATGTGGAAGACCGAAGGTCTTCGGCAGGCGCTCGACATGTACGGGTTCGACGCGGCGTTCGGCGGCGCCCGGCGCGACGAGGAGAAGAGCCGCGCGAAGGAGCGGATTTTCTCGTTCCGCTCGGCCAGCCATCGGTGGGACCCAAAGCGACAGCGGCCGGAGTTGTGGTCGCTCTACAATGTGCGGAAGTCACCCGGGGAATCGATGCGGGTATTCCCGCTGTCGAATTGGACCGAGCTCGACGTGTGGCAATACATCATGGCCGAAGGGATCGAGATCGTTCCTTTGTACCTGGCCGCGCCCCGGCCGGTGGTGGAACGGGACGGCCTGCTTCTGATGGTCGACGACGCGCGGTTCCGGCTGCGCGACGGCGAGCGGGTCGAAACCCGGTCGGTGCGCTTCCGGACTCTAGGCTGCTATCCCTTGTCAGGCGCGGTCGAGAGCGACGCCGACACGATCGAGAAGGTTGTTCAAGAAATGCTGCTGGCGACGACGAGCGAGCGGCAGGGCCGAATTATCGACCGCGACGCGGGCGACGGGTCCATGGAGAAGAAGAAGCAGGAGGGCTATTTTTAGATGGCCTTCCGTGCAGACGAGCGCGACCTCATCGCCGCCGACATCGGCGCCTACCTTGAGCGGCAGAAGGCGAAGGAGCTGCTGCGCTTCATCACCTGCGGCAGCGTCGATGACGGTAAGTCCACTTTAATCGGCCGGCTGCTGCACGATTCGAAGCAGATTTTCGAGGACCAGATGGCGGCGCTGGAAAGCGACAGCCGGCGGGTCGGGACGCAAGGGTCGAACATCGATTTCGCTCTGCTGGTCGACGGCCTTACAGCGGAGCGCGAACAGGGCATCACTATCGATGTTGCCTATCGCTTCTTCGCGACGGACAAGCGCAAGTTCATCGTCGCCGACACGCCGGGCCACGAGCAATATACGCGCAACATGGTCACCGGCGCCTCGACCGCCGAGCTGGCGGTGCTGCTAGTCGATGCGCGCAAGGGCGTTCTGGAACAGACGCGGCGACACTCCATCCTGGCGCAGATGGTGGGAATCCGGCGCTTCGTGCTGGCGATCAACAAGATGGACCTAGTCGACCACGACGCCGACTTGTTCGCCGCCATCGTCGCCGACTACCGGGCGTTCGCCGACCGCATCGGTATCGACCAGTGGATCGCCATTCCCGTGTCAGGCCTCAATGGCGACAACATCGCGGCGCGCAGCGAGGCGATGGACTGGTACGACGGACCGACGCTGGTCGAGCACTTAGAAACGGTGCCAATCGACAGTGAATCGGATGAGGCCAAGCCGTTTCGCATGCCGGTGCAATGGGTCAGCCGGCCAGACCCGTCGTTCCGGGGTTTTGCCGGGCAGGTAGCGAGCGGTCGCATAGCGCCGGGCGACGAGGTGCGCATCCTGCCGTCGGGACGGACATCCACCGTCGCGCGCATCGTGACCATGGGTGGCGATCTTGATGAAGCGGTTGCCGGGCAGTCGGTGACGCTGACCCTGGAGGACGAAGTTGACTGTTCGCGCGGGGACGTCATTGCCGCCGCCAGCCAAGCGCCCCACGCAGCCGACCAGTTCGAAGCGACGATCGTCTGGATGGCGGATGAAGAGATGGTGCCGGGCAAAGGCTATTGGCTGAAGCTGGGCACCCAGTCTGCGACGGCGACGGTGGCCCACCCCAAATATCAGCTCAACGTCAACACGCTGGATGAGCTTGCAGCTAAGACGCTGGACCTCAATGCCATCGGCGTCGCCGACCTGACCGTCGACCGGCCTATCGTTTTCGAACCCTATCGGGACCAGCACGACGGTGGGCCCAATCGGGCGCTAGGCGGCTTCATCCTGATCGACAAGCTGACCAATGCGACGGTCGCGGCAGGCATGCTGCATTTTGCGCTTCGCCGGGCAGAAAACATCCACTGGCAGGCTTTGGACGTCAGCCGTGAAACCCACGCCCGGCTAAAAGGGCAGAAGCCGGCAGTGCTTTGGTTCACGGGTTTAAGTGGCGCCGGCAAGTCGACGATCGCCAACCTCGTCGAGAAGAAGCTGGTGGCCCTTGGCCGTCACACCTTTCTCCTGGATGGCGACAATGTGCGGCACGGGCTCAACAAGGATCTCGGCTTTACCGAGGCTGACCGCATCGAGAATATCCGCCGCGTCGGCGAGGTCGCTAAGCTGATGGCCGATGCGGGCCTGATTGTCCTGACCGCTTTCATCTCGCCGTTCCGGGCAGAGCGGGAGATGGTGCGTCGGATGCTGCCAGACGGCGAATTCATCGAGGTGTTTGTCGACACGCCGCTCGCCGACGCCGAGGCCCGCGACGTGAAGGGACTCTATGCCAAGGCGCGTGCAGGCGAGCTGCCCAACTTCACCG
Organism: Sphingomonas edaphi; assembly: GCF_003583725.1. Lineage (GTDB taxonomy): Bacteria > Pseudomonadota > Alphaproteobacteria > Sphingomonadales > Sphingomonadaceae > Sphingomicrobium > Sphingomicrobium edaphi. Next base: position 1,144,233 of record NZ_QXTF01000001.1, on the reverse strand, counting down.
GCATAGACAGTCCCTACGAACCGCCCGAACAGCCCGAACTTTGGATCGACACGGTGAAGATGACGGCTGAGCAGGCGGCCGATGCGGTGATCGACCTGATCGAGCGGCGCCGCTAGCGTGGCTGCGCGCCACCCGCTTTCATTTCGGCCGCGCTGACGACGCCATCGCGATTGGTGTCGAGCCGGTCGAAATTGGCGAGCATGGCGGCGCGATGCTCCGCCATGCTGACCTGCCGGTCCCGGTTGCCGTCCATTCGTCCCAACATCAGCGCGGCATTGGCGGTGTTTGGCGGCGGATTGTTGAGCTTGTCGAACTCCTGTGGAGTGAGCTTGCCATCCTTGTCGGTATCGAGCTGCGCGAACAGTGTCGTGTTGCGCCGGCTGGCGGCGGTCGAGGCCTCGGCGCGTTGCGACGCCTCGATCTCGACGGTGCTTAGCTGGCCGTTGCGGTCGGTATCGATCGCCCGAAACTGGGCGTCCATGTCAGCAGTGAAGCGGGCGCGGCTGATTGATCCGGTTTGAGCAATGGCAGCCCCTCCGAGCATCAAGATCATTGCAGTGTGAATCCAGCGCATGGCAAGCTGATACCAAGTGCGGGTGGATGCTGGCTAGAAGGTATAGGCGAGGCCCACTGCGGCGAGCCATTGGCTGGCGCTACCGCGAAGATCGACGATCGGCGAATCCTTGAAGTCGCCCGCCAGTCGTGAATAGCTGCCGGTGCCGAAGAGTGACAGACCGCTTGTCAGGTCGCCGGAGAGCGACTGGTTGACGAGAAGGCCCAGCCGCCAGCTCTTGAAGCCGCCGTCGGCGTCGTAAACCGGCAGGGTGCTAGCAATCGAGTCCGTGGGTGAGATCGAATAATAATAGTCGGCATATCCGCCGCCGGCCCATTCGGCGCTAAGGGATGCTCCAACATAGGTGTGGCGCGACAGAGGCGTCCCAAAATCGATTGTCGGTGTGACAACCGTCGATTCATGCGCATTGCCGACATCCTTCACCACATCGACGCGGAAACTGAGCGAGTCATAAGGGTTTGTCAGGCCGTGGTAGGTGACGCCGGCGAAGCCGCCGACCTCGAACGCTGTTTCCCGCTCAGGAAGCGCGTCGACAAAATCATCCTTGATCTTGCCGGTGCGGTTGAGGCGCGCGCCGACAATGGGGCCGACGTCGAATTCCAGCGCATCGTCGCCGCGCCCGACGACATCGACATAAAGGTAGGTTGCGCGGGTGAAGAAGCTGATGCCGCTGACGCGGCCGCGGATCGCTCCCGCCGGGATGATCCGGTAATCGTCGGACCCTTCGTAATCGGGGATATAGGCGGCGCCCGCACCGATGGTGACGGTATCGCTCTGGTCGTTGGGATCGGGCAACGCGGAATCGCCGGACTGGGCTAGCGCCGGCATCGCGAACAGCAGGGCCGCCGTGGCGGCAATGGATTTTAACATGAACAAGCCTTCCCCTATTATCGGGCGGCTAGCGCTCGGAAAGCCCCATTGTTCCCGAGCGTCAGTCCCCCTGCCCGGGCTCTGGCGAGAAATACTTCTCATACTTGCCTTCTTCGCCCTTGTGCTCGTCGGCGTCTTCCGGCGTCTGGTTGTTCTTGCGCGTGACGTTGGGCCACTGTGCCGAGAAGGTCGCGTTCAGCTCCAGCCACTTTTCCTGGCCGCTTTCGGTGTCGGGTAAGATCGCCTCGGCCGGGCATTCCGGTTCGCACACCCCGCAGTCGATGCATTCGTTGGGATTGATGGCGAGCATATTCTCACCCTCGTAGAAGCAATCCACCGGACACACTTCGACGCAGTCCATATATTTGCAACGGATGCAGGCGTCGGTGACGACGTAGGTCATGGCGTATTGGCTCCCTTGAACTTGAGCAGTCGCTAAGTCGCGGCGCTGCCCGCGTCAATCTCCTCATAATGAGCGCGCGCTTCAGCCGGCGGACCCCGACGGGCCGGAATGGCCAGCACTCGAATGACGCGAACCGTACCGTGAAGAGGCATGGCAATGATGTTGCCGACACGCACATCCTCGGCCGTCTTGGCGACGCGCCGCCCGTCCAGCCTCACATGCCCCTCGTCGATCAGCGCTTGGGCGAGGCTGCGGCTTTTCAACAGCCGAATGAAGAATAGGTAGCGGTCGAGACGCACCGGCGATTAACGCTTGAGACCTGCCAATGCTGCAAAAGCGTTGCCTGGTTTTGGTCCCTGTGGCGCGCGGCGGCGCGGCCGGCGCTGGCCGCGCCAAGTCCAGGCCTCGCCCGATGGAACGAAGCCAATTTCGGCCATCAGGTGGCGGATGGTCGGCTCGTCGAGACCCAGGCTGGTCGCAAGCGCCGCATCGACAGGGTCGCTGCCGCCATGTTGACGCACCTGGTGCGCATGCGACGCCAGCCGATCGGCAAGGTCGATGCGGAGCCAGGTCGCGCCCAATCGGCGGAAAGCGAGTGCCGCGCCACGCGGGTCCGCCGATCCGTCTAGCGTGGCGGCGGACGCCTCGGGCAGGCGCGGCATTGCGGCCCCGGCGCGAACCGCGAGCAACGCGCCACGCCACTGCTGGGCTGCGGGCTTGAGCAGCGACTGGACATAAATATCAAGCGCGCCGAGCCGGACGCGAAGACGGTGCAGCGTGTGTCGGTCGACCTTGTCGAGAGCCGCCAATTGCGCCGCCATGGTCCGGCGCGGAAGGATTCCGCCGGCGTCGACTAGCATGGCAGCGAGCGCGCGGACGCCAGGGCTGGCGGCCGGATCGATGGCCGTGACCGCCAAAGTCTTAAGGGCAGGCAAATGGCGAGCGACCTGGCTTTCGATCCAGCGCTCGAGCCGCGCCCGCAGTGTGGCGCGGCGCGTCGCGGACAGCCGATCGAGCGGCCGTGCAGTGCGAACCGCCGGCTCCATCAAGGACCGTCCGGGCGCCAGCCGGGCAAGGACATGCTCGTTCCAGCCGATGCCGAGGCTGCCGGCCTCCTCGACCAACTGGAAATCGGTGTCAGGCGCATCGCACAGGGCAGCGGCGCGGCGGTCCAATTCGTCACCGAGGCGCCGCTCGGCGGCAGCGAGCAGCAGGCGCTTGTCGGCGTGGCGAGCTGAGGGATCGACGCGAAATTCAAAGCCTGCCAAATGGCCAATCGGCTCCGGTCCCACGCTGACCTCGCCGTCGGCCGCGACGGTGACGGGCAGGGCGTCCGCACCGCGCGCGCCAATGTCTCGGACCAGGACTGCAGTACGCCGGTCGACAAAGCGTTGGGTCAGCCGTTCGTGAAGTGCATCGCTCAGCCGGCCCTCTACTGCGCGGGTACGAGCGGCCCATTTGGCGGGATCGGCGAGCCAGTCTGCGCGCTGCGCGATATAGGCCCAACTGCGGATACCAGCGAGCCGGTCGGCTAGCGCCTCGATATCGCCCTCCACCCGGTCGAGGCGCGTGACTTCGGCCGCGAACCACTCGTGCGGGATATGGCCTCCCTCGCTGATGTAGCCGTAGAGGCGGCGAACCATGCGCGCGTGGTGCATCGGCCCGACCTTGCGGAAGTCGGGAAGACCACAGACCGCCCAAAGCCGCCGCGCCTTGACGCCGCGCGTGGCGGCGATCGCGGGATCCTCCGCGATCAGCTTCAACACCGCGAGATCGATTGCCAGCGGCGCGCTTCGCAGGAGGGGGTCTTCGCTCCGAATTTCGAGGCTGCGAATGAGGTCGGCTACGGAGGTGAAATCAAGGTCGGAGTTTCGCCAATAGAGTGAATCGAGCGGGCGGAAGCGATGCTCTTCGATCGCGTTGATTTCTTCTTCGCTAAACTCCGGCGCGCTGTCGCCGCCGAGGCCGAGCGTGCCGAAGCTGCCGTCGCGCTGGTGGCGGCCGGCGCGCCCCGCAATCTGCGCCATCTCGGAAATGGTCAGGCGTCGGTCGCGCCGGCCGTCGAACTTTTCGAGGCCAGCGAAAGCAACGTGCGTCACGTCCATGTTGAGGCCCATGCCGATCGCGTCGGTAGCAACGAGATGATCCACCTCGCCGCGCTGGAACATTGCGACCTGAGCGTTGCGGGTGGCCGGGGACAGAGCACCCATGACAACGGCGGCCCCGCCCTTGAAGCGGCGCAGCATCTCGGCAAGTGCATAGACCTGCTCCGCGCTGAACGCGACGATGGCGGAGCGTGGTGGCAGGCGGGACAGCTTGGTCGCGCCGGCGTAGCGTAGTGTTGAAAAGCGGGGCCGGCTGACGATTTCCGCGTCGGGCAGCAATTTGCGAATGAGTGGCCTCAGCGTGTCGGAGCCGAGGATCAGCGTTTCCTCCCGGCCCCGCGCGCGCAACATGCGGTCGGTAAAGACATGACCGCGCTCCGGATCGATGCCGAGCTGAGCCTCATCGATCGCCGCGAAGGCGAAGTCGCGGCCACTATCGTCGGGATGTTCGGCCCAGCCCTTGATTGGCATGGATTCGGCGGTCGTCAGGAAATAGCGCGCGCCCTGCGGGACGATGCGCTCCTCCCCAGTGATCAGCGCGACTTGGTTGGCGCCCTTGATCTGGACCACGCGATCATAGACTTCGCGGGCGAGCAGCCGGAGCGGAAACCCGATGACGCCAGACGAATGGGCGCACATCCGCTCAATCGCCAAGTAGGTCTTGCCGGTATTGGTCGGGCCGAGAATGGCCCGGAGAAGGCCGTCACCAGGGGCGGGCATAACAGCAATCTTGGCACGCGCGCGCGGAAGCGCAAGCGCTTAAGTGTCCGATGTTTAGGGGACTTTAACCCTTTTTAACCATGATGGCGGGAGAGACCGGGAACGAAGGACGGCTTTTCTTGCTCGACATGCGCGCACAGTGGCGAAACGCCGAGGCAACGGCCGTTGCCGGGCCGCATGTCGCAAGGTTCGGCCGCCGCCGGAAGAAGCTGCGCGATATCGACCTTGTCGTCGACCTGGCCGAAGAGCCGCTGTCCAAACGCTGGTGGGGCGGCGTCGCGACGCTTAGTTTCCTGTGCGCCCTCGTCGCGGTGCTTGCGCCCGCACCATTCGAACCCCTGCCTGCCACCGGGACTAGTTTCGTAGGCGGCGCTGAGGCGGATCAGTTTCGCGAACTGGCCATTGAACCGACGAGTGCTGGATCGGGGACAGGAGGGCGCATGGCCGCCAACTCCCTGGTGGAACCGCTGGCGGTAGCGCCGGACCGGCCGAGTATCGACTTGTTTGCCCGACTGGGTAGTGGCGACACGGTCGACCAGCTGCTGGCGCGCGCGGGCGCAAGCTACGTCGAAGCGGGACAGGCGGCGCGGATGATCATGTCCGCCGCAGGGGGCAAGGTCTCGCCCGGTACAAGCCTCTCGATCCGGCTAGGAAGACGGAGCCCTAACGGCGTCCGCCCGATCGAGCGCATCGCGCTTCGGGCCGGACTCGATCTTAACCTTTTCGTCAGCCGCTCGGGAGACGCATTGACGATTTCCGCCAGCCGGATCGCGGTGGATTCGACACCTCTGCGGGTTAGAGGGCGCGTTGGTGACGGACTCTACTGGGCGCTGCGGGCGGCGGGCGTTCCGTCGGCCTCGGCAAGCGAATATCTTCGTGCACTCGCGACGCAGATCGATGTCGGCAGCGAGGTCGCGCCGAACGACCAGTTCGACCTGATTATCGCTAACCGCCGGGCTGCAACGGGCGAAAGTCAGGCGGGGCCGCTGCTCTACGCCGCGATCGACCGGGCGGCCGGAAAGCCGGTCAGGCTGATAAAGTGGACGTTGAACGGCCGAACAGACTGGATGGACGTCAACGGCGCCGGGCGGCAGGTCGCGACCATGGCCTGGCCGGTCGCGGCGCGGATCACGTCAAGCTTCGGTCTTCGGGTCCACCCAATCCTGCGCTTCGCCAGAATGCATCGCGGAATTGATTTCGGCGCCCATTATGGCCAGCCAATCGTGGCCGCCGCCGACGGGCAGGTCAGCCGCGCTGGCTGGGCAGGCGGCTATGGTCGGCAGGTCCGGTTGGCGCATGGTGGCGGATTGGCGACAAGCTATAGCCACATGAGCCGGATCATCGTCGAACCAGGCAGCATTATTCGGCAGGGACAGGTCATCGGCTATGTCGGGTCAAGCGGCCTGTCGACCGGTCCGCACCTTCATTACGAGGTGCATCGCAATGGTGTCGCGATCAATCCGATGGGCGTGAAGTTCGCTAGCCAGACTGCGCTCGGCGGAGCAGAGCTGGGCAAGTTCAAAGCGCGGCTGGCTCAGCTGATGGCGATTGGCGGGAGAAGCTAAGACGAACCGTCCGACAGCTGTCGCCGCGCGAGTCCGATGGCGGCGGCGACGAACGCAATGAACAACATGCCTTCCAGCGCGCCGCTGATGGCGTGTACCCATGGGCCGAAACCATCATCGCCAAGCAGCCGGCCGAGATGATCGAAGCGCAAACGCGATGCAGGAAACTGGCCCGACAAGAGATCGAGACTCCCGGCCATTAGCCGTCCGCCGGTCAGGATGATGAGAAGGCCGGTTGTCGCGCCGACGGCGGCTGACGCAGCGACGCTGCGACGCAGGCGCTGTGCTCGCCAGCGACCCGCCAGCCATGCCCCGATCCCTGCGGCTGCGCCGAGCAACGCGCCTTCGTATGCGCCGGTGATATTCCCGGGTGACTGGCCAAGGAGAAGGCTGAACGCGTCCAGCCCGAGCAGCTTAACGATGGCGCCGACCAGCAAGCCGCCGACCGCGCCGCCCGCAATGCTGGCAGGGGCAGAACTACGCAGAGAGTCCGCGGCGGCGATGCCGAAGGACACGCCCGCCCCGCCGATCAGCCCAACCAAGGTTGTCAGTGCAATGAGTACGAGGAGGACCGACGCCCCGCCAAGCCCCGCTTGCAGCGGCTGGGACGCCGCGAGGAAGCCGTAGATAATTCCGCCGAGTACGCCCGCCAGGCCCCCGCCGATGGTTCCTGCGGCGCCGACCAGCATAGGTCGTGGCAGGCCGCGGTGCGCCGAGAGGGCAAGCGGAACCGGGCTTTCCGTTCCGTCGACCTGCCCGATGAAGCGATAGCCATGCTTCGGAACTGTTTCGATGAAACGCGGCGACGTGGCGCTATCGCCGAGGGCGCGGCGCAGTGTGCGGATGCACTGGGTCAGCGCTTCGTCCGTGACAGGTACGCCGTTCCAGACTTCGTCCAGGAGGCGGGCCTTGGTCATCAGTGTCTGCGGCTGGCTGACCATCAGAGCCAGCGCGTCGAAATAACGGGCACTTAATTCGACCCGTCGGCCGTCGCGAGCCAATTCTCGGTTGGCCGTGTCCAGCGTGAAGGCTTCAAACCGGTATTGCTGCAACGCCAAATTCCCACGCCTCTCGGAGAGGTGCAGAATGACGGGTAGGCCGGGCAATTCAAGGCTTGGCGTAACCTTCGTTAGCTCAACCCGGGTCTCTACCCATGATATTGGCCAGATCGGCGACTCCAGCGGGCAGGAAGCGTTTGCTGACAGTCAAGATCAAGTAGGAGAATATGCGAGTCTTCATCGGATGCCTGCTAGCCGCGACGCTGGCGTTTCCCGCGCCTGCTGGCGAAATCACAGGCAACTGCAGGGAAGTGAACAACCGGGGACAGTCGGAATGCTCGTTCTCCGGCTATAACGATACGCCCGACGGTTTCTGGATCGAGGTCGCGCCGGACGTCTTTGTCCAGATCGACCCGGGTGGCCGGACCCAGTCTTACAGGTCGTTCTTTGCGCAGTATGATTGGTTCGATAGCCCGAGCAATCCGGACGCCCGTCAAGGGCCGTTCCCTGGCAATTTGTGCAATCCGACGCACTCTGAATAGCGCGCGGCTTCCTGTAGCGGGCGTGCAACTATCCTGTGCCGAAACAAGCCCGTAGCGATAAGTGCGGGAACGAAATCGCTCGACCACTCATTGTCTCCATCGCGAAACGTGATGGAGCGGTTGCCGATGCGCGGTGACACTTTGCTGGTAGTCGAAGATCAGCCTCTGCTTGCCGAGTTCATGACGACCGTCGCGGAGGATGCCGGCTGGAAAGCTGTGTCCGTCACCACTCCCGAAGAATTTGAGCGGGCACTGGATCACCATCACCCCGATGCCATCGCGCTCGACCTTGCAATGCCCGGGTGCGACGGCGTGGAGATGTTGCGTTATTTGAAAGCGCGAAAATACGACGGGAAACTGATGATCGTGTCCGGCTGCGATGCGCCGGTGGTCGAAGCGTCCGGCGTGTTGGCCAAGCATCACGGGCTCGACTGCGTCGGCTGCTTCCAGAAGCCGCTGACCTCGCAGGACCTTCGGAACATTTTGGCGCGGATTTAGCGGCGATCAGTTGCAAGGGCGTCGCCCCCACGCGGGAGCGAGGCCCTTACTTTACGTCACAGACAAACTATCTGCCGTGTCCGCGCCACCGCTTCACAGTCCGCGAGATGATTCCCTCTTCATCACCGGTTTCCCGCCAGGCGGCGGCGAAGCTGGGATCAGACGAGGCCGGACGTTTTTCAGGCTCCAGGTCGTCGAAGCGGACGCGAATCGGAATAGCAACGCCTTCGCCGCAGACGATGCACTCGCGGTTGCGAAGCGCCGGAATGGCGTCGAGGAAGCCGCGCGCGCCTTCCGGCATGGCGGCACGGACGCACGCTTGGTCGCGGTCGTTGTTCAAGCGCATCGAGATGATGGTACCGCACTGCGACAGAACGCCTTCGGCAAGGTCGGACGGGCGCTGCGTAATGAGGCCCAGCGACACGCCGTATTTACGACCTTCCTTGGCGATACGTTCCAAGATCTTGCGCACGGCCTGGCCGCCGCTGTTTTCATCTTTGGGGACGTAGCGGTGCGCTTCTTCGCAGACGAGCAGCAGCGGGCGCTGCGCCTCGGTCCGCGACCAGATAGCATAGTCGAATACCATCCGGGCGAGCACCGACACGACGACGCTAGTGACTTCGGACGGAACGCCCGACACGTCGACAATCGAGATGGGGCGGCCGTGGCTCGGCAGGCGAAACAGCTTCGAGATAAAGCTGCCCATCGAGTCACTGACAAGCATGCCGGAGAACATGAAGGTGTAGCGCGGATCGGCGCGAAGCTCGTCCAGCTTGTTCTTCAGCCGCTGGTAGGGTGTGGTGTCGCCGGCCCGGTCCAGCTTGCCCATCTCCGCGACCAGGATCTGGTTGAGGTCGGTCAGCAGGTAGGGGATCGGCGAATCCACCGTCACCTTGCCATACTGTTCCGACGACTTGGACTTGGTCCGCGCGGCGAGCAGGCACTTGGCCAGGATGTCAGCGTCGCGTTGCCTTTCCGCGCCATCGGTGGTCAGCATCACTTCGCAATGTTCTTCGAAGTTCAGCAGCCAATAGGGCAGCTGGAGATTGTCGACGTTGAAAAGCTCGCCGCAGCTTTTGAACGCGGCCGAATATTCGCCGTGCGGGTCGATCATGACGATATGACCTTCGGGCGACAGCTGCGAAATTCGGTGCAGGATCAGCGCGACCGAGGTCGACTTACCGGTACCGGTCGAACCCAGGATAGCAAAATGCTTCGACAGCATCGGGTCAACGTAGAGCGTGCCGCGGATATCCTCGGTCGGGTAGACGGTGCCGATCTCGACGTGCGGTTCATCGCTGGCGGCGAAGATGGCGCGCATGTCGTCGGTGGTGACGGGCATGACGGTCGCGCCGGGGATCGGATAACGGGTGACACCGCGGCGGAAGCTGGACAGGCCGCCGTCGCCCCGCTGGCTGCCTTCGCCAAGGAAGTCGACGTTGGCGATGACCGTTCCGGCCTCGTCGCCGGCGCGAAGCGTGCGGACGTTGGCGACGAGCCAGTTGTCGCCGACCTTTACCTTCACCTGGCTACCGACCTGGCCGGACATGGCAACGCTATGGTCGCTACTCGACTGCATTTCGAGGAGGCGTGCGGCATCCATAACGACGCGCGAACCGGAACCGGCGATTTCTAGCACCTGGCCAATCGGCGGAAGCGCAGCACCCGACGCTGAATTGCCGGCCGGTGCATCCGTGTCGGCATAATTGTTCAGTTCATCAAGAAACTGCTTCAGGCTCGGTTGATCGGTCATTGCTTACGCCACCCCTTGACGGTGAATGTCTTCAGGGGCGGAATAAGCGAATTCGGTTAAAATTGGCTTTAGGAGCGCCGGCGGAAGGCCATGGCGGCCGCCCAGCCGAGACCGAGCGACAGGATGACGGCGGCCAAGCCGTAAAGGAAACTGTGGCGCGTGGCGGCCAGCGCAATGAAGCGCTCAAAGCCGGACTTGCCGATCTCGATCTCGCGCGTGGCAGCGGCGATTACCTTGCCGTCGGCAACGAGAAAGGTTTCGGCGGTGTAGGTGCCGACGGGAACCTGGCTGGGGATTGAGATCCGTGCCCGGTAAAGCACGCCCTCGCTAATTTCGACGCCGGTCGGATATTCGGCGAACAGCCCCTCACGCTTGCGAAGGTCGAGCAACCCCGCCTCGAAGCGCCGTTCTTTTTCCGGAAGCGCGCCGCCACCGGTGGAGAGCTGAAGGTCCTGCAGGCCTAGTTCGTAGATAGCCGCCGTGCGTTCATCGACCAGATTGCGCACCGGTTCCGAAGAGGCGACCGCGTAGAAGCTGGGCGCGGAGCTGAAGCGGTTGCTGTCCGCATTCATCCAGATGCCGGCGATCTTTTGCTTTTCGCGTAACAGGATGGGCTGCACCGGACCCTTCAAGACGACGATGACGTCGGCCGGCCGGCTGGGCACTCGCCCGCCGGGATAGAGAATTGCGCCAAACAGCAGCAGCTGGGCTCCGGTAAAGCTGTAGCGGATCTCGATCGACCGTGCAGAAATGTCGGGCACCAACCTGGGCTGGCTCTGCGCCATCAGCAGCGGCGCTAGGCCGAAGAGGAGCAGCGCGCGCCTCACAGATATTCGACCGTGAAGATTTCGTCGGGCCGCCACGCAAGGCCGAGCAGCATGCGAATGGCGACGAGTAGGATAATGCTAGCGAGGGCGAGGCGCAGGTAGTCAGGCTTCAGCCGTGTCGCGAGGACTGCGCCATATTGCGCACCGATCACGCCGCCGACCAGCAGCAGTGCGGCGAGGACGATGTCGACCGACTGGGTGGTCATGGCGTGAATCATGGTTGTTACGGCGCTCACCGCCAGGATCATGACCAAGCTGGTCCCGACGACAACGCGCGCAGCCATGCCGAGGATGTAAATCATCGCGGGGACGAGAATAAAACCGCCGCCGACGCCGAGCAGGACTGTCATGATTCCGGCGAGGAAGCCGAGCGCTAGCGGAGCGAGAGGCGACAAATAGAGTCCGGACGCGTAGAAGCGCCAGCGGCCCGGCAGGCCGGCAACCCAGCGGTTGTGACGCGGTCGGTCCTTCGGCGCTTCCAGCTTGATCCAGCCCAGCGCGACCATCGCGTCCTTGAGCATCAACGCACCGATGCCGCCGAGAAGAATGACGTAAAGAAAACCGATTACGAGGTCGATCTGGCCCGACGATTGCAACAATCGGAACAAGCCAGCGCCGACCAGGCTTCCGAACGCGCCGCCGACGATCATCACCCCGCCCATTTTCAGATCGACGCCGCCCCGTCGCATATGCGCGTAGACGCCCGACACGGAAGCGCCCGTAATCTGCGTCGTCGCCGAGGCGACGGCGACGGTGGGCGGGATGCCGTAGAAGATGAGTAGCGGCGTGGTCAGGAACCCGCCGCCGACGCCGAACATTCCGGACAAGAGGCCAACCAGCCCGCCAAGCAATATGATCAACAGGGCGTTGACCGACTGACCGGCAATGGGAAGATAAATATCCATAAGGCGTTTGGCCGGACGCTAGCCGGAAAAACGCGACAAAACCAAGGCGGGCGCGGTTCCTGGTTGAAAGTCGCTATCGAGGGTCACTCCCCTCGTAACGTCGCGGCGTCGGTCGGTGGGCACCATACTGCATGAAAGGAAAGTGACCACGAAACCGGTACGAAGTATACGTTGGGGCGGCGCCAACTTCGACGTAGATGACTGCGGCAGAAATGACCGCGCTCGCACACGCAAGACCCACGAAATGAAGAGTTAACCCTTCGGCGCTCGCGCGAACACGGTTGCTGTAGGACAGTAAAACTTTTCATGTTACCGCCTGCATAAAGTTCGGGGCTCGCAGTGAAATCCACTTCATTATCCGGCCGCGTTGGCAATCATCGCTGGCTTGCCGCGCCAATCTTCATCTGCCTCTTAATGCTTGGCGCTGGCATTTCCACCCATGCATTAGGCGGTCCAAGCCCGTTCGATCTACTAGACGACTACTTCCGTGGTTCAATGGTAGTCACGTTGACTGCACTGATGATTTGGGTGTTCTATCGAACGTTGCAACTTGCCTATGCGAGAGAGCTGGAACCCACGCGCTCGCTTTGGACAGAGCTAAAAACTAAACTGCCGATGCAAGTTCTTCCGCTTATCGTTTTTCCAGTATTTCTAGCGTCCTTTACGGCAACGAAATCAGCCATATTGCCGCTGGTCGGCTTTAGGTTCGACCATACCTTCGCGAATCTAGATAAGGCGGTATTTGCCACAGATCCGTGGAGAATAACTCACTCAATGTTTGGGCCGCTGTCAACAGGGGTTATTCAAGCGATTTACGTTCCTATTTGGGTTGCTGCTTTAGCTTATTCTCAGTCTCTCATCACTTTTTTTGGGACTATTCGTACCATTGGCGTCTTTTACACCGCTATGCTTTTAACCTGGTTTGCGGGTGGATTTGTTACAGCCTATCTCTTGTCCGCCGCAGGTCCCATATTTTCCCACTTGATTGATGCGAAACTCGGAAGTCGGTTTGAGCCGTTGAAGGATCGGCTTGCAAATCTACTTGATGCCGAGGCGCCATTTCTTAAAGGACCACAATATTTGTTGGAAGGTGTCAGTTCCCCTCAGGCATATTATGGCGGGGGAATTTCGGCCATGCCATCGATGCACGTTGCTGCTGTCACAATCTTCGTCTTGGCGGCGCGCCGAACGGCGTGGTTCATTCCGTCTTGCGTCTTTGCAGCGGCGATCGTGGTGGGCTCCATCCATAGTGGCTATCACTATGCCATCGATGCGCCGGTAGCGGCCATTATCGCCTATGCGTCATGGCAGCTGGCTGAGAGATGGACGCCAACTAGTCTGTGATAGGTGATCGAACTGGAGCAACGAAAGTTTTGTCTATCCGGTATAGAATTGCGTCGTGTGTACGCCATACTGGTACGAGCCCGGGACGCGCGCGCATTTTATAGTCCGGCGGATCGATCATCCAGATAAAGTCGAAGGCGTCGCGAGGGATGGCTCGCAAGGCAGCCTTTGGGCTATGATCATACTCCAACGGGCGCTCGGAGATTTCCTCGGTGTGGGCGATGCAAGCGTCGGAATAAATGAACGTAGAGCGATCGTCGACAAAGTAGCGTGCCTTTGGATAATTGATGCGAAGGAGTTGTGCGCCAGCAGCCTGCCACTGGTCGTTTGAAAATCCTTCGCGCCGAATGACGACGAACGATCCTAGATGAGTGTGGCGCGGCATAGCCCAACGTTCGCTGCAATAATCGCCGGTCAGTGTGGCGACGGCGGATCCCTTCGGGATATGGGCGAGCGCCGTTAGCCAGCGTCGCGCGTCAAGGTCCGCAATGGCAAAGCTGATCGTATTCCCCCCCAGCCTCAACAGCATAAAAGCGAGTCCGAGCCAGGCCAGCCAGCGGTCGCCTGTCAGCCCATCGCAACGGACCCGGATTGCGAGCACCGCGGTCATGAACATCAACGGTGCCAAACGCATGTCAGCATAGGCTGAACCGAATACACGCGCAGGCATGATGAAAAATGTCACGGCCAATATGACTGTGGGAATTGTCAACTTACGTGAGCGTTCGAGGCGTTTGTCAAAAATTGACGCACCGATCAGCACAACGGCCGCACCAACGCCGAAACTGTCCCAGATCAGCCAACGATCTCGCAACGTCGCCACAAGGGCAAATAGCTTTGCGAGAATATGGAAGAATTGATCCGTTTCGCCCGCAACGGCGCCGGTTCGCCAGAGCAGCATCAATAGCAAGGGCAGTCCCAGCGATGACATCGCCAAAACCGACCGAAGCAAGGAGGAACGCCAATCGGAGCCTTCGTCGCGCTGTCTGACTAGCTCAGACGAAAAGGCGAGCAGTCCGAGTACCCCCCACCCGAACGCGTGGGTTATCCAGAGCAGGCAAGAGATTGGAAGGAAAAGGGCTGCCCGCAGGCCGAGCTTTGCCGAGTTGGCTAGGCGTAGCCAGTATCCAAAGGCAATCAGAGCGAATGCCAACGATAGGGAAAAGTTGATGAAACCGAAGTTGAACGGGTAGCCGTAGATAAAAGGGACAGCAAACATGATGGTCGGTGGGACGCGGCCGTGGATTTCCCGGGCGATCCACATGAGGCCGACGACCGTAAGCGGCGGAATAGCGATGACGATGAGCTTTACTGCCAGTTCAACGCCTATGAGCGGGCCGAGAAATTCGACAAGAAGGTCGACGCCGAGATTGCCAATCAAGGCCCAGTTAAATTCGAAATAGCGCTGAAGATGCTCCGAATGATCTAGGTCAAGTTGGACCCGGAAGCGGCCCATATGCCCGGGCACATCGACCAGCGGGGGTGTCTGCGGCCACAGCAGCGGCGTCGCCGACACGATAATCAGAAAAGCGCAAAACCAGCGCCTTTCCCACCAGTCGGCGTGCCTCATCCCTGCCTCCCCCGCGACAAGGGGTGCCATCGACCGCCGCCCAATTCAACCCGTTCGCCGCTGCAACGGAACTAGAAGGGCGCGAGGCCTTTTACCAAGGAGTAAGGTTAATTGCTTACTACAAGGCTCATGAGCAACGAACGCTTCCTCATTTCGACAGTCAACGACTTGAGCAGCCGGCTGCACGTCAAATCGGCGGCAATGTTGGTGTCGCTGGAAGGGTCGCTCCCCCGCATCATGATCTGGTGGTTCGTTGCAGCAATGCTAGCGTCGGCGGCGCGGATCGCAATAAGTCCGATCGATGGTGGGCTGGGGTTGGAGACGTTGCTACCTTATGTCCTGCTAGTCAGCGCGCCGTTGCTGTCGATGACACTAGCGCTGCGCTGGTTCCAGGACGGTGACCGGTTAGCCCAACCCTCGTCCCGGCTGGCATTTGTCGGCCGCTGGCGCAATGTCGACGCTAACGAGGCGCGGGCGCATCCGCTTTATGGAACGACCGGCATCATGGTCAGCTTGATGATCGGCATGCTGTTGAATGTGCCGGTTCGGGCGCTGGAATATCTGGCTTCGATGCCGGCGTTCGCTGGTGACGTGCCGCAATGGCTATCGGTGCTTCGCTTTGGCCTGACGCTGGACGTCGTCCTCCTGTCCAGTCTCTATACCATCGCTTTCGTTGCCGCACTTCGCCGCGTGCCGCTATTTCCACGCCTGCTGGCTGCGATCTGGGCGGTGGACCTTGTCATGCAACTCGCCATTGCCGGGGCTGTCGCCAGTACGGATGGCCTGCCGGGGCAAGTTGGCGACGCGCTGCACACGCTTCTCGACGGCAATGTGAAGAAGGTGCTGATCAGCATCGGCCTGTGGCTGCCCTATTTACTACTGTCGAAACGAGTTAACGTCACCTTCCGGCATCGCGTCGAGGCCTGACGCCACAGCAATGCGACTCGGGTTGCGACTCGGCTCAAGTTCCGCGCAAGATGGGCGAAAGACTCCAAGCACTTACGCCGACCGGCGTTGTCAGACAGCAACCTGCCCCCGGAATCTGTCTACAATTGATACGGTCAGATCGACTTTGGGTCGACTTTGGGCACCAGGCAAAATTCAAAAGCAGGTGAAAACTGCCATTTTTGCGCGATTGATGGCCATCTGTAGTTAACTAGCGTTAAATAGTCATGCTTGACAAAAAGTTAAGGAAGGAACAGCCTTTCTGGGTCAAACGGCTGGGGGGCCGTGTAAAAAAATGACTGCGGGGGCGTGTGGCGTGTGCGCCATTTCCCCATTCATCGATCGAGTTCGCCTCCCCGGCGTACGACTATCGGAACCGTCCCGTGGGGACGGGGCAGGTAATGATTAAGGGGACGGACTATGACGACTTTCATCAACATGCTTCGTGACGATCGCGGCGCGGCCGCGGCCGAATATGCTCTTATCCTAGCCATTGTCGGTGCGGCGATCGCCTTGGCAGCCGTGCTGCTGGGCGGCTCGATTGCCAATGCAATGGATCAAGCCCGTGGTTGTATCGACAATCCGCCAACCACTTCAGGCGGCACCTGCTAATCGAGCCCGGGGTCAGTCTTCGGACTGGCCCCGGCATTCGCGTATAGCCGCGTTGTGGCGGAAGTCGAAGAAGACCGCAAAATCGCCGGGGGTGCGACATGAGACGTCAAACGCTGATCGCAGTCGGTGTCGCGATCATTCTTGGACTGTTCGCAGTCCTCCTGGCCAACAGCTATTTGACCGGCCGCGAACGGCAGCTCGCCAATTCGCCCGAAGGCATGACGCGCGTTGCGGTTGCAGCGCTGCCGCTGAGCTTCGGCGCCGAGGTCACGCCCGACAAGGTGAGGTTCGTCAATTATCCCGCGACAAGCCTTCCGCCCGGAACGTTTAAGACGCTAGCCGAGCTGCTTCCCGAGGGCAAAAAGCGCGTGGCGCTCCGCCCGATCCTTCCGAACCAGCCGCTACTTGCAGCCGACCTTTCGGGCGAGGGGCAGAACGCCTCTATCGCGGCACTGCTGCCCGACGGCATGCGCGCCGCTACGGTCAGCATAAACGACGTGTCCGGCGTGGCCGGCTTCGTGAAGCCCAACGACACGGTCGATGTGCTGATTACTCGCCAGCCGATCGGCGCCGATGGCGCCGCGCAGGGCCAGCAGGTGACCGACGTGCTGCTGCAGAACATCCGAGTCATCGCGATGGATCAGGCAGCCGCATCGAACGGCCAGCCTGTCGTGTCGCGCACCGCGACACTCGAACTTACGCCGCTCGATGCGCAGAAAGTGGCGCTTGGCCAGCAGCTTGGCCAGCTGAGCCTGGTGCTACGCAAGCCTGGCGCCGAACAGAACATCCCGAACGTCGAGACGGTTAGCCTCGATGACCTTCGCTACAGCTATTATGGTTCGCTGCCACCGAAGGCCGGCGCGCAACCGCCGAGTGCGGCCGCGGCGCCGCCTGCCGCTCGTCCCGCGCGCATCGCTCGCATCGTGCAGCAGCGCCGGCCGTCGCCGCGCCCGGCGGCGGTCGTAGTTCCGCAGCGCTCGACCAGCACTGTCGTCGTTACGCGGGGCACACAAAACAGCAGTTATGAGGTGGGGGAGTATGACCGCTAGGCTTAAAGGGGCAGCGCTCGGCGCCGCCATCGCCGTCACTTGCGTGATTGCCGCGCCGCTGTCGGCCGTCGCCCAAGTGACGGTCAGCGAGGCGACCGAGATTCGTGCGGGCGAACTCAACGTGCCGCTCAACAAGAGCCAGGTGCTGCGGTCCGACCGGCCGTTCGCCAAGGCCTTAATCGGCAATCCGGAGATCGCGGACGTCCTGCCACTAAGCGACCAGTCGCTTTACGTGCTGGGGAAGAAAATGGGCACGACCAGCCTGACACTGTACGACCGGCGTAACATGCTGATCGCGGTGGTGGATGTCGCGGTCGGGCCGGACGTCAACAGCCTGAAGCGGCAGCTGTCCGAACTCATGCCCAGCGACCAAGTCGGCGCGCGCATGGCGAACGACTCGATCATCCTCGAAGGCATCGTTAGCAGCGGCCCGGCAGCCGACCGAGCGGTGCAGGTCGCGGAAACCTATGCGCCCGGCAAGGTGATAAACCTGCTTTCGATCGGGTCCGCGCAGCAGGTAATGCTCGAGGTCCGCTTCTCCGAAATCAAGCGCGGTGCGCTGAAAGATCTCGGGATCAGCGGCTTCCTCAGCGGCAGCGGCAACAACGGCTTCCAGGGCGCATTCGGCGGCGGGGCAAGTCTGACGAGCTCCACCGGCACGACTACAACGACCGTCACCGATCCTGTGACCGGTGCCGTCACCTCGACGCAGACGCCCAATCCGCCGCAACTGGCGCTGGGCGCGATCGTCGACAGTTTCGGCATCCTGTCGCGCATGTTCCGCATTGGCGGCCTCAATATTGACGCGACCCTCAACGCGCTGGAGCGCAAGGGCGTGGTAACGACATTGGCCGAACCGACTTTGGTCGCGCTGTCGGGAGAAACCGCCAGCTTCTTGGCTGGCGGCGAATTCCCGATCCCGGTGGCGCAAGGCAATGGCGGAACGGACGGCAACGCCATTTCCGTCCAGTTCAAGTCGTTCGGCGTGAGCCTAGCCTTCACGCCGACGGTGCTGGCCGACGGCGTGATCAACATGGAGGTTGCGCCCGAAGTCAGTTCAATCGACCCGAGCGCGTCCGTCGTAATCAATAACCTTCGCGTACCGGGCCTGCAGACCCGCCGCGCCAAGACTACGGTCGAACTACGCGACGGTGAAAGCTTCGCGATGGCTGGGCTCCTGCGGCGCGACTTCCAGGACACCGTGCGCCAGTTCCCGATCTTGGGCTCGATCCCGATTATCGGCGCGCTGTTCCGCTCAACCAATTTCCAGAAGGAAGAGACTGAGCTGGTCATCATAGTGACCCCGCGACTGGTCCGGCCGGTGCGCGCCGCGTCGATGCGCCTGCCAACTGACCGAGTGACCGCCCCGGACGAAGCGGATCTGTTCCTGCTAGGGCGGACCGATAGCGGGGTGGGCGTCAATCCGCTGGCTCCGACGCAGCCGTCCCCGGTTGACCGGCCCATCGGCGAACTGCCGCAGCCGAACGCCGGTGCGCCCGGTGGTATGGCCGCGCTCGACCCGTCAAAGCTGGAAAAGGATTATGGCCATGCGCTCTGAGCTGAAACTGCTTCTGGCCGGCGTATCGGCCACGGCCCTTTCCGCCTGTACGCCCGTCGATGCCGGCTTCGGCGAGGCCTATCGCTACGATATGGCGATCCAGACCATCAACCCCGACCCGGTCTATCCGGCGGACGGGGCCAAGCCCGGCGACCATGGCGAAAAGGCGGCCAAAGCGACCGAGCGCTATCGCAAAGGTCAAACCAAGCCGGTCCAGCGTGATTCAATCAGCAGCGGATCAGGCAGCAGTTCAAGCGGCGGCAACGGCCAATAAGGATGGCGAGGGATGAAGGGCTGGAACTGGAGGCAATGGAGCAACAATAGCGGGACGGTTGCACCGACCGTTGCCCTTTCCATGTTTGCGTTAATCGGCGCTGGCGGCATTGCTTTTGACTATGCCCGGCTCGCCACGCTTGACACCGAGCTGCAACAGGCTGCCGATCAAGCCGCTCTAGCGGCCGCCACGCAACTTGATCGATCGGACGGGGCCCGGGAACGCGCCCGGGATGCCATAACGGCGGACGACAAGGACCGCCTAGTTGAGAACCTCACTCGCTTCGCTAACGATTCCAATGCCGATGGGCTCAATGTCGAGATCGAGGCGATCACCTTCTGCAGTGACTTCGACGATGACGTGGCAGATACGGCCACCGCGTGCGACGTCGTGGCTGACGCATCGTCGACCGGCGACCAGAATGCACGCTTTGTTGTTGTCACGACCCGAGTCCGGACTGCGCGCTATGCGCTAACGCCGATTGTCGGAGCATTGTCGGGTGACATATCGGCAACCGCGGTTGCTGGCGTCGAATCCTCAATTTGTAATGTCGCCCCACTGTTGGTCTGCGTAGCCTCGGATGATTTCCCAACGGACAGTGACATTGGCAAAGGCATCGTCATGAAGACGGCGGGGGGCAATAGCTGGGCGCCTGGAAACTACGGCTATCTCGATTTCGGCAATGGCAATCAGGCAGTGCTTGCTGCCTTGCTCGGCAATGGGCTGAACGGCTGCCAGAGCCAAGACGACAACCAAACTGAACCCGGTAATAAAAACGCCACTGACGCCATCAACACGCGGATGGACGTGTACGCAGGCAGCAACAAGAATGACGCGAACAACTGCGTTCCATCAACTGGCGTCGCGTGTCCCGCGCAAAATACGCGCAAGGACATGACGCTTGAGATGACGTTCGAAAAGCGCCAATCCGCGCAACCGATTGCGCCCGCGTGCGGGGCGGCAGCAGGCGGAAATGCTAACCAGTCGGGCAAGGTTTCTTACGCGGACTGGGCACAAACCCCTGCTGCGAAGCAGTTCGGCCGGGATCTTTGTCATTACAATGGGACTTGTCCATTGGCCGGCGGAGCGAGAAATTTCGGCGATGGCAACTGGAATCGCGATGGCTACATCGCAGCAAATCATCCAGGTCAGACCGCTGCGTCGATTGCAGCGTCAATCGGCGGCGGTGTGACGGCTTCGACGCTTACGCGGTATCAAGTCTACAAGTGGGAAATCGACAATCAGGCTACCGGCAAGCTGGATCCCCAGCAAATTGGCGCCGAGGTAGTCACCTCTTCGGGTGGTGGAAATCCGACTTGGACGATTAAGAAAAAATGTGCCTTCAACCAACCTCGATTTGCAAACGCAGCCGCCGTGACGGTCAAGGATCGCCGCATCCTTCCAATAGTCGCCGCGAACTGCGATAACCTAAAGGGTAAGGGGGCTGCTTTCGAGGACTACGTGATCCTGCGGGTCTTCGACGCGTTTCTCCCCGAGCCTTCACTCCAGCGTTCTGCCGCGCAAACAGGCGTTGCCGGTGCCACTGAGGCAACCGATGACAAGGAAATCTACGGCGAAGTCATTGGCCCCGCGCAGCCGGTCGGCGGTGGCGGGGGTTTCCAGTATTACAGCCGCAGTCGGCCCTACCTGGTGCGCTGATGCGATATGGTGGCAAAACATTACGCCACACGGGCGGGGCAGCAGCCGCAGAGATGGCGATGGTTCTTCCCTTCCTGCTCGCCCTGCTGTTCGGAAGCGCGGAGCTGGGCAACTATTTCCTGGATGAGCATGGTCTGGTCAAACAGGTGCGCGACGGTGCGCGATATGCGGCGCGGATTCCGCTGGAGACCAACTACACCTGCCCTGGCACGGTTAGCCCGGCTGCACAATCCCTGATCACGAACGTCACCCAGACCGGCACAGTCACCGGGACGGGCGCAGGCCGATTAAATGCGAGCTATTGGGCACGCAGCTGCGGCGGCGCAAGTCAGACGGTTACGATAACGATTCGCTGCGTCTCGAAAGATGATTACGACGGCATCTACCAGTCGCTTCCGGGTGACATACCTGTGGTGAAGGTCAGTGCGGCGGTTGGCTATCGATCGTTGCTGGGTTCGCTCGGTCTACCTACCGCAAATGCCTGTATCCGAGCGGAATCCGAAGCGCCGGTGATTGGGTCATGAATCGGCTTCTGCGCACAGTTCTAGGCGACTGCCGGGCTGCCAGCGCTGCCGAGTTCGGGTTGGTGCTACCCCTCCTCTTGCTGCTGCTTTTCGGCATTATCGATATGGGACGTTTCTTCTGGACGCTGAATACATCAGAAAAGGCCACTCAGATCGGTGCCCGAATGGCGATCGTCACAACGCCGGTTTCCCCGGACCTTGTTAGCAAGAGCTATGTGAACGGAACGGTGACCAAAGCCGGCGACCTAATTCCTGCCTCTGCGCTGGGCATATTCCGGTGCACCAATACTGGCTGTACTTGTCCGACGCCGCCTTGCCCCGTGGCGAACGGCAGCGTTAATTCCACCGCATTCAATGTGATCGTAAGCCGCATGGCGCAGATTAGTCCGAGGATCGGTGCGGATAACGTCGTCATCGAATACTCAGGTTCGGGCCTCGGCTATGCCGGACCGGCGGACGGAACGATGGATGTGCAGCCGCTCGTAACGGTCAGCGTTCAGAACGAGACCTTCAACTTCATCTCCCTGCTCGGGTTGGCGGACATCACCTTGCCGCCGGCCAGGGCTACACTGACGGCGGAAGATAGCGCCGGCAGCTTCTCGAATTGAGGCGGAGATCGATGAGCGTTCACAACACTGACAAACCCAGCGGATGGAGGGCCGATACCGGCCCGGCTCCCGTGCGACTCCTGTTATCGGGGGTGGAGGGTGAGACGAGTGCGTTAGTGGGCGCGAAGGCGGCCGGGTTCCCGCTTGAGCTGCTAATCGCCGACCCCGCCAGCACGATCGATCCATCTATGCTGGCGGGAGCGTCGGCGGCAGTTGTCCAAGTCAATTGCGACGACCCACAATCGGTCGCGCGGTTTGAGGAACTGGCGCGAGGAGACGTCCCCCTGATCGCTGCAGCGTACGAGCCGCCGATGGCATTCGTCCGGGCGTTAGTCCGGGCTGGTGCGCACGATGTCGTGCCGCTGCCGCTGGATCCCAAGGAACTGGAAACCGCGCTCGATCCGATCAGACGGATATCGGCTGCTAAAGGGCCGCGGGCCCGTGCGGGTCACCAAAAGATCATCACGATCATCAAGAGCGAGGGCGGGGTCGGCGCCACATCGCTGCTCGGCCAGACGGCGGCGCGGTTCGCAGGAGTGGAGCGGCTGGCGGGCCGCGAGACCTGCCTAATCGACCTCGACGTGCAGTTCGGCGACGCAGCGTTCCAGCTCGGACTCCAGCCGAATTTGTCGCTCAGCGATCTCCTGGCCGCTGGTAAGCGGCTGGACGGCGAACTGCTTCGTTCGATCGCGGTCCAGCACTCTAGTGGCTTGGCGGTTGTTGCGGCGCCGAGCGAAATCCTGCCGCTAGAATCGATGACCAGCGACCAAGTCCTGTCGATTATCGACCTCGCCACCGCAGAATATGGGACAGTTTTCGTCGACCTGCCGATGAACTGGACGAACTGGTCGCTGTCGCTGCTCGCTCGGTCTGACTTGGTTTTAATGGTCACCGAGCTTCGCGTTTCGAGCTTGAGCCGCGCGCGTCGACAGCTGGACCTGCTGGATTCGCAGGACATGCGCAATGTTGACGTACGCATCGTCCTCAACCGGACCGAAAAGGGCCTGTTCAAGGCCGTCAGCACCGACGATGCGGAGCGCGTGCTGCGCAAGCCGGTGACGTTCACGATCGCCAACGACCATGAAATCATGACGCAGGCGATCGATCGTGGCGTGACGATCGGCGAGGTTCGCCGCAAGTCAGCGCT
Organism: Sphingomonas edaphi; assembly: GCF_003583725.1. GTDB lineage: Bacteria > Pseudomonadota > Alphaproteobacteria > Sphingomonadales > Sphingomonadaceae > Sphingomicrobium > Sphingomicrobium edaphi. The sequence continues at coordinate 1,121,183 of NZ_QXTF01000001.1, read as the reverse complement.
GGGCAAAGATATCGAGATTATGCAGGCCGGTATTGCTGCCGCCCTGGGACTGGAGCGCTAGCATGTGGCAAATTCGCAAGCCCAGTGACGAGGCGGCGCCCGAAGAGGCGGCCGAGCGCACCGAAGAAGAACGGCGGCTAATGACGGTCGGCGATGCCGGCGCGTTCGCCACCCAAGACCTCCACACCGACCTTAAGGTCGAGCTGCATCAGCGGCTTCTAGGCCTGATCAACCTCAGCGCGCTGGAGAAGATGTCGCGGGCCCAGATCGCCGAGGAAGTCGGCGACATCGTCCTCGAGGAACTCGACAAGCAGCGCCACGCTCTCAACCATGCCGAGCGGCGCCAGCTGGTCGACGACGTGCTCGACGAGCTTCTTGGATTAGGGCCGCTCGAGCCGCTGCTGAAAGATGCGACCATTACCGATATCCTCGTTAACGGCCATGATAGTGTGTTTGTAGAACGCTACGGCGTATTGGAGCCGTCCGCGGTGCGATTTAAGGACGAGAAGCACCTTATCCGCATCATTCAGAAAATTGTGTCGGCGGTAGGCCGCCGGGTCGACGAGAGTTCCCCAATGGTGGATGCGCGGCTTGCAGACGGAAGCCGGGTGAATGCAGTCGTCCCGCCGCTGGCGCTCGACGGATCGCTACTGTCTATCCGCAAATTCGCCAAGGTGCCGATCAGCATGGCGCGCCTTATCGAAATCGGATCGGTCCCGGCGCAAGTCGCGGAAGTGCTGAAAGCGGTCGTGTCGGCGCGCCTCAACGTGCTTATTTCGGGCGGCACGGGCTCTGGTAAGACGACGATGCTGAACGCCATGTCGGCCTTCATCGACAATCGCGAACGCATCGTGACGATCGAGGACTCGGCAGAACTGCAACTGCAGCAGAAACATACTGTCCGGCTGGAAACTCGTCCGGCTAATATCGAGGGCAAGGGCGAGATCGCGCAGCGCGACTTAGTGAAAAACAGCCTGCGCATGCGGCCCGATCGCATCATCGTCGGCGAAGTCCGCGCCGGCGAGGCGTTCGACATGTTACAGGCGATGAATACGGGCCACGACGGGTCGATGACGACCGTCCACGCAAACAGCCCTCGCGACGCGCTGAGCCGTGTCGAGCAAATGATCGGCATGAGTGGCGTCGACATTCCGGCGCGCTCCGCCCGCGCGCAGATCGCGTCGGCGATCAATGTCGTCGTGCAGGTCGCGCGGCTTAGCGACGGCCGCCGCCGCCTAATGAGCCTGTCAGAGTTGAGCGGCATGGAAGGCGACGTCATCACCATGCAGGAGATCTTTCGCTTCCGTCAGACCGGCGTGTCGTCCGACGGGATGGTCCAGGGCCGGTTCGAAGCGACAGGTATCCGGCCTCGCTTCCTTGAACAGGTCATCTCGCACGGCGTTTCGCTGTCGCCCGACCTCTTCCGTCCAGACAGGAATTTCGAAGCATGAGCGACACCTGGCTCCGCGCGATCGTCCTCATCCTGGTCTTTGCCGCCGTCGTGTTTGCGGTAGAGCGAATTGTGTCGGTAATTGTCGCCCGCCGGGCCGACGGTCGGGCAATCAACCAGCGATTGGACTTGATCGGCCGTGGCGCGACGCGTGGCGAGGCAATGGCAATTCTTCGCCGCCGCTCGTCGAACCTCCCCGAAGGTCTGCCCGAGATCCTGAAGGGGCCTGCGCGTGGTTGGGAAAAGACGCTGATGGCGGCGGGTGTGCAGATGGAGACCGCCAAGCTAATGCTGGCGCTCCTAGTCGCACCGGTCGCCATCTTCCTGGCAATCCTGCTGTTCATGGCGGTGACGGGCGTGCCGATCGGCACCGGCCGGGTTCTTTTGATTCTTACCTTTGCCTTCGTCATTGGCGCAGGCATCCCGATGCTCTTCTTCCAGGCGAAGGCCGCCCGGATGCGCAAGAAGATGCAAGACCAATTTCCGGTCGCACTCGACGTTTTTGTACGGGGCCTTCGTGCCGGTCACCCGATCGCCGCGGCGCTTGACCTGCTCACGGTCGAAATGCCCGACCCCATCGGCAGCCAGTTCGGGATCGTCGTTGACGAGGTGACCTATGGCGCCGATTTGCGTGATGCATTAACCGCCATGGCTGACCGCTGGGACCTCGACGACATGCGGATGTTCGTCGTCAGCCTGTCGGTGCAGAATGAGACGGGCGGCAACCTAGCCGAGATACTGGAAAACCTCAGCAAAGTGATCCGCGAGCGCGCATCAATGATGCTGAAGGTTCGGGCGTTGTCGAGCGAAGGACGGATGACGGCAACGATGCTCACTGGCCTCCCGGTCGTGGCCTTTGTCATGCTCTTCCTAGGCAATCCCGCCTTTTACCTCGACGTTGCCGACGACCCGCTCTTCGTGCCGGGCTACGCGATTCTCCTCATCATGTACGCGGTCGGATTCTACGCCATCCGGCGAATGATCGACCTAAAGGTATAGCTGGCGATGAACGATTTCCTTGCGAATGATGCCGCCCAGATCGCCATACTGCTGCTGCTATTCGTGGCGGTGGTTGCAGTTGCATATGGCGCCATTGTCCTTTTGGGCGAGCGGCGCGAGCTTCGGGGCCGCCTGACTGCTGCTGGACCGGCCGAGGAAGCTGATTCCGGTGGGCGAGCCGTTGGGCTGCGCGCCTATGACGCGCGCGGCGCGTGGATCTCGATGGTCACCGCGATCGAGAAAGCAGGCATTCCGCTGGTCGATACTAAGGATGCGACGTTGCGCAGCCGGCTGGTTGCCGCGGGCTATCGCCAGGAACATGCGCCGCGCGTCTATTCACTGCTTCGTCTGATCTTGGTAGTCGTTCTCCCGCTTGGCATTTTTGCGCTGATGTGGATGACGGGCAGCCGTCCGTCACTCACGAAGCTCTATTTCATCGGCATGGTCGCCGCGCTGGCGGGACTTTATTTCCCCAGCCTATGGATCCGCGCCCGTGCCGCACGGCGTCAGCGCGAGATCATCAACGGTTTTCCCGACGCACTCGACCTGATGCTGGTCTGCGTCGAAGCAGGGCTGGGTCTAGAAGCGGCGTTTAGTCGGGTGGGAATGGAGATGACGCGGTCGCACCCGCTGCTGGCCGAGCAGCTTGGCGCGGTGGTGTTAGAGCTGCGCGCCGGTCGCAGCCAGGAAGATGCACTGCGACGGATGGCGGACCGGGCCGGCGCGGACGAAATCCAGGCTTTCGCGACCTTGCTGATACAGTCGCACAAGCTTGGCTCTTCTGTAGCGCAGACGCTGCGCATCTACGCCGCCGAGATGCGCGAGCGGCGTCGGATGCGGGCCGAGGAAAAGGCGCACCGGTTGCCGGTGCTGCTGTCCATTCCACTGGTAACCTGCATGCTGCCTGTGATGATCGGCGTGCTGATGCTGCCGGCGGTCATTCGTACCTTGCGTGTCGTTATTCCAGCCATGGCGGGGTGACATGATGAAGAAGCGAATTTCCGTATTAGCCATCGCAGCGGCATTTAGCGCGGTTTCCTGTTCGACCGGCGGGATCGACGTGCGCGCGATCAAGCAGCCGCTTGCGAGTGGACAGCAGCCGGTGGATTTCCGCGTCGCGGAAGGAAATTCGCAGCTCGCACTGGGCAACGTCGGGCTTGCACTGGAAGCCTATCGCAAGGCCTGGCGCGACAAGCCGGACAGCGTCGAGGCGTTGGTCGGCATGGCGACCTGTTACGACCGCATGGGCAGGTACGATCTCTCGCGACACAATTTCGAAATGGCGCTGGCCGCGGCGCCCGGTAACTCCGAACTTTTTTCCTTATTCGCCGCGTCCCTAGACCAGCAGGGGCGGCGCGACGAGGCTGCACGCGTGAAGTCCGAACTGGCGGCGCGTGTCGTCGCCCCCGAGGCGGTGCGCGAAGCGCCGGGTTCGGTTCCCGTGTTGCCGCCGCCACCGGCGCAAAGCGTGACGGTCGCCCTCGCGCCGCCGCGCTCTGCGCCGGTGGCGGTTGAGAAACCACTAGCCAGACTGCGCCTTGAACGCCTGTCGATGGGCGAGGTCGCGCTCGTCACGAATGCCGCGCCGCGCTGGGAAGCGAGCATGGTGACGCGCACCGCAAGCAGCACAACGATACGCTTTGAGCGGAAGGCCGCTAGCCCCGTGAAACTGCTCAACGCGGCACGGGTGCAGGGCCTTGCCGCGCGCACCCGCAGCTACCTTGCGGCGCGCGGGTTCAAGGGCACGGTGATCGGCGACGCGCCGACCGTGCGCGGGCAGAGCGTGATCCTGTTTGCACTCGCCGACCAGCCGCGAGCCGAGCGCATCGCAGCGCAATTCGGCTTCGCGCTCCAGCGGCAGGACAGCGCGAAAGAAGGGGTCGTCATCCTGCTTGGCCGCGATGCGGCGCGCGACCGCAGCTTGCGGCTGACCGCATGATTTTGGTGGCGGCGCTGGCGATAGCGCTGGCCGATCCTGTTCCGGCACCGGTGGCTTCAAATGGCGTTTCGCTAGCCGAGGCGGGCCGGGCAATTGCCGGCGGCCGCTTGGATCAAGCTAAGGAAATGCTCGGAGTCGCGGTGGCCGCGGGCGCGAGGGGCGAGCCGGTGGACCGGCTGCTTGCCGACCTAGCCTTGGCGCGCGGGGATCATGATCAGGCGCTCAACCTCTATCGCGCCCTGCTGGTGGCGCATCCGCAGGAGGTCCTGTTGCTCGAACGCGCGGGCATTGCGGCGCTTCGCGTGGGGCGTGTGGCTGAAGCGACCGCGCTGCTAGACCGGGCGACGCAGGCCCCGGGAGCCGGCTGGCGAAGCTGGAACGCGCGTGGGGTGGCCGCCGACCGGCATGGACGCTGGGACGAAGCCGATGCCGCATACGAAAAAGCAGCGGCGCTCGATCCGCTTCGGGCCGAAGTCCCGAACAATCAAGGCTGGTCACTGATGCTTCGCGGGCAATGGGCCGATGCGCTCGTCCTTTTCGAGCGGGCGGCGGCGATTGACCCCAAGGTGCCGCACCTCTTCAACAACATAGAGCTAGCGCGAGCCGCGGTGGCGGCAGACTTGCCCCGGCGGGTGCAGGGTGAGAGCGAGGAGCAATTCGCCGAGCGGCTCAACGATGCGGGCGTGGTCGCGGCGGCCAGCGGACAGCTGAAGCGGGCGGAGGCCGCCTTCGCGCAGGCGATCGAGCTGAAGAGCCGGTGGTACGGACGCGCTGCCGAAAACCTCGCAGCCATTGGGGCTGCTAAGTGAATCTTCTCACGTCGGCTCCTCAGTGGCTGATCTTCATCCTATACGGCCTGCTAGTCCTTGCGGCGCTAGAAGATGCGGGGCGACTTCGGATCAGCAACCTGACGAGCGGAGCGGTCGTGATCGGCGCCTTCGTCGCAATAGCGCTAGACGGCCCGATCGTCGGTCTATGGCAAAACCTGCTGCTGTTCGTGGTGATCCTAGCAATCGGCACGCTGTTATTCGCGCGCAAGTTGATGGGCGGCGGTGACATCAAGCTGCTCGCGGCCGCGGCGCTTTGGTGCGATTTTTCGACCGGTTGGAAAGCGCTGGTCGCCGTCGCCATCGCCGGCGGGGTCGAGACGACGCTGGTCCTGGCGGCACGAGCCGCCAACTGGTCAGACGCCACGCTGGCTCGCTTCGAATTTCTTCAGCGGCGCGGCGGCATCCCCTATGGCATTGCCATAGCGGCGGGCCTAATCCTTGTCACATGGTGGCTGCGCGCGGATCGACTTACCTTCTACTTCTGAGCCTTGCCGCTGGCGCGCAGGCCGCGCAGCAGGTCGTCGCCGCGCGCGGTCAATGGGCAGCGCTCAGCCAAGGCCGGACTTGCGAGGCTGCGTCGAAGGCGCTTCGCCCCGCGCTGAAGGATAGGCCGCAGGCGCGCGCAAGCCTGTCGTTCGATGCGGGCGGGCCGCGCCGCGGACAATTCAGTGTGCTTCTGAGCCGGACACCGAGGGCGGGGGCCAGCGTGATGCTGACGGTCGGCGACACGCCGTTCCTTCTGATGGTCCAAGGCGACCGCGCCTGGAGCCGGGGACCCGCGCAGGAACATGCGATCATCGACGCGATGCGCAAGAGTGGCAGTATGCGGGTCGAGGCGCGAAGCCCAGGCGGGGGCCGAATCGTCGACCGTTACAGCCTAGACGGGGCGCCGTTGGCGATCGATGCGGCGGCCGCCTGCGCGGCAACACTGGCAAATCGCTGATTTTTCTTATATTGGCGCCAGCCTGCCATGAGCGCCGATACCAACCTGATGCCGATTCCCGGCCCCCTCGATCCCGTGCCCGTTCCGCGCGCGGCCGTTCCCCGTGCCGATGGCAAAGTCGAACTGATTGGCCTGCCGCGCGAGCAGATTCGGGCCGTGCTGGAAGAGGCCGGGCTGGAGCCTAGGCAGGCCAAGCTGCGCGCTAAGCAAATCTGGCACTGGATTTATAACCGCGGGGTCAGCGACTTCGCGGCGATGACTGATATCGCCAAGGCGCAGTCGCCTTGGCTGGCGGAGCGCTTCGCCATCACGCGTCCGCAAGTGGTCGAGGCGCAAGTTTCGAACGACGGCACCCGCAAGTGGTTGCTTCGCACGCACGACGGCCATGACTTCGAAATGGTGTTCATTCCTGACGCTGACCGCGGCACGCTGTGCGTGTCGAGCCAAGTGGGATGCACCCTCAACTGCCGCTTCTGCCACACTGGAACGATGAAACTGGTCCGCAATCTGGAACCGGCAGAGATCGTCGGGCAGGTGATGCTGGCGCGCGACGCGCTCGGTGAATGGCCGAGCAGTCCGGACGGCCGTATGCTGACCAACATCGTGATGATGGGCATGGGCGAGCCGCTCTATAACTTCGATAATGTGAAACAGGCGCTCAAGATCGTCATGGACGGAGACGGGCTGGGTCTGTCGAAGCGGCGCATCACCCTGTCGACATCGGGTGTAGTGCCGATGATGGAACGCTGCGGCGACGAGATCGGGGTCAACCTGGCCGTATCGCTTCACGCGGTTACCAAGGACATCCGCGACGAGATCGTGCCGCTGAACAAGAAATACGGCATCGAGGAATTGCTGCAGGCCTGCGCCGATTATCCCGGCGCTAATAATGCGCGGCGCATCACGTTCGAATATGTGATGCTAAGGGACAAGAACGACAGCGACGCCGATGCGCGCGAGCTGGTGCGGCTGTTGAAAGCGTACAAGCTGCCCGCGAAGGTGAATCTGATTCCGTTCAATCCTTGGCCTGGCGCGCCCTATGACTGTTCGACAGCGGAGCGCATCCGGTCATTTAGCAATATCGTGTTCGAGGGCGGCATTTCCGCACCCGTGCGCACGCCGCGTGGTCGCGACATTGATGCCGCCTGCGGCCAGCTGAAGACTGCCGCCGAAAAGCGCTCCCGTGCCGATCGCGACCGCGATCAGGCTGCTGCGGCTGGGTTGCACGACGCCGCCTGACGCGCCAACCTGTCCCGGCGATCAACTGGGGGGACGGGAATGATCGAGCGGCTGATCAACAAGCTGATGACCAGGGGGCAGCTGACGCTGGTGACGGCGGATGGCAAGCGTCGGACCTATGGACCCGGCGGCGGCAAGTCCCTGACCGTTCGCGTGGGCGACCGCAAAGCCCTGTTTGCAATCGCCCGCAACCCCCGGCTGGGCTTGGGCGAAGCCTATATGGACGGGCGGCTGTTGATCGAGGACGGCACCATCCTGGATCTGATGCGGCTCGTCGTCGGGGCCAACCGCTGGGAGGACAAGGGCAAGGGCCGCGCGGCGATGAACAAGGGCAAGGGCAAGTGGAAGGCCCTGTTCCGCCGCAACAAGGTCGGCACGTCCCGCCGCAACGTCGCCCACCATTACGACATCGGCAACGACCTCTACCGACTCTTTCTTGATGAGGACATGCAGTACAGCTGCGCCTATTTCACTGACCCGACTAACAGCCTGGAGCAGGCGCAGGCCGACAAGAAGGCGCATATCGCCGCCAAGCTTTGCCTGCAGCCGGGGCTGAAGGTGCTCGACATCGGTTGCGGTTGGGGCGGAACGGCGCTGTATCTCAACCGTGTCGCGGATGTCGATGTGCTGGGCATCACGCTGAGCGAGGAGCAGCTAAAGGTTGCGCGGACTCGGGCCGAGGAAGCCGGCGTCGCCAACCGGGTGAAGTTTGAGCTGGTCGACTATCGCGAGCTGAATGGGCGCTTCGACCGGATCGTGTCGATCGGCATGTTCGAGCACGTGGGCGCGGCACACTTCGACGAGTTTTTCGCCGCCTGCCGCAACCTGCTGGCCGATGATGGGGTCATGCTGCTTCACACGATCGGCAAATATGGGAAGGCGTCCGCGCCCGACCCATTTACCGACAAGTGGATATTCCCCGGCTATCACCTGCCGTCGATTTCCCAGTTGGCAGCGGCGACCGAGCGGCAGCGGCTCATCACCAGCGATTTCGAGCTGCTACGGCTACACTATGGCTATACGTTGCAGCATTGGCTGGAACGGGCGCGCGCCAACCGTGATCGGATCGTCGGCCTTCACGACGAGCGCTTTTTCCGGATGTGGGAATTCTATCTGTCGGGCGGGATCGTCGCGTTCGAAAGCGGATCGATGTGCAATTTCCAAGCGCAATATATCCGCGACCGCAACGCCCTGCCGATCACTCGGGACTATATGATTGGGGCCGAAGAGCGTTATCGCCGCCTAGGATGACGGCGCGTAGAGCTTGTTCATCGAATCCCAGCTAATCTTCACCAGTTGCTCCAATACGGCTGCATCGACGTTGGCGAGTCTGGGGATGTAGAGGCAGGACTTGCCGATACTGTGCTTGCCGAGCTTGGCGAACAGCGCGTCCGCCTCCTCCTGCTGGTCGCAATAATTGCCCATCAAATAAAGAACTAGCTGCGCCTTCCGCGGAGAAAAGCCGATGCGCGGCGCATCGCCTTCATGGCCGCTGTCGTAGCGGTAATGATATTCACCGTAGCCGATAATCGAGGGGCCCCACATCTTCGGCTCATGGCCCGAGACGCGGCGCAGCATGGCGTTGATCTCAATCGCTTCCTCGCGGCGGCGCGGATCGGGGACGGCGGTGATGAAGTCCTCGACACTCACCTCGGTTGGCTTGGTCTTCGGCTCATATTTCGCCATCCCCGCGCTCCCTATTTGGCGTACAGTTCCCTCAGCAGCGCCGGTGCCGGATAGACGGTGCGCAGGGCCTGTTCGAGCGCCGCAGTCGTCACGCCAATCGACCGGGCCATTGTCATATCATAGGCATAGTCGTTGCGCAGGCCGTGGATATTGCGATCGAAGTTGGCACCGATTACGTTGAGGTTGCGGTCTATCACGGGTGAGCCGCTGTTCCCGCCGATCGTGTCGGTCGCGTAGGCCATGTCCATCGCGCCGTTGAGATTCAGCTTCGACTTACTGGCGAGGATGGCCGACGCAAGCGCGAACGGCTCGGCCCCCGTCGCGCGGTCGAATGCGCCAGACCAAGTCGTGCGGTGCGCGACCTTGGTGCCATTTTCCATCCAGCCGCCGACCTTACCGTACGTGATGCGCAGGCTGAAAGTCGCGTCGGGATAGACGCTATCCCCGTAAGCGGCGAAGCGCGCGTCGGCGAGCTTCGAGCGGGCAGCGGAAAGGGGGCCCTCGACCTGCTCGTCATAGATCTTTTGAAGACGGCGGTCGTTAGCCTCGATAGCGCGGGCGTAGACGATCATCGGGTCGGTTGAGGCGGCCACCGCCGCCTGTCCGCCGTCCCATAGCGCCTTGCGTATCGCCGGATCGGCCAACTTCGTGCCGCTGACCAGGCGCTTCGCCAGATCTTCGGGGGATTCCCGGCCTAGCAACAACTTCGTCTGGGAATGATCGGCGCCGAGATATTCGCGCGCCTTGCTGAGCGACCAGCGCATGGTCAGCTCTTCCAGCCAGCCGCTGATCGGCTTGAGATCGAGCATCTGTTTCTGCAGCAGGGGCAGTGCACTGTCGCTATAGCCGGGGAGGCGATCGGCGTCAGGCTTGGCTCGCTCCTGCGCCGCACGAACCAGTGTCAGCGCATAGCCGACGAGTTCTCCGTCCGGCTGGGAGAAACGGCGTTCAGCATCAATCGCGCGAAGGGCAGTCATCGCCTTGTCTACCTCGGCCCATGGATTGCCGATTGCGGGATTGCCAGCAACCTTTGCTTTGAGATCCGCCTCGCGCGCGGCGAGGCCCGCGTAAAATGCGGGATCGTTGAGCGCTCTTACCCGGCCGATGGTGCGCTTTAGATTGTTTTCGATTCCGTAGAGCGTGTCGGTTCCCTCCCGCTTGCGCTCGGGATCGTCACCGATCGCCTCGATCAGTCGGCCGCGAAGCTCCGACTGTGTCGCTTGCGTGACCGGCAGGTTGACCTCGCGTTGATAGGCGAACTGGCTCATCGTCAGCATGCGCTGGGTCGAGCCGGGATTGCCAACGACGAATACCGGTTCGCCCTCGACCGGCTCGCGGCCTGTCCATTTGAGATGCTGGGGCGTCGCGACGGGGCGGCCGTTCTCATAAGCCCGCAGGAAGGAGCCATCGAGAGCGTAGCGCGGAAAATTATAATTGTCGGGATCGCCGCCGAACTTGGACGCGGCATCTTCGGGCGCCCAGACAATGCGGACGTCGCTATACTTTCGATAGGTGTAGAGCTTGTACTGGCCGCCCCCGTAAAGGGTGACGACCTGACAGCGCGTGGTGGCCGTGTCAGGGCAGGCGGCCTTCTCGATCGTTGCGATGGCCGCGGTACGTGCCTTGACCGCCGCTTCGCCAGACGCAGTGCCGATCGCGGATTTAACTTGGGCGGAAGCGTCCTTGATCGACGTCACGATTTCCGCCTGCTGGCCGGGGCATTGCTTTTCTTCGGCACGCACCGCGGCGACAAAGCCCTTGGCGAGGAGATCGTTGCCGGGGGTCGACAGGTCCGAAAGGCACTCTGCGACGCAATGCTGGTTGGTGAGGATCAGCCCGCTGGCCGAGACGAAGCTGGCGGAGCAGCCGCCTGTCAAACGCACTGCCGCCATGCGCGCGCGGTCGAGCCACGCCTGGTCGGGGGCCCAGCCATATTCCGATTTCATCTTCGCCGCCGGGAAGGCGTCGAACGTCCACATTCCTTCGTCGGCGCGCGCGGCGCCCAGTGGCAGCGCGGCCGCTGCGAGGAGGAGGGACGCGTTGCGGACAAGCGAGGACATTCGGGAACTCCTTGGGAAACGGGTGGCGGGGTCCGATGGTGGTCGGACCCCGCGGCGTCTTATTTGCGACGTAGTTCGGCGACGATGTGCGGCGCCGGATAGATTTTCTCCAGCGCCTCCTGAACCGCGTCGGTTGAGACGACAACCGTGCGGTTGAGAGAGCCGTCATACCCGTAATTGCCGCCGAGCGAGTGGATGTTGCCATCGAATGCGGCGCCGATCACACGACTTTGGCGATCGATTACAGGCGAACCCGAGTTGCCTCCAATGATGTCGTTCGTGGTGACGAAATCATAAGTGGTCTTCGCGTCGATCTTCGAGCGATTTGCGGCAAAGGCCGGCGGCAGGTCAAAGGGCGATGCGCCGGTCGCGCGGTCGAAGGTGCCGCCAAGGGTCGTGCGGGTCGGCACCATCTCGCCACGCTCCATCCAGCCCGCGACTTTCCCGTAGCTGATGCGCAGCGTGAAGGTCGCATCCGGATAGAGTGTGTCGCCGTACGCGGCGAAGCGGGCGTCGGCGAGCTTCGACTGGGCGGCCGTCAGCGGCGCGTCGACCGTCTCGTCGAAACGCTTCTGAAGCGCGCGGTCGTTGGCGTCGAGGTTTCGTGCATAGACGATCATCGGATCGGTTGAGGCGTTGATCGCGGCGATGCCGCCGTCCCACAGCCCCTTGCGGACGGCGGGATCGGCCAACCTTGTGCCGTTCACCAACCGCGAGGACAGCGCTTCCGGTGATTCCTTGCCGAGCAGCAGCTTCGTCTGCGGGTCGTCCGCGCCGAGATACTCCCGCGACTTCGATAGAGACCATTCCATCATCAACTGGTCGAGCCAAGGGTAGATCGGCCGCTGGTCGAGCAGGCGCTTCTGGACCAGCGGGAGTACCGAATCCGAATAGCCAGGGAAGCGCTCGGCATTGGGCTTGCCGCGTTCGGCGGCTGCCCGGACGAGCGTCATCGCATAGCCGAAAAGGTCGCCCTGCGGCAGCGAGAAGCGGTCGGCGATGTAGAAGTCGCGATAGCTCGCCATCGCCTTGGCGACATCGGCCCAGGGATTACCGATGGCAGGATTGCCTGCCGATTTGGCCTTGAGCTGCGCTTCGGCGGCGGCGATGCGGCCAGTGAATGCGGGATCGTTGAGCGCCTTAACGCGTCCAATATAGACTTTCAGGCTGTTTTCGATGCCGCCGAGCGTTTCCGCGGCTTCGCGTTCCTTTGCGGGATCAGATGCCATTGCGGAGATGAGCCGGCCGCGAAGTTCCGAATAGGTCGCAAGCGTAATCGGCAGCGCCAATTCGCGCTGGAAGGCGAGCTGCTCACTGGTCAGCAGGCGCTGGGTTGAGCCAGGGTTGCCGACCACGAACGTTGCTTCGCCGTCGACCGGGGCGCGGGCACTCCATTCGAGGTGCTGCGGCGTCGCGACTGGCTTGCCGTCTTCATACGCGCGAAGGAAGCTGGCATCGAGCGAGTAGCGCGGGAAGTTGAAATTGTCGGGATCGCCGCCGAACTGCGCGGCCTGCGCCTCGGGCGCCCAGACGAGGCGGACGTCGGAGTATTTGCGGTAGCTGTAGAGCTTGTACTGGCCGCCGCCGTAGAGGCTTACGACTTGGCAGCGGGTCCTGGCGGTGTCGGGGCAGGCACCGGATTCGAGAGCTGCGACAGCGGCGCTGCGCGCTTTCACCGCCGCTTCGCCGGTGGCAGTGCCGATCGCCGACTTCACTTGCGCGGTCACGTCCTTGATCGAGGTGACCACCTCCGCCTGCTGGCCGGCGCATTTAAGCTCGCGCGAGCGGTCGGCGGCGGTGAAGCCGTTCTTCAGGATGTTGTTGTTGGCAGTCGAATTGTCCTCGATGCAGCTGGCGACGCAGTGATGGTTGGTGAGAATGAGGCCGGAGTCCGACACGAAACTGGCCGAGCAGCCGCCGGTCAGGCGGACCGCGGCGCTGCGCACTTTGTCGAGCCAAGCCTGGTCGGGCGCCCAGCCATAGTCGGCGCGCATCTTTGCGGCCGGGAAGGCATCGAAGGTCCACATGCCCTCGTCGGCGCGGGCGGCGGCAAGCGGTAGGGACAAAGCGGCGGAAGCAAGCGCGAACAGACGCACGGAACGGGACATCGAATACTCCTCCTGATCGGCCAGCGAACCTGCACGAAAAAAGGCCCGACGCAAGGGAAGCCATACCTAGCGTCGGGCCTTCGCCTGCCGTTTTCGGGAAGGGTTAACCCGATGTCGGCGTACGATGTTTCTGGATCATCAACTTGTGGCCAGCCCGCCGCTCCTCGGAAGTGACTTGGCCGTCGTGGTTCGTATCCATCTGGTCGAAGTGCTGGAGGGCCATCGCCTCTGCTTCGGCCAGCGTGATGCGACCGTCCTTGTTCGTGTCGGCCATCACTATCATCCGGCCGCCCCGCATGCCGCCCATACGGTGCATCTTCATCGGGCCGACCGCGCCGTCCTTCATGCTTTCGCGCATCGCCACGCGCTTTTCGATCCGGATTTCATGGCCCTTGGCGAATTCGTCGCGGCTAATCGAACCGTCTTTGTTGGAATCGAGGCGGTCGAACGCGGCAGTGGGATCGCGCATCGGTCCTTTTTGGCGCATGACACGCTTACCTGGACCGCCCGCCATCGCGCCATGGGCGGAAGCGATTTCCTCTTTGGCGATTTGGCCGTCCTTGTTGGTGTCAAACCTGGCGAAATGATCGCGGACCATTTGCAAAGCTTCGGCGCGCGTCATGACATGGTCGGCCATCGGCCGCGTCGGCGGGGCAGTCTGGGCCATGGCTGCACCACCGGCCAGTACCGTCGCGGCGAGCAGGATAAATTTCGTCATGGGGAAGCCCCTCCTCAACGTTAATATAACGAGGCTATGCCCGATTAGCTGTATGGCGCTTGAACGGCGAAGGCCGCAGTGGCATGGGCGCGCCTGCCTAATTTCCGCGAAATTCATGCAAGGATGCAATGTGATGGCCGACAAGATCAACCGCGTCGTCCTGGCTTTTTCGGGAGGCCTCGACACCAGCGTGATCCTGAAATGGCTGCAGCAAACCTATGCGTGCGAGGTGGTGACCTTCACCGCCGACTTGGGTCAGGGCGAAGAACTCGGCCCGGCGCGGCACAAGGCCGAGCTGATGGGTGTAAAGCCCGAGCATATCTTCATCGACGACCTCAAGGAGGAATTCGTCGGCGAATATGTCTTCCCGATGATGCGCGCCAACGCGCTGTACGAAGGACTGTACCTGCTCGGGACGTCGATCGCCCGGCCGTTGATCGCCAAGCGCCAGGTCGAGATTGCACGACAAGTCGGCGCAGATGCGGTCAGTCATGGCGCGACGGGTAAGGGCAACGACCAGGTGCGGTTCGAGCTTGGCTATTATGCGCTCGCGCCCGACATCAAGGTTCTCGCTCCGTGGCGCGAGTGGGATTTGAACAGCCGTACTGCGCTGATCGACTTCGCCGAGAAGAACCAGATCCCGGTTCCCAAGGACAAGCGCGGCGAAAGCCCCTTCTCGACCGACGCCAACCTTTTGCACACCTCCAGCGAGGGGAAGGTGCTTGAAGATCCGTGGGAAGAAGTCCCGGACTATGTCTATTCGCGCACCGACGACCTAGTTGCGGCGCCCGATAAACCTGAAGAAATCACCATTGACTTCAAGGCGGGCGATGCCCTCGCAGTGAACGGCGAGGCGATGTCGCCGGCGACTCTGCTCGCGAAGCTGAACGAACTGGGCAAGCGGCATGGCATCGGCCGCCTCGACTTGGTCGAGAACCGCTTCGTCGGGATGAAGAGCCGCGGTATGTACGAGACGCCTGGCGGCACCATCTATCACGCCGCTCATCGCGCGATCGAGCAATTGACGCTCGACCGAGGCGCCGCTCACCTCAAGGACGAGTTGATGCCCCGCTACGCGGAACTGGTCTACAACGGCTTCTGGTTCTCGCCCGAACGCGAGATGCTGCAGGCGGCGATCGACCATAGCCAGGCGAAGGTCGAAGGCACGGTACGGATGAAGCTCTACAAGGGCGGGGTCCACATCACCGGTCGTAAGTCACCGCATTCCCTCTACAGCGAGAAGGTGGTGACGTTCGAGGACGATGCCGGCGCCTATGACCAGCGCGATGCGGAAGGGTTCATCAAGCTGAACGCACTGCGCCTGCGGCTGCTGGGACGGCGCGACGGGCGGTGATCCACGCGCCCGAACTGGTCGCTCACGAAGCCGCGCTCGCCGCGTCGCCCAAGGGCGCGCCGCGGCCGTGGTGGGAAGGGCGTCCGTTCGTCGTTGCGATGATCCTCTTGGCGTTCGTGCCCTTCCTTTGGCCGTCAATCCCTCCGGTTGTTGACCTCGGCGGTCACATGGGCCGCTACAAGGTCGCCACCGATCTTTCGACAAGCCCTTACCTCCACAAATGGTTCCAGTTTCGCTGGTTGCCAATCGGCAACCTGGGCGTCGACCTACTGGTCGTGCCGCTAGCCAAGCTGATCGGGGTCGAGCCGGCGACTAAGCTGATCGTGATGAGCATTCCGCCGTTGACCGTCGCAGGCATGCTGTGGGTTGCTCGCGAAGTGCACAATCGCCTGCCGCCGACGGTGGCGTTCGCGCTGCCGCTGGCATTCGGCCATCCCTTCATGTTCGGCTTCGTCAACTTTGCGCTGTCGATGGCCTTCGCGTTCCTCGCCTTCGGTCTGTGGCTGCGGCTTGGTCGGCTGGGCAAGTCGAAGCTTCGCGCCTTGCTATTTGTACCGATCAGCTTCGTCATCTTCTTCTGCCATACCTTCGGTTGGGGAACGCTGGGCCTGTTATGCTTCTCGGCGGAGGCGGTTCGCCAGCATGACCGCGGGCATAGCTGGTGGATGGCGATAATTCGCGCTGCCTATCACAGTATGGCGATGGCCGGGCCGGTGCTGTTCCTGCTCCTGTGGCGGAGCGAGGCGACCGGAGGCGTGACGGCTCGCTGGTTCGATTGGGGTTTCAAGTGGGAATATCTCTTGCGGATGTTCCGGGACCGCTGGGAGACGTTCGACATCGCGTCGGCGGCGATTGCGCTGGCGGTGCCCCTGTTCGCGCTGATCCACCCGCGCCTGATCCTTTCGCGTAACTTGGCCTTTTCCGGACTTGTCTTGGCGCTGACCTATGTCCTGCTGCCGCGCATCGTGTTTGGTTCAGCCTATACTGACATGCGGCTGGTTCCCTACGCGGTCGCCATCTTCATCCTGGCGATCCGCTTCAAGGCCGAGACGCGCTTCCCGCTGGCGACATGGCTGGCGGTTGCCGCGATCAGCTTTATGCTAGTCCGGCTGGCAGGAACAACGGCCAGCACCAGCATCGCCTGGGCGCGGCAGAAAGAGCAACTCCAGGCGCTCGACCATGTGCCCCTGGGATCGCGCGTCGCGGTGCTGGTTTGGGACGGCTGCGAGCGCTGGTCGCTTCGTCGCTCGGATCATCTTGGGGCGCTGGCGACGGTGCGGCGGGACGCCTACACCAACGACCATTGGCCGATGGCGGGTTCGAGCCTGTTGACGGTGCGCTACCCGGACGCCGGCTGGTTCCAGCGCGATCCTTCGCAGATTGTCCGCGACCGCGGTTGCCGACATGAGGGCTGGGCGATCGAAACGGCGCTCGACTATTTGCCGGCGCCGGCATTCGATTATCTCTGGCTGCTCGACATGCGACCGATCCCGCGCGCGTGGGTCGATGGCTGGACGCCGGTCTGGGCCGGCGAGGGCTCGATCCTGCTCAGGCGCGCGGACGCCGGAGCACGGCCACCAGCGAAACCCCAAACGGCATCGGCACCCGGCCGATAAGCGACCGTTCAAGTCCGAAGACCGCATCAAGTGTCTTGTTAACCAAGTCGCCCGGCATGGCGTCGTCGCTATCGTCCTTGCCCGTCAGCTTTCCGATGGCACGAACCGCGGCGATCGGCGGAAATAGCAGGCTGTTGAACGGCGACAGCAGTTCGATCTCGAAGCCGGCGTCCCGCGCCAGCGTGGCAATTTCCGACTTGCGATAGCGCCGGTGGTGGTGGTGAGCGACGTCATGGGCGCTCCACATCCACGGGTTGGCAGGAACGGTGAGCAGCAGCGCGCCGCCCGGCTTCAACCGCTTGAGGATCGCGTCGAGCGAGCCCTTGTCGTCGGGCACATGTTCCAGCACATCGAGCAGGGCTATCATGTCGTAACTGTCTGCTGGGAACATCGACAGGTCAGGAAGCGCGGCCTCCTTCACCTCGCGGCCGAGCCGTGTGCTGGCCAGTTCGCGGGCGACAGGGTCCAGTTCGCTAGCTTCCACGCTGCCAAAGCGTTCGAGCATCGCGAGATTGTGGCCAGTGCCGGCGCCGAGTTCGAGGATGCGGGCGTTGTTGGGCGGGCGGACGACGCGTTCGATCAGGCCATCGAGGATCCGCCGCCGTGCGGTGAACCACCAGTGAAGACCATCGAGCTTTGCCATCTGCTCATAGACTTTTCGTTCCATCAGTCCCCGCCGATCTCTTCGCGGACGACGTAAAGCGGGCGGCCTTTCGTTTCCGTTAGGATGCGGCCGACATATTCGCCGAGCACACCGAGCGAGAGTAACTGCAAGCCGCCAAGGAAGAGGACGGCGACCATCATCGACGCATACCCCGGCACCTCGATGCCCGAGGTCAGGGTGCGGATGACGATATAGATTGCATAGCCGAGCGCGCCGAGCGCGACGAAGGCGCCGAGGTAGCTCCAGATGCGCAATGGGACCGTCGAGGCGGAAGTGATCCCGTCGATCGCCAGCGTCCACAGTTTCCAGTAATTGTATTTGGTCTTGCCGACCTTGCGCTCTTCGCGATGGTAGCTCACCGCCGCCTGCCTAAAGCCCGCCCAGGCGAACAATCCTTTCATGAAGCGATTGCGTTCGGGCATGCGGCGGATAACGTCCACTACACGCCGGTCGAGCAGGCGAAAGTCGCCGGCATGTTCCGGAATCTTGTCGCTGCTCAGCCAGTTGTGGGCCCGGTAGTAAAGGTCGGCGGTCAGCCGCTTGGGCAGGCTGTCCGTCTCGCGATTATCGCGTACGCCATAAACGACATCGTTGCCCTGCCGCCACTTGGCGACCATTTTGGGCAGCGCTTCGGGCGGGTCCTGAAGATCGACATCGAGCGGGACGACGCCTTCGCCGCGCGAGGCGTCGAGGCCGGCGGAGAGCGCCGCTTCCTTGCCGAAATTGCGCGACAGCGAAATGGCGCGGATGCGCGGGTCAGTTTCGTGCGACTTGCGGATGACGTCGAGTGTTCGGTCGGTGCTGCCATCGTCGACAAACAATATTTCAAACGAGCGGGCGGCCGGGTCATCCATGCCTTCGATGACGGGGATCAAGCGGTCGAGGCAGGGCCCGATGGCGGCTTCCTCATCCTTGACCGGGATGACCAGGCTCAGTTCGACGCTGTTCATGCGTAGACGAAGCGGCGATGGAGGGCGAAGGTCAAGAGCGGGGTGACGAAAACCATCGGGATAGTCGGCCACCAGTTGGCTCCGCCTATCTGTTTGACCAGAAGCCAGATGAAGCTTTGGTTCACAATGAAACCGATGACGTTGACGATGATGAAGCGCACCATTCGCACATGGTGCCGGTCCCGTTCACCGTGCCCTTTGAAGCTGAACGCGCCGTGGGTGAAATAGCTAACGGCCGAAAAGAATAGGAAAACGATAGCGAAGCTGACCATCGGGTCGACGTGCAGATATTCGGCGATCGCCCAATAACTGGCAGCGACAAGCAGCGTGATCGCAAAGCCAGCGAAGGCATAACGCGCCAGCTGCAGGAGCACGGTACGATGCTCAGGATCGACCCTGTTGAGCGTGGACTGGATCATCGGCTTGCTCTCTAGTCGGTTACCGCTAGGACACAATCGCGTAAATTATCGGGGGAGCGTGATGACCGAGGGCCGGCTCGACCAGTTGCAGCAACGACTGGCGGAACCATTTTTCCGGCATTGGCGGTGGGTAATCATCGCGGCGTGGTTGGTCTACGCAGCCTGGATCATCTTCAACCGCTGGGCGCAAATCCGCGGTTTTTCACTGCCTGACACCGACGACAATTTACGAATGGCGCAAGTCCGCGCCTGGCTGGGCGGCCAAGGATGGTACGACCTCGTTCAGCACCGGTTCGATCCGGCGCATGGTGGCGGCAACATCCACTGGTCGCGGCTGGTCGACCTGCCGATCGCCGGCATCATCCTATTGATGAAGCCGATTCTCGGCGGTGCGGATGCGGAGCGAGCGGCAGTCGCGCTTGCGCCGTTGCTGCCGCTGCTTCTGCTGATGTTTAGCTTGGCAATGACGATGCGGCGGCTGGTGCACGAGAAGGCTTGGCCGCTGCCGATCATCGGTCTGCTGTGTGCCTATTCGACGGTCGCCATGTTCGCGCCGCTCAGGATCGACCATCATGGTTGGCAGCTCGCGCTGCTGGGTCTCGGCATTTCGGGCATGGCGGATCCGCGGCGTGCGCGGGGCGGGGCGGTTCTTGGACTCGCCAGCGGACTGTCGCTGGCGATCGGGCTGGAAATGCTCATCTACCTCGCGCTGCTGGGCGGCGCGGCGGTGCTGATGTGGGTCGCCGATCGTGACGAGCGGCGGCGTCTGGCCGCCTATGCCACCGCGTTGGCCGCGACGACGGGCGCCGGGTTCCTGCTTTTCGCCTCGGAAGCCAATCGGCTGGCAGTATGCGACGCGATGTCGCCGGTCTGGCTGTCCGATGCGGCCGTGGGCGGCGCGGTGATGCTGGCGCTTGCAGTGCTTCGCCTCGAGGGCTGGAAGGCGCGGCTCGGCGCCGCCATTGCTGCGGGCGCAGTGGTAGCGGGTTTCCATGCGCTGAGCTGGCCGCAATGTCTTGAACGTTTGGAAGGCGTGTCGCCCGAGGCGACCAGTCTGTGGCTTGACCATGTACGCGAGGCACGGCCCTTCTACCGGCACGGCTGGCGGATTGGAGCAATTGCGCTGACCTTGCCGGTAACCGGCCTGATCGGCTGGGCGCTGCTAATTTGGCGGGCCAAAAAGATGGGCGCTGACGGGCGCGACCTCTTGCGCCGTACGCTGGCCGTTGCGCTGCCTGCGATTGCGGCCTTCTGCCTGCTGTTCTGGCAGATGCGGGCCGCCCCGGCGGCGCAGATGATGGCGTTGCCTGCCGCGACGGCGCTGATTGTCCTGGTCGCGGCCAAACTTCTGAACTCGCCGAAGCTCTGGCATCACGCCATAGCGATCGTGCTGGTGCTGTTCGGCTTCGGCGCTGTCGTGCCGCTTGGCACACGTCTCATCCCGGGCGAGAGGCAAGCGGCGGCCGCCCAGCGGGTAAGCAAGGCCAACCGGACCTGCCCGACGCTCGCTGCACTGGCGCCCATCAACGCGCAGCCGAAGGGAATGGTCTTCACCTTCATCGACCTCGGCCCACGCATGATCATCGCGACCCATCATGACGTGGTGGGCGGTCCCTATCACCGCAACGACCGGGCGATCGCAGACGTGATGAAGGCGTTTCGGGGCGACGAGGCAAATGCGCACCGTACGATCCGCGAGTATGGCAGCGACTATTTGCTGGTTTGCCCCGACATGTCGACTGCGACCATCTTCATGGCCGAGGCGCCGAAGGGCTTTTACGCCCAGATCGTGAAGGGCAAGGTGCCGGCCTGGCTGAAGCCGGTCGCCCTGCCCAAGGATTCCCCGTTCAAGATGTGGAGGGTGGTCGGCTAGACTAGCTAGCCCGCGAGCCCGGGCAGGCTTCGTTCAAGTCCGTCGAGGACGAACTGTGCCGCCAGTGCAGCCAGGATCACGCCGAGAATACGTGTGATCATGGCTTCGAGCTTTGCGCCGATCAGCTTCATCAGCGGTCCAGCCAGCAACAACGCGATCAGCGTCAATACGATGACTGCCGTCATAGCGCCGAGCACGATCAGGCCCTCGACGGTACCGTTGGCGCGCGCAGACAGCAGCATGATGGACGCGATAGAGCCTGGCCCGGCGATCATCGGGATGGCCATCGGGAAGACTGAGATATCCTCGGCCTCCGGCGTTCCCTCAATTTCCTTAGCCCGTTCCTCGCGCCGCTCGGTGCGCTTTTCGAAGACCATTTCTAACGCAATGATGAAAAGCATGATGCCGCCCGCTAGCCGGAATGCGCTTAGCGATATGCCGAGGGTCGCAAGCAGCGGTTCGCCCAGCAGCGCGAAGAAGACGAGGATGCACCAAGCCACGGCGGTCGAGCGGATAGCCATTTTGCGTCGGTGCGCCTGGTCGGTCCCGCTGGTCAGCGAGGCGAAGATCGGCGCGCACCCTGGCGGGTCGATGATTACCGCAAGGGTGATGAAGGCGGTGGTGAACAGTTCGATCATTGAGGGCCGACCTTGTCTTCGACCACCACGCGATGTTGCTGTCCGTCCCAAAGATAAGCAATAAAGCTGCGGCTGCCGTCGGCCGAGACCGTCCAGCTCCAGTTCAACGTGCCGTCCTTGCTGGACCCGCTGGAGGATTTGACGTCCGCCGGGGCCTCAGGCTGCATAACCGGTGGGATCGGAGCCTTCGGGCAGGCGGCCGTCCGCGACTTGATATCGCCACCTTCCGCCCGCGCAGCGGGTAAGCTGTCGCCGGCGTCGTAGACCCACTTCCAGCCGCCGTCCGCCTGCCGCTGCCAGACGGTGGTAAAATAGCCGACGGACTTGCGCCATTCGCGGACCCAGGGGCCGGTGTTGACGGCGGTGTTGCCGTCGCAGCTGACATAGCTTCTTCCGGGCCACCAGAAAACGCTGACCGGCGGGTCCTTGCGGTCCTTCAGGAAATCCTGCGCCTTTGTCGGCTGGGGCACGAACATGAGCGCGTCGTCGGTCGCGTATTTCCGGAAGGCCGTCCACTGACCAATTTCTTGCGCGTCGGCGGCAAAGGCGCGTTCCGCGTCGATCGCGGTTGGCGGCGTTGCACCAGCAAGCAGGATCGCCGTAATCACAGCTGGGGATTCACCGTGAAGCCCTCGCGCCGGGCAGCCGATACAAAGGTGTTGCGGATGAGGCAGGCGATGGTCATCGGACCGACGCCGCCGGGCACCGGAGTGATGGCCCCTGCTACGGTGCTTGCGTCCGCAAAGTCCACGTCGCCGACGAGGCCGTCGTCGGTCCGGTTGATGCCCACGTCGATAACCGTCGCGCCGGGCTTCAGCCAGTCGCCCTTGACCATATTGGGACGGCCGACGGCGGCGACAACGATATCGGCGCGGCGAACCACGGCCGGAAGGTCGCGGGTGCGGCTGTGCGCGATCGTGACGGTGCAGCTGTCGCCGAGCAGGAGGAGGGCCATCGGTTTGCCGACGATGTTGGAGCGACCAATGACGACCGCGTCCTTGCCCGACAGGTCGCCAAGCTCCGCGCGGAGGAGCTTGAGGCATCCAAGCGGCGTGCAGGCGACGAAACCGGGAAGCCCGATTGCGAGCCGGCCGGCATTGACCGGGTGGAAGCCATCGACGTCCTTGTCGGGATCGATGCGGGTGAGGACCTTGTTGGCATCGATGTGAGACGGCAGGGGGAGCTGGACGAGAATGCCGTCAATTGTCGGGTCGGCATTCAGGCGCTCGACGAGCGCCAGCAGGTCCGCCTCGCTCGTGTCGGCGGGGAGCTTGTGCTCGAAACTTTGCATCCCGGCCTCAACTGTGGCGCGGCCCTTGGAGCGGACATAGACCGCGCTGGCTGGATCTTCGCCGACCAGGACGGTGACCAGGCCGGGGACACGGCCGGTGGTCCCCTGGAAGCGAGCCACTTCCGCCGCGACCTGCTGCCTAAGCGCCAGCGCCGCAGCCTTTCCGTCTATCCGCCTCGCGCTCACATCAAGGTCGCGCTGGATTCGAGCGCTAGGCCCGCGTTGAGCTTGCGCAGGATCTGGATTGCTAGGATCAGCACGATCGGCGAGAAATCGATTCCGCCGAAGTCAGGCAGGATCTTGCGGATCGGCCGGTAGAGGGGTGCTGTCAGCCGGTCGAGCGCGTCGAGGACGGTGCGCACGAAATTGGAGCTGGTGTTCATTACGTTGAATGCGACCAGCCAGCTGATGATGACCTGGGCGATGACGATCCAGACCAGCACTTGGAGGACCATGTCGATGATCGAGAAGAGGGCATAGAGCATGGCGACAGGCTTAGCCGCCGCGCCCGCACCGCACAATGACGCTTAAGGCGCGAAACGATTGCGCTGCGCCTCGGCGAGGATCAGCGCGAAATCCTGATGATCATCGGTCCACTCGGCGAGCGGCGTCCACCCACCGGCGAGCAGCAGCAGGCGGGCGCCCCGCGGGCCATATTTATGACTATTTTCGGTGTGGATGGTCTCGCCGGCCGCGAAGGCAAAACGTTTGCGGTCGATCATGAACTCGACGTTGCTCCGGGCCACGAGGTGCATCTCGACCCTGCCAAGCATGTCGTTCCATCGCGCTTCATGTGCAAAATCCTCGACCGGAATATCCGCCTCCAGCTCCCGGTTGATGCGGCGGAGTAGGTTGAGGTTGAATTTGGCCGTCACGCCTTCCGGGTCATCATAGGCGGCAATTAGCCGCTCGACCGGCTTTACCCGGTCCATCCCGATCAGCAACTTTGCGCCAGTGCCCAGGATATCGCGGAAGTGACGAAGCAGATCGGTCGCGCTTCGTGGCACGAAGTTGCCGATAGTCGAACCGGGAAAGAAGCCGAGGCGCGGCAAGCCGTCGATTTCCTTGGGCAAGTCTACGGGCTTGGTAAAGTCGGCCTCGACCGGATGGACGGCGATATCTGGAAATCGCCGGTCCACCCGACCAGCGCTTTCGCGAAGATAGTCGCCGCTGATGTCGATCGGCACATAGGCTGCGGGCTTCATCGCCTGGAGGAGCAGTGGCGTCTTCGTGGAACTGCCAGAGCCGAATTCGACGATGGCGCAGCCGTTGCAGGCCAGTGCGGCGATCTCGCCCATCTTTGCTTTGAGCAGTGCCGTTTCGGTCCGTGTTGGATAATAGCTCGGAAGGCGGGTGATGTCGTCGAACAGCTCTGACCCGCGCCTGTCGTAAAGCCAGCGAGCCGGAATGGACGGGATGGGTTCAGACAGTCCGTTGACGACGTCAGCGCGGAATGCGGGATCGACCTGTTCAAGCATTTCTAGCAAGGCGAACCCCTGTAAATTGCCAGCGCGCTGATGGTGGAAAGAAGTTGCGATAG
Source organism: Sphingomonas edaphi (assembly GCF_003583725.1). Lineage (GTDB taxonomy): Bacteria > Pseudomonadota > Alphaproteobacteria > Sphingomonadales > Sphingomonadaceae > Sphingomicrobium > Sphingomicrobium edaphi. The sequence continues at coordinate 1,096,866 of NZ_QXTF01000001.1, read as the reverse complement.
CTGGCGCGACTGTGACCGCGCGGCGTCGCGCAACTCGCGCCCTTCAGCACGAACTGCCCGCACATGAACTTGCCATTATACTCGCCGACCGTGCCTGCCTCGGTTGCGAAGCCTGGATAGGGAAGATAGGCGCTCTGCGTCCATTGCCAGACGTCACCGAAGGGCCCGCCTCCGGACTTGGCAAGGACCGGGCCGGCGGTGTCGAGCTGATGGCCGATCATCGGGTCGGAGCAGGCGAATGCATCCTCCCATTCGGCCTCGGTTGGAAGGCGAGCGCCGGCCCAACGGGCATAGGCATCGGCCTCATAGTAACTAACATGGTCGACGGGCGCAGCGCGGTCGAGGAGGCGGCGGCCCGCAAGCGTGAAATGCGATCCATCGTCATGCCAATATAGCGGCCGCTCGATGCTGTTTGCTTGCACCCAGTCCCAGCCTTCGCTGAGCCAGAGCGAGGGTGTCCGATAACCGGCGTCGGCGATAAAATTTTCCCACTCGCCATTGGTCACGCAGCGATTGGCAATACGGTGCGGGTGAAGCAACACCTTGTGGCGCGGCCGTTCGCAGTCAAACGAGAAGCCACCGGGCGCGCCGATTTCTACCAACCCCTCGCGCCCGTCGATCCACGCGAGCGGCTCGGTCGAATAGCAGGAGGCCGCGTCCGCAGCTCCGAACGTGGGCTCTAACGGATTTTCTGCAAAGGCAGCGAGGATGTCCGTCAGGAACAGTTCCTGATGCTGCTGTTCATGCTGGATGCCCAGTTCGATCAGCGCCAAGGCCGCTGTCGGAAGCGATGGGAGGGAAGCAGCAAGCGCTTTGTCTACGCAGGCCCGCCATTCGCGTACCTCGTCGAGGCTTGGCCGGCTGATCATCCCGCGGCGCGGACGTGCATGACGTTCGCCTTCGCCCTCGTAATAACTATTAAAGAGATAGGGCCAGCGCTCGTCGTGCAGGCGGTAGCCGGGAACATGATCACGCAAAATGAAGGTTTCGAAAAACCAGGTTGTGTGCGCCAGATGCCATTTGGCCGGCGAAGCGTCGGGATGCGGTTGGATGGTGGCGTCGGCATCCGACAGCGGGGCGGCGAGGTCGAGCGTCAGCTTTCGTGTCGTGTCGAGGCGCACGCCAAGGCTGTTGGTTCGATCGTCGTCTGACCTGGCCATTCCACTCCCCTTGCACGGGATAACCTCCGGACCGGCCAAATGTTCAATTAGGCGTCGCGGGTCGCCCCCGGTTGCCACAGCACGTCGCCGCCCTCAGTCGAAGCCAGATAGCGGGCTGCCACGAACAAGTGGTCGGACAGGCGGTTGAGATAGGCGAGCACATGTTCGTTCGTCGCCTCGACATCCTTCAGTGCGACCGTGGCACGCTCGGCTCGGCGGACAATGGCGCGGGCAAGGTGCAGCAAGGATACGGCCGCTGATCCCCCGGGCAGGATGAAGCTGGTCAGCGGCGCAAGGCCGGCGTTCATTGCGTCGATTTCTTCTTCAAGCCGCTCGATCTGGCGCGAAACGATCCGAAGCGAATGTTGCTCGAAATTGGTACCGAACGGTGTGGCAATGTCCGCGCCGAGATCGAACATTTCGTTCTGGATCCGGCGCAGTCGTACTGCGAGCTCGCCTTCCGGCAGGGCGGCGATCGCTACGCCGATGGCACTATTGGCCTCGTCCACTTCGCCGATCGCAGCCATGCGTGGACCTGCTTTCGACACGCGGCTGCCGTCGACGAGTCCGGCGTCTCCATGGTCGCCGGTCCGCGTATAGATCTTGTTGAGCTTGACCAGCTTTAGCGCCCGCCGCTGGCCAGCGCGAGGATCAGCACGACGATGACAATTGCGATGCCCTGGTAGAGGACGCGCTTCTGCATATAGCCTTGCTGCACCTGCCCGCTGACATCCTTGCCATTGGCCATGGCGATGACGCCACGCACGAGGACATAGGCGGTCGCGGCCATTGCGGCGACGAGGGCGAGGATTAGGAGGGTGTTCATTACTGCTATTTAGGCTCGGGAGAGCCGAAAGCCTAGGGGCAACCGGCCCTCGATGAGGTCGGCCGCCAACAAAGGCCCATCGGCACCCGCAGCACGCATCGCCCCGAGCGTCGGCGCCAGATCCCGCTTGGCAAGACGCCGGCCATCGTCATGGGTCACCAGCGGGTGGTGGAGATAGGTTGGTTCGGGCAGACCTAGCAGCAGCTGCAGTAGGCGCTGTGTTGGAGTCGATGGACGCAAATCCTCTCCTCGTACGACCAGGGTCACGCCAGTATCCGCGTCATCGACAACGCAGGCGAGATGGTAGGATGAGGGGGCGTCCTTTCGGGCGAGGATCGCATCGCCAATGTCGTCGCGGCGGCTTTCGAAGCCGCTGCCGTCTTCCTCGGTCCAGCGTGGGAGGCCGGCGCGGGCGATGGCCTTCCCTGCATCTAGGCGCCAACTGTGGGGAGTGTTCTCCCTTCGTGCAGGATCGTCCGGGAGACCGCGGCACGTGCCGGGATAGCCGCTTCCCGCATCGCCGTGGGGCGCGGTGAGTGACTGGGCGATATCGGCCCGAGTGCAAAAGCACGGATAGACCAGGTCGTCGGCCTTCAAACGCTCCAGCGCTGCGGCATAGAGATCGGTGCGGTGTGACTGGACGATGGGTGCGCCATCATGGGCCAGTCCCAGCCAGGCGAGGTCCTCGAAAATCCCGTTGACGAACTCGGGGCGGCAGCGGCCCGGGTCGAGGTCTTCGATCCGCAGAAGGAAGAAGCCGCCGCTGGCGCGTGCGTGGGCGTGGCCGAGCGCGGCGGAAAACGCGTGGCCCAGGTGAAGCCGGCCCGACGGCGAGGGGGCGAAACGTGTGACCTTCAGGACTCACTCCAGGGCAAAGCCAATAATTGCGACTCTTGACGGTGATTCGTCACTTGTGGTGTCATGCCACCGTCACTCCGGGTTGGCATCCGGGGTCGCAGACGGAAAGACGGGCCTAGCGCCGCCGGTCTCCCGCCAAGGTCCCGGCGGCTGGCAACCATCGGGATAGTGCGACAGGCCGGAGGCGCGGCGTTCGACGGGCATCGAACGACGGAGAAGATTGCGCCGTGTATCAAACCGACCTCCTTCGCCATCCAGACAGCTGCCCTGCCCTCGTCCTCAACGCCGACTATACGCCGTTGAGCTATTACCCGCTTTCCCTGTGGCCGTGGCAGACCGCAATCAAGGCCATGTTCCTGGAGCGCGTCGATGTCGTCGCCCATTACGACCGCGAGGTTCACAGTCCGTCAGCATCACTTAAGCTCCCCTCGGTCATTGCGCTTCGCCAGTTTGTACGGCCAAACGAATATCCGGCTTTCACCCGGTTCAACCTGTTCCTTCGCGACCATTTCCGCTGCGTCTATTGCGGGTCGCACAAGGAATTGACGTTCGACCATGTCGTCCCGCGCGCGCAGGGCGGGCGGACCAGCTGGGAAAATGTCGCTACCGCCTGTGCCCCCTGCAACCTCAAGAAGGGCGGGCGAACGCCAAAGCAGGCCCATATGCATATCGAACGCGAGCCTATCCGTCCGACCAGCTGGCAGCTTCAGGATCATGGGAAAAGCTTTCCGCCCAACTATCTGCACCGGAGCTGGCGCGATTATTTGTACTGGGATGTCGAGCTTGAGCCTTGATCGCCTAATCCATCGTTAACCATTCGTGTTCAGAATTGGCCCATGCCGAACGAGCTTGCACCGCCGTCCAACCATTCCACCGGCCCGGCCCGTCTGCTCGTGATCGAGCCGAACCGCACCGGCTTGGATGTCTTCGCCCGCCGTTTGGGCGATCTTGGCTACCGCCTCATCGCTTGCGATTCTTCGAGTAATGCAGTGGCGGAAATGCACCGCGCGCCGGTAGATTTGGTGTTAGCCGAATTGCGCATGGGTCCGGTGAGCGGTGTCGATCTCACCCGGATGATCCGTGACGACACGGCGCTGAAGGATACGCCGGTTATCCTGATCACCGGCAAGTCGGACAGCTCCGGGGCCGTCGATGGATTCGCCGCCGGGGCCGACGATGTGGTCGCCAAGCCGTTCCATTTCGAAGTGCTGGCCGCGCGGATTGCCCGGCGAATCGCTAGGGCACGATCGGTGCTCGAACTTCGCGAGGATAATCTCAATCTTGATGCGCGCGTGGTAACCCGGTCGATCGAACTCGGCGAGATCCGCGAGGCGTTCGAGAAGAGCGAGGCCGAGCGCCTCCGTCTGGAGCGGCTCGTCGGCCGCGACTAGCGACTTGCCAGATATTCTTGGATACGCGGACCCAAGTCCGGCCGATCAAGCGCAATCGCCAGATTGGCAATGACAAAGCCGGCCTTGTCGCCACAATCGTGGCGGACCGCGTCGACCTTCAACGCGTGGAACGGTTGCTTGTCGATTAGCTGCGCCATGCCGTCGGTTAGCTGGATTTCTCCGCCGGCGCCCCGCTCCCCTCGCTCGAGTATCGTCATCACTTCGGGTTGCAGAATGTAGCGGCCGACGACCGCCAGGGTTGATGGAGCTTCCTCCGGCCTTGGTTTCTCAACCAGTCCGCGAACCTCGGTTGTAGTGCCGTCAGACGATCCAGGCGTGATGATGCCATAGCTTGCCGTCTTGTCGGCCGGAACTTCCTGCGCGCAGATGATATTGCCGCCGAGGCGCGAATAGGCATCGACCATCTGCTTGAGCGCGCCCGGCTTGCCCAGCATCAAGTCGTCCGGCAGCAGCACGGCAAAGGGCTCTTCGCCGACGATGTGGCGGGCGCACCAGACCGCATGGCCAAGGCCGAGCGGCTGCTGCTGGCGGACCGAAACGATCTCACCGAAATTGGTGCGCGACGGCGCGAGCGGGTCAAGGCTCTTGCCTGCCTGGCTCATCGTCGCCTCTAGTTCGAAGCCCATGTCGAAATAGTCGACGAGAGCCCCTTTGCCGCGGCCGGTGACGAAGATCATCTGCTCAATCCCCGCCTCGCGTGCCTCGTCGACCGCATATTGGATCAGCGGGCGGTCGACGACCGTGAGCATTTCCTTGGGCATCGTCTTCGTTGCGGGCAGCAGGCGCGTGCCGAGACCGGCGACGGGGAAAATTGCCTTGCGGATGGGCTTCATGGGCGCGGTTCGTCCTGGTTGTCGGGGCCGGTCGTGCTGGCGCCGCTCTCATCGGGCGCCGAGGCTCCGTCCGGCGGCGGCAATTCGAAGGGGTCCGCCTGGCGAACATCGCCACGTTTTGTCAGTTCGTCGACACGACGCGGCTTTGCGACCTGCGGAAGCTCGAGCAGCTGCTCGGCTGTCAGCGGCTCCCGGGCCAGCGCAGGTTTTTGAGGCAGGGATTTGCCCGTTTGCGGTGTAAGGTCGGCGACGCTGCCGCACGACGCAAGTGTCAGCGAAAGAGCGCTAATGGCCAAACGGGTCTTCATGATCCCTCCCGGGCAGCAATTTGCGCGCGCGCGGCCGCGATGGCTCCCTTTACCCGGTCCGGCGCAGTGCCGCCAGCGGAGCGGCGGGAGGCTACTGAAGCTTCGACTGAAAGGCGGGGCAGGACGCGCTCGTCGATCCGGGAGTCGACTGCGCGAAGCTCCTCAAGACTTAGCTCGTCCAGCGCCTTGCCGGCGGCCTCGGCAGCCGCGACCGCGCGTCCGGAAATATGGTGCGCCTCGCGGAATGGCACGTCCGCGTCGCTGACCAGCCAGTCTGCAAGGTCTGTAGCCGTAGCGTGGCCAGCCGCCGCCACCGAGCGCATCCGTTCGGGAACGAAGATGACGTCGGCAACCATACCCGCCATTGCGGCAAGGCTGAGCGACAACAGGTCGTATGCGTCGAACAGTGGCGGCTTGTCGTCCTGTAGGTCCTTGGCATAGGCGAGTGGCAGGCCCTTGAGCAGAACAAGCAACGAAACGAGGTCGCCCACGATCCGGGCCGAATGACCGCGCACCAGTTCGGCTGCATCGGGATTGCGCTTGTTAGGCATGATAGACGATCCGGTCGACCATGCATCGGGTAGCTTTAGGAAACTGAAGGGCTGGCTGGCCCACATGATGATTTCTTCGGCCAACCGCGACAGGTGGACCGAACAGAGCGCCGCAGCATGAAGGTAATCGACCACGAAGTCTCGGTCCGAGACGGCGTCGAGGCTATTCGCCGTCGGCCGGTCGAAGCCTAGCGCGCGCGCTGTTTCGGCGCGGTCGAGGTCGAAGCCGGTGCCAGCCAGCGCCGCACTGCCCAGCGGAGACTCGTTCATTCGCGCCCGTGCATCGATGAAGCGGCTGCGATCGCGGACCAGCATCTCTCGATAGGCGAGCAAGTGATGGCCCAGCGTGACCGGCTGGCCCGACTGCAGGTGGGTGAAGCCCGGCATGACGCTGCCCGCATGTTCCTCGGCGCGGTTCAGAAGCGCCTGCTCGAGCGCATCGATGCCTTCGACCGCCTCATCGACACAGTTGCGGACGAATAATTTGAAGTCGGTAGCGACCTGGTCGTTGCGCGAACGGGCGGTGTGCAGCCGCCCGGCGGCGTCGCCGATCATCTGCGACAGGCGATGCTCGACGTGCATATGGATATCTTCGAGCGCGGGGTCCTCGACCAGCTTGCCTTCATCAATCTCGAGACCGACAGCGGTCAGGCCTTCGTCGATGGCCTTGGCGTCAGCTTCAGACAGGATACCCTTCCGGCCCAGCATCGCAGCATGGGCGCGGCTTGCAGCGATGTCTTCCTTCCACAATCGCTTGTCGACAGAGATGGAGGCATTTATCTCGCGCATCACCGCGGCGGGACCGCCTTCAAAGCGCCCGCCCCACATCTGATTGGAGTTGCCCGTGCGGCTGATCGCCATTCTCCTCGTTGCCCTTGCGGGCAGTTCGTTCCTTGGCGGCTGCGATAGGCAAAAGGCCGACGCGCCTCAAGCGCCGACGCAAGAGGTCAAGGCCGCGACCGGCGTCGACCGCAGCCACAAGGGCCAGCCAGCCCCGACGGTCCAGTTCAAGAATCCCGACGGCGGCGACATCGACCTAGGCAAGTTCAAGGGTGGACCGGTGCTCGTCAATCTGTGGGCGAGCTGGTGCGCGCCGTGCATCAAGGAATTGCCGACGCTTCAGACCCTTGAACAATCGCAAACTGAAGACGGAAAGCTCGGCGTGATCGCGATTAGCCAGGACATGGCGCCGCAGGGATCGGTCGAGGCATTCCTGGCGGAACGGGATATTGGTCGTTTTGCCGCGTTCCACGACGCAGAGATGAAGCTGACCGAAGAACTGGGAATTCAGATCATGCCTACGACCATCCTCTATGGGTCAGACGGCAAGGAGATCTGGCGCTTCGTCGGCGATCTCGACTGGACGGGCGAACAGGCTAGGGCACTGCTCGCCGAAGCCCGCTAGGCAAGGGCGCGCCGGCGGACCGCTACAAACAGGCGGCCATCGATGACGGCCAGGCCCAGAGCGATGAAGCCGAGACCGGCGAGTTGTACCACGGTCAGCATCTCCCCTAGGAATAGGGCGCCAAGGAGGATCGCGACCGGCGGCACCAGCAAGGTCACCAGACTGGCATTGGTCGCGCCTGCGGAATCAATCAGTTTGAAATAAAGCACGTAGGCGAAGGCCGAACTTACCAGCGCCAACACGACGATGGCGCCGAACGCAGGGGCGGACGGCGCACCGCCGATCCAGGGCTGACCGACCGTCAGCGAAAGCGGAGTCATGACCAGCGCGCCCACGAGCAACTGCGCCGTTGCGACCTGCAACGGTGCGATCTTCATCGGCTTGAAGCGACGCGCCCAGACGCCCGCTAATGCATAGCTGAGCGAGGCAATGATGCAGGCCAGCTGCGGAAGAAAGCTGCCACCAGACGTAAGTAGGTCTGGGCCGATCATCGTCGCGACCCCAACGAAACCAATCACGACACCGGCGAGCTTTGCAGGCGTTATGCGCTCGTCGCTCGTCGCGATATGCGCCACTACGACGCCCCAGATCGGCGTTGTCGCATTGAGGATCGACGCGAGGCCGCTGGCGATATGCTGCTGTGCCCATCCGAACATCAAAAAGGGCGCGACATTGTTGAGAATGGCTAGGACTGTGATCGCGCCCCAAACCGCTAGCGGCAGGTCCAGCGTTTCGCCCCGCCAACGCATCCAGGCGGCAAGCGTCAGCGCGGCGATGGTCAATCGAAGCCAGACGTAGGTCAGCGGCGCGACGTGTGTCACCGCCACCTTAATAAAGAAGAAGGCGGCGCCCCAGATGAGCGCGAGCGCGAGGAGGATCGCCCAGTCGCGGCGGTCCATGACGACGTTGATCATGGGCCTTGCATAGCCTTTCCCGATCTTGCTCGCGTCCCGCGGCATGCGGTCAAACAGCCTTTTTCCAAGCGTCGCCATAGTTCCTCCTGCCTGGAGGGAGCTACGACCTGACGCCGGGAATCTCCAACGAAAGGCCCATACTTATCGATAAGTGAGCCTTATGGCTGAGATCAGTCGCGCAACAGTTCGTTGATCGACGTCTTGGACCGGGTGCGCTCATCGACCTGCTTGACGATGACCGCGCATGCCAGCGACGGCCCGCCGTCCTTGCCGGGCAACGCACCAGGCACGACGACCGAGTAGGCTGGGACGCGTCCGTAATGGATTTCGCCGCTGGCCCGGTCGACGATCTTAGTTGAAGCGCCGAGGAATACACCCATGGACAGAACCGCGCCTTCTTCGACGATCACGCCTTCGGCAACTTCTGATCGAGCCCCGATGAAACAATTATCCTCAATGATGACCGGCCCGGCCTGTAGTGGCTCGAGTACGCCGCCGATGCCTGCGCCGCCCGAGATGTGAACGTTGCGGCCGATCTGTGCGCAGCTGCCAACCGTAGCCCAGGTATCGACCATCGTCCCCTCGCCGACATGGGCGCCGATATTGACGAAGCTGGGCATCAACACCGCGCCAGGCGCGATGAAGGCACCGCGCCGGACGATCGCTCCGGGAACCGAACGAAAACCGGCCTGCGAAAAGCTTTCGGGACCCCAGCCGAGGAATTTTGACGGGACCTTATCCCACCAAGGCGCACCGCCGGGTCCGCCACTAATCGCTTCCATCGGGTTCAGTCGAAAACTGAGCAGCACCGCTTTCTTGAGCCACTGGTTGACCCGCCAGGCACCGTCGACCTTTTCGGCGACGCGTTCTTCGCCCGAATCGAGGCGAAGGATGGCGGCCTCGACCGCTTCGCGCAGTGCGGTATCGCCCGCGTCGATCGTGTCGCGCGACTCCCAAGCGGCCTCGATGGTCGATTGAAGGTCGGTCATTGCGCTTCTCCAGTTAGCTGTTCGAGCCACTCGCCGACGTCGGCGATAGTCAGGTCGATAAAATCGGGGTGATGGGCGTGATTGCCGCGTTCGGAGCCATTGTCGACCCAAATGGTCGTCATGCCGAGCATTTTTGCGGGCCTGAGGTTTTGCGCCATATCCTCGACCATAGCGGCACGGTTCGGGTCGATCGCGAATCGATCTAACAGCAAGCGATAGCCATGTTCGTCGGGCTTGGGCCGGAGGTCCGACGCATGGATGTCGTGCAGCTCTTCGAAGTGCTGCTCGATGCCGAGAGCGCCGAGGACGCGACGGGCATAAGGCGCGTCACCGTTGGTGAAAACGAGCTTGCGCCCAGGCAAGCGGGTCAGCGCCCGAGCGAGCCGGTCGTCGGGCCGAATGCGTTCCAGTGATATGGCATGGACGTCATCCAAGAAGTGATGCGGGTCTACCTGATGTTCCTTCATCAGCCCCGCGAGCGTCGTGCCGTGCGCGTGGAAATGGGCCTTCTGGACACGCTTGGCCTCGACCGGGTCGCAGTCCAGCAAGCGCTGGATGTAAGCGCCCATTCGCTCGTCAATCAACTCGAACAGGCCCGTTGCCGCCGGGTAGAGGCAATTATCGAGATCGAAAATCCAGTCGGTGACATGGGCGAAGCGCGGGTCCATCGGCGCGTTACCTAGTCCGCTTGACCAATTCAGCAAAATGAAAGCTTTATCGCGACATTAGGGATGTTGGGGAAAGTCGTTAAAACTCAACGGCTTGTCGGGGAGTTAATGATGAATAAGCGGTTTCTTGCATCCACCGGCTGCGCACTGATGCTCGCCCTTTCCGCATGCGGTGGGGGCGGTGGCGGCGGTAGCGTCGGGTCGACCCCAACGCCCACTCCGACACCAACCCCTACACCCACTCCCACGCCGACTCCGACCCCTACGCCGACGCCCACCCCAACGGTGAACTACGACACCAGCGAATATCGTCGCTCGAACGGCGCTGTAACCGCGGGCGCAATCTCGGCCTGGCAACAGGGGGCAACCGGCAAGGGCGTCAAACTGGCTGTCATCGACAGCGGCATCAATCCGGCGCTTGCCGAATTTTCCGGAAGAATCGGCTCGGCCAGCCGGGATGTAGCCGGCAATCGCGCGCTTGGGGATGAGGACGGCCATGGTACGGCCGTGACCGCTACGGCCGCGGCCGCGCGCAACGACGCCCAGAACATTGGCGTGGCATTCGACGCGACGATCCTGTCCTTCAGGGCGGACCAGCCTGGTAGTTGTACCGATCCAGCGGGCGACGGATGCGAATTTTACGACAGCGCGATTGCCCAAGGTATCGACGCGGCGCGGCTTGCGGGCGCGCGGGTCATCAACATGTCGCTTGGAGGATCGTCTCCCGGCTCGCAATTGATGTCGGCAATGCAACGCGCTGTGAACGCCGGTATCATCCTCGTCATTTCTGCAGGCAATGATGGCGAGGACCCGGCGAAGGGCGGCAATTCGGATCCCTTCGCGCTCGTCCCTGCTCAGACGTTTCCGGGACAGGTCATCATCGCCGGTTCGGTTGGCGCCGACGACGGCGCCGGTGGTACCAACCTCAACCAGTTGTCCACCTTTTCCAATAGAGCTGGCCAAGGGCAAAACTGGTATTTGGCGGCACTCGGCTATCGCGTGCGCACGATCGATCACACCGGCGCGGGCTATCTCTATTCGGGGACAAGCTTTTCGGCGCCGGTAATCAGCGGTGCTGTAGCACTTGTCGCGCAGGCGTTCCCGAACCTGACCTCGGCGCAGATCGTAGATCTGCTGTTCAGAACGGCAGACGACCTAGGCTCGGCCGGCGATGATACCGTTTACGGTCAGGGCAGGCTGAACATCACACGGGCCTTCCAGCCCGTCGGAACGACAAGCCTCGCCGGAACCGAGGTCGCCGTAACTAACGAAAACACGTCGAGCGACATGCCGGAAGCAGGCGGCGACGGCGGTCAGGAGGGGTTGGGCGCGATCATCTTGGACGGGTACAGCCGCGCGTTTGCGATCGACCTAGCCAAAGGCCTGAAGTCAGCCGAAACGCGCAAGCCGCTGGCTCGCGCGCTCAGCGGAATTGTTCGCTCCTCGGCGGTCGAGGGCGGTCCGCTGTCGATCGCTATGACCGTTGCGCAACGTCAGGGCATGCCGGGCATGTTTGACGTCGCTCGCTTCGGTATCGGACCGGATGATGCGCGGCAATCGCGGCTCGTCGCCGGCTCGGCCATTGCGCGGCTTGATTCCAAAACCAAGGCGGCATTGGGATTTTCCGAAGGCGCCAAGGCGATCGAACGGAAACTGACCGGCGCGCAAGCCGGCGCATTCCTGGTCGCTCGGGACATCAGCGGCGATCCCGGCTTTAATGCTCGGCGCGGCATGAGCATGGCGATGCGCCGTGACCTCGGCTTTGCCGGAATCACCGTCGCGATGGAGCAAGGCCGGGTCTGGCAGGAAGTGCGGACGAGCGCGACTAACGCTCCCTATCGCTGGAGCAGTGTTTCGTTGGACCGGCGTTTCGGCGGAAGCAACTGGGTTTCGCTGGGTCTCGGCCGCCTCGACGAGAAACAGACATTGCTTGGCGGTCGCATGGGCGCGTTGTTCGGCAGTGGCGGGTCGTCCAGCCTGTTTCTTGATCTCGAAGCGCGTCACGACTTCGGCTCGGGTTTAACGGCGACGTTAGCAGGCCGCCGCGGCTGGACGGATTTCTCCAGCGGGAAATTCGCGACCGCGGCTTACTCGCTAGACCTGACCAAATCGGGCGTATTCGGGACCGACGACCGCGCCGGTTTCCGCCTCTCGCAGCCTCTCAGGATTGAGCGGGGCGGGATTGGGATGATGCTCCCGACCGGTTACGATTATGCAACCGAGAGCGAAACAAACAGCTTCTCCCGACTGAGCTTTGCGCCGTCCGGACGCGAAATTGACGCGGAACTCAGCTATTCCGCAATAATCGGCAAGGGTTGGATCGGCGGTAACCTGTTCATACGCCGCGAGCCGGGTCACGTGGCATCGGCCGACTCGGACATGGGCGCCGCCATTCGCTACAGCCTCGGCTTCTAGGTGATCAGCGGGGCCGGGCGATCTTGCCGATTCCGGTGCTGGTAATGAGCGGATCGGGGCAGCCGTTCTTGATCCGGAGAACTGCTGCGTAGCTGTTTGCGGGCGGCAGGTCGGCAAGACGCTGCAAATGCGGCCGTGGCTGGTCGCCTTGTGCCAAGGTCCGGGACTGGCATTGGCGGTAGACGTCAATCACGGATTGTGACGTTTGCAACGGAGCGGCAGTAGCCACCGGAGACATTGTCAGGGCGACCAACAGGATCAAAGGAATGTGCAACATCGCCAAGCTCCTTCAGCCCGACGAGAATAACGCATGCTTGGTCCGCTTTGAACCCTAGACGGTGAAACTCTCGCCGCAGCCGCAGGCGCCCTTGGCATTGGGATTATCGAACACGAAGCCGGCAGCAAAGTCGTCCTCGCACCAGTCCATCACGCTGCCGACGAGGTAAAGGATCGACGCGCCATCGACGTAGAACGTGCCTCCGGGCGTCTCTATTTTCTCGTCGAGCCTGGTCTCCTCGGTGACATAGTCGACCGAATAAGCTAGGCCCGAGCATCCGCGGCGCGGTGTAGACAATTTGACGCCGATTGCGCCGTCTGGCGCTCGGCTCATCAGGTCGGCGACCCGCGCTTCGGCTGCTGGCGTGAGCGTAATGGCGGCAGGACGCTGCCGGACCTTGGTTTCCTTGTTCATCACAGCATTCCCAGTTCGAGCCGGGCCTCGTCGCTCATTTTGCTCGGGTCCCACGGCGGATCCCAGACCAGCTTCACTTCGGCGTCGCGGATGCCCGGGACCGACAGCACTCGAAGCTCGACTTCGCCGGGCATCGATTCCGCGACCGGGCAATGCGGCGTGGTTAGCGTCATCGTGACGACGGCGTCCCCATCCTCGTTGATCGACACGTCGTAGATCAGGCCTAGTTCGTAAATGTCGACCGGAATTTCAGGATCGTAGATCGACTTCAGCGCCTCGATTACCGCTTCCTGCAGTTGCCCGCCGGGCGCGCCGGGGTCGAGCTCCGGCTTCTTTTCGGCGAGGAAGCCGGTCAGATAATCGCGCTTGCGCTCGAATTCCGGAGTCACACGGGCGCGCGGCGGAGTATCGACGGCGTCGACTTCTTCGATCTCGATCTTTTTCTCTTCGCCCATCGTCATCCGAAAATCCGTTTCACCTTGTGCAGGCCCTGCACCAGCGCCTCAATGTCCGATGCGTCGCTGTGCGCGGCGAAGCTAGCGCGCGCCGTTGCTGGAACGCCCAACAAATCCATCAGCGGCTGCGCGCAATGATGACCGGCGCGGACAGCAACGCCGGCGTCATCCAATATGGTGCCGATATCGTGGGGATGAACCCCGTCGAGCGCGAAACTGACGATACCGGCGCTTTCCTCCGGACCGAACAAAGTCACACCTGCAACGGAGCGCAACGCTGCCCGGCATTCCGCTACCAATGCGCTTTCATGCGCGTGCAGTGCGTCCAGCCCGATCGCCCGCACCCAGTCGATCGCGGCATGAAATCCGACAGCGCCGACAATATGCGGCGTGCCCGCCTCGAACCGGGCGGGCGCAGGAAGGTAAGTCGTCTTCTCGAACGTCACGCGGTCAATCATCGCGCCACCGCCCTGCCACGGCGGCATGGCATTGAGGATTTCAGCCTTTGCCCACAGCGCGCCGATGCCGGTCGGGCCGTACACCTTGTGCGCGGAGAAAGCATAGAAGTCGCAATCGATCGCGGCGATATCGACGGGCAGGCGCGGCGCGGCCTGGCATCCGTCGAGCATCAGCGTCGCTCCGACGTTGTGCGCGATCTGTGCTGCACGCGCTGTGTCGAGGATCGACCCAAGCACGTTCGAAACGTGCGCGAACGACACGAGGGCATGCTCTTCGCTGGCCATTTGCTCTGCGGCGTCGAGATCGATGCGACCGTCGCTGGTCAGCGGGACGACGTCGAGCTCATAGCCTGCCAATTGCCAGGGCACGATATTGCTATGGTGCTCCAGAGCGGACAGCAGGACGCGGCTGCGATTGCCGTTGCGATATCGCTGGGCGACCAGGTTGATGGCTTCGGTCGCGCCGCGGGTGAAGACGACTTCCTCTTCTCGCCCGCCGATCAATGTCGCGGCGGCGGCGCGAGCCGCCTCGAAGCTTTGGGTCATCGACGCAGAGCGTTCGTAGACGCCGCGGTGTACCGTTGCATAATCGCGGCCATATGCATTGGCGATTGCGTCGATCACCGCCTGCGGTTTTTGAGCGGTCGCGGCACTGTCTAGGTAGTGCCAGTCTCGCGGGATGGCCGGGAACTGGTCGCGCACGGCAAGCGCGGGATTGATGGGCGTTGCCACGTTCACGCGATCGCCTTCAGCGCGACGCGCGCTGCGTCCGCGATCCCACGGTCGTCGCCTTCAATGCCGTCCCACAAACCGCCCACGAAGCCTTCGAGCAGCAACGCCCGGGCGCCCGCCGGATCGAGTCCGCGGGCGGCGGCGTAGAAAAGCTGTTCGCGGTCCAATTCGCCTACGGTTGCGCCGTGGGCGCACTTCACATCGTCGGCATAAATTTCCAGTTCCGGCTTGGCGTTGGCGGTTGCGCCGCGGGCCAGCAGCATGGCCTTGACCGACTGCTCGCTATCCGTCCCGTCCGCGCCGCGCGATACCGCGACCTTGCCGAGATAAGACCCGATCGCCTTGCCGGCCAGTACGCTGCGCACCGTCTGCCGCGATGTCGCGTTCGGCTCGACATGCCGCACCGTCGTGACAACCTCGAGGGTTGAATTGCCGCCACCGATATTCGCCGCGTCAAACTCGAATTCCGCGCCTTCGTGCAGCGTTACGTCCAGTTCAATGCGACCGAAGCGGGATGCGGTATTGAGGGCGAAAAAGTTTGCCGATGCGCCCGCCTCCAACACAACATCGAACCGGCGAACATCGACATCGTCGCCGCTCGGCAACCAGATTTGCTGCAGCTTTTGCTGCGCAGCAATTTCAACCCGGACGGGCGGCGCAAGCGACGGCCACACCGACGCCAGCGCATCAATGTCCGCGTATCGAAACGCTTCCAGTTTACGGGTCGGAAGAGCCGTCACGCAGCGACCTCCGCATATCCTTCGCGTTCGAGTTCCATCGCCAATTCCGGGCCGCCGGAACGCACAATCTTGCCCCGCGAAAGAACATGCACGCGGTCTGGCCGGACATAGTCGAGCAGCCGCTGGTAATGCGTAATCAACAGCACCGATTTTTCAGGTGCTCGCATGATCTCGTTAATGCCATGGCCGACCGCTTTTAGCGCGTCGATGTCGAGGCCGCTGTCGGTCTCGTCGAGGATCGCCAGCTTGGGATCCATGATGCCCATCTGGACCATCTCGGCGCGCTTTTTCTCTCCGCCGGAAAAGCCAACATTGACCGGTCGCTTCAGCATCTCCGCGTCCATGCCCAACGTCGCGGCCTGCGTTTTGGCCAGCTTGATGAACTCGGCCCCGGAAAACTCCGCATCGCCCTTCGCACGCTTCTGGCTGTTCAGGCTCTCGCGCAGGAATTGCAGGTAGGAAACGCCGGGAATCTCGACCGGATACTGGAAACCCAGAAACATACCCGCCGCTGCGCGTTCGTGCGGCTCCATTGCGAACAGGTCTCGCCCGTCGAACGTCACCGACCCTTCGGTCACCTCGTAACCCGGCCGCCCGCCGAGCACGTAGGCCAGCGTTGACTTGCCTGCGCCGTTTGGACCCATGATCGCATGGATTTCGCCAGCCGGAACGGTCAGTGTCAGCCCGTTCAGGATTGCCTTGCCGGCGACCGTTGCGTGGAGGTTTTCAATCTTCAGCACTTAACCAACACTTCCTTCAAGACTGATGCCCAGCAGCTTCTGCGCCTCGACTGCGAATTCCATCGGTAGTTGCTTCAGCACCTCGCGGGCAAAGCCGTTGACGATCAGCGCGACCGCGCTTTCCGCGTCCAGCCCGCGGGCCATGGCGTAAAACAGCTGATCCTCGCTGATCTTCGACGTGGTCGCTTCATGTTCGATCGTCGCGGTCGGATTACGGACTTCGATGTACGGGACAGTGTGAGCGCCGCATTCACTGCCCAGCAAGAGGCTGTCGCACTGAGTAAAGTTGCGGACATTCTCCGCGCCCGGAAGTACGCGCACCAGCCCGCGATAGGTATTGTCGCTGCGGCCTGCGCTGATACCTTTGCTAACGATGGTCGAACGGCTGTTCGCGCCGATGTGAACCATCTTCGTTCCCGTGTCGGCCTGCTGGCGATTGTTGGTCAGCGCAACTGAATAGAATTCGCCGACGCTGCTTTCACCTTTCAGGATGCAGCTCGGATACTTCCAGGTGATCGCGCTTCCGGTCTCGACCTGGGTCCAGCTGACCTTCGAGCGCGCACCCGCACAAAGCGCGCGTTTGGTGACGAAGTTGAAGATGCCGCCCTTGCCCTCCGCGTCGCCAGGATACCAGTTCTGGACGGTCGAGTATTTCACCTCCGCATCCTCATGCGCGTAGATTTCGACCACTGCGGCATGTAGCTGGTTCTCATCCCGCATCGGTGCGGTGCACCCTTCGAGGTAGGATACGTAGCTGCCTTTTTCAGCGACGATCAGCGTGCGCTCGAACTGGCCGGTATTTTCGGCATTGATGCGGAAATAGGTACTCAATTCCATCGGGCAGCGAACGCCCTCCGGGACGAGCACAAACGTACCGTCGCTGAAAACCGCACTGTTCAAGCAGGCGAAGTAATTGTCGCGCTGCGGGACCACGCTGCCGAGATATTTGCGGATCAGTTCGGGATATTCCCGGATGGCTTCGCTTATCGACAGAAAGATGACGCCTGCGGCTTTCAGTTCCTCGCGGAAGGTGGTCGCGACCGACACGCTATCGAACACGGCATCGACGGCAACTTTCCGCGCACCCTCGACTCCGGCGAGTACCTTCTGCTCCTCGATCGGGATGCCGAGCTTTTCATAGACGCGGAGGATTTCCGGATCGACCTCGTCCAGGCTCTTCAGCGCCTCCTTCTTCTTGGGCGCGGCGTAGTAATAGGCGTCCTGGTAATTGATCGCCGGAATGTCGAGTTTGGCCCAGTCGACCTCCTCCATCTCTAGCCAGGCATGAAAGGCCTTCAGGCGCCAATCGAGCATCCATTCCGGCTCGCCCTTTTTGGCGGAGATGAAACGGACCGTGTCCTCGTCGAGGCCCTTGGGCGCGAACTCCTGCTCGATGTCGGAGCTGAAGCCCCACTCATATTCCTTGGCGATCGCGTCGCGGGCTTCCCGGTTGGTCAGCTGGTCGTTCACCGCGCCAGCTCCTGCAATGACACAGCGCCAAGCGCGCCGCGCACCGCATTACCGACGATCCCCATGTGTGGTTTCACGCGGCAATGAGTGTCGAGCGCGCACTCATGGTTGGCGCCGTCGGCGCATTGGGTCAGCACGATCGGTCCTTCGATGGCCTCAACGATGTCGGCCAAGCTGATCTCCCCGACCGGTCGGGCGAGCGCATAGCCGCCTCCCGCCCCGCGTTGTCCGATGAGTAGACCGTGCGCCGCTAGCTGCTGCATCAGCTTTTGAGCGGTTGGCAAAGGCACACCCGTCTCCTGGGCAAGGTCGGTAGCGGACAGGCGCGCGGACGCATCGCGGCGCGCGGCCGCGGTCATCATCACGACCGCGTAGTCGGCAAGATGGGTGAGTCGCATGGTTATTCGGAGCTTTCCACTCCGATTTAGGGCAATGCGTCCTCAATTGCAACCGACGAGGTGGGCCTTCAGCCCTTCGTCGTCGCGATCCAATCCTCGAGGCGCTTCTCCAGCATTTCGAGCGGCATCGAGCCTGCGAGGAGGACGGTATCGTGAAACCCGCGGTCGTCGTATCGGGCGCCGAGTTCTGCCTTGGCCTTGGCGCGCAGTTCCTCGATCTTCAGCTTGCCGACCATGTAGGCCGTCGCCTGGCCGGGATAGACGATGTAGCGCTCGATCGCCTTGACGATGCCGCCCTTCGCATCAGCGCTGTTGTCCTCGACATATCTTATCGCCTGCTCGCGGCTCCAGCGCTTGTGATGAAGCCCGCTGTCGACCACTAGCCGGATCGCGCGGTGAAGCTCCAGTTGGAGCCGGCCGAAGTCCCGGTACGGATCCTCGTAAAGGCCCATCTCCTTGCAAAGCTTCTCGGCGTAGAGGCCCCAGCCTTCGTCGGTCGCGGTATAGCCGCTGAACTGCCGGAACGGCGGCACTGATCCTTCCGGAAGCTCGGCCAGTAAGGCACCCTGCAAGTGGTGGCCGGGGATGCCCTCGTGGCAGAACAGCGCCTCAACCTCAACAGAAGGCATGTTCTTCATGTCGTAAAGGTTGACGTAATAGATGCCCGGGCGCGAGCCGTCGGGTGGCGGATCGTTGTAGAAGGCCTTGCCAGCGGTCTTCTCGCGGAACGGCTCGACCGCCTTGATGAGCAATTCGGTCTTTGGCAGGCGTCCGAAATAACGCGGGAGCTGCGCTGCGACCTGTGCCTGTGCCTTCTTGGATTCATCGAGATATTGCTGCTTACCGGCTGCCGTGTTGGGGTAATAGAATTGCTTGCCGTCGCGGATGTGCGCGAAAAATTGACGCAGCGATCCCTTGAACCCGACGCGATCCTTGATCGCCTCCATCTCGCTGTGGATGCGCGCGACCTGCGCGAGGCCGAGATCGTGCACCTGGTCCGGGGTCAGGTCCGTCGTTGTGTAGAATTTCAATAGTGCCTGATATTGGGCGGCGCCGTTCTGGAAGCGCCAGATTCCGTCATCCGAGCTTGCGCGCTTATGCTGGTCGGTCAGCAAGGCGACTAGCCGCTGGTAAGCAGGCCCCATCGACCCGAGCAAAGCGTCATGCGCCTCGGCTACAAGCGACGTCTTACGCTCCGCCGGAATCGACAGCTTGGCGACCTTCGCCTTGAAGTCGGCATATACGTCGTTGTCGGCGCCGGTGGTGAACGGAGCTCCGCTGATCAAGTTCTTCGATTGCTCGATAACCTGCGGATAGACCCAGCGCGGCGGGAGGACGCCCAGCTTCTCGCGCTCCTGCGATTCCGCGATTGCTTGGTCGATGTAAGTTCCCGACGCCCGGATGCGGCTGATGTAGTCCTTGGCGTCCTGCTCGTTTTCGACTTTGTGGATGTTGATGAGGAAGGCGGGAATGTCCGCCTGCGCCCCGTTCATCTGGTCAAACACATAGCCATAGCGGCGATAGGGAAAGACGCTGGCTGAACGCTGGTTGCGGTAAAGCAGCAGATCGTAGCTCAGCTGATCCTCGGCGCTCAACGATGCGCGGTTGAAGCGGCGGACCATTTCGTCGGCGGTGCGCTGGTCCAGTTCGCGGTTGCGGATCGAATCCGCGTCGGTGAACTCGTTCAACTTGCCATAGTCGCCGTCCTTGATACCGCGATAGGCTTTGCTGAGCGGCGACTGGGCAAGCTCCGCCTTGTCATATTCGCCGAAGAATTGCTTCAACTCGGCCGCCTGATCGCGGGTTGGCGCCTGTGCAGATTCGGTCGCTTCCGGTGGCGGCGGCGCAACCAGCGGATCGGGCTGGGTCGCCGCACAGGCGGCTAGAAGGGCGGTCGAGGCAAGCAGGATGAGGCGAGTCAACTTGGCGGCTCCTGTCGGGATTGGTCCCCCGCACCATGGCGGCGTGCCGACCAACGGCAAAGTTTTTTCGATGAACGGGCGGTGCGGTCTGCGCTAAGGCGGCGCGCATGGCCCTGTACCAGCTGCTCCGACCCTTTGCGTTTGCGCTTGACGCGGAAACCGCGCACCGCGCGACTATTGCCGCCCTGTCGATGGCGCCGCCCCTGCCGCTTCCGTCCTTCCCGAAGACCCTTGCTATCCGCGTAGCTGGCATCGACTTCCCTTCGCCAGTCGGGCTGGCGGCGGGATTCGACAAGGATGCTGAGGTGCCCGATGCCATGCTGGGCCTTGGCTTTGGCTTCGTCGAGGTAGGCACGCTGACACCCCGTCCCCAGGCAGGCAATCCGCGTCCGCGACTGTTTAGGTTGAAAGAAGACCGCGCGGTGATCAATCGCATGGGGTTTAACAATGGTGGTCAGGAGCGGGCGCTAGACCGTCTCCGCAAGCGTGAGCGTCGCGGCATCCTGGGGGTCAATATTGGCGCCAATAAGGACAGCACCGACCGCGTCGCCGATTATGCTAGGGGTGTCAGGGCGATGGGCCCCGTCGCCGATTATCTGACGGTCAACATCAGCAGCCCCAACACGCCTGGCCTCCGTAACCTGCAAGCCGGCGGAGAATTGGTCGACCTGCTTCAGGCCGTGCAAGCCAGCCGAACGCCTGACGGGCCCCCGATCTTCCTGAAAGTCGCGCCGGACCTGGATGGTGGAGACCATGACCGGATCGTCCGCGCCGCGGCAGACAGCGGGGTCAATGCCCTGATCGTTGCCAATACAACTATATCACGGCCGCCGCTGACGTCCCGGCATCGGGCGGAAACGGGTGGATTGTCCGGACGCCCGCTTAAAGCACTCGCCCTTGAACAGCTACGGCTGTTCCGGGCGGCTTCGGGCGGGTCGATCCCGCTGATCGCAGCAGGCGGCATCGAAAATGCCGATGATGCCTGGGCCCGCATCCGCGCGGGCGCCAGCTTGGTCCAGCTTTATTCGGCGATGGTCTACGAGGGCCCAGGCCTTGCCAAGAAGATGGCGGACGCATTGGCCTTGCGGCTGGAGCGCGAAGGCTTCACCAGCCTGTCAGATGCCGTCGGGGCGGCCTAGCCGCGCGGCTTGACCAGCACTACGCCTTCGCGGCGCGGGTCGAACCCACCGTCCACCTTTCCGTCCCGGATCAGCACGGCGTGGACGCCCGAATCCTCGCCCTGGCCCGGTTTGACCGTCATTCCGCGTGCTGCCAGCGCCTCCAGCACACCGGGCGCGAACTTGGTCGCCTCGCCGTTGAAGTTGCTACCGCGCGCGACAAGGTTGGGCGCTGCCAGGGCATCCTGCATCGGCAAGCCCCAGTCGATTGCCGCTACCAGCGACTTGGCGACATACGCCAGAATCGCGTTACCGCCTGCAGATCCGATCGCTCCGGCGAAGTGCCCTTGACGATCGAGCAGTATAAGCGGGGTCATCGATGAGCGCGGGCGCTTGCCCGGCGCGACCGCATTGGCCTGCGGCCGTCCAGCGGAATCGACCGGGCTAAATGCGAAGTCGGTCAGCTGGTTGTTGAGGAAGAAGCCATCGACCATCCGACCCGCGCCGAAGATGGATTCGACCGTCGCGGTCATCGACACCACATTGCCGCGGCCGTCTCGGACGATGAAATGAGTCGTTCCCGCGGGCTCATATGTGCGGTCCGCTGCCAGCGCGGGCGCTCCCGCCGGGTTGCCCGGCTTGGGGGCAGGCATGGCTTGCTGTCCGATCAGCTGAGCGCGCTCGGTAAGATAGTCGCTGTCGACCATTCCCTGCACCGGCACCCTAACAAAGGCAGGATCGCCGACAAACTGATCGCGGTCAGCGTACATCAGCCGGCTTGCCTCGGCGAACAGGAACCAGGCTTGGGGGTCCACCGGGCCGCGCCTGGCGATGTCGGTTTTCTCCAGCATGCCCAACAAGGCCAGCATGCCCACTCCGCTCGAGGGGGGCGGCGGAGCGCAGACCAGATAGACGCGATAAGGGCGGCAGACGGGATTGCGTTTGATCGGTCGATAGGATGCCAGATCCGCCATCGTCATCGAACCGCCCAGCGGCGCCGCGCGGGTCCGGCCAATGATCTTTGCCGCGGTGCTGCCGGCATAAAACGCCGAAGGCCCCTCGCTCGCCAAGCGGTCGAGGAAGGCTGCGTAGGCCGGATTGCGCAGCCGATCGCCTGCCTTCAGCAGCCCACCGCCGGCCCGCGCGAAATAGGCGCGGACATCAGGCGCGGCGTTCTGCGGGAAATCGCCAGCGATCATCCGGGCAAGACGCGGGCTGACGATGAAACCGTCTTCCGCCGTCTGTCGCGCCGCATCGAAAAGGTCCGACCAGCGCAGGTTACCATGGTCGCGATGCGCCTCGGCCAGCAGCGCGACCGCACCGGGAACGCCGGTCGCGCGGCCGCTGAGTACGGCCTGCGCAAAGGGCAGGGGCCTGCCGGTACTGTCCAGGAACATCGACGGCGACGCCTGTGCCGGGGCGGTCTCGCGTCCGTCGTAAATGGTGACCTTGCCGGACGACGCATCGAAATAGGTCATGAAGCCGCCGCCGCCGAGGCCGGAGCTTTGCGGCTCAACTAGCGACAGCATCGCCTCGACCGCCACTGCCGCGTCGGCTGCGCTTCCCCCACGTTCCAGGACTTCCATTCCCGCACGAGCAGCAATCGGGTTGGCGGCGACGACGAATGCCTCTTCCTTCGCGGGCGCCTCCGTAGGCGGCAGTACAGTCGCACAGGAACCAAGGACGAGAAGGAGCGGAAGCAGGAACAGGCGGATGACGGGCATGGCGCTGGCTTAGGCGAGGCGATTGCATCCTGTCCATTGCACGAGGGCGGCTGGCGGATGCGCTGCAATGCGCTAAGAACCGCCTCACGTGCCCGCCAGAGGCCCGGCGACGAGAAGGATGCAACAGGGTGGCCAAGACCCAGCTCGAGCGTTTTCCCAACCTGGTGACGATGTTTCTGACGCGCGCCCGCGAACGGGGCGAACAGCCGTTCTTGTGGAAGAAGGAAAGCGGAGCGTGGACGCCGATCAGCTATGCCGAAGCGGCACGGCAGGTGGCGTCCCTCTCCGAAGCGCTGAAGCGCATCGGGCTTAAGCCAGGCGACCGGGTGATGCTGGTCAGCGAGAACCGGCCCGAATGGCTGATCGCCGATCTCGGCATCATGGCCGCCGGTTGCGTGACGGTGCCGACCTACACGACCAACACAACCCGCGACCACCAGCATATCCTTGCCAATTCTGGCGCCAGCGCGGTGATCGTGTCGACACAGAAACTGGCCAAGAGCCTGCTACCCGCGGTACTCTTCTCATCCGACTGCCGGCACGTCATCTCGATCGACGACATTATCACCGGACAGTCACCCGACATCGCCGAATTCCACCATTGGGCGGAAATGGTGTCCGGTCCAACCGACATCGGCGCGCTTGAAAAGCGCATGGCCGACGTCGGCCGCGGCGACCTCGCCTGCCTAATCTACACAAGCGGGACCGGCGGCGCGCCGCGCGGCGTGATGCAGCATCATGGAATGATCCTGCACAATGTCGAAGGCTGTATCGACGTCATCGCCAATGACTTTGGCTGGGACGAGGAGGTCTTCCTGTCCTTCCTGCCTGCCAGTCATGCATATGAACATAGCGGCGGCCAGCACTTCCCCGTCGCGCTCGGCGCGCAGATTTATTACGCCGAAAGCCTCGAGAAACTGGCCGCCAACATCGAGGAAGTGCGCCCGACGATCATGGTTGTCGTCCCGCGACTGTTCGAAATGCTCCGCGCCAAGATCATGAAACAGGTTGAAAAGGACGGCGGCCTGCCTGCCTATTTGATGGG
This sequence comes from Sphingomonas edaphi, assembly GCF_003583725.1. Classification (GTDB taxonomy): domain Bacteria; phylum Pseudomonadota; class Alphaproteobacteria; order Sphingomonadales; family Sphingomonadaceae; genus Sphingomicrobium; species Sphingomicrobium edaphi. The sequence goes on along the minus strand of NZ_QXTF01000001.1, from coordinate 1,073,034 downwards.
CCGCGCCATCTCAATCGAGGGGAAGCGCTATTCGGGCAAATCGGTGCCTTGGGACCTGCCGATGGACGGCATCCTGTCGGTAACGCTGCGCCGGAAGGTCAAGCGCAAATTCGGCGGTAGGATGAAGGCGATGGTGTCGGGCGGCGCGCCGCTCAATCCCGACGTCGGCCTGTTTTTCCAAGCGATGGGGCTGCCGATGCTGCAGGGCTATGGCCAGACCGAGGCAGGGCCGGTCATCAGCTGCAACCGTCCCAAGGCGGGCATCCGCATGGAAACGGTCGGGCCGCCACTCAAGAATACCGAGGTGCGCATCGCCAACGACGGCGAGATCCTCGTTCGCGGCGAAAATGTAATGCACGGCTATTGGCATAATGAAGATGAGAGCCGCCGCGTCCTGCAGGATGGCTGGTTGGCCACCGGGGACGTCGGTCACCTCGACGAGAAAGGCCGGATTGTCATTACCGATCGCAAGAAGGACCTAATCGTTAACGACAAGGGCGACAATGTGTCGCCGCAGCGCGTCGAGGGTATGCTCACGCTCCAGCCGGAAATTCTGCAAGCGATGGTCTATGGCGACCGCCGACCGCACTTGGTAGCGCTGCTGGTTCCCGATCCCGAGGAAATGAAGCGCTTCAAGGGAGACCCTGACGGCATGCAGAAGGCGCTCTCGAAAGCCGTCGACCTGGTCAATGCGGAGCTGTCCGTCATAGAGAAGGTTCGCCGCTTCATCCTGGCCGACGAGCAATTCTCGGTTGAGAATGAGCAGCTGACGCCATCGATGAAGATCCGCCGTCATGTCATCGGCAAAGCCTATGGCGATCGGCTGGACGCGCTCTACCGCAAATAGGCCAGCCTACGGCTTGGTGTAGGGCGTGAACGGCCCGAACACGCAGGACCCGCCCATCATTCCGGTGCGCAGGTCGACCAGCTGATTGAGGTCGCCGTCACACTGCTGGGCGATCCCGTAGGTCTTCGTCACCAACGTGTAGGCGCCGGATCCCAGGCCCCGGCAACCGCCGCGCGGGTTCTGGACGTAGACCGTCTTGCCGTCGCGGAAGATGATGGTCCAGTCGTCGATCACCTGCATTTGCCTCGACCGATAGGACGGAAGGCAGCGGACGGGGGGACCGGCTGTGCGGCCGGCAAGTGCGTCGGCCAGCTCCCGCTGCGCCTTCGGCGAACGCGTTTCCTGGCCGTTTGAAGTCGAACAAGAAGCGGCCAGACCCGCGAATCCGGCGATGAACAAGGCGGCAGTGAATCGGCGCATGGTCTTTCTCCCCGAATTCATTTCCGGCAGCACTCAATTCAACGGTCGATTAGCGGAAATTATCCTTTTCCGCCCGCAATTGCGCGAAATGCGCAACATCGCGGGCTAGGAGGAAAGGGTTGGTCGCCCGCTCCTGTGCCACCGTGGTCGGGACGGTCGGGCGTGCCTCTAACCGCTCCTGTTCGACATGACGGAGCCGATCCGCAATTTCCTTGCTCGATGGAAAGGAATGGGCAGCGAAGCGTGCATTCGACAGCGTATATTCGTGAGCACAGTAAAGTTCGGTCACGGGCGGAAGCGCCGCCAGCCGGCGAAGCGAACCAACCATCTGCTCCGCCGTCCCTTCGAACAACCGGCCGCAGCCCATCGCGAACATCGTGTCGCCGACAAAGGCCATAGCGTCGTCGCCAAAGACATAAGCGATGTGGCCGAGCGTGTGTCCGGGGACTTCCCACACTTCGGCCCGATGGTTGCCGATGCTCACCCGATCACCCTCACTAAGCGCGTGATCGAGTCCCGGTACGCGTCCCATATCGCCGGCTGGGCCCCATATTTCGGCGCCGGTCGCTTCCTTAACCGCTAGATTTCCGCCGGTATGGTCGGGGTGCCAGTGGGTGTTCAAGATGCTGGTAATGCGCCAGCCGCGCCGCTCTGCCTCGGCCAGCACCGGCACTGCATCGCCCGGGTCGACCACGGCGGTGGCGCCGCTCTCGGAATCGTGGACCAGCCACAGATAATTGTCGGTGAAGGCCGGGACCGCGACGACCTCCAGCCGGGCCATTACCAGCTTCCCGTGTTGGGCATGGACGCCCAGGGCTCGGCAGGCGGCAGGCGGTCGCCTTTCTGGAGGAGCTCGATCGAAATTCCATCTGGCGAGCGGACGAATGCCATGTGGCCGTCGCGCGGCGGGCGGTTGATCGTTACGCCATTGTCGGCAAGGCGCTGGCAAGTTTCGTAAATATCGTCGACGGCGTAGGCAAGGTGCCCGAAATTGCGGCCGCCGCCATAGCCGGTTTCATCCCAATTATGGGTCAGTTCGACCTCGCCGCCCTCGTCGTCCGGCGCGCCTAGGAAGATCAGCGTGAACTTGCCCTCCGGCACATTTTTCCGGCGGCGCTCCTCGAGGCCGAGCAGATTGAAGAAGCGGATGGTCGCATCTGGGTCGGACACGCGGAGCATGGAGTGAAGGAATTTCATCGGTTCCTCGCTTATTGACCTTTCGGACCTTCGCCATGCCCCACCGGGCTTTTCGTCACATCGTTGGTCACGGTCAACGGCGCATCGCTCATCGCCAGCGCCTGGCGCGCCGCTTTTCCGGCAGGGCCATTGGGGTCGGCGGCAATCGCCTTGTTCCAATATTCTAGCGCCTTGGCTTCCTCACCTGCCGCGTGGAAGACATGACCGGCCTCGAACATTACTTCCGGCGAATCCGGTACCATCGCCAGCGCGCGGTTAATCGACGATTTTGCCGTCGGAACATCTTCTTCCCGGATCGCAAGCGCAGCGGAGAAAAACCACAAATAGGGGTCTTCACTTATCGTCTTGGCGGCCTCGGTCACTTTCGCCCGCGCGGTCTTCAGGTCGCCCTGCGCCTCGCTTGCCCTGGCCCTGTCGAGCAGGGCTAGGCCATGCTGTTCGGCCTGCAAGCCCGTACCAGCCAGCGCCTTGTCCAGGGCTAGGGCCGCCTTGCCCGGCTGTCCGGCTGCAATCCACATGTTGCCAGCGGCCGCCAGCGCGCGATCCCGCGCCGGATCGCCCGACGGCGTTAGCTCGGCGACGCTTTCGAACGCGGTCGCGCTTTCCGCGAACCTCCCTGCCTTGCTGGCATAGATAGCCCGGCAGCTTTGCGCCGCGGCGGTCAGCACGGTCGGGCAGGCCGATGCCGACTCCGGTGCAGCTTGAGCAGCGGCAAGGATGGCGGCGGCAAGGAATGTGATCATAGGACGAGCTCCACGAGGCCGACGAGCTCGGTCAGGATCGCGTGGATCTCGTGCGGCTCGCTCAGGCGGTGACCCCCTCCTTTGATCAGGCGAAGCTGGACATCGGATGAACGAAGGTCCTGCAGCAGCTTGATCGGAACGCCCATCGGCACCTCCTGATCCTGCTCGCCATGGACCAGCCGGACAGGGATCTTGAGGTCGATGGGGGAATGAAGCAGGCGATGGGCTTGTCCCGACAGTGCGAAGCCCAGGTAGGTTACCGACGGTTCCGAGCCATAGGGGTTGGCGCGCTCCAGCTTGCCGTCCCGATTGAGCTGCTCCTTCTCCTCTGCCGTAAAGCCCCAGTCGGTGAAATCGGGTGCGGCGGCAATGCCCAGCAAACCCTTGACCCGCGACGGACGCTTCATCGCTGCGTGAAGCGCTATCCAGCCGCCCATCGAGGATCCGGCGAGAATGATCGTGCCCTCCGTGAGCATGTCGATCGCGGCGACAGCCTCGTCGAGCCATCGCTCCAGTGTCCCGGCGCCGAAATCGCCGCCCGACGAACCTGTCCCCGAATAGTCGAAGCGTAGGCAGCCGAGCCCGCGCGCGCCACAGAACAGATCGATGGCCTCAGCCTTCGCCCCGTCCATGTCGGACGCATAGCCCGGCAGGAACACCACCGTCGGCGAACCACCCTTGGGTTCGCGCAGGCGATAAGCAATGCGACGTCCGTCGCCCGGGTCAAAATAGGCGAGGTCGGTCGGCGGAATATCTGGTGTCTGCATCGCGCTTCCCTAGCGCGATGGCCACAGAAGGGAAGCAGTTGAGGCGGCGCGCGCTCCCCGCTAGAGGCTCGTCCTATGTCCGAGATGTTCAAGATCAGCCTTCCCGACGGTACCGTTCGCGAAATGCCGGAAGGGTCGACCCCCGCTGACGTGGCGGCCGCCATCGGACCGGGCCTCGCCAAAGCGGCACTTGCCGCGCGGGTCGATGGCGAACTGCGCGACCTCAATCGTCCTTTCGAAGGGGATTCGACCCTCGCGCTGGTCACTTCGCGCGACGAAAAGGACGCGCTTGAACTGGTACGCCACGACTTCGCCCATGTCCTCGCCGAAGCAGTGCAGAAGCTATATCCCGGCACGCAGATTACTTTCGGGCCGGCGACGGATGACGGCTTCTATTACGACTTCGCGCCCGCCCCGGGACGGGGCATGTTCACCGACGAGGACCTGCCGGCGATCGAGGAGGAGATGCGGCGCATCATTTCCGCTGACGAACCGCTGATCCGCGAAGTGTGGAGCCGCGCCGATGTCCGCGACTTTTTCGAACGTACGGGCGAAAGCTTCAAGGCCGAGTGGGTGATGGAGCTCCCGGAAGGCGAGCCGATTACGATGTATCGCTCCGGCAACGGCGATGTAGCCTGGATGGACCTTTGCCGTGGCCCGCATCTTGCGTCGACGGGCAAGCTCGATCCCCGGGCTTTCAAGCTTACCCGCGTCTCGGGAGCCTACTGGCGCGGCGACCAGAACAACCCGATGCTGTCCCGCATCTATGGAACAGCCTGGCTCAACAAGAAGCAGCTCGACGAACATCTCGTCCGGCTGGAAGAGGCCGCCAAGCGCGACCATCGCCGAATCGGCCAGGAAATGGACCTGTTTCACCTTCAGGCCGAGGCACACGGCAGTGTCTTCTGGCATCCCAAGGGCTTCATCCTTTGGCGCCAGCTGGAGGCCTACATGCGCCGCCGCCTCGATGCCGCGGGCTATGACGAGGTGAAGACACCGCAGCTGATGGATGCGCGCCAGTGGGAAAAAAGCGGCCACTGGGGCAAGTATCGCGAAAATATGTTCGTCGTCCCGGACGAGATTCCCTCGACCGATGACGATGCTCCGGTGCTGTCTGGCGCCAGCGACCTGATGGCGCTCAAGCCGATGAACTGCCCCGCCCACGTCCTGATCTTCAAGCAGGGCATCACCAGCTATCGCGAGCTGCCGATTCGCATGGCCGAGTTCGGCTGCTGCCATCGGAACGAGCCCCATGGTGCGCTGCACGGCATCATGCGCGTCCGCCAGTTCACGCAGGACGACGCCCACATCTTCGTTCGCGAAGACCAGCTGATCGATGAAGTGAAGGCTTTCTGCGATCTCCTAGACAGCGTCTACAAGGACCTGGGCTTCGACCAGTATGCCATCAAGCTGGCCCTGCGTCCTGACAAGCGTTTCGGCAGCGACGATATGTGGGACTGGTCGGAACAATCGCTGCGCGATGCGGTCGCTGCGACCGGTCGCAACACCGAGGAGTATGGCTGGGAAGAGTTGCCGGGCGAGGGAGCATTCTATGCTCCCAAGCTGGAATTCCACCTTACCGATGCGATCGGCCGTACCTGGCAGGTTGGCACCATTCAGACGGACACGGTGCTGCCTGAGCGTCTCGATGCCTCCTACGTCGGCGAAGATGGCGAGAAGCACCGCCCGGTCATGCTCCACCGCGCGATCCTCGGGACGTTCGAGCGATTCATCGGCATCCTGATCGAACACCATGCGGGCCGCTTCCCGCTATGGCTGTCGCCGGTCCAAGCGGTGGTCGCGACGATCGTCAGTGATGCCGACGGGTACGCGAACGAGGTGGTCGAGAAGCTTAAGGCAGCAGGACTTCGCGTCGAGGCAGACCTTCGCAACGAAAAGATCAATTACAAGGTGCGCGAACATTCGCTCGCCAAAGTTCCGTTGCTGATCGTCGTTGGCAAACGCGAGGCGGAGGACGGCACTGTCGCGGTACGCCGGCTCGGAAGCGACGAGCACCAAAAGGTAATGGTTCTGGAAGAAGCGATTTCGGTCTTCAGTGCTGAGGCGATCCCGCCTGATCTTCGCGGCTAAGGACTGATCGTGCGGCGCCTGGCGAAACCGCTGAAGTAACGTTCCAGCGTCTCGAATTCGCGATCTGCATGATCGCGAATCTCGGCACGGGCGTCATCCGCTTCGACCGCCATCTGCTCAATTACGGCCAGTGTACGCTCCGCATACGCCTGCTGCTCGGCTGTGCCCGTCGTCACGCATCGGTCGCGGCATGCACCCATCAGTTCGGGAATACGGGTCTTCAGCGCGATGGCCAGTGAACGCTGTTCGGGGTTGAGCATCGTGCGGTCGGCGACCGCTAGAAAATTGTCGATCGCCGCCCGGGCATGCACGGCACGGCTGCGCTGCCTTCGGTCCAACGAACGAAAGAAAACATCCCAGTCAGACGGGCCAGCCGATGCCGCCGGCGCTGCCCGCCCCGCCGTTACGGATTGTAGGTCGGCGTTCCGGTCCCGCCACACCCGCCACCCCAAGTGAGCCGCCAGAACCAACTGCGCCGCTCCCAGCTTCTCCGCGTCAAAGCCGACGGCCAGCACGCCCGTCACTACCAGCGCCAGGGCCAAGAATTGCGCGCAGCTGCGGAGCAGGCGCGTGACGGGCCGCCAGGTCCAACGTCCGAACCGCAAGAGTGCGAGGCCAGCTAGCCAGGCGAAGACGACAGGGATCAGGAAAAGTGCAGACATGGCAATAACCTAGCCACGATCTGCGCTCGCTCCAAGGGGCAGGCTGAAGCCACGCCGCCACATTGCGAAACGAAAATCGCGCGCATCGGCCTGCCTGCCCTTCACTTATGGCGCGGGAAGGCTTACTTCGCGCTCCGTAACAACGATTCCTAGGAGACTGCGCTATACCACCGCCCAACCAGCGTCGATCGATGACGCCGCCAGCCTTTACTGGTCCTCGCTATAATCAGTTCATCCAGTCCCCGAAGGTCCGGGTGATCGATGAAAATGGCGAAAATCTGGGCGTGATGTATACGCGCGAAGCCTTCGAACAGGCGCAGGAAGTGGGCCTCGACCTGGTCGAGATTAGCCCGGGAGCCGACCCGCCCGTCGCCAAGTTCCTCGACATTGGCCGCTTCAAGTACGAAGCGCAGAAAAAGGCCAATGAGCAGCGCAAGCGCCAAAAGACGCAGGAGATCAAGGAGATCAAAATGCGTCCGAACATCGACGACCATGACTATCAGACCAAGATGAAAAAGGTCTTCGAGTTTTTGGAGGAAGGCGACAAGGTGAAGCTCACCTTGCGCTTCCGCGGCCGCGAAATGGCGCACAACCAGCTCGGCATGGCCGTACTTCAGCGCGTTGCCGAAGACACCGCCGAAAAGGCGAAGGTCGAACAGCATCCGCGCATGGAAGGCCGCCAGATGCTGATGGTTATCGCACCCAAATGATTTAGCGAACCATAGCGGTTCAAACCGGCGCGGCTTGCCCCTACGGCAGCCGCGCCTTTTTTTTGGTGCGCTGCGTCATGTGACATTTTCGCCGCAATAGGTCTGATTCTAGAAGGGCGAGCGGGTGTCTCGCTTCCCCTTAAGCAGCGGCTGCATTACTTCTTTCTCCAAAATAATAATCGCGTTCACAGGGGAGGATTATGATGCGCAAGTCGATGTGGCTGCTCTCGGCGGGGGTCTTCGCGATTTCCGCTCCGGCCTTCGCGCAGGACAATCAGGCACCGTCGACCGACGCGGCGACGCCCGCGGCGGAATCGCCGACGGAGGCCGCGGCGACGGACGGAGAGGACCAAGGCGACGTCATCGTCGTTACCGCACAAGGCCGTCAGCAAATCCTCCAGGACGTTCCGATCGCGGTGACCGCGGTGAACGCGGAGTCGATGCAGAACTCGGGCGCGACCGACATTCGCCAGCTTAACCAGCTCGCTCCTTCGCTGCTCGTTTCCTCGACTGGCACCGAAGCGAACGGCTCGGCCCGTATCCGCGGCATCGGCACCGTCGGCGATAACCCCGGCCTCGAAAGCTCGGTCGCGGTGTTCATCGACGGCGTCTACCGCTCTCGCTCGGGCATAGGTCTCAATGAACTCGGCGAGATAGACCGGGTTGAGGTGCTGCGCGGCCCGCAGGGTACGTTGTTCGGCCGCAATGCATCGGCTGGCCTCATCCACATCTTCTCCAAAAAGCCGTCGTTCAACTTCGGCGGCTATGGCGAGCTGACGATCGGCAACTACGATCTGCGCCGTATTGCCGGCGGCATCACCGGACCGATCACCGACGAGCTGGCGTTCCGCCTCGAAGGTGTGCTGGTCAAGCGCGACGGCTTCTATGACGACGTTAACAACGACACCGACGTCAACAATCGCAACCGCTGGTTCACCCGTGGCCAGCTGCTCTACGAACCGAACGACCAGCTCAGCATCCGCCTGATTGGCGACTATACTTGGCGTAAGGAATCCTGCTGCGGCGCCGTCTATGTCAACAACGACATCAACCCGAACATCGGCAACCTCAACAATCCGTCGGTGCCGATTGCGCCGACGCAGGCCAACGGCAACAACATGATCAACGTCCTGACCGACTTGGGTCAGGATCCGCAGGCGTTCGACAACGGCTGGGAGCGCGACATCTGGGTCAGCCCCGGCCGCAGCTACAAGGGTACGACGACCGACGGCGGCGTGTCGATGCAGATCGACTATGACTTCGGCGGCGCCAAGCTAACCTCAATCACCGGCTATCGTGGCTACAAGTCCGAACAGAATGGCGACTTCGATTACTCGACCGTCGACATCCTCTATCGCAAGGACGAGGACCCCAACTACCGCAAGTTCAGCACTCTCAGCCAGGAATTGCGGCTGCAGGGCTCTGCCTTCGAAGACAAGCTGGACTGGTTGGTCGGCGGCTATTTCGCCGACGAAGACCTGACGCTGGCCGACTCGCTACGTTTCGGTGAAGATTACGGTCGGTTTGCGGCCTGCCGCCTTGTGACTGGCGGCCCTCTCGCCGTGGGCTACAGCCCGACTGGCACCGGCTGTCTTGCCGCCCCCGTGCGGGCTGCCATCAACGCGGGCCTGTCGTCGCTTGGCCCTCTCGGTCCAACCATCCTGGCCGCGGTCGACCGGCTTGACTCGATCAGCGACCTCGGCGGCATCGGCGACACGTACAAGCAGAACAGCCGCAACTTCGCGCTGTTCACGCACAATATCTTCCACGTGACCGACAAGTTCGATGTCACCGTCGGTCTTCGCTGGACTAGCGAGCGCAAGAAGCTGAATGCCGAGTTCGGTAACGACAACACCGTTTGTACGACGAATCAGGCGGCGCTTGCGTCAATTTACACCAATCCGGCGCTCGCTCCGTACATCCCGACCGCCAATGCGATCCTCGGCCTCAGTTGCCAGGGTAACAGCACGGCCGAATTGGACGGCGTGGAGATTCGCGACAAGCGCAAAGAGAACAAGTTCACCGGCACCGCGGTCCTGTCCTACAAGCCGACCGATAGCCTGCTGCTCTACGGAAGCTACTCGCGCGGCTACAAGGCGGGCGGTTTTAACCTCGACCGTTCGGCGCTTAAGCCGCCGGTCCTGCCGTTCGCCTTTTATGGTGGCGCACAGGCGCTGGTCGAAGGCCTGCAGTTCGATCCTGAAATCGTCGATGCCTTCGAACTTGGCGGCAAGCTCACGCTTCCGGGCTTCACGTTCAACGTCTCGCTGTTCCGCCAGCAGTTTAAAAACTTCCAGCTGAACACCTTCGACGGCACTGTCTTCATCGTGCAGAACATCAATGGCTGCACCAGCGACCTTGGCGGGACGGACGAAGACCAGTCGAAGTTCCCGGCTGCCCCGAATTATGATGCCAATGCGGCGTTGACGGGCGCCTGCGACGAGGGCGATGTCGGCTACGGCGTCCGTTCGCAGGGTGTCGAGCTCGAAGCCTCGTTCCGCCCGATGCGCGACCTGCGCCTCAACGCCGGCGCGACCTTCGCTAGCACCAAGTATCGCGGCGACCTCGTCGGCCGCGACGATGGCACGCCGCTCAACCAAGCGCTTCGCCGCCTTCCGGGCAGGCAACTGTCGAATGCGCCGAAGTTCGTCGCGACCGGCTCGCTCGCCTGGACGCCGGATATTGGCGGGAACGGCCTGTCGGGCCTTTTCTACGTCGATGCCCGTCATACCGGGAAGTACAATACCGGCTCCGACCTCTTCCCGCAGAAAATGCAGGAAGCCTACACGCTGGTGAACGCCCGCGTCGGCGTCCGCGGTCCAGACGAGCGCTGGGCTGTCGAACTGTGGGCCCAGAACCTGTTTAACAAGAATTACCAGCAGGTAGCGTTCAACTCGCCGTTCCAGGAAGGCACAGCGGACTCCGCCTTCCAAGACCCGGCCTATCCGGGCGGCCGCCAGATTTTCTCGAGCTACCTGGCGGAGCCCCGGACCTACGGCCTGACGCTGCGGGCGAATTTCTCAGCACCGCGGGCGATGCCGCCGGCGCCGCCGCCTCCACCGCCTCCGCCGCCGCCTCCGCCGGCAACGCAGACCTGTTCGGACGGTTCGGTGATCCTGGCGACGGACACGTGCCCGCCTCCTCCTCCGCCTCCGCCGCCGCCCGAACCCGAGCGCGGTTAACGCCCAACTGTTAAAAGGGGGAAGGGCCTCGCCGGAGACGGTGGGGCCCTTTTCTTTCGGAGGTCAGTTGGCCTCGGAAGCGACGTCGAGCAGCTGCTGCCGAAGCGATGCCGACGCTTCGGTATCCAGCTTCCTGCCCTTGGCATCAGTCAGGTAAAAGACGTCTACTGCCCGCTCGCCATAGGTCGCGATATGCGCCGAATGGAGTTCCAGACCCGCGGCGTGGATGACACCGGCCAACCGGGCCAGCAGGCCCGGGCGATCGCGGGCATTGACCTCAACCACGGTTGTCCGGGTGGACGCTTTGTCCGCGATGAGTACCCGCGGGGCGACACGAAATACTTCTTCGCGCCTCGGCAGGGTTCCCATTTCCTTTAACACGGGCTCGTGATCGTTTCGCAGCGCCTTTTCCAGCGCATTGGCGACCCGACGGCGCGTTCGACTATCCTCATACCCTCGGCCACGCGCGTCCGTGATCAGCAGGTTGTCGAGCGCCATCCCGTCCCGAGTGGTGTGGATCCGCGCGTCAACGATCGAGGCGCCCGCGACGCTTAAGGCCGCGACGATACGGTAGAACAGGCCGGGACGGTCGGGCGCGAATACCGAGATGCGGGTCATTCCTGACACAGGATCAGCGTCCGCGACGACCGACGGCTGCGGATCGCCAATGCGCGCCTCCGCATCGGCGACCTGCAGAGCATTCGCGACTTGCCAGCTGTCAGGTTCCGCCAGCCAGTAGCTATCGGGCAAACGGCGGGCATGTGCGCGCGCGGCCGACGACTTCCACGCCAGCGCGTCGGCCAATGCCTGTTGCCGCGCGGCGACCTGCTCAGCCCGTCCCCGCTGCTTGTGGCCCAGTCTCAGACGTTCTTCGGCTGCATCGAACAGCGCCCGCAGCAGCCGCCGCTTCCAGTCATTCCAAGTGGTCGGCCCCACCGCGCGGATATCGACGACGGTCAGTATCAACAGCAGACGAAGGCGCTCCGGGCTCTGCACGGCCCCGACGAAATCCTCGATCGTCTTGGGATCGGCGACGTCGCGGCGGAACGCGGTGTTGGACAATAGCAGGTGATACCGGACCAGCCAGGCAACCGTTTCTGTCTCCTCTTCATCCAGACCGAAGCGCGGACAAAGCTCTTGTGCGACTTCCGCGCCTAACTCGCTGTGGTCACCGCCACGGCCCTTAGCGATGTCGTGAAGAAGAACCGCGACGTAAAGCACTCGGCGCGACACGATCTGGTCGAACAGCCGGGTCGACAGCGGATGATCGTCGGCCAGTTCGCCGCGCTCGATCCGCGACAAAAGGCCGATTGCCCGGATCGAATGCTCGTCCACCGTATAATGGTGGTACATGTCGAACTGCATCTGCGCGACGACCCGCCCGAAGTCGGGTACGAAGCGTCCGAATACGCCCGCCTCGTTCATCCAGCGAAGCGCCATGTCGGGGTTTTTCCGGGCGGTCAGGACGTCCAGGAAGAAAGCATTGGCGCGCGCATCGTCTCGCACATGGTCGACCAGCCGCGCGTCACGGGCCGCGATGCGCATCGCGTGCGGATGGATTTCCATCTCCTCAGACGCCGCCAGCGCGAACAACTCGACCAGTCGCACGGCATCCTTGCGAAACCAGTCATCGGCAGGAATCGACAACCTCCCCCGATCGACCGTGAATCCGTCCAACCGCTTCGGGCGGCGGCGGAAGGTCGGAAGCGCGAAACGCCGCCCCCGTTCTCCCATCTGTGTGTCGAGTTGGGCCAAGAACAGCCCGGTCAAATCGCCGACGGTCTTCGCATTCAGGAAATAGAACTGCATGAACCGCTCGACTGCCGACTTCCCCGGCCGGTCGGCGTATCGCATCGCATCGGCGATCTGCCGCTGCATGTCGAAGCCCAGCCGCTCCTCGGGCCGCCCAGCAGCCAGATGGAGATGGCAGCGCACCGACCAAAAGAATCGCTCAGCCCGCTCAAAGCGCCGGAATTCGGCGGCGGTGAATAGGCCCTTGTCCACCAGATCGGCGGGCCGCTCGACGCCGAACACATATTTGCCGATCCAGTACAGCGTGTGCAGATCGCGCAGCCCACCCTTGCCATCCTTGACGTTGGGCTCGACGACATAGCGGCTGTCGCCCATCCGGCGATGCCGCTCGTCGCGTTCGGCGAGTTTCGCTGCGACGAACTCCCGTTCGGAACCCGCGACGATTTCGCTTCGAAAGCGCCGCATCGCCTCCGCGTCCAGCCCCGCATCGCCCCAGATCCATCTCGCTTCCAGCAGCGACGTTCGAACGGTCATGTCGTTGCGCGCGGCGTCGATCATGTCCGGGATCGTCCGGACCGAATGACCGACCTTCAGTTTCAGATCCCATAATAGGTACAGCAGCGCTTCGGCGACGCCTTCGCACCATGGGACGTTGCGCGCCGGACAGAGGAACATCAGGTCGAGGTCGCTGTAAGGCGCCATCTCCCCGCGTCCGGTCCCGCCCAAGCCGATGATCGCCAGCCGCTCGCCGGCGTCAGGATCGGCCGTCGCGACCAGCCGTTGCGTGACCAGGTCATAGGCCAACCGGACGATCTGGTCCGACAGAAAGGCGTAGGATGCGGCAATAACCCGGCCACGCCCGGACTCTGCCGCGAGCCGTCGGCCGATTTCAGCGCGTCCGCCCTGCAGCGCATCGCGCAGGATCTGGGTGCCTTCCTGCTGTAGCTTGGCATCCGGCAAGGCCGCGATCCGTTGAGCGATCTCGCGGCGGTCGATGATATCGCGCCGCCCCGCAATCAGCGAAAAGCGCGGCGGCTGCGGCATCAGTCGGCCAGCCGCTTCAGCGCGTAAAGCGCGTCCAGCGCCTCGCGCGGCGTAAGGGCATCAGGATCGAGCGCGCGGACCGCCTCGGTCAGCGGATCGGTCGCTTCCGGGTCGACCTGTTGCGTGGCGAACAGCGGCAGGTCGTCAAGCCCTGCAGCTATCCCGCCCGTCGCGTCTCGCCCGGCCTCCAGCTTTGCCAGCACTGCCTTGGCGCGCGCCAGTACCAGCGGCGGAACGCCGGCGAGCTTGGCGACCGCGATGCCGTAGCTGCGATCCGCCGGCCCTTCGGCGACTTCGTGCAGCAAGACGAGGTCGCCCTTCCACTCGCGCGCCCGCACATGATGCAGCGATAGCGCGTCTAGCCGGTCGGCCAGCCGCGTTAGTTCATGATAATGGGTGGCGAACAGCGTACGCGCCCTCACTTGGTCGTGCATCGCCTCGACCACCGCCCAGGCGATGGCAAGTCCGTCATACGTCGACGTGCCACGACCGATTTCGTCTAGGATGACCAAGCTGTTAGAGGTCGCCTGTGCAAGGATTGCGGCGGTCTCGACCATCTCGACCATGAAGGTCGACCGCCCGCGCGCCAGATTATCGGCAGCCCCGACGCGGCTGAACAGTCGATCGACGATGCCGATCTTCGCCCTTGCTGCCGGCACATAGCTGCCCGACTGCGCCAGCAGCGCCGCTAGCGCTACCTGGCGAAGAAAGGTCGACTTGCCGCCCATGTTGGGTCCGGTAATCAGCCAGAGCCGGTCGTCCGCCGCCAAGGTGCAATCATTGGCGACGAACCGCTCGCCATCCTGGCGCAATGCCTCCTCGACCACGGGATGGCGACCGCCTTCCAGTTCCAAGCAGGGCTCGTCGACCAGTCGCGGCAGGCACCAGCCGCCCTCCGCTGCGCGGGTCGCGTGACTCGCCGCGACGTCAATCCGGGCGACAGCATCGGCGGTCGCGGCGATTCGTTGCGCCGACGCCACCGCAAGCGCGCCCAGTTCCTCGAAATGCGCGGCCTCGGCAGCAAGCGCATGGGCGGCCGCCTCCACCACACGGCTCGCCTCGGAATGAAGATCGGGCGAATTGAACCGCACGACACCCGCCAGCGTCTGGCGATGCGTGAAACCGGAATCGGGCGCCATAAGGCGATCGGCATGCTTCGTTCCGACCTCGATATGATAGCCCAGCACCGCATTGTGCCGGATTTTCAGCGTCGAAACGCCCGTTGCGTCCCGATAGTGCGCCTCTAGCGCCGCGATAGCCCGCCGCCCGTCCTGGCTCGCCAGCCGCAACGCATCTAGCGCGGCGTCAAAACCTTCGGCGATATAGCCGCCCTTCGACGTGTCGATCGGGGGTGATTCCACCAAGGCCAAGCCAAGCCGGCCGGTCAGCGCGGCATGCCCGCCGAGGTCGGGCAGCAGCGCGGTGAGCAGCTCCGGCCGGTCGCCGTCGGCTTCCAATACCGCCTTAAGCGCGGCACTCGCGGACAGGCCGTCGCGCAGCAGGGCAAGGTCGCGTGGACTACCACGTCCCGCGACCAGTCGGCCAAGCGCCCGGCTGATATCCGGCATGGCCTTTAGCGCGTCGCGTATACGCTCCCGCCGCAGCGGCTCGTCGTGAAGCCACTGGACCAGCGCCAGCCGCGCCTCAATGGCCTGCCGGTCGGTCAGAGGAGCGGACAGGTCGGCGCCCATCAGGCGGCGCCCCGGCGCCGTCACGCAGCGATCGACGGTCGCCATAAGGCTGCCCGCCAAACTTCCCGTCTGGGTCCGGCAAATCTCCAAGCTGTCGCGCGTCGCCGGGTCGATCGCCATATGCGCTGACCGCGCGATGCGGCGCGGCGCAGCGAGGAAGGCGATGGCGTTTTTCTGCGTAGCGTCGAGGTAGGCTAGCAAGCCGCCAGCCGCGACAAGCTCGGCGCGGCTCGGGGCGCCGAACCCGTCGAGCGTGGAAAGGCCGAACCGTTCCTTCAGCGCCCGCTCGCCGGCGAGGCTGTCGAAGCCCCCTTTCCCGGCGGTCGTCGCGATCCCCGGCAGATTGGCGTCGGCAACGGTCTCAGCCGGCGACAATCGCGCGAGTTCGGATCTCAGTTCGCCCGGCCCGCAACTCACCAGTTCGAACCGTCCGGTCGAAATGTCGGCGGCGGCGATTGCCCAGTCGTCGCCGGCCCGGCCGACGGCCGCCAGCCAGTTTGCGCTGCCGCTTTCGAGCAGCGATTCTTCCGTTAGCGTGCCGGGCGTCACCAACCTGATGATCGCCCGTTCGACGAGTGCCTTGGACCCACGCGCCTTTCGCGCTTCGGCGGGGCTTTCGATTTGCTCTGCAATGGCCACGCGGTGACCGGCACGGATCAAGCGGGCCAAATAGCCTTCCGCTGCGTGTACGGGCACGCCGCACATCGGTACCGGCTCCCCGCTGTCGGCGCCGCGCTTAGTCAGAGCGATGTCGAGGCAAGCGGCTGCGGCCTTCGCGTCGTCGAAGAAAAGCTCAAAGAAATCGCCCATGCGGTAGAACAGCATGGCGTCGCCCGCCTCGGCCTTAAGCCGGTGGTACTGAGCCATCATCGGAGTCTGGGTCGGGGCGTCGCTTCGGGCCATTGGCGCGGTCGTAGCGTCAAAGACCTTCGCGCGCGAGGGTGACTCTTTGTGCAAAAGGTCGTTAAAGCCGCGCTCGACAGGAGAGAGAATGAGCGAGAGCAACGTCAAGTTCACGCGTGATGAAGCGCTGGATTTCCATTCGCGCGGGCGTCCCGGGAAAATCGAGATCATCGCGTCGAAGCCGATGGCGACGCAGCGTGACCTGAGCTTGGCCTATTCGCCGGGCGTTGCGGTCCCGGTCGAGGCGATCGCGGAAGACCCAAGCAGGGCGTATGAGCTGACCGCCAAAGGAAACCTCGTCGCCGTCATCTCCAACGGAACCGCGATCCTTGGCCTGGGCAACCTAGGCGCGCTGGCGTCAAAGCCGGTGATGGAAGGCAAGGCGGTGCTATTCAAGCGCTTCGCGGACGTCGATTCGATCGACCTGGAAGTCGACACGACTGATGCTCAGAGGTTCATCGACGCCGTGTCGCTGCTTGGCCCGAGCTTCGGGGGAATCAACCTTGAGGACATCGCCGCGCCTGAGTGTTTCGTGATTGAGGCTGCGCTCAAGGAAAAGATGAACATCCCGGTCTTCCACGACGACCAGCACGGGACGGCGATCATCACCGCGGCAGGCCTCATCAACGCCTGCCACCTGACAGGCCGGACGCTAAAGGACATCAGGGTTGTCGTGAACGGTGCCGGCGCGGCGGCCATTGCCTGTACCGAATTGATCAAGGCAATGGGCGTTCCGCACAACAATGTGATCATGTGCGACCGTTCCGGCCCGCTTTACCCCGGCCGCGAGAATATGGACCAGTTCAAGTCGGCCCACGCCGTGCCAACGGACGCGCGCAGCCTGGCCGAAGCGCTGGTCGGTGCCGACGTCTTCCTGGGCCTTAGCGCTGCGCGCGCCGTCAGCGGCGACATGGTGAAGGCGATGGCACCCCAGCCAATCATCTTCGCCATGGCAAACCCCGACCCGGAAATTACGCCGCCGGAAGCCAAGGCGGCCCGGCCCGATGCCATCGTCGCGACCGGCCGTTCGGACTATCCGAATCAGGTCAACAATGTGCTGGGCTTCCCCTTCATTTTCCGCGGCGCGCTCGATGTGCGGGCCACCGGGATCAACGAGGAAATGAAAATTGCCGCCGCCAATGCCCTGGCCGAACTGGCGCGCGAAGCGGTGCCGGAGGAAGTGGCGGCGGCCTATGGCGGCATGACCCATCACTTCGGGCCAGATTACATCATTCCGGCTCCCTTCGACCCGCGCTTGATTGAAATCGTGCCGGCCGCCGTTGCCAAGGCCGCGATGGACAGCGGCGTCGCGCAGAAGCCGATCGCAGACATGGCGAAATATCGTGCTGAGCTGCGAGCACGGCTCAATCCCACCTCTTCGGTGCTAAGCCTCGCCTATGAGGCGGCCAAGGCCAATCCGAAGCGCGTCCTGTTCGCGGAGGGCGAAGAGGAAAACGTCCTGCGCGCTGCCATTGCGTTCCGGGAGGGCGGTTATGGCACGCCGGTGCTCGTCGGGCGGGAGGAAGTCTACGACAAGCTCTCCGAACTGGGCGTTGAGGATCCGCAAAGCTACGAAGTGCTGAACAGCCGGAATTCGCCGCTGGTCGGCCGCGCGGTGGATTTCATCTACGCGAAGCATCAGCGTCACGGGCTACTTCGCCGCGCCGCGGAGCGGATGGTGAATCAGGACCGCAACACCTTTGCCGCCGCCATGCTGGCGCTGGGCGAGGGCGATGCAATGATTACCGGAACGACTCGTCCGTTCAGCCAATCGCTGAGCCAGGTGCGCTGGGTCATCGACGACGAGAACGGCCCAACTCCGTTCGGCATTCACGTCATTGCCTCACGGGGGCAGACCGTTCTCATCGCCGACACGGCGGTCACGGAGCGGCCAACCGCCGAGCAATATGCCGCGATTGCGATCCGCGCCGCCGCCTTCGCCCGCCGCATGGGGCAGGAGCCGCGCGTTGCATTTGTCAGCTATACGACGTTCGGCAATCCGCCAGGGCGGCACATAGCGGAATTGCGTGATGCGGTGAAGCTGCTCGACACGCTTCAGACTGACTTTGAATATGAAGGCGAAATGGGACCGGACGTCGCGCTGAACCATGAAGCGCAGGAAAAATACTACCCGTTCAGCCGCCTAACCGGCCCGGCCAATATCTTAGTCATGCCGGGCCTACAGTCCGCCAATATTTCGGCCAAGCTTATCAAGGCGCTGGGCGGCGAAGTGGCGCTCGGACCGTATCTGATGGGCATGTCGTTGCCGGTGCAGATCGCGCCGATGACGGCGTCTTCGTCCGATCTCGTTACTCTCGCGGTCCTGGCCAGCGGCGGGGTCGACGCTATTCGCCGGGCACCGGATCGTAAGGGATAGCCGTACTGCTTACGCAGGCGTGATGAATCTCCTCGCCGACAACGGGGAGATATGCTGATTTCAAGACACCATCGCGGGGCTGTGCGCGCTGGCCTATCGCTGCGCGGTCATTCTTGGCCTTGGCTAAGCCTAGATGCGTTCGACTTGGCTGACCCCATCGGCAGCGCGGAGCGCTGCGATAAGGTTATGGAGGTGGGCTAGGTCGTGGACCTCGACAGCGACGTGGAAGGTGTGAAAGCTGCCGTCGCGATGCGCCAGACCCAGGTTCACGATGTTCGCCCCCTTGGCGCCGAGGATGCTGGCCATCTCGCCCAGCGCCCCCGCCACATCGCGAAGGATAACCATCAGCCGCGCCGTGCCGCCGTCAGACCCGTCGCCCCACGCCAGGTCCAGCCAGTCGGCGTCGACACCAGTCGCCAGCTTGTCGCAGCCGATGACATGGACTTCGATTCCCTCGTCCTCGCGGCGCAGCCCCACGATCCGGTCACCGGGGATGGGATGGCAGCACGATGCAAGGTCGTAGGCAACGCCCGGCGTCAGGCCCTTGATCGAAATGGCAGTACGTTGCCCAAGCGGGCGTGGCGCGACATCGCCGCCGGCAGAGCCCGGCATCAACGCTTCCATCAGCTCGACGTCCGACACGGACCGCCGCGCGATTTTGATCATCAGCGTATCGTGGTCCTCGACCTTGAGCGTCTTGACTGCCCGCTTCAGCGCGTCGTTGCCTAGGGGAGCCGGCAGGCGGGCAACGATCTCGTCGTAAATCTTGCGACCGAGCTCGATCGTCTCGTCGCGCTCCTTGTGGCGGACGAAGCGGCGAATCCCCGCGCGCGCCTTGCCGGTCACGACGAAGCGCAGCCATGAAGGCTGAGGGTGCTGGGCCTCCGACGCCAAGATCTCGACCTGGTCGCCATTGTCGAGGATTGTCCGAAGCGGGACCACGCGTCCGTTTACCTTTGCCCCGACCGTCTGGTCACCGAGATCGGTGTGAACGGCGTAGGAAAAGTCGACTGGCGTCGCACCCTTCGGCAGCTGGATCAGTTCGCCCTTGGGTGTGAAGGCGAAGATCCGGTCTTGGTACATCGCCATCCGCGTATGCTCGAGCAGCTCTTCTGGGTTGGCGGCGTGATCGAGGATTTCGACGAGGTCGGAAATCCACGGGACCTTCGCTTCATCAACCGGTCGCCCTTCCTTGTAGGCCCAGTGCGCGGCCAGGCCGCGTTCCGCCTGTGCATGCATTGCCTTGTCGCGAATCTGGATTTCGATGCGTGATTTGGAATCGTGGATCACCGTGGTGTGAAGCGAGCGATAGCCGTTGCGCTTCGGGGTGGAGATATAGTCCTTGTAGCGGCCCGGGACCATCGGCCAGCGCTGGTGGATGAGGCCAAGAGCGCGATAGCAATCGTCCGGGCTTTCCACGATGACGCGAAAGGCCATCACGTCCGACAACTGCTCGAAACTGATGTGCCGTTCGGCCATTTTCTTCCAGATGGAATAGGGGTGCTTCTCGCGTCCCGTAACCTCTGCTTCAAGTCCGTGGTCGGCAAGGTGGAGCTGCAGGCCGAGGCCGATGCGACTAACTAGGTCGCCGCCGGCTTCGTGAAGCTGCTGCAGCCGCCGCGTGATCGACGCGTAGGCGTCGGGCTCCAGCTCACGGAAAGCCAGGCCCTGCATCTCGTTCATGATTTCGTACATACCGATCCGCTCGGCGAGCGGGGCATAGATATCCATCGTCTCGCGCGCGATGCGGCGGCGCTTATCCTCCGACTTGATGTGGTGGAGCGTGCGCATGTTGTGCAGGCGATCCGCCAGCTTCACTAGCAACACGCGAATGTCGTCGCTGAGCGCCAGCAGGAATTTGCGCAAATTCTCTGCGGCGCGCTCGTTTTCTGATTGCGCCTCGATCTTGCTGAGCTTGGTTACGCCATCGACGAGGCGGGCGACATTGCCCCCGAACAGCTTCTCGATCTGCTCCGGCGTCGCAACGGTATCCTCGATCGTGTCATGCAGGATCGCGGTGACAATCGTCTCGTCGTCCAATTTCAGGTCGGTCAGTATGCCCGCTACCTCGATCGGATGGCTGAAATAAGGGTCGCCGGAGGCCCGGACCTGAGCGCCGTGGGCCTTCATAGAAAAGACGTAGGCGCGGTTGATCAATGCCTCGTCGGCGTCGGGATCATAGGCCCGGACCTTTTCGACCAGTTCATACTGTCTCAACACCGCTCTAATGTGGGGGAGCGGGGGCCTATTTCGCAAGCGCGAAAAAGGGCCGGCCCCCGGGGGAGGGACCGGCCCGTCGAGGAACCGCGCGCGTGCTGCGCGGTCCGGGGAGCATTAATTGGCCTTAGCGAGCGCCGCTGAGTCGCCTCCCTTTGCTGAACTGTTGCACTTGGCCAGCTCCGTAGCACCGAGTGCCCGCCCATCGACGGTAAAGCTTTCAAGGCGCCCTGCCTTGCGGGCGAGGTTCTGGCAGATCACAACCGACCGGCCATAATCGGTAGAGCCTTGGCAGGAACCGCCGGCGCACGACCAGACAATGTCTTTCCCGACGATGCGCGGGGTGGCCGGGGCAGTTACCGGCGTCGCCGAATAGGAGCCGGCGATCGCAGGACTGGCAAGTGCCGCAGCGGCGGTGAACATCAGGGCGAAACGGATCATGAGTGACTCCGCAAATTTGCGTTTCAGGTCGAAACCAGTTTGTCCATCAACGTTTCAACTTGCAACTGTTATTTCGCGAAAGCCTGTGCCTATAGTGCGTCGTGGGAGAGGTACTGCGTTGACGCGAACGGCTAATGAAAACGAACCCGACATCGAGGCTTTCCGCGCTGCGGCACTGAAATGCCCTTTGCCGCCATCAATCGAATTGATCGGCGAAAGATGGGCGTTCCTCATCCTGCGCGGTGCCTTCAACGGACTCCAGCATTTCGAGCAGTTTCAGGCAGGACTGGGTATCGCCCGAAACATCCTGTCGAACCGGCTTGCGCGCATGGTCGAGGGAGGCATACTGGAGCGACGGCCGGACCCGGCCGATCGCCGCAAGGTCATCTATTCGCTCAGTCCCAAGGGGGAAGCGCTGCTTCCGGTCGTGTTGGCGCTCCGCCAATGGGGCGAAGATTGGGGACACGGCACGCAGCATATCGTGCTGGCCGACCAGCGCGATGGCGTTCCCATTCGCCGCATTACGGTCCAAGCCGCTGATGGACGGGAGCTGAAACTGGGTGAGCTTATGTGGGTCGATCGCCCCGCGGGGATCTGAAACGAGAAAGGGCGACCGTTAGGCCGCCCTTCCTGTTTTTCGAACCAACTAAGCGATCAGTCGTAGTCGCCGCCGCTGGGGGTCGGACGCGGCGGAGCGGCCGCCGTTAGGCGGAGCGCCTCGGCCGATTCGCTCAGCGACGCCAATTCGTCCGTCTCGTCATCTTCGTCGATGCGGACGCGCTGTAGGTTGGAAACGATCGCTTCCTCAAGGTGCTTCGGGCGAACCGTCTGCTCCGCGATTTCACGCAGGGCAACCACCGGGTTCTTGTCGCGATCGCGATCGATCGTCAGGTCCGCGCCGCCGGAAATCTGGCGAGCGCGCTGCGCCGCCATCAGCACCAAGTCAAACCGGTTAGGAATCTTGTCGACACAATCTTCGACCGTCACGCGCGCCATTCGTCGCTCCGCCTCTTAATCCAAGCAGGATGGAAAGGCCGGGAGATAGGGAGATGCGCGCCCAGAGTCAATGAAATCGCATGGCGGCAAGTGCTTGCCAGCAGCATCACGCCCCTCCACACAGCGAACGGATGGCCGATGTTCCCCAAGACGACCGGAGCGTGGAGGTAGATGGCAACCGCCTGACACTACTGCCGGAAGGGCCCGAGCGGCTGGCTTGCCTTCTGGCGTTGATTGACAATGCCAAGCGGTCGGTCCGTCTCCTTTATTACATCTATACTGACGACCAGTCCGGCACACTTGTTTATGAAGCGATCGAGCGGGCACTGGACCGTGGCGTGCAACTGTCGCTTCTGGTCGACGGCTTCGGGCTGAAGGCGCCGGAGAATTATTTCTCGCCGCTGGTCGCGAAGGGACTCGTCTTCTGCAAATTTCATCCAACTTTCGGCCGCCGCTATCTAATACGCAATCATCAAAAGCTGGCGCTGGCGGACGAGCGGCAAGTATTAATTGGCGGCTTCAACATCGAAGATAGCTATTTCGGCTCGATCGAGGACGGGGCGTGGCGCGATCTTGGCCTATTGCTGGAAGGTGACGCCGCGGCGCGCCTCGCGCCCTATTATGATGCGTTGCTCCAATGGGCGTTAACCAAAGGCGCGAAGATCCGCGCGCTTAACCGCATCATCCACAGGTACAGCGAAAACAATGGCCCGTTGCAATGGACATTCGGCGGGCCGACACGCGGCCTCTCGCCTTGGGCCACGGCGACTTCGCGCGACCTGCTGACGAGCCGCGACGTCCAAATGATCGCGGCTTATTTTGCGCCGACCTGGGCGATGTTGCGGCGCATCGGGCGCATCGGCCAGAAGGGCCGCGCTCGCATCATCACTGCATCGAAGTCGGACAATCACGCCACGATCGCGGCCGCGCGATACACCTACACCAACTTGCTGCGCCGGGGGATCGAGATCTTCGAGTACTTACCGACCAAGCTCCACAGCAAGCTGGTCGTACTTGACGACATCGTCCACATCGGCTCGTCCAATTTCGACATCCGGAGCCTCTATCTCAACCTTGAGATGATGCTTCGCGTAGACAATCCCGACTTTGCGATGATGATGCGCCATTATTTCGAAGGCGAGATCGAAGCGAGCCAGCAGATTACACCGTATCTTCACCGCAAACGGTCCGGCCTGTGGACTCGGATTGTCCAGGCGATCAGCTTCTTCCTGGTGACGACCGCAGATTATACGGTCACGCGGCGATTAAATTTCCGACCCAGGTTTTAGCCGCGGTCGCGCCAGGCCCAGAACAGGGTTGCCGGCGGCACGTTGATCCATTCGAATCCACGATCGATCCGCTCGAAATGCGGCGCGATGAAATCGCGGACCTTGGGGCTGAACTGGTAGACCAGGAAGGCTCCGCCGTCCCGGATCGCGCGGCCGGTCGCGGCGCCGATAGCATCGCCCACGCCGGGCGGGAGCGTCGAAAAAGGCAAGCCGGATAGGATGTAGTCAGCATGATCGAAGCCGAACTCGGCGATGATCTTCTCAACATCGGCGGCCGAGCCATGAACGGCAATGAAGCGTTCGTCATCGATGTCCCCATTCAGGTAATCGATGAAATCCTGGTTGGTGTCGATCGCGATCAGTTTCGCATCCTTGCCGAGCCTCTCCAGGATCGGCCGGGTAAAGGTGCCGACCCCGGGGCCGTACTCGACAAACAGCTTGGTCGCTGACCAGTCGACCGGCCTTAACATCCTGTCGATCAGGATGCGGCTGGACGGGATGACCGAGCCGACCATCACCGGATGCTTCAGGAAGCCCCTGAGGAATTGCCAGCGCGGGCTCTTGCGGCCTCGGCCGGCGCGCAATTCATGGCGACGCTGGCCTTTATACTGGCTTGCACGGGTGGCGTTCAAAAGGGGCTCCACGAATAATTCAGGGCTCAGGCGTTCGCAAATCGCCAAGCGCTTGGCAAGGCAAATGGGCGGCTATCCCGCACGGTCCGGCGACGTTATGGCATCGGCATGCCGCTCGACAGGACCCGTCCGCGCGTTGCAGGCAGCGCGCTTACGACGCCGCATTTCCTGCTGCTGTATGCTGCCATGCTGGTTGCGGCAGCGGGCAATACCGCGCTCCAGTCGGTGATGCCCGCCATCGGCCGCGAAATTGGCATCTCCGATTTCTGGGTGACGGTTTCCTATACATGGTCGGCAGTGTTGTGGGTGACATTGGCGCCGTTCTGGGCGCGGATGAGCGACCGGCACGGCCGCAAGAAACTGACGCTGGTGGGCGTCGGCGGATTCATTGCGTCGATGGCGCTGTGCGGCCTAGTGCTGCTGGCGGGACTTGAAGGAGCGCTGGCAGGCGGGCTGACCTTTGCGGCGTTCGCTGTGGCACGATCTCTCTACGGTTCGCTCGGATGTGCGACGCCCAGCGCGACGCAGGCCTACCTCGCCTCTCGGACACGCCGGTCAGCGCGCGTTGAGGCGCTCTCGGCCCTGTCGAGCAGTTTCAGCTTGGGAACGATCGTCGGCCCCGCTCTGGCGCCACTGTTCGTCCTTCCTTTGCTGGGTCTGTCCGGCCCGTTGTTCGCATTCGCTGCGATTGCCGTTGTCGTTTTCGCGGCCATCCTGATCGGACTGCCCGACGATACGAAACCAAGGCACGGTCGGCGGGCGGGCCACGGCGCGGCGATGAGCTATCCTTCGCTGGCGAGTACGCCCACCGGAGCCAGTGTCATCGCGGCGACCTCACCGAAGACAGCAAAGCTCAGCTGGAAAGACGCGCGCATACGGCGGTGGATCGTCGCCGGAGTAGTCGCAGGTCATGCCCAGGCCGCGACGTTGGCGTGTCTCGGCTTTTTCGTGATCGATCGGCTGGCACTAGAGCCGCATGGCTCGGAACAGTCGATCGCCATCGTAATGATGGCCGGTGCGGCGGCGACGCTGGCTGCTCAATGGGGGTTGATTCCAAAGCTTCGGCTGGTGCCGCGCTCGCTAATCCTGTGGGGCGCCCTGATCGCGGCGATCGGGCTTGTCGTTACGATGATAGCCAACGACCTTTACGGGCTAGTGCTCGGCTTCGGGATCGCCAGCCTGGGATTTGGCTTCACCCGGCCGGGGTTTACCGGGGGCGCGAGCCTTGCGGTGCCGCTGCAAGAACAGGGTGGCGTTGCGGGCGTCGTCACGGCAGCCAACGGGTCGAGCTTCGTCTTCGCGCCGGCCATCGGCATCCTGTTGTACGGCATTGATCCGCACTGGCCCTTTGCAATCGGCGCGACCCTGCTCGTTGGACTCGTCCTGTGGGGCAGGCGGGCGCTCGATCGGCCCGCCGACCTTTAACCCTTGCCCGGCTCCGACTTACCTGAAACCTTGGGCGTCAGCATGCCTGGCAGGACGAAGCCGATGCCACCGACCGGCTTCACCGCGTCCGACTTTAGCGTCTCCTGAATTTTCGCGTAGTCGGCCAGCATCTCCTCAGTCACCGAGGCGCGGGTTTCGGATAGCGCAGCTTCAAAGTCGGCCATCGTCACCTCACCGCTATCAAGTCCGCGTCGAAGCGCAGTCAGGCCCGCACGGCGCACCAAGTCCTCAAGGTCCGCACCGGTAAACCGCTCCGTCCGCCGCGCGAGGCTTTCCAGGTCAACGTCCTTTGTCAGCGGCATAGTGGACGTATGGATCGCGAGGATTCTGCGACGACCCGCGGTGTCCGGCGTGCCGACGTAAATTAGCTCGTCGAATCGACCGGGGCGGAGCAGCGCCGGGTCGATCAGGTTCGGCCGGTTCGTCGCACCGATGAGGACGACGTTGTTGAGCTCTTCCAGTCCGTCCATTTCGGCCAGGATCGTGTTGACGACGCGCTCGGTGACTTGCGGCTCGCCCATACCGCCGCCGCGGGCGGGGACGAGACTGTCAAGTTCGTCGATGAAGATAACCGTGGGCGCTACCTGTCTGGCTCGTGCGAAAAGACGTGCGATCTGCTGTTCGCTCTCACCGTACCATTTCGAGAGAAGGTCGCTGGACTTCGTGGCGATGAAGTTCGCTTCACTTTCGCGTGCGGTCGCCTTGGCCAGCAACGTCTTGCCGGTGCCCGGCGGACCATAAAGCAAAAACCCTTTGGCCGGACGGATTCCCAGGCGGCGGAACGCCTCCGGATGCTTCAGGGGCAACTCGACACCCTCGCGGAGCTTGTCGCGAGCTTCGTCGAGGCCACCGATATCCTCCCAACCAATGTTCGGCATTTGCACCATGACTTCGCGCATGGCGGACGGCTGGACCCGCTTCAGCGCATTGTCGAAGTCGCTGCCATCGACCGACAACGCATCCAGCACTTCGGCCGGGATGCTTTCTTCGGCCAGGTTGATCTTCGGCATGATTCGCCGAACCGCTTCCAGCGCGGCTTCGCGAGTGAGTGCCGCAAGATCGGCACCGACAAAGCCGTAAGTGCGTCGGGCGAGTTCGTCGAGGTCGACGCCATCCGCCAGCGGCATGCCGCGCGTGTGAATGCCCAGTATTTCGCGGCGCCCGCGCTCATCGGGGACACCGATGACGATCTCGCGGTCGAACCGGCCGGGCCGGCGGAGCGCTTCGTCGATTGCCTCGGGGCGGTTGGTTGCGGCAATGACGACCAAGTTCTGGCGCGGCTCGAGGCCGTCCATCAACGTTAGCAGCTGGGCGACCAGTCGCTTTTCCGCTTCGCCCGTCACCTGGCCCCGCTTGGGCGCGATCGAGTCGATCTCGTCGATGAATATGATCGACGGCGCGGCCTTCGCCGCCTCATCGAAGATCTCGCGGAGCCGCTTTTCGGATTCGCCGTAGGCCGAACCCATGATTTCCGGCCCGGCGATGTGGAAGAATTGGGCGTCGCTCTCGTTCGCGACGGCTTTCGCAAGCCGCGTCTTGCCGGTGCCCGGCGGGCCGTGGAGCAGCACGCCCTTGGGCGGATCGACGCCCAGCCGCTGGAACAGTTCGGGATGGCGCAGTGGCAGTTCGACCATTTCACGCAGCGCGTCGATCGTGTCGGTCATGCCGCCAAGATCGTCGTAGGTGACGTCCGCCCGCCGCTCGCCTTCGCGGCGTTCGGTAAATTCCGGAAGCAACTCGACCTGCGTATTCTCATCGATATGGACGATTCCGCGCGGGACCGTCGAGACGACGCTCAGCCGCACTTCCTGCAGAGCAAAGGCCGGCGCGTTGAGTAGTTGTCGGATGTGATCGGGCATGTCGGCGTTGACGCGCTGGTGGCCCGTTGTCGCTACCGTGTCGCCCTCGCAGAATGGACGGCCTTCGAAACTGCGCTTGAGCGCATCGGCAGACCCTTGAAGGCGGACATTATTCTGAGTGGGAGCAAAGACGACCTTGGTAGCCGGCTTCGATATCGCCTTCTGGACCTCGACAAAGTCGGCGGAACCCACGCCGGCATTGGCGCGCTGCAATCCATCAAGTCGGATGATATCCAGCCCTTGGTCTTCTCCAAAAGGACGAAGCGCGCGGGCCGCCGTCGATCGCTTGCCGATAATTTCGATCACGTCTCCTTCGTTGAGTCCAAGCTCCTGCATCAACTTGGTCGGTAGCCGGGCGATTCCGCGTCCGCTGTCAGCCGGAGGCAGGTTCGCCACCTGCACGCGCCGGGTCATCGTATCGACAGTCGCCATTCGAAATCCTCTTGCTGGAACTCGCCCCAACGGCCCCCTCAACGCACCGCAATAGGAACGGCGGTGCGCCGTTGCGGTTCAATCTGGGGATATCGAGAAGAAAAAAAAGGGCCAGGCGTTGCCGCCCGGCCTTAAGTCTTCAGGAGAGGATGCCTCGAAAGGCCTAAGCGTTATCGCGCTGCACAATAAATTTTGCAAGTGCGATTTTGCAGGTGCGAACAGGCGGACGGACATGGTCCGCGCTCGATCAGTAGGAGAAAGCGGTCGCGGGAGGGCAAGTCGCCCGCTCGACGCAGTCCCGATTTTTTAGAGCTTGATTGTTCCTGCGATCCTTCGGAGCAGGCTGCGCGGCAGGAAGCGGTGGCCCTGTGCCCCGAGCTTGTTCGCGAAGCCCGGAATGACGATCGCTTGGCGCGAATCTAGCCCGGCCAAGCCGGCCGTAACGACGTCGTTCGACTTGGCGGTCAACGGATCCACGATCGGATGCCCATTGAATCCGGCCACTTGCCCGAATTCGGTGGCGGTCGGTCCCGGACAGAGTGCCGACACTACAACGCCATCCTTTCGCACTTCCTCGTGCAGCGCCTCGCTGAACGACAGGACGAACGCCTTGGTAGCGAAATAAACGGCCATGCCGGGCCCGGGCTGGAAAGCGGCGGTCGAAGCGACGTTCAGTATGGCGCCCGACTTTCGCTCAATCATCCCTGGCAAGACGGCGTGCGCCAGCTCCACCAGCGCTCCGCAATTCAGGTCGATCATTTGCCGTTGGCGGGCACCGCCCAGGTCAGCGAAGCGCCCCGTCAGACCGAAACCAGCGTTGTTGACCAACAGTTCTACATGCTCGCCGTTTGAAGCGAGCCCGGCCATCAGCTGCTCTGCCGCCCCGGCCTCGCTAAGGTCGGCGGTGACCGAGCGGGCATTGCCCAGCTCGTCCGCCAACGTATCCAGCCGGTCCTTTCGGCGTGCGACCAGCACCAGGCGCTGCCCACGAGCGGCCAACTGCCTGGCGAAGTCGACTCCTAGTCCGGCCGATGCGCCGGTTATCAGCGTGACCGGCCGGGTCACGTCAGGCGACCGTCGCCTTGACGATTTTGCCGGGTTCGCGCGGTGGCTCGCCGACCGGCAATGCGTCGACATATTCCATGCCACTCTCGACCTGACCCCAGACCGTGTACTGGCTGTCGAGGAAGCGCGCATCGTCGAAGCAGATGAAGAACTGGCTGTTGGCGCTGTTCGGGTTCTGCGCGCGGGCCATTGAGCAAGTGCCGCGCACATGCGGTTCCGAATTGAATTCGGCCTTCAGGTCAGGTTGCTTGGAGCCGCCCATGCCGGTTCCCGTCGGATCGCCGCCCTGGGCCATGAAGCCCGGAATGACGCGGTGGAAAACCACGCCATCGTAAAAGCCGTCGCGGGCGAGGCCCGCGATCCGTTCGACATGGCCGGGAGCCAAGTCGGGGCGAAGCTTGATGACGACGTCGCCGCCGCTGGAAAGGGTAAGGGTCAGGGTGTTGGCGTCGGCCATGATTGCGTCCTCATTTTCTGGAATGTGCGCGCCATGTAAGCGCCCGCCGCGGCTTGCGCCAGTGCGCTTCGGGGCATAGGGAGGCGCACCGGCAGTTCGGGCGAGGGAACATGGCATGAGCGAAAGCGACATCATCGCCACCCCTGCCGTCGAGCCCAACGGTACTCCTCCGGAAGACCGGGTTCACGACAAGGAAGACCGGCTGCGCACCAGCTTCGTCCGCGAAGTACTGGACGCCGTTGCCGACGGCGATGACGAGGCTGCGCGTGCGCTGGTCGCGGGCCTCCACCCCGCCGACATCGCCGATCTGATCGAACTTACGCCGACCGACGAACGCGCAGACCTGATCGAGGCGCTGGCCGGGATGGTCGACGCGGACGTCTATGCCGAGCTTAACGAGCACGTCCGCGAAGACGTGATCGACGAGATGGAGCCGCAGCAGGTCGCCGATCTCGCAGCCCAGCTCGACACCGACGATGCGGTCGCAATCCTCGAGGACCTCGAGGCCGACGACCAGCTGGCCGTTCTGCGCGCGATGGAGCCGGACGACCGCGCTGCGGTCGAGGAAGCGCTGACCTATCCGGAAGAATCCGCCGGCCGCCTGATGCAGCGCGACCTGATCGCGGTGCCGGAACATTGGAAGGTCGGGCAGGTCATCGACTATCTCCGGTCGGGCGACGAACTGGCGACCGATTTCTGGGAAGTGTTCGTCGTGTCTCCGGATCATCATCCGGTCGGGACATGCAAGCTGTCGGCGATCCTCCGCTCGCCGCGGACAGTGCAGGTTAGCGACATCATGGCCCGCAAGCAGACGCTGATCCCGGTCGACCTCGACCAGGAAGAAGTCGCGCTGAAGTTCCAGAAATACGCGCTGATTTCAGCCGCCGTCGTTGATCCCAGCGGGCGGCTGGTCGGCATGATCACCGTCGACGACATCGTCCACATCATTCAGGAAGAAGCTGGCGAAGACGCACTGCTGCTTTCGGGTGCTGGTGAAGGCGACATCAACGAACCGCTGATCGACACTTACAAGTCGCGTGTCCGCTGGCTTGCGGCGAACCTTGTAACGGCACTGGTCGCGGCAACCGTGATCCGCTTTTTCGAGGATTCGATTGCCCGCATGGCGATCCTCGCCGCGCTGATGCCTATCGTTGCCGGGGTGGGTGGTAACGCGGGGACGCAGACGCTGGCCGTGACGGTGCGCGCCATCGCGACCAACCAGCTGACCGGTTCCAACCACTGGCGGGCAGTCTGGCGCGAAATTCGCGTCGCGTTGCTAAACGGCCTGACCATCGCCCTGCTGATCGGGGTTGGCGTCACGATCGTTCTCGGCTCAGCGCAACTTGGCGCGGTCATTGCCGCCGCGATGCTGACGAACATCGTTATTGCCGGGCTCGCAGGCGTGCTCGTGCCGCTTGGACTTGAAAAGGCCGGCACGGATCCCGCCGTTGCCTCGTCGGTGTTCGTGACGATGGTCACCGACTCAATGGGCTTCCTCGTCTTTCTGGGCTTGGCGACGGCGGCGGGCCTCGCCGGCTAGCCCTTTGATACATCCGCGGCCCGTCCTATCTGGGCGGGGTGCCGCTCCATCTCACCAAGGTTGCCGTAGGCTGTGCCAGCGTCGAGGCGCTGCAGAACCGCATCGCGCGCCGCGTGTCAGGAGAAGTGGTGCGTGTGCCGACGCGGATGCGACCCAAGCGGATGAGCGAATTGGTTGGCGGATCGCTGCATTGGATCGTCAAGCACCGGATCGTTGCCCGCCAGGAGATCCTGCGCTTCGAGGACCGCAGCGATGGCCGCATCGACATCGTTTGTGCGGCGGATGTTGTGACGGTCGCTCCCACGCCGAAACGCGCGCATCAGGGCTGGCGCTACCTCGAGGACGAAGATGCGCCGCGCGGTGAGGGCGACGGCAGCGGCATCGGCGAACTGCCGCCGCGCCTGTATGGCAAGTTGGCGGCACTGGCGCTCGTTTAACGCGCTTCGCCCCGACAGGCATTGCCGCTAACGTTGTCGGCGATGCGAGACTCCGGGCCAGCCAGTAGCAGCGCGACGGACGGCTCAGCCGCGCTTAACCGCGCGGCGCTCGTTGCGGATCTCGGGTCATTCTGGCCCCTTTGGCTGCTTATCGCGGCCTCCATCGCGTTGCGGCTGTATCGGTTGGGTGAACTGCCCGGCCTGATCGGTGACGAAGCATGGTATGGCGTGCAGGCCCAGCGGCTGGCGAGTGGGACGGGCGGAGAGCTCCGGACGCCCACCGGTAACGTGCCCGGCCTGTTCCAACTGGGATCAGCCATATTGTTGCACTCGGTGGGTCCACCATCGGCATTGCTGCTCAGAATCCCCGCGCTGCTATCATCTCTTGCAGCGATGGCGCTCGCTTATGCAATCGGACGACGCTTTTTCGGGCCGACGGCCGGGATGGCGGCACTCGTCATTATGGCCTGCCTCCCCGCGAATCTCGCCTATGCGCGCCTAGGCTGGGATCCGAGTCATGCGGCGCTGTTCATTCTCGCCGCAACCTATGCGGCGCTTGCCCGCCGCCGCCTCTTGGCAATGTTGCTGTTCGCGTTGGCGATGGCCAATCATCCGGCAGCGGTGTTCGTCGCGCCTTTCTTGGCCCTGGTCTACGGCGGCGCGGTATTCGCCATTGCGCCACGCCGGACGGCGGCACTGGAGTTGGGGCGTTTCGCGTTGCTGCTTGCGGTGGCTATCGTCCTGATCACGCTGCTGTCGCCGTCAGCATCAAACTACATTGCGCCGGCCCAAATCGCCGCCAGGCTCGTTGACCCGTCCCAGTGGATTTCGTTCGCGGCGGGGTTCCTGCGATTGGTGGCGGGAGACACTACGTCCATCTTCATCGCCGGTCGTGCCCTTGGACCCGCGTCGACGATCTCTCATGCCGCCGTTGCGTTTGGTCTGGTCGGATTCGCAATTGCCGCGGCGGTTACCCTGGTTCGTCGGCCCGACCCGCTGGCCGCGGCGATTTGCCTAGGCTGGTGCGCTAGTGTGATCCTATTGTTTCTGGTGGCGGGATCATGGGCAATGCGGCCCGGGCTGGAGCGGTTTGCGATACCGTTGCTGCCGCTGACCGCGCTTTCGGCGGCTGTCGTGGTACAGCGCCTGGGGCACCGTACCATCGAGCAGACGGTTCTGGCCGTCATCGGCATCGCGGGGCTCGTGGGCTTCACCTTCTCTATCCTGCAGCCGCTGGTTCGAGGCGACTCGCGGCGCGCCGATGCCGTCTGGATCGGACTTCCCGCGCTGAACGAGCAGGCTCTCCGCTTGGTCGCGCGCAGTGCGCCGCGGGGAAAGGTCGTTGTCGTCGCCGAGGATTGGTGGATCTACTGGCCCCTGGTCTATCTCGCGCGAACAGACCGGTTCGCCATTTTGAGTTCCGATAGTGGGACGAGCCCGAACGAAAACGCTTTTTGGATTACTTACCGCGGCGGCGAGATGGACAGGGTGTTGGCCAGCACCGGCTATTGGCTTGCGGGGACGGTCATATCGCCTGATGGGACAGAAGCACTTCGGATCTGGCGAAGTCCGGACTGAATTTACTTACAGCCGCTAACACTGGCCGATCCCTTGGCGTTGATGGTGCAGGACGGCTGGCCGGCCAGCGTTACGGCCGCGAGACCGAGCGCATCGACCTTCGCGGTGCCAGTCACGGCGGTCCGGACGATCGAAGGCCCTTCCGCCCCGATTACGGCATCACGAGTGGTAAGACCGTCGGCGTCAAAATTGGAACTTCCGCGGACCGTTGCGGTCAGCTTGCCGACGCGCCCTGCCAGGCGAGCCGTTCCGGCGCCGGTGATCCCGACTTTCATAGTGTCGATGTCTATCGAATCGATCCGCGCCATTCCGGGGCCCTGGATAGCGAGATCGAATGTCTGGCCGCGCACCTTGTCGACGAGCAACGCGCCAGCGCCATTGATCCACGCATTGGCCAAAGACGGCGTGCCAACTTCGATAGTTACCGCGCCCCGGTCTTCGCCGGGAAACCCGCCCCAGCTTCCGCTTCCTGCGCGGACGACCAACGTTCTGCCCTCGACCCGCACCGACAGGCCGTCGAGCGCTCGTGTGCCCCCGCTGGCTCTCGCATATGGCGACACGCCAGTGTGGAGCGCGACTTGGTACGGACCGTCGATGCGAATCCGGTCGAAGCTGGGCACAGAGAAGTTGCGCTTTACCGCGGGCGCGGCGGCGCCGGCCGGAAGGCTAGCAATCGCAAGCAAGGCGAGGATAGGAAGACGATCGATCATGCTCCCATCCTCGCCTCACATGGTTAACGAAGCGTCAAAATGCTGGCAGCGCTAGCCGCAGCGGACGTTCCCCGATCCGTGCTTCGACACATTGCACTTGGCGCCGCCTGTGATGTCCACGTCACCGGATCCCATAATGGAGACATCGGCGGTCATGCTGGCGTTGGCGCTTACGCTGCCTGAGCCGGCGATCGACACTTCGGCGGCGCGCGTGGCGAGACCGCCGGCGTTGATGTCGCCCGATCCTGCGATCGAAAGATCGACACTATCCGCCTTCCCGGCCGCCGTCACATCGCCCGATCCGGCAATCGACAGCTTCACCGCACCGCCAGCTACGGACGCAAGGCGAAGATCACCGGAACCTGCGACATCACCTTCAAAATCGCCGGCGATCTTGTCGATGCTAATGCCGCCAGACCCGGCGATGGCCGCCTTGCGGAGCATGGCTGCGTTGACCGTAAACACGGCCTTTCCGTTGTTGGTCCAGCTCCAGCGGATTCCCTTGCGCTTCTTCGGCATGATCTTAAGCGTGCCGTCCTCGACGACAACGTCTGTCTCGGACAGCAGGTTTTCCCCGCCGGTCGCGCTGACGCCAGGCTGGCCGCCGGTGACGACGTTAACCTCATAGGGGCCGGCAACGGCAATCTTCTCGAACGCCCCGACCTGATAATTGCGGCTCACCTGCGGACCTGGATCGCGCTCCTCGGCGTCCGCAGAGAAATGGCAAGCTCCGGCCAGCAAAGCGGCGGCGGCAACGGTCGTGAAACTCTTGAG
The DNA here is from genome assembly GCF_003583725.1 of Sphingomonas edaphi. Lineage (GTDB taxonomy): Bacteria > Pseudomonadota > Alphaproteobacteria > Sphingomonadales > Sphingomonadaceae > Sphingomicrobium > Sphingomicrobium edaphi. The sequence continues at coordinate 1,038,775 of NZ_QXTF01000001.1, read as the reverse complement.
CATCATGGCCTCCCTTTAGCGTATTGCATACATAATACACCAAGGCAGATGCGGAGTGCAACGCAAAAGAAAAGGGCGCCCCGCAAGGGGCGCCCTTATCGATTGGCATCGAAGCTGGACCGCTACGCGTTCGCGGCTTCCTTCGCCTTGTTATGGATCGCGGCGGCCTTGTTCAAGATTTCCAGAATCTTGGCCAGCGCTGCCTTTTCATCGGTCTGTTCCATGGCACCCAACTCACGTGCCAGGCGCGACGAGGCGGCTTCGAAAATCTGCCGTTCCGAATAGCTTTGTTCCGGCTGGTCGTCGGCACGGAACAGGTCGCGGGTCACTTCGGCAATCGACGTCAGGTCGCCTGAGTTGATTTTCGCTTCATATTCCTGCGCACGGCGCGACCACATGGTGCGTTTGACCTTCGGCTTGCCCGTCAGCGTTTCCAGCGCGTCTTTCATCGTCTTGTCGCTCGACAGCTTGCGCATGCCGACCGAGTCCGCCTTCGCGACGGGAACGCGAAGCGTCATTTTTTCCTTTTCGAAGCGCAGCACGTAAAGATCGAGACTGGTTCCGGCGATTTCGGTGCTTTGCAGTTCGACCACCCGGCCAACGCCATGCTTGGGGTACACCACATAATCGCCAACATCGAAGCTAAGGGCCTTTGCAGCCATTCCGTCACCTTTCTCAAATGTCCACATCGCAGTCACAGCCGTTTGCGCACCGTATCGCCCCCCAATAGCGACCCCCCGGTCCCGGCCATGGCCTTCGTGGATTTTGATCCTGTATGGAACGACCGCCGCAGGAGGCGACGGCCGAATGACCATTATATAACAGAAAAATCTCTAAATCGCGAGTCCCAGTTGCCGCGGCGCGGAGTCGTCCTCCTCGATCAGCGAATGGAGCCCCAAGCCTAACAATCTGATTCCCTTGGGAACGGGCAGAATCTGGCCAAGCAGCGATTGCCCTGCGGCCTCGAATGCATCGAAATCCGGCACCGTGGACGCAAAGCTCTTCGATCGGGTGATCAGCGTGAAATCGGCATATTTCACCTTTAACGTCACCGTTCGCCCGCGCACTTGGGCGCGCTCGATCCGTTGCCAGGCATAACCGGCCACGCGCGACACTTCGCGCCGCAAATCTTCTTCTGCCGTAAAGTCCACGTCAAAGGTCCGTTCGGCGCTGACGGACTTATAGGGGCGATCAGACTTCACTTCTCGCTCGTCGATGCCCCGCGCGATGCGCCAGTACCAGCGGCCTGAGGAGCCGAAATGCGCTTCCAGCTGTTCGAGTGGCCAAGCCGCGAGATCCGCACCGGTTAGGATTCCCAGCCGCTCCATCTTCGCCGCCGTTACCGGCCCCACGCCGTGGAACCGCTTTACTGGAAGCGTGGCGACGAAGACGGCGCCCCGGTGCGGCGGAACGACGCATAGTCCGTCAGGCTTATTCTGGTCGCTCGCCAGCTTGGCGATGAATTTGCAGTAGCTCACGCCTGCGGATGCGGTTAGGCCCGTTTCCGCCTTGATCCGCGCCCTGATTTCCTCGGCGATCAACCTTGCCGTTCCTAAGCCGCGCCGGTCTTCGCTGACGTCGAGGTAGGCCTCGTCCAAGCTCAATGGCTCGATCAGGTCGGTATAGTCCGCGAAAATGGCGCGGATTTGGTGCGACACGGCGCGATATACGTCGAACCGCGGCTTAACGAATATCAGGCCGGGGCAGCGGCGTCTGGCCGTGACCGACGGCATGGCCGAACGAACGCCGAAGGAGCGGGCCTCATAGCTTGCTGCCGCGACCACGCCACGATGTCCGCCGCCCACCGCGACAGGCCTGCCCCGAAGCTCTGGATTGTCCCGCTGCTCGACCGACGCATAGAAAGCGTCCATGTCGACATGGATGATCTTGCGCGGTGGCGTATCGTTCACGACACGTTCTCTAACTTGGCTTTGCCGCCGAGTCATGCTTAAGGGCGCGGCAATCTGACCCCGTCATTTTTTCCGGAAAAAGCAACATGAACATCCACGAATATCAGGCGAAGGAATTGCTGGCGAAGTTCGGCGTGCCGGTTCCCGCCGGTCATGCGGCGATGAGCGTCGACGAGGCCGTCGAAGCGGCAAAGCAGCTTCCCGGGCCTCTGTGGGTAGTCAAGGCGCAGATTCATGCGGGTGGTCGCGGCAAGGGCAAGTTCAAGGAGCTTGGCCCGGACGCGAAGGGCGGCGTTCGCCTCGCCAAGTCGGTGGACGAAGTTCGCGCGAATGCCGAGGAAATGCTGGGCAAGACGCTGGTAACCATCCAGACCGGCGCCGAAGGCAAGCAGGTCCAGCGTCTGTACATCACCGACGGCGTCGACATCGCCAAGGAATTCTACTTGGCGCTGTTGGTTGACCGAGCTACCGGCCGTGTCGCGATCGTCGCTTCGACGGAAGGCGGCATGGATATTGAACAGGTCGCACATGACGCGCCGGAAAAGATCCACACAATTACGGTTGATCCGGCGACGGGCCTGATGCCGCACCATGGTCGCGCGGTTGCAGCTGCGCTGGGCCTGTCCGGCGATCTTGCAAAGCAAGCCGCCAACGTGACTGCAAAGCTGTACGACGCATTTCTCGGCACCGACGCCTCGCAGATCGAGATCAACCCGCTTGCAATCACCGAAGACAATAAGTTGATGGTTCTCGACGCAAAGGTCGGTTTCGACAGCAACGCCATGTTCCGTCACAAGGACCTCGCCGAGCTGCGTGACCTTACCGAAGAAGACCCAATGGAGATCGAGGCGTCGAAGTACGACCTCGCCTACATCAAGCTGGATGGCGACATCGGCTGCATGGTTAACGGCGCCGGCCTTGCCATGGCGACGATGGACATCATCAAGCTGAACGGCGCGTTCCCGGCCAACTTCCTCGATGTCGGCGGCGGCGCCTCGAAGGAGAAGGTGACGGCGGCGTTCAAAATCATCCTCAGCGATCCGGCGGTGAAGGGCATCCTCGTCAACATCTTTGGCGGGATCATGCGTTGCGACACGATTGCCGAAGGCATCGTCGCGGCCGCTCGCGAAGTTGACCTTGACGTACCGCTGGTCGTTCGCCTCGAAGGTACGAACGTGAGCCAAGGCAAGGAGATCCTGGCCAACAGCGGTTTGCCGATCGTCGCCGCCAACGATCTGGGCGATGCTGCTCGCAAGATCGTCGCGCAGGTCAAGGTCGCCGCCTAAGATTCTTCAGGAGAGCAAGATGAAGCTTCTCGTCGCCGTCAAACGGGTGATCGATTACAACGTCAAGCCGCGCGTCAAGATGGACGGCAGCGGTGTTGACCTCGCGAACGTCAAGATGAGCATGAACCCGTTCGACGAGATTGCGGTCGAAGAAGCCATCCGGCTGAAGGAAAAGGGCGCGGCGACCGAGATCGTGGTCGTGTCGATCGGCCCGGCCAAGGCTCAGGAAACGTTGCGCACCGCATTGGCAATGGGTGCTGACCGCGCCGTGCTGGTGCAAACGGAGGAAGAAGTTGAGCCGTTGGCGGTAGCGAAGATCCTGAAGGGCGTCGCGGAGGAAGAACAGCCGGGCCTGGTGATCCTCGGCAAGCAGGCGATCGACGACGACAGCAATCAGACGGGCCAGATGCTGGCCGCGCTGCTGGGCTGGCCGCAGGGCACCTTCGCGTCGAAGGTCGACGTCGCGGGTTCCGACGTCAGCGTCACGCGTGAAATCGACGGCGGTCTGGAAACCGTGAAGCTGGAGACGCCAGCGATCGTCACCACTGATCTGCGTCTCAACGAGCCGCGTTACGCGTCGCTGCCGAACATCATGAAAGCGAAGTCAAAGCCACTCGTGACCAAGTCGCCGGGCGATTACGGCGTCGATGTCGCACCGCGCCTTGAAACGCTGAAGGTGGTGGAGCCGCCGAAGCGGCAGGCGGGCGTCAAGGTCGGCTCGGTTGATGAGCTGGTCGCAAAGCTGAAGAGCCTGGGAGTCGCGAAATGAAGACGCTTGTCCTCGTCGAACATGAAGGCGGCCAGATCAAGGACGCAACGCTCGCTGCCGTGACCGCGGCTTCGCAACTCGGGGACGTCAATCTCCTGGTCGTCGGAACCGGCATCGATGCAGTTGCGCAGGCGGCGGCAAAGATAGCTGGCGCCGGCACTGTCCATGCTGCCAACGCCGCTCATTTGCAGCATCAGCTGGCCGAAGATGTCGCGCCCGTCGCGGCGGGCCTGATGGCCAATTACGACGCGTTCCTCGCTCCTGCAACGACGACGGGTAAGAACATTGCACCGCGCATCGCCGCAATGCTCGACGTCATGCAGATTAGCGACATCCTGTCCGTCGAGGACGCCGACACGTTCACCCGCCCAATTTACGCCGGCAACGCAATCGCGACGGTAAAATCAAAGGATGCGAAGAAGGTCATCACCGTGCGCGGGACGGCGTTCGAAAAGGCCTCGGCCGAAGGGGGCAGCGGCACGGTCGAAGCGGTCGAAGCTGGTAGCGCGTCTGGCAAGTCCAGCTTCGTCGGTGCCGAGCTCTCCAAGTCTGAGCGCCCCGAACTGACCAGCGCCAAGATCATTGTCTCCGGCGGCCGTGCCTTTGGATCGAACGACCAGTTTCACGGCCTGCTTGATCCGCTGGCCGACAAGCTCGGCGCGGCGGTCGGCGCGTCACGCGCGGCGGTCGACGCGGGCTATGCGCCCAACGATTACCAAGTTGGCCAGACGGGTAAGATCGTTGCCCCCGAAGTCTATATCGCAATCGGAATTTCTGGCGCGATCCAGCACCTTGCGGGGATGAAAGATTCGAAGACCATCGTCGCCATCAACAAGGATGAAGAAGCCCCGATCTTCCAGGTCGCGGACGTTGGCCTGGTTGGCGACCTGTTCAAGATCGTCCCGGAACTGACGGAAAAGCTCTAAGGCCTCAGGTCGCCAGGCAGCGTGGGCTCGGACAGGATTTTCTCCATCCGGGCCCAGCGCGCCTTGGGATCGGTGCCGGCCGCTTCGACATAAGCGCGAACCAAGTCTTGGCCCAGGCCGTAGTTGATCACATAGGTCCGATACTGGTCGGTAAAGTCGAGGCTCTTCTCGGCCCGTTCCTTCGATTGCAGCTGGTACTTCTGGCTTAGCTCCACCGCCCGGTCGCGGTCGATGCGCCCTTCCAGATATTCACGGGCAATGGTGAAACGCGCACCGGCCAAATCCTTTAAGGCCTTGGTCAGGGCGAGATATTTGGCTGCCTCCCCGGCCGAAAGGCCAGCCAGCGGATAAATGGTCGCCGCTTCAAACTTGAGCTGCTCGTCGCCGGGAAACGCAAGATCGATTCCGTAATTGGCAGACCCTTCCGCGATCAGGGATTGCGGCGAGTACAGCGGGTAGATGCTAAACTCGATCCAGTCCCGCCCCTTCGTCAGCTTTTCCTCAAGCAGCGCGTTCAGAACATGGTGACCTGGATAGCCCTCGTGACAGCCTAGGTCGACTGCCCGGCTGATCCGGATCGGCAGGTCGGTGTTTACCTGGATTAGGCTGTGCGCATTGCCTTTGTAGTAATTGTATCCGCTCCAGCTCTTGCCGGTGACGAACTCCAGCTTGAAGCTTTCGTTCTTGGGCAGGGCAATATGCTGGAACGTGCGGCGCTTGCACTCGGCGATGGCCGCGTCAAAAACTGGCTTCAGCCGCTCGGCCGGAATGTTAAATCTGTCCTGAAAGGATTCGACCCGGTCGGCAAGCGTGCCATCTCCCGGCACCAGTGCCTCGATCTTGGCGAGGACGGCGTCATAGGTTGGTAGCGGCTTCAGGTCGGGCACAACGCCGAACAGGCCTTTCGCCTCATCGGCAAACGATAGCTTTTCGCCCTGCATCATCTTTAGGCGCGTCGCCGCCGCGGTCAGTTGCGCGGCCAAAAAGCGGACGCGCCGACTTTCGAGTGAATCGCCGTTTGTCGGCAGAGAGGCTACCTTCGCCTGCAGTGCCTGCGTTTCCTGTGCCAACTCCGCGAGGGACAGATTGGCCGCCTTTGCCTTAGCTTCGGCTTGAATGTCAGACGGCCCATAATAGGCGTCGATATAGCCTTCCTCCTTTTCCCCGATTTCCAGGCTGAGCAGCACATATTCGCGCGCTAACGCGTCGATATCGCTCGGCGATGCGGGGGCTTTGCGGCTGCAGGCGGTAATGGCCATCGCGGCGAAAAAGATGACGGCGGCATTTTTCATGGACGGACCTTTACGACGAGCGACGGCCGTTGTCGGATTCCGGTTCAATCGCGTCAACCGTCCCGGACAGCAAACCGGGCTCGCTCCAAGGAGGATGGAGCGAGCCCGGCGGCTGGGGGCCTTGGAAAGCCGTTAGTTGCCGGCGGTACCCGAACCGCTGGCGGAGCCGCTTACCGATCCGCTGACACTGCCGCTGACATTGCCGGCCAAGTTGCCCGCGCGATCACGGACATGGCCCACGGCAGTGGTAGCCCGGTTGCGGACATTGCCAACCGCTGTCGTGGTGCGGTTACGCACCGCGCTCACCGTGCCCGCCGCGCGATCCCGAACAGCGCCAACGGTGCTGGCGACGGCGTCGGTGCCGACCGCCTGGACACCGAGACCGGCATTGCCGCTTGCCGAAGCGTCGGTTGACGATGATCCGGCCAGTCCAACCGTTTGGCCAAGGCCGTTGGCGCCGACCGCGCCGGTGGCCACGCTGCTGACAGAACCCGCCAGTCCCGCATTGGCGCTTGCGCTGCCGCTACGAGTATTGACCGAGCGGTTGGCCGACACGCTCCCGTTGACCGTATTGCTAATCGCTCCGGTCGCGCTGCCCACGATTGAGCCATTGCCAAGCAATCCGCCGCCCGAACCGCCGAGCGTCCCGGACAAGGCGCCGCCGAGGCCGCCACCTCCGCTGCCGCCGAGCAACTGCGCCTGCGCGGGGGCAGCAGCGATGGCCGCGCCGATAAGGGCGGTGGCGATCATGTTGGTCTTGAGCATCGAAATCTCCTTCGTTCTATGAGGCCGCTTCGGCCCCATCTGCAAAGAAGAACGGCACCCGCCGCCCACTTCATCCCGCGGCAGGCAATTTATTTTAGGCCAACAGCCTTGGGCGCCACATCGCAGGCCGAACAGACGATGCCGCGGCCTACTTTGCCCTTGCCCGGGACCGCTTCGCTCGCCAGCCGGTCCGCCGAACCCGTGGCGGCGAGCCTCGCGGTTACGAAGGGCGCCGCAAAGCTGGTGCCCCTGACGACCGTATACCCCTTGCCGGGCAGCGCTGCGGCAAGGTCTGCTCCGGGGGCGGCGAAGTCGAGGTGGGCCGACCGTCCCGCCTCACGGAGCGCGCGATTGCGAGAATCTACGCCCGTCACGGCAATCACTCCCGGATAGGATGCCGGATACTGCGGCGGTGAGGCCGGACCGTCGTTGCCAACCGCCGCCACCAGCGCAATGCCACGGCCGCGAAGTGCGGATATTGCCCGGGCCAGCATGCGGTTGGAAGGTCCGACAAGGCTAATGTTGATGACCGACGGCCGCTTCGACGCTGCCCAGGCCAGTGCACGGACGATTGTAGTGGCGGATCCCGCGGCGGCGTTACCGCCATAAACATCCCCGACGAACAGTTGCGCGCCGCGCGCCGCACCCTTGAAGATCCCCTGGTCACCGACGATCAGCGAGCCGACGGCCGTACCATGCCCCGTCGGCTGAGCCCCGCCGGCAAAGCCGCGCTGCTCGATCGATGCGCGCGCCAAGGCTGGGTGCGAGGCAATGCCGCCGTCGATCATCGCAATTCGAGCGCCCGGACGGACGGCACGATTAGCGGCCAGCAGAGCGCCTGCCGCTGGAAGGAGCGCTCCGCCAGCAGGTTCGTAGATATGGTTGTAATCCGCCTCCATTGAAGGGGCCGCCCTGCGAAGCGCCTTCAGTGCCTCGCGGACGTCCATTCCGCGCGGAATTGCAAGCGTTACCATGCGAATGCCCAATTCGCCCGCCTGCTCGTCGCGCACAACGCGAAAGCCACGGCGTTGGGCGGCTGCCAGCGCGCGATGGTCAGGATCCGTTACGATCAGCTCGCCCCGACGAACCGGCTGGCCTTCGCTGTCGCGATCTAGCGTATCTCGGTTGGCGCGGATGAGCGCGGACAGCCGCGCCTTGCGTATATCCGACAGCAGGGCGGGCGGCGCCGAAAGCTGCGGCAGCGGACGCGCGACCGCGTCCAGCGAAACTGGGCGGGCCGGATTGACATAGGAGGACGGCGCTGCCTGCTGGCCGGTGACGTCCCCAACTGTGCGGTCGACAGTGTTGGCAACGGGGCCGAGCACGCCGCCAATCGGCCCACCGAGCCCGCCGCCGCCCAAAAGCTGGGCGGACGCCGCCGACGCGGCGGTCGCGGTCAGCAGGATGGCGGTAAGGATCGGGCGCTTTAACATTGTTCAACCTTTTCTTATGGGCTTGCGGATGAAACGTCGAACGCGCGCCGTTTCATCCGCATGAGGCAGAATGACGTCCCTATCTCCGTTCGACTCCGAGCTTGCCGCCGTCTGGCCGCGCCTCCGGCGCTTCGCCTACGCGCTGTCTCGCGACGCGGCCGATGCGGACGATCTTGCGCAGATGACGGCGGAGAAAGCGTTCAAGTCATTCGATCAGTTCCAGCCCGGAACACGATTCGACAGCTGGGTCTTCCGCATATGCCGGACGGTTTGGATCGATACGGTGAGATCTCGCGGCCGTCGGTCGGCGCACGAGGCACCGTCGGAAGCCGCCGAACATTTGGGTCACGACCCGACGGCAGCGACAGAGGCGGTGATCGACTTGGGCAAGGCGATGCAGGCCTTGCAGCAGCTACCCGACGAACAACGCGAAGTGGTAGCACTGATTCTGATCGACGGCTTCGGATACCGCGAAGCGGCGGAAATCCTAGCCCAGCCAATCGGGACAGTTTCCAGTCGGCTTGTCAGGGGACGGCAGGCTTTGCTGGCCATGCTGGGCGAGGGTTCATGAGATGATCGACGACGAGAAATTCTTTGCCTGGCTGGACGGCGAGCTACCCGTCGCCGACGCAGCGCGAATTGCCGAGCAGGTCGGAGCCGACCCGGCTCTCATCGCGCGGGCCGCTGAGCATCGCGCCCTTGCGGCCAGCCTCAGGGCCGGCTTCGCTCCCCTTATGGAAGGCAAGATGCCGCCGCCGCGCTTTGCGCCGGCTGAGGTTGTCGACCTTTCGGCGCGTCGCAAACAGTGGGGGGCTCGCGGATCGTTTGGATTGCCGCAATGGGCCGCAATGGCGGCAACACTGGCCGTGGGCATCGTTGCCGGGCATTTCGTTGGTGGACGCGATAGCTCCCCGATTCAGTCGCTTGACGGGCAATTGGTGGCCGCCGCTTCATTGGATGAGGCGCTGAACTCGCAATTGGCCTCGAGCGAGCAGGGCGGAGCCGTCCGGATCGGCCTGACGTTCCGAGACAAGGCCGGCGGAATCTGCCGCACCTTCAGTGAAAATGGCGCTACCGGCCTAGCCTGCCGGGACGGCGACCATTGGCGCGTCGACGGGCTGTTCGGTGCCGCCGAAGGGCAGCAATCCGATTATCGTATGGCAGCCGGAGCCGATCCGCGGATTGCCTCCATGATCGACGAGCGGATCAACGGCGATCCATTCGGTCCGGCGGCTGAGCGGGCGGCACGAGGTGACAGCTGGCGTTAATGGTCCGGGTGATCGGCACCGAACAGTTCGTCGCATTCAGCTTCATCATCTGCGCTGCTGACCGTGCCGTCGGACAGGCGCAGTACAAGATAGCCCGCTAGTGCCGATAGCAAGGATCCGGCCAGCGTTCCGATCTTGGCCTCGTCGATCCTGGCCGTGTCGCCAGGGAAGGCCAGCGCGCCGATGAACAGGCTCATCGTAAAGCCGATGCCACACAGGATGGACGCCCCGTAAAGTTGCGACCAGCTGGCACCCTCGGGGCGGGAGGCGAGCCGGGTTCTGATCGACAGCCAGATCGCGCCGAACACGCCGAGCTGTTTGCCGGCGAATAGGCCCAGCAGGATAGCAAGCGGCAACGGTTGAAGAACAGAGTCAATCCCACCCGTCAGGTGCACCCCCGCCGACACAAAGCCAAAGATGGGCACGACACCGAACATCACCCAAGGATGAATCGCATGCTCCAGGTGTTTTAGGGGGGAATGCGCTTCACCTCGGCCCAAGGGGATGGTCAGCGCTGCAAGCACTCCGGCGATGGTCGCATGGACGCCGCTAGCGAGCATCAGCAGCCACAAGAAGGCAAAGCAGAGCAGGAAAGGCCAAAGTCGCCGGACTCCGAATTGCCCGAGCGCGGCCATGCCGGCAACCAGCGCTAGCGCTGCGCCGAGGGCGTAGACGTTAAGGTCGGCAGTATAGAATAGCGCGATGACCAGCACTGCGCCGATGTCGTCGACGATGGCGATCGTCACGAGCAGTAACTTTATTGACGCCGGGGCGTGGCGGCCAAGGATCGCCAGCACACCGATCGCGAAGGCGATGTCGGTCGCCGCAGGGATGGCCCAGCCGGCGCTCAGGTCAGGATTGCCGGCAACGATAGCCAGGTAAATGACGGCCGGCACCGCCATTCCGGCACCGGCGGCAACGATCGGCAAGCGCCGGTCGGATGGTGTCGCCAGCCTCCCATCATACCATTCCCGCTTCACTTCCAGCCCAACGAGCAGGAAGAAGATAGCCATTAGCCCATCGGCTACCCATTCGTGGAGCGACATCACGCCCAGTCGGGGCATGGATGGGCCCAATTCCAAATGGAGCAAAAGCTCGTAGGAAGCGGCGAGCGGCGAGTTGGCCGCGATCAGTGCGGCGCCGGCGGCGGCGATGAGCGCCAGTCCTGCCCATTTTTCGAGCTGTTGCTGGTTTGATGCTATGGAGGCCATACCGTTGCCTAGCTGCTGTCGCCAACAGGGCCAAGCCCAACCGGCCTGTCGGCAACTCCTGTCAGTAGATGTGCGTATTTTCACCGCGGTTGGCAGCGGCGCATCCTTGCGCGCCTATGGAATGGAAGTTGGTCAGACTGGAACTGGCGTCGAACGGTGAGTTTCCGCGCGGCTCGGCAGGTCGGACTTACTTGCTTCGACTGCCGCTTGCCGACGACGGTCACGTCGATTGCACCCGGTTGGCCGCCGAGCCCGAGCGGGCGGTCGTCCGACGCTATTGGGCCAATGAAGCCGATAGGATTGGCCACCTTGTCGGAACGTCGGCGGGCCTGGCGATTCGCTATGAGGTTAATGACAACAGCAATGGACCGCTATTTCCCTTCGGCGCGGATCGGTTGAGCCTGGGCGGCGAGGTCAAACTGACAGATGTCGATGGCCGCGAGCGCGACTTTCGAGTGGCAAGCGTCACCTAATCCTTGAGCTCGTCCCCCAAGCCTGCTGCAAAGGCAATGCGTAGCGCTTCCGACAGGCTCGCGACGCCCAGCTTGCTCATCAGGTTGGCGCGGTGGATCTCCACCGTTCGCGGACTGATATCCAGGTCAAAGGCAATTGTCTTGTTTGGGTGTCCGCGGACCAGCCCTTCCATAACATCATGTTCGCGCGGGGTTAGCGCCCCTAATCGCACCTTGGCCTCGTTGGCTCGCGCCCGGCTACGGTCGGCTTGGGCGATACGCGCCAGTCCCTCGTCGATGGCGCTCAGCAACACGGCCTTTTCGAATGGCTTCTCGATGAAATCGACTGCGCCCGCCTTCATGGCCTGCACGGCCACCGTCACATCGCCATGACCGGTCATAACGATGACGGGCAGGCTAACCCCGCGCTGACGGAGCTCTCGCTGCACTTGTAAGCCGTCGATTCCCGGCATTTGGACGTCGAGCAGGATGCACCCCGGTTCAAGGTTCTTCTGCTTTAGCAAATCCGTGCCTGAGGCGTAGCTCGTCACCTGGTATCCCGACGTCCTCAGCATGAATCCGGCGGACCGGCGGACCGCTTCATCGTCGTCGACCAAGTGTACAATCTTTTCGCTCACGCCTTCGCCTCCTCGCTGTCCGCGTCGATGATTGTGAAATGGAAGGCAGTGCCGCCCGAACGGGTGGGTTCCGCCCAGATTCTACCTCCATGCGCGGCGACGATGGTGGCTGAGATGGAAAGGCCAAGCCCCATGCCATTCTCCTTGGTGCTTCGGAATGGTTCGAACAGTCGTTCGGCAATGTCCGGCGCAAGGCCCGGACCGCTGTCCGTGACCGTGACCCTGACGAGGCCGCCCGCCGCTTTCTTCGAATGGACCTGCAGGCGTGGATCCCGCTTTCCGTCCATGGCCTCGATCGCGTTTCGAATCAGATTGAGCAGCACCTGCTGGATCTGGATCCGGTCGACCAGCACCCGGTCCACAGCCGGGTCGAGGCGCAGGTCAAATTCTAGGCCCTGGTCTCCGGCGCCCACCAACGCCAATGCGCTTGCTTCGGTGACCAGCCGGTGGAGGCTTTCGATCCGATGCTCCGTCTCTCCACGGGAGATGAAATCGCGCAGCCTCCGGACGATCTGGCCGGCGCGGACCGATTGGGCGGCGCATTCATCCAAGGCCTCGCGGACAGTGGCCAGCGTTTCGGCGTTGGGGGTGCCGGCCAGCATGTCGCGCGTGGCTTCGACGTAATTGGCGATCGCGGTGAGCGGCTGGTTGAGCTCATGGGCAAGGCTGGTTGCGAGCGTGCCCATTTCGGACACGCGCTGGACATGGGCCAGCACGGACTGGAGGTCGTGGACGCGAAGCTCCGCCTCTTGCCGTTCGGTCAGGTCGCGGATGAAGCCGGTAAAGACGCGGTCATCGCCAATCCGCGCCTCGCCGACGGACAATTCGATGGGGAAGGTCGCGCCGTCCCGATGGCGCGCGGTAAGGACGCGACCGATGCCGATAATTCGCCTTTCTCCAGTTAGGAGGTACCGCTTGAGGTACCCGTCGTGGCGCTCCCGGTCCGGCGAGGGCATGAGAATGCTGACATTTTCGCCCAAGATCTCGTCTTCACGATAGCCGAACATCTGCTCCGCGGCTGTGCTGAAGGACAGGATATGGCCGCGTTCGTCGATCACGATCATCGCGTCGGGCACAGTCTCCAAGATCGACCGCAAATGTGCCTCGCGAGCGAAGATGCGCGCCGTCCCCTTGCCGATCCCGTCGTCCGCCATGCGGCCTGACTATAGTGGATCGTCCGATTTCCCAACGCGCAAATTTGGCGTGGCGGTCAGAGATCAGGAGGGTCTGAATGGGGATGGTGCCCAGGGACGGGATCGAACCGCCGACACTGCGATTTTCAGTCGCATGCTCTACCAACTGAGCTACCTGGGCGCACCGTTCGAGGCAGAGCCGCCTCGCGAGCGAGCCGCTCCCTAGCGGTCGCTATCCTCGCTGTCCAGCCCGTCCGTGTCGACAGGAGGCCCGGGAATGCGATAGCCTTCACCAAGCCACTGGAGCAGGTCACGGTCCTTGCACCCTCGGCTGCAAAATGGCGCATGGTCGGGCGATGGGGGCTTGCCGCACAGGGGGCACGGCTTGGACTTGGTATCAGGCATGTTCGGCATGTCCGGCCGACATGGCGAGCGCGGCGTCGGCGCGCAAGGTCACGTTTCCGCCCACCTGCCGCGCCAGCCGTTCGAGCCAGTCCGGATGACTCTCCAGGACGCGCGCCACTGCGGGATGCGCGACGAGGCGTATGGCACCGATCTCGGCGCCCGAGCGGCGGAGCAGGGCACGCGCCTCGAACGAAGCGCAGTCAGCAGCCAAGTCGATCAACGATGGCCGGCTACGCGGCCGCACGACCTGCACGAACCCGAACCCGTTCATCGCCGTGCGCTCGGCCGGCGAGGGGAGGTAATTGGCCAATATGGAATCGACCTGCTGGCGCGCATCGCGTCCCTTCAGGGTAGGAAAATCGATGCCGGTGGGGCCACCGAGGTCCAGCCGCCGGATCGCCCGCGCGGCGGCCCACGCACCCATTTGCGCCAGCCGGTCCGGTACCAGCCAGCCGTCGACATCGATCATTGTCATTGCCGCCGTCGGCTGGATCCGCAGCTCGCCGCCATCGAACCGCAAGATCCCACTGCGCGCTTCCTCCAGCAATTCGTCCCAGCCGTCGATTCGGCCCGGTTTCCCGTCGGCCAGTGGAGGGGCGGGGCGCGGTGTCTCCTCGCTACGGCGGGCAAGGCCGCGTTTCCAGCTTTCGACGCCGCCCAACGCTTCGCGGGTCACCTCGATGCGCAGCGGCCCCCCTTCGCTGATTCCTGACACACCGCGCGGAAGCAGGAATTGCTCACCGCCGGCCTCCACGGTGACGCGGGGCGCGACCGCCACCAGCTTCGCCTCGAGGATTGTGCCCGCCGGCGTGACCCCCTCGCGCCGCACGCGCGCTTCTAGGACCTCGTCATTTTCGATGAGCGCGGCGCGTGTTTCGCCAATGCCGTCTTCGACCACCCATTCAGGCAAGGGGATAACCCGCACTCTTCAACAGGTGGCGGGTCTCGGCCAGCGGCAGGCCGACGACGTTCGAATAACTTCCGGCCAAGTGGCGGACATAAACTTCGCCATAGCCCTGGACAGCATAGCCGCCGGCCTTGCCGCGCCATTCGCCATGCCCCGCGTAATAATCGATCTCTTCCGTGGACAGCCGCTTGATCGCAATCATCGTCTCGACGACGCGGGAGCGGATTCCGGAAGCGGGGATAGCCAGCGCCACGCCGGTTAGCACCCGGTGGCGTCGCCCCGACAACAGCTTCATGCAGGCGCGGAGCGTCGTTTCATCCTCGACCTTGGGCAGGATTCGGCGTCCGACCGCGACCACCGTGTCGGCGGCCAGCACAAGCGCATCGGGATGGCGTGCCGCCGCCGCGGTCGCTTTTTCCTCGGCCAGGCGCAAGGCATGAGCGCGCGGCAGCTCGCCTTTGGGGACGCTCTCGTCAATATCGGCGGGATCGACCGCGTCGGGGACGACGTCAATCCGGGCCAGCAGGTCCAGGCGGCGCGGGCTCGCCGAGGCGAGGATCAGCCGCATCAGGCGTTGGGCGTCGGGCCCCCGCGACCGGGCATGAAGCGGTAGGTGATGCGCCCCTTGGTCAGGTCATAGGGCGTCAGTTCAACAAGGACTTCGTCGCCGGTCAGCACGCGGATGCGGTTCTTGCGCATCTTGCCCGCTGTGTGGCCCAGGATTTCGTGGCCGTTCTCCAGCTCTACGCGGAACATCGCATTGGGCAGCAGCTCGACCACCCGTCCGCGCATCTCAAGAAGTTCTTCCTTGGCCATTCAAATCCTTCATGTCTTTAAAATCGAGTTGGCGGCTCATAGCGGCAGACCGCCTCATTGAAAAGGCGGGCCGCTCAGCCAACTGTCAGCACGGTCGATCCGATGGTTCGCCTAGCCTCCAATGCTCGGTGCGCGTCGGCCGCACATGCCAATGCAAAGCGCTGCCCGATGTCGATTTTCACGCGCCCGCTTCGCACGATGTCGAACAACGCCCTGGCCGAATGTTGCAACTCGCTGCGCTCTTCGATGTAGGTGAACAGGGTTGGGCGGGTCAGGAACAGCGACCCTTTCTGCGCGAGGAGTCCGGGCGCGAACGGTTCGATCGCGCCGGAGGACTGACCGAAACTGACCATCAGGCCGCGAGGGCTCAGGCAGTCGAACGATCGCAGGAACGTATCCTTGCCCACGCTGTCATAAACAACCGGGACGCCCTTGCCGTCGGTCAGTTCGCGCACTCGCTCAACGAAATCTTCGTTCGTATAAAGGATCGGGTGACGGCAACCGTTGGCCCGCGCCAGTTCTGCCTTCTCCTCGGTCGACACCGTGCCGATCACAGTTGCGCCCAGCGCTGCTGCCCATTGGCACAGGATCAAGCCGACGCCGCCCGCCGCCGCATGCACCAGGATGGTCTCGCCCGCTTTGGTTGTCCGCACCCGATTGAGCAACATATCGACCGTCATGCCCTGCAGCATCATCGCCGCCGCTTGCTGGTCGGTGATCTCGGCGGGCGGTACGACCAACCGGTCGGCGGCAATGAGGCGGCTCTCGGCATAACCGCCGATCGGTCCGGCGTAGGCCACGCGATCGCCGGCCTCAAGGCCGGCGACGTCTGGTCCGACCAAGTCGACGATCCCGGCTCCTTCGACGCCCGGCGTGAAGGGAAGCGGCTGGGGATAAAGGCCGGTCCGGTGATACACATCGATGAAGTTCAGACCGACGGCCGTCTGGCGAATGCGGACCTCGCCGGGCCCCGGATCGCCGACTGCGCATTCTTCCCACCGCATTTGCCCCGGCCCGCCGGGTTGATGAACGCGAATGGCATGGGTCATCGACGGCTCCTGAAACGGATAGGCCCCGCCGCGACCTTGGGTCGGGCGGGGCCGATTTCAACCGGCTGGGCCGGAAGACTTACACCGCCGAATGACCGGCCAGCGCAGCGAGCAGGAGTAGCGCTACGATGTTGGTGATCTTGATCATCGGGTTCACTGCGGGGCCCGCCGTATCCTTGTACGGGTCGCCGACCGTGTCGCCGGTAACCGCGGCCTTATGGGCTTCGCTGCCCTTGCCGCCGTGATTGCCGTCCTCGATAAATTTCTTGGCATTGTCCCATGCGCCGCCGCCCGAGGTCATAGAAATGGCGACGAAAAGGCCGCCGACGATGACGCCCAGCAGCAACGCACCCAGCGCTGCGAAGCCTTGGGCCTGCCCCGCGACCGCCGTAATGACGAAATAGACCAGGATCGGCGCCAGGACCGGGAGCATCGACGGAATGATCATTTCCTTGATCGCTGCCTTGGTGACTAGATCGACCGTCCGGGCATAGTCGGGGCGCGATGAGCCATCCATAATGCCGGTGTTGGTCCGGAATTGCTCGCGCACGTCCTTGACCACGTCGCCTGCCGCACGGCCGACTGCCGTCATGCCCAGTGCGCCGAACAGATAAGGCAGCAGCGCGCCCAGCAGAAGGCCGACGATGACAAACGGGTTTTCCAGGCTGAAGTCGACCGCAAGGCCCGGGAAAAACTCGCGCAGGTCGGTGGTGTAGGCGGCGAACAGCACCAGCGCAGCAAGGCCGGCCGATCCAATCGCATATCCCTTGGTCACGGCCTTGGTCGTATTACCCACCGCGTCAAGCGCGTCGGTCTTTTCACGGACGCTTTCGTCCAGGCCAGACATTTCCGCGATGCCGCCGGCATTGTCCGTTACAGGGCCGTAGGCGTCGAGCGCCACGACCATGCCGGCCAGCGCCAGCATCGAAGTGGCGGCGAAGGCAATGCCCATCAGGCCCGCCAGCGCATAAGCGATGATGATGCCGGCGCAGATGACCAGCGTCGGCATAGCCGTCGATTCAAGGCTGATCGCCAAGCCCTGGATGACGTTGGTGCCGTGGCCAGTTTCGGACGCCTTGGCGATCGAACGGACCGGGCGATAGTTAGTGCCGGTGTAATATTCGGTGATCCAGATGATGAGGCCGGTGATGATCAGGCCCAGCAGCATGCACCAGTAGAGGTCCATGCCGGTGAAGCTGGTGGCGCCTGCCGACATCGTCGCATTGAGATCGCCCAGCGCATATTGGGTAGCGAAGAAGATGGCGATGCCCGAGGCGACGGCAGTAACCGCGAACCCCTTGTACATCGCGCCCATGATGCTGGTGCCCTTGCCCAGCCGGACGAAATAAGTGCCGAGGATCGACGTCAGGACGCAGACGCCACCAATCAGCAGCGGTAGGCTCATCAGCGGCAGCAGGGCATCGCCCGCTCCCTTCATGAGCAGCGCGGTCAGGACCATTGTGGCTCCGACAGTCACGACATAGGTTTCGAACAGGTCGGCCGCCATGCCGGCGCAGTCGCCGACATTGTCGCCGACGTTGTCGGCGATCACGGCGGGGTTGCGGGGATCGTCTTCCGGAATACCGGCCTCGACCTTGCCGACCAGGTCGGCGCCCACGTCGGCGGCCTTGGTGAAGATGCCGCCGCCAAGACGGGCGAAGATGGAGATCAACGACGCGCCGAACGCCAGGGCGACGAGCGCGTCGATGACGATGCGGTCGCTGGGCTCATGGCCAGCAACGCCGACGAGATAATAGAAGAAGCTGGCAATCGCGAGCAGCGCTAGGCCGGCGACTAGCAGGCCGGTGATGGCGCCGGCGCGGAACGCCATCGTCAGGCCCTGCTGAAGGCCCTGGCTGGCGGCCTCCGCCGTGCGGACGTTGGCGCGCACCGAAATGTTCATGCCGACAAAGCCGGTTGCTCCCGACAGGATGGCGCCGAGCACGAACCCGCCCGCGGAGAGCGGACCGAGAAACACGAAGACGATCACGGCGACGACGACGCCGACAACGGTAATCGTCATATACTGACGCCGAAGGTAGGCCGAAGCGCCTTCCTGAATAGCTGCGGCGACTTCCATCATCCGTGCATTGCCCGCCGATGCGCGAAGCACCGCCGAGCTGGTAAGACCGCCGTACAGCAGCGCAACGACGCCGCAAGCGATCGCAAAGAGTACCAGGTTCATATTGGTGAATTCCCCTATTCGACCATGAGGCGGCAACGCCGTCCCTAGAAAGCCCGGGGAAGGTGTAACGGGGATTTGGGCGGTGGCAACCCGCCAGTTGTCAGGGCGCTATCGGAGCACCAGCGCGGTCGCCATTCCTGATGCAAGGCCTAGTGCGGCAATGACCCATTGACGGGTGCTAAGCGCGATGATGTTCATATCCAAGCCGCTCCGGTATCGGTACTTCGCCCTTCTCGTCGAACAGCGAAATGCTGCTTCCCGGAACGAGTGATCCGATCGGCGCAATGATGGTCCTTGAAGGTAAAGAAAGGCTTACCGCCGGATCAAAGTCCTCCGGCAGCGCGGCAAGCAGCGCATAATCGTCCCCGCCGGTGGCTGCGGACAGGCGCGACGTCCGGCTATTGCCGCGCTCGGCAATGAAACCGCGCGACAACGGCAAAGCGGACAGGTCGACCCGTGCGCCGCAGCGGCTCGCATTGCACATCCGCTGCAGGTCGAGCAGCAGGCCGTCCGACACATCCATCATTGCGGTCGCGGCGGTCGCCAGCGCGCGGCCCGCCGCCAGTTGCGGGACGGGCCGGCGATAGGCCTCGACCAGCGGCCCCTCCGCCTTGGGATCGTGACGCAAGGTGGCGAGGCCCGTGGCGGCGTCACCCAATACGCCGACCAGCCACAGCCGATTACCCGGCCTGCCGCCGCCGCGCGATGGGATATTGGTGCCACCGCGCCCGATGGCGGTCAGTCCCAGCACGCGCGGCGATCCCGCGGGAAGCGCGATCGTGTCGCCGCCGACCAAGGGCAAATGGTACGCTTCGCAGGCCGCCGCGACGCCCGACAGGAAGCGCTCTTCCCACTCGCCATCGCCGCCGATGGTGACGCTCATCAACGCGGCGATCGGCTCGGCGCCTTTCGCGGCAAGGTCGCTCAAATTTACGGCGACAAGCTTCCAGCCGACCGAGGCCGGCGGATCATCCGACAGGTAATGGATGCCCTCAGCGATGCTGTCATGGGTAAGCACCATGTCGCCGATCACCGCCGCGTCATCCTCCAGCCCGCGCGCGGCGGGATGGGTTGCGAGCGCGCGCAGTCGCTCTAGGAACGCAAATTCGCCGATGCTCATGATCCGACTATAAACCGCGACAGAGCGGTTGGGGAAAGCCCTTAAGCGGCGGGCCGGGCGACCTTGGCGATTGCGTCGAGCAGGCCGTTCACGAAGCTCTTCTCGCGTTTGTCGTAGAAGGCATCTGCGACATCCAGATACTCACTGATAACGGTCGCGACGGGTACGTCCCGACGGGCGACCAGTTCATAGGCGCCGACCCGCAGGATCGCCTTCATTGGCTTGTCCAGCCGCTCCAGGCTCCAGCCTTGGGCGAGCCGTTCCGCGACCAGCGCATCGATCTCATCGCGTCGCGCCAGCGCTCCCGTTACTAAATCATCGAAGAAGCTCTGCTCGGCGTCTGCATAGGTTTCGCCCTCGATCGTCGCACCGAGGCGATGGTCGTGAAATTCATGGAGCAAGCGCGCGGTTGGCGTGCCTTCCATTTCCTGCTGGTACAGCGCCTGCACGGCGGCGAGCCGAGCGGCGGAGCGCGAGATCGAACGAGTCATGATGGGCGGAGCCTTAGCCGCTCAATTGCCGGCAAGGAAGGGGGCGAGCGCATCCGCAACCTTGTCCGGAGCTTCCCACGGCGCGAAATGACCGACGCCCTTCAACGGAAAGACCTCCACGTCGTCGCCGACCTCCCCCATTCCTTCGAGCTGAACTGGGAGTAGCGCCTTGTCCTCAATGCCCCAAATGACCCGTACGGGCATATGCAACTTGGGCAGGCCGCGCTCGACCCAATCCGGCATGACTGTTTCTTCGCCCATCGGAGGGACGAATATCTGGCTGGCGCGATACCAGTTGAGCATCGCGGTAAGCGCGCCCGGCCGGCTCCAGTCGGCAATGTATCTGGCTCGCTCGTCCGACGAAATGCGCGCCAGGTCGACATGCTTCGAAAAACTTTTGTCAAAGAAGGTGTCGAAACCCATCCGCGTGATCGCAGCTTCCATCCCCGGATCTCGGAATGCCGTGATATATTGGGAAGCAGCGCGCTGCGCTTCATCCTCGACCAGCGACTTCTGGAAAATCAGGGGATGCGGCGAATTCACGATTCCCAGTCGCTCGACACGGGGGTTGCCGCGCAGCGCCGCTGCCCAAGCGATGGCGCCGCCCCAGTCATGGCCGACCAGCGTAAAGCGCTCCACATCCAGTTCATCCGCCAGCGCGAAAATATCCGCGACCAGCGTCTCAGTGGAGTAAGCTTCGACGCCGGCTGGCCGGTCCGTTTGGCCGAATCCCCGGAGGTCGGGCATGATCAGTCTGACGCGGTCCTCCAGCCGCTTTTCGACCTCGCGCCAGGTTCGGTGGGATTCAGGAAAGCCGTGCAAGAGAATGGCTGGCGGCGCATCGTCGTGTCCGGTGATGGCGACATTCATCGTGATGCCGGTCGACAGCGACCGAAGTTCCTGTCGCATCAGGGATAGCTCACCGTCTTGGGGACTTCTGGAATGGGAATGAATTCCTCTTCGTCTCCCGGCACGAGCGGGAAGCGCCTCGCTTTCCAGTCTTCCTTGGCCTGGTTGATCCGATCGCGTGACGAACTGACGAAGTTCCACCAGACATGGCGCGGCGTAGTAAAGGCTTCACCGCCAAGCAGCATGATGCGCGAAGACGCCCCCGCGCTAAGCTTCATCGCCTCACCCGGAGCCAAAATGTAGAGCGCGAAAGGGTCGAGTGGCCGACCGTCGATGCTCGCCTCGCCCTCGCAAAGCAGCACCGCCCGTTCGTCGGCGTCGGCGTCGATAGGAACACTTGCGCCGGCGGCTAACATGATGTCGGCGTAAATTGTAGCGCTGTGCTGAGTTACGCCAGCTGTCTGGCCCCACAATGTACCCATCAACACCCGTGCGGACACGCCATCGTCCTCTACCAGCGGCAGGGCGGTTTCGTCGGCATGCTCGAACGCCGGTTCGATATCTTCCTGGCCGTCAGGCAGCGCCAGCCAGGTCTGCATGCCGTATAGCGTCGGTCCGTCCGGTCGAAGGTCCTGCGGCGAGCGTTCCGAGTGAACGATTCCCCGCCCCGCGGTCATAAGGTTGATTGCTCCCGGCTCGATCACGCAACGCGTGCCAAGGCTGTCGCGATGTTCGATCGCCCCTTCGAACAGGTAGGTGACGGTGGCGAGGTTGATATGCGGGTGCGGCCGGACATCCATTCCCAGTCCAGCCGGAAGCCTCGCGGGGCCAAACTCATCAACGAAGATAAAAGGTCCGACCATCGTCCGGCTCTTGGCGGGAAGGGTACGCCGAACCTTGAACGCCCCCAAATCATGCGTTGAAGGGGTGATGACCTCCATCAATTTTCTCCCGGTGCCAGTGCCTTTATCGTCAGTGCGTGGATGCGTTCGCGCATCAACTCGCCCAGCGCGGCATAGACGCGGCGTTGTCGCTGCACCCGGCCGAGGCCCTCGAACTGGGGACTGACGATGGTCAACGCAAAATGGCTTTCACCGCGCGGATCGTGGCCAGAATGGCCGACATGGTGATGACTTTGATCTTCAAGGGCGAGGCTGGTTGGGCCGAGCGCCGACGTCAGGCGTTCGATGATTTCCCGGGCGACGGGGCCGGTGGCGGTCGATTGCATCGCTCCTATATAGAGGTGTTTGAAGCGCGAGGAAGAAGTGACGGTACGGCAGGCCAAGTGGCATGGACGGGTTGAAGGGGCGACGGACCGCTGCGCGGTGCCCGGTTGCGGCGAGCCGGGCGAATTCCGTGCGCCCATTTCGCCAGGCAACTTCGATGGGCCTGGCACTTGGAGCTTCCTGTGCTTGGAGCATGTGCGCGCGCACAACGCGGCCTACAATTTCTTCGAAGGGATGAGCGCCGAGGAGATCGAGGCGGCCCAGTCGCCGATCGCCGGCTGGGAGCGAGCCACGCGCGCTTTCGCCACCAATGGCGCCGACCGCGGTCCTGCCTGGACCGACTTCGCCGATCCACTCGATGCGATTTCTGCGCGCTTCCGGCCAGAATCGCGGCGTCAGCGAGTCGATCGTTTCAACGCCAAGGAACGGCATGCGCTCGGCGTACTTGGCCTGAAGGATGACGTTGACCGCCGCGGCCTGCGCAAGCGCTATTCCGACCTGCTTCGCCGTTACCACCCCGATCGCAATGGCGGAGACCGCCGGCACGAGAAAAAACTGCAGCAGGTAATCGAGGCCTACAATGCGCTTAAAGGCGCGCGTGCATTCGCGGGCATGGGACAATGACCCATCTGCGGTTGTGGCGCTTCGATGTGCCGGCCGCGACCGAGGAACGGTTCGTTGAGGCTTATTGCGCCGACGGGGATTGGGCGCGCCTGTTCGGCAGCGCGGAAGGGTTTCTGAAGACCGAACTGTGGCGCGAATCAGACGGCGCTTACGTCACCGCGGACTATTGGCGAACGCGAGAGGATTTTGAACGATTCCAGTCGGCGCTGGGCGTGGCTTACCGGGCGCTCGATACCGAGCTTGAGGGCATTTCGGGGACGGAAGTTTTCCTCGGAGCCTTCGATCTGGTCACCTAATCCCGGTCGGGTGCACCGAGCGGAAAATAATGGCGGTACGGCCTCGCTTCCTCGACTGCGCGCGATACCGCGGGATAAGCGAGGAGCCGGCGCCGGTACGCGGCGAGTCGAGGACGACCCTCGGCTATCGGCTGTACCCAGTCTGCGTAAAAAAGCGCTGGCGCCGCCGCGCAGTCCGCGAGAGTGAAAAGATTGCCGACCGCCCAGCCTTCCTCCGCCAAATTCGCTTCAAGCCAGTCGTACGCCACGTCCAGCGCTTCGCGGCCACGCGTCGCTGCCAGGCCTTCTCCGTCGGGCCAAATGGCGTGATTGACTGCTGGCTGCATGTTGCCTTGGATGTGCAAGTCGAAAAAGCGGTCGAGCAGTCGCACGCGCCGCCCCTCCGCACCGTCGGGAATCCAGACGTTTGGGCCGGGATGGCGGGCCTGTAGATGCTCGATAATGCACGTTGCTTCGGGGATGACCTCGCCATCGTCGACGAGCACCGGAAATTTGCCGATTGGCCAGACCTTTTTAAGGTCGGCCATACCGCTGGGGTCAGCAGGATCGACATTGCGATAGACGAAGGGGGTTTCATTCGCCCAAAGCGGAATGAGAGCCTTCCAACTGTAACTACTGAAGGGATGGACGAAGAGTTCGAGGCTCACCACCGACCCTCCGCCATGGCCGCCTGCCGATCCCGTTCGCGGTGGCTGCTCGATTGCGGGCCGGCCCAATCCTGGCCGACGCCACCGGCCGGTTCATAAGTTGCGATAACTGCGCCGGACCGGGTCATCTTGTAATCGATCGGCCGCAGCGATCGTGCAGGGGTCCCGTCGCCAAACAGCCGTTTGCCAGCTCCCAGGACAACCGGGAACGTCATGATGGTCAGCTGATCGAGCAGGCCTTCGCGCAGAAGTTGGGGATAGAGCGTACTGCTGCCCTGAATCAGGAGGTCGGGACCGTCGCCTTTGCGGATCGCTTGCAGCTCATCGATGCTGCCGACCCCGTGGCTGTTCGACCAGCCCAGATCCGGCGCTCCTCGGGTCAGCACATACTTGTCGGCGCGAGTGAAATCCTCGCCCATCTGGATAGCGGCTTGCTCCCCCTCGTCTTTGCCTGTGCGGTCGAAGATCTCGCCGATGCCGGTCGCTTCCCCGCCGACATAAGGCCAGTAAGCGGCAAAGATGTCGTAGGTGCGGCGGCCGAGCAGAAGGGCATAGTCACCCTCGAAAAAGCGGTCGATCGCATCGCCGACCTCATGGTCGAAGAATTGCGGCAGCCAGCCACCATGCGTGAAGTTGCCGGTCGGATCCTCGCTGGGCCCGCCAGGCGCCTGCATTACGCCGTCTAGCGAGACGAAAGCGCTCCCACGGATTTTACGCATCGGCGGTCTCGCCGTTGAACGCGGATGCGATCTTCGCGATGTCGATTTTCTTCATCTTCATCATCGCATCCATCGCGCGCTTCGCGGCTGCGCGGTCGCTGCTAGTCGTCGCCTCGATCAGCATGCGCGGCGTGATCTGCCATGAATAACCCCACTTGTCCTTGCACCACCCGCAGACGCTTTCCTCTCCGCCATTGTCGACGATGGCGTTCCAGTACCGGTCGGTCTCTTCTTGGTCGTCGGTGTAGACCATTAGGCTCACCGACTCGTTCGGCTTGAAATTATCTCCCCCGTTGAGGCCGACGAAATGGTTGCCGCAAACAGTGAATTCGACGGTCAATTCCTGGCCTTCGGGACCCGACGGCGTATCGGTCGCGGATTGCGACGCTGCGCCGACTTGGCTGTCGGGAAAAACGCTGGCGTAGAATTCCGCAGCCTTGCGCGCTTCGCCGATGTCATACCAAAGGCACGTGATCATCTTCTCCGTTTTCTCGGTAGCCATCATCCATTCCTTATTTCTGGCGGGGTCCGACCAAGCCGAAAAGTGCGCCCTGCGGATCGACACCATTGAAAGCAAATTCGCCGCCCGGAATTTCCATCGGGCCGTTTACGACCTGCCCGCCGCCAGCGCGGACGGCATCGGCTGCGCGGTCGATGTCGTCGACGCCGACATAGAAGTTCCACATGGACCGGGGCATGTCGGGCATGGTTGGCATTACGGCGCCGATCCCGACCCCGTCATGCTGGACAAAGTGGTATTTGCCCATTTCGCCCATATCCATGTCACCTTCTTGGCTCCAACCGAAGTGACGCTTGTAGAAGTCGATCGATCGGTTGGGATCGCTACTCCACAGTTCGTTCCAACGGACGTGCTGTGGCCGGTCGACTGAAAAGACATCGCTTTTCGCATCCGGCTGGCCTTCCGGCGGGATGGGATCCATCAAGTACACGGGGGCGCCCTCCGGTCCGGTGACCATCGCCAATCGACCGACGCCTGGCTGATCCCATGGAGCCACCATCACCGACCCGCCATCCGTACTGATGGCCTCTACTGCTTCGTCGACATTGCCGACGTGCAGATAACCGAGCCAAATGGGCCGGGCCCCTCCCAACCGCATTTCGTCAGTCAGGGTCAGCACGCCGCCGGCATTGCCGCCGTCCGACCGGCCGATCATCCGGTATTCGATGCCGGGCGCTACGGAGTTTTCGGCGATGTTCCAACCTACGACGGCATCATAAAATTTCTTCGAAGCCGCGGGGTCGGGACTCATCAGCTCATACCAGATGAAGCTGCCTATCGGATTGGTCATGGGCCTTACTCAGCCGCGGTATCGATAATCGGCCGGAAACCTCCCCAGAACATCCGCTTCCCGTCGAACGGCATTTCCTGGTTTTGCATCGAGGTGTTGCTCATCATCTTGGCCCACGCAGCGTCGCGCGTGTCCTTGTCGGGCCATTCGACGTAAGAATAGACGATGCCCTCGCCGTCCTCGGCCTTCACCGCGCGCTTGTAGTCGGTGACCTTGCCCTCGGGCACGTCATCGCCCCACGCCTCAACCACTCGCAGCGCGCCCATGTCCTTGAACTTGGCCGCCATGTCTTGCGCCATCGCGCGATAGGCGTCCCTCTTACCTTCCGGAACTGGCAGCAAATATCCGTCGGTATATCCCGTTGTTCCACTGGCCTTTTCGTCGACGAAACTTTCGAAGCCACCATAGATCATGCGCGTTCCGTCAAACGGCATGTTCGCGCCCATGTCCTTCATCCGCGGGTCATTCATGATCTTTTCGTTGGCTGCGTCGCGCGTCGCGCGGTCGGGATACTCGAACCAGGAGAACACGACCGTCTCGTCGTCCTTGGCCTGAACCGCACCCTGGAAATCGGTAACCTTTCCTTTTGGCACGTCATCGCCCCAGTTTTCGACCATCCGCGTGACGCCAAATTCCTTGAATAGCGGCGCTGCGTCTGTCGCGTGCTTGCGATATGCTTCCTTGTTGGCGTTGGGGACCGCGCAGACAAATCCTTCAATGTAAGTCATCCAGCCTCTCCTCTTCGGTCTATTTTCCAGCTGGCGCTTCTGCCTTCGTCAAGGCTTCCGCGCCTCCTTGAATGGCTTGAGGAGCCATCCAGTTTGGTTCCCAATGATGGCCGTCGGGGTCTTCGAAGCTCCGGCCGTACATTAGTTCGCCAAACTCCTGCTTCGGCCCCGGGTCGCCCTTGCCTCCGGCGCTGACCGCCTTGTCGATCATTGCGTCGACGTCGGCTTTGCTGTCGCAGGAAATGGCTAGCAGCACGCCGCTCGTGCGGTGGGCGTCAATGACGTCCTTCTTGGTAAAGGTCCGGTAGAAATCGTGGGTCAGAAGCATGACGTAAATCGCATCGCTCAACACGATTGCGGTTGCCTGCTCGTTCGAAAACAGGGGATTTATGGTGCCCCCAATCGCCTCATAAAAGGCAGTTGAGCGCGCCAGGTCGGTGACCGGCAGGTTCACGAAAATCATTTTCGGCACTGGCAGCCTCCTCGCGACTCGGCTGGCTTGTCTTTTGCGGGCAACAGTCATAAAATGCAACCATGAAGTCAGAAAAGATAACCAATGTGCGGCAGGGCGAAGAGAAGCGGAGATATGACGATGCGTGTGGAACCGCCCATGGTCTCGCACTGATCGGCGAGCGCTGGGCCCTGCTGGTGCTGCGCGAACTAATGCTAGGGGCGAGGCGTTTCTCCCAGCTTCGCGCCGACCTGCCTGGCATCAGCGCCAACGTGCTCACCCAGCGACTGTCGGAAT
This sequence comes from Sphingomonas edaphi, assembly GCF_003583725.1. GTDB lineage: Bacteria > Pseudomonadota > Alphaproteobacteria > Sphingomonadales > Sphingomonadaceae > Sphingomicrobium > Sphingomicrobium edaphi. The sequence goes on along the minus strand of NZ_QXTF01000001.1, from coordinate 1,011,572 downwards.
TGGAGGCTCGCGGGCTGGTTGTGAAGCGCAGGCTGCCCCCGCCGGCAAATGTGCAGGTATATGAGGCAACCGAATGGGGGCTTGAAGCGGAACCGATCATCCAGACCCTGGGCCGCTGGGCAGCTCGAAGTCCCAGCCACGATCCCACCTTGCCGATCAGCGGCGTTTCGATCCTACTATCGATGCGTACGATGTTCGATCGGGAGAAAGTCAAAGGGCTGAACGCCGTAATCAACTTTCAGTTCGGCCATGACAGTTATGTCGCCCGCATCCACGGTGGCGAGATCGACATCGTCCGCGGCGAAGCGGCGGATGCATCGCTGACCATCGCTGCCAATCCGCCGGCCAATCTTGCCGCGGTCCTTTATGGCAAGGCAACTTGTGACCTAATTGAATGGTCGGGCGACAAGGCCCTGCTCGACCGGTTCGTCGATTTGTTCGAATTGCCGCCCAAGGCGCCGGTCCCGGCCAGTTGAGGCGCGGCCTACTTCCGCTTAAGGCGATTGCATGACCGACATCCCCAACGTTACGCTGGACAGCCGCAGCGATACGATCCTCGCCTCGCCCGACAAAATGGTGAAGGTTCGCGACGCATTCGGGGTCGACAGCGACCTGGAAGTGCCGGCGTTCAGCGAAGCGGATGAGCGGGTGCCGGACCTCGATCCGGCTTATGTATTCGATCCCGACACGACGATGGCAATCTGCGCTGGCTTCGCTCGCAATCGTCGCGTGATGGTTCAGGGCTATCACGGCACCGGCAAGTCGACCCATATTGAGCAGGTCGCCGCGCGCCTGAATTGGCCGTGCATTCGCATCAACCTTGACGCTCATATCAGCCGCATCGATCTTGTTGGTCGCGATGCGATCGTCCTCCAGGACGGGCAGCAGGTGACGGAATTCCGGGAAGGTCTGCTCCCGTGGGCGCTGCAGCATCCGGTGGCGCTGGTATTCGACGAGTATGACGCCGGCCGCCCCGACGTGATGTTCGTCATCCAGCGCGTGCTGGAAACCGACGGCAAGCTCACGCTGCTCGACCAGAATCGCGTGATCCGGCCGAACCCGTGGTTTCGCCTGTTCGCGACAACCAATACAATTGGCCTGGGTGATACCAGCGGGCTTTATCACGGCACTCAGGCGCTCAATCAGGGCCAGCTCGATCGTTGGAATATCGTCACGACACTGAACTACCTGCCGGCCGCGACCGAGGCGCAGATCGTCCTTGCCAAGTCAGGCGAATATGACAGCAAGGACGGCAAGCAGACGGTAGAAAAAATGGTCAAGGTCGCCGACCTTTCTCGTCAAGGCTTCATCAACGGCGACATTTCGACTGTTATGAGCCCACGCACGGTGATCAGCTGGGCGCAGAACGCCTTGATCTTTGGCGATGTTGGCTTCGCCTTTCGGCTGAGCTTCCTTAACAAGTGCGACGAGAGCGAGCGGCCGCTGGTCGCGGAATATTATCAGCGGGTGTTCGGGACCGACTTGCCCGAAAGCATCGCGCACCGCGCTTGAGGCCGGAATGGCCGTCTCGAGTCCACTAGACCGGTTTCGCTCGGTGCTGGCCGGCGCCGTTCGCGCCATCGGCCGCGATGCCGACGCGGACGTTGTGTTCGCATCTGAGGCGGCCGGGCAGTCGAGTGGCAAGGTTGCCCGCGTCGTGTCGCCCGGCCCTTCGCTTGAGCCGCGCCTGTTGGCTGAAGCGCGCGGCGCGGCGGATGCTGTCGCGCTGCGCCTGCGCCATCATGATGCAACACTACACGCTACGCGCGCGCCCCATGCTGACGGCGATGCGCGAGCGGTGTTCGATGCGCTGGAATCGGCGCGGGTCGAAGCGCTGGGCGCGAAGGCAATGGACGGAGTGCGGGCAAACTTGGGCGACCTCGTCGAAGCGCGAGTTCGGGCCGACGCGATCATCCGCGCACGGACTGCGGAGGAAGTGCCATTGGCGACCGCGGTCGGGCTTCTCGCCCGACAGCGACTAACCGGTGAGGCGCCACCGGCGGCGGCTACGAAGGGGCTGCAGCTGATCGCGCCGTGGATCGAGGAAAAGGCTGGCAACGAGCTTGATGCGCTGGCGCTGACTATCGATGACCAGGCCGCTTTCGCAACCCTTGCACGTCGCCTGCTGGAAGACCTTGAACTTGCCGACGCTGACGAGCCGGCCGACGAGACACCGGATGAGGGCGGCGACGACGACCAGGGCGACGACCAGGGGCCGGACGAGGCGGATGATGTCGACAGCGACGGCGCCGCAGGTGGCGACATGGAGATGCGTTCCGAGGAAGTCGAGCGCGACGAGGGCGATGACGAGTCGACCGATAGCGAGGCCGACACGGACGAGGGCGAGGCAACATCGGGCGACGAGGGGGCCGACCAGGCGCGCGCCAACCCGCAACGGCGCAATTGGCCGGACGAACCGACCACCGACTACAAGCCGTTCACGACGCGGTTCGACGAGATCGTCGGCGCCAGCGAACTGTGCGACGAGGAAGAATTGAACCGGCTCCGTGGCTACCTCGACCAGCAGATGGCCAGCCTTGGCGGCGTAGTAACGCGGCTAGCCAACCGGTTGCAGCGGCGCCTGATGGCACAGCAGGCTCGCAGCTGGGACTTCGACCAAGAGGAAGGGCTACTCGACGCGGCGCGGCTGGCCCGCGTCGTCGTGTCCCCCGGGCACAGCTTAAGCTACAAGGTCGAGCGCGACACCGAATTCAAAGATACGGTCGTCAGCCTGCTGATCGACAATAGCGGTTCGATGCGAGGCCGGCCGATCTCCATCGCAGCGACCTGCGCGGACGTCTTGGCGCGGACGCTGGAGCGCTGCGGTGTCGCGACGGAAATCCTCGGCTTCACTACACGCGGATGGAAGGGCGGCCAGAGCCGGGAATACTGGCTGTCCGAAGGGCGGCCACCCAATCCCGGTAGGCTAAACGACCTCCGTCACATCATCTACAAGCGCGCCGACCAGCCTTACCGCCATGCGCGGCGAAGCCTGGGGCTGATGATGCGCGAGGGGTTGTTGAAGGAGAATATCGACGGGGAAGCGCTGCTGTGGGCGCACAACCGGCTCATCGCGCGGCCGGAAGAGCGGCGGATCCTGCTGGTCATCAGCGACGGCGCTCCGGTCGACGATTCAACCGCATCGGCCAACGGCGGCACGTATTTGGAACGCCATCTGCGGCAGGTCATTGGCTGGATCGAATCCCGATCGTCGGTCGAGCTCGCGGCAATCGGCATCGGACATGACGTCACGCGCTATTATTCGCGAGCGGTAACGATCATGGACGCAGAGCAGCTCGGCGGCGCGCTGATCGAACAGCTTGCAGCGCTGTTCGACAAGAATTGACGATGACTGGGAAGAAGTTGGGCCCGGAGCAGATACGCACTCCGGGCCCCCCTCGTTACGCGACGCGAGGGTTTTATTCGGCCGTCTCCAGCCTTCGACGGGGAAAAGGGGGAAACCCCGTCCGTGAGAAGGGTTATGCCCGATTCGCTGTTGAACGCGGCTGAACATGTCGTGCAGCCCGTGTTAAGGAAATCAAGATATTTCAATGGCTTGCCGATGGCAGGCGCAGTTCTGGCGGCCTTCGTGCCGATCAGTGCGCTGCCGGACCGCCCGCAGCGGCACTCGGCAGTCCTGCCCATCGCATATGCGCCGGTGCCGTTGCTGCCCCTAGGACCGTTTCGCGTTGCGGGTGCGTGGCAGGTGAAGGTGATGGACCGCAGGGCCGGTGGACTGTCGGGTCTGGCCATTGGCGGTGGCCGGTTTGTATCGGTCAGCGATCTTGGAGCTGTAGTCGCATTCGATCCACCGGCCAGGGAAAAGCCGATGGCCGATATCGCCGACCTTCGTGACGGACCCGGCAATGCCGGGCTCAAGATTGGCCGTGATGCTGAAGCGCTTGCCCGCGATTCGCAGGGACGCGGATGGTGGGTTGCGTATGAGCAGCGTCACTCGCTCTGGCTCTATGATTCAGCGCTCGCACGCGCGCAAGCCACCGTCCCCGTGCATCGTCCGGCCTGGTGGGATAATCGCGGTATCGAGGGGTTGGTGGCAGATGGCGACGGCCTGCTCGCCTTCCCCGAAAATGGCCGCGAGGTCATTCGGATAGATCATCATGGGCAGAGGAGCCTCCCGCTGCAGTCCCCGATGGATGTGGCTGAGGCCGCACGGGCGACCGACGGGAGTATTTGGCTGTTGCTTCGCTCGAAGAGCCTGAAAGGGATCGACCAGGCGATTGCGCCGCTGATGGCGGATAGCGTCGGTTATCGCGTCGGGCCGCTACAGACGCTGCCCAAGGCCGCTTTCGACAATTATGAGGGGATGGCATTCGCAAGTCTGCCCGGCGGAGGCTGGCGAATTTGGTTGCTCACCGACGACGGCCATCGCTTCATGGCGCGAACGCTTCTCGTTGCGATCGACTGGAACAACCCGCCGGATCGCAGACACAACAAACGCCCGGCAACGAGCGCCGGGCGTTTGTGAAGCCGTCAGTCGGCGCCGGTTAGGCGGCGGCCGACTTGGCCTTCTTCGCGAGTTCGCGCTTCAGCTTGGCGGCGCGGGTAGACAGCTTGTCCTCGCTGGTCTTGGCCAGCCAGTTGTCCAGACCACCGACGTGCTCAACCGAGCGCAGGCCGTGCGTCGAAACGCGCAGCTTGATGCTCTTTTCGAGCGCTTCCGACATCAGTGTCACGTTCTGCAAGTTCGGCAGAAACGTACGCTTGGTCTTGTTGTTGGCATGGGAAACATTGTTACCCACCTGCCGGCCCTTGCCGGTCAGTTCGCAAACGCGCGACATCGGTCACATCCTAGTTTTAAAGGTGGGCGCCAGAAGCTCCCGGAAAGCGCCGCCACCTACTCGGCGAAGAGCAATCCGTCAACCTGCAGCGCGTAGGCGGCAACTCGACGCATCATGGCGCGTTGGCCCTTTGACGGTTGTGGGAGACGAACATCATGCGTGCTGTGCTGCTTATCCTCATTCTGGCGGTAGTCGCCATCATAGCTGCGATCCAGACAGGCCTGCTCAATATTTCCCAGACCCGCCCCGCCACGGCGCCGACCGTCGAAGCAAGCGACGGGGCGATTCGGGCCAAGGCGGGCCAGGCCCCGGCGTTCGAGGTAGAAACCGGTTCGGTCGGCATCGGAACGCGGGAGGCTAATGTCGCGGTTCCCGAGGTTCAGGTGAAGCGCGGCGAGACAACGGTAAAGGTTCCGGCGGTGGAAGTCCGCCGGCCGGCCGACGAGGCCAACCAGAACGCCGCCCGCTGATATCCTGACGCCGCGGCTGGCGGGCATGACAGGGAAGCTGGTGGACGCTAGCGGTAAACCCGTCATGGCATTCCCACTTCCGCCCCCCATGCGCCGCGCGCTAGACCTTGCCGACGTCGCGGCCGATGCAGGGGAAGTCCCGGTCGGGGCGGTGATCACACTAGACGGGGAAATCATCGCAGAGGCTCGAAATTCCATGCGCGGCAATCTGGATCCGACTGCCCATGCAGAAATGGTCGCCATCCGTCACGCCGCGACTCGCCTCGGCCGCCCTCGGCTCGACGGGTGCACCTTGTGGGTCACGCTGGAGCCGTGCGCGATGTGCGCGGGGGCTATCGCACTGGCGCGGTTCGACGCGCTACGCTTCGCGGCCGACGATCCCAAGGGCGGCGGCGTCATCCACGGCGCCCGGGTTTTTTCCCAGCCGACTTGCCATCACCGGCCCGACGTGTTGGGCGGTATCGGCGACGATGAGGCATCGCAGCAGCTAAAGCGCTTTTTCGCGACGCGCCGGAGATGAAAAAGGGCGCCGGTGAAGGCGCCCTTTCCATTCGTCCCAAGCTAAAAGTAGCTTAGTAGCCGCCCGGCTGTGTGACCGGCACGACCTTGATTTCAACGCGGCGATTCTGAGCTTTCCCCTCGGCCGTCGCGTTCGAAGCGATGGGGGCCGTTTCGCCATAGCCACGGACGCCCATGCGGGCACGGGCGACGCCGCGCATCGACAGATAGTCGGCAACCGCACCGGCGCGGCGTTCCGACAGCGTCTGGTTATAGGCGTCCGACCCATCCGAATCAGTGTGCCCCAGAACGTCGATATAGGTCTGGTTATAGCTACCCAGAGTCTGAGCGACGCCGTCCAGCGTCGCACGGAATTCGGGCTGGATGTCATAGCGATCGACCGCGAAGGTGACATTCGACGGCATCCGCAGGATCAGGTCGTCGCCTTGGCGGATGACGTCCACGCCCGTGCCAGCGGTCTGGCGGCGAAGGTCGGCTTCCTGGCGATCCATGTAGGCACCAACAGCGCCGCCGGCGATAGCGCCGATGCCCGCGCCCAAAATCTTTTCAGTCCGGTCGCCACGGCCTCCGACTAGATCGCCAAGCAGGTATCCGCCAAGCGCGCCGCCGATGGCGCCGATGGCAGTGTTATTGATCCGGCGCTGACCGGTGTAAGGGTCGGTGGTGCAGGCCGTGGTGATGACTGCGCCCGATAGGGCAATGGCAGTCAGCATGGTAATGCGACGCATGAATATACTCCGAAAATCTAAGGGATCGGTTTTGGAACGGCAGGAAGCCGCGATAGTTCCGCATCCTAACCTCTCCGCGCCCGCTTGCCCGTGCGCCATTTTATCGGCATGGAACCTGAAGCTGCCATGAGCGACGCGCTCCTTCCCTTCCCTTGGATCGATCTTTTCGTGATCATCGCGCTCATTGCGGTGAACGGCCTGCTGTCGATGAGCGAGCTGGCAATCGTGTCGGCGCGCGAGGCCCGCCTAAAGGCGATGGCAAAGAGCGGTTCGGCCGGCGCTACCTGTGCGCTGAAGCTGGCAACCGAGCCCGGCCGGTTCCTGTCGACCGTGCAAATCGGCATCACCCTAATTGGCATCCTGACGGGCGCCTTCTCCGGCGCGAGCCTAGGGGACCCTGTGGCCCAGCGTATCGCTTTGCTTGGCGTCGACCCAGAAACCGCCGAAACGGTCGGCTTTGGCCTAGTTATCGTCGCCACGACTTATTTGTCGCTGGTGATCGGCGAACTGGTCCCGAAGCAGTTCGCGCTACGCAACCCTGAAGGGATCGCGGCCATCGTCGCCCGGCCTATGAGCTGGCTCAGCCGGATCACGGCGCCGTTCGTTTGGTTGCTGGACCAGACCAGCGCGATGATTTTCCGTGCGCTGGGCCTCAACCGCGAGACCAAAAATGTTGTCACCGCTGAGGAACTTCACCTTGTCGTCGCCGAAGCGCAGACGGCTGGCGTCCTGGAAGAAAGCGAACGCGCCATCATCTCGGGAATCGTCCGATTGGCAGATCGCCCGGTGCGCGAGGTGATGACTCCGCGGACCGACATTGACTGGATCGACATTAGCTGCAGCCGTGACGAGCTTCGTCGCGAACTGGCGGCAACGCCGCACAGCCGTCTTCCAGTTGCCGACGGATCGGTCGACAACATTATCGGCGTGGTATCGACCCGCGACATGCTCGCGGTTCTGCTGGACGGCCGGGAAATCGACGTTCGCGAGCTGACGAAGGATGCGCCGGTCATTCCTGACCTGATGGACGCGATGGATGCGCTGGCCGTGCTGCGATCAGCCGAAGTGCCGCTGGCGCTCGTTCATGACGAATATGGCCACCTCGACGGCATCGTGACGCCCGGCTCGATCCTTGCAGCGCTGGCCGGGGCCTTCGCGAATGACATGGACGAGGGCGAGGACCCGCCCTGCGTCGAGCGGGAGGACGGTAGTTGGCTGGTGTCCGGCGCAGCGAGTGCCGACATTCTGGGAGACCGGCTGGGAGTGTCGATGCCGGCAGAGCGCGACTATTCTACCGTGGCTGGCTTTGCCTTATCGGTGATGAAGAAGATCCCGGAAACCGGCGAAAGCTTCAAGTTCGACGGATATCGCTTCGAAATCGTGGACATGGACGGTCGCAAGATCGACAAGCTGCTGGTCGCCCGGTCGAAGCGCCGTAAGGCCGAGGAAGCGGCGGAGAGCGACGCGCCCTCCGCCTGAGCACGTTTAGAGTTTCCCAAACTTCAATTCGTAGCCATCCACATCACCGCGGGAGAGGTAATCCGCCTGCTCGACGATGCGGTCGCGGCTGAACCGTCCGCGGAATGCCCCCAGAGAATTATCCAACGCCTCGACTTGCGCAGGGGTCATGCGCGCAATCTGGTCGAAGCGGACGATGCCCCGATTGGCGAGCTCGGCCGCCAGCTTCGGTCCGACGCCCTTCAGCTTGACGAGATCGTCGGGCGTGCCGGTCGCACCGGGCAATTCCTGGTGTACCTTGGCCGAAATCAGCTGCCCGGTGACATCGCTGGCGGCGGCGGCGGCCTCATCGGCTATGCCGCGGCCTTCGCGCTTGAGCGGCTGTGCGGCCATGTGCGGGCGGAGCGGCGTTTCGCTAGTCAGCGTCACCCGTTGCCGGGGGCGGAATACCAGGTAGCCGACAATGGCACCGATGATGAGTGCGACCAGGAATACCGGCCAGTAGATTCCAACGAATTCCATCCCCTCAAATCCTCCGTTTCCAGCGGTTCGCGCGGCGGCGCAGCTCGACCAGATACGCCAGAACCATGCCGACGGCGAAACCGGTCAACGCAAACATTTCTGCTTCGATACCAAGCGGGATCATTTCGCGGTCCTGTATTCCTGAGGCAGCGAGGCGGGGTCCCAGCGGACGTCGAGCACGCCGGGGACGTCGTCGAGGATTCGCACCAGCTCGGACCGCTGGAAGTCATCGGCAGGACCGGACAGGATCAGGCGGCGCGACAGCGGGCCGCGCTCCATGCGGGCCTGAATCATCGGCATGTCATAATAGTCGAGCGTCCGGCGGGCGGTGGTCTCTGCGCGGGCGGCGAGACGCTCTCCCGCGCCCAGCGGGCCGTGCCAGAGCGCAGTAGAGCCGAGCGTCGCGGCGACGCCGAGAATGACGATGCTGCTTCGGTTCACGATACTCGCTCCAGTTCCCGCCAGCCAATATCGCGGCGATGGAAGCCGTCGACGAAATCGATCCGGTCGACCGCCGCATAAGCGCGATCCCGCGCTTCGCCCAGCGAGCCCCCGCGAGCGGTGACGGCAAGGACCCGTCCACCCGTCGATACGAGTTGGCCGTCAGCAATCGATGTTCCGGCGTGGAAAATGATGACGCCATCGCGCGTTCCCGCGTCGTCGACATTCCGGATCGCGCCGCCTTTAATCGGAGTGCCCGGATAGCCCCGGGCCGCGAGGATGACCGTCATCGTGGTGTCGTTGGTGAGGGATGGGGCTTCGAACGCGCCACCGGTCGCGACGGCGTGGAGCAGCGCGGCGAAGTCGCCCTGGATCCGGGGCATGATCGCCTCGCATTCGGGGTCCCCGAACCGAACATTATATTCGATCAGCTGGGGTCCCTCGGCGGTCAGCATGAGGCCCGCGTAGAGGACGCCCGAGAAGGGGGTGCCGGCGTCGGCCATGGCGCGGGCGGTCGGTAGGACAATCTCGCGCATGGCTCGAGCTTCCAGCTCCGGCGTCAGCACGGGAGCGGGGGAATAGGCGCCCATGCCGCCGGTATTGGGCCCGGTATCGCCCTCACCGACCCGTTTATGATCCTGGGCGGAAGCGAGCGGGATAGCGCGTTCGCCGTGGACCAGCGCGAACAGGCTCGCTTCCTCGCCCTTCAAAAATTCCTCTATCACCATGGGGCCATCGCCCGCCGCGCGGATAGCGGCCTCGGCCTCCTCGCGGGAGATGGCGACGGTGACGCCCTTCCCGGCCGCGAGACCGTCCGCCTTGATCACGACCGGAGCCGCAAAACGGTCGAGCGCGGCCAGCGCGGCGGTGACGGTCTCGATCCGCTCATAGGCAGCGGTCGGGATCCCGGCGCGAGCGCACAAGTCCTTGGTGAACCCCTTTGATCCCTCCAGTTGGGCGGCGGCGGCGCTAGGTCCAAACGTGGCGATCCCAGCCGCTCGCGCCGCATCCGCGACACCGGCGACTAACGGCGCTTCGGGCCCGACCACGATGAGGTCGATGCCGCGTTCCTTCGCCAGCGAGACGACGGCTTGCGGGTCGCAAGGGTCAATCGCCACGCATTCAGCCCAGCGCGATATGCCCGGATTGCCGGGCGCCGCGATCAGCTCCGCGCAGCTTGGCGATTGCTTCAGCCGCCAGGCCAGCGCATCTTCGCGCCCGCCCGACCCCAGCAGAAGGATATTCATGTCACTCCCCGATGACGGCACTCCAGCTCTCCTAGCCGAGCAAAGGAGCGGCGACAACGCGCCCGCGCTGTCGGTCAGCGAACTGTCGGGAGCGCTGAAACGGACCGTCGAGTCCGCGTTCGGCCATGTCCGCGTGCGCGGCGAGATTTCGGGGTGGAAGCGGCATGCGTCGGGGCATTGCTACTTCACGCTGAAGGACGAGAACGCCTGCATCGACGCCGTATTGTGGAAAGGGCAGGCGGCGGCGCTCGCATTCCGGCCGGAAGACGGAGCCGAAGTCATCGCCACCGGCAAGCTCACGACTTATCCCGGTCGGTCGAAGTACCAGGTCGTCGTAACGCGGCTGGAACTGGCGGGCGAGGGCGCTCTGATGGCGCTCCTCGACAAGCGGCGCCGCGCGCTCGCGGCCGAGGGCCTGTTCTCGGAGGAGCGGAAGCGCCGACTTCCCTATCTTCCACGGGTGATCGGCGTGGTGACCTCCCCGACGGGCGCGGTGATCCGCGACATCCTGCACAGGTTGGAAGATCGTTGTCCCACGCATGTCATCGTCTGGCCGGTTCCGGTCCAGGGCGAAGGGGCGGCGGCGAAAGTAGCACAGGCCATTCGCGGGTTCGGCGCCTTGCCAAAGGACAGCGCGATCCCACGACCCGACCTCCTAATCGTGGCGCGCGGGGGCGGGTCGATCGAGGATCTGTGGGCCTTCAACGAAGAAGACGTCGTCCGGGCGGCGGCCGAATCGCCAATTCCGCTAATTTCTGCCGTCGGCCACGAGACCGACACGACCCTAATCGACTTTGCATCTGACCGCCGGGCGCCGACGCCCACCGCCGCTGCGGAAATGGCGGTTCCCGTCCGCGCCGAGCTGGTGGCATTCCTGGCCGAGCTGGGACATCGGCAGTCGGCCTGCGTCACGCGATCGCTGGTAAGGGGAGGGGAACGGCTGGAGCAATCCGCTGCGCGCTGGCCGGCGCCCGCTAACCTTTTCGCGCCTTTGGCACAGCGGCTAGACGAGGTTGGCGACCGGCTACCTCGCGCGCTGACCCAGCGCACAGCGCACGCTCGAGCCGAGCTTGCCGCCGTCGCGCCGCGGCTGCAAGCGCGCCTGCTCAATCATCGAATCGAGCGGGGACAAGAGCAGCTTGCTTCCCTATGGCGTCTTGCCGAACTGGCGCATCCCGAACGCCCGCTGCAGCGTGGCTTCGTCCGGGTGACGGATCGTGCGGGCAAGACGCTGGTCCACGCCGCAACGGCGCGCGCGGCCGGGGAGGTCGATCTGCACTTCGCCGATGGCAAGGTGGCGGCACGTGTCGGCGATGCAGCGACGCCCCGGGCGTTTCGCCCGGCAAAGCGGGTTGAGCGCGGTGGCTCAACGTCCTATCCGCCGGGCCAACCAGGATTATTCGATTCAGAGGATTAGGCGATGTTGATGAGCGGCCGCTCGCGAGAGGCGAAAATCCACTATCTAGACGGCACGTTCCGCCTGCTCAGCACCGGCGACCACGTCCGCTGCGCAATTACCGGCACGCTCATCGCGATTGAGGAGCTTCGTTACTGGTCGGTCGAACGGCAGGAAGCCTATGCCGACGCGGCGGCCAGCGTCGAAGCTGAACGCCGCGCCGGAAAGCTTTAGCCGACCCGCTTGACCTTGAATCCGGGCTGGCGGTTCACGCTGAGGTAGTAGCTGCCCATCGATCCGCGCCGCACCACGACTTTCTGTCCCGGCTTGGGCGACAGGCCCAGCGGCGTATCGTCGGTCTGCATCCACGTCGTGTTGTCGGCGAGCCGGACCGTCCAGCCGCCATCACCGTTGCGGACGGAAGAGGCGACTGTGCTTTCGATCTGCTTGACGCTCTCTTCTCCATCATCGCCAAACAGCCCGCCGAAGCCGGGCAGCGAAAATCCGAAAAGCGACCGCCGCGTGGCCCGGGCCTGCTCGCGATCGACCACGACCAGATCCTTCTTTGCGATCGCCTGCTCGATCCCGGAAGACTCCCTGTCGAAGCAGGCCAACCGCTGTGCCGGATCGGTAATCGCGCGGCATCCGATCAGCTTTTGCACCTGCGCCGGAGTACCGGCATCGACATTTTTCTTAGCCATCGCGGGCGCGCCGCCCACTAGCATTACGGTCGCCAACAGGCATTGAATCTTCATAGCCGCCACACCCTTTTTGCGTCGTCCGACAACTATGTCGTTGCCGCTCCAAAGCACAAGGTGTCGCTGTTGCAATTTTGCGACAGCATGTAGACAACTCGACTCAACGAAGGGCGAAGGCGTTGCCACGCTCGTCGCGCTTCACCTATCAACCCCCTGCTAAGCAATGGGCTCATTGCTGCCAAGATTGCCGTGCCCTGAAGGTGCGGCATGCAAGGGGAACTAACTTTATGAAGCTCGAATTCCGCTCGCGACTGCTGGCTACGACTCTGTTCGTAAGCGCCGGCATGCTCGCTTCGCCCGCGTTCGCGCAGGACGTGCCGCCCGCTCCGGACGAGGATCCGGCAGAAACGACCGCTCCGGTCGAGGGCTCCAGCCCGCCGTCGACGTCGGCCACCGGTGAGCCGGTCCGCGAAGCCAGCGACATCGTCGTCACCGGCTCGCGTATTCCGCAGCCGAACCTGACGTCGTCCAGCCCGGTCACCGTCGTCTCGAGCCAGGAAGTCAAGCTTCAGGGCACGACCCGTACGGAAGACCTCATCAACTCGCTGCCGCAATCGTTCGCGGCGCAGGGTTCGAACATCTCGAACGGCGCGACTGGCACCGCCACGGTCAACCTGCGTGGTCTGGGCACTGCCCGTACGCTGGTCCTGATCAACGGCCGTCGTCTCGTCCCGGGCGATCCGCGTCAGCCGGTTGCCGACATCAACTTCATCCCGTCGGCGCTCGTGAAGCGCGTTGACGTCCTCACGGGTGGTGCTTCGTCGGTGTACGGCGCGGACGCCGTCGCGGGCGTCGTCAACTTCATCATGGACACGCAGTTCACCGGCCTGCGCATCGACGCCCAGGCGAGCGTGTTCAACCACAACAACGGCGCACGCGAAGACATCATCGACGCGCTCGACGCTCGTGGCTTCCCGTATCCGACGAAGACCAGCAACAACGGCGGCGCGCAGGACATCTCCGTGTCCTTCGGCACCGGCTTCGACGACGATCGCGGCCACATCATGGCTTATGCGACTTATCGTCAGCAGGACGCTGTGCTCCAGTCCAGCCGTGACTATTCGGCGTGTGACAAGGCTGCGCTCAGCCCGGCGCAGATTGCTGCGACCGGCCGCACCTTTACCTGCGGTGGTTCGGGCACCTCGGCGCTCGGCACCTTCCTGACCAACGTCGGCACGTTCACCGTTGGCCCGAACCGCACGTTCGTGACCTCGAACGCGACGACCAACCCGCCGTTCAACTTCGCTCCGTACAACTACTTCCAGCGTCCGGACGAACGTTACACGCTGGGTGCGTTCGCGGAGTATGAGATCGCTCCGGAAGCGCGTCCGTACCTCGAAGCGATGTTCATGCACGATCAGTCGAACGCGCAGATCGCTCCGTCGGGCAACTTCTTCAACACCAGCTCGATCAACTGCAACAGCCCGCTTCTTTCGGCCCAGCAGCGCAACCTGATCTGCGTCACGTCGAACCTTGTGGGTTATGCGGTTGACGATCCCACGACGCCGGAAAACGAAGCTTCGGCACCGACCGTGTTCACCGACGCGAACGGCGACACCTTCAACCGCGCGATCGTGTATCCGGGACGTCGTAACGTCGAAGGCGGTGGTCGTAACGACGACCTTGAGCACCAGGCGTTCCGCATCGTCGGCGGTGTCCGCGGCGACCTCGCCCGTGGCCTGTCCTACGACGCGTCGTATCAGTATGGCCGCACGACGCTTGCCGAGACGTATCAGAACGACTTCTCGGTCACGCGCCTCAACCGTTCGCTCTATGTCGTCACCGATCCGGACACTGGCCTGCCGGTCTGTAACTCGGTTCTCGACGGCACGGACGTGAACTGCGTTCCCTACGACATCCTGGCGGCTAATAACGTCAGCCAAGACGCGCTCGATTACCTACAGACCCCGGGCTTCCTGCGCGGTAACGTTCAGGAAACCGTTGCCAACGTGAACTTCACCGTCGAACTCGGCGAATATGGCGTCAAGCTGCCGTGGAGCGACCGTGGCGTCGGCCTGAACGTCGGTGGCGAGTATCGTAAGGAATCGTTGAAGTTCGATACGGATACGGCCTTCGCAACCGGCGACCTCGCTGGTCAGGGCGGCGCGACCATCGGCGTCGAAGGCGAATTCGACGTCCGTGAGCTGTTCGGCGAAGTTCAGATCCCGATCGTGAACGACTCGTTCCTGTACGACTTCAACATCTCGGCCGGTTATCGTTACTCGGACTACAAGGTCCCCGCGACGACGACTTCGGAAGGCAACAGCTTCTCGACCGACACGTACAAGATCGCAGCCGAGCTCGCTCCGGTTCGCGACATCCGCCTGCGTGCCAGCTACAACCGCTCGGTGCGCGCACCAAACGTAGTCGAGTTGTTCTCGGCGCAGTCGGTTGGCTTGGCCGGCACCGAAGATCCCTGCTCGGGTGACTTCGATCCGACCACGGATGCGACCGCACCGTCGGCGACTGCAGCTCAGTGCGCCCTCACCGGCGTTACGGCTGGCCAGTACGGCAACGTTCCGCAGAACCCGGCGAACCAGTACAACTCGTTCCTGGGCGGCAACCCGAACCTGGCGCCGGAAGTCGCTGACTCCTACACCGCCGGTCTGGTCCTCCAGCCGCGGTTCCTGCCTGGCTTCGCCGCGACGATCGACTACTTCGATATTCGCGTGAAGAAGGCGATCGGCGTCATCGGGTTCGACACGATCATCAACCAGTGTCTCGACACGGGCGATGCGTTCTTCTGTGATCGCATCCAGCGTGACGCACAGGGCTCGTTGTGGGTCTCGCCGAACGGCTTCATCGTCGACGTGAACGACAACATCGGCAGCCTCCGCACCAAGGGTGTTGACGTCCAGGCTTCCTACGCCCGCGAAATCGGCGCGCTGGGAACGATGAACGCCAGCATCGTCGGCACGTGGCTGAAGGATCTGAAGGTTAACCCCTTCGGTGACATCAACTACGACTGCGCCGGCTTCTTCGGAACCCAGTGCGGTACGCCGAATCCTGAATGGCGCCACAAGCTGCGTCTGGGCTTCACGCTGCCGAGCGGCATCGGGATCTCCGGCCAGTGGCGCTACTTCTCGAAGGTGAAGAACGACGCTCGTAGCAGCGACGAAGATCTGGCCCTGTCGCCGACCTCGCCGCAGTTCTTCGAAGAAAACCTTGAGATCAAGGCTCAGAGCTACTTTGACCTTACGCTCACGGCGAAGGTCCAGGATCGGTTCAACTTCCGTCTTGGTGCCAACAACATCTTCGACAAGGATCCGCCCATCGGTGGTAACCAGGCGATCGGTGCACCGTTCGGTAACGGCAACACCTACCCGCAGGTCTATGACTCGCTGGGTCGGTACCTGTTCGCCGGTGTGACCGTCGACTTCTAAGTCGTCGATCACTCGAACAAGATTGCGGCGGGCCTCTCACGAGGTCCGCCGTTTTCTTTTGGGGCGCGGCGATGCATGACGAGACGATGGGTAACGAAGCCGACACGAACGAACTTGAAGCCGACCGCGCTGCGGCGGCCGGGCGCGCCGCAGACGCGGTTCACCTTCTTGAGGCGGCAGTAAGGGCGGATCCTGGCCGGTTCGCCGCGTGGATGAAGCTGTCGGCAATGAAGAGGGCGACGGGGGACGAGGTCGGGGCGCTCGCCGCGATCGACCGAGCGCTGGCCGTTCGGCCGCTGGACTTTTCGGCACTGCTTGCGCGAGCGATGCTGCTCGACCGCCAGGGCGACGGCCAAGCTGGCGAGGCCTTTTCTCGAGCGATTGCGCAGCTTCCGCCAGACGAGAAGGTGCCACCCGCCATGGCCTCGGCCATCACGCTGGCAAAGCGTAAAAGTGAGGCCCACCAGGCTGCCTGCGAAGCAGCGATGCTTTCGGCAGCCGGGCCATTGGCCGACGATGCTGTTGACCGCGCCATCCGCCGCTTCGCCTCCAACAGCGCGCGGAGGACTCGGCACTTTCATCAGGAGCCAACTCATTTCCACTATTCCGGCTTGCCGGAAGTGGAATTCCATGAATGCGAGCAATTTCCGGGCCTGGCTCGGCTGGAAGCTGCCACCGCCGACATAAAGGCGGAGTTCGAGGCGCTGATTGAATGCGAAGCGGCAGAGATTGCGCCTTATATCCAATATCCGGACCAAGCGCCGCTTCGGCAGTGGGAAGCGCTCAACCAGAACAAGGATTGGAGTGCGCTGCACCTCCTTCAAAACGGCAATCGCGTTGAGGCCAATGCCCGCCACTGCCCGGTGACGATGGACGTATTGGAATCGCTTCCGCAACCGCGCATTCCCGGAGCGTCGCCCAATGCGATGTTTTCGCTACTGGCGCCACGAACGCGAATTCCTCCTCACACCGGAGTCGCGAACATCAGGCTTGTTTGCCACCTGCCACTGATCGTGCCGCCCGATTGCGGCTTTCGCGTCGGGGCGACAACAGTCGAGTGGCGCGAAGGCGAGGCGTTCGTGTTCGACGACACGATCGAACATGAAGCCTGGAACTCCAGCGATCAATTGCGGGTGGTCTTCATCTGCGATTTGTGGGTGCCCCAACTTAGCGAACGGGAACGGGATGCTGTCGCCCGGATCATCCCCGCCGCCGGCGCGGGCTTTAGCGGCGGCCTCTGATGCAGCAGGTTTCCGATCCCACTGCCACCTATCGTCAGATTGTCGCTGCGCTTGATACGCCTGCCGCAGGCGCCATGCTTAACGACGCCGACGCACTCGTTCGCTTGGGCCCTGACGAACCCCGGTTCCACTATGTCCGCGGGATGATCCTTCGTCATCTTGATCGCCGGGATGAGGCTATCCCCTCGCTCCGGCGCGCGGTGGCGCTTGCCCCGGGTGAGCATTTGTTGTGGCATGGCCTTGCCCGGACGCTGATGGAGGCGGGCCTACCGAGCGTGGAGGAATATGGCCGCGCGCTGCAGCTTCGGCCCGGCGATGGGCCGATGATCGAGGGCATGACGGCCGCGCTAGTCGCCAAGGGTGACGCGGAAGCCGCTCTGCGGGGGCTTGAGCAGATCGTCCGACGCTCGCCGACCTGGGCCGATGGGCAGAAGTTGCTCGCCCAGATGCGCTGGATGAGCGGGGAGCGCGAAGGCTTCGACAGGGGGTTCGACGAAGCCCTCCGCCAGCATCCGCGTGACTACGGGCTTCGGTACGAACAGATCCTAGCGCTAACCCACGCCGACCAGTGGGAAAAGCTCCGGATCGTGGTTGAACGCGGCCGTGCGGCAATGGGCGAACTGCCCCTGTTCGCGGTCAACGAGGCCGTAGCCCTGAGCGAGTTGGGGGAAACCGAAGCCGCGGAACAAATGTTCGAGCGCTTCGACGACTCGGCGGATTCGTCGGTGGCGGTGCGCCACATTCGCAACCTCCTGCGCCTCGGCCGTCTCGACGTCGCGAACGCCGTTCTTGAGCCGTGGCTGAAAGGGGATCACGCTCAGACCTTCTGGCCCTATGCGGCTACGATCTGGCGGATGACGGACGACCCTCGGTGGGATTGGCTGGAGGGCGACGAACGATTTGTCGGCGTTTACGACATTGCCGGACGCCTGCCGGCCCTGGATGTGCTTGCCGAAAAGTTGCGATCGCTGCACCGAGCACCCGGCCAGTTGGTCGACCAGTCCGTCCGCGGCGGAACGCAAACGGACGGCAATTTATTCCACCTCATCGACCCCGTCATCGTTCAGTTGCGGGAGACCATCCGGGAGGTTGTCGCCGAGCATGTCGCGCAGCTCCCGCCAACTGATCCCGGTCACCCGCTCCTTCGCACGGCTCGCAGCCCGATCCAGTTTTCGGGCGCATGGTCCGTTCGCTTGACCGCGGGCGGACATCATTCAAACCATGTCCACCCGATGGGATGGCTGAGTTCCGCACTGTACATTGTCGTCCCGCCATCCGTTGCCGGCGATGCGCAGGCGGGCTGGCTGAACCTAGGCGAGCCTCATGCGCAGCTTGGGCTCGACCTTCCGCCTTTCCGAATGGTTGAGCCGAAGCCTGGCCGCTTGGCGCTGTTTCCGTCGACGATGTGGCACGGCACCAGCAAATTCCCCGCCGGCGAGCGGATGACCGTCGCGTTCGACGTGGCGATGCCGTCTGGAAGCGCGAGCTGAACCCAGTCCAGCATGTTAGTCCGCCCGAATTGCCGGGCGAGCGCTTTTCCGTTATCGAATGTGTTTCAATCAGATCAGGGAATCTACCCGATGTTGAAAGCTTCATTATTCGCTGCCGTGGCCGTGCTCGCGGCGCAGCCTGCCATTGCTGGTCAGGACACGACTACCGCTGCCAAGCCGATCGTCGTGACGGGCAAGGGGAAAGCCGGCGACCCGAACCGCATGGTCTGCCAGCGTGAAGAAACGACCGGCACCCGGCTCGGCGCCCGCCGCATTTGCCTGACCGCCGCGCAATGGGAAGAAAAGCGCCGCGTTCACCGTGAGGAGCTGGAGCGGGCCCAGCGAAACGTGGGGATCGCGAACGAAGGCTAAGCCTTTTCCGGCCAGTCGCTGCCAAGACGGTTGGCCAGTTCGCGCATTTCATCCGCGTAATTTTTCCAGCGGCCGGAAGATCGCCGATGCACCGGCTCGCGCACCTGCCAAACGCTGGCAGTCTTGACCTCGCCCTTGACGCGGTGGGGCTGAAGGCAGGCGTCTTCCCATTCCAGCCCGCAAAAATGCAGCAAGGCTTCCGTCACCCTGGTTGGATCACGGACTAACTCGTCATAATCGAGTGTGAAGATATCCTCGCCAAAGAGGCGCTCCCAATGCGCCATCAGTCGCTGGTACTGCCCATACCAATGCGCCGCATCGCCTAGGTCGAGCGCGTAAGACATGTCGGGATGGAGCTGAAGAAAATAAAGCGAGAGGAGATTATCCAGCGCGTTGCGCCGCGTGTGGACGATCCGCGCGCGCGGAAACATTGCCTTGATGAGGCCGATATGTAGGAAATTGTCCGGCCGCTTGTCGGTGATGAGCCTGCTGCCCGCGTCCAACGTTTCAATCCCACGCAGATAGTTACGCCGCGCGCCAGCAATCGCCTCGTCGTTTGCGGCCGCCTCTGGATAGGGAGAAATTCGTTCGGCAATCGTTGGAATGAGGTCGAGCTCCCCGCCGGGCATGACTTTACTGTGAGCCGCCAAGATCTGTTCGCCGAGCGTTGAGCCCGAGCGGAACATTCCGCAAATGAATACAACCGGCTCAGCCTCCGCTCTTGCAGTAGTCGGTCGGTCGAACGTCGAGATCAGCCGGTCGACGAAGCGCTCATGGGCGACCGCGTCATAGGACTTGAATGAAGGCCCCGCGCTCGCCCGGACGGCGTCGTTGGCAGATCGATAGGCCGCAAACGCATCGGAGTAGCGGCCTGCACGGTCGAGCAGCCGGCCTTGCGCAAACCCGAGGTCGGCTCGGCCCGCCGGCTCAAGCGCCGGATCGTCCAGCCGCTCGCCGACGCGCCGCAATAGGTCGTCTGTTTCATAATCCATTGTTACGCCCGCGAGCCGTGCCAGCGCGAGTCCGCTTAGCGGGTCCACCTCGAGCGCGCGTCTATATGCGTCTTCCGCCCCCCTTCGGTCGCCACGGTCCTCGGCCAGGTTGCCTAGGTTGAGCAGCGCCGGAAGATAGAGCGGATTGAGCGCCAGCGCGCGATCCAGCTCCGCCCGCGCATCGTCGGGGCGAAACAGCTGGTCCGAAAGGATGACCGCCCTGTTGACATGGACCTCCTCCGGTTTGCTCACGCCGCGCGCCAGCGCCTCAGCATAGGAGGCCAGCGCCTCCTCGAAGTGCCTCGCCTGCCGTTGCAGCCAGCCAAGGTTGTACCAGCTGTCGGGCAGCTGCGGTTCGACATTGAGGAGCTGTCGATACGCGGCGATGGCCTCTTCGACGCGTCCGGCATGCCGCAGGGCGGACGCCTTGGACAGCAGGGCCTGAACGGAGGAACTGATCACGGTCCAGCCCTACCGCCCACGACCGGCCTCTGTCGAGCAGCCGACCGGCTTGGACCTTGCGTCCACGGCCGCTACGGACGATGAATGACCGCGCAGCCGCTTCCGCCAGACCTCGCCGACGATGCCCGCTGGCTAGTGCAGGCCGTCGATTCGGCGGTCGGGCTGGCGCGCTTGGTGCGCATGGACGAGGAGGCTTATCGCCAGTCGAGCTTCCTCGACGACCGATTGCTGGCTGCAAAGCCCGAGGCAAGACTGTGTGCGCTTGGCGACATGCTTGGCGAAGCACGCCAAGTGAACCGGCCCGCCGCCCACTGGATCTTTCACATCGGCCATGTCGGCTCGACGCTGGTCGCACGCCTGCTCGGAGAATTGGCGGAGTTTCTGTCAATTCGTGAGCCGCGGTCTCTGCGTGACCTTGTGCAGTCCGGCGCAGGCGCGGAGGTTGCCGCTAGCATAGCTGCACTGATGTCGCGGACTTTCCGGCCGCATCAGCGTGCGCTGGTAAAAGCGACCAGCTTCGTCAGCGAAATCGCACCCTTGCTGGTGCAGCCCGACGGGCAGGCGCTATTCCTCTTCGCTTCGCCTCGCCACTACATCCAAGGAATATTGGCGGGCGAAAATAGTATCCTCGAACTACGGGCGCTGGAACAGGGCCGCCGGGAACGGCTCGCCAAGCGCGGGATCGACCTCGCCGGGTTCGACCGGAGCGATGCGCATCTCGCCGCCGCCGCTTGGGCTTGCGAAATGACGGCGCTGGAAGCCGCGTGCGACGCCGTGCCGGCCGGCTCGGTGATGTGGGCGGATTTCGACGGAATGTTGCGCGACATGGCCGGTTCGCTTGCAGCGGTAACTGCCCACTTCGGCGTGCCGGTACAGCATGACCGGCTGGTCGGGATTGCGTCGGGGCCGCTGATGCGCCGTTATTCCAAGGCGCCCGAATTTGATTATAGTCCGGATCTGCGGGCGCAGCTGCTGGCCGAGGCTGGCGCGACGCATCACGCAGACATCGGTGACGCCATCAATGGCTTGGCCCGTTCGGGCCATTCGTTGATCGTCCGGGCGTTGGGCAGGGCAGAAGGGGAGTAGGGTCAATGTATCGCGTGCTGCAGCTGCTGGACGAGCGCGAAATCGCGGAATGCCGCAAGATCGCGGCAGAAACGCCGTTCATCGATGGGCGCATCTCCAACCCGCATAACAAGGCGAAGAACAATCAGCAGCTGCATGACGCGGACGCGGGCCAGCGCAGTTCTCAGCTATTGATGCAGGCCTTCACGCGCAGCCCGGAGTTTCGCGAATTCGCCTTCCCGCTGAAGATCGCGCCGCCGTTGATGACCCGCTACCAGCCTGGCATGTCTTATGGCGCCCACGCCGATGCCGCCTTCATCCAGATCGGCAGCACGCTGATCCGAAGCGATTTGAGTTGCACGGTCTTTCTCAATGACCCGGCGTCGTATGAAGGCGGCGCTCTGCACGTAAGACTTGGCGATTCCAGTCTACGCTTCAAGCTGCAGCCCGGCGAGGCGATTATTTACCCGTCAGACACGTTTCACGAGGTGGAGCCGGTCACGAAGGGCGAGCGGCTCGTCGCGATCACCTTCATCGAAAGCCAGGTGTCGGACCCATTCCGCCGCAACCTCCTGTTCGACCTGAACGAGGTTGCGGCGCTGGAAGGGTTAAATATGGCACCCGAGAATTTCTCCCGGCTGCAGCTCGTCCAGCAATGCCTTTTGCGGCACTGGGCCGATAAGCCCTGACCGGTCGGGCACGCCGTTCACCGATTGAAAATTGGGCCAGTTTCAGGCTGGCTTAATTGTCAATCCGCCGTCGCCTTCATCGACCTTCACCGCCGATCCGTCATGCACGCGCCCGGCCAGGATTTCGTCGGCCAGCGGGTCCTGCAGATATTTTTGCACCGCGCGCTTCAGTGGTCGCGCGCCATAGACCGGATCGTAACCGACGCGACCCAGCCATGCGCGGGCGGCATCGCTGAGTTCGAGCCGGATTTTGCGGTCCTCCAACAGCTTTTGCAGACGCTTCACCTGGATATCGACGATCGGACCCATGTGGCTAGCCGACAGACGGTGGAACAGGATGATCTCGTCCAGCCGGTTCAGGAATTCTGGTCGGAAATGACTGCGGACAACCTCCATGACCTGAGCCTCGACATTGGTCGGATTCTCGTCCTCGCCCAGTGACGCCAGATACTGGCTGCCAAGGTTCGACGTTAGGATGATGATCGTGTTGGTGAAGTCGACCGTGCGGCCCTGACCATCGGTCAGGCGGCCGTCGTCCAGCACCTGCAACAGGATGTTGAACACGTCGCCGTGCGCCTTTTCGACTTCGTCGAATAAGACGACTTGGTAGGGCCGGCGCCGAACCGCCTCGGTCAGCACACCGCCTTCCTCATAACCAACATAGCCGGGGGGCGCGCCGATTAGCCGAGCGACCGCATGCTTTTCCATGAACTCGCTCATGTCGATGCGGACCATGGCGGTGGGATCGTCGAACAGGAACTCGGCCAGGGCCTTAGTCAGCTCGGTCTTGCCGACGCCCGTTGGTCCAAGGAACAGAAAGCTGCCCAGCGGCCGGTTCGGGTCCTGCAGGCCGGCGCGGGCGCGGCGGACTGCGGCGCTGACGGCCTTGACAGCCTGCTCCTGGCCAATAACCCGGGCACCGATCGCGTCTTCCATGTGGATGAGCTTTTCGCGCTCGCCCTCCATCATCCGCTCAACCGGAACACCTGTCCAGCGGCTGACGACCGCGGCAATGTCCTGGTCGGTCACTTCCTCGCGCAGCATAGCGCCCTGGCTCGCGTGCGCAGCCTCGGACAGCTTTTTCTCCAGTTCGGGAATACGGCCGTATTGCAGTTCGCCTGCCTTCGCGAGGTCGCCGCTGCGCTGCGCCTGCTCAAGCTCGATCCGCGCGGCGTCGAGTTGCTCCTTGATCTTCGCCTCGCCCGCGATCTTCTCTTTTTCCGCCTGCCAGCGGGTGGTGAGCTCGGCCGACTGCTGCTCGAGGTTGGCCAGCTCCTGCTCCAGCGTCGCAAGACGATCCTTTGACGCGCTGTCGCTTTCCTTTTTCAGCGCCTCGCGCTCGATCTTCAGCTGGATGATGCGCCGGTCGAGGTTCTCGATCTCTTCGGGCTTGGATTCGACCTCCATGCGCAGACGGCTGGCTGCCTCATCCATCAGATCGATCGCCTTGTCCGGCAGGAAACGGTCGGAGATGTACCGGTTGCTCAACGTCGCCGCTGCGACCAGCGCTGCGTCGGTGATCCTCACGCCATGGTGGAGTTCATATTTCTCCTTCAGGCCGCGAAGGATCGAAATCGTGTCAGGCACGGTCGGCTCGCCGACGAACACGGGCTGGAAGCGCCGCTCCAGCGCCGCGTCCTTTTCGACATGTTTGCGATATTCGTCGAGTGTCGTTGCGCCGATGCAGTGAAGCTCGCCTCGTGCCAGCGCGGGCTTCAGCAGGTTGGAGGCGTCCATTGCGCCCTCGGCCTTTCCGGCGCCGACCAGCGTGTGCATCTCGTCGATGAACAGGATGATTTCGCCCGCGGCCTGCTTCACCTCGTCGAGCACGCCCTTCAGCCGCTCCTCGAACTCTCCGCGATATTTCGCGCCTGCGATCAGCGCACCCATGTCGAGCGACAGCAGGCGGCGATCCTTCAGCCCGTCCGGCACGTCGCCGTTGGCGATGCGCAGCGCCAGCCCTTCCGCGATCGCGGTCTTGCCGACGCCCGGCTCGCCGATGAGCACGGGATTGTTTTTGGTCCGGCGTGCCAGCACCTGGATTGTCCGGCGGATTTCCTCGTCGCGGCCGATGACGGGGTCTAGCTTGCCGTCACGTGCCGCGGCGGTCAGGTCGCGCGCAAACTTCTTGAGCGCGTCGTAACGGTCCTCGGCACCCTGCGTGTCGGCGGTCCGCCCGCCGCGAAGCTTGTCGATCGCGGCATTGAGGTTCTGCGGCGTAAGGCCCGCCTTGGCCAGCGCATCGCCCAATTCGCTACCCTTGGCGAGCGCCATGGCAAGCAGAACCCGCTCGACCGTGACGTAACTGTCACCAGCCTTCTTTGCGATTTCCTGCGCTTGGTCGAGCAGGCGGATGAGGTCTCCGTCGATGCCTGGCGCGGAGGTGGCGCCGCTGCCAGTGACGGACGGCTGCTTGTCGACTAGCGCATCGACTTCGCGGCGTGCCGCGGCGCCGTCGCCGCCCGCCGCGTTGATCAGCCCGATGGCCATGCCCTGATCGTCGTCGAGCAGGGCCTTGGCATAATGGGCCGGCGTGATGCGCTGGTGATGTTCGCGTACCGCGATGGTCTGCGCTGCCTGAAGGAAACCCTTGGCGCGATCGGTCAGTTTCTCAAGGTCCATGCATTACCCCTCGGTTTTGCATGCATGTGGTGTGTCTTGACGGCAACGCAAGTGTGTCAGCGCTGCGGCGACAGCGGGTCGGAGGCGGGCGGATAAACGATCTTGGCGGCGAAGGGTGGCGGAGCAGCGGCGGTCACCCCGGGGGTGGCGATAGCTGGTGTATTTGGCCGTGCACCTTCGGCCATCACGGCGGTGCAGCCATAGCCGCCATGGGCACCTGCGGTCCCCCATTCGCGAAACTTCTTGGCGTCGATGTGAAAGCGCAGACCCTTGTAAAAGCCCAGTCCGATGCTGTTCCAGGATCCGCTGCCTAGGTGAATCCTGCAAAGGCTCGCCATCAGTGCTTCGCGCGTGATGGGATGCATCGGCACCATGTCCACCGCGCCCATTGTCCGGTGAACGCTTTCCGGCGCGCCGCCAGCGCAGCTGTTGAGCTGCGGATTGCGATAGACCGAGACGATCTCGACCTGCCCGATCACGGGCTCGACGAACGCGCCGATGTAGCGCAGCGCAGCGACGATGTTAGGCCATGCGTTGACCGGCGGCACCTCGAACGGCTCTGCCCCGCACCTGCTCCAGTCGGTCGCAGTGCGCAGCAGCTGCCATGTCGGCGCAACTCCGCCGACACCGTTGGCAGACAGATAATCGTTGAACGCCTTGACGTAGGTCGGGCGCCAGTTGGCGCGGGCCATCCAGGCGCGATAGCCGGGCTCGTCCTGGCCTGCGGTGATGTATTCGGCGGCCGGGTTGAACGGCTGGGCATGCGCGGCAACGGGCGCAACAAGTAACAATATGGCGGCAATCCAGCGGATCATTCGCCCATGAAACGCCTCGCGGCATTGAAATGCAACGATTGCCGTCGCATTTCATCGTGATGCAGAGACCGATCGACGTCGACCTCCCTCACAAGCTTGGCCGCGACGAAGCGCGCCGCCGGCTCGCCGACAACATTCACAAGTTAAAGGATCATATCCCAGGCGGTGCCAGTCACGTCGAATCCTCCTGGGTCGGGGACAGGCTCAACCTCTCCGTCCACGCCATGGGGCAGGCGGTCGAGGCGCAGATCGATGTCGAGGAGACGAAGGTGCATTGCCGCATCCAGCTGCCCGGCATGCTGTCGCTGTTCGCCGGCCCGATCGAGGCGATGCTGAAGGCCAAGGGCAGCGACTTGCTGCTGGAGGACAAGCGCGACTAGGCTCCGTCACGCAAAACGGGGGAGAGTCGCGCCATGCGCCATTTCGCGGTGATCGGTTCGGGACCGGCAGGCTTCTATACCGCCGAAGCGCTCGTGAAGGCCTATGGTGACCAGGCGCGGATCGATATCATCGACAAGCTTCCCGTTCCTTACGGCCTCATCCGTTTCGGGGTCGCCCCAGACCATCAGTCGATCAAGGCAGTCAGCAAGCGCTACGACAAGGTCGCCGACGATGGGCAGGTCCGCTTCGTTGGAAATGTAGCAATTGGCGACGCCGTCTCAATCGACGAACTGCGCAGCGTTTACGATGCCATCATCCTCGCGACCGGCGCCCCGTATGATCGCAAGCTCGGCATCGAGGGTGAGGAGTTGCGCGGGGTCATCGGCTCCGCCGCATTCGTCGGCTGGTACAATGGACATCCCGACTTCACCGACCTCGACGTGCCGCTCGATGGCGATTCGGCCGCGGTGATCGGCAACGGCAACGTCGCACTCGACGTCGCGCGCATCCTGTCCAAGACGCATGACGAGTTCGAAGGATCGGACATCGTCGCCCATGCCCTCGACGCGCTCGACGGCAGCAACATCCGTACGATCACCATCGTCGGCCGCCGGGGGCCGCACCAGATCGCGATGACTCCGAAAGAGCTGGGCGAACTCGGCCACCTCGCCGCCGCCGAAGCCGACGTCGAAGTCGCCGATCTCCCCCCGGGCGCGGCCGACGAGGCGCTGGACCCGGGCGCCCGCAAGTCGGTCGCGCACCTCCGGGAATTCGCCGCACACCAGGACGAGGGCAAGCCCAAGCACATCGTCTTCGATTTCTTCGCCCGTCCCGTTCGAATCGAGGGTGAGGGACGTGCCGAGCGGCTGGTGGTCGAGCGGACCGCCCTCGACGGCGAAGGGCGCAGTGTGGGCACAGGCGAGAACTACGACATCCCCGCGAGTCTCATCGTTAGCTGTATCGGCTACCAGACGCCGCGGATCGAGGGCGTGCCCTATGACGAGCGCGGCGGCCGCTTCGCCAATGAACAAGGTCGGATCGACGATGGCCTTTACTGCGTCGGCTGGGCTCGGCGCGGACCGACCGGCACGATTGGGACCAATCGTCCTGACGGCTATGAAGTCGCGGAACAGGTCGCGGTCGCAATGCCGCCCGGCTCCGATGGCGGCAAACTCGGCGGCATCGCACTCGACGAACTGCTGACGGGCCGCGGCGTTGAGGCCACCAGCTATGACGACTGGCGCTCGATCGAGGCGGCGGAAAACGCTGCGGCGCGGCCCGGATCGCCGCGCGAGAAGATCGTTCGCCACAGTGACTGGCTAAAAGTGCTCGGCCGCTGACCATCTGGGTTGCGCAACCGCCAACCCCCCGCTAGGAGGCCCTCGCCCTGCACCGGACGCTTGTCGTCCGGGAGCCCGGTCGGGGAGTAGCTCAGCCTGGTAGAGCACTGTCTTCGGGAGGCAGGGGCCGGAGGTTCGAATCCTCTCTCCCCGACCATTTCACTTTTGCCGATCATCCTGCCGGGTGGTCGGCAAAGTCGTTTTCGGGCTGCATTGCCCTGAGGCCTCGGGAAGCCTACTCTCCCATTCATGACCGGACAGTCCGAGGAAGTGCACGTCCTGCGGAGATTCCGTGGTCCTCCGACCTCGGGCAACGGGGGTTATGTCGCCGGCCTTGTAGCTGAATGGATCGAAGGGCCGGCGGAGGTACGGTTGCTTGCGCCGATCCCGCTGGAGGTCCCGCTGCACCGCCGCCGTAATGACGCCGAGGTGACGCTTTCGGACAGCATTGCGTCCTATGCCATTGGCCAGCCGCTAGATGACGGGCTGGACCTCGACATCCCCGCGCCGCCGTCGGAGGCGGAGTTGGAGGCCGCTGCCATCGCCTTCCCCGGCGAGGGCGGTCATCCGATTCCTGGCTGCTTCGTCTGCGGGACGGAACGGCAGGCGGGCGATGGGCTGTGCATCTACGCGGGCGAAAGTCCCCACCGCGATGTCGCCGTTGCCGAATGGGTGCCCGACGAGGAATTCGCGGGCGACGACGGCCACCTCGCCGAAAGGTTCCTTTGGGCCGCGCTAGACTGCCCGAGTTATTTTGGCTTGGGCGAACCGAGGCCGCTCGCGCTGTTAGCTCGGATGCAGGCAAGGATTGATCGCCCGGTTGTGCCGGGCGAGCGTTTGCGGGTTACCGGCTGGTCGCTTGAACGGCAGGGCCGGAAACATCATTCGGCAACCGCGATCCACGATGAAGCCGGTGAATTGGTCGCGGTTGCGCGTAACCTGTGGATCGAAGTGGCCGAACTGCCTGCCTAAGTCGCGAAACCGGCGTCGAGGCGGTACGCCTTGCGGAGGAGCGCAGGCCAAGCGAGCAGGTTTGCCGCCGGCTTCAGCCCCGCCATGCCCTGCTGGGCGGCCAATTCCGGAGTGCCCTGCGGGGGATTGTTGCACTTGTCCCCGGCAGACAGCGCCATGATCTGCGCCTGGCAGGCCCGTTCGATGAAATATAGTTTGATGAAACATTCGCCGACATTGCCGCCGACTGCCAGCGTGCCATGGTTGCGAAGCAGCATCCCGCCCTTGTCCCCAAGGTCCGCGACGATCCGCTCGCGCTCCTCAAGGTCGGTGGCGACGCCTTCATAGTCGTGAAAGGCGAGGTCGGCGCGCACCAGCATTGCGGTCTGGGTAAGGGGGAGCAGCCCTTCTTCGTGCGCGCTTACCGCTTGGCCCGCGGGCGTGTGCAGATGCATCACTGCATGCGCATCCTCACGCGCCATGTGAACCGCTGAATGAATGGTAAAGCCCGCCGGGTTGGTGATGAATGGCGTCGGATCGACCGGATTGCCATTGACGTCGACTTTGACCAGCGAGCTGGCAGTCACTTCCTCGAACATCAACTGGTACGGATTAAGCAGGAAATGATGCTCCGGCCCCGGAATGCGCGCGGACAAATGAGTGAAGATGAGGTCATCCCAGCCATAGTGAGCGACCAGTCGGTAGGCGGCGGCGAGGTCAACACGAATTGCCCATTCTTCATCGCTGACCTTGCCCTTTAGGCTCGGGATTTCGACCTCGCTCAGCGCTCGGGCCTGGGCCATACCGGCGTTGATATTGTCGACGCGGTTCATCTTAATGCTCCTGCCTGTCGGGATGGGCGGCAGCGAATGCCTCATGCGCGCTCGCGGTTTCGTCGGCGCGGCGAAGGGTGGGATAGGGTTCGATCGGCACCGAGAAGCGCCGTGCGTTGTAAAGCTGGGGCACCAGGCAGATATCAGCCAAGCTGGGCTCGTCCCCGAACAGGAATGCCCCGGCGCGCGGTGCGGCCATCGCTTCGAGTGCAGCCAGCCCCTCGGTCACCCAATGACGATACCAGCGGTCTTTCGCTTCCTCGTCCTGGCCCAGCTCGCTCTTCAGATATTTGAGCACCCGCAAATTATTGAGCGGGTGGATGTCGCAGGCGACCGTCAGCGCCAGCGCAAGCACATGACCGCGATCAGCAGCATCGGCAGGCATCAACGCCGGCTCGGGCACGATGCTGTTGATGTAGTTGCAGATGGCGAGGCTCTGGGTGATCCGGTGCCCATCAATCTCCAGCATCGGCACGAAGCCTTGCGGGTTGAGCGCCCGATAGGCCTCGTCCTGCTGCGCCCCCTCGGCCAGGTTCACTTGGCGCTGCTCGTACGCAATGCCTTTGAGGTTGAGCGCGATGCGCACCCGGTACGAGGCGGACGAGCGGAAATAATCGTGTAGAATGGCACGTGGCATAAGCAAAGCCTGCGCCTGCTTCGCCCCGCTCGTCAATCGCCCATAAACGGCGCGATGACTTCGGTCGGGACCCGCATCGGGCGGCCCGTTGCCTTGTCGATAATCGCCCATTGTGTCGTGGCGCGAACGCGCACCTTGCCGTCTTCGCCAACGAATTCCATATGCCGATCGAACCGCGCGCCGCGAGGCGCGTCGCCGACCCACGTCCGGCCGGTCAGCAGATCTCCTTCAAACGCTGCCCTGAGATAATCGATTTCGTGCCGCACCACGACCCAGATGTAATTGTCCTGGTGCTGCGGATCGGCGACGCTGTACCAATGAGCCAGCGCCACTTCCTGAATCCACTGAACCCACACCGCATTATTCACATGCCCCAGCTCGTCGATCGCCGAAGCCGGGGCGACGATACGATGCTCGAAGATGGGCCGTGTCACGGAATCTGCGTCACGACGAAAGTATAGGCTTCCGCGACCTCATGGAGGCTATTCCAGCGCCCCGACTTCCCGCCGTGGCCGGCGCCCATGTTGATTTTCAGGAGAAGAAGATTCTGGTCGGTCTTACTCGCACGCAGCCTGGCCGCCCACTTCGCTGGCTCCCAATAAGTGACGCGCGGATCGTTAAGGCCGCCGGTGATCAGCATCGGCGGATAGGCCTGTTTCCGGACATTGTCGTAGGGGCTGTAACTCTTCAGCAGTTCGAATGCTTCGCGATCAGTGATCGGGTTGCCCCACTCGGTCCATTCGCCCGGCGTCAGCGGCAGCGTGTCGTCGAGCATGGTGTTCAGAACGTCGACGAAGGGTACATCGGCAACGATCGCGCCGAACAGTTCAGGCGCCTGATTAACCACCGCGCCCATCAGTTCGCCGCCGGCCGAACCTCCCTGCGCCGCGACGCGGCCGGGCTTTGCATAGCCTGCGTCAATCAGGCCCTTGGTAACGTCGACGAAGTCGTTGAACGTGTTGTTCCGCTTCCTAAGCTTGCCGTCCAGGAACCATTGATAGCCAAGATCATCGCCACCCCGGATGTGGGCAATGGCGTAAGCGAAGCCGCGATCGACCAAGCTGAGCCGCGAGGTCGAGAAGCTGGGCGGGATGGCGTAACCGTAGGCTCCATAGCCGTAGACGAACAGCTTGCCCGAGCCATCTTTCTGGAAACTCTTCAGCCGGACGATTGAAACCGGCACTTTGGCGCCGTCGCGCGC
This sequence comes from Sphingomonas edaphi, assembly GCF_003583725.1. Classification (GTDB taxonomy): domain Bacteria; phylum Pseudomonadota; class Alphaproteobacteria; order Sphingomonadales; family Sphingomonadaceae; genus Sphingomicrobium; species Sphingomicrobium edaphi. The sequence goes on along the minus strand of NZ_QXTF01000001.1, from coordinate 980,760 downwards.
GGTGATCATCATCCGTTCGGTGACATATTTCGACGGGTCGTAGCCCGACGGGATTTCCTGCACCTTGCGGACCTCGAGCCGCTTGTCGGCCGGGTGGTAGTCGTAGACTGTCTGCGGCGTGACCATCGACGAATAGGTCAGTCGGTAGCTGTCAGGCGCATACTCAGGGTTGCCAGAGAAGCCTGCGCTGTAGCTCGCCTCAGTAAACGGGACGCGCTCCTGCGCGCCGCTGGAATAGTCGCGCAGGACAAGCTGGTCGAGGCCGTCGACCCTGCTGGTGATCAGTAAATGGTCGCGGTGCGCCGTAATCCCTCGAAGGTAGGTTCGATCGCTGCCGGCTACGACCTCGGTCCATTCGCCGGGCGACTTCGGGTCGGCCGAAGCAATCCGGAAATTGACGTGCTTGTCGTTAGTGAGGATCCACAGCTTCCCGTGGGCGGCATCGACCTCATACTGGACGTCGGGCTTGCGCGCGCGCACGAGCATTTGCGGCTCATCGGGTTTGTCGGCACGGACTAGACGTACCTCATTCGATGAATTGTTGCCCGTCGAAATGACGATCAGGCTGTCGTCGGTCGTGCGGTTAACTCCGACCGAAAAGGCGATGTCGCCCTTTTCCTCGTAAAGCGTTTTCGTCGCTGAAAGCGGTTCGCCAATGACATGGTAACGAGCGCGGTAGCTTCGCCACTGGTCGTTGACTTCGGTGAATACCAGCCCCTTGGAATCGCTGGTCCAGACCGGGTTGCCGATGCCGACTTCGGTCACCGTTTCCAGTTCCTTGCCGGTCGCAAGTTCGCGGACGACCAGCTTGAAGCGTTCCGAACCGTCGTCGTCCACTAACGTCGCCAGCATCTTGCCGTTCGGGCTGACCGTGAACGCGCCGAGCCTGTAATATTCCTTGCCTTCGGCTTCCGCATTCTCGCTGTAGATTAGCACTTCGTTGCCGCCCGCGACGGGCCGGCGATACCAGTCGCGATACTGGGTGCCTTGCTTGAATGCGCTGCGATACAGCCAGTCGCCATCCTTCAGGGGAACCGAGCTGTCGTCCTCCTTGATTCGGCCCTTCATCTCCTGGAAGATTTCTTCTGTCAGCCCGGCATGCGGCTTCATCGCGGCTTCGAAGTAGGCGTTCTCGGCCTTCAGGTAATTGAGGACATCCTTGTCGTTGACGGTCGGATATTCCTTGTCTCGCAGCCAGGCGTATGGATCCTCGACCCGCACGCCATGCCGCTCATAGCTGTGGGGTCGCTGCTCGGCGCGGGGCGGGGCGGGAAGGGTGCTCGTCGTGGACATGGTCGCTTTCTGGGCTGGGGATTCGGTAACGGCGAAGATGGTGGCGGCCAGCCCCATCGCAAGCGCGATCGTTCTCATGGGATGGCAAACAAGCAGAGGCTGCCCCGTCGCGTCCAGCGCAAAACTTCGCTAACAGGGCGGCGATTCCTCACCTTCTAGCCAAATGGTGCTCCATGTCGTCCTATGCCGACCGTCTCGCCGCCCTTCGCCAGCAACTGAAGGAAGACCGCCTCGACGGATTCGTCGTCCCGCTGACTGACGAGCACATGAGCGAATATGTCGGCAGCTATGCGCAGCGGCTGGCTTGGCTGACCGGGTTTCAAGGCTCGGCGGGTTCGGCGGCGGTGCTACCGGAAGAAGCGGCGATCTTCACCGACGGGCGATATACCATCCAGGTGCGCCAGCAGGTCAGCCCAACCGAATGGACCTACCAGTCGGTTCCGGAAACCAGCGTCGCGCAGTGGCTGCAGGACAATGCGCCGAACGGAGCGCGCATCGGCTACGATCCCTGGTTGCACAGCCGCGACTGGGTAAGACAGGCGACTGCCTCGCTGGCAGCTAAGGGCGCGGAGTTGGTGGCGGTCAAGCGCAACCCAATCGACGCGGTTTGGGCTGACCGTCCCGAACCTTCAAAGGCAAGGCTAATCGTCCAGAGTGAAGAGCTTGCCGGCAAATCGTCGGCGGAGAAGCGGCATGACATGGCCGACTGGCTGTCCAAGGAAGGCGCGGATGCTGCGGTGCTGGCGGCACTCGATTCAATCGCCTGGACGTTTAACGTCCGCGGCGCGGACGTCACACACACGCCCGTAGCGCTGGCGTACGCCGTGGTTCATGCCGACGGTACGGCGGATCTGTTCACAGAGGGTGAGAAAATCGGTGACGACGTTCGCGCGCATCTTGGCAACGGCGTCCGCCTGCACGAGCGATCTGAGTTCGCATCCTATCTGAAGTCGTTGTCCGGCAAGCTGGTCGCGGTGGATCCTGAGCGGTCGGTTGCCGCCATCCCGCAAGCACTCGAGGAAGGCGGGGCACGCATCCTCAGCCGCCGCGATCCCGCAGTGCTTCCGAAAGCAATCAAGAATGCAACAGAGATCGCGGGTCACAAGGCGGCGCAGGCCCGTGACGGCGCGGCGGTGTCGCGCTTTCTGAAATGGGTCGAGGACGAGGCCCCGAAGGGTGGCGTCGACGAGATGATCGCGGCAGATCGGCTGGAAGCCTTTCGTCACGAGCATGGTGATGTCCGCGATCTCAGCTTCGATACGATTTCCGCCTATGGACCGAATGGCGCGCTACCCCACTACAAGGGCACCGCGGAATCCAACTTGCCGTTCAAGACAGGCACGCTCTACCTCGTCGATTCGGGCGGTCAGTACCAGGACGGCACTACCGACATTACGCGCACCGTGCCGATTGGCGAGCCGACGGAGGAGATGATCGACCGCTTCACTCGTGTGCTGAAGGGACACATCGGCATCGCCACCGCGCTATTCCCCAAGGGAACGCGAGGGTCGCAGCTGGACAGTTTCGCCCGCCGCCCGCTGTGGGAAGCGGGCGTCGACTATGCGCATGGTACCGGCCATGGGGTCGGCGCCTTCCTGTCGGTTCACGAGGGCCCGCAGCGCATCTCGCCGGTCGGAAGCTCGCAGGCCGGCGGCGACGAGCCGCTTCAGGCGGGCATGATCCTTTCCAACGAGCCCGGCTATTACAAGACAGGCGAATATGGCATCCGCATCGAGAATCTCGTGCTCGTGGTCGAAAGATCGATTCCGGGAGCGGAAAAGGAAATGCTCGGCTTCGACACGCTGACCTTCGTCCCGATCGAGCCCCGGCTCATCGACGTCGCCATGTTGTCCGATGCCGAACTGAAATGGCTCAACGACTATCATGCTGAGGTCCTAGCGAAGATCGGTCCGCAGCTTATGGGGGAGGACAAGGCATGGCTCGAAAGGCAATGCACGCCGCTAAGCCGTTAGGGCTGGTCGCGCTCGGCTGGGCGCTCGGCGCGCTCTACATTCTGGGTCCGCGGGTCGCGCTCAATCGCGGACTCGATATCGGCTATTCGCTGGCGGCCTGGTTCGGGTCGCTCTTCGGCTGAACGTCGCGCGACTGCGCCTTGCGCCGCCGCAAATTTTCGCGAAGCGCCGCCGCCAGCCGTTCCGCCTTGTCCTTGTCACCTTTGGTCATGGCCTAATGCGCTAATATTCCCGATGCCGCGCGGCAAGCGGGTTGACGGGTGCGCACGGCTCGGCCATAGGCCCGCCCGTCCTTCCGACATGCTGCCGTAGCTCAGTGGTAGAGCGCATCCTTGGTAAGGCTGAGGTCGTGAGTTCAATCCTCACCGGCAGCACCATTTTCTGAAGTCGGCCCGGCGTGCGGGCGGACACGCTCAGGTAGTGGGACAGTGGCGGTTCGCACGTCGCATTGACCTTCCCGTTTGGCCCCGCCACACGGCGCATCATGCGCTTCTTCTCCGATAACGCTGCCGCCGCCTGCCCCGAGGTCCTGCAAGCGCTGGTCGATGCCAATCGCCTCGACACCGCGTACGACGGCGATGCCTGGTCGGCGCGCATGGACGGCGCCTTCTCGGACCTGTTCGGAAAACCGGTCCGTGCCCTGTGGGTTACCACGGGCACAGCAGCCAATTGCCTCGGCCTCGCCGCGCTTTGCCCCCCTCACGGCGCAATACTGTGCCACGAATTCGCTCATATCGAGCAGGACGAAGCGGGCGCTCCCGGCTTTTTCACTCATGGTGCGAAGCTAAGCCTGTTACCCGGTGATGGCGCTAAGCTCTTGCCCGCTGCTGTGGACGAGGCATGCGATCGTATCCGCGCCGACGTTCACCAGGTTCAACCGGCGGCTCTGTCGATTACAAACGCCACCGAATATGGTCTGACCTACCGGGCCGACGAAGTGGCGGCGCTCGGCGACCTCGCAAGACGCCGTGGACTTGGCTTTCACATGGACGGCGCACGTTTTGCCAACGCCATTGCCTTCGCCAATGCCGATCCGGCGGACGTTACCTGGCGCGCCGGGGTCGACGTGCTGAGCTTTGGCTTCGTCAAGAACGGGGGCATGAACGCGGAAGCACTGGTGTTTTTCGACCTGGACAAGGCCGAATTAGTGCCGCGCCTTCGCAAACGGGCCGGACATCTGCTTTCTAAGGGCCGGTATTGTGCCGCCCAGATTCTTGCCATGCTGGAGGACGGCTTGTGGCTAACCAATGCCCGCGCCGCCAACGGCGCAGCGGCGACGCTTGCGAAGGCAGCACGAGACCGGCTGGTCTACCCGGTAGAGGCCAATGAGCTGTTCGTCCGCATGACGGCCACCGAAGCCGCTTCAGTTCGGGCGCAGGGCTTCGATTTCTACGATTGGGCGCCCGGCGAGGTTCGTCTAGTTACCAGCTGGGATCAGGACATGGACGCGGTCGCCAGGCTCGCCGCCGTGATCGAGGCGCTTTGAAGGACGGCGCGCGGATCGACGCGTCGATCGCCGTTCCCTTCATCATCTTCACGCTGGTCTGGAGCTCGACCTGGATAGTTATACGCGACCAGCTCGGTGTCGTGCCGCCGCAATGGTCGGTGGCCTACCGCTTCGCCATCGCGGCCGTAGCCATGGCGCTTGTCGCATGGTGGGGCGGGCATTCGTTGAAGATCGATCGCGGGGGGCTGATCGCGGCGACGGTGATCGGCGTCACGCAGTTCTGCGTCAATTTCAACAGTGTCTATATCGCCGAGCGGTTCATCACCTCCGGCGTCGTGGCGACAGTATTTGCCCTTTTGCTGATTCCCAACAGCCTGCTGGCTTGGGCATTTCTGGGGCAAAAGCCGAACCGCCGGTTCGTTGCCGCAGGACTGGTAGCGGTGGCGGGCGTCGGTCTGCTGTTCGCCCATGAGATTCGCAGTAGCGCATTGGACGGACGGCAAATCGCCATCGGACTTGGGTTCACACTTCTCGGCCTGCTCGGCGCATCGGCGGCCAATGTCTATCAGGCTGGCAAGGAAGCGCACCGACATCCGCTTCCTTCGTTGTTAGCCTGGTCGATGGCTATCGGCGCGGTTTTGGACGCGGTCATCGCTTTTACAGTCGCAGGCCCGCCGGTTTTCGAGACGCGTGCGGGCTATTGGTTTGGTCTGTTCTACCTCGCCCTCGCGGCATCCGTGTTGTGCTTCAGTCTTTATTTTCCGGTCGTCCGAAAAATCGGCCCAGGCAAAGCAGCCTACTCCAGTGTGATGGTACCGATTATTGCGATGGCCCTCTCGACTGCGTTCGAAGGCTATCGCTGGAGTACGCTGGCAATCGCGGGCGGCTTGCTGGCGATCGGGGGGATGCTAGTCGCGCTGCTTGGGCGCCGGCGGCCGCTTCCGGCAACCGCGCCAGACGCGGGTTAGTCGGCCGGGGCCGGCGGCGGGGTCATGACAACCATGCTGCGCAGGTCGACGGGAAGCTCGGCGAGGTGCTTCGTCTTCCAGTCCGGGGCCATCTGCACGCGTTCCCCCTTTGGAAGGGGTCAGACCAGCCTGTCGTTTCGCCCACGCAACACCTCTCCCCGCCGCTAGTAAAGGCCCGTCGCCGTTGCGTCGGACGGGTGCGCTGCCTAAGCGGAGAGCCATGTCCGACGCCATTTTGAACCCCGAAGCACCGGCCGCGCCGGAGCATGTCGCCATCTACCGGCAGGATTATCGTCCACCTGATTGGCTGGTGCCGGAGGTTACTCTGGATTTCGATCTCTCTGCTGACAGGACGCGAGTATTGTCCACGTTGAAGGTCGTCCGGAACGGCCAGCATGACCGGCCGCTGCAACTGGCAGGAGACGAACTGAAGCCCGTTTCGGTGCACGTAGATGGCAGCCAGGCCCGCTGGGCTCTGCACAACGACAATCTGGTGATTGAGCTGTCAGGCAATGAAGGCACGATAGAGACTGAGGTCGAGCTGTCGCCTGCGGCAAACAGCAAGTTAATGGGACTCTATGCTTCCGGCGGGATCCTCTGCACACAGTGCGAAAGCGAAGGTTTTCGCCGTATCACCTTCCATCCCGACCGCCCTGACGTCCTGTCGCGCTACCGGGTGCGGATGAGCGCTGACAAGACCAGCTTCCCAATCTTGCTGGCCAATGGCAACCTCGTCGAGACCGGTGAAGGTGAGGACGGCACGCACTGGGCGCTGTGGGACGACCCTTTCCCCAAGCCTAGCTATCTGTTCGCGCTGGTCGCGGGCGACCTTGGCGCTAACCGCGACATCTTCACGACGATGAGCGGTCGCAAGGTCGAACTGGCCATCTGGGTCCGGGAAAACGACTTACCGCGAACCCGCCACGCGATGGACAGCCTGAAGGCGGCGATGCGCTGGGACGAGGAGGTTTACGGGCGGGAATATGACCTCGACCTGTTCAACATCGTAGCGGTCGATGATTTCAATTTCGGCGCGATGGAGAACAAGGGCCTCAACATCTTCAATTCGCGCTACGTACTGGCCGACCAGGATACGGCGACGGACGCGGATTTTGACAATATCGCGGGCGTCGTGGCTCACGAGTATTTCCACAACTGGTCGGGCGACCGCGTGACCTGCCGCGACTGGTTCCAGCTCAGTCTCAAGGAAGGCTTCACTGTCTTCCGTGACCAGAGCTTTTCGGCCGATATGGGGTCCGAAGCGGTCAAGCGGATCGACGACGTCCGGCTACTCCGCGCCGCCCAATTTCCCGAAGATGGCGGACCGCTAGCGCATCCAGTGCGGCCCGAAAGCTATATCGAGATCACCAATTTCTATACGGCGACCGTGTACAACAAGGGTGCGGAAGTCATCCGCATGATGCGGACGATCCTGGGTGCCGACTCGTTCCGGAAGGGCAGCGATCTCTATTTCGACCGACACGACGGCCAGGCCGCGACCTGCGAGGATTTCGTGACGGCCATGGAAGACGCGAGCGGCATCGACCTTAGCCAGTTTCGCCTATGGTACAGCCAGGCCGGCACGCCCAAGGTTACTGCACACATGATCCATGACGCGGCGACGGGGGTCGCGACCCTCAAGCTTGCCCAACACGTTCCCGATACGCCCGGCCACAGTGGAAAGCAGCCAATGGTCCTTCCGCTGAAGACCGCCCTGATCGGCGCGGATAGCGGCGCGCAGTTGGGCGATGAGCGACTGATCCTGCTTGACCGGGAAGAGGTAGAGGTCGAGTTCGAGGGCGTCGGCGAACCGCCGCTCCTGTCGATTAACCGCGACTTTTCGGCTCCGGTACTGTTGCAGTCCGAACGACGCGCTGGCGAACTGGAAACGCTGGCTGCATCGGACCCCAACCCTTTTGCCCGTTACGAGGCAGGGCAGGAGTTGATGCTTCGCGCTCTTATCGCCGGTGCGCGCGGGGAGGTGATCGACTCGTCGCCCGTCATCGAGGCAATGCGCGGCACTTTGATGTCCAATGCGCTTGATCCCGCTTTCAAGGGCGAAGCATTGACCATGCCGACCGAGGCCATGATCGGCGACCGGATGGAGATCGTCGATCCGGACGCGATCCACGCCAGCCGCGATGCATTGCGCCGCGCTGTCGGCGCAGCGCTGACCGCCCTGCTGTCGGAGGCACAAGCTGCCGGAGCCGCCGGGTCCGACCTGTCGCCGCATGCGAAGGGCGTGCGCCGGCTAAAGTCAGTGGCGCTTGCCCTGCTAACCGCCGGCGACCCGGGGCGCGGTGCCGAATTGGCGAAGATGCAGTTTGATGCCGCGGATAACATGACGGACCGGCAAGGGGCGTTGATGGTTCTGGCCAGCTTGGACGCGCCGGAGCGCGAGGCGGCATTCGGCGCCTTCTATGAGCGCTATCGCGCCGATACGCTGGTGCTCGACAAGTGGTTCGCACTGCAGGCTGCGTCACAAAGACCGGACACGATGTCAGTCGTGGAGAAACTCGCGGCGCATCGCGACTTCACGTTAAAGAATCCCAATCGCTGGCGGGCCCTTGTAGCCAACTTTGCCGCCAACCAGTGGGCGTTCCACGACGCATCAGGTCGTGGCTACCGCTTCGTTACCGACATGATCCTAGCGGTCGACAGGCTGAATCCGCAGGTTGCCGCGCGGCAAGTTCCAGTGCTGGGGCGGTGGCGCCGGTTCGAACCGCAAAGGGCCGAGTTGATGCGTGCGCAACTGGAACGGATCGTGGCGACGCCGGGGCTCAGCAAGGACGTGTTCGAGCAGGCGTCGAAGTCGCTGGTCTAGGCCGACCCGAGAAAGCGACCGACGCGTTATCTAAGCCAAGCAGCGCCGGGCGCCATCACGGCGACGCCCGCGATGAGCAATAGCTTGCCTTTGGCCGACGGGCCATCGCACCACTCTGCCATTAACCGCCCACCCACTGGGCGACTTCGGCCGCAACTTGGTTTGCAGCTGCGTTGAGGGCTGGACCGACAGTCGGGGCCGTACCGTCAGCTGGCACCTTGGCCTCGAACCGCCGCGTCTCGACCCGCGTCCCCCCTGACGTCGACAAGGCGCCGTCGTAGCGAACGATGACGGACCCTTCCTGTGCATCGTAGCCGAAGCGGCTGAGCGTTCCTGTCAGGTGCAGGCCGGGATCCAGTGCGGACTGGCGCGGGTCAAGGACAACACGGCTGGTCGTGCGAACGACGGTTTCCTGGAGCAGGTCCTGGAACAACCGGTCCGGGCTTTCGACCCACTGCAGGTCCTTCACGTAGGCGATCGCCGTCGGCCCGACGAGCGCCGGGACGCGCGTGGTTGCGATTTCCTTTGGAACCACGGGCACGTCAATGGTGACCGCTTCGCCGGGAGACGCGGCGCGATTGACCGAGGCTGGTGCCGGTGCCGAACTCGTCAGGGTCAGCAGGGTTGGCGGAACCTTCTTGCCGCCAAAGCAGGAGGCCAGCGACAAGGCGCCCAATGTGACGATCAGCAGGCGGTCGTTACGCATCATTTCGTCTTTCCGGGCTTATAGTCAGGAAGCTTTTCAGGGCCGAGGACTCCCATCGCGCCGTCATTGTTCAGCCGGTCGCTGAATTGGCGAAGCGAGTCCGACAGATCGCGAAGATCGCGAACCAGGCGGTTGGCCTCGGGTAAGGTCGACTTTGAGAAGTTCTGGATTCCCGGCCGAGCGTCGGCGACGACGGCATCGAGATTATCCGCGGCGCGCTGGACCGATGCAATGGCTTTCCGCAGATCTTCCGCCGCTGGCTTGCCCTGCTCGTTGACCAAGCGGTTTGTGCTATCGGCGAGAATGCCGACCCGCTGGGCCGCTACGCCGGCATTCCGCGCGGCAATCCGAGCGTCGCCAATCGCGTCGGCGAGGTCCGGCGCGCGTTCGGCCAGGACTTTCGTCGTCTGATCGACATTTTCGAGGATGTCGGACACCGCGTTCTGGTTTTTGTCGCTGAGCAGTTCGGTCAAGCGCTCGGTCAGCCGCTGGATTCGGTCGATCAGTTCAGGCGCCGAGTTGAGTAGCGCGCCGAGGCCGCCCGAACTGGCCGGAATGACTGGGCAGCCTTGCGGGCCGATTTGCTCCAGCGGGCGAGCGCCCTTGACGGCACCTTCCAATGCGATTTCGCTGACGCCGGTAAAACCGACACCCTTGATCTGCGCGGTGGTGCCTTGAAGTACCGGCGTCTGCGCATCCACCTTGATCCGAACCCAGACGAATTCCGGCCGATCCGGAAGCAAGCTGATCTTTTCGATCTGACCCACCGGGACGCCCTGGAAATTGACCGACGAGCCTTTGTTGAGGCCGCCAACCCCTTGTGCGAAGTAAATGTCGAAGCATTTTTCTGCTTTGTTCGACAGGCCGGCGAGCCAAACGATGAAGACCAGCAGGCCAGCCAGCAGCAGTAAGGTCACGGTGCCGACCAAGACATGGTTCGAACGCGTTTCCATCGGCCTTAATCTTCCTTCCGCGAGGCGACGGCCGCGCGTCCGCGGGGGCCGTTAAAATACTCCTGAATCCAAGGATGGTCCAAGGAGAGCAATTCTTCAATCGTCCCGACCGCGATCACCTTTTGGTCGGCAAGCACCGCGACACGGTCGCAGATCGCCCAGAGCGTATCCAAATCGTGCGTGATCAGGAAAACGGTCAATTCAAGCTTGTGCTTCAGCCCGACAATCAGTTCGTCGAATGCGGCAGCTCCAATCGGGTCAAGACCGGCGGTCGGCTCGTCGAGAAACAACAGCTCGGGATCGAGTGCAAGCGCTCGCGCAAGTCCGGCGCGCTTCCGCATGCCGCCCGACAGTTCCGACGGGTATTTGGGGCCCGCATTAGCTGGCAGGCCCGACATCGCGATCTTGTATCCGGCGATTTCATCAAGGAGTGGCGGCTTGATGAACGGGAAATATTCTCGGATGGGCACTTCGACGTTTTCGGCGACGGTGAGCGTCGAGAAGAGGGCGCCGTTCTGGAACAGCACGCCCCAGCGCCGGCGGATATTCTTGGCCTCGTCCTCGCTGCGACCGATCATATTTTCGCCAAGGACGTCTATTTCGCCCTCGTCAGGTATCTGTAGCCCGATGATCGAACGCATCAGTACCGACTTGCCCGTGCCCGAACCGCCGACCACACCCAGAATTTCTCCGCGTCGAACATCGAGATCAAGATTCTCGTGAATGACTTGATCGCCGAAACTGTTGCGTAGGCCGCGGACGCTGATGACCGTGTCGGAGCTCATATCCAGCCGACCTGTGAGAAGAACACCGCGAAAACGGCGTCGAGCACGATTACCATGAAGATCGACTGCACGACCGCCGCAGTGGTTTTCGTGCCGACCTCTTCGCTGTTGCCCTGCACGAGCATGCCGTTGAAGCAACCGGCCAGAGCGATGAGGAATCCGAACACTGGAGCCTTGATAAGACCAACCCACAGGTCCGAAACCGGGACAACCTCCTGAAGCCGCTGTATGTACGTGAGCGGCGGAATCCCAAGGTCGATCCAGACGTACATGCCGCCGCCGATCAGCGACATGATCATCGCGTAGAAGGATAGCAGCGGCATCATTATGATCGCTGCGAGGATGCGAGGAACGACGAGCGCCTCGACCGGCGAGACACCGATGGTGCGCATAGCGTCGACTTCCTCGGTGATTTTCATCGTGCCGATTTGCGCGGCGAAGGCGGAGCCGGACCGGCCCGCGACCATGATCGCCGTCATTAGCGTCGCCAGTTCGCGCACGGTGATGCGGCCGATGAGGTTGATCGTGTATACCTCGGCGCCAAATTGCTCGAGCTGGACCGCACCCTGCTGTCCGATGACGATCCCGATGAGAAAAGTCATCAGCCCAATGATCCCCAGCGCGCGGACGCCAACTAGGTCGAAACGGTGCACCACGGCATTGATTCGCAGCCGCTTGGGCCGGCGGATGATCGCCGCGATCGCTACCAGTACGGAACCGAAGAAGGCGACCAGCCCGACCAGCGTGCGACCAGCGTCGGCCACCCATTCGCCCAACTCGTTAAGCGCGCGCAGGGGCGCCGCTCGTTCGTCCGGGCGGACCTGCACCGGATTATCCGCCTCGGCGACCTGATCGAGCAATTCCTTGACGTCGGGGCTGGCCCCGACGACCTTCGCGCCACGATCTCGAACCGTCCGGTAGATGACCCACGCGCCGACCGTGTCGATTTTCTCGACGCCGGCCAGATCGATGGTCAACGGGTCTGCTGCGGCATCGATTTCGCGCTGCGTGGAGGCGGCGCGAGCGATCGTCAGCGATCCGACGCAGCGGAACGCTTCACTTCCCTCGGCGGGATCGGAAGATTCTGACGCAACCCCCATCGGGCGCGACCCTGCGCGAAAACCGATTCAGCGGCAAGTGCAGCGGCGTTTTGTCTATTTCTTGCCAAAATTCATGCCCTATAGCGCGACTGGATGTCTGGCGATCTTCCTTCAGGCGATAAGCCGCTGTTCGTGACGGTCGGGGACAACCCGGCCCGCGCCTTTGGCATGAGCGCCGCCGATCGGGCGAATGCTCTGGCGATCAAGTCTCGCCTCGAACCGACAGCGCGTCCGGATGTTGAACGGGGAACCCTGTTAGCTGACCTCAATTGGGCATGGGATCCTGAATGGCTGGCTGCCTTGGCGGAACAGCCGGGGACTGTCCTGACCAAAAATGGCCTGGCGGTCCTGGCTCATGTTCCGGCTGGAGACGACTCTTCGGAAGTAATGGCCTCGATGGCGTCGGCCAGCCCATACAACGGCACATCGCTGCAGCGGATCGATGCCGACACCGCCGATTTCAGCTACCGGAAGCTGCGTAAGCGGGATCGGCCTTTCGTTCTCCAGTTGGATCCTTCAAATCCCGAGCCGGTCGAACGCGCTGCCTATAATGCTAGCTACAAGGGCGTTACAGATGCGCTGACACTCTATCTGTGGCGTGGATTGGCTTTTCACCTGACGCGCTGGGCCGCCAGGGCGGGCCTCACCCCCAATTTCGTGACCGCCGTCGGAGCTATCTTCTGCGTTGCGGCTTTTTTCCTGTTCTACAACGGTTGGTACTGGACCGGGATCGCGGCAGGCTTCACGTTCATGGTGCTGGACACCGTCGACGGGAAACTTGCCCGCTGCACGGGACAGTCGTCGAAGTGGGGCAATATCTTCGACCATGGCGTCGATTTGGTACATCCCCCCTTTTGGTGGTGGGCCTGGGCCGAGGGGCTCAATGCCTACGGACGGCCCTTGGATGATCGAGTCTACGAGGCGCTGATTATAGGGGCGATTGTCTTTGGCTATGTCGCGCAGCGTGTAATCGAGGGCATTTTCATGCGTCGCTACGGCATGCACATCCACGTCTGGCAGAAGGCAGACAGCCAGTTCCGACTGATCACGGCGCGGCGTAACCCCAACATGGTCGTCCTTGTGGTTGCCCTTGCATTGGGACGACCCGATCTCGGGATCGAACTAGTCGCCCTTTGGACCATCCTTTCCCTGATCTTCCATGCGGTCCGCCTTGCACAGGCCAATGCGCGCAGGGACCGCGGACGCCCGGTCGTCAGCTGGCTGGCATGAGCCGCTGGACGGCGTTGGTGCTCGCCGGGTCGCGGCCAGGTCGCGATGCATTTGCGCAGGCGCATGGAACCGACTTGAAAGCGCTGATCCCCGTCGGCGGCGTGCCCATGGTCGCAAGGCCCGTTACGGCTCTGCTCAAAGCAGATGAAATCTCCCGGGTGGTGGTTCTGGCGCAGCAGCCGGAGAGGATCGTCGTCGCTCTCCCGACCGATGTTCGGTTATCGGTCATTCGGTCCGGCGACACCATCGCGGCTACCCTCGAAAATATATTGAGTGACCCTGCGACGGAGTTTCCCCTGCTGGTCACTACCGCCGACCACGCGCTGCTGGACGAAGGAATAATCTCCGACTTTTGCCGCCAGGCCGCCGGCGCTGATCTCGCAATCGGGTTGGTCGAACAACGACCGCTGTTGGCCCGCCTTCCCGAAACGAGCCGAACTTGGCTTCGCTTTCGCGGCGGGGCATATTCAGGGGCGAACCTCTTCGCTTTCGGCAACAGAAAAGCTGCCAGCGCCGTCGCGCTGTGGCGGTCGGTTGAACAGGATCGCAAAAAAGGCTGGCGGATGATCGCAGCGCTGGGTCCGAGTGTGCTGCTGGGTGCAGTGCTGCGATTGCGTACCATCGAACAGACCCTGGCGTCGGTTGGGCGAAAGATTGGTCTCGACATCCGCAAGGTCGAACTTTCCAATCCCCTAGCGGCAGTAGACGTCGACAAGCCTGCGGACCATGAACTGGTCACTGCTATCCTGGATGGGCAGGCATGACCGACCTGGCAATTTACGACATGGACCGCACCGTCACGCGCCGCGCGACCTATACGCCGTTCCTTTTGCATTGTGCTCTCCGCAAGGCGCCGTGGCGACTGTTGTTTCTGCCGTTCGTCGCGCTTTCGATGCTCGCCTATCTGACGAAGCTGATCGACCGAGGTCGGCTGAAAGAAATCAACCACAGGCTTCTCCTGGGCCACACCCGCCACCCGGCCGAGTTGAAGCCACTCGTCGACGGATTTGCCCGGGCCACGCTGGTGCGAAACGTCCGCCCCGGTGCGCGCGCTGCGATCGCGCGCGACAAGGCCGAGGGACGGCGCGTGGTCATGGCAACGGCGAGCTATCGCTTTTACGCACGTGAGATCGCCGAGCAGCTAGGGTTCGACGACTGTATCGGCACAAATTCGATTAAGGGCCTGGACGAGCGGGTCCATGCCAAGATCGACGGCGAAAATTGCTACGGTCCGGCGAAGCTGCGGATGGTCGAGGACTGGCTGGGGAAGAGCGGCCTGACGCGCGGTCATGTGCGCTTCTACTCGGACCATGCAAGCGATGCGCCCGTGTTCGAATGGGCGGACGAAGCGGTCGCGGTTAATCCGCACGACAAGCTACGGAAGCTCGCCGCCGCCCGAGGCTGGCAGGTTGAAGACTGGGGCTAAAGAGAACGGTCTAAACCGCCCTCAACGCGTTCTCGAAATCAACGATCAGGTCTTCTGCCTTTTCAACACCGATCGAGATCCGCACCAGATTGTCGCTGATACCTAGGGCCGCCCGGCGTTCGTCAGGGACGGACAGGTGGGTCATCGCAGCGGGCGCCGACGCCAGAGTTTCAGTACCGCCTAGGCTGACTGCCAGCTTCGCGATCTTCAGTGTGTCGAGGAAGGCAAAGGCCTCACGTTCGCCGCCCTTGAGGTAAAGCGAGAAGGTCGAGCCCGCACCGGTGCAATGACGCTCGTAGATATCGGCCTGACGCGAACCCTCTTCGAGGAACCCGAGGTAGCCGACCTTTTCGACCTTCGGATGGTCGCGAAGGAAGGCGCAAACCTTTTCGGCATTTTCACCCGCGCGGGTCATGCGCAGTTCAAGTGTTTCCAAGCTCCGCATCAGCATCCAGGCGGTATTCGGGTCGCAGATGCCGCCCATCGTGTTCCGCATCAGCCGAACCTTGTCGAGTAGCGACTGCTTGCCGACCAGCCCGCCGGCTACGAGGTCGCTATGACCGCCCGCATACTTGGTGAGGCTGTAAACGGTGATGTCCGCGCCTTGCGCCAAAGGTTTTGCCCACAGCGGCCCCAAAAAGGTGTTGTCAATCGCAATTGGCGGAAGCTCGGCCTCGTCGCCGAACGCCGCGGCGCGCGCAGCCGCGACGGCCTCGACATCGACCAGGACATTTGTCGGGTTTGCCGGACTTTCGAGATAGATCATGGCGACCCGGCCCTTGGCCTTGGCGTTGGCCATAACCTCGTCCAACTCTTCGCGCGTCGCGCCGGCCGGGAAGTCGACATAGTGAACGCCGAACTGCGGCAAAATCTTGTTGATGATTGATTCGGTCGCTGCGTAAAGCGGACCGGAATGGATCACCACATCGCCGGGCCGGACGAACGCTAGCAAAAGCGTGGCAATGGCGGTCATGCCGCTAGAGAAGGTTAGCGACGTCTCGGCATCCTCCCATATCTTCAGCCGGTCTTCGAGAATTTCCTGGTTCGGGCCGTTGAAGCGCGAATAGACGAGCCCCTCGGCCTTGCCGCCCGATCCGTGCTTGTTTGTGATGCCTTCAAAGAAGCGCTTCCCGTCGGCGGCCTTATCAAACACGAAAGTCGAGGTGAGGAAGATCGGCGGCTTCAACGAACCTTCCGAAAGCGCCGGGTCGAAGCCATAGCCCATCATCAGGGTTGAGGGGTCAAGCTTATGGTTGCCAATGTGCGTTTCGGCATCCTTGGGGCGGCGGCTCTCGGTCACTGATATTCTCCTTGTCGCCGCGCCATTAGCCGCTGGTGCAAAGCGGCGCTAGGGCGCGAGACCAATGATGGAGATTTGCCGCCCATAAGTCACTTCGCCGCGATGGGTCGAACGGCGATAGCTGTAGTAACGGCCTTCCAGCGAATAGGTGTCGAGCCCTGCTGCCTCGATTTTCCGGACCCCCGCCGCAGCAAGGCGACCAACCACATAGGCTTCGAGGTCAAAATGCGGTCGGTGCGCAGGGCCTTCCGCGAAAAAGCGGTCGCTGCCCGGGTCCTCAGCGAGCAGCCTCTCCGTAAAAGCAGAATCAACTTCGTACGATGCGCGGGAAATGCAGGGACCAACCGCCGCGGCGATGCGCTCGATGGAGGCACCTAGCGAAATCATCGCCGCAATAGCCTGGTCGGTTACTCCGGCAGTCGCTCCACGCCATCCGGCATGGGCCGCGCCGATGACGCCGGCCTGCACGTCAGCTAGGAGGACAGGTGCGCAATCAGCCGTGACGATGCCAAGCAGAAGACCCGCTCGGTCAGTCACTAGCGCATCAGCGTGGGGCCGCTCCGAATGGGTGACAGCTTCCCGCACGATGGCTGCGGTCGGCGAATGGACCTGATGGACGCTTGCCAGCGGCGCGCCGGTGATGATCGCATCTGCCGCGAGGCGCCGGTTGGCTTCAACGGCTTCAGCATCATCGCCGCTGCCCAGTCCACAGTTCAGGCCGGCCATCGCTCCAGTCGACAGTCCGCCGACGCGGCCGAAAAATCCGTGGGGAACGTGCTTAAGCGCGCCTGCGCGGACGATTGAGAGGCTCATAGCTTTAGCCTCATTACAATATCCTCGTCGGCGTGATTGCCGACCATGAAGGCGTAGGTGCCTTCTGCCTCGAAGCCCAGTTTCTCGTAGAAGCGGCGAGCGCGGTGGTTGTCGGTGAACACCGACAGGTAGAGGTGATCGGCCCGCCGGTCGCGGGCGCGCTCGATGACCCAGTCGATCAGCGCGCGGGCCACCCCCTGACCCTTCACCTCTTCGATGACATATAGCTGGCGCAGTTCCGCAGCCTCCCCGCGAGGTTCGAACGGCAGGTGTGGCGGTCCGAGTTTTGCATAGCCGACCAGTCTACCACCGAGCTCCGCAACCCGAACCTCGAAGGCTCGATCGTTAAGTTCCTTGGCCCAAGCTTCGACCGAATGCGACTTCAGGAAGATCGCGAGATCGGCCGGGTCGTAGAGGTGGCCAAAGGTGGCGATGAATGTATCCGCCCCAATAGTGGCTAGGGCGGCAGCGTCCGCGGTGATCGCTGTTCGGTAAGTGACCGTCATGCGCTTAGCCCGGCCACCTCGGGCCAGCCCTTTGACCGCACGGCCATTACCTTGAACAAACGACCCATTTCTTCCTCGTCGCACAACCGCCGGCGGGCAGCGGCAATTGCCTCCGTATCCTGCGGGTTCTTGGCCGCCAAGGTCATTGCCCGGGCGCCGATGCCCAGCGTTTCCAGCCAGGTTCCCTGTGACGCGATGTTACTCGCTGCCGCCCCCCCACGCCCAGCGGCGTCGGCCAACGCCTTAAAATCGACGTGGGCTGTCAGATCCTGCTCACCGGGATGATCGAGGACATAGGAATATTGGTGACACCGGACGCCCTGCAGCGTGTCGCCTTGCTCCCCGCCGGCATACCCATAGTCGATGATGATGGCCGCGCCGCCGTGTGTTGCCAGCCGCCACGAGAGCGTTTCGGCAAGGGATTGCCGCATAGGCGAATCTTCAAAGATGGGACCATCCCTATCGAACGCGAAGTGGCCACCCGCCACGATGACATGCCGTTCGCGGCCGTCGACGAATTGCCGGATTGGCAGCGCGTCGAAAAACTCATTGGCCACCAGCAGCAAGGGCATGGCTGGCAAACTGTCGATCGAGTCATGAAAAGCGGCTTCTGGCACCCGCTTGGACTGTGCCTCGCGCAATGCTGGGCTGGTTTCTACCAGGTGTGCTTGGCCAGCAAATCCAGATCGCCGCAACACCCGAAGCGCATCGGCGGCAAGCGTTCCGCGGCCGGGCCCGAGTTCTGCGTAAACGGCATCGCCCGGCTTGCCCGCCCGAAGCCATACATCAGCTAGCGCGGCGCCCACCAGCTCACCAAACATCTGGTGGATTTCCGGGGCGGTAGTGAAGTCGCCGCCCTCCCCGAGCGGATCGCGGGTGGCGTAATAATAGGCGTTGCAGGCCTCCATATAGGCCTCGACGCTGAGCGGTCCTTCGCTCTTGATCCGTTCAATGAGCGCCCGGCCTAGCGGGGTCACGCAATACTCGCGGTACCGACCGTCGGCTCAACCCTCACCCGACGCTTCTTGGCAGTGGCCATCAAGTAAATCCCGCCAAGGATCATGGGCACGGTTAGCCACTGGCCCATGTGCAGGCCGGTCGCCGCGGCGAACTCGGTGAGCTGGGCGTCAGGCTCACGTATGAATTCCACGCCGAACCGGAAAATGCCGTAGAAAAAGATGAACGCGCCGACGAGCTTGCCCGGTTCGTAACGCGCCTGGCTGCGCCAGAACATGACTGCCAGGATGGCGAAGAGGACGAGGCCTTCGAGCGCCGCTTCGTACAGTTGGCTCGGGTGACGAGGCGGACCCAGGACGGCTTGGCCGCCGACCGTCTCGACAAAGCGGATGGCCCAGGGAATGGTGGTCGGTGCGCCCCACAATTCGCCGTTCACGAAGTTCGCCAGGCGGCCAAAGAAGAGGCCAAACGGGACGCAGCAGGCTACGTAATCATGGATGCGTAGCCAAGGCAGGCCTTCCTTGCGTGCGAGGTAGAGAATCCCAAGCGAAGTGCCGATGACGCCACCGTGGAAGCTCATCCCCCCGTCCCACAGCTTCAGGATGTCGATTGGATTCTGAAGGTAATATGACAGGTTGTAGAAGAGCACATAGCCCAGCCGTCCGCCGAAAATGATGCCGAGCGAGGCGTAGAATACCAAGTCGTCGGCATGGCGTCGGGCCATTGGTGCGCCAGGCTGTTTCAACAGCTTCAGCAGGTACCAGTAACCGATGAAAATCCCGGCGAGATAGGCGAGGCTGTACCAGCGAAGCTGGAAGAAGCCCAGGTCGAGAGCGACCGGCGAAAGACCGAGATCCGGAAAGGCGATCGCGCCTGAAACTGCCGCCGCCAACACTGCTGAACTCATCGACCAAACCTCATGGGGCTTTCCCTTGCCGTTGCTGCCTCATAGGGTGGCATTAGCCAAAGGCCAAGGAGTGACGGATGCCCCTGACGGAACTCGACCGGAAGTTCGACGCGGTGATGACCGCCATTACCGGTCCCGGGGGGCGCGTCATACTGGACAAGGACGCGGATGGCCGGACGATCGTCGGGAATTTCCCGTCGACTTTGCCGCTGTTTTTCAAGACATTCTGCGCACTGAATGGCGCGGTCGAAGGCGTCGTCGCCGGTGACGAACGCCTCACCTTTTCGAAGCTCGACCAGCTGTCGGACAGGCTGGCGCGGGCGTTGGTCGGGCGGGGGATCGCCAAGGGCGACCGGATCGCTATCGCCATGCGTAACTGCCCGAGTTGGATCCTGGCCTATATGGCGACGGTCAAGGCCGGGGCGATCGCGACCCTGATCAATGGCTGGTGGCAGCCGGAAGAACTCGACCATGCACTGGCGCTGACCGATCCGGCGCTGACCATCGCAGACGAGCCGCGCGCTCGGCGCATTGCGGCGACCACATCCGGCGGGGCCATCGAGACGATCGCGATCGAACGACCGCTGGAGGAGGCTTTCGCGACGCTGCTGGGCGAAGCGTCGGACGATACGGCACTGCCTGAGATCCAGCCTGACGACGACGCGACGATCCTGTTCACGTCCGGTTCGACCGGCGAGGCCAAGGGGGCACTGTCGACGCATCGCGCGGTAACAACCGGCGTCTATGCCTATGCGACCAGCCTGATGACTCTTCGCGGGATCTTGGAATCCGAGGGCCGATCGCCCGTCAATCCGCTGAAGACGCTGGTGGTCGTCCCGCTGTTTCACGTGACGGGCGAGGTGCCGGTCATGCTCAACAGCTTCGTCATCGCTCGCGGCATGGTCCTGATGCCCAAATGGGACGCGGGCGAAGCTCTTCGCCTGATCGAAAAAGAAAAAATCACCTATTTCGTTGGGGTTCCGACCATGAGCCTGGAGCTAATGAACCACCCGGACCGCGACAATTACGACCTGTCGACGCTAACCGACATCGCCGGTGGTGGCGCGCCGCGCCCCGTGGCGCATGTCGACAGGCTTCGGCAAGCCTTCCCGAACAGTCAGCCTGCGCTGGGCTATGGCCTGACCGAGACCAATGCCGTCGGCTGCGGCAATTTCTGGGGCAATTACGCCGCGAAACCAGCATCGACGGGTCGGGCGCAGCTACCCTTTGTCGAGCTTGCCATCCTAGGCGAGGGCGACCGTCACTTGGAACCAAACGAGCGCGGCGAAATCGCGATCCGGTCGGCCGCCAACATCAAGGGCTATTGGCGCAATCCCGAGGCCACCGCAGCGGCCTTCACCGCCGATGGTTTCGTCCGCACCGGCGACATCGGCTATCTCGACGAGGACGGCTATCTGTTCATCGTCGACCGAAAGAAGGACATCATCATTCGCGGCGGCGAGAACATTTCTGCCGCCGAGGTCGAGGCCGCGCTCTATGCTTGCGAGGGCGTGGCCGAAGCGGCCGTCTTCGGCGTGACCGACGAGCGGCTGGGCGAGGTTCCGGTAGCCATTCTCCACCGACGCGAAGGAAGCTGCCTAAGCGAGGAAGATTTGCGTCAGTTCCTGGACGGGCGGCTTGCGGCGTTCAAGGTTCCGGCGCGCATGGTTTTCGTCGACGAGCCGCTGCCCCGGCTCGGCACCGGCAAGATCGACCGCATTGCGCTCAAGCAGCAATTCGCCGGCTAATTATGCGCTCACCGCGCTTCACGCGCCGCACCATGCTGATCGGCGGTGGCGCGGGCGTAGGCCTGTTGGTCGCCTATTGGGCATGGCCAAAGCAGCAGGGCAGCCCGCTGCGCGCTGGCCCCCGCGAAGCCGCAATCGGCGCCTATTTACGGCTTGCGACCGATGGCCGTGTGACGCTCGCGGTACCGCAGACCGAGGTGGGTCAGGGCATTTGGACCGGGCTTGCGCAAGTCGCCGCTGACGAACTTGGTGCCGCTTGGGAGATGATGGCCGTTGAGCCCGCACCCTCGGCACCCATGTATGCCAACCGCCTAATTGCGCGCGAATATAACGTCGACACCCGAATAACCGCGGGATCATCCTCGATACGGGCGTTCGAGCAGCCACTCCGCGAGGCGGCAGCAGTGGCGCGGGACCTGCTGTGCGCAGCAGCCGCCCAGCGCTGGGGCGTTAACGCAGCCGAATGTGACACAGCTGGCGGTTTCATCCTGCACGAAGGCAAGCGCCTCGGGTTCGGGGAGGTTGCGGCCGATGCGGCCACGACCATGCCGCCGGCGACATCATTAATCCGGGCGCCGGGCACGGGCGAAATTGCAGGTGAGTCCCTGCCGCGACTGGACCTTGCGGCGAAATCGGACGGCAGTTTCCGATTTACCTCGGACGTCCGACTGCCAAGGATGCTGTTCGCTTCGGCCCGGCTTGCGCCGCTAGGCGGCCGCCTGCGGGGCTTTTCTCGCGAGGGCGCCAAGGCCCAGAAGGGATTGTTGGATCTGGTCGTCCGTGACGGCTGGATCGCGGCCATCGGATCGACCTGGTGGGCGGCCGATAATGCGTTGACGCGGGCAGCGCCGAAATTCAGCGCCACCGATGGACCGGACGTGATGGCTCGCTTGGCGGATTTGCTGGCAACCGAAAATGGAGATCGCCTGTTCGAGTGGGGCGATTATGCGAGCGCCACCGACGGATCGCGCCCCTTGTCCGCGACGTATAGCATTGCGCCGACCCCGCATTATTCGCTGGAAGCGCCCGCTGCCGTTGCCCGCTTCACCCGCGATCGGTTGGATGTCTGGACGGGGACGCAAGTGCCCGAACTCGCGCGGGCGGCCGCCGCAAAAGCCGCGAATCTTCCCGAACGCGACGTGACCCTATACCCCATGCCGGTTGGTGACGGATCGGGAGGGGCGATGGGACTGGACGCGGTGACGATCGCGGTCGCACTGGCCCGCCACGCCAACCGCCCCGTCAGCCTGGCGTTCCCGCCCACCACTGCGCAGAACCACGATGCCGTCAGGCCGCCAGTGATGGCCAAGGTTTCGGCACTGCCTTCGCCCGGCGGAACGATCGCAGCGTGGAGCAGCCGGATCGCAGGGATGGCATCACTAGAGGCCGCGCTGGCGCGAGCAGGCGACGACAATGCCCCTGCCTATTCGCCGCGTGGCGCGACTCCGCCCTATGGGATCGAATCCATCCGCATTTCAGCCATCGATGCCGGCCCGGCATTGCAGGCCGGTTACATGCGCGGCGGCGACGAGGCATCGCTGACCTTCGTCACCGAAAGCTTTGTCGATGAATTGGCGCGGGCGATGGGAGCAGAGCCGCTCGCCTTTCGTGTCGGAATGCTTGGCGGCGCTCCCAGGCTGGCGCGCGCGATGTCCACCGCGGCAGCGATTGGCGGCTGGGACGGCGGCGCGCGGGGCAGTAACATGGGCATTGCCTGCGCAACCTTGTTCGGGTCGCATATCGGTTTGTTGGCTGAGGCAAGCATTGGCGCGGACCAACGGGTGAGGGTGTCGCGGCTGGTGGCTGCCGTTGATGCGGGGCGAATCGTCAACCCGGCATTGGTCCGGCAGCAGGTGGAGGGCGGTCTCATGGCTGCAGTGGCTGCCGCGACGGTGCCCGCGCCTGAATGGGTTGCCGGGATGCCGAAGGCGGCCCCGCTGCGTGGCAAGGGGTTCGAACGTCTCGCCGATGTGCCGCAGATCGAGGTGGAGCTGATCCGGACCGACAATCCGCCCGGCGGTGTCAGCGGTCTCGGCATGGCCGTCTTGGCCCCCGCCGTAGCCAACGCCATTGCTGCGGGGACGGGTAAGCGCTTGCGCAACCTGCCGTTCGACCCGATGGGGGCGGCATGACACGACCCGCCGACCATCCCGCCATTCCTTCACGCAAGATCGGCGTCCTGCTCGTTAATCTGGGGACTCCGGACGCGCCGGAGCCGGGAGCGGTGCGCAAATATTTGGCGCAATTCCTGTCCGACCCGCGAGTGGTCGAGATCCCCTCCTGGGCCTGGAAGCCGATCCTGCACGGGATCATTCTTCGCACCCGGCCCAAAAAGAGCGCGCATGCCTATCGACAGATATGGACGGAGGACGGTTCCCCTTTGGCCGCTATAACAGGGCGGCAGGCGGCCTCGCTTCAGGCGCGGCTTGGAGACGGGGTGCTGGTCGACTGGGCCATGCGCTACGGCAATCCCGGCATTCAAACGGCCATTGACCGGCTGTTCGCCGAAGGAGCAACCCACATCTTGGCAGCACCGCTCTATCCGCAATATTGCGCGGCCACGACCGCGAGTGCGATGGACGCGACTTTTGCAGCCATTGCCGCCAAGCGCTGGCAACCCGCGCTGCGCACTTTGCCACCTTATCATGACGACCCGCACTATATTGACGCATTGAAGCGCGATCTCGACCGGCAGCTTGCGGCGCTCGACTTCGTTCCGGAACGGTTGCTGCTGAGCTTTCACGGCATGCCCCAGCGCACGCTGGATCTCGGCGATCCCTATCATTGCCACTGCCAGAAGACTGCGCGCCTGCTCGGCGAGGCGATTGGAAGCCCGGTCGACATTGCGTTCCAGTCGCGCTTCGGCAAGGCCAAGTGGCTGGAGCCGGCGACGGATGCGATGCTGGCCGCTTATCCATCCCAGGGCGTTCGAAAGCTCGCCATCGCCGCGCCGGGCTTTTCCGCCGACTGTCTGGAAACCCTTGAAGAGCTTGGCATTCGCGGCCGCGAGCAATTCTTGGCCGCAGGCGGCACGCATTTTGCCCGGCTCGATTGCCTCAACGACAGCGACGAGGGGATGGGGATGCTCGACGCACTCATCCGCCGCGAACTTGCCGGATGGTGGCCGCCGTCCTAACCCGAACGAATAAATAAAATCAGGAGAGAGTCATGGCGCGTGTGGCGATCGTAACCGGGGGAACCCGAGGTATCGGCGAGGCGATCAGCGTCGCGCTCAAGGGTATGGGGATGAAGGTCGCCGCGAACTACGCCGGCAATGAAGAGCGCGCGCGCCAGTTCACCGAACGCACCGGCATTCCGGCCTATAAATGGGATGTGGCAGATCACGAAGCCTGCATGGAGGGCGTCAAGAAGGTCGAGGCCGACCTCGGCCCGGTCGATGTACTGGTCAACAATGCTGGGATCACGCGCGATACGACGATGAAGCGCATGGATCATCAGAAATGGCAGGACGTGATCGACACCAATCTGGGCGGCTGCTTCAACATGGCCAAGGCCGTGTTCGAAGGCATGCAGTCGCGCGGCTATGGTCGGATCGTGAATATCGGGTCGATTAACGGGCAGGCAGGTCAATACGGCCAGGTGAACTATGCCGCTGCCAAGTCAGGCATCCACGGCTTCACCAAGGCGCTTGCGCAGGAGGGCGCACGGAACGGAGTGACCGTTAACGCCATCGCGCCGGGCTATATCGACACCGACATGGTCGCCGCCGTGCCGCAGGAAGTTCTGGGCAAAATCATTGCCAAAATCCCGGTCAACCGGCTTGGCAAGGCCGACGAAATCGCGCGCGGCGTGGCATTCCTTGTCGACGAAAATGCCGGTTTCATCACCGGCTCGACGCTGTCGATCAACGGCGGTCAGCACATGTATTGATGGAGCTTGGAAAGCCCACCAAACGATCGGTGACGATCGCCGGTCACGAAACGTCAATCAGCCTTGAACCGGTTTTCTGGGCAGCGTTGGAGCGTGCATCGGCGGTGGCGGGATTGCCGGTCAACGCGCTGATAGCGCGGATCGATGTCGAACGGATGGGCGCGCCCGGCGGGCCGCCCAACCTGACTTCAGCCATTCGCCAATGGCTGTTTCTCAAGACCGGCGGCGGTGCGGATCGCTGACGCAAAAGCGGCGCCACTGTCGGACGAATGCTGTAGCCACAGCGCCGGCTCGATCAGCTCCAGTTCGATGATCGCAAGCGCGCCGTGGTTATTACGTACCATGTCGACGCGGGCATAGGTCGCTTCGGCGGGAGCGGCCAATAATGCTGCTCTCGCAAGCTCCACCGCGCCTTCGGGAGGATCGCAGGGCACCTCTGTCCCGCCCAAATGCGGCTGGACGCGATAGTCCCCCGCTTTTGGGCGTTTGACGATGGAATGGCTGAAATGGCCGCCGAACATAATGATAGAATATTCGCCTTCGCGTGCGACCGACTGCAGGTAGGGCTGGATTAGCATTTCCTTGCCGCGCGCCGAGGCGGGTAGGGGGTCGTCGGGTCCCAACTTGAACGTGCCGTCGGCAGATGCGGATACTGGCGGCTTAATGACCAGGGTGCTGCCGAACCGTGCGCGCGCCTCGTTAAGGTCGGACTCCTCGATGGCTTCGACAAGGATCGTTGGGATGACGGCGATGCCCTTGGCGCCCAATTCCGCGAGGTAGCGCTTGTCGCTGTTCCAGCGCAGCAGCGGGACCGGGTTCAAGGTCGGTACGCCGTCGCGTTCGAGCTGGTCGAGCAGCGCATGCCATCGGACGGGTTGCAGGTGGTATCCCCACGCCACTAGCGGCATGACGAGGTCGGCTTCGGTGAGACCGCCCATCTCCGTCCACGGCTGTGGCGTGACTTCGAAGCCCGCGTCCCTGAGAACGGCGGATTCGACGTCGTATGCCCAGTCCCACGCCTCGTGGAACTCGGGTGCAGGAACGAGGACTGTTGCGCGCATCAGCGGGCGAGCAAAATCCGGGCCTGGCCGGCGATCTGCGCGAGCATCGGGGCGGTGATGTTGCCCGACAGCTTTGCCCGCTCGACCAGCGCGCGGAATTGCGCGATGCGTCGCGGGTTGCGTTCGACCCAGCGTTCGACGCTGTCATACGGGTCCTCGCCGCGCGTGCGGTTGAGGAAATCGATCCGCAGCTGCTCGAAATCGCGGGCGATGCCGGCGGTCAGCAGTCGTTCCCAATGGTCGGACGGGACAAATCGCGCCACTTGTTGCTGGGTCCAATCGATGCCGAGCACTTCGCCAAGCTTGGTGTAGGCACGAGTAATCGCCAGCGAGTCCGTGCCTTTGCGGGCGCCCATCGCCGCGATACCGAAGACGCCGTCCAGCTCGTACAGTCGAACCAGTTCGTCGACCATGTCCATGCTGGCGCCGAGCGTGAGCAAGCGCTCGCGGCGCGAATCCGCCTCACCCCTAACTTCGTCGCGGATCAGGCTGGACGTTTCGCTGGCAACGGCCTGAAGGCCCGGCTGAAGGAGGTCGGTTACGGCCTGGACACTAGTCTCGCCGGCGGCCGCGCGGATGATGTCGCCCAAGTGTCCGCGGACGCTACGCGCAGCAGACGCGAACAGTTCGATGCGGGCAGCCTCGGTCACGTCCGCGGTTTCGATCTGCGCCCAGAGTCTGGGCAGTTCCAACAGGCGCTCGGCAACGAGGAATGCGGTGATGACCTGCGGTAGGCCAACGCCCTCCTCTTCAGTCATGTCCAACGCAACGCTTGGCCCCATGCGGTTGACCAAGCGGTTTGCCACCTTGGTCGCGATGATCTGGTGCCGCAGACGATGAGCACGGATCGCGTCGGGATGCGCCTTCTGCATCGGCGTCGGGAAGGCTGACAGCAGGTCGCCGTCCATGGTTGGATCGTCAGCCAGCTTCAGTTCTTCGGCCGCGTCCTGCAGGCTCATCTTGGCCATCGACAAGATAACCGCCAGCTCAGGCCGGGTCAGGCCACGCGCGTCGAGTCCGCGGCGAAGCAGGGCATCGCTGCTATCCAGCCCTTCAACCTTGCGGTCGAGGCGGCCGGCCGCCTCGAGCATTTCGATGGTCCTGACGAAGCCGGGAAGACCGGCCGGTCCGCGCGCTTCGGCGATCGACAGGGCCAGCGACTGGAGGCGATTGTCCTCCAACACCAATTCAGCCACTTCATCCGTCATCTCGGCCAAGAGAGCGTTGCGGTCCGCTTCCTCAAGCCGTCCCTCCCGCATTTCGCGGTTGAGCGGAATCTTGATGTTGACCTCATTATCGGAACAGTCGACGCCAGCCGAATTGTCGATGAAATCGGTGTTGATACGGCCGCCATGGACGGCGAATTCGATGCGGCCTGCCTGATTGATTGCTAGGTTCGCGCCTTCGCCGATTACCTTCGCCCGAACATCGCGCGCATCGACCCGTAGCGCGTCGTTCGCAGGATCGCCGACCTGCGGGTTCGTTTGTGCCGACGACTTGATGTAAGTGCCGATGCCGCCGAACCACAGCAGGTCGACCGGCGCTTTGAGGATCGCGCTGATCAGGCTGGTCGGGTCGATCGTCTCTGTATCGATGCCCAACGCCGCGCGGGCCTCGGCCGTCAGCTCGATTTCTTTCTGGCTGCGCGGGACGATCATGCCACCTGTCGACATGACGCTGCGGTCATAGTCATCCCAGCTTGAGCGGGGAAGGTCGAACATCCGTTTGCGCTCGGCCCAGCTTGCTGCGGGATCGGGATCGGGATCGATGAAAATGTGGCGATGATCGAATGCCGCGACCAGCTTGATCGCGTTGGACAGCAGCATGCCGTTGCCAAACACGTCGCCCGACATGTCGCCGCACCCTGCGACGCGAACCGGGTCCTTCTGGACGTTGATGCCCATTTCGAGGAAGTGGCGCTGCACCGAGATCCATGCACCCTTGGCGGTGATACCCATAGCCTTGTGGTCGTAACCGTTGGAGCCGCCGCTAGCGAAGGCGTCGCCCAGCCAGAAGCCGCGTTCCAGCGCAATCGCATTGGCGACGTCCGAGAATGTCGCGGTTCCCTTGTCCGCGGCCACGACGAAATAAGGGTCATCGCCGTCGTGGATCACGACGTCGGCCGGATGCATCACCTCATCCTCGACGATGTTGTCGGTCACCGACAGCAGCGACCGGATGAAGATGCGATAGCTTTCCGTGCCTTCCGCCAGCCATGCGTCGCGATCGAGCGACGGGTTAGGCAACTGTTTGGCATAGAAGCCGCCCTTGGCGCCGGTCGGAACAATGACCGCGTTCTTTACCAGCTGCGCCTTCATGAGCCCAAGGATTTCGGTGCGGAAGTCGTCGCGCCGGTCGGACCAGCGAAGGCCGCCGCGTGCGATCGGGCCGCCGCGCAGGTGGATGCCCTCGACGCGGGGGCTGTAGACCCAGATTTCGCGATAGGGGATCGGCGCAGGGAGGCCAGGGACCTGCTTGCTGTCGATCTTGAATGCCAGCGCCTCATTCGCAGCAACGGAGAATGCATTGGTGCGCAGCGTGGCGCCCACAACCGCGCGCATCAGACGGAGAATTCGGTCGTCATCAATGCCACGAACGTCCTTGAGCGCTTCGTCGAACGCAGCGCCCGCGGCCTTCACGGCGGCCGGGCGGCCCTGCTCGCCTGCTGGATCATGTCTCGCAACGAACAGGTTGACCAGCGCGGCCGTTGCAACCGGCGCGAGCCGGAGTGCGTCGACCACCGTGGCCAAGCCAAATGCGACGCCAGTTTGGCGCAGATAGCGGAACCAGGCGCGCAGCCAGACAACCGCGCGCGTCTCCAGCCCGGCAAATAGCACTAGCTGGTTGAAGGCATCATTTTCTGAATGACCGGCCAACACGTCGGCGATTGCCCGCTCGATCGTTTCGGCCCGTTCGAAGATCCCGGTGATGTTCGTACCGACAGGAAGTTCCAGCAGGCAATCGTGGATGTAGCTGTCCACGTCGCCCTCAACTTCTGTCGGAAGTTCCTCGAGTACGCGGAAACCGAAGTTCTCCAGGACCGGCACCGCTTCCGACAGGGCAATCAGGTCACCACGCCGGTAGATCTTCAGGCGCAGGCGGCAATTCTCGATCGGGCCGTCGCGGAAGAATCGCGCGTCCCGTTGATCGATGCCGTGCAGGCGATCGAGGCGCAGGATGTCCTGCGCCGCTTCCGACGGGTTCGTTTGCGTCCGGTAA
Organism: Sphingomonas edaphi; assembly: GCF_003583725.1. Lineage (GTDB taxonomy): Bacteria > Pseudomonadota > Alphaproteobacteria > Sphingomonadales > Sphingomonadaceae > Sphingomicrobium > Sphingomicrobium edaphi. The sequence continues at coordinate 951,653 of NZ_QXTF01000001.1, read as the reverse complement.
TGTTCGGGGAATTGGCTGGCGTAGGTGAGTGCCAGACGGGTACCGCGGCCCGCGCCGACTGCCTCGATGAGCGACTCCTCGACGCTTGGGCGCCAGCCCCGAACCATCGCGTCCAGACGCTCGTTCAGAAGCTTGATGTCGGGGGTCGCCTCGTCGGCCTCGATATCGAGCGTATAGCGAATGAGGGCGAGGTCGCCTTCGCCAAGTTCGACCGACCAGCTTGTCACTTCGCGGCCGGTAGAGTCTTCGAGCATCTCGCCAATCGCGAGGCGGCGGCCGGTGTTCAGTTCCTCCCGCGGCAGCCAGACGAAGGCAAACAAATGGCCTCTAAGGATGCTGCGCAGCAGCAGGATGGCCGGACGCGGACGGTCCGCCAGCGACATCGCCATGGTGACCAGCTCGCGCCCGCTTTCCGGGCTGAGATTGATCAACAGGTCGCGCGGGACGGAGCCGAGGGCATGGCGTAGCGCCTTGCCGCTGTGGCCGGAGGGGTCGAAGCCGAACGCCTTGTCCAGCTCTTTCAGTCGGCGGCGAAGCACCGGGACTTCCTCGGTCGGAAGGATGAGCGCCTGACTGGTCCACAGGCCCGCGTGGACGCCGATGCCGGTGACCTTACCGCCTTCGCGGATTGGCACCGCAACCAGGTCGAGCGGGACGCGGCGATGGACCGTCGATTTCCGCTCGGCCTTGGCGATCAGCGGAACGGCTCCGCCATTTTCGAAATAGCGAATTGCGCCTTCGCTTCCGCCCTTGTCTGTCGGTGCGCCAGGGATCGAGAAGATTCCGAGAGTTCTCGACGGCTCTTCGCCCGGCCGTTCTACTTCGTAACCAAGCAGGGTCATCGCGCCGTCGGCGAACCAGTTTAGTAACGCCGCGCCTTCGGGATCGTCGATGTTGGCGGCGTCAGCGCGCATCTGCTCTTGCAGCTTGCGCCAGTCGCGCACGGCGACGCGGACGTCGGCCAGTACGGCGTGAAGTTCATCATTCAATTCAACGCGGCCACGCGCGTCGGCGCGGTCGAGTTCGATGTACATCATCGATTCGCGGCGGCTCTTGTCCTCGCAACTTTGTTCGACGGCCTTCAAGCGGCCGTCGAGGTCGCGATCGACGCACATCACGGGATGCAGCAAGCGGTGGATGGTGAGGTGGCGGCCGGCGATCGCGTTCGCGATGGAATCGACCAGGAACGGCATATCGTCGTTGATGATCGCGATCCGCATGCGGCGGCGGCCGGCTTCACCACCGGTCGATTCGATACGAAGCGCAACCTCACCGGGCTTCCGCACCTGGGCGACCTCCGCCAGGAAGCGCGCGGCTTCAGCCTGATCCTCGCTGCTGAACCCATCCAGTTCGCCCGCCAGGGCGTTGCGCACCAGCGCTTCCTGCAAACCATCGATCGTCGCCGTTTCCGCGCGCGTAACCACCGTCATGTCCTGCTAAAGCTCCGCATGTCTCGCGATGCGGCGGGGCCTAGTCCCGCGCGCCGCGTTAAGCAACAGTCGGAAAAGGTCGTGGGTGCCGGTTAACGGGCAGCGCGGCGGAGCGCGCGGTCGAGCATCGATGAGTCCCCCACCAGTTCGACTACCTCGTGGATGCCGTTGGCGTTCCGGCGCGTTAGGACCAGCGCGAACTCCTCGTTGGTCGGAAGCTGCGCCAGTGCAATCGGCGGAGCCGAACGCAGGGCAGTTTTTCCGATCGCGACCTTGTCTTCCACTGGCTTGTCCGGGCGGCGCGCCTTGCGCTCTTCGGCGACGAGGCCCTTCAAGCCACCCTCGGCCTGTTCCACAAATGACTGGAAACCGCCGAAGTCGACCTCGCAGCGTTCTGCATAGCTCAGCGCAGCGGCGAATTCGGTCAGGCGGGTTTTGTCATAATCGGCCCCGAAGACGAGCTTAACGATCGGCGTCATAGGAGCGCGCGCCTGCGCTTTCACGCCGGCGTCGTCGAGGATTTCTGCATAATCGTCGGGGACGCGCTTTGCGGCGACGGCGAAGTCATAAGCCATCGCCAGAGCACGATAGAGTGCCGCGCGGCTCCGCCCGTCCTGCTGCTTACAGACCTCGGCGCTTTCGCGCGCGGCCCAAAGGCGGTCGGCAAGGCCCGCGTCGGGATCGAGCTCAACCTCGGCATCCTCGCCGCTGTCCTCCGAGGTTGCATCATCTGCCATGGGTCCGTCTTCCCAAGCGAGATGCGGGATAACGGCCGTCTGCTCGTCCACTACTTCGACCAGATCGAGCGTTTCGTCCTCGTCCGTTTCCCGCTCCAGCGGCGGCAAGGCGGGCCGGATGACGGCGGGCGTCTCCCCGGCTTCGCCAACATCTTTCCAGTTAATGACGCCATAGATGAAATCGATCGTGTCACCGTCGGAGCTGAACGGCATCAGGATGCCGCGGTAGCAGATCGAGCGGCCTCGCTGATTGACGAACTCGGCCTCAAAGCCGACCGGCGCGCGGTTGGCGATAATCTGCATGTAATGGTCGGTCAGCCGCGACAGCAGCGAACGGCTCGGGACGTCGGCGATCTCCTTGATGTCGTCGCCGAGTCCACATTCCTCGCGAATCGCGGTGCCGACGTAGGGGGTCGCCGGATTGTCCGAACCCTCGGTGAAATCAAGCAGGACCGAATGCGGCCCGAAATCCTGGATGTCGCCTGGCTCCAAGTCCTCGATAGAAGGATAATCGCGACCGTCCAGCAGCGAGCACCAATAATTATAGGCGCGGACGTGCATCCGGCGCTCATCGGCGCCGATCGCGGCCGACACATCTGACTGCGTTTCGGCGGTGGTCGCCGTCGCATCATATTCGCTCGGGTGTTCGGAATAGCTGTCCACGCCGTAAAACCTTCGCAAAATCCCTTGTTGCAGCGCCAATTTCCTCTGAAACGGTTGCGAAAGCGTTAAGCATAAGCGGTAATCGCCATCGGCAATGCCAAGGCTTGCCGCGTGCGAACGGCGCGTGTAGGGGCGCAGCGCAAGCCGATTCAGGCAATGCCGCTTTAGCTCAGCTGGTAGAGCACATCATTCGTAATGATGGGGTCGCGTGTTCGAGTCACGCAAGCGGCACCACTTCCGGCGATCGAACGGGTTCTTCCCTTTTTCTGCCGCTTTCCACTGATAGGCGCTGCACATGCTGACCATCAACGCCATCACGGTGCGCCTCGGCGGGCGCGCGATCCTCGAACGCGCCAGCGCCACCATCACTCCGGGTAGCCGTGTCGGTCTGATCGGCCGCAACGGGGCGGGCAAGTCGACGCTGATGAAGGTCATTATCGGCCAGCTGGAAGCTGACGAAGGCGGAATCGAGATGCCGCGCCGCACCCGGCTGGGCTATATCGCGCAGGACGCGCCGAGCGGGACGATCACTCCGTTCGAGACCGTGCTGGCCGCCGATACCGAGCGTGCGGCGCTGATGGTGGAGGCGGAAGGTTGCGATGATCCAGACCGGCTCGGCGACATTTACGACCGGTTGCTGGCGATCGACGCATATACCGCGGACGCCCGCGCCGCGCAGATTCTGCTCGGCCTCGGCTTTGACGAGGAAATGCAGGGCCGGCCCCTCGACAGCTATTCGGGCGGATGGAAAATGCGTGTCGCGCTTGCCGCCCTGCTATTCTCGGCGCCTGACGTACTGTTGCTCGACGAGCCGTCGAACCACCTCGACCTTGAAGCGACGCTCTGGCTCGAAAACTTCCTGAAGAGCTACGCCGGAACGCTGATCCTGATCAGCCACGAGCGCGACCTACTCAACAACGTCGTCGATACCATTCTCCACCTGGAGGGCGGGCGCATCGCGACTTACAGCGGCAATTACGACGGGTTCGAAAAGCAGCGCGCCGAACGCGCAGCACAGCTTGCCGCGGCCAAGGCGTCGCAGGATGCGCAGCGCGCCCGGCTTCAGGACTACATTGCCCGCAACAGCGCCCGCGCCTCGACCGCCAAGCAGGCGCAATCGCGCGCGAAGATGCTGGCCAAGATGCAGCCGATCGCGGCGATGGCCGAGGATCCCAGCTTGAGCTTCGACTTTCCGTCGCCCAGCGAGCTGAAGCCACCGCTAATTACGCTCGACATGGCATCGGTCGGCTACGGCGCGAAGCCGGTACTGAACCGCTTGAACCTGCGCATCGACCCGGACGATCGCGTTGCTCTGCTCGGTCGCAATGGCAACGGCAAGACGACGCTTGCGCGCCTGCTCGCAGCGCAACTGGCGCCGGGCGAGGGTGTCATGGTGGCCGCCGGCAAGATGAAGGTCGGATACTTTACCCAGTATCAGGTGGAGGAGCTGAGCAGTGACGAAACGCCGCTCAATCACATGAGCCGGGCGATGGAAGGCAAGACTCCCGCCGCAGTGCGCGCGCAACTCGGTCGCTTCGGCTTTTCGGGTGACAAAGCGACGACAATGGTCGCACGGCTTTCGGGCGGCGAGCGCGCGCGTTTGGCGTTAGCGCTGATAACCCGTGATGCGCCGCACCTGCTGATCCTCGACGAACCGACCAATCACCTCGATGTTGATGCGCGAGAGGCGCTGGTCCAGGCGCTGAACGGCTATGAGGGCGCGGTCATCCTGATCAGCCACGACCGACACATGGTCGAGGCGACGGCCGACCGGCTCGTGCTCGTCGACCAGGGCAGTGCGACCGATTTTGACGGCAGTATTGACGATTATATCGACTTCATCTTGGGCCGAAACCAGCCAAAAGGCGAGGGCAAGACGAGGGGCGGAAAGGTTGACCGCAAGGCGCAGGCATCGGCGCGCGGCGATGCCAAAGAGGCTCGGAAGCGGGCGAGCGAAGCCGAGAGCGCGATCGCGCGGCTAACCGCGGAGATCGAGGTGATCGACGCGGCAATGGCAGATCCGGCTCAATCCGCCATGCTTGCCGAACTGGCCCGAAAGCGAGCTCGGAAGGCGACCGAGTTGGCGGACGCCGAAATGCGTTGGCTGGACCTTAGCGAGCAGGCGGAGCAGCTGGCGGCGTAGCCGTACGCGTCACGCGCCACACCGTGTTGGACAAGTCGTCCGCAACGATTACAGCGCCCCTGGGATCGACCGTGACGCCTACGGGGCGACCGCGCGCCTTGCCGTCTTTCAGGAAACCGCTGAGGAAATCGATTGGGTTGCCCGCCGGGCGCCCGCCGCGGAACGGGACGAACGAGACGCGATAACCGACGACGCCGTTGCGATTCCAGCTGCCATGCTCGCCGACGAAGACCCCGTCGGCGAAAGGAGCGCCGAGCGCCGGGACCGAGAAGGCGAGACCCAATGGCGCACGGTGCGAGCCGATGCTGTAGTCTGGCCGAACCGTCGCGGCGACTTTTTCGGGCTTTTGGGGGCGCACGCGGGGATCGGCGTTCCGGCCCCAGTAGGCGTACGGCCAGCCATAGAAGGCGCCGGGCCTGACAGAGGTAATATAGTCGGGGACCAGGTTCGGGCCTAGCTCGTCCCGCTCGTTGACCGCCGCCCAGATCGTCCCGGTGAACGGTTGAGTTGCAAGCGCGCTGGGGTTGCGCAAGCCGGACGCATAGACTTTTTGCATGCCCGTCTGCGTGTCGATCTGCCAGACCACGGCACGATCCTGCTCGGCCATCATCCCGCGTTCGGTAATGTTGCTGTTCGATCCGATACCAACGAACAAAAAACGTCCGTCGGCGCTTGCAGTCATCGCCTTGGTCCAGTGGTGATTGATGACTGACGGAAGGTCCGTAATCTTGACGGGTGGGCCGCTCGCCGCGGTCTGGCCGTCTTGGTAGGCAAAGCGGACGACGCTGTCCTGGTTGGCGACGTAGATTGCGCCGTTGACAAAGGCGAGCCCATAGGGCGCGTTCAGCCGGTCGGCGAACACACCTCTGGCTTCATAGATTCCGTCGCCATCGGAATCGCGTAGAATAGTCAGCCGGTCGCCACCCTTAACCGATGTCACGCCCTGCTTTTTGATGATGCCGCCGATGAAGTCCTTGGGCCGGAGCGGCGGAGCGGCTTTTGCCTTGCCTTCCGCGACCAATATGTCGCCGTTAGGCAGCAGCAGCGTCTGGCGCGGTATCTTGAGGTCGGTCGCGATCGCGTCGACCTTGAAGCCGGCCGGAACCATGGGCTTGTCGTCGCCCCACCCCGTCGGCTTTGAGATCTTCATGCTCGGGAACAGGCCCCGCTGAATCTCGGGAAGCTGCGGGTTCGGACCATATTGGTCGGGGCTGGGGTCGGAGCCGCAGGCCGCCATCGAAGCGCCAGCCAGCAGGAGGGGCAGGACTCGAAAGGTCATTGGGCCACTCCCTTGGTGCTGGAGCGAAGGCCAAGCCACGCCGCGGCGAGCGCGAGCAGGGTGGCAATGATCGACAGGATCAGGCCCGCCGGCATCGTCGCATAGGCGTCCTTCGAATGAGTCAGCGCATTGATGAACTGGATTACGAAAAAGATGACCAGCAACAGGGCGGCGAGCGAGCTCGGGCGATGACGCCAGCGGCCGCGAACCGTGTTCGCTACGAGCGTCCAGGCCAGCGCCAGCCCGCCTCCGACGAGCGACCCGGCAACCAGCCAGTCGGCAAAGTTCAGCCACTGGATTTCGTAGGTGAACGAATATCGCCAGTCACTAAGGAGCGCGCCCAGCGATAGCGGGAAAATGAATCCCAGAATGATGGCATAAAGAGGTGAGGAATGCCCCTCAACGGCTGGTCTATCGCTCATCCCGCTTCCCTGTTCAGCAAGGTGATTGAAGGGCGAACGCAATGCAGCCGAATCGGTTGCGTCGCGATCCGCATCACGATTTGAAGGAACGCTCGGCAAGCGTCATGAATTGCGCTGTCATGACTGGTCCGCAGATTCCGCTGAACGAAGCACTGAGGTCCTATTGCGGACCGGCGGCGGGCCCGGGAGAATTGCTCCGACAGTGGAATGCGGACCCCCTGCTGTTGGCGGTGTTGGCCCTGGGGATCCTGCTTTCTATGCGTAAGTTGTCGCGCCAGCCTGCAAATGGACGCCGCGGCCTTTCGCTAATTGCGCTGTTCGCCATTTTGTACGTTTCCCCGTTCTGCGCGTGGGGCTCGTCACTGTTCGCCGTGCGCGTGACCCACCACTTGCTTCTTGCGCTCGTCCTCGCGCCGCTTGCGGCGCAACTGTGGCGACACCAATGTCAGCAGGTTGCCGGTGGGCTGTCAGCCTGGACCGCCGCCGCAACCGCGGCAATGTGGTCATGGCACGCGCCGAACCTTTACGCATGGGCGGTCACCAATGACCTTGGCTATTGGATGATGCAGGCCAGCATCTTCGCGACGGCGACGCTTTTCTGGGACCGGATATTCCGGTCGCCGAAGCCCGCCTCGATTGCCGCGCTCCTTGCCGCCATGGTGGCAATGGGGCTGCTCGGAGCGCTTATCACATTGTCCTCGATGCCGCTTTACGCCGCGCATTTCTCGACTACCACCGCCTGGGGCATGACACCGATCGAGGACCAGCAGGTTGGCGGGCTCATCATGTGGGCGCCCGCGTCGACCGTATACCTGTTTGTCGCGCTGGCTCTGGTGCGCAGCCTGACCAGACGGGAGGCGCGGGCTTGATCCGCGAGCTGCGCCGCTGGGCACGCAAGCATTCGGCGCGGGGCCGCTACACGCCGGTCGGCGTCACCTTCCATTGGGTCATGGCGGCGCTGGTCATCTACCAGTTGATAGCCGGCTGGCGTCTGGAGCGGCTGGACGTTGGGGCAGCCCGAATGGGGGCCTATGCCGACCATAGCGCGATGGGATTGCTGATCCTGCTTCTCGCCATCCTGCGCGGGATCTGGCGCCTGATGATACCAGGGCCGATCAACGACGCCGACGAGCCGGGCTGGCAGTCGGACGTCGCGCATCTTACCCACATTCTCTTTTACACGCTATTCGCGCTCCTGCCGCTCAGCGGCTGGGCGATGTGGTCGGCGATAACGCCGAGCGAACCACTCGCGCTCGCCGGGGTCCTTCCCATTCCGCCGATGCCGTTTGGCAGTCTCTCTATCGAATGGAAGCTGCGGATTCTCGAGGCAGCCGAAAAAGCGCACGGCATCGGTATCATCGCGCTGGCGCTGTTGGTGCCGATGCACATCGGGGCGGCGCTGAAGCATCATTTCTGGGATCGGCACGACGTTCTGGAGGGCATGCTTCCGGAGATTCCGAATAGTCGGTCGCACCCCCAAGGGCTGCAACATGCGCCGCTGCCACCCGAAGCCGGGACTGCTCCCATTGACGGCTGATCTGGGTCATCGTCCCGTCACTGTCGCCCCGACGCGCGCCGCTTTTCCACGCATCGAACTGTGCCTCGACGTAAGCCGCGCTTTGGCCGGCGATGGCGGGAACTCCTGGCGTCCCCTCGCCGGACGGGCCGTGGCACGACGCGCACTCGGCGGCAAACAGCGGCGTGCCGCGAATTGCGCTGCTACCCTGCTCGAAGGGAAGCGAGGCGTAATAGGAAGCGACTGCGAGCCGTTCGTCGGCATCCATCGTTCGCGCGATCGACCGCATCTGCGGATGGGCGCGAAGCCCTTCGACATAGTTGGTCAGCTGCCGGACCAGATAGCCCTGGTCGAGACCCGCCAGCCGCGGGGTCAGGTCGCCATCGCCCTCACCCTTCAGGCCATGGCACGTTGCACACGCACCTTCCGGTCCGGCATCACCTCCCGACAGCGCCATCATCTGACCGGTGGCCCGGTATCGAGCAGGCCCGCCTGCGTCGGCCGAACAGGCGGAGAGAATGGGGGCAAGGGTCAGGATCGCTGCCAGCTTCACAGCCGGTGGAACAGGTTGGGGGAAACGACGGTTCCATCGCTGATGGGTAAGGGGGCAAAATTCGGCATAGCGGCGACGATGGCGGCGCTGGCGGCATGCAAGCCAGCGCCCGACAACCGCCATCAGCTTGATTCCGATGCGGCGAAAAGAGGGAGGGCGGTGATCGAGCGCGTCCAGTGCGGCTCGTGCCATGTCATTCCCGGCGTTGACTGGCCCAAGGGCAGGCTCGGCCCTTCACTCGACGGCATGGACCAGCAGGGTCTGGTTGCCGGGACGTTCCCTAACACGCCGCAAAACCTTGCTGCCTTTATCCGCAACGCGCCGGCCGTGAAGCCCGGCACCGTCATGCCCGCCATGCCAATCGACGATCGCGAGGCGCGGGATGTCGCCCAATATCTGATCGAGGAAAGCAAGCGATGACCGAGGCCCTGTTCGGCTGGCCGCCGCCCGTACTCGACCCGATGGGGCCTTATGCAGAGCCGGTGCGAACCGTCGCTTGGGCGTTGTCCGGAATGGGAGCGTTGGTCACCACCCTCGTCGTCGCGGCGCTGTTCGTCGCCTGGAGGGGGCCGCCTGTCTGGCGAGCACGGCTCGGCGGGCAAACTTCTATCCTTGTTTTCGGCGTGGCGCTCCCTGCGGTCGTTCTTGCGGCGCTGCTGATCTGGGGCCTGATGCTAACCGCGAAGCTTGACCGCCCTGCGGCGGATGGCGCGATGCGGGTGCGCGTCACGGGCGAAATGTGGTGGTTTCGCGTCCAGTATCTCGACCCCCAGGGCCGCGTGATTGCGGAGGATGCGAACGAACTGCACATTCCTACCGGGCAGCCGGTCGCCATCGAACTGGCATCGGCGGACGTGATCCACAGCTTCTGGGTCCCGCACCTTTCGGGCAAGAAGGACATGATCCCCGGCCGCACCAACCGCCTGACGGTGCAAGCCGACCGCATCGGCCGCTACGGCGGTGTTTGCGCCGAATATTGCGGACGCGCGCACGCGCTGATGGGGATGGTTGTCATCGCTCATGCGCCCGACGAATTCGGCCGGTGGTGGGGCGCGCGGCGCGCCGCAGCGGCCACGCCAAAGCCCGACAGTGCAGGCTTCGCATTGTTCACTGACTCCGGCTGCGCGGCCTGTCATACCGTCGACGGCACCCGCGCGGTTGGCCGCACCGGTCCCAACCTGACCAATGTCGCAGCCCGCCAGACGCTCGGCGGCGGCATCCTTCCCAACAATCGCGGGACGATGACCGGATGGGTGGGGCATAGCCAGTCAATCAAGCCCGGCAATCGCATGCCGAATTACGACCGGCTCGAGCCGCGCCAGCTTCAGGACATCGTTACCTATCTCGAGACTCTGAAGTGACGACAGAGACGGGCTTCGATCCCGCACTGTACGACCGTTTTCCGACGCGGGAAACCCGTCCAGACGGCGAGTTGGAGGAGCTTGAGCGGATTTGGTGCGCGCCGCGGAAGTGGGGATATTTCGCAGCTGTCAACAACAACTACATCGGCCTCTATTACGTCGCGGCTGCCTTCCTCTTCTTCCTCCTGGCCGGGATCCTGGCACTGGTGATGCGGGTCCAGTTGGCCGCGCCGCTGCAGACTGTCCTTCCGCCCGATACATACAACCAGTTCTTCACCATGCACGGCACGCTGATGATGTTCCTGTTCGCTGTGCCGATGGTAGAGGCGATCGGGATCCTGCTGTTGCCGCAAATGCTGGCCGCACGCGACCTGCCGTTCCCGCGCCTCTCCGCCTATGCCTTTTGGGCCTATCTGGTCGGCGGCCTCTGCTTTTTCGGATCGCTATTTATCGGCCTTGCGCCCGATGGCGGCTGGTTCATGTACCCCCCCTTGACGTCCACGGCCTATTCGCCCGGCATCAACACCGACTTCTGGCTGCTGGGTATCGGTTTCATAGAGATTTCCGCCATTGCCGGCGCGATCGAGATCATCGTCGGCGTCCTGCGTACGCGCGCGCCGGGCATGACGCTCGACCGCATGCCGATTTTCGCCTGGGCGATGCTGGTCTTCGCGGTGATGATCATCGTCGCCTTTCCCAGTGTTATCGTCGGCACGCTGCTGCTCGAACTGGAACGGGCCTTCAACTGGCCGTTTTTCGATCCGCTGCGCGGCGGGGACCCCCTGCTGTGGCAGCATCTTTTTTGGTTCTTCGGCCATCCGGAGGTTTACATCATCTTCCTGCCCGCCGCCGGCCTGACGTCTATGATGGTCGCCGCTATCGCGCGCAGCGAACTTGTCGGCCACCGGTTGGTGGTGATGGCGATGGTCGGCACGGGCTTCCTCAGCTTCGGCGTCTGGGCGCACCACATGTTCGCGGTCGGCATGCCGCGCGTGTCGACAGGTATGTTTTCGGCCGCCAGCATGGCCGTCTCCATCCCGGCCGGGGTGCAGCTCTTCGCTTGGATCGCGACGCTCGCCAGCGGCCGCATCCGGTGGAGCACGCCCGCCTTGTTCACCGTCGGCGCCATGTTCGTTTTCACCATGGGCGGGCTGACCGGCGTCATGGTCGCCTTCGTCCCGTTCGACTGGCAGGCGCACGACAGCTATTTCATCGTCGCTCACCTCCACTACGTCTTGATGGGCGGCATGGTTTTGCCGATGTTCGCGGCCTTTTATTTCTGGACGCCGATGGTGAGCCGCCGGCCCCTGTCCGAACGGCTGGGCAAATGGGTTTTCGGCCTGATGTTCGCCGGCCTGCACATCGCGTTTTTCCCGATGCACATTTCGGGCCTTCTGGGCATGCCGCGCCGCGTCTTCACCTATTTGCCGTCTTCGCCACTCGAACTGCTCAATTTCCTTTCGACCATCGGCGCCTTCATGTTTGCCTCCGCCGTTGCCTTGTTCATCGTAGATCTGGTGCGGTCTTTCCGTTGGGCGCCCAGCGAGGGGAATGCGGGAAATTGCTTCGACAGCGGCACGCTGGAGTGGCTTCCGTCGGGTCTTTACTCGACGCGCTCTATTCCGGTCGTCAAAAGCCGCTATCCCCTGTGGGACGATTCCTCTTTGGCCAAGGACGTCGAAGAGGGTCGCTACTTTCTGCCGAACAGCGTGACGGGCTTGCGAGAAACGATCGTCACCAGCCCGATTATGGCCGAGCCCCAATATGTCGAGATCATGCCGGGCCCGTCGCCGTGGCCGTTCTGGGGTGCGGTGGCGACAGCAGTGTTCTTCCTTGCGCTGACGGTGCAGGCCTATGCGGTGTCGGCGGTTGCCGGCATCGTCATGATTCTTTGCATCATGCGCTGGCTTTGGGAAACTGACCGGCCGATCCGCAAGCGCAAGGTCGACGTCGGCGCGGGCATCATCCTCCCGACCTATGCCGTCGGCCGGGACAGCCATGGCTGGTGGGCGATGAACATCCTCTACATCGTGATGGGGATGATGCTGTTCGTACTCATCTTTTCGAACGCCTACCTGCGCGGCGTCCAGCCCGAGGGCTGGGTCGCGCCGCCTTCGTGGTCATCCCTGATACCCATCTTAGGGCTAAATGCGCTTGCAGCTGCGTTGGCGATTGCCGCGGTCAGGGTGCTGTCCCGTCGCAGACGTGCTGGTCGGCGCATCTGGATCCTGCTCGCGAGCGCCCCGCTGGCCTTGGCCGCAGGGGTTTATGGCGATGTCGAAGCATGGCGTTCCGCCGGTCTTTCTCCTGCGGCTAGCGGGCAGGGGGCAACGACCTTCGCCTTGCTCGCGCAGCAGGGAACCGCCGTAGCCTTCGCGCTGCTGATGGGCTTCTACGCCATCGCGCGCGGCGGCCGGAACCTGATCCGCGGTCCGCGCAGCGGGACAGTGGACACCATTTCGCGCTTCATCCTTTTCGCCGCCGGACAGGGCGCCGCGGCGGCGATCATGCCCCGGCTGATGGTGCTGGCATGAGTGCGCCGCCGATCCGCCGCCCCACCGCATGGCGGCTCATGACTGCCGCCTTCGGCGTCTGGGCAGTCAACTTTCTCGTCGGCTATGCCGCCGCGCTTATCGTCCCGGAACATCTTCTGACCCGCTTGCTCCTTGCGGCCCTAGCAGTTGCATCGATACCAGTGTTGCTCTGGATCGTCCGGCAATCAAGCGAGTTGAAGGAGCGGCGAATGGTGGTTGCGGCCGCGGCGGTGTCGGGCCTCGCCGTCCTGTTTAATGGCGCGGTCGCGATCGCCTAGCGTGATCGCTTCAGCGCCAGCATCAGCCAGACCGTGCGCGGCGCGCCCAGGTCAATCGATCCTGCCTGGTTTCTCGTCACGACCCTCAAGTCCAGCAGGTTTTCGCCGCGCAGGGAAATCTCCACGGCACTGTTCAAGTGATGGCGAGCGACGACGTCGATCGTGGTCGCGGGGGGCAGCCGGTCGCGGTTCAAATCATCCTCATAGGCGCCGGACACATGGCGAAGCGTCGCGGACACTTCCGACCGGCCGAAGCTCCGCGCCGCAGCCAAAGTCAGCGACATTTTTGGTACCTGCGCGGGACGCATGCCGTCGAGATCGCCCGGTTGTTCAACACGGGCCGAGACCAGGCTCAGCGAAGAATCGATCGCCCAATCATCCCGGCGCCACGCCACTTCGGCCTCCACCCCGCGCGACCGGATCGCATCGATATTCTGCCGCTCGCGAAGGTTTGGACCGATTGTTACATTGCCGATCGCATTAGCAAGCCGGTTGGCGAATAGCGTCGTTGTTACCGAAAGACCGGGCGCGACGTTGGCCTTAACCCCGACTTCAGCCCCGGTGAGCCGCTCCGGTTCCAGTTCCGGATTGGGCGAAGTCGTCACGGGGAAGACGGTGAAGCCACGGTAGAGCTCGTTGAGTGTCGGCAGGCGGAAACCGCGATAGGCAGCGGAGCGAACCGACCAGCCATTGCTCTGCCATACGGCCGATGCCCGCCCGCTCAGCGCCGTCCCACCTCGCACATCGAAGTGGCGTTCTACCAGCAGGTTACCGGCCCCGTTGCGCTCAACGGATCGCCCGTCGGCGAGGCGCCAGGCGGCGAGCCGCGTTGATCCCGCCAGAGTCAGGCTTCCGATGAACGCCTGGGCCTCGGCGAAGGCAGCAGCCTCGCGAACGTCGCCGCCGTTCGACCGGAGCGCGGTGACCGCGCCGCTGGCGGCCGACAGCGCTCGTTCCTTTGCGGTGCCGGTCGAACCCTTGATGTCCCCACCAAGCATAAGCCACGGCGCGGGGCGCCATTGGACGATAGCCCCACTACTGGAAGCCGGCGTGGCATATTGGTCAAGCACTGGCCGAAAGCTGCTCGCGCTGACTACGATGTTGGAAAAGTCGCGCCATTGCCGCCAGCCGGCGACGGTCAACGATTGATCGGCGGAGACGTAGCGAAGGCTCGCGTCCGTTCCCGACATGCTGCTGTCCGCACCCCGGAAGCGGAGAACCCGGTCGTCGGCGAAGAAGCGGAGCCGAGCCTGCACCTCGCCGGCCGCAAGCGCCGAGACGAATCGCGCATCGCCTTGCCTAGAATTGTAGGCGGCTTGGACGCTAGCCGGGACGCGTTGTTCTCGAGGTGTCGTCCAGAAGCCCTGACCCCGGTCCCATCGCCCGTCCAGAGTCATCGCACCCGCGCCGAAGCGATGGGTCAGCCCGCCGCTGATTTGGGTTGCCCCTTCCGACGATACGGCCATGTCTCCATCAAGCGGGTCGCGATTGGCTAGCGGCTTGCTTTCGATGCCGATCGTTCCGGCTACCGCTGAACCGAATGCGCCCCCGCCGGCACCGCGCATCACCGTGATTCGATCGACGCGGCGGGGATCGATGGCGCTGAGCGGAACGTAACCGAAGAACGGATCGGTGATGGGGATTCCATCGAGCATGACGAGAGTCCGGCTGCTCGCATTGCCGCCGAGGCCGCGAAGCGTCAGGCCTTGCGCGGACGGGTTGGCGGAGCGGCTGTCGCTGCGGCGAAAGGACTGCAGCCCAGCCACCCTAGACAGCGCGTCCTCGATCCGGCCGGAACCGGACTGGCGAATCCGATCTGCCCCGATGATGATCGCGCCTAGTCGCTCGTCGGCGGACTGGTCGGCGGGCCGGGTGGCGGTCACCACGATATCGGAAGGAGGCATGTCCGCGGCGATCATTGCTGCGGACTGTTATGATCTTCCTTCGCCGGAATGAAGCTGATCTTTCCGTTGGTCTCAAGGATCGCCCAGTCTACCTGCTTCAAGCTGGCAATACCGGCGAGGCGCATTTCGCTAAACAGTTCGTCGACCGGGATCTTGTCCCGTTCCAGCATGGCCCGCTGGATTTCGCCGTGGCGGACCAGGACGCGAGGTTCGCCGTCGAGCAGGTCGCGCACCCGCTTCGAGCGGAAGCCGAGCCAGCCAAGGATCAGCGCCCAGAAACCAAAGGTGCCTATGGCCAGCGCCGCGCCGGTCACCGAATAGTCGTTGTGGGTCACCGCCTGCTGAACGAAGTCACCGACGACGACCAGGCTGACGAACTCGAACGGCGTCATCTGGCCGAGCTGCCGCTTGCCGAACAGGCGCAGCAGCAGGAAAAGCATAAAGAAGACGGCGGTGGCGCGAAGGACGATATCCATCAGGGTACGACCCGGAACCTGACCGGCACCGACCCCAGTTCCTGTTCGCCGTCCAGCAGGCGGATATTGCCGTGCTCGCTGGTGACGCGCGGTGGGTTCACCTGGCCGTCGATCTTGAACAGCAGACGCTTGCCGGCGTCGAGCGAGCCAAAGTGGAAGCGATATTCCCCGTCCTTAAATTCTTCCTCGCTAGCGGCGGGGATGAGCGTATTGACCGTCATGTCGGTCCACAAATTGGCGGGAATGGCGACGACGAGGTCAGCGACGGGGCGTCGCGCGGTGGCGTCGATGCGCCATTCGACGAACATGCCGTTGCGGACGGGATCAGGCAGGTGGACGCTGACGGCGGCTGCGTCGTTCGCGACGCGGTGCGGCCGGGTATGCTGGCCGCCGACCAGCCCGAACAGCGCGGCGGCGAGAAGGGCGCCGACGAGGAGCGCCCGGTACCAGGAGATATAGCGGCTGCGCCGCGGCCGCAGGTGGCGGTCATCAATACCGTCGGGCATGGACGAGGCGGCAGGACTGGTCATCGCGGCGGCAACGCGCGGAAGCTTGCGACGGTTGCCACAAAGGAAAGACTGGCGAAGTTGCGGATCGAAGCCGCTCCGATGAGGGGCGTGGACTTCGCCAACTTTGTTGCCTCGAAGGACTTTGGCGCGTGCCGGGAAGGACGGGGGGAAAAAGAGCCAGCCGGCGGAAAGCCGAGACTGGGGCCCCGTTGCAGAGGGAACCCTAGATGAACGCAAATGGGGTTTGTCGTGAATCGCTGCTATCCTCGGGCGATGGGCCACCGCATTTATACGACCAGTTTCGCCAGCGTGTACCCGCTCTACGTCGCCAAGGCGGAGAAGAAGGAGCGGACTTGGGCGGAGGCGGACGCGGTGCCGCGCTGGCTGACCGGCTATTCGCAAGAAGGACTAGAGGCGCAGATCGTGCGGAAGGCGGACTTTGCGACGTTTTTCGCGGATGCGCCCGCAATGAACCCGTCGCGATCGCTGGTCACTGGTGCAGTGTGCGGGGTTCGGGTGGAAGAAGTGAAGGAGCCGCTGATGCGCGATATCCGGATCCTCGACAAGCTGATCGACGAGCTGGCGAAGGGCAGGGCGATGGAGAAGATATTGCGCCAGCGGTGACGGGCCATTGTCCGCTTTCACTTCATGGTAACCGTCTTTCCGTTAGGCATCGAGCATGGCCCGTCCGCTTCCTACCGCCAAGCAGTCCGTCAACCTAACGACGCCCGCCGTGCGCGGATCGCGCATCCGCCGCGATCCGCCGCCGGTCGACAAAGCAGTCTCGCTTCGGGATCCGGAAGAATATGAGCGGCGGATGGTGGTCATCGGCATCGCGGTGTTCACCGTCGCCCTGATTGCCATCCTAATCGGCTTCAGCAGCATCGGTAGCTGGAGTCCCCGCCAGCACGTCATCCACTTAGATGCAGATCGAAACTAATCTCGCAAAGCGAAAGCAGAGCGATCGCGAAGCAGATTCCAAATCAACTAGGGCGTTTGCCACTCAGCATTGGCAGATTAGCAGCTGCGATCGTCTAGGAAAAACCGAACTCCTGACAGCGAGCGTGGCTACGCATCTGCGGAGCGTTTAGGTCCACTTAGCTTTACTCTGACGAGACGCCGGAATCTCATTCGGCAGCGACACCCGCCCGCGAGAACATATCCTCGCTATCCCCCTCACCTTCGGGCACATCATTCGCCGCCTTAGCATTCTGCCGACGATCGAAGTTGTCCCACACTTCGTTCCAGTTACCCCGCGTAGCGGCCTTCGAATACTCCGTTGCGCGGGTCTCGAAGAAGTTGGCATGTTCGACGCCGTTGAGGAGTGGGGCGAGCCAGGGGAGGGGGTGCTCGTCGACCATGTAGATCGGCTTGAAGCCCAGTTGTCCGAGCCGCCAGTCGGCGATGTAGCGGATGTATTTCTTGATCGCCTTGGGGGTCATTCCCTCGACCGGACCCTGTTCGAAGGCGAGGTCAATGAAGGCGTCTTCCAGCCGGACCGTCTTCTGGCAGACGTCAAGGATGTCTTCGCGCACCGCTTTCGTCAGGCAGTCGCGTTCCTTGACGAAGGCGTGGAACAGGCGGGTGATTCCCTCGCAGTGAAGGCTCTCGTCGCGAACCGACCAGCTAACGATCTGGCCCATGCCCTTCATCTTGTTAAACCGCGGGAAGTTCATCAGCATGGCGAAGCTGGCGAACAGTTGCAGCCCCTCGGTGAAACCACCGAACATGGCCAGCGTCTTGGCGATGTCCTCGTCCGTGTCGACGCCGAAGGTGCTGAGGTAATCGTGTTTGTCCTTCATCTCCTTATACTGAAGGAACATGCCATACTCGCTCTCCGGCATGCCGATCGTGTCTAGCAGGTGGGAGTAAGCGGCGATGTGAACCGTCTCCATATTGGAGAAAGCGGCGAGCATCATCTTGATCTCGGTCGGCTTGAACACCCGGCCGTATTTTTCGTGGTAGCAATCCTGCACCTCGACATCCGCCTGGGTGAAGAAGCGGAAGATTTGCGTCAGTAGGTTGCGTTCGTGGTCGGACAGCTTCTGCGCCCAGTCGCGGCAATCCTCGCCCAGAGGCACCTCCTCCGGCATCCAGTGGATCTGCTGCTGACGCTTCCAGAAGTCGAACGCCCAGGGGTATTCGAACGGCTTGTACTGCTTGCGGGCTTCGAGAAGGGGCATGCTTAGGCTCCTGTATATTCGACGAGCGCGGCGCCGCCGATGACGGTAGCGCAGACGATGAGAGTGATAACCAGTACGCGGCGGTTGCGCTCGCGCTGCTCAGTGGTGACGGGGACCGAGGGAGCGCGGCGGCTGTTGATCAGCATCGTGCCAAGGAACGGGAGGAAGATCGCCGGCTGAATGCGGTTGATGACGGGATCGATCAGGCCCGCCCGGCCGGCCAGGTACGCCAGCAAAATAACGATACCGACGGCGATGAAGCCGACGCCGGTCCACTGTACCCAGTTATAGGGTTTGATCGGCGGACCCGGCTGCTCGTAGGCGTTGGGATCGTAGCTCGATTGCTGGTAGCTCATCGACGCTTCGAGCTCCTGGCGCCGACACCGAGAAACACGATGCCAACGAAATATCCAAAATTATACCAGGTGCCGTTGTTGGGGACAGCGTAGACCGATACCTGGTCGGTGAAGAGCGAGACGATGAAGGCGACGGGGAAGATGAACCCGTGCCACACGCCCAGCCAGAAGCCGGGAGCGCCGACGGTCACTGCGTTGCTGCCCTGCGTCGCGGCGCAGCCAGTCAGCAACGCTAGCGGGAGGGCGAGGAGAAGGGCGCGTTTCACTGCCCGTCCTTTTCGCGGCGATGCTCGATCGTCGTGACGCGCGGGCCGGAGCGGCGGCCAAGCAGCGCCACCGCAAGGACCACGACGAGGACAACGACGGCAATAATCATCTGAGTCTTGGTCATTGCGCGACCCCTCTTCCGGTGGCGAAGGCAATCCAGAACGCACTCATCAACAGGCCGAAGGTGGCGACCATCATCCCTGCGATCAACATTGCCGTCGCGCGCGGGTTGTCGGGCTCCCCGCGCCGCTTCAGAGCCTTGCCGAGCATGGCAAGGCCGGCGAGCAGGGCGAATGCGCCGATGACCAGGTAGAGGATGCTCAAGGTGGCCATCTCCTAGCGCTCGCTTCCCATCGGGCGATATTCCAGCAGGCCGAGGCCGTGGATCGCCAAGATGACTCCGACGACGATCAGGATGACCGCGCCTTGGCTGCCGTGGTTAGGGTCGTCCTTGCCCCGCCGCCGGTACAGCCAGCCGCCACCGACGATCAGCGCAATCGCCGCCGCCAGTTCAAGGACTGTGATTACTGGCAGGCCAGACATTCGTCGTAGTCCGTTGACGAGGCTAGCTGGATTTCCTTGAGATCAGGCGTGTTGTCTGCTTCGACCCCACCGGCGAAACCGGCGCGCTGCACCGACTTGGAGCGGAGGTAGTAGAGCGACTTGATGCCCAGCTCCCACGCGCGGAAATGGAGCATCATCAGGTCCCACTTGTCGACATCGGCCGGAATGAACAGGTTCAGCGACTGCGCCTGGTCGATGAAGGGCGTCCGGTCGGCCGCAAGCTCTAGCAGCCAGCGCTGATCGATCTCGAAGCTGGTCTTGTAGGTGTCCTTTTCCTCCGGCGTCAGAAAGTCGAGGTGCTGGACGCTCCCGCCCTGCTCCAGGATCGAGTTCCAGACATTGTCGCTGTTCTTGGATTTCTCCGCGAGCAGCTTTTCAAGGTAGGGGTTTTTGATCGAGAAGCTGCCGGACAGCGTCTTATGCGTGTAGATGTTGGCCGGGATCGGCTCGATGCAGGCGCTGGTGCCGCCGCAGATGATGCTGATCGACGCGGTCGGCGCGATCGCCATCTTGCAGGAAAAGCGTTCCATCACGCCCATGTCGGCCGCGTCGGGGCAAGGGCCGCGCTCCTGCGCCAACATCATCGACGCCTCGTCGACCTGCGCGCGGATATGCTTGAAGATGCGCAAGTTCCACGACTTGGCCATCGCGCCTTCGAAGGGCAGGCCTCGTGCCTGAAGGAAGCTGTGGAAGCCCATGACGCCTAGGCCGACCGAGCGCTCGCGCTCCGCGCTGTACTTGGCGCGGGCCATCTCGTCCGGCGCGCGGGCGATATAGTCGCTCAGCACATTGTCGAGGAAGCGCATAACGTCCTCGATGAACTGCTTGTCGCCGTTCCACTCGTCCCAGGTTTCGAGGTTGAGCGAAGAGAGGCAGCAGACCGCGGTCCGGTCGGCGCCAAGGTGGTCGCGACCGGTCGGAAGAGTGATTTCGCTGCACAGGTTGGACGTCGACACCTTGAGGCCCAGATCGCGATGATGCTTGGGCATGGTGCGATTCACCGTGTCGTTGAATACGATGTAGGGCTCGCCGGTGGCAAGGCGAGTCTCGACCAGCTTCTGGAACAGGCTGCGCGCATGGACTTTGCCGCGCTCGCTACCGTCCTTGGGGCTGCGCAGCGTGAACTCGGTGCCGTCGCGGACCGCCTGCATGAACTCGTCAGTGACCAGCACGCCATGGTGAAGGTTCAGCGCCTTGCGGTTGAAGTCGCCCGAGGGCTTTCGGATTTCCAAGAACTCCTCGATCTCCGGATGAGAAACGTCGAGGTAGCAAGCGGCCGACCCGCGCCGCAGCGAACCTTGGCTGATGGCGAGCGTCAGGCTATCCATCACGCGAACAAAGGGGATGATGCCGCTGGTCTTGCCGTTAAGGCCGACCGGCTCGCCGATGCCGCGCACCGCGCCCCAATAGGTGCCGATGCCGCCCCCCTTGGACGCCAGCCAAACATTCTCGTTCCACGTGTTGACGATGCCGTCGAGGCTGTCGTCAACGCTGTTGAGGTAGCAGCTGATCGGCAGGCCGCGTCCCGTGCCGCCGTTCGACAGCACCGGCGTCGCCGGCATGAACCACAGCTTCGAGATATAGTCGTAGACCCGCTGCGCATGGTCCTGGTCGTCGGCATAGGCCGAGGCGACGCGGGCGAAGAGGTCTTGATATTCCTCGCCGGGCAGGAGGTAGCGATCGCGCAGCGTTTCCTTGCCGAATTCGGTCAGCAGCGCATCACGGCTCGAATCGGTGGTGACGTTGAACGCCCGGGCGTCGATCGTCTTGCTGTCCCGCTTGGTCTCGGTGACCGAAACATCGTCCACGTTCACATCGCTGGAGGTTGCAAAGTCCATCGTCACTCCCCGTGCCACTGGCCGCTCTACGACGGCTTGTTCTGCTTCTGTTCGACTCGCTGCCATAACACCGAGACTAGTCCAAATTCATAGCCAGCGGGGGTTTTTCTCGGCTCATTCCCCGATATCCACAGGGCATGAGCGGTCCCTTACGGAAGATAAGCATCTTCCGCCCCAACCACAATAAGTTGAGCATGACCCCCGTCGCTACACGAGATATAGTGCCTAATCGGGCGACAGACACAAGATATAAATTGACGGGCCGTTAAATTTTTTGGGTCCCTAGAGGGGCGCTGTGGCGCTCGCGCCACGAACGGTCCGGGACCCGTTTTTTCGTGCAACCCTTGAAACCTTCGGGCCGCCCGGCCATTATCCATCTCGCGGACCGGGCCCCTCTGGCGGGCGCTTCGATTGAGGCGCTCGTGATGTCGGACCGCATCGGATGATCCGGTGCGAACGATGGCGGCCCAAACTCCCCACGCATGGCAACGGGCCCTCCGATCGAACTTCGGTTTGAAGAGGAGACGATAAATGACGACCCGCATGTTCCTGCTGATGGAGCAGCATGCACGGCTGGACGACGTACTGCGCCATGAGCAGCGTCGCCGCCTGCCCGACCCTTTTTTGACGCTTAGGTTCAAGAAGATGAAGCTGGCCGTGAAGGACCGGCTTCAGCGGCTGACCCTGCGCAAGGTGGAGAAACGATGATGTTGTGCCCCGTATGCAAGACCAACCTGACCATGTCCGAGCGGCAGGGGATCGAGATCGACTATTGTCCCACCTGCCGCGGTGTGTGGCTTGACCGCGGCGAACTCGACAAGATCATAGAGCGCAGCGCAGCGCAGCCGGCAGCGGCCGCCGTTCCCGCCCCGCCGCCACAGCAGCCACAGCAACCTTGGGGCTCGCCCCCGCCGCAACAGCATTACGGGCACGACCCCCGTTACCGCCACAAGCGGCGCAAGAGCTTCCTCGAGGAGTTGTTCGACTAGGCGCGAGCGGCGGCGCCCGGCGCGGCGCCGCCGCCATCCATAGGAAACCGTCATGGAATTTCTAAATGCTGACTGGCTGGGCACCCCGGCTTGGTTCTGGCTGGTGTTCTTCGCGCTGGTCGCGGTGCTGACCGCGTTCGACCTGGGCGTCCTCAACCGCGAAAACAAGGAGATGGGCATCGGCGCAAGCCTGAAGCTCAGCGCCTTTTACATCGGCATCGCGCTGGCCTTCGGCGTCTGGATCTGGGCCGAGCGCGGTAGCGAACTGGCCGTGCAATATTACACCGGCTTCTTCATCGAGAAGGCGTTGTCGATCGACAATATTTTCGTGATCAGTCTGATCTTCGCCACCTTCGCCATCCCCGCTAAGTATCAGTATCGCGCGCTGGTCTGGGGCATTTTGGCCGTGATCGTGCTTCGCGGCCTGATGATCGCTGGTGGAGCGGCGCTTGTCGCTGAGGCCTATTGGGTGCTTTACCTGTTCGCCGCCTTCCTGATCGCGACCGGAATCAAGATGTTCTTCGCCGGCGACGAGCCGATGGATGTGGGCAACAACCGGGCGGTGAAGTTCATCTCGCGCCATATGCGAGTGACACGGGAACTCCACGAGCAGCACTTCTTTGTTCGCGTGCCCGACGATAAGACCGGCAAGCTCGTGCTTGCGGCAACGCCGCTGTTTCTAGCGCTGGTCGTCATCAACCTGGCCGACCTCGTGTTCGCCGTTGACAGTGTGCCAGCGATCTTTGCGATTACCACCGATACCTTCATCGTCTACACGTCGAACATCATGGCTATCCTCGGGCTTCGCGCGCTCTATTTTGCGCTGTCGGCCATGATCCACCGCTTCCACTATCTGAAATATGCGCTAGCTGCCGTGCTGGTATTTATCGGCAGCAAGATTTTCATCGCCGACTTCCTGATGGATGGCGCGAAGTTCCCGCCGCTGCTCAGCCTTGGCGTTACCGCCGCGCTGATCGGGGCCGGCATTGGCTATTCGCTGTGGCGAACCGGAGGGGAAGAGGAAGCGGATTGGCCCGCGGAAAGCAAGGCGAGCGACCGCGCGATCATCTCTTCTTCGGGCGCGGAAAAATCACTGCTGCCCGGCGGCGGGTCGTCCGGGAGCCCCGTGACGAAGTAGGCAATTCCTAAACCTGCGGTCCGGTCGATCCAAAGGCCGGACCGCAGGCCATAGGCTTCGCCGGAATGGCCCGACCAGTCGCCCGCAGGAAGTCCGGGGTTGTCGGCGCATCCGGCGATTCCGCTCGCGGGTAACTGGATTCCTAGGCCATAGGCGCACATTCCCGATCCTTCTCCGCTGCGGGCGCCATTGCTGCCCTGCCGCCGCCACTGTGGAGTGAGCATCGCATTGATTGATTGCGATGTGAGGATGCGAACGCCGTCAATCATGCCGCCGTTCAGAAGCATTTTGCCAATGCGCGCCAGCGCGAGCACGGAAATGCGAAGTCCGCCCTGTGGTGAAAAGAGCGCGCCATTATCGCCCGCCCGCCATCGCCCCAGGTCGCATTTGCCGTCGGCTGACACAACGACGGCGCAGTCCGGACGTCCGCCATCAAGGTCGTCGCGGACTGGCCGTCCGCCCTGAGTCAGCACGACAGCGCGGTCGATCGCCGCGTCGCTGCACGTCGGCCAGTTGAAGCAGGCGTCGATCCGGAGCGGCATGATCACTTCTCGCCGCATCCACCGGTCAAACCGCTCGCCCGTTACTTTTTCCATGATCGACGCGACCAACGGGAAGTTGAAGTTGGCATAGGCAAAGTAGCCTGCGCCCGGCGCATGGGCAGCATCCCACACGTCCGGATCGCTTACCGCGTCGCGGATCATCCGACCGAGCGGGACGACATAGGCATCGTCGCCGTCGCGCAGGCTCGATGTGTGGGACAAGAGCATCCGCAGACTGATTGGCCGGTCCGGATATGCGGGGTTGCGAAGGCTCCAGCCCAGATAGTCGTTCACGTCCCGGTCGAGGTCGAGCTTACCCTGCTCGGCCAACCGCATTGCCCCGACCGCCACGACCAGCTTGCTGATCGACGCAATCCGAACCGGGTCGTCCGGCGCGGCAAGGCGTCCCGACCGCAGATCGGCAAGGCCGTCGCTCCACGAGCCTCGCACAGCATTGCGGTCGAATGCGACTGCGACCCGTGCCGGCCGGCCCTGTGGGATGTTGGGCACGGCGGCACATCCCGCCAGTCCAGCAGTCAGGGCGAGCAAAAAGGCGACCCTGACGAACAATGCCGGAAGGTCAGCCTTCATGCGCCGATGGTTAGGCGGGACAATCGCCGACGCGCTTCGCGCTGATCTTCCGGTTCATGCGATAGTCGCCGTCCTTGGTCAGGTAGGTCAGCGTCGTGATTTCGCCCTCGAAGCTGTCAGCCCTGAACGATCCCATCATGGCCGGCATCACGTCGCCCGAAAGGCCTTCGCGCTTGCAGCTCATCTGCGCGCTTATACGGCCGTATCGGACGTAGCTGTTCTTAACTTCGCACTTGTCGGCGGGTGTCTCGGCGAACAGTTCCGACGCCGGACCATCCTTGGAGACGCATGCCCTTACGGTCGACTTGTCGCCCTGCTTGAGCGAGGTCGCCGGCGTGCTATTATCGGTGGAAGAGACGGCGGTCACTTCTGACGTCAGCTCGTACAGGCCAGGGGCCAGCGTTTCGGGCGCTTCATCCTTTGGCGGCGGCGCCGGCTCGCTTCCGCAGGACGCCAGGACCACTAATCCAGCCAAGGCCGGTGCCCAAACCATGCTTCGCATCAAATTCCCCCTCGCTACAAAATCAATTGGCCGCCGTCTTCGCGCCGCAGTCGCCCACTCGCTTCGACGTCATGTTCATCACCATTTTCATCGGGCCTGCGGGTGACGCCCCTTCGACAGTAGAGGCCATCCGCATGCGGTATTCCTCAGGCCCATAGGTGCCATCGAACTCGATCAGCTGGGTTCCGCCCCCCTGCTGGCTGGTGCACCGCATCGTGCCGGTCAACTTGCCGCCGCTCATGCTGAACTTGTCGTAGCGACAATTGCTTTCGGTCCCGGCAAAGAAATCTTCCTTAGGGCGCCTGGCCTGCTCCTCGGTGAGGCAACTCTTGTGGCCGGTCGCGACGCTGGCCATCGTCTTTTTCATCTGCGTGGCGGCCTGCGGCGGCATGCCGGGGATCTCGATCGATTCCAGCTCGACGCTCGATTCCCATTGTCCGGGGCGGACCGCCATCGCGTCATTGCCGCCGGCTTCGCGCACCTTGTCCGCCACTTCAGCGACACTGGCGTTTTCGGCTTCGACCCTAGGTGAATTGTCGCACGCCGCAAGGCTCAACAGCGGCAGGGCCAGCATGAAATGTCGCATCTTGTCCCCCCAACCCGCCGCATGGAGCGCGGCAGTCTGGCCGGCAGCATATGTCAGGAAGGGCGCAATGCAATGGCGTTCAAATCGTGAGACGCTTGCCGGAGGACGCTGGCGTGGTATCTTCGACGCATAGTAGAGGAGAGCGCAAATGCTTCACTTCGCTTTGTCCATTGCAGTAACGTTGCTAGCTGCGACATCGGCCTCTTCCTTCAATCCAGCCACCGACGCCCAGGGCAAGGCCGATCCAACGGTCTGCAAGAAGGTCGTGTCCGCGGAACCCGGTGCCAAACCATATCAAATGTGCATGACGAAGGCTGAATGGGCGGCCAAGAAAAAGGCCGACGCCAAGAATCCGAACCGCATCGTCTGCCGGTATGAAGACAGTACGGGAAATCGGCTTAAGTCTTATAAGATTTGCATGACGGCTGCCGAGTGGATCGACCAGCGACAGCGCGAACGCGACAGCATCGAGCAGATCCAGCGCAAGGTCTGCGTTGCAGGCGGCGGCTGCTAGACTGAAAGCGCCGCAGCGCGACGCCGCGCGACTCCGACGATCAGATTCCAGGCCATATGAGTGACGGCCGCGGGCCAGACCGATCCGGAGAGGATAACGGTCATAGACATGATCATGCCGAAGAATCCTGCCGAAAGCGCGAAGGTCAGACCCCGACCAATGTGCATCGCGGCGAAAACCAGATTGACCAGGAACAGCGCCATAGCGGCGCCGCCGGGGCCATTGAAAATGCCCATGAGGCTGCTTTGCATCAGCCCGCGAAACAGCAATTCCTCGGTCAGCGCTACCAACGCTAGCCCGGCAAGCGAGCGGCCGCTGGCAGGGACATGCCCGCGATCGGGCCCATCGCTTCCGAATAAATAGACGCGCTGGTCCCAGAGACCCGCTCCGATGAAGCCGAGGCATAAAGTCACCGCCGCCGGCCAGCCCCAGGGCACTTCCGGAGGCGAGTCGTGCACGCCGATCGACAGCGAAGCGACAATCAGCCCGCAAAGGATCGCCATATGCAGAGAGATTGGCTCTTGCTCCTGATCGCGCGCGACCATCGCAACGACGAACAGCACGCCGAGCAGAGACACGATTGGTATCATTAGATTGGCAACGGCAGGGTGCATTGGGGCGGACGCTGGCCGAAGCTGGAACCAATGGCAAGGCAGGGCCATATAGCAAGGCGATGGCCATCCAGATCCGCACAACTCTTGCCGAGCCTGAAACCGGCGACACCTTCGTTCCGCATCGTCCCGCCCGGCCCGACAAGGCTGAAGGCGGGCGTAAGTTCGTGCTGAAGTCCGACTACGAGCCGGCAGGTGACCAGCCCACCGCGATCGCCGAGCTGGTAGAGGGTATCCGCGAGAGCGGGGAGATGAACCAGGTTCTGCTCGGCGTCACCGGCTCCGGTAAGACCTTCACCATGGCCAAGGTGATCGAGACGCTGCAGCGCCCCGCGCTGGTGCTGGCGCCGAACAAGATTCTCGCCGCCCAGCTTTACGGCGAGTTCAAAAGCTTCTTCCCCGAGAATGCGGTCGAATATTTCGTCAGCTACTACGACTATTATCAACCGGAAGCCTATGTCCCTCGGACCGACACCTACATCGAGAAGGAAAGCTCGGTGAACGAAGCGATCGACCGCATGCGCCACTCGGCGACCCGGTCGCTTCTGGAACGCGACGACGTGATCATCGTCGCTTCGGTCAGCTGCCTCTACGGCATTGGCTCGGTCGAAACCTATTCGGCGATGATCTTCGATCTGAAGAAGGGGCAGAGCGTCGACCAGCGGGAGATCATCCGCAAGCTGGTCGCGCTTCAGTACAAACGCAACGACCAGGCCTTCGCGCGCGGCAATTTCCGGGTGCGCGGGGATAGCCTGGAGATTTTTCCGTCGCACTATGAGGACAGCGCCTGGCGAATCAGCTTCTTCGGCGACGAGATTGAGGAGATTACCGAGTTCGACCCGCTGACCGGCAAGAAGACCGCCGCACTCGACTATGTAAAGGTCTATGCAAACAGCCACTATGTGACGCCTGGGCCAACGCTGAAACAGGCGATGGAGGCGATCCGACACGAGCTGTCCGAGCGGCTGAAGGAGCTGGTGGCGGAAGGGCGGTTGCTGGAGGCGCAACGGATCGAGCAACGGACCAATTTCGATCTGGAGATGATCGCCGCCACCGGCAGCTGCGCGGGGATCGAGAACTATTCGCGCTTCCTGACCGGCCGACTTCCGGGCGAGCCGCCGCCAACCCTGTTCGAATATCTGCCTGATAATGCACTGCTGTTCGTCGACGAGAGTCACCAGACGGTGCCGCAGATCGGGGCGATGGCGAAGGGCGATCACCGGCGAAAAATTACGCTAGCCGAATATGGCTTCCGCCTTCCGAGCTGCATCGACAACCGGCCACTGCGTTTCAACGAATGGGACGCGATGCGCCCGCAGTCGGTGTTTGTCAGTGCGACGCCTGGCGGATGGGAGATGGAAGCGACCGGCGGTGTATTCAGCGAACAGGTCATTCGTCCGACCGGTCTCATTGATCCGCCGGTCGAGATAAAGCCGGTTGAGGACCAGGTTGACGACCTCGTCCACGAAGCCAAGCAGACCGCCGCCAAGGGCTACCGCACGCTGGTCACGACTCTGACCAAGCGAATGGCAGAGGATCTGACCGAATATCTCCACGAGGCGGGGCTGAAGGTCCGCTACATGCATAGTGACGTCGAGACACTGGAGCGCATTGAGCTGATCCGCGATTTGCGGCTCGGCGTCTATGACGTCCTGGTCGGTATAAATTTGCTGCGCGAAGGGCTCGACATCCCCGAATGCGGACTAGTCGCGATCCTCGATGCGGACAAGGAAGGTTTCCTCCGGTCGGAAACGTCGCTGATTCAGACGATCGGCCGCGCCGCGCGCAACGTCGACGGCAAGGTCATCCTCTATGCCGACCGTATGACTGGTTCGATGGAGCGAGCGCTCAATGAAACCAACCGGCGGCGTGAAAAGCAGCAGGCCTACAACCTTGAACACGGCATCACGCCGGCAACGATCAAGCGCGACATCAGCGACATCATCGCCCATGTCTCGACCCGCGGCGGCGTAATGGTCGAGACCGGCGATGACGAACGGCCGCGCCTCGT
The DNA here is from genome assembly GCF_003583725.1 of Sphingomonas edaphi. Classification (GTDB taxonomy): domain Bacteria; phylum Pseudomonadota; class Alphaproteobacteria; order Sphingomonadales; family Sphingomonadaceae; genus Sphingomicrobium; species Sphingomicrobium edaphi. The sequence continues at coordinate 923,156 of NZ_QXTF01000001.1, read as the reverse complement.
CGGGCACAACCTGCGCGCCTACATCGGCGACTTGGAGGAACGGATGCGGAAAGCCGCTGCCGACCTTGAGTTCGAGGAAGCCGCACGTTTGCGCGACGAGATCCGCAAGCTGGAGGAAGACGAACTCGGTATCCCCGACCCGGACCGCATCGCCCCCCGCCCAGTGGGCAATGCGACGCAGGGCAGGCCAGGCACCCGGCGCACCGGTTACGGCAAGACGCAGCGAAAGTGGGGCGGAAAGCGCTAACTCGGCCGCACACGCTCTTGCGTTCAGGCGAGCGCAACCCAATGCCCTCCAGAGTGTTTGATTAAGGAATTCACTCGGGGAAGCGCCGCGCGAGCGGCGCTAATATCATGAAAAAATTAATCCTTGTTGCAAGTGCCCTGTCGGTCATCGCGGCCCAGCCCGTGGTCGCGCAGCCGCGCGGCGACGAGCCGGTCGCAGTGCCGCGCGCCATCAAGCAGGGCATCGACTTCGTCTATGTCGATCCGCAGATGGCCAATGTCGCCAAGCGCAAGCAGCGGCCGCAGAACTGGTTGGCGCGCCTGTTCAATTTCGACTTCGGGGGGGGCAAGCGCGGCGCGCCCAACCCGATGTTCGCCGACCTCGCGCGCGGCCTCCAACAATATGAAGCGACCTGGGGCCGATTGCCGCAGACGAAGATTCCTGTCGGCGCCGCCATGAAACGAGGATCGTCGGGCAAGCGGGTTCAGTTGTTGCGCACTCGCCTCGGCCTGTCGCCATCCGGCGCGTATGATGAACAACTGTACCAGGCAGTGAAGAATTACCAGCAGGTGCACGGCCTCGGAACGCCCGACGGCATTGCCGGGCGAGGGACTATCGCCTCGCTTAATCGCGGCGCCGACTATTATGAGAAGCGGATCGCGATCAACATGGAGCGCGCCTATCGCCTGCCGGCAACCCGGGCCTTCGACCGGTACGCCGTGGTCGATAGTGGTGCCGCCGAGATCTATTTTTTCGACCGCGACCGGATGGCCGACAAAATGCGGGTCGTCGTTGGCGCTCCCGAAACGAAGACGCCGATGATGGCGGTCATCCTTCGCAACGCGAAGGCCAATCCCTACTGGAACGTTCCACCGGAGCTGGTGCGCAGCCTGACGGCCAAGCGCATTCGCGAGCAAGGCATCTCCTATCTGAAGGACTTCCATTACGAAGTGCTTCGCGACTGGTCGCCCAACGCGCCGATCATCGACCCGAAGACGGTCAACTGGCGCGGAATCGCTTCCGGCAAGGTCCAGCCTACGATCCGCGTCCGCCAGCTGCCCGGACCCTGGAACTCGATGCGCAACATGAAGTTCGAGACGCCAAACGATTTCGGCATCTACCTGCATGACACGCCCCATCCGGAGTTGTTCGCGAAAACCGACCGCCACCTCAGCAACGGCTGCGTCCGGCTTGAAGATTATCGGCGCTTCGCGACCTGGGCGTTCGGCTATGTGCCGCACGCTGCGACCGGCGTCGAACAGAAGTTCGACGTGCCCAAGCCGATGCCGGTCTACATGACCTACCTGACCGTCGCGCCAACGGCCAACGGGGTCATGTTCCGGGCCGATCCCTATGGCTTCGACGCGCTGGCCATGCCGCAAATGATGTTTGGCCAGCAACGGGTCGCGTCCGCAACTTAAGCCGGCTGCCGTCCGCCGCCTCCAGACGGCTGTTGATCGACACGGCTTTGCCTGATCGGCTGCACGGGCCATGGTGCGTGCCTTGTGAGTCAGGGAGGGGTCGATGTTGTTTCGTGGTTTGACGGCGCTCGCGCTGGTGCTGGCGGCGAACAGTGCGGTTGCGCAGGACAAGCCTGCCGACAAGCCGGCAGCAGCCAAGGTTGAAAAGGTTGCTCCGCAGGTCCGCACTACGCGGCACAGCGGCAACTTCGGCGGCCAGAAGATCAACTATAGCGCCACGATCGGCGAGACGATCATAAGCGGCGACGACGGCACACAAAAGGCCGCCATCGTCACGACGGCCTACGTCAAGGAGCCGCGCGATCCCAACCGGCCGGTGACCTTCCTGTTCAATGGCGGTCCCGGTTCCGGCTCGGTCTGGTTGCAGATGGGCGCGTTCGGGCCGAAGCGGGTCGCCATCCCTTCGGACGCGCGCGACGACGGGGCACCGCCCTATCCGATCGTCGACAATCCGGACTCGCTGCTCGACGTCACCGACATCGTCTTCATCGATCCGCCCGGTACTGGCTTCTCTCACCTCATCGGCAAGACCGACCCCAAGGAATTCTACGGCATCACGGCCGACGCCAAGGCTGTCGCGACGGTCATTCGCCGCTGGTTGAACGACAATGGCCGTTGGAACAGCCCGAAGTTCCTCGGTGGTGAAAGCTATGGCACGACCCGGTCTGCCGCCGTGGTCAACCAACTCGAAGGCGAGACATTCAACGACGTCGGCCTCAACGGAATCCTGCTCATCTCGACGGTGCTAGACTTCGCTGCCGGCGCCGATACGCAGGGCAATGAGCTCAGCTACATAACAAACCTGCCGTCGATGGCCGCGACCGCGCTTTATCACGGCAAGGCAACCTCACCTTCGGTCGAGCAGTTCGTCGAGGAAGCGCGCCAATTCGCGATCGGTCCTTACGCCACGGCGCTGCTCAAGGGGCAGAAGCTGCCGGCCGAGGAGCGAACCGCGATCCGCACGCAATTGTCCCGCTTTACCGGACTTGGCGAGGCTTATCTCGAAGCCGCCGACCTGCGGGTCACGCCCGGCCGCTTCTACAAGGAACTGCTCCGCGACCGCGGCCAGACGGTCGGCCGCCTTGACAGCCGCTACACCGGCAAGGACTATGACAGCGCGGGTGAAACACCCGACAATGATCCCAGCTTCTACGGCATCGATGCTGGCTATACCGCCGCAATCAACAGCTGGGCCCGCGGCCCGCTCGGGTTCGTCACCGATCGCGAATATCAGTCGATTTCGGGCATCGGGCGCGACTGGGACTGGCGCATCGGCGGGCGCGACACCAACGCCTATCTAAATGTGGCACCCTATCTAGGCACGGCGCTGCGCGAAAATCGCGGTCTGCGCATCTTCGTTGGTCAGGGCTATTACGATTTTGCCACGCCCTTCTTCGCCGCTGAATATGCGCTGTCACGCACAGGCATTCCGCAGGACCGGGTAGAGTATCACTACTACCATTCGGGCCACATGATGTACGTTCGCGACGAGGATCGCGTGAAATTGACCCGCGACATCCGGGCATTCATCCGATCACGCTGACGGTGAGCGCAACGCTCCGCTCGCCCGCTGCCGGTAGGCGTAGAAATAAAGCAGCGCGGCGACTGCGATGATGACGATCGGCATGATCGCCATCGCACCCTCGTTCATCGGCGCGGGCGCAGGCGGCCCGGCATATTGATAGGCGAAGCTGATGATGGCTCCTGCCAGTGACACGGCAAAAGCCGTTACCGCCCAGCGGTTGCGCATCAGCAGCAGGATCGATCCTAGGAGGGCTCCCCACACGCCAAAGCCCCACGCCGCCTGCGCCCACAGCGGGAAGCTGTCGACATAAGCGAGGATCTGCTCGGCCGTCAGGCCCGGCATGGACGACAAATAATCCGTGTTGCGCGTCCGGGTCATGAAATAGTCGTACGCGCCGAAGCTATTCCACAGCAGCGACAGTACGCCGACCAACCACAGGTGGACAGGCGTTTTCGCGACGGTCGGTTCCATGAATGCTCCCCCTCCTCAGCTGGCGCCATGACGCCATTCCGGTTCCGTTATGAGCCGTTGTTTTTGGCTTTCTGTCAATGGGATGGACCTTCCGCCCCGACGCGGCGTTAGGCGGCCATGATCAAGGTGCTTCCCGTCCTGCCGTTCGCGGCGTTCCTCGCGCTGCTGGCCTGCGACCGGTCGGACCCGGTGGCGGAAGAGGCGGTCGCGCCGGCCGATAACATGGTCGGCGACGCATTGGCGGACGGCCTTGCGGCGCCCGCCAATGCCGCCGCGGCCGAGCGTGCCGAGCAAATGGCAACCCCCGCCGCGACCGACGGGATGATGTGGAGTTACAGCAGCGCCGAGCGGAAGGCGACCTATGGTCCTGCCGCGGCGGACCCGGCCCTCTCGATCCAGTGTCGCGACGCCGCCGACGGCAAAAAGGAACTCGTGTTCGTCCGCGGCGCCCGCGCGCCGGACGGGGGCAGCGGGACGCTTAGTTTCACCGGCAACGGCACGGCGGCATCCGTCCCGGTGCGTGGCGTCACGCAGCGGGCGGGCCAGACGGCATGGCAGGCGGTCGTTCCGGCGGGCGATATGGCTCGCGCGGTTGAGCGCACTTTCGGCTCGAACGGCGCGGTTCAGGTAGGCGTGAGCCAGGGCGCCGGGTTGACGGTCCGCGGCGCGTCCGAGGCACGCACCGTCTTTTTGGACTGCCTTGGGTCCTAATCTTCAGCTGGAGGGGCCCAGCGCGGGTGAACCTCGGCGCTGTTTCCCTCGACTTCGCGAATGTCGGAGACGCCGCGACGATCAAGCTCCCGGCGAACAATGGCAACGTGCTGGGCCGATCCCGACAATTCGATCGGCGCCGACACCCGCCGGGCTGCCCAGGCAAGAAGATCGATGGCGGCCGTATCGGGGCGATCCTCATCGTCGAAACGAACGGTAGGCAGAGGACGCAGCGGCGGGGTGATCTCCACCCGCCAGCCGGGCGCATTGGCCGCAACGCGTCGCTCGATCTCGCGATAGCCAGCAAGCGTCGCGCCGTCGATCGGCCGGGCGCGTGCGAAGACCCGTTGCTGGTCGCGATCGACCACGACGTCGTTGCGGCCTAAGCCCGCTGCCAGCGCGACATTCTGGACTAATTGCGAAACCTGCCGGTCGGTCGCTGCCGCCTGCGCCTTAACCTTTGCTGCCGCCAGTTCGGCTGCCTCGGCCGCGCCGATGTCAGTTCCAACGCGGTACTGGTTGATCTTCACGCTCACTTCGCGCCCGAGCGCTTGGGCCAATTGATTGGTGACATTCGTTTGGGCATGCGGTTCGAACCGCGGGGTAAGGACGGAAGAGGTAATGGTGACGGGCTTTGCGTCGAAGTCAAATTCGACCTGCGTGACGCGCGCCTTCGGATCGAAGGCGCCGCGAATAATGGATGAGGCCTGCCGCGAGGCGTTGGCCTCCCACGCGATTCGCTTCAGTGAGATGCCCAGCGGGACAGCCAGCACCGCGAATGCACCGACGATGCCGAGAACTTGGAGCCGCGTCTGCTTCTTCGTCAGTTGGGTACTGAATCCATAAAGCCGTGCCATCACTGCCGCGGACAGCGCGATTGTCATCAGGTTGGTGATGAACAACAGCAGCGAGCCGCCAAACACCGTCCAATTTGCCGTCGCAAGGCCATAGCCGATCACGGCTAGTGGCGGCATCAGGGCGGTAGCAATCGCTACGCCGACGATTGTCCCTTCGCGCCCGCGGATCATAGCATATGCGCCGGCCAACGCCGAAAAGAGCGCGACGAGCAAGTCGAACAGGTTCGGCCGGGTCCGCGCCGCGATTTCCGATGTAACACTCTGGATCGGTGAACAAAGAACGATCAAGGCGCTGATCGCGACTGCCAGTAGAGTGCCCGCCAGCATTGTTCGCGAGCACCGCCGCAATTCGATCGCGTCGCCAACCGCCAGGGCGAACCCGGCGCCAATAATCGGCCCCATCAGCGGCGACAGCAGCATCGCGCCGATCACGACCGCCGGAGACGATAGCAGAAGGCCGAGAATTGCGATTCCGGCGGACATCAGCGTCATGAAGATGAAGCGGGCGGAGAGAGCCGATTCCTCGTCGACCTTGGAGAGAACCTCGAGCTGGTCGACGCTTTCGACCAGCTTGGTCCTTCGAAAGCGGCGGGCGCTCGCAAGGAGCCGCAAGCGGCTGAATCTTTCCGGGACGAGTACTGAGCTGGCACGCCGACCGGTCATTCGGACTGCTCATGCACAGCTTGGGCGCAAAGAAAAGGCGGCAGCCGGGTTTGGCCGCCGCCGCTTCCTTGTCCGAAGGTTAAAAGCCGAAACGCAGACCGAGGTGGGCTGAGGTTTCTTCGCCTTGGTCCTTGCCGATCGTCGCCGACCCCGCGAGGTCGAGGTTGACGCCGTCGAGGATAGCCGCGTTGAAGCCCACGCCGAAGCGACCATAGGCCTTTTTCGACGCGTCGCTCAGCGCGAAGCTGTTGACGATCGTAGGGGCCGAGGTCTGCGAGAACCGGACCACTCGCTCGTCGCCCGTGAAGTCCTTTTCGACCATAGCCGAGGCGTAAGGGCGAAGCTGCACGCCGCCGCCTTCAAAATCACCGCGAACTTCAAGGCCAGCGCTACCGCGAAGCGATTTGTAGGTGACCTGGTCGACGTTGAGCGTCAGGACCGGGTCGCCTTCCTCGGTGTAGGCGTCGACCTTGGCCTTAGCATAGTCGAGCGCGACGACCGGGCCGACCCGGATCGTGCCAACCGACATCAGGTAACCGGCCTTTGCGCCGATCAGGAAATGCTTCCCGTCGGTTTCGGCTTCCATGCCATCGACGACGCCCGCTCGCTTCAGGTTATGCTTGTCCCAGCCATAACCTGCATAGGCCTGCGCGAAGCCACCTGCGATGCCGAAGCCGGCGAACCCGCCGACCTGGACTGACCGGCTGTCGACGTCCGCCGCGTCGCTGGTGAAGCCGACGTTGGGCTTGGAATAGTTGATCGCGAGGCCCGCCACGCCGGAGCCGAAGCCATATTGCAGGCCAGCAGTCGCGCCGACGCTAGTAGCGCGATAGTCGAGGTTGCGCTCGCCCGCGTCGAGATGGCGCGACACTGTGTCGCCGACAAGGAAGAATTTAAGCCCTTCCGGCATGTCGCCGTCACGGGGAGCGCCCGTGTCCATCCGGCTGCTTAATGTGCGGCCAAACTGGCGCGCCATGTCGAGGCCGAGGTCGCTGGGCGCCTGCAGGGTCAGCGGGGCGGTTAGCTGGGCTGCGACATATTGGGCCACGACCTTGTAGCCGTCCGACGTCAGGTGGAGCGCGTCACCATAGAAGAGGTAACCGCCGGCGTTGACGACGCAGGTGGGGTTGGGGAAGATCGGGCAAACCAGCCCGTTGTTAATGCCGTATGCCGTCGGGTCGGCGATGACATTGTCGAGTAGGAGGTTGAGGTCAAGGTAGTGGACGATGACGCCGTCGGCAGCATAGCCCGCGAGCGTCGATTGCATGGCCGTGTTGAAGGTCGTCGAGAAGGACGAGCGGATCGTCGCTCCCGAGGGATTCGGTGCGATTTCCGGAAGCCGCCCGGTGTCGCCTGCCAGGAAACTGATGTTCTGTGCGCCGGCGGCAACAAGCGCGTCCATGCCGAAGGTTGCGTTCGCCGCTGCCACCGTCGCCGCGCCCGGCGCGCCGGCAAGTGTGCCGCCGCCTAACTGGTACGCGCGTGCGTCATTGCCGCCAATCGATATCGCCAGCAGGTCATCTTCATCGAATAGGCCGTCACCGGCAGGGAAGGCGGGAACGAGACCGCCGCCGAGAAAAGCTGCGACTTCGAACTGGAAGCCGGGCAGGCCGACGTTGACGTTGCTGTTGTCGGTCTTGGCACCGCCGATAGCGAAATTCTCGATCGATGCTCCGATCAGCTCGGCCAGCGTGTCAATATAATTGGTGCCGCCCGAAAAACGACCGGTGGTATAGACCTGCGTGCTGACCGGATCGATTCCGGCCAGTTCGAAGGCGTTGCCGTCGTCGGCGTAGCTGTCGCCGAACGCGACGATGTTGTCGATCCGCTGAGCGGCGGCCGGCGCTGCGAAGGTCAGGGCACTCGCGGCGAGCAGGGACGCAGTCAGCAGGCGATACTTGGTCATGTGATTCCTCCCCAGCGGCCGCGTCGAACCGCGCGGCCTTTCAAGGGTCATTTATTGCCCTGACCGGGGAGTCCCGACAAGTTGCGGGATTGCCACAGCTTACCTTACGGAACGGCGGACTTCCGCGCCTGCGCTCTATCGCTTTTCCGCGGCCAGACGGCTCATCAGGATCGCGGCGCGCTTGGCCTGCCGCCAGATGCTGGGAATGTTGACCGCTTCACCCGGCGCATGGTCGCCGGTACTCGCCGGACCCAGCCCGTTGATCCCGTCGACGTCCTTGGCAACGAAGCTGATGTCTGCCGCTCCGCGCTTCAGCGGATCGAGTGCGCCCATGGCGGGCAGGCGCAGGTCGGCATTGATGCGATTGAGTTTGGCCAATAACGCCGCATTGCCCGCGGTTGGTGCCATCGGCGGATAGCCGCCGGTGTCGAATATGATTTCGGCCTTCGCGCCGTGCAGCGAGCGGCCGACGATGGCCTTCATCTTGTTCTGGGTCCGCTGGATCTGCTCCTCGCTGATCGCGCGCAGGTCCCCCCGTGCGACTGCGATCGAGGCTATGATGTTGGTCTTGCCGGTTGCGTTCAGTCGGATGCGTCCTTCATCCAGCTTTGCGGTGTCGCCGCCACCGACCAGACCGACGTTGAAGGTCAGTTTGTCTTCTGGTAACTCGCGTCGGAATGTGTCGATGATCCGCGCTAGCTCGTAGATCGCGCCGTTGCCCGCTGCGCTGGAGAAGATGCCGCTGGAATGGCCGCCCTGTGCGGTGACCGTCACCGTCCAGCTTCCCGAACTGCGCCGGGCGATTGATCCCATGTCGACCAGCGCGCCATTTTCAACCACTTGGCTCAACCCTTCGAAATCAAGCGCGATGTCGGCGCGCTTGCCAGCCGCGATCAAGTCGCGGCGGGCGACGTCGATCGGGTTGCCGCTATCCTCCTCGTCGCCGGTCAGTACAATTTCGATATTGGCGTTTTTAAGTGTCCCCGCTGCCCGCATGGCACGGAGCGCTGCAATCATTACCGCCATGCCGCCCTTGTTGTCACCCGCGCCCGGACCCTCGCCCTTGTCGCCCTCGCGGGTCCAGCGCTGGAACGGGCTGTCGGGTTCGAACACTGTGTCGAGATGGCCAATGAGCAGAAGGCGCTTGTTGCCCGCCTTGCCCGGATGGCGGGCGACGATGTGACCTCCGCGGCCGGTCGACCGCATGTCGACCCAGTCGACCTTGAAACCCAGCGGTTCCAGCTCATTGCGGAGCATCTCGCCAACCTTGGTTACGCCGTCGATATTCTGCGACCCGCTGTTCTGGTTGACCCACGTTTCGAGCATCGCGACCGTCCTCTGCTGCTCACGATCGATATGGGCGATCATGCTGCTTTCGCTGCGGGACAATTGTGCCTGGGCAGGAACCGGCAGGATGAGCAGGGCGAGGGGCAGGCAAACGGCCAGTCGATCGAACAGCAAGCGGGGTTCCTTCGGGTAGCGGTACTTCGGCTTTAGGCATCGCACGCCACAAGAACCTCGTCTACCAGGCAATTATATACGTGACAAAGCAGAGCACTCTTCAAGGCCATGACGCCCTAACCGATGAGGTAAAGGAGTGGGTTCGCGCCCAGCTTTGGGAGTGGGAATTTAGTCCTGAGTCAGCGGCCAGCCTTGCCGACAGGATCGTTGTCCACATCTTTGATCGCATCAACCATCTCGTGCGCTAGGTCTAATGCGGCGATAGCTGCATCCCGTGTTTTGGCGGACAGTTCTCGCAATTGCGTTACCGAAACCGGCCTCTCAAGCGGCTGGTGCATGGTTTTCTCATACAATAGCCGAAAGACGTAGGTGGATTCCCCGTCGAAGCCGCCGGTTGCGACGCCGTGTGTAACGTGGTGGCGTTCGTCGCTAAGCTCTCCGGCGGTGGCGGCGATAGCAAGGATGCGATTGGCCCAAGGATGCCCCGGCCTGAGCTTCGCAATATCTTTAAGGTAGCCGATCTTTCGGGACAGGCTTCTAGGGATCTCCGGATGGCTTTGATTGCCGTCGAAGCGGTGGAAAGTAATTGCGACAAGGATGTCTAGGCCTGTTTCCAGCAAGGCCCAGGCAAGTGTGGAATAACCAAGCGCCTCAGCGTATCTTTTGGGCAGGAGGCGATTTTCATCCATGACCGACACCAATCAAAAGCAGGAAGACGAAGTGCTGCGGCGGATGCTGGCGAGCAAGCCAAGGCCGCACAAGGTCGACAAGAAGGCCGCGCCTACCGAGTCAAACCACAAGAGCGAATGACGAACCACGAAAGCGGAGGCCTTATGAAGCACATCCAAGCTGAGTTGCGGCGCATAGAGGCGCGTCTGGCTGCTTACCCTGACCCTTTTCAACACGCCGGCCTCTACGCAGCGCAACAAGCGCTTGCATGGGCAATGCAGCCAGAATCTTTTGCTTCCCCTGTCGCTACGGTGACGGGCATTTCGGAAGGCTAAGGAGGTTGTTTGGGGGATGATCGTCGCCGAAAGTCGTCAGATATTTTCTGCCGTTTCGAGATTTCACAATTATCGCCACGCCCCTGCCGCCGACAGAAACCCAGAATAAGTCACCGCCCTCGATCATCTGAATGATGCGGTCGATTGGCTTCCATCCCCAATCGCCTCCAAGTCCCTGTATTCGCCGGTCCAAGTCTAAGTTATCAGGCGTGTGGCACTTAACTGGATAGGCCGCCATTAGTCCCTCCACTGGAGTACGGCGATTCGGCGGCGTAATGATTGACGCCGATTAGTAATGAGTCCAGTTCTTGCCAATGGCGGGGAAAGTTTATCATTCCGAAGAGGAGTATCGGACTGCCGTTTTACGGCGGAACGAAACAAAGAAAATGCTTGCGGGCATTGCGTCCAATCTAGGCGCGGGTCTTATCGCAGCGGCAGCCGTGCAATCTTATGCAGATGGCCGGATTGCTCCTGCTACGGGCGGATGGTTTTTGGCGGCCGGATTGCTTATATACGCTGGAGCGTTCTTTCTTAAGTCGCTGGATGCGGAGAGATAAATGGACTTTGGCCTGATAGCGCCCGCTCTTATTGGAGTGGTGGTAGCCATTGTGGGCTTCGTTATCGCCGCTTGGATGAACGCCAATCGCCCAACGTTGGAGCTGCCGCCACGCGAGGACGACCAACAGCAGCTCCCTTTTGATTTGGACAAAGCTGGCAGGCAGACGCGCTACAGCTTCAACTATCAGATAGATCAAGCCGAAGACGCTCGCGTTAACTAGTCCAGCGCTTGCGGCGCTCACCCAGAGCGTTCGGGGCCTTGTAGTAATCAGGCTGCGAGCGGATTAGCCCGCCGATAGGTGAGGCGCTTGCCAGCGATGTTCTTGAGGCAGATTTCGGAGCGCTCGAAATCATTGCTGCCCTTGGTCGAGTAGCGGAAGTCAAACTCGGCCAGATAGCGGTGCATGTGGGCGGCGCTCCAGTGATGGTAGGTGCCAATCACGCCACGCTTGAGGATGGAAAAGAAGTTCTCTGCGGTGTTGGAGTGAACGACGCCGCCCGCCTTGGCGAACTCGCGGATGCTGTGAAGAACGCGGCCATGCATCGCGAACTCTTTGCCGACGAGGCGGTATGCGTAGGCTTCGTCGGTCATGAGGTAGGACTGGCGGTCAACGTTGGTCACGAGCGCGCTGCGAAGGTTGTTGGCATGGAGGTTGGCAACGTGGAACGAGCGGGCGCGACCGTCGCGCTCAATTAGTGCAACGACCTTCTTCGCAGGAGCTGTCTTACCGGAAAGGCGATTGCCCTTCTTGCCACCAACAAATGCTTCGTCGGCTTCAACGATCTGGCCAGAGCCGCCTAGGGGTGAACCATCGTCCTTCATGGCCTCGCGGATGCGGTGGCACATGAACCAAGCGGTTTTGTAGGTTACACCAAGCATACGTTCGATCTGCTTGGCGCTCATGCCCTTCTTGGAGGCGCAAAGCAGATGCGTAGCGAGCAACCATTTATGCAGCCCGACCTTGGAGCGCTCGAACACGGTGCCTACGGTGACGGTGAACTGTTCGCGACAGGAGTTGCACTGGTAGAGGCCGGGACGGTGATGCGAGCCGGTCAGCTTGGTGGCGTCAATGAGGCCGCAATGCGGACACTCTGCACCATCCGGCCAGCGTAGCGCTTCAAGATGCTCGCGGGCGCTATCCTCATTGGTGAAGCGGGGGGCGGTAATGTCCATTGCGTCTCTCCGTTGACAAACACCATAGATTTCAACGCTGCTTTGTCAAGTATATAATTGCCGTCTACCATCAGAACAGGTTCAAAAATCTATGCCGTTGGACACCAAAAAGGATCGTATCAATTTAATCGGTGCAGTACATGTCGGGATTTTAGTCCACTAATCATTCGCGCGCGAGGACTTAGCTAACCAAGCCGGCTCAAAGTCGCAGTCCGGCATAACCGGAATCCGGCCATGGGAGGGCGTGCAGCGATAGGCTGGGGGAGGATTCCCGGCTTGCGCACTTGTGGCGGCCTTCCCACATCCCGCATCGAACCCGAGCGGGAGTTTATGTTGGAACAGTATCACGGCACCACCATCCTGGGGGTGAAGAAGGACGGCAAGACGGTGATCGCCGGCGATGGGCAGGTCAGCCTCGGCAATACCGTAATCAAGCCTAATGCGAAAAAGGTCCGGCGGCTGGGCAGCGACGGCAGCGTCATCGGCGGCTTTGCCGGCGCGACAGCTGACGCCTTCACTCTTTTCGAACGGCTCGAAAAGAAGCTGGAAGCATCGCGCGGCCAGTTGCTGCGCGCGGCGGTCGAACTGGCGAAGGACTGGCGGACCGATAAATATCTACGCAACCTCGAAGCGATGATGATCGTCGCCGACAAGGACACGATGCTGATCCTGACAGGGAACGGAGACGTGCTTGAACCCGAAGGCGGGATCGCCGCGATCGGCTCGGGCGGAAATTACGCGCTCGCCGCCGCCCGCGCGCTTAGCGAATATGAGCCCGATCCCGAAGTGTTGGCAAAGCGTGCGATGGCCATCGCAGCCGAAGTCTGTGTGTTCACCAACGACCGGCTGACCATCGAAACGGTCGGCAAGTAAGAGAGAATATGAACGACAATCTGACCCCGAAGGCGATCGTCGCCGCGCTGGACGAGCATATCGTCGGCCAGACCGAAGCGAAGAAAGCCGTCGCCGTCGCCTTGCGCAACCGTTGGCGGCGGCAGCGGCTTAGCCCCGAGCTTCGCGACGAGGTGGTGCCCAAGAATATCTTAATGATCGGCCCGACGGGGTGCGGAAAGACCGAGATTTCACGGCGCTTGGCAAAGCTCGCGGATGCTCCGTTTGTGAAGGTCGAGGCGACCAAGTTCACAGAAGTGGGCTATGTCGGTCGCGACGTGGAGCAGATCGCCCGCGACCTTGTCGAGGAAGCGGTGCGGCTCGAGCGGGAACGCCGCCGCGACAAGGTGCGCGAAGCCAGCGAAGGCGCGGCCATGGAGCGCCTGCTCGACGCGCTGACTGGCAAAGGCTCCTCCGAGGCGACCCGGGCCAGCTTCCGCCAGCGCTTCGCCGACCACAGTCTCGACAGTGCAGAGGTCGAGATCGAAGTATCCGAGGCGCCCAACATGCCGTTCGATATTCCCGGGAGCGGCGGCGTTGGCATGATCAACCTTAGCGAAATGATGTCGAAGGCAATGGGCGGCGCTCCCAAGAAGCGCCGGAAGCTCAAGGTGCCGGACGCCTTCGCCAAGCTGGTTGAGGAAGAGGCCGACAAGCGCGTCGATCAGGATGATGTGACCCGCGTTGCGCTGGCCGACGCCGAAGCCAATGGAATCGTCTTCTTGGACGAAATCGATAAGATCGCGGTTAGCGACGTGCGCGGCGGCTCGGTCAGCCGTGAAGGTGTCCAGCGCGACTTGCTGCCCCTGATCGAAGGCACCACTGTTGCGACCAAATATGGGCCGATCAAGACCGACCACATCCTGTTCATCGCCAGCGGCGCCTTCCATGTCGCCAAGCCCGCCGACCTGCTCCCGGAACTTCAGGGCCGCTTGCCGATCCGCGTCGAACTTGCTGCGCTGACCGAAGAGGATTTCGTGCGAATCCTGTCGGCGACGCGCGCCAGTCTGACGGAGCAATATCGGGCTCTCCTGAAGACCGAGGACGTCACGATCGAGTTTGCCGACGACGGCATTGCCGAGCTGGCGCGGGTCGCGGCTGAGGTGAATGACGCCGTGGAAAATATCGGCGCACGCCGCCTGTCGACGGTGATGGAAAAGCTGCTCGAAGAGATCAGCTTCACCGCCGAGGACCGGAAGGGCGATACGCTTACCATCGATCGCAGCTTTGTTGATCAGCAGCTTAGCGGGATTGCGAAGAACGCTGACCTTAGCCGTTACGTGCTCTGATCGGCTTTACGGTAGCGCCAGGTCAGTCCGTTGACGAAAGGGCTCCACACTGGCGCCTTAACTCCTGCAAGCCGTAGCCGGCTGGCTGCCCACTGGTTACAGGTGTGAACCGCATTGGTCTTGCCGACGCCCTCATAGAATGCGTCACTTGGTCCGTAGCCGGGGTGGTCGATGCGGACGGGCATTCCCTCCGCGTCGAGCCGGAAGCCGGCGCGGATGGAGGCCCACAGCCGGCGATATTGTTCAGGTGTCAGGCGGATGGACCGGGCAGAGTAGGTCGGGTCTCGGACCCACTCGACGTGCATCACTCGCTCGCCGCCGGTCAACGCGATCGCGGCCGTCTTGAGCGACAGATCTGCCCAGGTCGGCGTTTCGAGATAGACTCGTCGCTCGCCCGCCCCGAACGCCACCCAGCGCGCATCGGCCGGGACGTTGGCAAAGTCGCTGCGCGGCATTAGCGGCTCCCAGTCGAGGCCCTCGGCTCGGGCCGGAAGGACGAGGTCGGCATGCACGCCATTGTCGGCGATATAGATGGTGATGCCTTCGCCTGGCTCATCCCATCCGGCGTTGACCGGGACGAGCGCCCCGGCGACCGCTAGGCAGAGGTAGAGCAATGGAATGGCCAGCAAGGCGATGGCAATGCGCCTCGCCCAGCCACGCTTTCGACGGCGACGGGGCATTCCGCCTTGGTGGCAGCAAAGATTGCGCCTGTCTCCCGCCTCGTTAGCAATGGTCCGCCAAGGGAGGAGCGGAAGATGAGCGACGAAGAAGAGATTGGTGCCGTTATCGATGAAATCTATGCGATGATCAGCGGACCCGCCGGTGACCGCGACTGGAGCCGGCAGGCGAACTGCTTCCTTCCCGAAGCGCGCCAGGTTCGCACCTTCATCGACGAGGACGGCTGGCCGGCAATGCTGTCGATGGGACTCGAGGACTACGCGCGCAATGTTGCGCCCTTTTTCGCCGCCAATGCCTTCTACGAAGTGGAGACGAGTCGCCGGATCGACCGCTTCGGCAACATGGCCCATGTCTGGAGCGCCTACGAGGCGCGAGCCTCGCCCGACGACGCGACGCCCGAGCGGAGCGGGATCAATTCCATCCAGTTGTTCAACCATCCGGACTTGGGTTGGCGCATCATCCACATGATCTGGGACAACGAGCGCTAACGGCGTCTTGAACTAAGCCGCCCGATGAACGGCGGCCTCAGAATCCGTTCAGTGCGAATCGTCCAGCTTTCATCTCAAGGACCCGGCATCCATCGGGCCCTCCATTAAGGAGAGTGAAGATGAAGACCCTGCTCGTCGCCGCCACAGCCGCTGCTGTCGCAACGCCGTTCGCGATGCCCGCCGCCGCCCAGGCTCAGAACCGCGAAGTTCGGCAGGAGCGAAACGAATGTGCCCGAGAACTTCGCCGCGCCGACAACCGCCGCGAATATAACCGTGAGCTTCGGGAGTGCCGCCGCGAGATCAACCAGGCGCAGCGCGAAACGCGCCGCGATCGCCGTCAGGCCGCCCGCGACTGGCGCCAGTACAACCGCTACGATTATAATCGCTACGAGTCCGGCTATAATCGCTACTATGCGGACCGCTATTATCGCAGCGGCGATTATTATGCCGATCGCCGGATGACGCGGAACGACCGCATTTACCGAGGCCAGAACGGTCAATATTATTGCCGTCGCAACGACGGCACGACCGGTCTGATCATCGGTGGCGGGCTGGGTGCCCTACTGGGTAATCAGATCAACATTGGCGGTTCGCGGACCGTCAACACGATCATCGGCGGTGCCGCGGGCGCGATTCTCGGTCAGGCAATCGACCGCGGTAACCTGCGCTGCAACTAGGCGCCGCCTAATAGAGAAAGAGCCGGCCTCAGGCCGGCTCTTTTTCATGTGCGCGTCATATATCCGTCACTACGTTGCAGCGCGCTCCTGCCATCTGCGTCAGTCATGACAGCGATCATCGGCATCATGTTGCTTTCAGGAACCGCAACCGTGGTGGCAATCAGGCGCTGCCCGCTCGCGAGGGCGGTAGGTTTCCAGATCAACCAGGTCGCGTCGGTGGATCGTTAGTCCCGGTCCTTGCCTATGGGGAAGTCGGCAATTGGCTTCACGACTCCGAACTCCTCGTCCAGCGGCTCATGGCCTAGCGGCGGCCAAGCGATCTTTTCTTCGGGACAGCGCGTATCCGGCAGACGATCGAGCAGGTCGCGGATCAGCGTCAACCGTCCCCGCTTTTGGTCATTGAAGTTGACCAGCGTCCAAGGCGCATGCCCGGTGTGCGTGGCCTTTAGCATCGCTTCGCGGGCTGTCGTGTAGTCGGCATATTTCTCGCGCGCGGCTTGGTCAATCGGGGACAACTTCCAGCGCTTCAGCGGATCGTCCATCCGCTCGGCGAAGCGCTCTTCCTGCTTTTCCTGGTTGCAGGCTAGCCAATATTTGAAGAGCAATATGCCGTCGTCTACGAGTTGCCTCTCAAACGCCGGCACCGCCTTGAGAAACGCGTTGACCTGATCCTGCGTCGCGAAGCCCATCACCTTCTCGACGCCGGCGCGGTTGTACCAGCTGCGGTCGAACAGGACGATTTCGCCCTTGCCCGGCAGGTACGGGACATAGCGCTGGAAATACCACTGGCCATTTTCCGCCTCGCTTGGCTTGCCGAGCGCCACCGTCCGGCATTGGCGCGGATTGAGTTTGTCCGATACTGCCTTGATCGCGCCGCCCTTACCAGCCGTATCGCGGCCTTCAAAAAGGATCAGGATACGCTGCCCGGTGACGGAGGCCCAGCGTGCCATGCCGACAAGTTCGGCCTCCATTGGCTCGAGCAGCTCGTCGTACCGCTTGCGCTTCATGTCGCCATTTAACACCAGCTTCGCTTCGACCCGAGGTAGCGGTGGGCAAGTCCCTCGTCGATCAACTTGCCACCGATTGAGATGCCGTTGCGCTCGACGACCATCAATTCGCGGTCATAGCGATCGGTCCTGTGCAGCCGATGCGCACGCATTTCGAACCCGCCGTCGTTCAGCAAGGCACGCAGGCGGTCAGCCGACTTTCGGGCCAGCGCTGCCTCATGCGGGCAAAGCGGCTCGGCGAGTTCAGGTGCGTCGATACCGGTGATCCGGATCCTGCGTAGTCCCAGCTTGAACGTGCCCCCATCGACGATGCAGGCGTTGCCGCGCCCGGATCCGCACATGGTGAAGGTCGCCGAAACCTGCTCGGCCGGCGCCGCGAGCGGGCCGACCGGCGGAATCAGGGCAGGGTCGAGCATCGCGCCCGCGAAGAGCAGAAGCGGAACGAGCCAGAGCGCTCGAAGGACCCGCCGCCCGCGAGGGCGGAACTGCGACTTAGGAATCGCTTTCTTCTTCTTCGAAGGTCACCGCGACGTCGGCGTTGGCCGACAGGCGCACCTGATCACCTTCGACGTCGGCGACGAGGCCACGCGAAATATAATGGTGGTGGCCTTCATGACTGCCTTCGCCGCTGTCTGCCTTGGTCAGCTTGATGCGGTCGCCGACGATCCGGTCCACAGTCCCGACGTGCACGCCGTCGGCGCCAATCACTTCCATATGTTCCTTGACGTCCTCGAAACCGCTCATCGCTTTCCTCCTTCTTTCTCGTCACGCAACGAACCAAGGCCAATAGGGATGCTTCAAGGGCAGGACTTCAGCCCGCTGCGTGCTATATGCCACCGTCGTTGCTCTTCCGTCGAGCCATCCACCTCATTTATGCGTCGCAGGGTGATAGGCCCGACCAGGTTGAATGGCTTGCCGTCTTTGAGCGTCCCGTAAAGCCGGAAGGGGACATCGATGTAGATGGAGCCTGCCGCACCCTGGGGTCGGCCGGGCGCTCCAACATTTGAATGGATCTCTGCATATTTGTTGTACGCCGCGATGAATTCCGTTTCGGTCAGCCCGCTGGCGGTCCCGCCATCCGACCAAAGCGTTCGGGCGTCCGCGAAGTCGCGCTGTTCCAGCAATGCCCCGAAGCGCTGCAACACGTGGCCCGCACCCTGCGCGCTTTTCGAATCGATTACGCCTTCAGAAACTGGCGAGCGAGTGGCGGGATGTCCGTCCGGTTGGCCGGATTTGGTGATCCCCAGAAAGCGCGCCGCTGACTTCCCGTCTACCGGCAGAGGCGGATCGTTCGACGAATCTGTAGCCGTATTCTCGTTCGCCGCTTCCCCGAATCTGCCGCTGCACCCGGCGAGTGCGATGACGATCGAAAGGGAAATGGCGTGGCTCTTCATCTGCGTGACTCCCGCGGTGTCGAGTCAGCGGATAAGAAAGGACATCGTTCCAAAGGACGTTGCAGGGAACCGGCCCGCCAAGCATTCGTTCGTTTCGCCAGCGAATAGAACATACAGGGAGTGAACCAATGGCCGACGAACCCGAAACCGTAGAGCGCACCACAATCGTCGAAACGGACGGGGGCGGCGGTGGCGGAGGCGTGCTCGCCGTCGTTCTGCTGGTAATCGTCGTGCTGGTGCTACTGTTCCTCTTCCGCGATCAGCTTGGCTTTGGCGCCGACAAGACGGAAATCAGCATTCCGGACAAGATCGAGGTCAACGTCAACTAATTGCCTAGCGCATCAGACGCGCGTAACGACCCCCTCGTTTCCCCAAGCGGAACCGAGGGGGTTTTTGCATCCGTGTCCAACCAGCTTTCCTACTTGACCGGCTTTGGCGGCCAGTTTGAAACCGAGGCCGTTCCCGGCGCCCTTCCCAAAGGCCGTAACAGCCCGCAGCGTCCGGCGTTTGGCCTTTATGCCGAACAATTATCGGGCAGCGCCTTCACCGCGCCCCGGCATGAAAACCGACGGAGTTGGCTCTACCGGATGCGGCCGACCGCCGATCACCGCCCGTTCGAGCGATATGAGGGCGCTAGCCTGTTCGCCCCCGGAACGGCGAACGAACCTGTTGCGCCCAACCGCCTCCGATGGGATCCGCCCACCGACCTGCCCGGCGGCGCCGACTTCGTCGACGGGCTGGTGACAATGATGTCCAATCGGGATCCCGCCGATCTGGAAGGCGTGGCAATCCACCTTTACCGCGCGTCGCGGTCGATGGCGGGACGCGTTCTCGTCAACGCCGACGGAGAGCTCCTGATCATTCCGCAGGCCGGCACATTGCGCATCTTCACCGAAATGGGCCGGATGGAACTGGCTCCCGGCTGGGTCGGGCTCATCCCTCGCGGTGTGCGCTTCCGGATTGAAATCGAGGGCGAAGCAACCGGCTATGTCGCCGAAAATCACGGTGCCCCGTTCCGCTTGCCGGAACTTGGGCCGATCGGATCGAACGGCCTTGCCAACGCCCGCGACTTCGAAACTCCGGTCGCCGCTTATGAAGATGTCGACGGCCCATGTGAGGTGATCCAAAAATATCTCGGATCGCTGTGGACGACGACGCTCGATCATAGCCCGCTGGATGTCGTCGCGTGGCACGGCAACCTTGCGCCGTGCCGATACGAGCTGGCGCGGTTCAATGCGATCGGAACGGTCAGCTTCGACCATCCTGATCCGTCGATCTTCACCGTCCTGACATCGCCCAGCGACGTCCCGGGCCGCGCGAATGCCGACTTCGTCATCTTCCCGCCGCGCTGGATGGTGGGCGAGGACACGTTCCGGCCGCCCTGGTTCCACCGAAACGTGATGAGCGAGGCGATGGGCCTGATCCACGGCGAATATGACGCCAAGGCGGAGGGCTTTCAGCCGGGCGGCCTTTCGCTGCACAATCTGATGAGTGGTCACGGACCCGACGTCGAAAGCTGGCGCAAAGCGAGCGACGCCGATCTCGAGCCGATGAAAATCGAAAGCACCATGGCGTTCATGGTCGAAACCTGCTGGCCCTACGTCCCGACGCGGTTCGCTCTGGATCGGGCGCAACCCGACTATGACCTCGCCTGGGCCGACTTTCCGAAAGCGCAACTGCCGAAATGACCAATATCGACGAAACGCACGATCCCGCCCGGAAGAGTTGGGTTGCCACGGCCAACCATCACGCCGATTTCCCGATCCAGAACTTGCCGCTCGGCGTCTTCTCCGTCGGCAGCGGGGAGCCGCGGATCGGCTGCGCGATTGGCGATAAGATCCTGGATGTGCGCGGACTGGCCGAGACCGGATTGCTCGACGACCGCTGGCTTCCGGCCCTCACACGAGCCGACCTCAACGATTGGTTCGCGCGCGGGCATGAAGATTCACGGGCGCTTCGCAGGCTGCTGTCGGACCTGCTGTCCGGGGAGGCGCAGCGTGCGGCGGTCGAGCCGCACTTGATCGATCAGTCCGATACGACGATGCACCTGCCCTGCCATATCGGCGACTACACGGATTTCTACGTCGGCATTCACCACGCGACCAACGTCGGCAAGCAGTTCCGGCCGGACAGTCCCTTGCTGCCCAACTATAAACATGTGCCGATTGGCTATCACGGCCGGGCCAGCTCGGTGACCGTATCCGGCCAGCCGGTGGTCCGTCCCAAGGGGCAGCGCAAGCAGCCCGAGGCCGAGGCGCCCGAATATGGCCCATCGCGCCGCCTCGATTATGAGTTGGAACTCGGTATCTTCGTTGGGCGCGGCAATCGCCTTGGCGAAACGATTCCGATCGGCAAGGCAAGCGATCACATCGCTGGCTATTGCCTGCTCAACGATTGGTCTGCCCGCGACCTGCAGGCGTGGGAATACCAGCCGCTAGGACCATTCCTCGCCAAGAATTTCCAGACCAGTATTTCGCCATGGGTGATCACGTCTGACGCGCTCGCGCCGTTCCGGAAGGCCGTGCCGCCAAGACCGGAAGGTGATCCGGATCCGCTGCCATACCTGTCGGACAGAGCTGACCAGCAGTCGGGCGGGCTCGGTATTGGGCTAAAAGCCAGCCTGTCCACCGCGGCGATGCGCGAAGCTGGTGCAACGCCGTATGTCCTGAGCGAAGGAGAGGCGGATGCGGCCATGTATTGGTCCGCAGCTCAAATCGTGGCGCATCATGCGTCGAACGGCTGCAATCTCCAACCTGGCGACCTGATCGGCACGGGTACGCTTTCGACCGACCGGCAGTCGGGCCTAGGTTCGCTACTGGAAATCAGTAAGGGCGGCAACGAACCGCTCGTTCTGCCGAACGGCGAAACCCGAAGCTTCCTCGAGGATGGCGACGAACTGACGCTGTCCGCCCTTTGCTCGGCCGATGGCGCGGTGACGATCGGTTTCGGCACCTGCATCGGCCGAGTGTTGCCCGCCCGCCGATAATTGCCGTTCGCAGATTGGTCGAAGGCGGCCGACCGTTGGGCGGCAAGTCGAACTGTCCGGTGGCCTGATCGAAGTCGAAGTGCAATGGATTGGCGGCGGTTGCATTCCCTTTTTCATCCACCAGACGCGGTGGACAAAGGGAGATGCACAATGTTGACCCAATCGAACCTCGGCAAGACTTTGCTGGTTGCGTCGGCCCTTGGGGCCGGTCTTGGCAGTATGCCCGCCCTCGCGGCGCAGAGTGAGCCGGTCGTCGTTTACGGCCAGCAGGACGAGAACACCCGCACGGAGCGCGTCTCATTCGCGGACCTCAACCTGGCGAAAGCCAAGGATGCGCGGAAACTTCACTTCCGTGTCGCAAGCGCCGTGAAGCGCGTTTGCCTCTACGACACCGCCCAGATGGGCCTTCGCGATGCCGGATACGGACGCTGCTCGTCCGGCGCGTGGACGATGGCCAAGCCGCAAATCGCCCAAGCGATCGCCCGCGACCAGGAAATTGCCCTGAACGGAAGCTCGTCGATCGCGGCCGTCGCGATCACCATTGCCGCACGGTAACCCGTGGACGGATAGCCGCCGGAGCCACCATGCATTTGTCATGGCTGGCCCGGCGGAACTTGCCGCTGGCGCCTGCCGGCGACGATCCTGTTTCAATTTGAAAATGGTCGGGGCGACTGGATTCGAACCAGCGACCCCCACACCCCCAGTGTGATGCGCTACCAGGCTGCGCTACGCCCCGACCTTGGCACTGCCGCGCCCTAACGGGCTTGGCAGTCGAGAGCGCGCCCTCTACGGCCCCGCGCATCGCTTGGCAAGGCGGGCGAAGCCGTGATAGGCGGCGCCACCTTTAGCGTCCGGGCACCCTCGGGCGCATCTTCGACGAAGAGATTTTCTCAGGCCATGATCACGACATTGCTTCTCGCTGCCGCTGCCGCGCCCTCGGCCGGCACCAGCTTCTTCATCCAGACGATTCCGCTGGTTCTCGTCTTCGTCATCTTCTGGTTTCTGATGATTCGCCCGCAGCAGAAGCGGATGCGTGAACACCAAGCGCAGATCGCGGCAGTGAAGAAGGGCGACCGGGTCGTCACGGGCGGCGGCCTGATTGGCAAGGTTACGCGAGTAACCGATACAGAGGTCGAGGTTGAGCTGGCGCAGGGCGTTCGCGTCATGGCAGTGAAATCGACCCTCACGCAGGTCGTGGATCCAAAGTCAGCACAGCCGGCCAACGACTGATGCTTGACTTCCCGCGCTGGAAAATCTGGGCCGTCACCCTCGTCATTCTTGCCGGAATCGCGCTGGCGATCCCCAGCCTCTTCCCGAAGAGCGAAGTGGAACGCTGGCCGGGCTGGGTCCCCAGCGCGCGGATCAACCTTGGTCTTGATATCGCCGGCGGCAGCCAGTTGCTGCTGGAAGCCGACATCGCCGACGCCGCGAAGCAGCGGCTGCAAGCAATGGAAGACACCGTCACGACCGAGCTTCGCCGCGGCGAACCCCGTATCCAAGTTGGTGACGTTTCGACCTCCGGCGGAAAACTTAGCTTCTTCGTTCGCGATCCCACCCAACATTCCGCGGCGTTCGACCGGATGCAGCAGCTGACGCGCCCCGTCGGACTAACCGGCGCTCGCGACTGGGACGTCACTACTGTCGACGGCAATCGCATCGTCCTGACTCCTACCGAATCCGGCGCGAAGACCGCGCTGAAGGATTCGCTGACCGTCGCTCGCGACGTCGTCCGCCGCCGGATTGATCCGGGCGGCACCAAGGAAATCACCGTCATCAACCAGGGCGACCGGCGAATCTTCGTTCAGGTACCCGGCGTCGAAGACCCCGAAGCGCTGAAGAACCTTATCGGCCAGACCGCGCGCCTCGAATTCAAGTTGGTCGACCTCAATGCGGATCCGGCTCAGGTCGCTGCGGGCCGCGCCCCTCCGGGCAGCCAAGTCCTGCCGATGGCCGACGGCACCGGCGCGATCGCCGTGCAGCGTCGCGTGATGGTATCGGGCGAACAGCTGGTCGATGCCAAGCAGGCCTTCGACCAGGACGGCCGCCCGGTCGTCAGCATCACGTTCAACGCTGCCGGCGCGCGCCGCTTCGGCCGCGTCACCCAGGAAAATACTGGCAAGCCGTTCGCCATCATCCTCGACGATAAAGTCCTATCGGCGCCGAACATTAACGAGCCGATCCTCGGCGGACAGGCGCAGATCAGTGGCAATTTCACCGTCGAAAGCGCCAACGCGCTCGCCGTCAGCCTCGCCTCGGGCAAGCTGCCGGTGAAGCTGAACGTCGTGGAGGAGCGTACGGTCAGCGCCGAGCTGGGCAAGGACTCGATCGAGGCCGGCACAATCGCTTCACTCTTCGCAACGCTGGCGGTGATCAGCCTGATGATCCTAACCTACGGCCGTTTCGGCGTCTATGCGTCGCTCGCGCTGCTGGTGAACGCCTTCATGATCCTCGGCATCATGGCGATCTTCAACGCCACGCTGACGCTGCCCGGCATCGCCGGCTTCGTGCTCACCATTGGCGCCGCAGTTGACGCCAACGTGCTAATTAACGAGCGCATCCGGGAGGAACTCCGACGAGGGCGACGGATGCTCGACGCGCTGGAAACGGGCTACAAGGAAGCCTCCACCGCGATTTTCGACGCCAACATCACAAACACCATCGCCGCCGCGCTGATGATGTATTTCGGGTCCGGCCCGATCCGCGGTTTCGCGGTCGTGCTGCTGATCGGCATCATCACCTCGGTCTTCACCGCCGTGAATTTCACGAGAATGCTCGTGTCGATCTGGGTGAAGTCGAAGCGCCCGCGCGCCATCAATATTTAAGGAACCAAGACGATGAAGCTCCTCAAGCTGGTTCCCGACAACACCAATATCGACTTCATGAGATGGCGGAACATCGCCCTCGTGCTGTCGATCATCGCCACCGTCGCCAGCCTGGTGCTAGTCGGCGTTCGCGGCCTAAACCTCGGCATCGATTTCGTGGGTGGCCAAGTCGTCCGCGCTACCTTCGCCCAGCCGGTTGACATCGAACATCTGCGCGAGCGGGTGGATTCACTGAACGTCGGTGAAGCCAGTATCCAGGAATTCGGGGACAACAGGACCTACCAGATCCGCCTTCCCAAGCCGGAAGGTCCGGACGCGGCGGCTAACCAAGTAGTCACCGCAGTCCGCGCGATGGTTCAAAAGGAATATCCGGGCGTCCAGATCACCGCCGGCGAATCCGTGTCGGGCAAGGTCAGTGGAGAGCTGGCCTGGGACGGCGCGCTGGCCATCGCGTTGTCGATGCTGGGCATCGCCATCTACATCTGGTTCCGCTTCGAATGGCAGTTCGGCGTCGGCGCGCTGGTGACCCTGTTCCACGACGTGTCGATGGTGCTCGGCTTTTTCGCGCTCACCCAACTGCAGGTCGACCTTAACATTGTCGCGGCGTTCCTCGCGATCGTCGGCTATTCGCTCAACGACACAGTCGTCATTTACGACCGTATCCGCGAGAATATGCGCAAGTATCGCAAGATGGAGATCGTCTCGCTGCTCAACTTCTCGCTCAACGAAACGCTATCGCGCACTATCGTGACCTCTCTGGCGATCATGCTGGCGTTGGCCGTGCTGTTGTTGCTCGGTCCCGAAGTGCTGTTCGGCCTGACCGTCGCGATCTTGCTCGGTACCTTCGTCGGCACCTATTCTTCAATCTATATCTCTGCCCCGTCGCTGGTATGGATGGGGCTGAAGCCCGATAGCTTCCTGCGCGGCGAGGATGACGGGAAGGAAGAGGCGTCAAGCGCTGTTCATCCCGCGTGAAGCCGCCTTGGGCGAAACGGGCTTTCGATCGCACGAAAGCCCGCTTGGCCTTCTCTCTCGCCCGCGCTAGGAAACGTCCCATGGTGAACAAGACCCGTATCGCGGCGCTGCTGCTGCTCCCTGCCATCCTGCTTCCCGCCGCTGGCTGCGCGCGCAACAAGGCGAAGGGCGATACTGCCTATGTCGCCCGCGACGTGAACACGCTCTACAGCCTGGCGAAGAGCCGGCTCGACCGCGGAAGCTATGAAGAAGCCGCGAAGTTGTTCGACGAGGTCGAGCGCCAGCACCCCTATTCGGTCTGGGCGCGCCGCGCACAGATGATGAGCGCTTTTGGCTATTACATGGCGCAAAAATATCCCGACGCGGTCAGCTCGGCTCAGCGGTTCCTGACTATTCACCCGGGCAACAAGGATGCGCCTTACGCTAACTACCTCATCGCGATGAGCTATTATCAGCAGATCGAGGATGTGACGCGCGACCAGAAAATCACGCAGCAGGCGTCGGACAGCTTCAACGAACTGATACGTCGCTATCCGCAAAGCCGCTACGCGAGCGACGCGCGCTTGAAGCTGGATCTCATCAACGACCATCTCGCCGGCAAGGAAATGGAAGTTGGGCGCTTCTACCAGCGGTCAGGCAACTGGTTGGCCGCCGCGACGCGCTTCCGCGAGGTTGTCGACAAGTATCAGACGACGAGCCATACGCCCGAGGCACTGGAACGGCTGGTCGAAACCTACTTGAACCTCGGCTTGCAGGATGAAGCGCGGAAGGCCGCGGCTGTCCTTGGCGCCAACTATCCGGGCAGCGAATGGTATCAGCGCAGCTACCAGCTGATACAGCGGCATGCGCCGGTAGCGGCTCCAGCCCAGAGCAGTTGATCCTGAGGCGGCGGCGCCCATGTTGAGGCAGCTGTCGATTCGCGACGTGGTGCTGATCGACCAACTCGACCTCGAGTTCGAGCCGGGTCTCGGCGTGCTGACCGGCGAAACCGGCGCCGGCAAATCGATACTTCTCGACAGCCTTGGGCTTGCGCTCGGCATGCGCGCCGACACGGACCTCGTCCGCGCCGGCCAAGCACAGGCAAGCGTCGCGGCCGAGTTCGAACTTCCGTCCGAGCATCCCGTTTTCGCAACCCTCCGTGAGCAAGGCATCGACGGCGAACCCGGCGAGCCCCTGCTGGTGCGCCGGACACTGAAAGCCGACGGCGGCAGCCGCGCCTTTGCGGGCGGCGCTGGCGTCCCGGCCTCGCTGCTTCGCAACCTCGCCAATGGGCTCGTCGAAATCCACGGCCAGCACGACGACCGCGGCCTTCTTAATCCCAAGGGGCATCGCGCCTTGCTGGATGCATTCGGAAGGATTGATACCGGTCCCGTCGCCAGGGCATGGGCCGACGTTTCGCGGATCGAGGCGGCGCTGGTCGAGACCCGGGCCGCCGCTGATGCGGCAGAGCGCGACCGCGAGTGGCTGGAACATGCCAGCGACGAGATCGCCAGACTGGCGCCGGAGGAAGGCGAGGAAACACGGCTTGCCGAAGAACGGGCGGCCATGCAGGCCGGCGAGAAGGCCGGCGAGGCGTTGACCGGACTGGATGAATTGCTTGGGGGGTCGGACGGGGCGCTGGCCCAACTGCGCCAGGCCGCCCGGCGCATAGAGCGGGGCGCTGCCGATCATCCTCTCCTTGGCGAAGCGCTTGCGAGTCTTGACCGCGCCGTGATCGAGGCGGCAGAGGCCGAGGATCGGATTGCGCGCGCTGCAGATGCACTGGCGTTCGACCCGTCGCGGCTGGAAGCGGTCGAAGCACGGTTATTCGACATTCGCGGGATCGCCCGAAAGCACCGTGTCGAACCCGATGCCCTTCGAGCACTCGGCGAAGAAATGGCCAGAAAGCTGAAGCTGATCGAGGCCGGTACCGAGCGCATTTTCGTGCTGGAATCGGAATTGGCGGCCGCTCGGGCGAGTTTCGACGAATTTGCGTCAGCGCTCCGGGCGGACCGGAAAGAGGCCGCGGAACGGCTTGATGCGGCCGTCGCGGGCGAGTTGGCGCCGTTGAAATTGGATGCCGCCAGGTTCCGCACGGCGCTGGTCGATTCTGATCCCGGGCCGGCTGGGATTGACCGGATCGAATTCGAAGTATCGACCAATCCTGGTGCACCGTTTGGGCCGCTGACCAAGATCGCGTCCGGGGGCGAGTTGTCCCGTTTCATTCTGGCGCTGAAGGTTGCGCTGGCGGAAGCGGGAACCGCGCAAACGATGATCTTCGACGAAATCGACCGCGGCGTCGGCGGCGCGGTAGCCAGCGCGATCGGCGCACGGCTTTCGCGACTGGCCGAAAACTCCCAACTGCTGGTCGTAACCCATTCCCCGCAAGTGGCGGCCCGCGCCGCGCACCATTATCGAATCGAGAAGTCGCATGGCGACGGCGGCGCCCGGACGACGGTCCGCAAGCTGACGCGCGAGGAGCGGAAGGAAGAAATTGCGCGAATGCTTTCGGGCGCCGCAATTACGGATGAAGCCCGCGCTCAAGCGGCGCGGCTATTGGAGGCAGCATGAGCGAACAGCAGTCCCTGACACAGGATTATAACGGCCAGACGGTCGAACATGTCATCGTCCACGACGGCAGCGGCCGGACGCTGCCGACGGTCATCATCATTCCGACGGTCATGGGCGTCCAGCCTCTGGAAATCGGTTTCGCCGAAAAGCTGAACGCGCTTGGTTACCACGCAGTCGTCGCCGACCTGTTCGGGCGCCGGTTCGAGGCTGGTGTCGACAAGGAAGCGGCCTTCGCCGCGATGGGCGAGCTTCGCGCCGACCGCCCCGCGCTCCGCGACCGCCTGTTATCGATCGTCAGCCTGGTTCGGCAGCGCGATCATGTCGACCGGTCGAAAATCGCGGTCATCGGCTATTGCTTCGGCGGTCAGTGCGCGCTCGATGTCGCCCGTTCGGGCGCGGACGTGGCGGGTGTCGCCAGCTTCCATGGCCTGTTCGACCCGCCCGGCCTTCCGCCCCAACCAATCAAGGCAAAGGTCGTCGCCTATCATGGCTGGGACGATCCCATGGTCCCCCCCGAAGCAGTGGTAGCGCTGGGCAAGGAACTGACAGACGGCGGCGCCGACTGGCAGATTCACGCCTACGGTCATGTTGGTCACGGCTTCACCAATCCCAACGCCCACCAGATTGGTATCGCGGGGGTCGCCTATAATGAGGCCGCAGCGCGCAGAAGCTGGGCCAGCCTTGAGGATTATCTGGCGGAGCTGTTTGGATGAGTCTGAACGAAGCGGAGGCCGCCAACCGGCTGATGCGGTTGGCGAAGCTGATAGCGCGCCACGACAAGCTATATCACGACGAGGACGCGCCGGAGATTTCGGACGCCGAATATGACTCGATGGTTCGCGAGAACCGCGAGCTTGAGGCCCGATACCCCCAACTCGTCCGTCCCGACTCGCCGTCGAGTCGGCTGGGAGCGGCGCCGACCTCGGCGCTCGCCAAGGTTAGCCATGCCCGGCCAATGCTCAGCCTCGACAATGCGTTCAGCTCCGTCGAGGTCGAGGAGTTCGCCGGCCGCGTCCGTCGGTTCCTGAATCTTCCCGCAGCGCAGGCGGTGGTGCTGACGGCAGAGCCGAAAATCGACGGGCTGAGCTGCTCGCTCCGCTACGAGGGCGGAGAGCTGGTTCTGGCGGCGACGCGAGGTGACGGGACGGTTGGCGAGGACGTGACGCCCAACGCGCGGACGATCTGCGACATTCCGCAACGCATCGTGGGGGCGCCCGCCGTGATCGAGGTGCGCGGCGAGGTCTATATGTCCAAAGCCGACTTCGCCGCCTTGAACGAAAGGCAGGAAGCGTCTGGCGGGAAGATTTTTGCCAACCCGCGCAATGCGGCGGCGGGGTCGCTCCGGCAAAAGGATGCAAAGGTTACAGAGGCGCGTCCGCTGCGCTTCCTTGCGCACGGTTGGGGTGATATCAGCGAGCGGCTGGCCGAAACGCAGTTCGACGCGATGAAACGGATCGAAGCTTTCGGGATCCCGGTCAGCGACCTGCTCGTCCGGGTGGCAGATCTCCGGGACGCGCTGAGCCATTATGCGGCAATCGAGCAGGAACGTGCGGACTTGCCTTTCGACATCGACGGAGTGGTCTACAAGGTAGACCGGATCGACTGGCAGGACCGGCTTGGACAGGTCGCGCGAAGCCCGCGCTGGGCCCTCGCGCATAAGTTCCCGGCGGAAAAGGCCGAGACCACGTTGGAGGCGATCGATATCCAAGTCGGGCGCACAGGCAAGCTCACTCCCGTCGGGCGGCTAACGCCCGTCGGCGTGGGCGGGGTGATCGTCCAGAATGTAACGCTCCACAATCGCGACGAAATCGCGCGGCTGGGCCTGCGGGTTGGCGACCGTGTGCGAATCCAGCGCGCCGGCGACGTCATTCCGCAGGTCGTCGAAAACCTGACCCGCGATGAAATGCGCGAGCCTTACGTCTTCCCCCACTGCTGCCCCGAATGCGGATCGGAGGCGGTCGCCGAGCAGGGCGAGGTCGATGTCCGCTGCGCCGGCGGTCTCATTTGCCCGGCCCAGCGCATCGAGCGACTGAAGCACTTCGTATCGCGCGGGGCGATGGACATTGACGGCCTCGGCGAGAAAAGCATTGTCGAGTTTGTAGGACTCGGCTGGCTGAGCGGGCCCGCCGACATCTTCCGGCTACGGGATCGCCGGGGCGAACTGATTGGCCGCGAAGGCTGGCAGCAGGTCAGCGTCGACAAGCTTTTGGCCGCGATCGAAGCGCGCAAGGGCTTTGATCCAGCGCGTTTCCTGTTCGGGCTGGGCATCCGCCACGTCGGCGCGGTCACCGCCAAGGATTTGATGAAGGCATTCGGAACCGTCGAGGAGCTTGAACGGGTCGCCCGTTCGGACGGAGCGCTGGCGGAACTTGCCTCGGTCGAGGGGGTTGGCGGGGTGGTCGCGCAGGCGATCTTTGATTTCTTCCATGAGCCGCACAATCGTACAGAAGTAACAGAGCTGCTCGCGCTTGCGAAGCCGGCGGCATTCGTATCGACCGCCCGTCAGACCGAATGGACTGGCAAGACCATCGTGTTCACTGGCAGCTTGGAAACCATGAGCCGCGATGAAGCCAAGGCGCAGGCCGAGCGGCTGGGCGCCCGGGCGGCGGGGAGCGTTAGCGCGAAGACCGACCTGGTCGTTGCCGGGCCAGGCGCGGGTTCGAAGCTCAAGAAAGCCGAGCAATTGGGAATCCCCGTGATCGGCGAGGGCGAATGGGCACAGATTGTGGCGGGGGTCTAGGACGGGCGCCACAGCTGCAACGAGCGGATTCCGGCCGGAACCCGGCGATCCGATTCGGGGCGGGACAGAATTCTTTCTACCATGCGCCATTGCCGCCTAACCCGCGACTTTCGCCAAATGTCGGTTACCCAGAATTCGCCCGACCAGTCCTGGTCGTCCAACGTCGCCTTAATGGTCAACTGGCTAGCGAACACGACGGCCGACCCAACGTCGCGCACATAGATGTCGCCGAATCGATAGGCGGAGCAGGTGAATCGCCCGTTCGCGGCCGCCATCCAGCTGGTGAAGTCCAGGATGGCGCAGGGCTTTGACCCCATAACCAGTCGGAACCGGCGCGACGTCAACGATCTCAGCTCCTTCAAATCGCCGCTGGCCCACGCCCGCATCCAGCGGTTTTCCATGGCCTCGATGACGGACATAAGTTTTGTCATCAACGCGTACCCCGTCCCGCTCGCATGCTGTGGTATCTGTCCTAAGCGGCGGCCTGCAGGACTAGCACGCACCACTCGCCCTCGCTGCGCTCCGCGACCGTCATCCCCAGCGCTTCATAGGCAGCGATAACGGAATCGGCCTGTGTGTCGAGCAGTCCCGCAAGGATCAGCGTGGCGCACGGCGTCACGGCCTTGGCAAAATCCGATGCCAGTTCGACCAGCGGTCCCGCCAGGATGTTGGCTATGAGAAGGTCGAAGGGCGTCCGCGCCGCGAGCATAGGCGACTCCATCCCATCCGCCACTGCAAGCAGCAGCTCGCCTGTGCCATGGCCAAGCTTCACGCCGTTGATCACCGCATTTTCGCGGGTCACGTCGACGCTGATCGGGTCGATGTCGGTCGCGATCGCTTTTGCTTCCGGCCACAACGCCATCGCGGCGAAGGCGAGCAGGCCGGTGCCGGTGCCGATATCGGCAATGTTCGCGTAGCGTTTGCCCGCCCGTTGCAAGCGGTCGAGCGCGGCGAGGCAACCGGCTGTGGTGTCATGCTGACCGGTCCCGAAGGCCAGGCCCGCATCAATTTCGAAATTGACGGTGTCGTCGGGTCGGTCGGCGAAGTGCATCGGCGTATGTACGAAGAAACGGCCGGCGCGGATTGGCTCTAGCCCCGACTGGCTCTTCACCACCCAATCGGTCGAGTCCTCCAGATGCTCGACCTCCGGCTCCGCGTTAGCGGCGAGGCGCCGGAGGAGGATCAGCTCCTGCGTCGTAGGCTGATCGGCGAAATAGGCGTGGATTCGCCAATCGTCCGGCGCATGCGGATCGGGCTCGTCGGCGACGATGACGGGGGGCTGGTCGGCGTAGGGGAAGAAGTCTTCCGCCTCGGGCAGAGCCTCGGCCTCGGCGCGATTGCAATGCAGCGTTACTCGCCAGCTCATTTCACGCTCTCCCTGGCGAGCCGCTCGTCGAGTCGTTTGCCTACAGCCGTGGCGTATTTCCTGCAGCCTTCGGTATCGAACAGGGGCAGCTTGCCGGTCATCCGCTCCTTCATCCCGCTGGCGGACGGATGCGGGGTGAGGAGAATTTCGCAGCGGCTCGAGGCGACCTTGACGATTCCCGCGCGGTAGGCCGCCAAATATTCGGGATGGTCGCTGAACCGGTAGTCGTCGCGGCTAATTGGCGACAGGCTGTCGGCGTACACCATTGTCCGGCACACGCCGCCGTCACAGCTTTCCCATCTCCAGCTTAGCGCCCCGGGAGTATGGCCGGGAGTTGCCATTGCGAAAATCCGGATATTGCCGAGCCGGACATCGCTGCCGTCGCCGACAACTCGCCCAACATTGGCCGCGGGGAAAGGCTTGTGCATCCCGGACTGCGGATCGTCTGCGCCAGGCACTCCGGTATTGAGAACCCGCTCCGCTGCCGCGGAAGTAACCAGCGTAGCGCCAGTCAACTGTTGTAGCCGAGCCATGCCGCCAACGTGATCAAAATGTTCGTGGCTGGTGAGTAGGAAGCGCAAGTCCTTCAACTTAAAGCCCAGCGCACGAATGTTGGCGACAATCAGTTCGGCACCCTGCTCGGTGCCGCTGTCGATAAGCACATGACCATCCTCGCCGGCGATCAGGATCGAGGAGATGCCGCAGGTTCCGACCAGGTAGGTGTTGCCATGAATTCTGACCGGCGGGGCGGGCTTGTCCCACTCCATCGTCGAGTCGCCACAGGCCGCAGCCCATTGCGGTCCGGATTCCTCGATCGGTGCCTTCGGGCGCTCGATCTGGCGCGGAGTCTTGCCGAGCGGGATGGCGACCTGCTGCAGGGCGAGCGCGAGTGCGAAGGCGCTAGCGAACATAGCTGGCTCCGTTGATGTCAATCACCGCGCCGGTCGCGCTGGCGGGCGCCCGGGTTGCGAGCCAACGAATTGTCTCGGCGACTTCGTCGGTGCTTGCCACCCGGCCCAGCGGTATGTCAGCCAAGATTTGCGCACCGCCGCGCCCGGTTAAATATTCCTCGGTCATTTCCGAAACGGTGAAGCCGGGGCAGACCGCGAACGCGAGAATATTTTCACTCGCATAACCCCGTGCGATGCTCTTGGTCATGCCGATCATGCCGGCCTTAGACGCCGCATAATGCCAGTGGGCAGGGCTGTCGCCGCGATAGGCCGCGCGGCTCGCGACGTTGACGATTCGACCGCCACCCCCTCGTTCACGGAAATGCTGGACGGCGAGGCGGCAAAGATCGGCACTGGCTTGCAGGTTAACGGTCAGGGTCCGCGCCCAAGCGGAGTGCCATTCGTCATCCGATGCCCCGACATCGATGCCTTCGAAAATTCCGGCATTATTGACCAAGACGTCGATCCGGCCGCCGAGCGCCTTGACCGAGCGGTCCCACAGGTGGCGCGGCGCGGACGGCTCAGCGAAGTCGGCGCCGATCAGGCCGTCGTTGCCGCTCGTAGAATGGCCAACGATCTGATGGCCGTCGCGAATGAGGGCGGCAGAGGCGGCCGCGCCGATTCCCCGGCTAGCGCCAGTCAAAAGGATGTTCATGAAAACCGCCTAGCTGGCCGGGCGGCATCACGAAAGGGTCAGGCGGCGAACCTGGAAACGAATTCGCTGGTTGTCGCGCGGAAGTCGGCGATCTGGCTTGAGAAGCGGTCGAACCCCTGCTCGACACTATCGATGTCCTTAGCAACATTTTCCGTGTCTGCCCGGATGGCTGCAATCGTCGAGCTCATCGAGTCGGCTGCGAGCGCGGTTTCGTCCACCGCTGCAGTGATCATCGTCACAGTCTGCGCCTGAAGCTCCATCGCCTGGCGGATTCGGTCGGCGCTGGTCTGCACCTCCTCGACGGTCGCCTGGATTGAACCGTTGGCTTCGACCGTCTGGCGCGTCGCTGCCGTAATGGCACTGATTTTGGCCGTGATGTCATCGGTCGCCCGCGCCGTCTGGCTTGCAAGGCTCTTCACCTCCTGCGCGACGACCGCGAAGCCGCGTCCGGCATCGCCCGCGCGCGCTGCCTCGATTGTCGCGTTGAGCGCCAGCAGGTTGGTCTGACCGGCAATGTCGCGGATCAGGCCGAGGATCGACTCGATTGCTTCGACATGGTTGGACAGGGCGCGACTGACTTCAACTGCTTTCTCGGCCTGTCCGCCCGCGCGGGTGGCGACGCCCGACGCGACTTCCACTTCAGTCCGCGCATCCTCGATGGCGCGAATCAGCCCCGCAGCAGTTTGTGCCGCTTCGCGCATTGCGACGGCCGATTGCTCGGCGGCGGCAGCGACTTCGCTGGTCTTGCCCAGCATTCCGCGCGCGGCCGTGGAGGTCGTCGCGGCCTGGGCGCGGAGCTGATCACTTTCACGGGTGCAGCTCTGCACGACGTTCAGCACCTTGGAGTTGAATTCGCCGGCTTGGCGCGACTGCGCCTTTTCGCTTTCGCTGCGCGTAATGTTGATCGCGTGATGGATGAAGACATCGATCTCCAGCATCTGCAGTTCCGACAGGGTACGCGCGAACAAAATCTGGTCGTCCTGGTTGTCGGTCGCGCCACGGATTGCGCGAAAGGCAGCCTCGGTTTCCGCCGAAAGGCCCGACAACAGCGTCGACAGTGTCAGGCCGGCAGATAGCGCCTTTTCTACGTATCCGCGCGCAGTGCGCGCCCACTCAGGGTTGTCCACCCGGGAGAATTTCGCTGCGAGGTATGGCATAATTGCGCGAGCAAATTCGTCGATACGGGACTGGTCGAAGCGCTGGCCGACCTCGGGCGAGCGGCCATAATGCGTCCAGAATTCGCGGGCGAGGTCGGTGTCGGCGTGACGGATCAGGTCCCACAAGCGACGGGCGCGTTCTGGCAGGTCACCGCTGGTATCGTAGAAGC
The DNA here is from genome assembly GCF_003583725.1 of Sphingomonas edaphi. Taxonomy (GTDB): domain Bacteria; phylum Pseudomonadota; class Alphaproteobacteria; order Sphingomonadales; family Sphingomonadaceae; genus Sphingomicrobium; species Sphingomicrobium edaphi. The sequence continues at coordinate 888,324 of NZ_QXTF01000001.1, read as the reverse complement.
TGAGGCCCCGCGACAAGTCATATTCGCCGCCCTTGGTTTCCTGCATCACCGTTGCCATCTCGCTTGCGCCTTACCCTTGCCGTGTGAATCGTTCGGGTGAAGCTATGCGCGGGCAATGGTTAAAGGCGGGTTAGCTCTCGCGAGGGCAATCTTGCGCAGCGGGCCGATGCTGCCTAGGGGAACAAGCCTTCAATTTCGGCGCATCGAGGACCCATGAGCAGCACCCGTGAGCGACCCCTGTCGCCGCACCTGACGATCTGGAAATGGGGACCGCATATGCTGGTCTCGATCCTTCACCGCGTGACGGGCGCCGCCCTGACCGTTGCGGGTCTAGCCCTGCTTGCCTGGTGGCTGGCGGCAATCGCCGGCGGCGACCAGGCCTATGCCGACTTCGTCAACCTTGCGGGCCATCCGGTCGGGCTTACTGTTTTCGTTGGGCTCACCTGGGCCTTTTGGCAGCATTTCTTCTCGGGCCTTCGTCACATCGTGCTCGACACGGGCGCGGGATATGAACTGAAGATCAACCGCTTCTGGGCGGTGATGACACTGGCTGGATCATTGCTGGCGACGGCCGCCACCTGGTTCTTCTTGTTGGGAGTGGGTCGATGAGCCTCGGGCAAAGCGCAACACCGCTCGGCAAGGTCAAAGGTCTTGGCGCGTCGGGCCATGGCGGTCACCATTGGTTGGAAGAGCGCTTCACCAGCGTATCGCTTGTCCTGCTGTCGCTTTGGCTCGTCTTCTCGCTCGCCATGCTCCCGGAACTGAGCCGCGAAGTGCTGAAAGAATGGCTCGGCTCCGCCTGGGGCGCAGTGCCGATGACGTTGTTCATCGTCACGGCGTTCAAGCATGGCCTCGACGGCATGAAGGTCGTCGTCGACGACTACGTCCATGAAGAGGGCAATCGCATCGCCCTTCACTTCCTTCTCACCATGGCGGCGATCGCCGGCGCCGCGACCAGCCTGTTCGCGCTTGCCAAGATCGCCTTCGGAGCCGCCTGATGTCCGCCTACAAAATTATCGACCATGTGTATGATGTCGTCGTCGTTGGCGCCGGCGGCGCTGGCCTTCGCGCGACGATGGGTGCGGCCGAAAAGGGGCTGAAGACCGCCTGCATCACCAAGGTCTTCCCGACCCGCAGCCACACTGTTGCCGCGCAAGGCGGCATTGCCGCGTCACTCGGCAACATGGGGCCAGATCACTGGACTTGGCACATGTACGACACCGTCAAGGGGTCGGACTGGCTGGGCGACCAGGACGCGATCGAATATCTGTGCCGCGAGGCACCGGCGGCGGTTTACGAGTTGGAGCATGCCGGCCTGCCCTTCAGCCGCACCGAAGACGGAAAGATCTACCAGCGCGCATTCGGCGGAATGACGCAGAACATGGGCGAGGGTCCGGCTGCACAACGTACTTGTGCCGCTGCCGACCGGACCGGCCATGCCATGCTTCACACGCTTTACCAGCAGAGCCTCAAGTACGACGCGGACTTCTTCATCGAATATTTCGCGCTCGACCTGATCATGGAAGATGGCGCTTGCCGCGGCGTGGTTGCCATGTGCCTCGATGACGGATCGATCCACCGTTATCGCGCGCAGGCCGTCGTGCTGGCGACGGGGGGTTATGGCCGCTGCTATTTCTCAGCGACCTCGGCGCACACCTGCACCGGTGACGGCAATGCGATGGTTCTTCGCGCTGGCCTGCCGCTTCAGGATATGGAGTTCGTACAGTTCCACCCGACCGGCATCTATGGCGCGGGCGTGCTTATCACGGAAGGTGCGCGCGGAGAGGGCGGCTACCTCACGAATAGCGAGGGCGAGCGCTTCATGGAGCGCTATGCGCCGAGCGCGAAGGATCTTGCCAGCCGCGACGTCGTATCACGCTCGATGGCGATGGAAATCCGCGAAGGACGCGGTGTTGGCGAGCACAAGGATCATATCTTTCTGCACCTCGACCACATCGATCCGAAAATTCTGGCAGAGCGGCTGCCGGGTATTACGGAAACGGCGAAGATTTTCGCGGGCGTCGACCTGACGCGGCAGCCGATCCCTGTCACGCCGACCGTCCACTACAACATGGGTGGCATTCCGACCAATTATCATGGCGAAGTCGTCACGTTGAAAGACGGAAAGCCGGATACGGTCGTTCCGGGCCTGTTTGCGGTCGGCGAGGCCGCCTGCGTATCGGTCCACGGCGCCAATCGCCTCGGCTCCAACAGCCTGATTGACCTGGTTGTCTTCGGCCGCGCTGCGGGCCTTCGTCTTGCCGAAGTCATCAAGCCGGGCGCCCCGCAGCCGAAGCTTGAGAAGGAAGCCGGTGCGATCGCACTCGAGCGGCTCGACAAATTCCGCCACGCGGAAGGTGGTACTTCGACGGCGGCGATCCGCTCCGAAATGCAGCGCACGATGCAGGCCGATTGCGCCGTGTTCCGCACTGAGCGAACTCTTGCGGAGGGCGTCATCAAAATCGACGCTATCTACAAGAAGTTGGCGGACGTGCGTGTCGCCGACCGCAGCATGATCTGGAACAGCGACCTCATCGAAACGCTGGAACTCGACAATATGCTGGGCCAGGCAGTCGTCACCATGCATTGCGCCGCAAACCGCAAGGAGAGCCGCGGCGCGCACATGCACGAAGATTATCCGCAGCGCGACGATGCCAACTGGATGAAGCACACGATTGCCTGGATTGATGGTTGGGGCGGCAAGGGCGGGGGCGTGAAGATCGATTATCGCCCGGTGCACAGCTACACGCTCACGGACGAGGTTGATTACATCAAGCCGAAGGCGCGCGTTTACTAAGCAATCGCTTTCTCGCTTCGGGCTTTGCGGATTGGTGAGGGGCGGCTAAGGCCGCTCCCCGATGACTGATCCTAAACCCCCCAAACGCATTTTCCCGGAAGCGAAGACCGACGCCCGGGCCGCCAAGCACGTGCCGTCGAGCCCGCAGACCGAAAGTGCGGCATACAAGCTCGCGTTCCAGGACAACGATTTCCTGCTTCGCGAGGACCTGCGTCCGGTCCGTTTCCAATTGGAACTGCTCAAGCCCGAATTACTGATGAACGAGGCGAATATCGCCTCGACCTTCGTCTTCTACGGCTCGGCCCGGGTGCCGGAACCCAGCAAGGCACAGGCGCTGCTCGAAAGTGCGCGTACCGACTGGGACCGCAAGGTCGCCGAGCGACTAGTCGCCAAGGCGCACTATTACGACGAGGCGCGAAAGCTCGCGCGGATCGTCAGTCGCTTTCCTGTCGACGAAGATGGCAAGCGTCACTTTGTTGTGACGTCGGGCGGCGGTCCGTCCTTCATGGAAGCGGCCAATCGTGGCGCGACTGACGAGGGGATGGAGTCCATCGGACTCAACATCGTCCTGCCGCACGAGCAATTGCCCAACACGTTTGTGACGCCGGATCTGAGTTTCCAGTTCCATTATTTCGCACTGCGCAAGATGCACTTTCTGCTGCGCGCGCGCGCCGTCGCCGTCTTCCCGGGGGGCTTCGGTACGTTCGACGAGATGTTCGAGCTGCTGACCCTGATCCAGACCGGCAAGGTTCGGCCACTACCGATCCTGCTCTTCGGGCGGGAGTTCTGGGAGCGGGTCGTCGATTTCCACGGCTTGGCCGAGGAAGGCGTAATCAGCCCGCACGACCTCGACCTCATCACCTGGTGTGAGACCGCTGACGAGGCCTGGGAGGCAGTCTGCCACCACTACGAATGCTGAGGTAGAGGCTGCGCGGTGGCGGCCAGAAAGGTCGCTACCGGGACGGTTAGTTACTGGCTGACAGGAGCAGCGTCGCCGCCGACGCTCTTCTGACCACCCTTGGCAGCCGTCGCTTCATTCAGCACCGGCTCGTTAGGCGCTTTCTCGGCACCGGCGCCTTCGGCTTCTGCAGCTGCCTTGTCGCCAGCGGCCGCGGCGTCTTCGGTCGGAGCGGCCGGGAGCGGCAGGTTCGAGCCCTTGCTGTTCAGGAAGGCGATGAGGTTGGCGCGGTCTTCTGGATTGCCGAGGCCCGCGAAGGTCATCTTGGTGCCTGGGGCATATTTCTTTGGGTTTGCTAACCATGCATCGAGCGCCTTGAAGTCCCAATTGCCCGGAACGCTTTTCAAGGCGTCGGAGTAGGCAAAGCCCGGCATATGGCCGTGCGGCTTGCCGACAGTCGCCCAGAGGTTGGGGCCAAGGCCGTTGGCGCCGCCTTGGTCGATCGTGTGGCAAGCGGTGCACTTCTTGAATACCTGCTCGCCCTTCGCGACGTCCGCCGATGCCAGGTAGAATTCGATCGGCTTGGCCGCTTCGCCGCCTTCTTCGGCCACGACGCCTTCGATCGGATAGCCCATCTTTTCCGGCCGTTCCGCCTTGAACACTTCGCCGCTCACGATCGACGCGCCCAGCGCGACGACACCGGCGAACAGCACCCAGCCGTTGATGGTATTCTGGCGATCTTTCATGGAACCCCGTGCGGCCTTGCCGAGAAAAGATTGAATTCGGTGCTGCCCTTTACGGCGCTGATTGCATCACTTCAAGCCATTCACCCACGTCTCGAGCAGCGTGTGCGCAATCGCCCAAGGCGGGGGCGGGAGGAAGGCCGAATTGCCGTCGCCGGCCAGCGCGCCCATTACTTCGTGCCGGGTGAACCATCGGGCATCGTCGAGCTCAGTCGTGTCGATAGTGATGTTCCTGTCAAGCGATGTGGCATGGATCCCGATCATCAGCGACGAGGGAAAGGGCCAGGGCTGGCTGGCGATGTAGTGAACGTCGGTCACCGCGATGCCGGCTTCTTCAGCGAGTTCACGGGCCACCGCCGCTTCGATCGTTTCTCCCGGCTCGACGAATCCGGCCAGCGCAGAATAGCGGCCGGGCGGATAATGGGACTGCCGACCAAGAAGCAGTTCGCCGTCATGCTCAGCCAGCATAATGACGACCGGATCGCAGCGCGGATAATGTTCGGCCCGGCAGGCGGGGCAGGCGCGTGACCAGCCGCCGCGATTGGCGTCGGTCGCCACACCGCACACTGAACAATAGCGGTGACGCCGGTGCCAGTTTGCAAGGCTCAGCGCGGCGGCGAAGACGGGGGCCTCGGCCGCATCGACGTTGGCTAGCAGCGCAAAATGCGCGCGGGTATCGAATAGGACATCGCCGTCGGGCAAGGCTGAAAAGCGGGGCGCGCCGTCGTCAAGCCCGAGAAAGATCGGGAGGTCGCCGGCCATCGCATTCCACCGCAGCCTGCCATCCTCGCTAATGGCGGGAGCACCATTTTCCCAATGCAATGCTAATGCATCCGGCCGCAATCGCAGCGCCAGGATCGCATCTGGATCAGCGCGCAGATGATCCGCGCGGTCCAGTCCAGGGCCGGCGAAAAATGGATCAGGCGGCAAGGTCGTCCTTTCGAGCTATTACTTCTTCAACCGCGCGACGGTAGAGCGTCGGCAGGCCGGCCTCGCCAATCCGCTCGAGGGGCTGCCACCAACCTTCGCCATCCGGCGTTCCGAAGCGGTGAATTACTCCTAGGTCGAGCGTGAAATGGGTGAAACCATGGCTGACCAGCGCAAGGCTCGGCGTTGGCAGGCGATCGAGATTCCACTCGGGTCCCGGCAGCGCAGCCATTCCACCCAGCATGCCCCTTTCCGGTCGCCGCGTTAGCCAGATTGCGCCGTCCCGCTCGAACCACCAAGCGACGCCGTAACGCTTAGGGCGTTCGGGCTTTGCTTTCGGGGCAGGGAATGACTCCGGCGTGCCGCTGTCCCTCGCCATACAACCGCTTGCTAGGGGACAATTGCCGCATCCCGGATTTCGCGGTCGGCAGATGGTCGCGCCAAGGTCCATCATCGCCTGCGCAAAGTCCCCGGGACGCCTGTCTGGGGTCATCCGGTCGGCCAGTTCCCGAATTTCTTTACGAGCTTCGGCGAGCGGCTTGCGAAGCCCGTAAACCCGGGCGATCACCCGCGCCACATTGGTATCGACAACTATCGCCCGTTCGCCAAACGCGATCGCGGCGACGGCGGCTGCCGTATAGTCGCCAAGCCCGGGGAGCTTGCGAAGCTCGGATTCGGTTCGCGGAAAGTCTCCTCGGGCGGCAACAGTGCGGGCACAGGCGATGAGGTTGCGCGCCCGGGCATAATACCCAAGGCCGGCCCATTCGTGCAGAACCTCTTCGTCGGGTGCCGCGGCCAGCGCTTCGACGGTCGGCCAACGCTCGATAAATCGGCGGAAACGCGGTTTCACCGTCGCAACGGTCGTCTGCTGCAGCATCACTTCGCTTAGCCAGACATGATAGGGTTCGGGCGGCGCGTCGCCGGGCATGCTCCGCCACGGCAAGCTGCGAGCATGGCAGTCGTAATGATCGAGTAGCTGCTCGGCGGCACTGGCGGGCATGAAATCGCTATGGCATGGTCGCGCGCGATGGCGAAGTCCCGCGTTTCTGATTCCGACAAAGAAGTCCCGCGCCGCGGCTATGCCCGCGCGGCCGGCGATCTGGTCGACGACATCACTGGGATGACGTTCAAGCGCTTCGGCTTCGTCCAGGGCGCCGTCGTCAGCCGCTGGCCGGAGATCGTCGGCGAGAAATATGCCCGTGTTTCCACGCCCGAATCGATCCGCTTCCCTGCTGGAAAGAAGGCGGGAGGAACGTTGACCCTCTCGGTCGAAGGTGCCCATGCGCCGTTGATGCAGCACCTCGGTCCCCTGATCATGGAGCGCGTAAATCGCTTCTTTGGCTATGAAGCGGTGTCGAAAATCGCATTCCGCCAAGGGCGCGCGCCAAACCGCGCGGCGCCGATCGCCCGCCCCGCACCGGCGCCAGTGCCAAAGGAACTGGGCGAGGGCCTGCGCGAAATCGGTGATCCGGAATTGCGATCCTGCCTTGAATCATTGGCGTCGGCATTGGCCGGGTCCAAGGGCCCGCCGGCCATTGCGCCGCTATCGACCATCACCATTCCCGTCATCACACGGAGTAAATGACGACATGAAGATTTCTCACATGATGCTGGCCTCGGTGGCGCTGCTTGCGACTGCCTGTAACGCGGAAAAGGGCGGCAACACGACGACGGGACCTGACGTGACCGCGAACCCGGTGGCGGCGCCGAATAACGGCGATTGGTCGACCGTGGTCACGAAGACGGCCGAGGGCGGCTACGTCATGGGCAATCCCAACGCCAAGGTGAAGCTGGTCGAATTTGCATCGCTTACCTGCCCACACTGCGCCGAATTCGAAGAGACTGGTGCCAAAGCTCTGATCGACAATTATGTGAAGAAGGGCCTTGTTTCCTGGGAACTGCGCAACTTTGTCCGTGACCCCTACGACATGACCGCGACGCTGATCGCTCGCTGCGGCGGCGAAGCCAACTTCTTCGGCATGACCCGGACGCTCTTCGCGGACCAGAAGAACTGGATTGCTAAGGTGCAGGCGGCCGATCCGGCGCAGATGCAGGCTCTCCAGTCTATGACGCCGGCGCAGCAATTCTCGACGATCGCGGATATCGCAGGCCTCAAGCAGTTCGCGGCGATGCGCGGCGTTCCGCGTGCCAAGGCTGATCAGTGCCTTGCTGACGAGGCCGAAGTGAACAAGCTGGTGCAGATGAACAGCGACGCGGCTTCCACCTATAATATCCCGGGTACGCCCTCCTTCCTGATCAACGGTACGCTAGTCGAGAATGCCGCCGCTTGGGAGCAGCTTGAACCAAAGATCAAGGAAGCACTGGCCGGCTAATATGGGCAAAGGGGGGCTCGACCGTTGCGCTTCCGCCGGCTGAAACTCAGCGGGTTCAAGAGCTTCGTCGAACCCGCCGAGCTTCGCATCGAGCCGGGGCTGACCGGAGTCGTCGGCCCTAACGGCTGCGGTAAGTCCAATCTGCTTGAAGCCATCCGCTGGGTGATGGGCGAAGGCTCGCCGAAGTCGCTTCGCGGCGGGGGCATGGAAGACGTCATCTTCGCCGGCACCGCAACGCGCGCCGCGCGTGACTTTGCTGAAGTGTCACTGCTGATCGAACGGGCAGGGGATGGAGGTGGCGATCATCGCAGTGGCGAAAGCGAAGTAACCCGCCGGATCGAGCGCGGTGCAGGTTCGGCGTATCGCATCGACGGGCGCGACGTGCGGCAGAAGGATGTGTCGCTGCTGTTCGCGGATGCCGCAACAGGGGCGCATTCGCCGGCCCTCGTCAGTCAGGGACGCATCGGCGCGGTCATCGCGGCCAAGCCGGTCGACCGGCGCATCATGCTAGAAGAGGCGGCGGGGATCTCGGGGCTGCATGCCCGCCGCAAGGATGCCGAATCCAAGTTGCGCGCGACGGAGGCTAATCTCCAGCGCCTCGACGAGCTATTGTCTGATCAGGAAGCGCGCGCCGCTGCGCTACGGCGCCAGGCGCGGGCGGCCGAGCGCTACCGGGGGCTGACCGAGAAGATCAGGCTCGCGGAAGGCAAGCTCGTTTACGCCCGATGGGCGGAAGCCGACCGAGCCGCAACGATCGCCGCTGAGGACGCGCGTTCGGCCGAAGGCGAGGTCGCCAGGCTCCAGTCTGCAATGCAGGTCGCGCAACAGCTACAGGAGACTGCCGCGACTGCATTGGCCGAAAAGCGCGAGGCCGCCGTCGCAGCGCGGGATGCGGGGAGGACTTTGGCCCATGAGCTGGCCACGGCGCGGGCCAAGCGCGACACGGTCGTTCGCCGATTGGCCGAACTTGAGCGGCTGGCGCAGGCGCTGTCGGCAGAAACTGCTCGCGAGGTCGCCCTTAAGGCCGACGCGGGTCGTGCCGTGCAGTCGCTGGAGCAGGAAAGAGACGCTATCGATCGCAGATTAGCCGATGCCGAACTGGTTGCTGCGCGCATTGCCGTCGAGCTAACGGACGCGGAAGCCAAATCTCGTGAAGCGGAAGCAGCGTTGGCGTCCCTGCTCGCGAAGGAGGCTGCGATGCGTGCCGAACGCCGTGTAGGGGAAGCCGCGCTCGAGGCCGCTCGCAGTCAATTGTCCAGGGTGCAGGCGGAGGAGGCGCGGCTCACTCAACAGCTCGCGTCGATCGGTGATGGCGCCAGCGAACACGCTGCAATCGAGCAGGCGCGGCGTGAGGCGGCCAATGCGGCGACTGCGCTCGCCGAAGCGGAAGCACAGCTTACCGCGGCCGAGGTCGGGCGAGCCGGGGCAGCCATTTCGCGGGATGACGCAGAAAGCCGTCTCGCCGCGTCCCGTGCGGCCCTTAGTGCTGCTCGGGCCGAGCGCGATGCACTGGTTCGCGCGCTTGATCATGGCAGTGGCGCAGCGTTGGCCGAATTGAAGGCCCGACCCGGATATGAGCGTGCTCTTGCTGCGGCGCTGGGCGACGACATAGAAGCGACCTTGGGAGGCGATGGGCCGCGCCGCTGGGAGGGTAGCGACAAGGCGCAGTCTGACCCGGTGCTTCCCTCGGGACTCGAACCACTGATCGATCAAGTCGAGGCTCCGCTCCAGCTGCGCCGCCGGCTGGCCCAGGTTGGCGTTGCCCGTCACGACCATGGCCAGCAACTCGCTGTTGGGCAGCGGTTGGTCACTCGCGACGGGGCAATGCGGCGATGGGACGGGTTCGTCAGCATTGGCAGCGGCGCGGCGGCAGCCGAGCGTTTACTGCGCGCGAACCGGCTGGCCGAGCTTGAGGCCGGGATGCCCGCGCTGGATGCGGTAGTGTCGAAGGCCGAAAGGGAATGCGACCATGCTGCGGCAGAGGTGGACCGCTTTCGTAGCGAAGCCGAAGCGGCGCGGACAGCAGCGTCGAGTGCCGAACGGAAAGCCCGCGACGCGGCGCGGAACGGGGATTCGGCGGCGACGGCCTTGGAACGCCTAGAGGCGCAAAAGGCAGGTATTGCCGACCGTAAGGCGGACCTGGCTCCTTTGGTTGCGGCATCGGCTGAAGCTGTCGATGCCGCGGCCGTAACTCTAGCCGCCTTGCCCGATCCCGCTGCGCTTCAACAGGATGTCGAGGTTGCTCGCTCCGCCGCGTCGGCTGCTGGTGACGTCGTCGCGGATTACCGGGCGCGCTCGGCTACGCGAGCTCGCGAAACAGCTTCCGATCGTGAGCGACACGCTGCGGCCGGTCGTGAGGCAGCGGAATGGCGTACCCGAGGGCTTCAGGCAGAAGAGCGGCTTGCCGGGACCGCTGCCCGCGCGATGGCGATGGAGGAGGAGCAGGAGGAGCTCGCCAGCGAACCCCAGCGCCAAGCTGCCGATATCGAGCGCCTCGAGCGCGATAGCAGCATGAGCGAGGCCGAAATTTCGCGAACAGCGGAAGCAGAGCGGAACGCTCAGGAAGCAGTGAGTGTCGCAGTCCGCGCGCTAGCCGAAGCCAGTGAGGCATTCGCAGCCGCTCGGGAAAAGCGCGCCGGTGCGGCTGCCCGGGCAGAGGCCCAAATCGGTCGCCGGCAGGAATATGCGCGCATTTGCGGCGAGCGGTTTGAATGCCCACCGCCGCTACTTCCGGAAAAGCTTGGCTTCGAAGAACCCGATCTCGTGAATCCGGAGGCCGAAAAGGAAACACTTGAACGATTGACGGCGGAGCGGGAAAGGATCGGGCCTGTCAACCTTGTCGCTGAACAGGAACTTGCCGAGCTCGACGTTTCGGCGAAGCAGAACATCGCCGAGAAGGAAGAACTGACCCAAGCCATTGCCCGTCTGCGCGGCAGTATCGGTAGCCTCAACCGTGAGGGCCGCGTGCGATTGCTAGATGCGTTCGAGAAGGTCGACGGTCATTTCCGGAGCCTGTTCACGACGCTGTTCGACGGCGGTCAGGCCCATCTGGAACTTGTCGAAAGCGACGATCCTCTGGAGGCTGGGTTGGAAATCATGGCCCAGCCGCCGGGCAAGCGTCTCTCGGCGCTGACCCTCCTGTCAGGCGGCGAGCAGGCGCTTACTGCAGTGGCCCTGATTTTCGCCCTGTTCCTGACGAACCCGGCGCCAATCTGTGTACTCGACGAAGTCGACGCCCCGCTCGATGACGCGAACGTTGATCGATTTTGCGATCTTCTGGAGCGGATGAGCAGTGAGACCGACACACGCTACCTCATCGTGACTCACAATGCGGTGACGATGGCCCGCATGCATCGCCTGTATGGTGTGACGATGATCGAGCGCGGCGTAAGCCGGTTGGTATCCGTGGATTTGGGCGGAGCCGAAGAGCTGTTGGCGGCAGAATAATTCTGCTATTGCGAATGACTATTAATAACGATAGCTGCCCATCATATTATGGAGGGCACAATCTAATGGTTCGTTCGTCGTCGTCGTTCGCGTTGATCCTAGGCACATCCATTCTTGCGTCCCCGGGCCAAGCCGCTGAACTAGTTGTGACGGGCCATGGGGTAGACCAGAGCGACCCCATCGTCGTAGTTGGCCAGCGCGAGGAATATGGTGTTCGCTCGACGTCAACCGGCACCAAGACCGATACGGAGGTCAAGGACATCCCGCAGGCCATGACCGTGGTCTCGGAAGCGCAGATCGAAGATCAGCAGCTGCGCTCTATTGCCGACGTCCTCTACTTCGTTCCTGGCGCGACGCCCGGGACCGGCGAGGCCAACCGCGACCAAATCACGCTTCGAGGCAACAACACGACGGCCGATTTCTTCGTCGATGGAATCCGGGATGACGCTCAGTACTTCCGCGACCTGTACAATGCGGACCGGGTTGAAGTTTTGCGTGGGCCCAACGCAATGATTTTTGGCCGGGGCGGCGGCGGTGGCGTGGTCAACCGTGTTGGGAAGCGATCGGCACTTAACGCATTCAACCAGTTCAGCCTATCTAGTGACACATATGGCGGCGTCCGGTTCACCGGTGACGTCAACCATCCCCTTGGTCGTAGTGTAGGCTTGCGGGTAAACGGCATGTACGAGAATGGTGACAGCTTCCGCCGCCGCGTCGACCTGGACCGCTACGGGCTGAATCCCACTGTTGGTATCTTGGCCGGCCCGGACACGCGCATCGACCTGTCATACGAATATCTGCATGATCGCAGGACTGCCGACCGCGGCGTCCCGTCACAAAATGGCATGGCGCTGGACGGCCACGACAACGGCTTTTTCGGCGATCCGGAAGACAGCTACGCCCGCGCCAACGTTCACCTTGGAATGATGGCGATCGCGCATCGATTTAGCGATGCACTAACACTCCGCAGCCGGACGCTTATCGGTGATTACAACAAATTTTATCAGAATATTTTCCCGAACAGCGCGGTGAACTCGGCCGGTCAGGTCACGCTTGGTGCGTACAACAACCGGAATAACCGTCATAACCTATTCAGCCAGAATGACCTGATCTGGAAAGGTTCGCTTGGGGGTATCGACCAGACCCTTCTTTTCGGATTGGAGGCCGGACATCAAAATTCGCGTAACCATCGCAGGAGCGGGAGCTTCGCGCCGGGCGACAATGTAGTCTCGATTAGCGATCCAACGGTCAATGTCGACGTCACATTCGACTCGAGCCTGACAGACGTCAATAACAGCACTCGGGGTACCGTGGCCGCCGTCTACCTTCAGGACCAGTTCCGGCCTGCCGATTGGCTGGAGATCGTAGCCGGCCTGCGGTTTGACAGCTTTAAGCTGAATGTTGACGACCTGCGCGCCGAGGGCGGCACGTTTCGCCGCCGCGACGAGCTTTGGTCGCCCCGCCTTGGCGTTATCCTGAAGCCGCAACTGAACCTTTCAATCTACGCCAGCTATTCGCGTTCTTACTTGCCCCAGTCGGGCGACCAGTTCAGCGGCCTAGACATCAACACGAAGGCGTTAAAGCCGGAGCGGTTCGACAATTACGAATTCGGCGCGAAATGGGAACCGATCGCTGGGCTACTGGCGACGGCCGCCATCTATCAATTGGATCGTACGAATACCCGATCGCCCGGGCCGGTATCCGGAACGTTCGTCCTGACCGGGGAACAGCGGAGCCGGGGAATTGAGTTGGGCCTTGAGCGCAGCATCAGCGACCATTGGCAAATCTCGGCTGGCTATGCCTACCAAAAGGCGGAAATCCGCGAACGCACCACGGCTTGCAACCCCGACGCGGCCGATTGCGAAGTTCCGCTGGTTCCGCGCCACAGTTTTTCTATGTGGAGCCGCTACAGTTTCTCCCCGAAATTTGCCGCGGGTCTGGGTCTGATCGCCCGGTCGAATTCATATGCATCGATCAGCAATGCCGTGAAGCTTGCCGGCTATGTGCGCGTCGACGGGGCGCTATTTTACAAGCTTACGCGTGACATCGAGGCCCAGCTCAATGTCGAGAATATCTTAGGCGCAGACTACTTCTCGACTGCGCATAGCGACAATAACATCGCCCCGGGTGCACCGCGAAACGCCAAGGCCACAATCCGCTTTGGCTTCTAACGAATTAGTTGGGTAGCCCGTTTACGGACCCGCTTGAGGTCGTCCACAAAGCGCGCACGTTCGCTTAAACGTGCCTCCTCATCGGGCAGGCGCAGCAAGAAGCTCGGGTGGACAGTGATCCAGCACTCACTCCCGTCCGCGAGCGTCAGCGGCTCATCGCGGACCTTGCTGATCGTAACGATCTTGCCGATCAAGGACCGTGCGGCGGTCGCGCCCAGCGCGACCGTCAGCGGCGGCTTGATGAGCCCGCGTTCCTGCTCGATCCACCAGCGGCAGGCTTCAATCTCACCCGCGTCCGGTTTGCTATGTACGCGGCGCTTGCCCCGCTGGACGAACTTGAAATGCTTGACGGCGTTGGTGACGTAAGTGGTTGACCGGTCGATCCCGGCTTCCTGCAGTGCCGCATCGAACAATTGCCCCGCCGGCCCGACGAACGGATGGCCGGCCAAATCCTCTTGGTCTCCGGGTTGTTCGCCAACGAATAGGATGGTTGGGTCAAGGGAGCCTTCGCCGAACACTGTCTGGGTGGCACATTTGTAGAGTTTGCAGCGGGTACAGCGCGCGGCTTCCGCCTTCAGCGCTTCCCATGACGCGGCAATGTTGCTGGACCGGCGCGGCATCGCTTCGCTCCTTTCGATCATTGCGGCCTCCCGCGCCTGTGCCCCCGCCAGGAGGTCGCCGATCAGCGCAGTCTCGGGCATGTTACGCCAATATTTTTTTGGCATCTCCTTGGTCATGGCCTTCACCTTGACCCGCGCGGGATTGAAGATTGACGCGTAATAGGTCTTCCAAGTCTCCTCGACGGGATCTCCATCGGGCGCATCGGCTCGTCTTGCGCCCGGCCCTTCAGTCAGTCGGGTCCCATCCCAATGGATCGATTGCTCCGGCGTCAGAATCGACCAGCGCATGTTGGAAAAGCGCCGGACAAAGAAGCCCGCTTCCCTGCGAACGATATGATGATCCGGCTCGAACCAGGCGACAAACCGGACTCCCTCTTCGTCCTTCACTTCTCGGAAGCGGACGAATGCGTGCATCTTGTGCGCATCTCGACGAACCTCTTTCGCCATTTGATGCAATCGCTCCACCAATGGGTTGGCGCGATCTTCCATTGCGAGGCGATCATCGCGGAGCTTGAGGAGCAGCCCGTAAAGCAGGCCGAACCGTTCTGGGTTGGAATGGCATATCGCCGCCTTCGCCAAATCGATGAAGGGCCGCGGAACTGCGAAACTCGGGCCCGGCGGCGCCAACGGTGCGTCGGGCAGCCACCCAAATAGATCGGTACCTTGTCCCATCACCTGCCAACTCACCGCCGAAGGGGGCACCCCCGCTTCGGCCAGTCCACGAGCGGCGTCGCGCCAACCCTCGAAATCGTCGGCGGTCGCAAGCAGGGCGCGGTAAGTTTCGAGAATCACCGCATTGTTGCGCCCTATTTGGCGCCCTCTTCCTCTTCGATTGCATGTTTGATCTCGTCGACGTCCGCGCCTTCCCGCACCCGTGCGACCTCGATTGGCTTGCGATCCTCAAACGCCGTCTTCAGTTCGACTGCCAAATCCTCGCGCAGTTCCTCGCGAGCTTTCGGAAACTTCTCTTCCTCTTCCTCATCAATGTGGTGGGTATATTCTTCCGCAAGGCTGTTGAATTTGTTTAGCCAGCCAGACGAACCCATTTCCATTTCGTCCAACTCAACGAAAAGCATGCCGATGTCGGCATGTTCCTTCACACTGTGCTGAGCGTCCTGTCGGATCTCCGGATCTTCCATCATCGCCACGTATAGCGTCCCTTCCTCGGCGGCGGCATGGGCCATTGCGTCGGTCTTGAATTCCTCGAAAAGCGCCTTGCGGTCGTCGCTCGCGCCGGTCGTTTCCTTAATTGCATCGATCAGCTGACGATGCTTGTCGTGATCCTGTTTCAAACGATCGAAAATATCCGTCGCCATGATTGCCTCCTCTTTGTTCAGCCCGTGAAACGAGTCAGGAAGCGAACAGGTCCAATTGTTCGGCCTTGGGCGCGACAAGCGATCGCAAATCGGCGCAGTCTGTCAGCAATGTCGGTCGCCAATCGGTCGTGATGATGAAGGGCCGCACCTTGGCTACCGACAGGGTTAGCCGCGATATGTCGTCAAGGCCGAGCTTTCGCCAGCGTCGCGAGGAAATGATGCGGTTCACCGCCTTCGTTCCAAAACCCGGGACGCGCAGTAGCAACTCTCGAGGAGCCCGATTAACGTCGACGGGGAAAGACTCCCGAAATTTCAGGGCCCACGCCAGCTTTGGGTCGATATCGAGGGGGAGCATCCCCAGGTCGTCCGTCGCGCTGGCGACTTCAGAGGGCTTGAACCCGTAAAATCGCATCAGCCAATCGGACTGATACAACCGATGCTCGCGCATCAACGGCGGCCGTTTCAGCGGCAGAACGGCACTGGGCGAAGGGATGGGGGAAAAGGCGGAATAATAGACGCGGCGCAGCGAGAAGCGGTCATACAGGTGGCTGGCGCGCCGGACGATGTCGCGGTCATTGGCGGCATCGGCACCGACGATCATCTGGGTCGATTGTCCGGCTGGCGCGAATTTAGGCGCGCTTCGATATTTGCGCCTGGCGTCGCAGCCATCCTCGATCGCGCCTTTCATGTCGCGCATTGCGCCCTCGATGCGCCCGGAATCCTTTTCGGGCGCTAGTCGCGTAAGGCCGTCCTGCGTCGGGAGCTCGACATTTATTGAGACCCGGTCGGCATGAAGGCCCGCCAGTCTGACCAATCCGGGATCGGCATCGGGAATGGTTTTCAGATGGATATAGCCCCGAAAATCATGATCCTCGCGGAGGCTGCGCGCCACTTCGACCAGCTGCTCCATCGTATAGTTCGACGAGCGGATGATCCCTGAAGAAAGGAACAAACCCTCAATGTAGTTGCGCTTGTAGAAAGCGAGCGTCACCTGGACGACTTCGTCCGTCGTGAAACGCGCCCGGCGGACGTTCGAACTTTTGCGATTGATGCAATAATGGCAGTCGAAAATGCAACTGTTGGTTAGCAGAATTTTAAGGAGCGAAATGCAACGGCCATCCGGCGCGTAAGCGTGGCAGATGCCCATACTTTCTGTGGACCCGACGCCGTTGCCACCCCTGCTGTCCCGTTTCACCGTCCCCGACGACGCGCAAGACGCGTCATATTTGGCGGCATCCGCAAGGATCGCGAGCTTTTGCCGGGTATCGAGCGAGGTCATATGTTCACACTATGTTCTAAAAGTGTGATTGTCTAACCTCTTTTTATCGCTGCGAATTCTCGCATTAGGCCGCATGCGGCAGAGACTATTGTTCCGGCGCCGTATTGCCTTCCACCTCTTCACGCCTTTCGCGGAAGGCCTGGTTGATCAGCTGCTGAGTGCAGCCGGTGAAGCCGGCGGGACCCACGGGCGAACAGCTGTTGATGCCAGTCTTTCCATAGGTTTCGAAAGCAATCGCCCGGTTGGCCCAGCTTTCGCGTGACTGCAGCGACCCGCCGGACCGAAGCCTTTCCGGAATACGGTAGCGTTCGCTTTCGGGCTTTCGCGCGCAAACCACGACTTCGTCGTCGGTTGAGCGCGGGCAGGGATCGGTGCCGTAGACGATGATCTCGCTGATGTTGCCGCTCTGCGCGATCGCCGGCGCCGGCGTGATCGTCGCCGGAAACGCGATCGCGGCGGCCAAGCTCAGGTAGGGCAGTTTCGACATGCTGATGTGCTTTCCCTTCGGATTGCAAAGCGGTTGAACCGCCCCGCCGGTTCCCGTCAAACCCGTTTCGACAATTCAATGGCCACGCGGCAACCGGCGCGGATCACCGCGCTCAATACCGGATAGCCGACCGCTTCCTGCGCCCCATGTTCCCGAGCGGTTTCGCGGTGTTCAAGTTCTTCTGCCTGGAATTCGGCGATATCCGCAGCCAGTTCTGGATCGGACTCGCCAAGTTGTTCTAATTGCTCGCTATAATGCTTGTCGATTTCAGTCTCGACTGCATCGGTGCAGGCCATTGCAGCCTTTTCGCTCAGCAAGGCGGTAGCTGCTCCCAGCGCAAAACCGGCAACGCTCCAGATCGGCTGGAGCGCGGTTGGGCGTACGCGCCGCTCGGACATCAGCTTGTTAAAGCGTGCCAGGTGACGCTCTTCTTGGGTCGCCATACGCGCAATCTGGTGCGCGGCAGCGGAGCCCCGGCCCAGTACGGCAAGCTGGCCGGCGTAGATGCGCGTGGCGCCATATTCGCCGGCCTGGTTTACGCGCAGCATCGCTGCGGTATCCGGACGTCGGTCACCGGGCTGCCAGTCGCTCACGTGCGACCCTTTCGCTTCGCGAGGTATGCGATGACCGCAGCACTACCTAGCGAAAAGAGCGCGTTCCATCCTGCCAGAGATATTCCAAGGAATGTCCATTGCACTTGGTCGCAGCGGACCAACGGCACATTCAGAATATCTTCAAGGCTGGTCGCGCCGTTGGTCGAGCACGTGGTGATGCCCTCCCATAGCTCCAGCTCGACGCCCGCATGGAACACGCCAATTGCGCCAGAAATCGCAATCGCCGCGGCGGCAAGCAATGTCAGCGCCTTGGTACGCGGCGCCGACAAGGGAGAAAATAGCGCGCCAAGCGCCAGAACGATTGCAGCGCCATGGGGCCAGCGTTGCCAGTAGCACATCTCACAAGGGTAGAGCCCACCAACATATTGGGAGAACAGCGCTCCGCCGAGCAATGCAGCAGGCACCAGTAGCGCCAGGATGCGTGCCTGCTTCAGGCTCGTCGCCCCTTCGGGCATTGCCGGAGCAAGCATCAGCGGACAGCGGTCTTCGCCGGTGCTGGAGCAGCAGGCGCGAGCCGCTTCAGCGCCTTAAGTGCATAATCGAGCTGGTAATCCTCGATCCCCTTCTTCTTTAGGTCAGCAGCGGTCGCCGTGAAGCGCGGGTCGGGGCGACTGTCATCCTCCAGCACCTCGTCCTTGATCTTTGCCTGGCTCACGAGGTGGCGTCGGAGGTCCGCTTCCCGAAGCCTCGGCCGGGTCTTGAAGTCTTCGTCGCTGAGCTGCGGGACATCGATGTCCGGGCTGATACCGCCGGCCTGAACCGACTTGCCCGATGGGGTGTAGTAACGCGCCGTGGTCAGGCGCAGTGCCGACTGCGGCCCGGTCTGAATTACGCTCTGTACCGATCCCTTGCCAAAGCTGCGTTCTCCCATGACGATTGCCCGACGGTGGTCCTGCAACGCGCCCGCGACGATCTCGGCCGCCGAGGCGGAGCCTGCGTCGACTAGGACGATGACCGGCTTGCCCTTCGCCAGATCGCCCGGCTTGGCGTAAAAACGCTCGATATCGTTGGCCTCGCGCCCACGTTCGGAGACGATCTCGCCCTGTTCGAGGAAAGCATCGCTGACTTCGATAGCCTGATCGAGCAACCCGCCCGGGTTGGAGCGCAGGTCAATGATATAGCCGAGCGAACGGCCGCCGGTCGCCTTGTCGATGCTCAGCAGCGCCTGCCGGGTCAGCTCGCCAGTCTGTGCCGAGAAGCCGTTGATGTTGATGACGCCGACGTTGTCCTTCACTTCCCACTTCACGGGCTTGAGTTCGATCCGCTCACGGGTCAGGCTGACGTCGAACGGCTTGTCGCGACCTGGACGGACGATGGTAATCTTGACCTTGCTGCCCGGCGCGCCGCGCAGCTTTTCGACTGCCTCGTCAAGCGAGTAGCCGTAGAGAAATTCACCATCGATATGGGTGATATAATCCCCGGCCTTGATGCCGGCGCGATCCGCCGGTGTATCTTCGGTCGGGGTGATGACCTTCACCGCGCCGTCCTCGGTCGACACGGTCAAGCCGAGGCCACCGTAATTGCCTTCGGTGGTCGTGCGAAGCTGGGTAAAGTCCGACGCTTCGGCATAGCTGCTGTGCGGATCGAGCGCTGCTAGCATGCCGTCGATCGCACCCTTGATCAGCGTGTGGTCGTCGACCTTGTCGACATAGTTGGCGCGGACCCGTTCGAAAACGCTGAAGAAAGTCTCCAGCTCCTTCTGGGTATCCGACTCGGCGGCCGCCATCGCTGTCGTCGCGACCGGCACCATCGCCAGTGCGCCCACCAGCGCTAGAGGCGGAAGAAGCTTGGCTAGGCGTTGCATAATCGGATCCTAAACAGTCAGTCGCGGCGCAGATTAGCGGCTCTTGGCGCTATTTGACAGCGGGGGAGATGAAGCTGCGATGAAGGCGGGCGAAACCGGCTTCCCATCGCGACGCAATTCGACGCCGACAGGCCCCAGAGTACGGCCGATCGACTCACCCCGCGCGACCCGTGTCCCCCGGCGTTTATCGCTGGCAACTCCCAGCAGCAGGGTGGTCCAGCCCTTACCATGGTCGATGATCACCAGACCGTCTTGTCCGCGGAATGGCGCGGCGAAAGCGACCGTTCCGTCCGCCGGCGCGACGACCGGCGACCCGCGGGCGGTGTCGAATTGCACGCCGCGCGAAACAATGCCGCTCCGGCTAACCGAACCTAAACCGTCGGCTACCCGAGCCGTTACCGGCAGCCCATAGTGAAAATCGGGGACGGAAAGCGGTGCATCGCCGGGCATCGGCCGTGCCGTAGCGAAGTCCAAATTGGCTAGCTCTACTGCTACCCGCGCCGCTGCCCTGCGCTCGCTCGCCGTGCTGCTGGCAGTGCTCAACCTTTCGCCCGCGGCAAGGACGCGGTCGCCCGCACCAAAGGCCTCGCCGGAGAGACGAGCGGCGCGGGCGGTTGCGTTCGCTTCCAGCTCAGCGAAGCGCGTTTGCTGCGCTCGCAGCGCGGCGCGATCGCGCTGGAGGGTGGCCCGCAACCGATAGGCCTGCGCTGCCAGTTGCTGGCGCTGTTTAAGTTTGGCGCTTGCGGCCGCGCTTTGCCGCTGGATGGCGGGCAAAGTCGAATCAAGCAGCGCCTTTACCCGGACGATTTCGTCGATGGATCCATGATCCGCGAGGCTCAGGAGCGGCGGCTGCCTGCCCATCTGTGCAAGACCGGCCAGCAATGCTGCCAGCGGGGCCCGTTTTCGGGCCAATTGCTGCTCGGCCAAGGCGATTCGGGCGCGGGCGAGGCGATATTCTGCGACGGATTTGCTGATTTGCGCTTCGGCGGCGTCGATAGCTGCAGCGGCTGCCAACCGTTGGGCTCTCAGCTTGGCCGCTTCGTCACTGGCATTCTCCGCTTGCTTTTCGAGTTGGATCAAATGCCGGACCGAGATTTCAGCTTCGGCCTTTGCCCGGTTGAGCGAAGCGTCGGCGGTTAGTGTTTCCGGCGGCACCGGCGCGCTGGCAGTCGAAACCAGCAGCGGCAGGGCGCAAAAGAACAGGACGGCCCGTCGCATCAGCCGTCCCGATGGTAAGGATGATTGGCAAGGATGCTGGTCGCGCGGAACAATTGCTCAGCCAGCATTGCCCTGGCGAGCATGTGCGGCCAGGTAGCGGGGCCGAATGAGAGCAGCAGGTCCGCATCGTCGCGCAGACTCTCGTCATGGCCGTCGGCGGCTCCGATAAGGAACCGCGCTTCGCGCCGCCCAGCGTCACGCCAACCTTCCAGTATCCTCGCGAACTCGGTCGAAGAGAGGGTCTTGCCTCGCTCGTCCAGCACGACCGTTATCGCTTTGGATGCGGCGTCGGGCAATGTTCCGCCGCGGTCGGGCAGTTCGGTGACCTTGGTTGGCCAGTTAATGCGCTTCAGGTAGCGCTCGGTCAGCTCCGCCTCGGGCGAGCGGCCAATTTTTCCCCGGGCGACAATGTGCAGCAGCACCTGCCGGTCAGGCGCCGGGCGTCGCCGCCTTGGGCGCGGCTTCGTCGCCAAAGGCCCACATACGCTCAAGGTTGTAGAAGGTGCGAACTTCGGGCCGGAACAGGTGGACGATCACGTCGTCCGCGTCGATCAGCACCCAATCGGCAACTGGCAAGCCTTCAATCCGGACGATGCGGCCGAACTGCTGCTTGATCTTGTCGGCCAGCTTGTTGGCCATCGACGCAACCTGGCGCGACGAGCGGCCCGACGCGATGACCATATGGTCGGCAATCGACGATTTGCCGGCAAGCGGGATCGACACGACTTCGACCGCCTGGTCATCGTCGAGTGATTGCATGACGAGCTTGTGCAGCGCCTCGACGTCAACCGGCTCGGCTGAGGCAGCGGCAGGCGCATTCACGGGATCGGCCAAGGTTACTCCTTCGGTGTGGATGACGCGCGCCGTACAATATTGGAAAATCGGCGGTGCCAGTCAGGGTTTAGCGCGCGCAGGCGAGTGGCGGAGGTTCGGTCGGGCGGCAGGCGAAGGAAAATAATCGCCGGTGCACTCCAGTCCGTCCAGCTCCTTGCCATGGCTGCGGGGTGGACGAACCGTCGCAACCAACCCATCGCGCGCGCCGCGCGGGCATCGTCATCATAGCCCGGGCGGGAAAGCACCGCAATCGGCACCATGCGAGCCAGTCGCCGCCAGTCTTTCCACTGGTGGAATTGGGCCACAGTGTCTGCACCCATTAACCAGATGAACTGCTTTCTCGGATAGCGGGCGAGAAGCGCTTCGATCGTATCGACCGTGTAGCGGGTGCCGGCCTTCGCCTCGAAACCGCTGACCAAGATGCGGCTGCGCCGCGCCATGAGCCGCGCCGATGCAAGCCGCGCTTCGAACGGGGCCATGCCGGCCCCCGGCTTCAACGGGTTGCCCGGCGACACCAGCCACCAGATTTCGTCGAGGCCGAGCGCTTCCATTGCCGCAAGACTCAAACGCCGATGCCCGATGTGCGCGGGATTGAAGCTTCCGCCGAGAAGACCGATGCGCTGCATTCGCTTCGCTGGCTAGCATCCCCTCTCGACCCACGCCACTGCCCGGGATTATGATGGGACAAGGGGGACCACAATGGGTGAATTCGAAGCGATCGGCGAAGTCGTGACGGGGGCGATGGCGGGCCGTGCCTTCGAACCGAAGGCGGGCGAGGTCGGACAGGACGGCCATACGCGCGAGCGCAACTGCCTGAATTGTGGGACGCCGCTTACGGGGGACTTCTGCCATGCGTGCGGGCAGCACGCGCATATCCACCGAACGCTAACCGCGTTCTTTCACGACCTGCTTCACGGGGTGCTGCATTTCGAGGGGAAGACTTGGCGGACGTTGCCCTTGCTGGCGTGGAAACCGGGAGAGCTGACGCGGCGCTACATCGAGGGAGAACGTGCCAAGTTTGTCTCGCCTATCGCATTGTTTTTGTTTAGTGTTTTCCTGATGTTTGCTGCCGCAAGCATGCTCGGCGGGCTGGGCGGTTTTCCCGAGCAGGCCAAGATCGGCATGGAACAGGAGATTCGGGATAGCCAAGCGAAGCTGGCCAAGCTGGAAGCGGAGCGCGCTGCGGCGGAAAATGCCGGCCAGCCCGTGGCAAAACTCGACGAGCGGATTGGCGACCTGAAGAAGGAAATCAATGCGATCGAGGGCGTGAAGACGGGCAAGATCGATACCGCGGAATTGCAGCTGGACGGCCTGCCCGGATGGATCGGGAGCGGGGTGAGCAAGGCGTCGAAGAACCCGGAACTGATTGCCTACAAGCTGAAGACAAATGCTTATAAGTTCAGCTGGCTGATCATCCCGCTGTCGGTGCCGTTCGTTTGGATGCTGTTCCCCTTTAGCCGTTGCTTCCGGCTGTACGATCATACGGTGTTCGTCACCTACTCGCTCTGCTTCATGAGCCTGCTGGTCGTAGCCGGCTTGCTGTTTGGCTCGATCGGCATGACGAGCGCGGCGGGGCTGCTGTGGGTGATCCCGCCGTTCCATATGTACCGCCAGCTCAAGGGCGCCTACGCGCTGGGCCGAGGCGGCGCATTGTGGCGGACGGTGTTGTTGACCGTATTCGCAATGGTCGTTGTGGGACTCTTTTCGGCCAGCCTGGTTGGGATGGGGACGTTCGACTAGCTTTTCAGGCAGGGGAATTTGATGACTAGGATCCGAGTCATTGCCTCGGTCATGTCGATGCGCGCGCGGTCGGTTTGCGGAATGGCGCCAAGCCGCTTCATAAATTCGGTCGAGCCCAGAGACTGCTTGCCGGGCGGCGGGCAGTAGCGGACCGGGCGGCCCTCACGCTGGGCGGTGACGCGATGTGCCCTTGCCCGTTCGCCGGCCGCCTTGCCCTCCTTCATCAGAAGCTTCACGTCGCCCGAGAAAAGGGCCATCGGCCCCTTCTTCTGAAGCGCTAGGGCTTTCTGGTAGAAGACCTCAGCATTCATGGTTTGCGCGCTGGCGGCAGCGGGCCAAGCGGCCACCACCCCCGCAGCAAGCAACACTGTCCAATGCATCAGCGCCTCTTCAGCTAGTCTTATCGACTAGGGCAGGGAGGCGCCGCATGCCAGTTTAACTGAAGGATCAAGCGCCCGCTGGCGCCGCGCCGCCGATGCCGGGTTTTGGCCGCTTCGACTTCGGAATGGACGATCCGGCCGCCGGCAGGTGGGGCTTGTTCGAGGAGCCGCGATCGATCGTCCCTCCGTCGAGGATCGTCTTGATCTCATCGCCCGAGAGCGTCTCATATTCCAGCAGTGCCTGAGCGAGCGATTCCAGCTCGTCGCTATGTTCCTTCAACAGGAACTTGGCGCGATCGTAGCCTGCCTCGACGATGCGACGGATTTCCTTGTCGATCGCGCGCGCGGTCTCGTCCGACATCTGCCGCTGGCGGTTCATCGAATAGCCGAGGAATACTTCCTCGTCGGCTTCCGCATATTGCAGTGGTCCGAGCGCGTCCGACATGCCCCAGCGGGTGACCATGTCGCGGGCAAGGCCGGTCGCATACTGGATGTCAGACGACGCACCGCTCGAGACCTTGTCGTGGCCGAAAATCACTTCCTCCGCGACGCGGCCGCCCATGGCGACGGCGAGGTTCGCGTACATCTTGTCGCGGTGATAGCTGTAGCTATCGCGTTCCGGCAGTCGCATGACCATGCCCAGCGCACGACCACGCGGAATGATCGTCGCCTTATGGATCGGGTCCGATGCCGGTTCGTGGAGAGCGACGATGGCGTGACCGGCCTCATGATAGGCGGTCATCTTCTTTTCGTCCTCAGTCATCACCATGGACTTTCGTTCGGTGCCCATGAGCACCTTATCCTTGGCTTCCTCGAACTCCTGTGCGGCGACGAGGCGCTTGCCCTTGCGGGCGGCCAGCAGCGCCGCTTCGTTGACGAGGTTGGCGAGGTCTGCACCCGAAAAACCCGGCGTGCCGCGCGCGATGACGCGGGCGTCCACGTCGGGTGCCAGCGGAACCTTCTTCATGTGGACCTGGAGGATCTGTTCGCGGCCGTCGATGTCGGGACGCGGCACGACCACCTGGCGGTCGAAGCGGCCCGGACGCAGCAGGGCGGGGTCGAGTACGTCGGGACGGTTGGTCGCGGCGATGATGATAATCCCCTCGTTCGCCTCGAAGCCGTCCATTTCGACGAGCAGCTGGTTGAGCGTCTGCTCGCGCTCGTCATTGCCGTTGCCAAGGCCGGCACCGCGATGGCGGCCGACGGCGTCGATCTCGTCGATAAACAGGATACAGGGCGCTGACTTCTTCGCCTGCTCAAACATGTCGCGCACGCGACTAGCGCCGACACCGACGAACATCTCGACGAAATCGGAGCCGGAGATGGTGAAGAAGGGAACGCCTGCCTCACCCGCGATCGCGCGGGCGAGCAGCGTCTTGCCGGTGCCGGGCGAGCCGACCAGCAGCGCACCCTTCGGGATCTTGCCGCCGAGACGGGCGAACTTGCCCGGATCCTTCAAATATTCGACGATCTCCTGAAGTTCTTCGCGGGCTTCGTCGATGCCGGCGACGTCGGCGAAGGTCACGCGGCCCTGCTTTTCTGTTAGCATCCGGGCGCGGCTCTTACCGAAGCCCATCGCGCCCCCGCCCGCATTTTTCTGCATCTGGCGCATGACGAAGAAGCTGATCGCCAGGATCAGCAAGAAGGGCAGGGACTGGTAGAGAAGGATTAGCCAGACGCTCGACTGTTCTTCGGCCTTTACGGCGACACCGACGCCCTTGGAAATCAGCCGATCGGAGACGTTGGCATCAGCCGGAGCGATCGTGCGGAAGGCCTTGCCGTCGGCGAGCTTGCCGCTGACCGTCACATTGCCCGACGCCGAATTGGCGATGGTGACTGACTGGACATTGCCTTCGTCGACCTGCTTCACGAATTCGGAATAGGCTAGGGGGTCGCCTTGCGCGGCGCTGCCACTATCGAAAGCGCGCACGAACAGCACCAGCCCAAACAGCACTGCCACCCAGATGAGCAGCGACTTGGTCCAGGGATTGCCGGGCTTCTTGCCTTGGTTCTTCTCGTCCACGTTCGTTGAATCTCCTATGCGCCGCTAAAATAGGCGCATCTGCCTTAATAACAATGGAATGGCGGCGGGATTCGGGCGCTAGGGCCTGATCCGTGCACCGTCCCACGCAAAGCAATCACCCGACTGGGCCGGGGTCAGGCGCTCGATCACGTCGACGAGGCTCGCGGCCGATTGCTCGGCGGTGAACAGCCGCTCCCGCGGTACCCTGCGTTGGAACGGCTTGCTGAGCTTCGTGTCTACGGTGCCGGGATGAAGGCCGACGCAGACCGCATCGGAGCGCGTTCGCCGCACTTCGATCGCCAGCGTTTTGACCAGCATATTGAGCGCCGCCTTCGAGGCGCGATAGCCGTACCAGCCACCGAGCCGGTTGTCCGAGATACTGCCGACGCGGGCCGACAGGGCAGCGAAGACGCAGCGGCCTTTTCGAGGCAGCAAAGGAATGAAGTGCTTCGCCACTAGCGCGGGACCGACGGAATTCACGGCAAAATAGTCAAGCAGGGTTTCAGTCCTTAGGTTGCGATACGTCTTTTCCGGCGCCACATTCGCGTTGTGCAGCAACCCTGTGGCGACGATGATGATGTCGAAGGGAGCGTTGCCGACCAACCGGGCCGCGGCGCTAGCGATGCTGGCTTCGTCAGTTATGTCGATACCGGAGCCGTCCGCCGCATCACCATGCGACCGTGAGAGTCCGGTCACCGCAAGCCCTCTTTCGCCGAGCGCTTTCGCCAAGGCCGCACCGATGCCGCCCGAACTGCCGATTACGATTGCGCGCCGGAGTTCTCGGGAATTGTCCTGTAACGAAGCCATGCTTTTCGTCTGCCACCATAGCCGCAAAAGGTCACCGAAGCTTACGTGGAAGGGGGCGTAAACTCTGCCAACTTTGTAACCTTGGCATGCGCACATGGCAGCCCACCCGGTATTCCGTTGAAAAGACCCGACGTAGGCATGGCACAGGCGGCCGGACGGGGTAGGACCGTAATTCTTGAACCCTCCGGCGAGGCTGGAAAGCAGCTGCCGTGTTCTTATCTCCGTGTAGGGCGGGCGACAGATGGAGATAGGCGCATGAAGATCCTCATGGTTCTCACCAGTCACGATCAGTTGGGTGACACCGGCAAGAAGACTGGCTTCTGGCTCGAAGAATTTGCTGCGCCATATTACGTCTTGAAGGACGCCGGCCACGAAATTACCCTGGCCAGTCCGAAGGGGGGGGAACCTCCGCTAGACCCGAAGAGCGACGAACCGGATGCGCAGACGGATGCTACCCGGCGCTTCAAGGACGACGCCGAAGCACAGGCGCAGCTCGCTTCCACGGAGCGGCTGGCATCAGTGCTGTCAGCGGACTTCGACGCAATCTTCTATCCGGGCGGCCACGGCCCACTGTGGGACCTCGCGCAAGATGCGCAATCAAAGGCGCTGATCGAGCAGGCGCTGGCCGATGGAAAGCCGGTGGCGCTGGTGTGCCATGCCCCGGCGGTGTTGCAGAATGTCGAGGCGCAAGCCGGTGGTCCGCTCGTGGCCGAAAAGTCCGTCACTGGCTTTACGAACGAAGAGGAGGAGGCTGTTGGCCTGACTGACGTCGTTCCGTTCCTACTGGAAGACAGGCTACAGCAACTCGGCGCGAAGTTCAGCAAGGCGGGTGCTTTCCAGCCCCATGTCGTGCGCGACGGCCTTCTCATTACAGGTCAGAATCCGCCGTCGAGCGAGGCGGCGGCCGAAGCGCTGCTTGAGGCATTGGCAGAAGTAACCGCAGACGCCTGATCGACGCCGTGACACCGATAGCATTCAAGCCTAGCGGCCTCGCGGCGGCTCATGCGCCAATCGCCAGTGGTCGCCCCCCTGCAGCTTCAGGCCAGATAGCGTGACGGTTTCGCCAGCCTCCAGCGCAGCCATCGCGCGGACAAGGTCAGGGCCGCGCGGGACGGGGGCGGCCAGCATGGCGAAGCCGGCAAGCAGCAGGCGACGGCGGAGCTCCCTAGGCAGGCCGGAAGGGTCGACCGTCACGCCGGGTTCGTCGTGCATCAGCCGCGTTTCGATCAGCGGGGCGAGGGCCCAGTCGAGCGCTTCGTCGGCATCGCGAAGCGCGGCGGCGCTGGCGGCAAGCCGGGAGGGGTCGGCCCAGTCTGCATCGGCCAGCACGCGGCGGAAGCGCGACCGATCATAGCGCGGATCGCGGTTGGTCGGGTCGTCAACGGCTTCCATTTCGGTGGCTTCGACGATCGCGGCGAGGTCGGCCCTGCGCCAGCCTAGCAGCGGACGAACGAGCATTACCCGTTCGGTCAGCGAGCGGCGGGGACGGGCGCCGCCGAGCCCGCGAACGCCCGCGCCGCGAGCGAGGCGCATCAGCAACGTCTCGGCTTGGTCGTCGGCATGGTGGGCGGCGGCGACGGCGGACAGACCGCGACCTTCCGCCCAATCGGCGAGCAGGCGATAGCGCATCGCTCGCGCCTCGGCCTGCATATTTGCGGACGGGGGGATGATCCAGTCGGCGGTGAGGATGGTGTGAGGAATGCCAAGCGTGTCGCAGATGGCAGCAACCTTTTCCGCCTCTGCGCGGCTGGCTTCGCGAAAGCCGTGATCGACCGTAGCCGCTTCGACCCGTCCCGGTCGGGCGGCTTTGGCGAGCAGGAGGAGGGCGAGGCTGTCCGCGCCGCCGGAGACGGCGACGCCAAGCCGTTTATCGGCGGGAAGAAGCGCGTCGAGGCCGGCGGCGAAGCGCGCGATGGCTTCGGCCGCCGGGATCATGGCATCAGCCGCACTTCGCCTCGGCCTTGGCGTTCGGGAGCGACGCCCTAAGTGGGGCCCGGAGCGAGGAACCGTAGACATCCTCCAGTTCCGCATAGGCCTTGCAGGCCTGCCCGGGCTGGCCGAGCTTCACGAGCGACTGGCCGAGGTAGAAGAGGCTGTCCTGCGCACGCTCGCCCTTCGGATCGCGGCGATAGTTCGCAAGCAGCGCCTCGGCGGCCGCGCGGGGCTGGCCCTTGTCGAGCATGGCGCGGCCGGCGAGGTTGTAGGCCCAGCTGGCGCGGCGGTGGCTTGGATATTTCTTGGCCATCGCCTGAAGCGTGGCAATCGCCTGGTCATACCGGCCGGCAGTCCATTGCTGGTAGCCGACGTCATATGCGGCCTCCGCATCGGCGTCGGCATTGCCGGTCGCCGAGGGAAGCTTCGGCGCTGCAATATTGCCGCCGGTTTCAACCTTGGGACGCGAGGGCGGGGGCGGGACGTCGGCTTCATCCTGCGGTTCGGCCACGGTCGCTCCGCCCGAAGCGGTGCCGGCTTCGACGGCGCGCAGGCGGTTGTCGAGCTCGGCGCGAAGACGAGCCACCTCGGCCTCCATTGTGCCGACGCGATTTCCGTTCTCTTCAGCTTGGCGCAGGATATCGGCCAGCTGCCGCTCCACCGCGTCAATGCGGTTGTTGAGCGCGCTCACGGACGACTGGGTTGCCGCCGGATCGTCGCTGAAGCCTGCCGTGTCGGCCGGCTCGCCGCGGGGGAAAACGCGCTTCTGGAGTTGCCGCGTCTGCTTTTCGAGGCGGTCGATGCGTTGTTCCGGAGTCGGGCGCTTCTGCGCCGCCGCGGGCGACATAGCGAGGGCGGCGATGGCAACGACAGGCAGTGCGGCACGAAAACGCATGATGTTCCTCAGATTCCTTCGATATGGGGCAAGACTGGCGAAGCGTGCATGTCCAGCCGATGAATTATTCCATTCCGGCGGTAGTGTTGGTCGCCGCGGGCACCTCTGTTGGCGCGCTAGCGGGGGTGGTCGCGGGCTCTGCGGCAGCAGGCGCGGCCGAGCGGGTCGGCGCCGGGCGGCCTGCGGGAGCGGAACGGGGTTCAGCTGCTGCTGCGGATGCTGTTGCAGGGGCTGACGCCGGGCGAAGCAGGTCTGCCCCAAGCAGGCTTACGCCGGAAACGCGCTGGCCCGCCGGCCCGACGGCCGGCGCATCCGCCGTGCCAACCGAAATGCGCAGCGCTTCGGGCTTGCCGGTGGTCAGGACTGGCGCGGTCGCGTTGGCGGGAACTTCATAGCTTTGGCCGGCAGCAAGCTCGCCCTGCTTAAGCACGGCGTCGCCGTCCTTGACTTGGATCCAGACGGGTTCGTTAGCGGTGAGGAGCACCGCGCCGCCTACGGCCGGCGGCGTGACAGGCGCGGGCGCAACGCCATTGTCGATGGCGGCGATGGCGTTTTCTTGCGCGGCGACGTCGCTTTCGAGCGAGCGGTTGCTGAACCAGGTGAGGCCGACGACAACCAGTGCGAGGAGGCCAAGCGCGCCGAACACGAGGCCCTTGGGCATGGTGCGCGCCGGATCGACCGCCTCATAAACTTCGGGGTAGATCGTCGTGGCGCGGGCGCTGCCGCCCATTTCGGCGCGAAGCTGCTCGCCGATTTCACCGCGGTCGAGGCCGACGGCGCCTGCGTAATTCTTGGCGAAGCCGATCGAATAGGTCGCGGCGGGAAGCTTGTCCCATTCGCTGGTTTCGAGGCTAGCCAAGTGGCGGGTCGGAATCCGGGTCGAGGCGGCGATATCCTCGATCGACAGGCCCTTTGCCTCGCGGGCTTCGCGCAAGCGCTGGCCGACCGTCATCGCGACCGTGTCAGATTCGGTTTCGTCCATCCTACTCCCCAACGCCGGACTGGCTCTTTGCGCCCGTTGTCGAGGGGCGGTGCCGCCCTGTCAACCGCGCGGTTCGTTTCGATTATCCTAGCGCCACGCCGTTCCGCTTCGCCCAGTCATGCAGTGACTTTCGCATGTTGGCGGGCGGCTTTACGAGCAGCGCCTCGACCTTGGTGCGGACCGCCCTCGCATCGACGGAGCGTATCATCGCCTTTACAGGTCCCACTGCGGCGGGCGTGATCGAGAAGCTTTCGATACCGATGCCCATGAGGGCCAGTGCCTCGAGCGGGCGTCCCGCCATCTCGCCGCAGACGCGGACCGGGACGCCGGCGGCATTTGCCTGGGCCGTAACCCTGCGGAGGAAGCGCAGGATCGCTGGGCTAAGCCAGTCGTAGCGGTCGGCGAGACGCGGGTCGGAGCGGTCGGCGGCGAACAGGAACTGCGTAAGATCGTTTGTCCCGATGGACAGGAAATCGATGCGTGGAAGCAGCAGGTCGAGCATCTCGGCCAGGCTTGGCACCTCTAGCATAGCGCCGAATTCGATGCGGGCGGGAAGGGGCCTCTTCGCACCCTGCGCCCACTCGATTTGTTCCTCGAACAGGGCGCGCGCTTCCTCATATTCCCAAGGCTCGGAGACCATCGGGAACATAACGCGCAGCACCTTGCCCGCCGATGCCTCCACTAGCGCGCGCGCTTGCGCCTTCATGAGCGCTTTGCGTTCGAGACTGAGGCGCAGCGCGCGCCAGCCCATCGCTGGGTTCTCGCTCTCGTCCTTTTCGTCGCTGAGATAGGGGAGCGCCTTGTCGCCGCCGATGTCGACCGTGCGGAACACGACTGGCTTATCTCCCGCGGCATCGAGGACGCTTTTATATAGCTTGAGCTGGCTTTCTCGCCCCGGCAGCGTGGCGGCGACAAGGAACTGGAATTCGGTTCGGAAAAGGCCGATGCCATCGGCGCCGGCGACTTCCAGCATTGAGGCGTCTTCGGCGAGACCAGCATTGACCATCAGAGTCAGCCGCTCGCCGTCCCTTGTCTCAGCTGGAAGGTTCTTGAGAGTTGCATATTCGGCGCGGCGCTTCTGGCTCATCGCCATGCGCTGGTCGAACGCGTTGGAGATTGGCCGGCTGGGGCGGACTATCACAGCGCCAGTGTCGCCATCGACCAGGATGGTGTCGCCTTCATTGGCAATGTGGCGGAAGTCCGCGACGCGACCGACGACCGGCACTCCCATGGCCCGCGCGACGATGGTGACGTGCGCGGTCAGTGAGCCTTCTTCCAGCACCACGCCCTTCAGCCGGCGGCGATCATATTCGAGAAGTTCGGCCGGACCCAGGTTCCGGGCGATGAGAATGGCGTCCTTGGACAACCCGGTTTGGGCCGCGGTGCCCATTCGGCCCGACACGATCCGCAACAAACGGTTGGATAGGTCCTCCAAGTCGTGCATCCGCTCCTTGAGGATCGGATCGTCGATATCCTGCATCCGCGCTCGGGTGCGCTGCTGGACCCTCTCGATCGCCGCTTCAGCGGTCAGGCCACTGTCGATCGCCTCGTTGATGCGCCGCGACCAGCCCTCGTCATAGGCGAACATTTTGTAGGTCTCGAGGATCTCGTTGTGTTCGCCCGCCGTGCCGAACTCGGCCTCGCGAGTCATATTGTCGATCTGCTCGCGCATCCGGCGGAAGGCGGAATAAACGCGGGCACGCTCGGCCTCGGTGTCTTCGGCGACTGTATGCTCGACGACGACGCGCGGCTGGTGGAAGACGGCGACACCGCGCCCCATGCCGGCGACCAGTTTGAGGCCGACCATGCGCTGCATACCCGCATCACGGCGGCCCGAGCGGGAGCCGTCGACCAGTCGGGCGCTGGCGAGCAATTCGGAAAGCACCATCGCCACCGTCTGCATCGCTTCGATTTCGACATCGTCGTAGCGGCGCGGCTCGGCATGTTGGACGGCGAGAACGCCGATCGCCTGCTCGCGCCGAATGATCGGCACGCCTGCAAAGCTGTGGAACCGCTCTTCCCCCGTTTCCGGACGATAGGCAAAGCTAGGATGCGATGCCGCCTCGGCGAGATTCAGGACCCGGCCTTCCTCGGCAATGGTGCCGACAAGACCCTCGCCCATTGACAGGCGGGTGACATGGACGGCTTCCTGGCGGAGGCCATGGGTCGCAGACAGTTCAAGTGCGTTGTCGCGAAGCAGATAGATCGAGCAGACCTCGCTCTGCATCGCGTCGGCGATCAGGTCGACGACTTTATCGAGCTTGGCTTGTGCCGAGCCGCGCTTGGCCATGATCTCGTGGAGACCCGTGAGGATTTCGCGGGCGGAAGCGGCGGCGGTCAGCGGCATGGACAAGCGCTAACAGATCGGATGCGCGAATGTCACGCGGCTCCGCACTTCATTCGGTGGATTGGCGCCGCCGAGCCCGGCGCACTGGCGAGCATGGCTACTCGCCTAGGTTGGGCGTAACGGCCTTGCCCTCACTGTGATTCACGTTGACTCCGCCAGGCCCAATACTGAGGGCGCCGGAAAGCACAGCCTGTGTGACCATATGGGCCTTGTTTCGGGCCCTGACCTTCAACCGTACCGAGTCGATGTGTCCCTCAACTGTGCGCGGGGCTATGCCGATCTGGCCGGCAATTTCCTTTGCGGACAATCCCTTGGCTACGAGTTCAAGTATCTCCTGTTCGCGGGGCGTAAGCGTGGGCTCGGCCCCGTCGCCTTTAAACGACATATCTCCCCCACACTCTACAAGCGGGCAGTGGGGATCCGCCCTGTTCAGTCCCCCGGCCGGACACCCGGCCAATGGCCTGAATACCACTTCAGAGCACGGATAGCTATTGTTCCACTCCCCAAACGTTAAATTAATATAAAACACGTATATTTAACGGGGGTAGAATCGGGGGGTAACTCACGGGGAGTGCTTGACCCGGTAGACAGCGAGCCGGACGGCGGTCACCCTTAACTAAAGTTAGTATCGTCAAAAGGGGGCTATTTTGGTCGGCGTGCTTGCAGTCGAGACGGTCGAAACGCGGCCATCCAACGTCAGCGCGCTGCGGTTCGGCCAGCTTTCGCCATCCCCGGACCTGCATGTCGAACTGGTGCAGCAGAACCCGGCGACCCTATCTTGCTGGGAGGCGCTCGACGGAAGAGCGAGAGCTCTGCTGAATGCTGCAGGACAGTTGGTCAATTGCGGCCAGTCGCTTCGCCGGATCATTGGCGAGGATCGAGATTTCCGAGCAGTATCCGGAATTATCCAGCCGATCGACACCCGATACCAGGCTCGGTTCCGTCGTCTTCACCAACCGCGAACGTCCGGTCTGATGACCGAGGTCTTTCCCATGCGTCACGACGACGGTCACTGGATATGCCGGTCCTCGACCCTTGAGGCGGCTGCGGGAGAATCCCTCTTCGCGCTAACTATCCAGAGAGCATCTCTTGAACAATCATCCGAATGGATTGAGTTCAGAGATGTATTCGACCTTACAAATACTGAAAGCCAGGTACTTGGGGAGTGTTTGCGCGGACTAACTCCGCAGGCAATTGCCGATTGCCATCATCTCTCGATCAACACCGTGAGGACGCACTTCCGGCACATCTACGAAAAGCTGGGCGTCAACAATATGCAGGACTTGCAGCGGAAATTGTCCGGGTACCGGCTTCGCTAAATCGCGCTGTCCTTCATCAATAAAACTTAATCAATGTTAATGACGCGGCGGAACGCGACTCGCTGTAATGCTCCGCACCAGGGTTGCTGGACTATCGGCTGACCGACTCGCGAAAGTCATTGTTGATGATCGCGGCGCACCGAACAGGGCCCTGGTGAATTGGAGGGTAGCTGACGTGGTCAGAAGACCGCATTTCGCGGATTCGAAACGCTTGTCCGCAAGGACAGTCCGATTTCAGCTGGTAGCGATCGGAGCGTCTTTAACCGCGCTGTCGTCCCCGGTGGCAGGAGCGGCCGTCAGCGAGCCGCCCGCTGGAGCCGTGATCTACATTCGTGACGTTCCCCATCGCCAGGCGCACCTGCCAGGCGAGCCGGGCCAGCCCAACTTTGTTGATGCCGGGCCGGACGAATTGATCATGACCGCGACGGGCATTGGCCTAAAGCCCCTGACCGACGAGCAGCAAAGCGCCGTCAGCGCTCCTATCCGACAAGTTTTCGGTGCTCCAACGAGTGCGACCGAGGGCTGGTCCGTGGCCGGTTTGGGCCAACCGGGTCAGCCGGCGCAAGGAGCGGGCTTGGTCGAGCGATCCAGCGGCATGGTGGGCGGTGCTGTTGGTGGCGCCGTATCGCAAGTCACTTCGGCGCTCTCCTCCGTCTCCAATGCTCTTGCAGGTCCCCGCTGACATGGCGCGCAACATCCCCCGTGCAAGTCGTCAGCTGCCAGTTGCTAGCCTGGTGGCGGTCGCCGCCTCAATCGGTACGTCGGCTTTCGCGCAGGATGCCACCCCTGTCGCTGTGGCCGAACCGATGGACGTCGCGATCGTCAGCGGGGACACCCCAAGCCAGGGCGAGGGGCGGATCGCCGTCAATATCGCCAGCGGCAATGGAAATCAGCAACTCGGAACGCTCGTGGTCGCCAATGGCCAGATGGCGGGCGGCGCGAGCACAGTCCACCAGCATCAAGGCGGAACGTCGGGCGATCGAGCGACATTCGCCGTCATTGAAAGTGGTGCCTTCGCCGGCATGCGCGGCGCGATCAGCGTCAACGTCGCAGCCGGCAGCGCAAACCAAGAGGCCAACATCGC
This sequence comes from Sphingomonas edaphi, assembly GCF_003583725.1. Classification (GTDB taxonomy): domain Bacteria; phylum Pseudomonadota; class Alphaproteobacteria; order Sphingomonadales; family Sphingomonadaceae; genus Sphingomicrobium; species Sphingomicrobium edaphi. Next base: position 853,327 of record NZ_QXTF01000001.1, on the reverse strand, counting down.
CATCATTGCAACAGGACTTGAGGGGCGCACGGTCAGCGATTTGCAGCTGTCCCAGACGCGCTCCTCGACACAGCCGGTCGGTGGATCTGGCCAGCCTTCCGCCCCCAACGACGTCGCAAAACTTGCGCCGGACGCGTTTGAGGGCAGCCAAGGACTGATCCAGGTCAACCTCATCGGGGGCGAGCGCAACAGCTCCGCCAATACCTTCGCGCTGAACATGTCGGCCGGGGGCAATCCATGACGCTTGAAGGAGGAAATCGATGAAAAGGAATATTCTTCTGGCCGCGGTCGGAACGGCCGCCCTGACCGTTGCCGCTCCTGCGCTCGCGCAGGATTTCTGGAGCGGCGGCGGAAACGATCCATCGCTCGACATCGAAGTCGATTATGATTCCTACGTGAATTCGGACATCGACAGCGACGTCGAATATCGCAAGGACGTCAAGCTGGAAGGCGAGGTCGAGCTGAAGGGCGAGATCCGAGTCGACAGCTCGGCCGTTGCCATCAACGACCCGGCCCAGATGCTCGACGATCTCGATGTCGAAGCTGCCGGCGATAATCGCGTCCGCGAATTTGAAATCGGCGGAACCGGCAACATTGGCGCCAACCTCGCGGCCGGCACGCTCAACCAACAGATGAACTCGGCCGTCATCGCGGTGTCCGAATATCTGGCCAATGACGACGAAGCGTCGCGTCGCGGCGGGGGTTGGGATGACCATGACGATTCGAGCGGCGGTTGGGCTGAGGCCACCACCACGGCCGTCCAATCGTTGAACGACCTGACCTACGATCCCGAAAAGGACCGCGACGGTCATCACGGCAACCACCGCTTTAACGGCGATTACGATGATGATGATGGCAGCAATGTTGCCAATCGCGTCGCGGGCGGTTCGGTCGCTGGTAGCGGCAACATTGGCGTCAACGCGGCAGCGGGCGCATTCAACCAGCAAGCCAATTTGATGACGATCGCGGTCGCCACCAATTCCGCCCTGGCTGAAGCGAACGCCGGACTACTGCAGAGCGCAATGAACTCCGACATCGAAGCCAGCACTGGCAACAATGTCGTGGGTGGATTGACGATCGATGCCGCATCGACCGGCAACATCGGCGTCAACCTGGCCGCCGGCGTCGGCAACCAGCAGATCAACGCGCTGACCATTGCCAGCACGAGCACTGGCGACTGAGTGACGACTTCTGGAGGGGGTCAACCGGCCCCCTCCAGCCTTTTTGGAGTTCAGCGTGGCGACCATTTCTTCCCGACCCAGCCTGTTCCGCGAGGCCGCAAGCGCCGCCCTGTTGGGCGTCGCTGCCGGATGCACGACGGCGCCCGCGGGTCCTGCTCAGCTATGGATGGGCCAGGTCAGCCAAGGCGCTCCCACGCAAACCGTCGCGCTCAAAAGCTGGAAGGAACTGAAATTCGACAGCCTGGTTCGCCAGCAAACGGACTTCAGCTGCGGCGCGGCCGCGATGGCGACCATCTTCAAATACGCCTACGGCAAACGGACGACCGAGCGGCAGGTGCTCGTCAACATGCTGAAGGTTGCTGATCCCGACCTAGTCCGGGAAAAGGGCTTTTCACTTTTGGACATGAAACATTACGCCCGGGCGGTCGGAATGGCCGCCGAGGGATACCAGGTTGAGTATGACGCGCTGCGCGATCTGAAAGTGCCCGCGATCGCGCTCCTCAACCTGCGCGGCTACAAACATTTCGTGGTAATCCGCAAAGCGGATTCCAACTTCGTCCACGTTGGTGATCCCGCGCTAGGCAACCGGGTGATGAGCCGCGCCCAATTCGAACAGGCCTGGAACAAGGTAGTGTTCGTCATGACCGGCAAGGGATTCAATCCCGACACCGTCCTTCTCAATCCGCCGCCGCCCCTGTCCGCAAGGCGCCTGTTCGGTGAGCGGTCCCCTGTCTTCAACGCCGACGCCGCGGAGTTCGGCTTCGGCCCGGCGTTCAGCTTCAGGCTTTAGGGAGGTTAAGATGCTACCGTTCCCTTCAAAACAACGATGCAGTTTCTCGGGGGGCAAGCATGCGTGCTCGTTCGCGCTATTCTCCCTAACCTTCGCGGGCCTGCTTCCTGCCGCGACCGTTGCGTCGGCCGAAACCGCATCGCTCAGCGGGCTCGAAGCTGTCGGCGCAAAACTGTCCGACGACGCGCTGGCCGAGATGCGCGGCAAGTTCATCACGCCCGAGGCCATTTCCTACTTCGGCATCCAGATGACGACGAGCTGGCAGGGCGCGGACGGGATCACAACGACGGCAAACCTGCTATTCAACGTTGGGTTCGCCAACGGGGCAGGCGGTAGCGGAACGCCGCAGCTGCTGATCAGCTGGACGCGCGAAGGCGACCCGAGCCTCGATGTCGCGAGTTTCGGGGAGTCCGCGCAGGGTGGCTATGTCGCTCTAGTCGGCTCGAACGGGCTGGTTCCCGTCTCGTCCCTGAACGGGGTCGACGGCGTCTTCCAGTCGAATGTTATTGCGGGCGCCGACAACCAGTCGCGGAATGCTATGACGATCGCGGTAGTGCCCGCAGCACTGGTCACGCAGCAGCAACCGTCGGGTATGCAGGAGGTAAGCGGATCGGTCACGCAAGGCTTTAGTGATGGTGACCGGATCGACTTCATCGTCGGCGCGCCGGGCGTCGGCTTGGGCCTCACCAGTGGCCAAGGGTCGGACAGCGTGCGCCAGGGAGTTGACAGCATGCTGGGCCGGATTGCGCAGGAAACGGTGCTCAACAGCAACAACAACGATGTGATGAACGTCACCTCGGTGGTGATTGGTGTCGACACCACGCGGCAACTCGATACTATTCGCGTTGATCAGGCGATTTCGGCAATGAAAATGAACGGTTTCTAAGAGGATCTTGAGCTTCTTGGGGGAAAGTCATGACCCGATATTTGCCAGGATTTGGGCTTTCGATTGCAGCCCTTCTGTCGGTCCCCGCCTACGCCGATACTAGGACGGGCCAATTCGCCGTGGAAGGGTCCGGAGGGGCGACCTGCGCCCAATACAATGCGGCGCGCACGTCCGGGTCGAAGGAATTCGGTCGGATGTTCGGATTTATCGAAGGCTATCTCACGGCGGCCAACCGCTACGAGCAGAACACCTACGATCTCTCGCCGTGGCAAGATGGGCCGGCGTTCGCACTAATGATCGCGAAGAATTGCGAGAAGACGCCGAAGGAGCGGCTGGTGACGACTGTGCAGCGGCTGGTGGTATCACTGCAACCAACTCGCCTGACTGAGCCGTCGCAACGTGTCCCCATCGCCGCCCGCGCCGATAGCCCACGCATTTACGCGTCGGTCGTACAGCGCGCGCAAAGAGCCCTGAAGCAAAAGGGGCTTTACCAAGGGCCGGACGATGGGCGGCTTACCCCCGCATTGAAGACCGCCCTGCTCCAATTCCAGCGATCATCCAAGCTTCAGCCCACCGGCGATCCGGACGTCGCGACCCTGTGGATGCTGTTCAACCCCTAAGAGGTGGCAACCTTTTGTAGAGTGGAGAAGGAGGGGGAAATGTCGAAGGTAGTAACGAACTGGAAGCTGGCCAGTCTCTTGGCGGCCGGCGCGATGGTGGCAAGCCCTTCATTGGCCGCGCCCGCGGACGAGGTCGATGCGCTTCGTGCACAGGTGGAGGCATTGAAGGCGCGCGAGTCTGAAGCGTTGCGCAAGCTCGATGCGTTGGAGGCGCGGCTGCAGGCTCTCGAGCAGTCGCGGCTCAGTGATACGCAAACCGCGGACATGCGCGGCATGGGCGCAAACTCTTCGCTGTCTGCGGTGCGGTTCGGAGAAACGGTTGTTCTTGCCCAGGACGCAGGTGGTGAAGGAGGGGAGCCAGACCGTAAGGCGCCGGCTCCAACTGCCGCGGTCGAGGACGTCACGCTACAACAACAGGGCATCACCGGACGACGCTTCAGCCTGGAGGCAGGCCTGACCTATTCCTATTTCGACAATGCCCGGATCAACCTGAACGGATTTCTGGCGCTGGATTCGATTTTCCTTGGAAGGATCAGCATCGACCAGCTCCGGGCGCATATCATCACGGCCGACCTGACGGCGCGTTACGGTCTCACCGACCGCCTCCAGTTCGATGTCAACGTGCCGTACCTCTACCGCTATTCCAACTTCCAGTCGGGTGGCGCCGGCGGGGCGGCAACGAGTCTGACCGAAAAAAGCGTCAAGGACCATGGGCTTGGCGATATCAGTGTCGGTGCCAGCTATCGCATCTTGAAGGAAACCCCCGGCCGCCCCGACGTGGTTTTCACCGCGCGGGTGAAGGCGCCGACGGGCAAACATCCGTTCGGCGTGGAAGTCGTCGAGGTCGAAGGCAGCGAAGGAAATCTTGTCATTCCGACCGACCTGTCGACGGGCAGCGGCGTTTGGGGCGCGTCGCTTGGCGTATCGGCGCTGAAGACGATCGACCCCCTCGTTGTGTTCGGCAGCGCGACCTATTTCCGGAACTTCAAACGCAAGTTCGATGACATTGATGAAGCCGAGGACGAACAGCCGGGCACGGTGAAGATGGGCGATGCCATCCAGATCGGCGCCGGCGTGGCCTTTGCACTTAACGAGAGGTCCAGCCTCAGCATGTCCTACTCGCAGCGTTTCGTGAACCGAGCGAGGATCAGGCCCGCCGGCGAAGACGAGCAGATCATCGTCGGCAGCCAGGCCAACATCGGGCTCGTGAACCTTGGCGGAACTTTCGCTCTCACGGACCGGATTTCAATCATCTCGACCGTGGGCATCGGCCTGACCGAGGATGCGCCAAGCATGGTAGCCGGAATACGGGTTCCCGTGCGGTTCTAACTGAGAAGTGTCAGCCGCGGCTGCCCAACGCGGCCGCGGCTTCTTCCACCAGTTCGTCGATGATGGCCTGAACGGGCTCTTCCCGTTTGACCATGCCGACTGACTGGCCGGCCATGACGCTGCCACTTTCGACGTCGCCGTCGATCACTGCGCGGCGGAGCGCCCCAGCCCAATAATGTTCGATCTGGAGCTGCGCCTCGGCCATTTCGATTGAGCCGTCGTCCAGCTTTTGCGCGACCTCGCGCTGCTTCGCGGCGAAATTCTCCATCTCGCGGTTCTTAAGTGCGCGGACCGGAATGACGGGTAGGCGGGGGTCAATCTGCACCGAGGGGATGGCGTCCCGGGCGGAAGCGCGCAAGAAGGCCTTTTTGAAATTCTCGTGCGCGATGCATTCGTGGGCGCAGACGAAGCGGGTGCCGAGCTGGACGCCGACCGCGCCCATTTCCAGATAGGCGGCGATCGCCTCGCCCCGACCGATCCCGCCAGCCACAAAAACCGGAATGTCGGCCGCCACATGCGGCAGGATTTCCTGCGCCAGGACGCTGGTCGACACCGGGCCAATGTGGCCTCCCGCTTCCATGCCCTCGATAACCAGCGCGTCCGCGCCGGACCGGATCAGCTTCTTGGCCAGCGCAAGCGCAGGCGCGAAGGCGATCAGCCGGGCGCCGCTAGCCTTGATCCGCTCTATTGCGCCACCCGGTGGCAAACCGCCGGCCAGCACGACATGGCCGACGTCATTCTTGGCGCAGACGTCGATCAGTTCATTAAGCTGCGGATGCATGGTGATGAGGTTTACGCCAAACGGCTTGGCCGTGCGCTCCTTCGTGGCGGCGATTTCGGCATCGAGCAGTTCCGGGCTCATGGCGCCGCAGGCAATGACCCCGAAGCCGCCGGCATTGCTGATCGCGGCGACGAGGTGCCGTTCACTGATCCAGCTCATCGCTCCACCTAGGATCGCCCACTCGGTGCCGAGGAAATCGGTGCCGCGCTGCATCAAATCCTTCAGGCGGATCATTCCGGCATCGCCGTGGACACTCCGGGTTTCCGCGATCATGCCTTCGCCGCTCATGCTGCTTCTCCCTGGGGCGCATCGAGCCCGAAGGCCGTGTGGAGAACGCGCACGGAGAGCTCCATTTCCTCTTCGGCGACCAGCACGCTGACCTTGATTTCGCTCGCACTGACCGCGAGCAGGTTGATGGAACGCTCGGCGAGCGTGTCGAACATTTTCGCTGCGAGCTCCGGGTTGGATCGGATGCCGACGCCGACGATCGAAACCTTGGCGACCTTGTCGTCGGTCAGGATGCGGCCGTTACCAACGGCCCCGCTCGATTCAATGGCGCTGACCGCCTGAGCCAGCGACGCGCGCGGAACGGTAAAGGTTAGGTCGCTTGAACCGGCGCCAACGGTGGCGGCGTGGACGATCATGTCAACGTGGATTCCAGAGGCAGCTAGCGGTCCCATCACCGACGCGACCGTGCCGGGCTTGTCGGCAATACCGGTTAGCGTGATGCGCGCCTCGTTGCGATCCGCCGCGATGCCGGCAATCGCGTTTCGTTCCATATCCTCTTCCCCCAGTTCCGGGACGATCTCGGTCCCGGGCAAATCGTCGAATGCGGTCAGTACGCGCAGCGGCATATTCTCACGCATGGCAAGGCCTACGCTGCGTACTTGCAGCACCTTCGCACCGACCCCAGCCAGTTCCAGCATTTCCTCGAACGTAATCCGGGTCAGCTTGCGCGCCCTCGGGACGATGCGCGGGTCGGTCGTGTAGACGCCGTCGACGTCTGTGTAGATGTCACATCGGTCGGCCTTGACCCCGGCGGCGATCGCAACTGCTGACGTGTCCGACCCGCCCCGGCCCAATGTGGCCACGCGGCCGTCCTCGCTAACGCCTTGGAACCCGGGAATGACCGCGACGGTAGATCCGTTCAGCGCTTCGTCCAGCATGGCGCCTTCGATGGCATCGACACGAGCATTGCCATGGATCCCGGACGCGCGGACGAGTTGCCAGCCCATGAAGCTGCGCGCCCTCACGCCCATATTCTGCAAGGTCATCGCCAGCAGGCCCGCGGTCACTTGCTCCCCGCTGGCGACGACGACATCGTATTCCTTCGGGTCGTGGAGCGCGGCGGCTTCGCGGCATAGCTGCACCAGACGGTCGGTCTCGCCCGCCATGGCGGAAACTACTACGAGTACCTGGTTGCCAGCCTCTACCTCTCGCTTGACGCGGGCGGCGACGGAGCGAATCCGCTCGATCCCGGCCATCGACGTTCCCCCGAATTTCATGACGATGCGAGGCAATGCGGGTCCTTGGCTGAAATGGCCGCGTCCTGTTAGGAAGGCGGCATGGCCAAGACAAGCATCGTTGATCGCGAAGCCGAGCATTTCGGCGCAATGGCAGCCGATTGGTGGGACCCGAATGGTGCGTCGGCGATGCTCCACAAACTGAATCCCGTACGGCTAGCCTACGTCCGCGACATGATTGACCAGCATTGGCAGGCCGACGAGCATGGCTTCCGCCCGCTCGAAGGGAAGTCTGCGCTGGATGTCGGCTGCGGTGCCGGCCTACTGGCGGAGCCGTTGGCGCGCCTAGGTGCCCAAGTGACGGCGGTCGACGCCGCGCCGGAGCTGATCGAGGCCGCGCGCACCCATGCTTCGGGTGCGGGGCTGGCGATCGACTACCGAGCCTGCGGCGTCGAGGCGCTCGGCGGCCAATATGATCTCGTCACCTCAATGGAGGTGATCGAGCATGTTGCCGACCCGCAGGCGTTCATCAGCGCGCTGGCGGATCGGGTAAAGCCCGACGGGCTGCTGATCCTTTCGACGCCCAACAGGACGGCTTGGTCAAAACTGCTGACCATCACGCTAGCGGAAGGGTTTGGCCAAATTCCCAAGGGCACCCACGATTTCGACAAGTTCATTTACCCCGAGGCGATGCGCGGCCTGCTGGCCCAAGCTGGAATGCAGGTCGTCGATGTGGAGGGAATCGCGATCAGCCCGACGCGCGGGCTCCATCTCAGTGAAGATACGAAGCTAAATTACCTTATAGCCGCGACTCGGGCCTGACACCCTAGCCGCCCCCGCCGAAATATTCGGACATGCCGCCACCGGAAGAGCTGTAGCCGATGCTGGCCGGCTTGCCGCTGGAAATTTCCTTCCGGAGAATTTTGAAGGGCGCGCTTCGCCGCGTTGGTGAAGCCCGCGTCTTAAAAATCAACTTTGTCGTAGTGCGACGGAGGAACAATGACTTCCATACGTTCCCCGAGCAAGGGCCGGAACGCAGGGCGTGACTTCATGACGGCATACCAGTCCTTGGTCTGTTTATGCCCGCGCCAGTCCAGAGCACCGAGATAATCGATCACGCTGAGGTGTGCCGCCGCCGCGAAGTCGGCGAGGCTCAACCCCGCGCCGGCCACCCAGCGGCGGTGGTCGAGCAGGTAATCAAGATAATCGAGGTGACCATTGGCGATCCGCATCGCTTCGCGAAGGACGCGCGTATCGGGCGATTCACGGCTGACCAGCCGTTTCCGCATTCGCTCGTGCATCAGCGGCTCGACCACTTCCCGGAATAATTTCTCGTCGAACCATTCGGTCAGCCGGCGAATTTCAGCCCGCGCGGCGGCATTGCCGTGGATCATCGGCATCTTGTCGACGGTCTCTTCAAAATACTCGACGATCGGCTGGCTACCGATCAAGGTAACGCCCGCGTTGCTGTCGACCAGTACAGGCGTCTCGCCCGCTGGATTAAGGTCGATGAACTCGTCGCGTCGTTCCCACGGATTCTCACGCACCAGCTCGTGCGCCACGCCTTTTTCGCCAAGCACGAGGCGGACCTTGCGGGAAAAGGGGCAAAGGGGGAATTGGAACAGCTGCCACATGGGAGGGGCAGCTTTAGCGAGCGGGCGGGGCTAGTCCACCGCGCGCAAACAAAAATTTACCGGCGGGGGTAGGTCGGGTCTGGCAGGTTCGCGACGGCCCGCTCCAGCTGCTCCTCTATTTGCCCCAAGGCGCCCATGATGGCCGGCAACGAGGAGACAAGCGTCTTGGTCGCCGATTGCATGGTGCGTCCGGATTGCGCCGCTACGGTGGCGACCCGCTGCTCGAGATAGGGGTCGTTGACGCTGTCGCGGACCCGGCGCGAGCGGTCGGCAGCGGTTACTGGACGACCTTCCAGCGCGGCTTCCATCTCGCCGATCGGGAGGTCCATCAGTGAGCGGGTCAGGACGCCGGCAGCGCGGCCTAGCTTGTCGGCCATGGCGGGATCGCTGAACTCAGGCGGAAGCTGTGGCGCAGGTGCGGGCGCAGCATAGGCAGGGGCGGCAACAAGCAGGATCGGCAGGGCAACAAGCAGGTCGCGCATCACATCTCTCCAGGCGAGTCGCCCTGTAGGATGGCGATTATCGCTTATTCGTCAATGGCTTGAATTAGCGCAGTGCAAGCCAGACTAGCGCCGCTGACCCCGCGACGATGCGGTACCAAGCGAATGGCGCGAAGCCGTAGCGCTGGATGATCGCGACAAACGCCTTCACGACCACGACCGCGACGATGAAAGACACCAAGCTACCGAGCAGGATCCAGGCCGTCATTCCGGGCTCCATTGTCGCTCCATGCTTGTAAAGTTGGAGGGCGGTTGCGCCGGTCAGCGTCGGGACTGCCAGGAAGAAGCTGAATTCGGCCGCCGTCTTGCGGTCGACGCCCATCGCCATCGCGCCCAGGATGGTCGCGCCGGATCGACTAACGCCCGGAATCATCGCCAGACACTGGATCAGGCCGATGCCGACCGAGTGACGGAAGGTGACATTGGCGACACCGCCATGATCGGTTGGTTTGGCAACCCGCTCGATTAGCAAAATGGCGAAGCCGCCGATGATCAGCGACCAGGCGACGACGATCGCATTGCCAAGCAACAGCTCGATATAATCGCCGATGGCCAGACCGATTACCACGGCCGGGATGAAAGCGACCAGCAGGTTGCGGACGAAGGCGAAGGACGACGGATCGCGCTTCGACAGGCCGATGAGGACGTCGATGAAGGTCCGCCAGTAGAGGACAACGATGGCAAGGATCGCGCCTGGCTGGATGGCGATGTTGAACAGCGCCCACTTGTCCGCGTCATAGCCCAGCAGTTCCGTGGCGAGGATTAGGTGACCCGTGGAAGAGACGGGGAGATATTCGGTCAGGCCCTCGACGATGCCGAGGATGATGACGAGCAGGAGGATGGGCACGCTTTTCTCGCTACTTGCGGTTAATCAGGTGGCGCGGGGGGCGAAGCGGCCACCCTTGCGGAAGCGGCCGAGCCATTCCGGCGCCGCGGCGTCGAGCGACGTCGGTACGATCCCGAAGTCCTTGAACCCCGGCAGGCTGCCGGAAGCGACATTGTCTTTCTGCAACATGATCCATTGGTCGCGGGTCAGCGGCGCGCCCGGCAGGAAGCCCAGCATCGAAAGGCCATTCGCCGCGAAATCGGGCACATCGACGATCTCGGGCCGGTGGCCGGCCATTTCGGCGACACGCCGGTTGATGTCGCGCATGGACATGACGTCCGGACCGGCAAGCTCATAGGTTTTACCGCCGTGAGCCTTGGGGTCCAGCGCCGCGGCCGCAATGGCCCGGCCAAGGTCGCGCGCGAACAGCGGCTGGAAATTCCGGTCGGGTGCGATGACCGGGAGGAAGGGGAATCTCGCTATCGACGCGAAGCGATTGGTGAACTCGTCCTCTGGCCCGAACACTACGCTGGGTCGGATAATCGTCGCATTCGGGAAAGCATCGCGCACCGCCTGTTCGCCCAGGCCCTTTGTGCGGCCATAGTTCGATTCGCTGGCCTGGTCGGCGCCGATCGCGCTCACCTGGACAAAGGCGGACGCGCCGGTCGCGGCGGCTTCAGCGGCCGCGTGCTTCGCTCCTTCGACGTGGATGGCGTCGAGGTCACCGTCGAATACTCCGACTAAGTTGATGACCGCATTGGCGCCTTCGAGGGCACGGCGCACGGTCTCTGGACGGCGGAGGTCCGCAGCGACCGCCGCAAACTGGCCGACGCTGCCGAGCGGCTGCAGGTACCAGGCCTTGCGCGGATCCCGCTCCGCTACGCGAACGCGAGCGCCCGCCTTAAGCAGGGCCTCGACCACATAGCGGCCGATAAATCCGCCGCCGCCGAAGACGGTCACGAGGCGCGGGGTGGTGGAAGAAGCCATGTCAGTCATCCGGGAGCTTGCTGCGATTGACCTGGCCAATTGCGGCAACTCCCGGCTCCTGACAAGGCCGGACGGCCCTAGAAATAGTCGACCAGGGCAAAACGCAATACCCGGCCATCGGCCAGCGCCAATTCAACCGGAGTTCCCGGCGCGCCCTGCGCCCAATTCAGCTGGTCCGACTTGAAGAATGCCGCGTCCGTCCTCGCGCCATTGACGCTGACGATCATGTCGTCGGTGCGCAGGCCTGCCTTGTAGGCTGGGCCCTGCGGCGAAACGAACCTGGCTTTCAGGCCGCCGTCGGTCCGGTGCCCCATCACCCCTGCTCGATCGCGCTGGAATGCCGGTGGGGAGGCCAGGGGCGTCAGGAAGAGGCGCGACTGGCCAAGGTCGAGTGTGACCTTGAACTGCCGCAACAGGCCGATGCCAACATTGCTGTCGTGAGCCGCTTCCTTATTTTCGCTGTCGGGACCCAGGATCGCCGGGACGTCGCGGAACGTTTTCCCGCCGAACGTCGCGGTCGGCAGAGTCACCGCGCGGGCGGGCCGCATCCCGCCGACGCCCCCGCGCTGCGAATCCGCATAAGGCAACTTCGTTAGTGCTTCCTGCTTCGTCCAATAGTCACTGGGGAGCGAGATGGTCCCGCCATTGCCGAGGTCGAACAGCGCGCTGGTGACGGAAAGCCCGGCGACGGACACATCGACATAGTGGAAAGGTCCCTTGCGGGTCAGCTTGACCTCACGGGCGTCAGGGGTTGGCACGAACTCTCCCGATGGCGCAAACGTCAGTGTCCGCGCATCCCAATCGATGCTGACCGCGGCATTGTTGAACAGTTCGCCGCCGACGATGACCGGCATCGGACGCCCGATCGCCTGCGCTACCGGCTGCAAGTCCATCACCGCGACGGTTAAGCCCTCGAACCGCATTCCGCCGATTTCCAGGGTAACGTTGGGAACGATCTCGGCCTCGATGGGGCCGCCGGCGCCGCGCCCTTCGACTTTCGTGCCCGGCGGCAGGCCGATTGATTTCGCATAGGAGCGGTCGATCGTCGTCGCGCTGGCCCCTGTGTCGAGGATGAATTCCTCGGCGTGACCGTTGATGCTGCCACGCACCACGACGCGGTTACCGCGAAAAAGCTCGAACGGGACCGGCGCCTGCTGCGCAGTCCAGCTGATCTTTGGTGTCGGCAGTTCTTGGGCGCAGGCGGTGGTTACCGGCATCACCGACAGCAAGGCGAAGGTGGCGGAAATGATCATGGGTTTGCGTATCATCATTGATTCTTATTCCCGTTTATGTGATGCTTAATAAATTATCGAAGAACAATAATAAGTCAAGATATGCAAAAAGCTTCTCTTCAAAATTCCGCCGCCCGACTGCGCATCGCCGTCCTCGGCCTGCTCGTCCTAATGGTGGGCGCCTATGGCATCGCCCGGCTCGGAATTGACCTGGGTCCGGGAATAAGGGTGGAGAGTCGCCCAGTCGGGAGCGGCGCGCCGGTGCCGGCGTTCGCTGCCGATGTTGCGGTCATTCTCTTCGCGATCTCGCTCTGGCGGCTGGCTCAGATGCTCCGGTTGCTCGGCCGGGGCGAGCGGTTCACAAGGCTGGTGGCTGCGGCCTTTCGGTCTTTCGCTTTCTGGCTGCTACTGGCAGCGCTTGCACAGACACTGCTACCGATGGCCGCATCGGTCCTGCTCGCCGCGCCCGATCATGGCCGGATCGCGCTGGCGTTCGACCTGCTCGAGATTTTCTTCATTATTGCGGCGCTGGTGCTATTCTTGGTCGCCCGCATGCTGGAAGAAGCCGCCGAGCTCGATGCCGAGCTCAAGGAGATCGTCTGACATGGCGATCGTCGTACGCCTCGATGTAATGCTGGCCCTCCGAAAGGTGCGGTCTAAGGAACTGGCCGAAGCCATCGGCATCACCGAGGCCAATCTGTCGCTGCTGAAATCGGGCAAGGTGAAAGGTATCCGCTTCGCCACGCTCGACGCAATCTGCGAGCAGCTGGACTGCCAGCCGGCCGACCTGCTGGAGTATGTGCCGGATAAAAAAGAGGCCGGGACATGAAGTGGGACATGATGCTGTTGACAGGACCGGTTGCCCCCCTCTAAGCGCCGCGGCCTACCGGCTGAACAACCCCTGTGCCCAGGTGGCGGAATTGGTAGACGCACCGTCTTCAGGTGGCGGCGCTGGAAACGGCGTGGAGGTTCGAGTCCTCTCCTGGGCACCATTTTCCTGTTCGCGGATAGCCGCCAACAGTTGAAAAAATCCCTGAAATCTGAGATAAAATGGAAGCAATCGGTCGCTGCCGTCCGCCTCTATTCGCCCGCGACCGGGCATCATTGGGGGCCAAAGTGGGGGCCATTTTGAAATGTGCTTCCGGAGTGGCCCCCAAATGCCCTTGAACGACATTGCGATCCGCGCTGCCAAGCCTGGCCCGAAACCCGTTAAGCTGTCCGATGAGCGAGGCTTATTCCTTCTAGTCCAGCCGTCGGGCGGCAAGCTGTGGCGGCTCAAATACCGTATCGCCGGCAAGGAAAAGAAGCTGTCGCTTGGCCGCTATCCCGACGTTTCGCTGAAGGATGCGCGCGAAAGCGGAGCGGAAGCCCGCAAGCTGATCGCGGCTGGCGTTGATCCTTCGGAAAAGAAGCGGCTCGATCGGCTGGGCGCGACGCTGAAGGCAGCGACTTCATTCAAAGCGGTTGCCGACGAATATATCGACAAATCGGAACGCGAAGGTCGGGCGGCCGTCACGATCGGCAAGGCGCGTTGGCTGCTATCGCTATTGGAGCCGGCCCTTGGATCGCGGCCGGTCGATGAAATCAGCCCGGTCGAACTTCTGGCCGCGCTGAAGAAAGTTGAAGCTCGCGGACATTTGGAAACGGCCCGTCGGATGCGCTCATTCGCCAGTCGCGTGTTCCGCTATGCCGTTTCGACGGCCCGCGCTTCAGCCGATCCGGCCGCCGCTTTGCGCGGCGCGCTTGTGGCGCCAATGGCGACGCATCATGCCGCGATCCTGAATGCCAAGGGAGTCGGGGCGCTACTTCGCGCGATCGACGGCTATGACGGCCAGCCAATGACTCAGTTAGCGCTGAAGCTGGCGCCTCATGTCTTCGTCCGGCCGGGGGAACTGAGGCAGGCCGAATGGTCGGAAATCGACCTGGACAAGGGCGTGTGGAAAATCGCCGCGTCCAAGATGAAGATGCGCCAGCCGCACATGGTCCCGCTTTCGCGCCAAGCGATCGAGATTTTCCGTGCAGCCAAAGCTCTGACCGGCCGGCATCGCTACGTCTTCGCATCGCTCTATCCGGGCGATCGGCCAATGTCGGAAAATACGATCAACGCGGCTCTTCGGCGGCTAGGCTATTCCGGCGACGAGATGACGGCCCACGGCTTTCGCGCAATGGCGAGCACGCTGTTGAATGAAAGCGGCAAGTGGAACCCGGATGCTATCGAACGCGCACTCGCCCACAAGGCGAGTGACGGCGTGCGCGGCGCATATCATCGTGGAGCACATTGGGCGGAGCGCGTGGCCATGGCTCAATGGTGGTCGGACTATCTTGATGAGCTACGAACCGCCTAATATTTGCTCGGCTGTTCCGCCGGATTCTGTGGGGTGTTGGACGATTAAACGTCCCGCATTACCTTGATATCGCCAGTTGTTTTTCGTGATGTGTAATACTGTCCCGTCAGTTGGTTAGGATCATCGGCGAGGGCGATCTCCAGCCATGCCACCCCCTCATGAGGGGTAGAGCGATGTTGCACACTCGCGACCGGCCTGTTGTCGTAGGAATACCAAAGCCGGTAGCGATCGGCCTGCGGCTCAGCTTCTGGAATTACCCGCGCTGAATATGAGCAGGACTCGCCAGTCTTCATTTTCACGCTCACATCAAACAGAGTTTGTCGAACCGTCACCTCTGTCGATATCGGGCCAGGGGAGCTACCGGTTGCCGGATCAGCCCATGTGGATTGAAGCGTTCCTATCCACCGGCCGTTTAGGTCAGGAAATAGCCATTTGTTTAGGATCGGAAAGCGCCGCCAGAACCAACGCCACACTAGATTTGCGATCATCGCGAAGACGGTGCCCACAACGAACGCAACAAGTGACACTGTTTTGTAGAGCGGCGGCGTTTGGCTACCCCACAGATCAGCGGCAGCTTGCATCGCCAAGATCACGATGACTGTGAGCGCCACCAGTATAGTTACTTGTTTCGGCCGAGATATGAGTTGCCACACGTTAGGCCTCCAGTCGGGCGATCGCAGCGGCAATGAAAGTGCGCGCGTCGCTTAACGTCCACGCTTGCGTCACATGAAATAGGAACTTGATCTCGTTGATCTCGGTTGCGGTTGTGTGCCACTCGGGGTCGAGTAATAGGTCGCGCGCTCGGCGAAGGACGCGTAACAACCGATCATAGCGATCATCGTCTGGTTGAAGGAAATAAACGTCTTCGACGCAGTAGATCAGACATTCAATCAAGAATGACGGCAGCCTCTTTGGCGTCTCATTATTATCAGCGAGTTCGCAGTTTAGCCGCTTCGCCATGCGAACAATTTTTTTGAACCGGTGGGCCGTCCTCGTTCGTTTGGCCTTACCGTTTGTGTGATGTTGATCGGGAAAATTCTCCGTCACCGCGCCGTTCGCAGCGATGATGGCGACGCCCTTTGTGACATGATAGCCGCCAAGGCCATTGTTTTCGATCCAATGCAGGTGAAATGCCGGCACCAGGTCAACGTCCGCGCGACTGCCGCTGAGTCCTTCAACCGTCACAGCTTTGCCGCCCACGGAAACCTTGTCCGCTCCAAACTTCGCCCGGCACTTGGCTGCTAGCTCGTCTCGAACGATCGTGCTGATCTCGGTGAAGGTCCGGCCAGTGGCCGAATACCCTTCTGCGCTATATGCGGCCGCTTGATCTACGCTTGATGCATAGTCGACATAAATGCCAGGAAGTTGCACCCGAAGGTCCATGTCCGCTTCCAGACGAACATTTGTATTGTTGAAGTAACTTCCTTGCGGCCGGATCGTGACGCCCTCGGCAGTCAGTATCGGGCTGGCGCTAACTAATGCGGTTGCGGCATTCGCCGCTCGTTGAATCTGTGCTTCTTCATTGTCGCTCGGCGGGCGTTCCCAATGACTCAGGCGATCGTTCCAAGACGAGCGCGTTCGCGCTTTCGCCAATGCCTCAAGAATATAGTTTCGATGGTCTGACATGAGCCGACGTAAGCCGGAATCAAGTCCGCTCGCAACAGGCTCCGGGTCCCTTCCTCAACATCAAGGTAGAAGGCGGGGGCGCTGAGCCGCTTTGTCATATTTTGTGCCGGAGTCCGCTTAGCCCCGCCTCGAAAGTGCGCGAAGGGCGCCATGAACATCGAAATCCAAAACCTTGCTCTATTCTCGCTTAGCTAGAAAGCTCTGGAAAATTCCAATCAACGCGCCCTTCACGCACTCGCTTCAGAGGGTAAGGCGAATCCCTTCCAGATAGGCTTTGCCGTTGCTGGACTTTCGTCGGAAGCCCCGCGTCCCCATCATTCGCGTGAACGCGACTTGGGACTTGGGCGACATGCCCGCTTCGTGGAAATAATTTCGATACGAGTCATATATCGTCGCGACCTTTGATCGGTGCTCCGGCCCCTGTTCGCATTCGGCCTCGATCCATTCACCGACAACATCGGTTTCGTCGCGATATCGCGCGGTTTCGCGCCTGATAGATGGCGGAACGCTCAGGCCGGACTTTCGCCATTCCAGGCAGCCGGCGATGCACCAATTCAAAATGCCGCTGCCTTCGTCTTCCAGTAGCTTCCGATCGAGGCCGCGGACGCGCTCTTCCAGGCTGAATTGCCTGTTGAACGCCAGAAGATTGATCCGCCGCCACATGCCATCGCCCGAATCGAGCACGGCCGGGCGATGATTGGCGCGCACCCAAAACTTGTGCGTCGGGATGAAGTTGAACGCTTCACCGTAGAGAAAACGGCCGGATATCACTTCACGCGAGACAAGTTCCTTCACGCGCTGATCGTTGAACGTGTCGTTTTGTCCAACTTCGTTGACCAAGGCCATGCGAGCCCCGCGCAAAAGGACTTTCAGGCGCGAAGCCTCAGATTCGTGCTTGGTAACAGCCAGCAATTCCGAACCGACTGTCACAGCATAATCGCCAAGGACTCCTGACAGGATATTGGCGAGAACGCTCTTACCGTTTGCGCCCTGGCCCTGCATGAAAAGCAGCGCCTCTTCATCTACGGACCCGGTGAGCGTGTAGCCGGCAAAACGTTGAACGAATGCAATCTCCTCTTGGCTGCCCAGAATGTCAGACAGGAAGCTAAGGAAGCGAGGACAGCGAGCCTTCGGATCGTAAGAGACGCCGGCACATTTGCTGATCCGATGATTAGGCGACGGGGCGATCCACTCACCTGTCCGAAGGTCGATTACACCCCCCTCGATCCCGAGCAAATCGGGATTGGCGTCAAACGCCGAAGGATCGGCAACGCTCATCCCCGGTTCGGCCGCTGCCAACTCGATCATGGCGTGCACCCGCTGCGCCGAGCGATGGACACGAAGCGCCTGGCCATGAGCGGCCTTGTTGGCGTCGGTTGGATTAGCGGCAAACCTTTCGCCGGTTTCCCTCAGGATTGTATCTGCAATGTCCTTAGCGGCGGCGATATGCTCCCCTCGATCGCACTCACGCCAAATGCCCTCGATATATTGGCGCCAAAGCCGGCTGGCACGATCGAAAATCAACTTCCCGCGATAGCGCTCGGCAAAGCGCCGCCCATTATCGATATCGCCTAAAGTTTCCAGGCGCGATCCGGCCGAAGGATCAACCCAACCGTTTCGCTTCGCAAAATGATAGATGCTACCAATCGTCCGACCGCCCGGCCGGGACGGATCGGCGCTTTCCCATAGCTCAGCGAACGCATCTTCCGACCAACGGTGCGGCGCCGTCATGCTCCATTCGCGCGCAAGCTCCTCGGCGGATCGCCAGCCGGTCGCGTTGATCGCGAATAGATGGTCGCGCCATTCGTCGCGGGGGCAATCAGCGGAGATGAATTCCAATGCCGATCGAAGCCGCGCAATTTCCTCTTCCGTTTCCTCGATCGGCTGGATCGGGATTGCGTCCTCTTCGTCATCTTCGCGGAAGCGATCGAGCACGGAATCTCGCAAGTGCGTCAGTAAGAAGCGGGCGCCGATCGGATCGCAGCCCTCGCGCCATCGATAGTCTGTGCCAGACTTATGGCGGCTTGGCGGAATGATCGGATACTTTGACCCGCTCAGCACATCTACGCCTGGCCCTAGGCTAGCGGGATAGGTGACGCCTTCGCTGGCGAGGAAGTAGCGATGCTCGCCCCCGCCCCCGGTTTCGGCGACGACGGCCGATTCCAACGATCCTAATTCAACTTCCAACCTCTCGATCGTTTCAGAGCCGCCGTTGCGCGGATCGATATCCAGGACGACAAGATTGGCTAGGCCACAATGCAGGGCAACATTGGCCCAGCCGGATCGCGTTTCGCGCTTGATCTGTGCCGGATCGGCCGTCGCGCCGCGATTGGCGCCGGACTTGCGAGGATGCTTGCCGGCGCGTTCGCATCTTGGCTTGCTGCACTCGCAATTGCCGAACTTGTCGATTCCATAGGTCAGGAAGGTCGGAATGCCGATCCGCGCGAGGGCCAATCTCTCGCGGATAAGTCGCCTTAGCCTTTCCTCGCTCATCCGCCGCGCCCGACGCGCGGAAGGCTATCGATGAAGCTGCGTGCGCTTTCGGCTCGGATCAGCGTCCGCCGCCCCAACTTGATCGCTTCAATTTCGCCGCTTTGAATGAGTTCGTAGAGCTTCGTTCGCCCAATTCCGAACAGCCGAACCGTCTCCCCAACGGAGAAGTTTTCCTGCCTGGCATCCATTTGAATTCTCCAATGTTCGCTTGAACCTTGGCAATTATCGATGGACGTGACGGCTCGGACTATTGGCGCAATTCACGAATTTCTGAGCGCCTTTATTCCGGATCGATTCTCCCGAAAATCCTTGCGAGTCTTTTTGCCGCCGATCGCATCTCGATCTTCCTCAACCGGGGCAGCTTGTGTCGCAATGCATCGGGATTGGGGGACGCGAAGTAACTTCGCTTTCCTCTTGGCGCGGCCGGTCTAATGTGGTCAAACGCGGCATCCAGGAAGCGCATCGCCGGACCATTCGGCGTGAAAGCCGCCTGCCTTCCGGACGTTACTTCGTAGAGCGCGAGCAACGCTCCGATTAGCTGCCAATCGCGACTTTCATGCGGACCCCGCTCCCACGGGATGACGCGAAAGCCGTCGATCCATTCGTCCCACGCCGTTGCACCCTCACTCGACGTTGGAATCTTAGGCGGCGGATCGTCATGGTTTCGCAGACTGTGGATGACACGTTGAAAACGCCGATAGGCTCTCGCCACCCGCTCCACGTCCGCCTTAACGATGCGATCTGTGTTTGCTCGTTCTGCGGCCTCTCTCACTCGCGCTTGTAACCAACGCCGCGTAGATTCGATCAGCTCGGGCGATGGCGGAGCGGCAGGCTCAGCCGCGTCCAGGATCGCCTTCGCGCTGGCGGCGGATAGGAAATAGGGCGGCTTCGCGACTGGCATGGTGAATGCCGATACGCGACAAAGCGTTGAAGTTGCGTTGCCGGCCGGCCGGTTTACCTTGTTTTGTCGCGAGCGGAGCCGCTAGACAGTTTCGGCCGAATGAGGGGGTGATGGGTGCCAGAGCTGCAATTCAAGGGCAAAGAGTTCGTCTATAATCATCATCTCACGGTGCCCTTCCGTCCGCTGGAGATGCACGCCGACAAGGGAATTGGCGAAGCGCGGCTGGACGGCAATCTGATCGTTCACGGCGACAATCTTCACGCGCTGAAGGCGCTGCTGCCCATGTATGCCGGCAAGGTGGACTGCATCTTCATCGATCCACCCTACAACACGGGCAACGAAGGCTGGGCTTATAACGATAACGTAAATTCGCCGATGATCCGTGAATGGCTGGATTCCAACCCAATCGGTTTGGAAGACGGCCTACGGCACGACAAGTGGGCTTGCATGATGTGGCCGCGCTTGAAGCTGCTTCACGAACTGCTGGCCGAAACCGGCAGCTTCTGGATGACGTTAGATAATAACGAGTTTCACAATGCTCGTGGCATTCTCGACGAAATCTTTGGCGCTCAGAACTTCATCGCCACGATCGCATGGCAGAACAAAGTATCGCCGGCCAACGATGCAAAGTTCTTTAGTGACGACTTCGATTTTCTTATTTGCTACGCAAAAAATTCCGATCATTTCACGATCAGTGGTCTGGAGCGCTCGGAAGGACAAACAAGTTACTTCACGAATCCGGACAACGATCCGCGCGGACCATGGAATTCGGCCACTTACACCTGCAACAAATCAAGCTCCGAACGACCAGCCCTGTATTACCCGATCGTGAATCCGAACACCGGCGAAGAGGTTTGGCCGAGTGAATCAGCCGTCTGGCGCTTTAGCAGGGACAGGCATGAAGCCCTTGCGGCCGACAACAAACTTTACTGGGGAGCGAACGGAAGAGCTGAACGGCCGCGCCTGAAGCTATTCTTGTCAGAGGCTGGCGATGTCACCCCAAGGTCGGTTTGGTCCTACAAGGAGGTAGGGCATACGCAAGGCGCGATGATGGCTCTCACAGCCATAATGGGAGCGGGAGCATTTCCGACTCCCAAACCGGTGGAGTTGATTGGCCGCATCCTGCGGATTGCTGCAAATAGCCCAGAATCGCTGATACTAGATTCCTTCGCCGGCTCGGGAACAACCGCTCATGCTGTTCTGGCGGCCAATGCTCGTGATAGCGGCAATCGCCGCTTTATCCTCGTCGAAGGCGAAGACTATGCCGACACGCTGACGGCGGAGCGCGTGCGCCGTGTGGTTAACGGCTACAGCTTTACCGGAACGCAGCGCGAGGAATTGCTGCGCGAGCCTCTGACCTATTCCAAGCTCCGCAATGCAGGAGCGCTGCTGGAACGGGTCCAGAGTATCGAGACGCTGGACGGGCCGAACTTCGAGCGGATCGCCAAGACGGTAAGGGACGGTGCTCTGATCGTCACGGGCGAGCGCCCGGTTCAAGAAAGCACGCCGGGTCTTGGAGGCGAATTCACCTATTGCACGTTGGGCGAGCCGATCGAGATGGACGCAATACTGTCCGGCTCCGCGTTGCCCGATGAGGCCGCGATGGCTGGACTGCTGTGGCATACCGCGACGGCAACGCCGCTCGCCCCGGACGCGATGACAGAAGCCCCGGATATCGCCGATGGCGTCGCACGACTGGGCGAGTTTGCCGGCCGGACATATTGGCTGATCTACCGACCCGATCTGGACTGGCTTAAGTCGGCCGACGCGGCGCTTTCTTTGACCAGGGCGCGTGCCATTGCCGCCACGGCGCCTGGCAATCATCTCGTCTTTGCGCCCGCCAAGTTCGTGTCGCGCGAGCTGCTTTCGCGCGAACGGTTAGACGTGGATTATGCGCCGTTGCCGTTCGCGCTGTATCGCCTTGAAACCGCCTGAGCATGGCCTTTCGTGAACTCGCCTATCAGACGAAGGCGCTGGCGGCGCTGGACGACTGGCTAGAACGGCTGGTCGAAGAGCGGGTCGAAGCCGACGACTATATAGCGTTTCAGCGAAGCCGGGGGCGGCCGGCCAGCAACGTCCCGGACTTTCCGGCGAAGGCATGGGAGCGGTTAGCGGCGGAAAAGGGCGTGCCTGGCGGCCGGGCCTATTCGCCGCGCCAGTCCGGCGATGGCCAGCCGGTCCCGAATGTCACGCTGAAGGTGCCGACTGGTGGCGGCAAAACCTATCTGGCGTGCGCCGCCCTTTCGCGCATCTTCGGTCGCTACATTGGCGCAAATACCGGCATGGTCCTTTGGATCGTGCCCAATGAGGCGATCTACAGTCAGACGCTGAAGGCGCTTCGTGACCGCGATCACGCCTATCGCCAAACGCTCGATCGCGCGTCGGCCAACCGAACGATCATTCTGGAAAAGGGCGATCCGCTCAATCACGCCGATCTGGCGGCGAACCTTTGCGTCATGGTTCTGATGCTCCAGTCGTCGAATCGCGAAAATCAGGACAGCTTGCGCCTATTCCGCGATCGGGGCGACGTGCATGGCTTCGTGCCGCCCGACGGCGAACAGGCGGCGCACGCTGCGTTGCGCGAAGCCATTCCCAATCTCTCGATCTATGATCTTGGCGACGGCACGGCGGCCTGGCCGATGGTCAAGGCGAGCATGGGCAACGCCATGCGGATCGTGCGTCCCGTCGTCGTTATGGACGAAGGGCAGCGGGCGGTTTCCGATTTGGCATTCTCGACGCTCTACGGATTCAATCCGTCACTCGTTCTGGAGCTTTCGGCGACGCCAAAGGATGTTGTCGCACGTCCGAACCGGCCGGGGCGGACGGCCAATATCATTTGCGAAATCTCCGGCCGCGAATTGGAAAGCGAGGGCATGATTAAAATGCCCATGAACGTCGCGCCGCTCCCGGCCGGGGAGTGGCAAGCGACGTTGCAGGCCGCATGGGACAAGCTGACTGACTTGGAGCGCGTCGCGCGGGAATATGAGGGCGACGGCGGGCGCTACATTCGGCCGATCCTGCTGGTCCAGGTTGAGCGAACGGGAGCGGAACAGGCCGACGCCGGCTATATCCATGCCAATGACGCACGCGATTGGCTCAAGGCCGTCGCCGGGTTGGAAGACGATGAAATCGCCTTCAAGACGGCCGAGCGCAATGATCTGGACAAGCCCGAAAATCGGGACTTGCTGAGTCGTCGGTCGCCGGTTCGCGCGATCATCACGAAGGCGGCCTTGGCGGAAGGGTGGGATTGTCCCTTCGCCTATGTCCTTTGCGCGCTGGCGGCCAGTGGCAACGAATCCGCCATGACTCAGCTTGTCGGTCGCATCCTTCGCCAGCCGCACGCGACGAAGACTGAGTATTTCGCTGGCGAAGGCGTGGCGCCGCTCGACGAATGCTACGTCTTCGCGCATCGCGCCGACACAGCGGCGACGGTCGCGGCGATCAAGCGCGGGTTGGAGAATGACGGGCTGGGCGACCTGGCCCGCGACGTTCATCTGTCCGATCCAGGCGGCGCGACGGCCGGCGCTCCCCGCCCCATCGCACGCCGTGATGAATTCAAGGCCGTTCGGATTGCCTTGCCGCGTGTCTTCGCGATCGAAGGCAGCGGACATAGCCGCGAACTGGACGCGGAAACCGATCTATTCCCCTCGATCGACTGGAGCGCCTTCGACGTGGGAGCATTGGCTGATCGATTGCCCCAAGATGCGCGGCCGCCGGATAGCCAGTTTCTCAGACTGCGCGCGGGCGATCATGGCGTCGAAACGGACACGGCGGCGGTCCTGGCGAGCGAGGCGGCATTCGACACCGCCTATGCCGTGCGCTCGATCGGCGACTTCGTGCCGAATGTCTTTTGCGCGTGGGGCATTGTGGACGGCCTGATCGCCGGCTTGGTTGAACGCGGCTGGAGTGACGAACTGATCGGCCGGCTGTCCGGCTTCATCATCTCCGAACTGCGGACGGACCTAGCAGCGGAGCGCGACCGGCAAGCGGCGTTGCTATTCGCGGCCGGGCTGGACGACGGCACGATCCATTTCGGCTTGCGAGGCGGCGACGAAGACTGGATCGCGCCAACCGAACTGTGGACGACGCTTCCCGTCGATGCGCCGCAACTCAGCGCGTCGAATGGCGGCCCGCTGGAGCGCAGTCTGTTCCTCCCCATCTATGTGGCGGAGTTGAACGATCCGGAGCGCAAGTTTGCCGTCTATCTCGATCGGGATGACGCGGTTCGCTGGTGGCATCGCAACGGTGCAACGCCCAAGAGCTACGCTCTACGCGGCTGGCGCCGTGGCAACGTCTATCCCGACTTCCTGTTCGCCGCATTGCAAGGCAGCGAGCGCGATCGGATCGTCGTCATCGAAACCAAGGGCGAGCAACTGGCCGGCAATCCCGACACGGAATACAAGCGGGCGCTGCTAAAGCTCCTCAGCGACAAATTCGATCGGACGCCTCTACACAGGGGTCAGACGCCGCCACAGGAGGGGTCGCTTGGGTTGGAAGAACAGGCTTTCGACTTCAACGCCGCCGTTGTTTTGTTCGGCGAGATAGATGCTAAACTGCCAGCCGTGATTCGCGGCGAAAGCGCCGTTTGATCCAGAAAAAGTTTCGGCCGGGGGAAGCGGTTGGGGGCCATTTTGGGGGCCAACTTCCAAACGTTGCGGGAAAACAGCAATGCTCTCAACTACTTAGAGAGCGATAGCGAGTCCTCTCCTGGCACCATAACGGCATCTGAGCTAGATCATCGCCGGAAGCGCGACCTGCCTAGTCGCGCTGCTTCACCCGAATGCCGTCCTCGACCTTGTCGCTCGGGTGGAGAATAACCCGCTCACCCGCTGTCAGTCCGCTGACGATCTCCGCGTCCTCGTCGTTCATCCGGCCCGCCTTGATCCCCTTCAGGCGCGCCCTTCCGCCAGCGTCGACGACAAACACGCTCCACTCGCGTCCCGACCGGAACAGCGCGCTGATGGGCACCTTCAGCACATTCCTGGCGGACGAAGTGACAATCCGGACAGTGGCGCGATAGCCGTGCCCAAGCCGTAACCACGCGGCCCGTTTCTCGGCAAAATCGATGATGACGTTTACCCGTTGCTCCTCGACGCCGAGCGCGGAAATCTTAGTGAATCCATAAGGTTCGACAAGGCGCACACGACCGGTCAGCGGGCGATCGCCGCCCCAGTCTTCGATCAGGACATTCGCCCCGGGCCGGACCCGGACTGCATCCGCCGACAAAAGGTCGGTGATGATTTCCAACCGTTCGGGGTCGCCCACTTCGACGAGGGGCGTTCCCGCGACCACCACCCGCTCACTCTCCTGCGGGACGCGCAACACGAATCCCGCAACAGGGGACGTCACTTCGACGGCTCCCGCCCCCTTCGCTTTCGTTCCAGCGACTAGTAGCGACGCGCGGGCGGCCTGAAGGTTCTGGGAGGTCGCGGCGACCATCTGGCTCGCCTCGGCGAAGGCCGCGCGGCTGCGATCGCGCGCCGCGCGCGCCCGGTCGACATTGGCGCGGGAAACGAAACCGCGGTTGGCAAGATCGGATGCCCGGCCGTACTCGCGCTCGGCGAGGACTTGCTCGGCGCGTGCTTCCGACACACGCGATTGCGACGCGGCAAGCTGGGCCTGCAAGGAACGGATTTCCGCCGTGGCCTGCGCGTAAGCCCGGGCGTCGAGCGGACCGGGCTCGACCGGCTGAATCCTGCCGAGCAGAGTCTCCCTCGGAACGACCTGCGCGCCCGGCTTCAGCGGCACCCGCAACAACTGCCCGGTGATTGGCGCCGATACGACGTAAAGGTTGGTGACCCGTGTCTCGCCAAGGTCATCGATCGTGACCATCAGGGTACCGCGTTCGGCCCTCCCCAGTTCCACGCTGACTGCGGGATCGCGAAGGGCCACCGCGATGGCAACCGCGACCGCCATGACGAGCATGGCGAGCAGAACCCTTGGACCGGTGAGCCATCCCCCCATCATTCCCTCGTTTTCAAGGCGCGGACAAGGTCGAGGTGATCGACCTTGCTCCGGATTAGCAATGCCGTCGCGGCCGAAGCGACCAGGACGGCGAGCACACCTTCGGCGGGCGTTTGCGAATTGAAACCCATTGGAATGCTGTAAAGATCGGCGCTAAATTGCGCGGTGACATAGCGGGAAAGGGCAAGCCCGAAGCTGATGCCCACGGGGATCGAGACCAGCACGAGCAGGGCAAGCTCCCCGAGCAGGACGTAAGACACTTCGCCCCGCCGAAAGCCCAGCACCCGCATCGACGCCAGATCGCGAGCTCGCTCGGACAGGCTGATGCGCGCACTGTTGTAGACCACGCCGAGCACGATCAGCGCCGCGAACAGGGTGTTGAACAAGGTTACGATACCCATCTGCTCCGCTACCGTGTCCCGGACGCCCTGCAGGATCGCCTGTTGCGAGGTCACTCCGGCGACCTGCGGCGTTTCCTTGAGCGCCCGGGACACAGCCTCTCCGTAATTGCTGTCGACCGCAAGGTAGGCGCCCGACAACGTCGCGCCCTCCCGCAGCAACCGGTTGAGATAAGCTTTGTCCAGCCGCGCCGACGAACCGAGCGGCGTATCGATGATGGCGGAGACCGGTAGGTCGATCACCGGCCGTTCGCCCTCGGTCACGATGGCCCGGATCGGATCGCCGGCGCGGATATCGAGGCGGCGGGCAAGCCTAGTCGAAATAACGACTCCTGACGGCGGAGGCTCGATGACCCGCCCTTCCATGTTGACCGCTCGGCTGAGGTCGCTTTGCGGGGAGGAGCCGACCAGGCCTTCGCGGACCTCATGATGGCCCGCGGTCAGCCGCGCGCTCGTCGCTCGGTAGGGCTCGACTCGGAGAACGCCGGGCAGGCGGGCTAGTTCATAGAGCGCTCGCGCATCGCGCGGCTCGGCGAAGGTGACGACCATGTCTTCGCGTTCAGCCTTGCCAAAGGCCAGCTCGATCATCCGGTCGACATTGTCCGTCGAGCTTGCTGACGCGATGTAGAGGGCAAGGGCGGAGGACAGGCCAAGAACGGCAAGCAGGCTTCGTAGCGGCCGCCGGAAAAGGCCGCGGAGGATCATCCGGCTCGGCTCATCCGGAACGAGTGCGCGGGCGGCGCTGGCCGTCCATCGCCCCGAAAAATCGGCCGGCGCGGGCGGGCGCATCGCTTCCGCGGGCGTGAGCCGCGCGGCCCGCGTCACGGCGAGGGCGGCGCCGGCAAGGACGGCGATGAGGGTAGCGCCAATGCTGATCAGGTAGCTGTCGGCGCCGGCGCGAAACTCGAGGAACGGAAAGACGAAATATCGCTGGTAAATGCCGGCAAGCCCCCGCCCGAGCCACGCCCCGAGAACAGCGCCGAGGATCAGCCCCGCCACCGACAACAGTGCCGCCAACTGGCCGTAGTGAAGTAAGATCGCCCGGTCGCGATAGCCGAACGCCTTGAGCAAGCCGATTACCTCGCGCTCCGTCTCCACTAGGCGGGCCAGCACGATGTTCAGCAGGAATGCCGCGACGGCTAAGAAGATCGGCGGCAAAATTTCTACCGTGGTCGCCAGCTGTTCGATCTCGTTCGAAACGAACCGGTCGGAAATTTGCAGGTCGCGGCCGTAGGCGCCGACCGCCCCGTAGCGGTCGAGCAAGATGTCGAGCCTCCGGATGACCTCGTCGCGGTTCGCGCCGGGCGCCAGGCGCACAAGGGCCTCGTTGAACGAATCGCGAAGGTCGAGCGCACCGGCCAGCGCATCCTCGTTCATCCAGATCACGCCGTAGCGGCGGTTGTCGGGGAAAATCTGGCCGGGCGCGACGGCATAAACATACTCCGGCGACAGCACCGTCCCGGTCAGCTTGAGCTGGACCCGCTTGCCATAGATCAGTGCCGAGAACCGGTCGCCGGGCGACAGCCGTGCGGCCGTCGCGAACGCCTCGTTGACGACCACGTCCCTCGGCGCGTCCAGGCCCGGCAGACGGCCCGAGCGGAGAACGATCTGGTTCAGTCCCTTCGGGTTCGGCAGCGAGTGGAGGCGGCCCGACACTGGCTCGGCGATCCCGGGGACGTCGAGAATCGCGCTCGCGGTGACACGCCCCTCGGCATAGGCGACGCCGGGCAGCTGGCGGATGGCCCGGATCGCCGACGTTGGCGCGCGCCGGATGGGGGCGAAGACATCCGCGAAGCGATAGATATCGTAGTAAGAGGCCCGCGTCGCCTCGAGCGACCGGATCATTCCGAACGACATAATGACCATCCCGACTCCCGCCGCGATGACCAGCGCGATCGCCGCCGCCTGGGCCCGCAGGCGCCACACGTCGCGGAGCAGCTTGATAGTCAACGGCGACAGTCTCACCAGCGAAGCTCCAGCGGCGGCTTGCGTGTAGCATTGCTTCGCCGGCCGACGATCCGGCCGTCGCCGAACAGCACGACGTCGTCGGCCATCTCCGCGACCACCGCATTGTGCGTGATGATGAACACGGTCGTCCCGATTTCGCGGTTGATCCGGTCGAGCGCGTCGAGCACCCGGACCCCGGTTTCGCTGTCGAGCGCGCCCGTCGGCTCATCACAGAACATTACCCGGGGGCGCTTGGCGATGGCCCGGGCGATCGCGACGCGCTGCTGTTCGCCGCCGCTAAGTTGAGACGGGAAATGTTTGATCCGTTCCTTGAGGCCGACCATGGCCAGCGCTTCGGCGGGATCCATCGGGTCCTTGCTGATCTGCGTGATCAACGAGACATTTTCATGTGCGGTGAGCGACGCGATCAGATTGTAGAACTGGAAGACGAACCCGACGCTCTCGCGGCGATATTCCGTAAGGCCGTCGTCATCCAGGTCCGTCAGGTTCGTATCGAAGAAATGCGCATGACCGGATGTCGCCCGGTCCAGCCCGCCCAGGATGTTCAGGAAGGTTGATTTGCCGGAACCGGAGGGGCCAAGCAGGACGAACATCTCGCCTTCGTCTACATCAAGGTTAACGCCACGCAGGGCATGAACGGCGGCGGGCCCGGTGCCGTAGGTCTTGGTCAGATCCTCGATGTGGTAGATGCGGCGCCGCGCGGGTCGCCCGGTCGACAATGGCTCCGCACTCTCTTGCACCGGCTGCCCCGCGCAATTTCAGGAGCATCTTTATCCCCGCAATTGGCGCAAACGGAAAGTCAGGGAATATCCTGAACAATTGGACCCTCGCGGCGTACGCCGGATCCCCAAGGCTATCGAGTTTCCGAATTGCCGCTAAGCTGTGCTAGTCGGCCCGCCTTTAGCTGATCCTCCTGCTGGGGCTTTGGGGCCCAGAACCCTGAAGAGAGAGCTTGGCTGTCCGGCCGGCCGCTCAAACCAGCGACAGCGCCTCTGCCCAGCCGCTAAGCCGCTCGTCGCGCGATGCCCCGTCCATCGCGGGCGCGAAGGTGATCATGGGGCCGCGCATCACCGCCGCGGCCGTGGCAAGGTCGGGGTGGATGCGTGCGCCGACCGCGGCCAGCATCGCGGCCCCCAGCGCGGTCGTCTCGACGAATTCGGGTCGCTCGACCGGCAGGTCGAGCAAGTCCGCCAAATCTTGCGCCAGCCAGTCGTTGGCCACCATTCCGCCATCGATCTTCAGCCGCGACCAGGTCACTCCGTCGGCGGCGAAGGCGGTCATGATGTCGTGCACCTGGTGCGCCTGCGCTTCCAGCGCGGCGCGGACGATGTGCGCCTTAGTCGATGCAAAGCTCATGCCCCGGATCAGCGCTCGGGCTTCGGGCCGCCAATGCGGCGCACCAAGCCCGGAAAGGGCGGGGACCATGTAAACGCCGCCATTATCGTCGACCGACTGCGCCAGCGTCTCACTTTCCGCGGGGGTGACGATCAGACCGACGGCATCGCGGAGCCACTGCATCAAGCTGCCCGCGACGAACACGCTTCCTTCCAGCGCATAGCTCCGCCGTCCGCCCTGCTGGCAGAGCACCGTAGTCAGCATCCTGCTGCCCGACGCCACCGGTCGTTCGCCGCAATGGGTGAGGATGAAAGCGCCAGTGCCGAAAGTGCCCTTGGTGTCGCCCGCGCTGAGGCATCCTTGCCCGATCGTCGCCGCCTGCTGGTCGCCCGCCGACCCGCAGATCGCGATGCTTTCGCCGAACAGCGTCGGGTCGGTCCGGCCCAACTCGCCCGCGCAGTCTACGACAGTGGGTAGGGACGCTGGATCGATCCCGAATAGCGCGCAAAGCCCCGCGTCCCAACCATGCCCGCTCAGCGCCATCAGCATGGTCCGGCTGGCGTTGCTCGCGTCGGTGGCATGGACCTGCCCGCCGGTCAGCTTCCATATCAGCCAGCTGTCGATCGTGCCGAACGCCAGGTGTCCACCCGCCGCCTCCACCTCCGGCAGGTTTGCGAGCATCCACTCCATCTTCGGGGCGCTAAAATAGGGGTCGAGCAGCAGACCGGTCCGCGCCTGGATATCCGCCTCGCGCCCTTGGGCTTTCAGTGCTTCACAACGGTCCGCCGTTCGCCGGTCCTGCCAGACGATGGCCCGGCCAAGCGGCTCTCCGGTCCGCCTGTCCCACGCGACGACGGTCTCGCGCTGGTTGGCGATGCCGATGGCCGCGATGGCGCCCGCGCCGCCCGCCGCCTCGACCACTTCGCGGCTGACGGCTAGGGTCTTGTCCCAGACTTCGGCCGCGTCATGCTCAACGTGCCCGGGCTGCGGGTAATGCTGGGTCAGCGGCCGCTGCGCCGATTCCTCCAGCCGCCCCCGTTCGTCGAACAGCATTGCCCGGGTAGAGGTCGTGCCTTCGTCGATGACGAGGATTAAACGGCTCACTGTGCCTTGCGCATCCGCTCGTGCATCATGTCGAATACCGATGGATAGAGGGGGCGATCGAACTGGACGCCGACGGCCCACCCCTTGATCCAGCAGACGCGCGCCTGGATGGACTCAAGGCCGGGCAATGAAATCCAGATCGTGTCGCCGATCGCGACCTGCACCGGCGATTCGATTCGACATCCTTCCGGCGAGAAGTCGAGGATGTTGACTCGGTAACGGTGGTCGCCTGCCCGGCGAAAATCGATATCCGCACGAAGCGGTACGCGTTCCGCCCGGCGAGGCACCTTTTCGTCTGCCACCTGATCGTCCCCCGATCATATTAGCTGCGCCCAGCCTACCCCGAAACGATGCCGTTGCGAAGCGCTCGCCATCGACGAGTGCAGCGGAACGGACTAGCCTGCGCCCATGCCTCTCTACACCATCGACGATCACACTCCTTCGATCCACGCAACCGCCTGGGTCGCGCCGTCGGCCGACCTCATTGGTGATGTCCGGCTGGGCGCTCGGGCCAGCGTCTGGTTTGGCGCCGTCATCCGCGCCGACAACACGCCGATCATTTTGGGCGAGGAAAGCAATTTTCAGGACGGCGCCATCGGCCATTCGGATCCGGGCGCGCCCTTGACCATCGGCGCGAGGGTGACCGTCGGCCATCAGGCTATCCTGCACGGTTGCACGGTCGAGGATGAGGCACTGATCGGCATGGGTGCGCGCATTCTCAACGGCGCAGTAATTGGCGCCCAGTGCATCGTCGGCGCCGGAGCGCTAGTTACCGAAGGCAAAATTTTTGAATCGCGCAGCCTGATCGTCGGCTCGCCCGCCCGAGCGATGCGGCAGCTCAGCGATGAGCAGGTCGCGATGCTCCGCCTGTCCTCCGCTCACTATGCCGAGAAGGCCGCGCGCTATGCGGCCGGCCTGCGGTTACATTGCTGACACTTGAAAGCTCGTCCGGCGAATGACCATCTGCCGTTCATGATTAACATCCGACCCTTCGCTTCGCTGGGCCATGCCGATCACGGCTGGCTGGATGCCCGCCACCATTTCAGCTTCGCGAACTATCACGACCCCTCCCGGATGGGCTGGGGCGCGATCCGCGTGTGGAACGACGACCGCATTGCGGCGAAGAGCGGCTTCCCGCCGCATCCCCACCGCGACATGGAAATCGTCACCTATGTCCGGACTGGCGCGATCACCCATCAGGACTCGATGGGCAACAAGGGCCGTACCGGCGCTGGCGACGTGCAGGTAATGAGCGCGGGCACCGGCGTAATGCATGCCGAATATAATCTGGAGGGTGAGGAAACGACCCTATTCCAGATCTGGATCGAGACCGACAGGCGCGGCGCCAAGCCCGGCTGGGGGATGATGCCGTTTCCCAAGGAAGCGCGCGAAGGCAGTTTCCAGTTGCTCGCCAGCGGCAATCCCGATGACGGAGCGCTGACCATCCACGCGGACGCCCGCGTGCTCGGCGCGACCCTGAAGGGCGGGACTAGTCTAACCTATGAGGCGCAGTCGGACCGCCATCTCTACCTCGTCCCATCTGCCACCGTTCGAATCAACGGCGTCGAAGCCAACGCCCGCGACGGAGTCGCGATCAGCGGCGAGGAACGCATCACCATAGAGGCGGAAGCCGACGCGGAATTGGTGCTGGTCGACGCGCGCTAGGCCGGTAAATACTTGTGCTGCCGCGATTTGCAGGCCAATAGCGGCCATCGTCGCGCGCGCGCCGGGGCAGCACGCGTGACTTACCGGACAAACAGCAGGGCGGGGAAATGACGGCAGTGCGCCGCATGACATACAAGGCTTTCGGCGGCGCGCTGTCTGCGCTGGCCCTCATTGCTGCCGTGCCCGCCGTGGCGCAGGATGCCGACGCGCCGGTGGACGTCACTGCCGGACCGCCGCCCTCGACGGAAACTGTCGGGCCGCGCCAGCTCCGCGATTTCCAACTCAATGGCACGGTCACGCGCCCGGCCCAGAACAATGCGCAGCCCGCACCGGTCCAAGCCGCGCCGCCCGCGGCGACCCGCTCCAGCACGCCGACGCCGACCAACAGCGGGCCGACCACGGCCGCCGTCGGATCCATCGAGCGGGGCACGGCCAATATCTCCGCCTCTTCCACCCGGCCGGCGGTGACTGGCGGCACGGCGACGGCCGAGCTACCGGAAGTCACTCCGCCGATCCCGACCGACGTCGCCACAAACATCGACAGCCCGGCTTCGCCCGAATTCGATGATAGCGCAGGTGTCGCCGCGCCAACGCTGGCCGATGAAAGCGGCGGCATGCCCTGGGCATGGATCGCCGCGCTGATCGCCCTAGTCGGTGGCGGCGCGTTCATTGGCTGGAGCCGCCGCAACCGACGCTCGGGATATGGCGATCCGCGCCGGCTGGCTTTTGCTGGGCTCGTGCCGGATGCGGAGCCTGCCGCGCGGCCAGTTCCCCCGGCCCGTCCCCGCGCTGACCCTGTGCCGCCGCGCGCCCAGCAGGCGCCGCAGCCGCAGCCACGGCCGGCCCCGCCCGCCGCGCCGGCTCCGAAGCCGGTCGACGACGGGTTGATCGTTTCTACCCGGCTGAAGCCCGACCTCGCCATTCAATTCCAGCCCGACCGCGCGGTACTGACCGAATCGGACGTGATGATCCAGTTTGACGTGGTGCTGGTGAACAACGGCAGCGCGCCCGCGCGGGGGGTGCTGGTCGAAGCACGCATGGTCTGCGCCCACGCCGGCCAAGACCAGGAAATCGGCGCTTTCTTCCACCAGCCGGTTGGCAAGGGCGATCGCATCGCCATCATCCAGCCCTTGGGAAAGATTGCGCTGAAAAGTGCGGTGCGCATGCCTTTGGCGCAGCTTCGCAGTTTCGAGGTGGAGGGGCGTCAGCTGTTCGTGCCGCTGGTAGCGTTCAACGTCCTATACAACAACAGCCTGCAGACATCGGCCAGCTACCTCGTAGGGCGGGGCACGCCGGCTGATGAGAAGCTTGGCCCCTTCCGGCTCGACCTTGGGCCGCGCATTTTCCGTGGCCTGAGCGCCCGCCCACATAGCATGGGCCTGTCCCGCTAGGTCAGCGGCGGTGCATTATAGCTGTGCCACGCCAGCACCGCCGCCGCGCCGCGATGCGGGCGCCACGCCTCGGCAATCTCGCGCAGCTGTTTTTCGGATGGCCGATCTTCCAAACCCAGCAGCTTGCCGATTTCGATCTGGACGGCCAGGTCGCCGGCCGGCCAGACATCGCCCCGTCCTTCGGCGAACAGCAAATAGATTTCCGCCGACCAGCGGCCGATGCCCTTGATCTTCGTGAGGTGGGCGATGGCTTCCTCGTCATCCGCGGGCAGGTGCGCTAGGTCGAGATCGCCGGATAGGACGAGCCCGGCGAGGCTACGCGCATAACCGGCTTTTTGCCGCGATAGCCCCGCTTCGCGCAGTTCCTCGTCGGTAGCGTCCAGTAGCGCCTGCAGGTCGACCGGCTGACCATATTTGCCGGCCAACTTGTTCCACATTGACCGCGCCGCGTGGACGCTGACCTGCTGGCCGACGATGGTCCGCAGTAACGTCTCCACACCTGGTTCGCTCAACCGTGGCTCGGGCTTACCATGCTGGTCAAGTACGCCCGCGAATGCCGTTTCGCGCCGTGCCAGTTCATCGAGGCTGGCGTGCAGGCTCTCTGTCGTCCGGACCACTAGGCGACGCTTGCGGCGTAAAGCGCGACCGCCGCGGCATTGCTGACATTTAGGCTTTCGACGGCATCCGAAATCGGCAGCTTGGCCAAGGCATCGACATGCTCGCGAATATTGTGGCGCATGCCCGGCCCCTCGGCACCGAGCACCAGCGCGATCCGCTTGTGCCCCAGTGCGTCCTTCAAGTCAGACTTCGCTTCGCCTGCAAGTCCGATCCGCCAGAAGCCGGCCTCGGCGATTTCCTCCAGCGCTCGGGCGAGGTTGACGACGCGCACCCATGGCACGCGTTCCAGTGCGCCTGACGCGGCTTTCGCCAGTGCGCCGCCCTCCGGGGGTGCGTGGCGGTCCTGCGTGACGATGCCGATCGCACCGAACGCCGCCGCGGTGCGCAATATCGCGCCAACATTATGGGGGTCGGTTACCTGGTCCAAGACCAACAGGGTGGCCCGTTCAGGCGCCTCCGCCAACAGGTCGCCCAGCCACATGTCATCCAGCGGCTCTACCTCGATGACGACGCCTTGGTGTGGAGCGTCGTGCGGCACCATCCGGCCGAGGTCCGGCGCCTCGGCCATGACGACCGTGATCTCTGGCGGGAAATTCATGAATGCTGCCGCTTCGCGCGTCGCCCAGGCCTTCAGGACCTTGCGGTCGGGATTGTCGAGAGCTGCCGCGACGGCATGTTTTCCCCAGAATCGGGGGCGGTTGGGGTTGCCGCCATGCTTGCCCTTGTTCTTGCGTGCCATGCGGGCGCGATAGCTTGCCGCCGGGCGCAAGGAAAGTGAGCGACGCGAGCGGGCTTTGCGCGGGGGCCGCGAAGCGCACAGAACCGAAGGTACGGATTTATTCCTTGCTGCCCTTGGAGTCAGGCGAGCCCTTCCGAATCCAGCGCATATCCGGCGGACCGAACCGTGCGGACGATGTCCGGCTCGCCCAGTGCCAAGCGCAGCCGGCGGATGTGCACGTCGACGGTGCGAAGCTCGATGTCTTCGCTATGCGGCCAGACGGTCTCGAGCAATTGTTGCCGCGAGAAGACTCGCCCGGGGTTCTCCAGGAAATGGCGAAGCAGGCGATATTCGGTCGGCCCCAGCTGGATCGGCTGGCCGTCGCGCTTCACTCGATGCGCAACGAGGTCCATCTCGACCCCAGCGTAGGACAGCGCCTCAGCGGCCAGGGCCGGACGGACCCGGCGCAGGACCGCGCCCGCGCGCGCGACCAGTTCCTTCGGCGAGAAGGGCTTTGTCATATAATCGTCGGCGCCAGTTTCCAGCCCGCGGATACGGTCGTCTTCCTCGCCTCTCGCGGTAAGCATGATGATCGGCACATTGGCCGTCGCCTGGCGGCGGCGCAGGCGGCGGCAGACTTCGATGCCGCTGATGCCTTCGATCATCCAGTCGAGCAGGACGAGGTCCGGCTTGACCTCGTCGGCAAGAATGAGCGCTTCCTCACCGTCGCCCGTGCGGGTGACCGCGTAGCCGGCGCGATCGAAATGGAAGGAGACAAGTTCGGCTAGCGACCGGTCATCCTCAACGAGAAGCAGGCGCTTGGGAACCATGGGGATCAGACCTTCAGCGGATCGTCGCCGCGCGGACGGTCAGCGAGGTGCTGACCGGTCGCGGCGTAATAAACCATTTCGGCGATGTTGGTGGCGTGATCGCCCACGCGCTCAACGTTCTTGGCGATGAACAGCAGGTGGGTCGACTGACCGATGTTGTTCGGGTTTTCCATCATGAACGTCAGCAGCGTTCGGAAGATACTGTTGTAGAAATCGTCCACGGCGCGGTCGCGCTCGACGACGCGAATTGCAGCATCGGCATCGCGCTCGACAAAGGCGTTGAGTACGTCATGCACCATCTCCGTAGCGATGCGCGCCATCTCTGGCATCAGGGAGACTGGCTCGATATTGTTCATATTGTCGAGCAGCGGAACGCGCTTGGCGATGTTCTTGGCATAATCGCCGATCCGCTCGACGACGCTCGAAATCTTCATGGCGGCAACGACGTCACGCAGGTCGCCGGCCATCGGCGCTCGAAGTGCAATCAAGCGCACCGCACGCTTTTCGGTCTCGATCTCCAGCGCATCAAGCTTCTTGTCATTCTCGACGATCCGCTCGGCGCCGGCGAGATCGCGCTGGACAAGGCACCGCATTGATTCCCGGATCGCATGTTCGGCAAGTCCGCCCATCTGGCTGATGAGCGCGCGCAGGCGGTCGAGGTCCTCGTCGAACGCCTTGATCGTATGTCCGCTGCTGGTGGCCATTGAAGTGTCTCCGATCAGCCGTAGCGGCCGGTGATGTAATCCTGGGTGCGCTGCTCGCGCGGATTGGTGAAAATGTCGCTGGTCTTGCCGTATTCGACCATCTCTCCGAGGTGGAAGAAGGCGGTGCGCTGCGAAACGCGAGCCGCCTGCTGCATGTTGTGAGTGACAATGGCGATCGCATAGCGACCGCGCAGCTCGTGGATTAGCTCCTCGATCTTGGCGGTCGCAATCGGGTCGAGCGCCGAACAGGGCTCGTCCATCAGTATGACTTCGGGATCGACCGCGATCGCGCGGGCAATGCACAGGCGCTGCTGCTGGCCGCCGGACAATGCTGTGCCGCTTTCGTTCAGCCTGTCCTTGACCTCGTCCCACAGGCCGGCGCGCTTCAGCGACTTTTCGACAATTGCTTCGAGCTCGCTCTTGTTCTCGGCCAGTCCGTGGATGCGGGGCCCATAGGCAACATTTTCGAAGATCGACTTGGGGAAGGGGTTGGGCTTTTGGAACACCATGCCGACCCGGGCGCGCAGCTGCACCACGTCCATCGCCGCCGAGTTGATGTCCTCGCCATCCAGCTCGATTGTCCCTGTTACCCGCGCTGAGGGGATCGTGTCGTTCATGCGGTTTAGGCAGCGCAGGAACGTCGACTTGCCGCAGCCCGACGGCCCGATGAAGGCGGTAACGCGGTCGTCGTGGATGTCGATGCTGACACCTTTCAGCGCTTCTTTGGCGCCATAGAAAACCTTCACGTCGCGCGCGCTCATCTTGGGCGTGCGCTCCTCGACCGCAGGTTCAGCGGTGTCGGTCGGGGTGGGTATAAGTGTGTCGATCATATTCATCAGCCTACCAGCGGCGCTCAAACTTGTTGCGAAGATAAATGGCCAGCCCGTTCATCAGCAGCATGAATATGAGCAGCACGATAATGGCCGCGCTGGTCTTCTCGACAAACGCGCGGTCAACCTCGTCAGACCACAGGAAGATTTGCACCGGCAGCACGCTCGACGGATCGGTAATACCTCGCGGCGGGGTCGCGATGAATGCGCGCATGCCGATCATCAGCAGCGGTGCCGTCTCGCCGAGTGCGCGCGCCATGCCGATGATCGTGCCGGTCAGGATGCCGGGCAGGGCGAGCGGCAGGACATGATGGAAAACAACCTGCATCTTTGACGCGCCCACGCCCAGCGCCGCATCGCGGATCGAAGGCGGCACCGACTTGATCGCGTTGCGACCGGCGATGACGATGACCGGCATGGTCATCAGCGCCAACGTCAGGCCGCCAACCAGCGGCGCGGAGCGCGGCAGGTGCATGAAATTGAGGAACACCGCCAGACCGAGCAGGCCGAAGATGATCGATGGCACAGCTGCCAAATTGTTGATGCTAACCTCGATCAGGTCCGTCCAGCGGTTCCGCGGCGCGAACTCCTCTAGGTAGAGCGCCGAAAGCACCCCAATCGGGAAAGCGATCGCCATGGTAACGAGGATCGTCAGCAAGCTGCCCTTCAGCGCACCCCATACGCCAGCATTCGCAGCCTCAGTGGCGTCGGAATTGCTAAGGAATTCAAGGCTCAAGCCACCGATCCCCTTCATCAACATAGTGATGAGCAGGAAGGCGAGGAAGGCCAGCGATAAACCGACGGCGGCCAGCCCGAACAGTCGGAACCGACGCTCCGCCGCGTAGCGTTTGGCGACGCGTTTGCCCATCGACCCGTCGGTCCAGCGGGAGGCGGCGCGACTACTCATAAGCTTCCCGATACTTGCGAACCACGCGCAGGGCGATGAGGTTGAGGATCAGCGTGATGACGAACAGCGCAAGGCCCAGTGCGAAGGCGGCCAGCGTCTTGGCGCTGTCAAACTCTTGGTCGCCGGTCAAAAGCTGGACGATCTGGGTTGTCACAGTCGTTACGCTGGCGAAGGGGTTGGCGGTCATGTTTGCGGCAAGGCCAGCGGCCATGACGACGATCATCGTCTCGCCGATCGCCCGGCTGACGGCTAGGAGTACACCGCCAACGACCCCAGGCAGCGCGGCCGGCAGAACAACCTTCTTGATCGTTTCCGACTTGGTGGCCCCCAGCGCCAGGCTGCCGTCGCGCATGGCCTGCGGTACGGCAGCGATGCTATCGTCGGCCATGGAGCTGACGAACGGGATAATCATGATGCCCATGACGAGGCCGGCGGCCAGCGCGCTCTCGCTGCTGGCGGACTCGATCCCGATGGCTAGGCCGAAATCGCGCACAAGCGGCGCTACGGTCAGCGCGGCGAAATAGCCGTATACGACAGTCGGAACGCCGGCGAGAATCTCGAGGATCGGCTTCAACCAGGCGCGAGCTCGGGCTGGGGCATATTGGGTCAGGAAGATCGCGCTCATCAGGCCGAGCGGGATGGCAACGATCATCGCGATGATCGCGCCGATGAATGCGGTACCCCAGAAAAGAGGGACCGAGCCGAATGCGCCTGACGACCCGGCCTGGTCGGCGCGGATCGCGGTCTGCGGACTCCAGCTCGTTCCGAAGAGGAACTCGGTCGGGCTGACCTGCTTGAAGAAGCGCAGGGATTCGAACAGCAGCGACAAGACAATGCCCAGCGTCGTCAGGATCGCGATGAGCGACGCACCGACGAGAAGCCCCATCATTAGCCGCTCCACGCCCGAACGTGCGCGGAAGTCCACTTTGACAAGGCGCATCGCCAGCAAGGCGCTGCCCAGCGCGATGAGCACGGCGAGCGCGCTGCCGACCATCGAATATTTGCCGTACGCTGCCGAATAGACAGGCGCGATGGCATTGGATTCAGGATTGAAGCCTGCCGCAATACGGCCCGTCGCAATGTCGCGGGCTTCGGACAGAATGGTGTCTCGCACCATCTGGAAATCGGGCAGTTGTTGGCCCGCCGGTGAAGCAAGAACCGCTTGCTCGACCAGTCCCGATTGCACCGGCGCCCAGATCGCCAGGAAAAGCAGCGCGGGAAGCGCGGTCCACAAGCCGACGAACAGGGCGTGATAATTGGGAAGACTATTCAGGCGAATGCCGCCACCGCGAAGCCCGGTCGCCCGTTTCCGGGCGAACAAGCCTGCGGTGGCGGCGATCACGAGGATCGCGACGAGCGCAAGTTGAAGCGTCACGGCGCTCGTCGGCCCGTCTTACTTCAGCGTTGCCGGGTCGACCGGCTTCAGCGCGGTCGCCTGGGTAGTCGCAGCAGCGGCGTCGGCGTCGTGCAGCGGAACCAGACCGCGCTTGGCGAGCATGCCGCCCTTGCCCCAAGCCTTCGAATAAGCCTCGATGAAGGTCTTGATGGCCGGTTTGGCCGCCATATGCTCGCCCTTTACATAGACGAACAGCTTGCGGCTGCCCGGGTAGCTGAGGTCGCTTATCGTCGACTCAGTTGGCGCGACACCAGCGATCGAGACGGGTGTAACCTTGTCGAGATTCTCTTCAAGAAAGCTGTAGCCGAGTACACCGAGCGCGCCCGGATCGGCCGACACCTTCTGCACCAACAGATTGTCGTTCTCTCCGGCTTCGACATAGACGCCATCTTCGCGGATCTTGGTGCAGGTCGCCTTGTGGGCGTCGCTGTCGCTCTTCTTGAGCTCCTTCATCGCGGGATCGCTGTCACAGCCCTTTTCGAGGATCAGCTCGGCAAGGCTGTCGCGGGTGCCGGATGTCGGCGGTGGGCCAAGGACACGGATCTTCGTCGCAGGAAGCGACGGATCAATGTCCTTCCAGGTCTGGGCGGTCTGCGGCTTGCCGAACGGGTTGGCGGCAAGCGCCTTGTAGATTTGCGCGACCGTGAGGTTGAGCGCCGGCTGGCCCTTCGCCTGGATCAGGGTCAAACCGTCGATGCCGACTGGCAGTTCGATGACATTCTTGACGCCGGCCTTGGCGCAGTCCGCGTATTCGCTGGCCTTCAGCGGACGCGATGCATTGACCATGTCCGGGAATTTCTCACCAACGCCGCCGCAGAACAGCTTGATGCCCGCTCCCGTGCCGGTCGATTCGACAATGACGCTGACGCCTTGGTTGGCACGCTGGAACTCTTCGGCGACTGCGGTCGTGAACGGATAGACGGTCGACGATCCGACGACCTTCAGCTGCTGGGTGGCACCACCGCCGGAGCCGCTTCCACCGCATGCTGCGACCAGCGCCACCAGCGGTAGCGCCACGACAATCTTTTTCATCTTCAAACTCCCCAAGGGGTCGGTCCAACGCCGACGCGATGCGTCAACTAGCGCCGCGTTCGACAGTTACTGTGACATGCGCATTACCGTTTTGTGACAATGAACGAGTTCAAACCGTGGGAAGGCTTACCGCAACCTGCGTCCCCTCCCCGGGCCGTGACCGGATTTCGATGGTTCCGCGATGGCGCTCCACAATATGCTTCACGATGGCCAGCCCAAGGCCGGTGCCGCCCGAATCGCGGCTGCGTGCTGGATCAACACGATAGAATCGCTCGGTCAGCCGCGGCAAATGTTCTGGCGCAACTCCATCGCCTTCGTCGCGCACCGTCAAAACTGTGCGACCCAGCTCGCTGTTCACCGAAACCGTCACGAGCGAATGATGGGCATTGCACCCGTAGCGGATGGCATTGGCGACTAAATTGTCGGTTAGCTGGAGCAACTGGCTGAAGTCCCCGGCTACCTTTGCAACCTTTTGAGCGACCTGAAGCTTGATCTTGCAGCCTCGCCGGTCAGCTAAGGGCGCCACTTGCTCCACCGCGATGCGCGCCACTTCATCCATCGCCACCGGTTCGCCGGGCGCCCGATAGCGATCAGCCTCGATGCGAGAGAGGCTCATAAGATCTTCGACGATTCGGGACATCCGGCGTGCTTCTAGTTCGATCGTCTTGCCGAAACGTGCCCGCATTTCGTCCGGCACGGGACCTTCATCCGCAAGCGTCTCGGCATATCCAATTACAGTTGCAAGCGGGGTTCGAAGCTCGTGGCTGGCATTGGCAACGAAGTCGGTTCGCATGCGCTCCGCCGCCGTGGCCGCGGACCGGTCTTCCAACCGGATTAGTAGCTGATCGGCGCCGATGCTTCGAGCGGTCAGGTGCCAAGGACGGTCGGCACCACCGATGCCCGTCAGTTCAACCTCGCCGGGTCGATTGGACATCAGCAGCGGCACCGCGTCAGGGTGTCGGATCGCGAGACGGACGTCCGCTCCCTCGATGGCTTGGCCGAACAGATTCCGAGCGGCCTGGTTGGCGGCGATTGTTCGCCCGTGTGAGACAATCAGTGCTGGCTCGTCGAGAGCTGAGATCATTTGGCGGGCAATATCGGCTGCAAGGCGCATGGACGCTGCCCTAGCCGATGAACGGCATTGCTAGCTAGGGTAGGCGGGCGTGAGGGAGCCCTGCTGCTCGCGGCGATGATTCCGCCACGTGCCGATGACGATGATAAGGAAAATGGGATAAACCCAGAAACGTGCGGCTGCGGCATAGGCCTGAGGCATTAGCCCGACCTCGATCGCCTTCATGCCGTGCGCCACCATCGTCGTGAGCTGGAGCCCGGCCACCCACAGCGGCCAGAAACGGTCGGTCCGAAGAGCGATGAAAGTGAAGCCCGCAAGCGCGAACAGGTCGACAAGGAAAACGCCGATTTCCACACCCGAATATCGGACGGTCAGCGGCGACAGGGCCAGACGCGTCGCCAGCGTGGCGACAACGCAGACAATGGCAGCAAGTCGCTCGTCGCGCTGGCCATGCAGGAAAGCATAGGCGCAAACGGCGATCAGTAGCGCGTGATAAATGACTGGGCTCAGCATGGCGACGTGGCCGAACTAGGGCTGCTAGCCCGGCCGATCAATCTCAAGCGACCGCGCGGAGGGTGGCCGAGGGCTGCTGCGGCGGGCATTCGTCGCCATCACCGAACGCGATAGTGCGCAGGCCCGGTACGCGCTGTTTGGTTTCCTTCAGCGTTCCATGGCAGCTGGCGATTTCTCCGCGTGCCGCGACCAGGCCCGTCATAACGCCGGCCAAATGCTGAAACGCCTCATGGCCGGTGGCCGTGGCAATCCCGGCGACAGCCCGCGCGCGGATCATGCGTCCCTGAAGCTCGGCCATTTCGGCGAGCGCAGTTTCGATGGCGTCTTCGACCGCGCGCACTTGCGTGGCGACCTCGAAAGCGGCGGCTTCGATGTTTTGCTTGCGCATGACATGTCCTTCCTTGCGCCCGGGTGTCGCCCGGGCGGGGTCAGTGCCAGCAAAGGCGATGCGATCTAGTTGCTGATCATCCGCGAAAGGCTCTCGAGCCCGGCGAGATACATGCCGGCGGAGAATGTTGCGCCAATCGCAATCAGTACGATCCAGAGCAGCCGGAGACCGACGCTCATCTCATTGCTGGGATGACTCCTTGTTGCGAACGGCAATTGCAGGGGAGAACCAAGTCCAACCGATCTCTGCTCGGTTATGACACCGGAAGGACTGGCCTCCCCCGCACGGTCAGCGTGCCGAATCTGATGACTGACCGCGGCCTCTTGGTGTTCCGATGCCGGTTGAACGTCGATGTGCGGCGATTGATGTATCAACCGCTGATATGCCTCGCCGGAGGGCGAAAAGGCGGCCGCGACAATCCGGGCAGCCTCGCCGCGCCGTTCAACGCCTAGTTTTTCTAGGGCGCCGCGGATGCGCTGGTCGACGGTGTGGGAGCTAATCCCCAGCCGGACCGCGATCTCCTTGCTGCTGTGATGCTGGTTGACCAAAAGCAGGCAATCGACCTGTCCCTGGCTCAATCGCGAAACGCGATCCAAGGGGTCGACAGGCTGTCCGTCATTATCAGCTTGGCTCGACGCCACGCGCTGCACCATGATTCCTTCCGAGCAAAAAGGGCCGATGCGCCGA
The DNA here is from genome assembly GCF_003583725.1 of Sphingomonas edaphi. Lineage (GTDB taxonomy): Bacteria > Pseudomonadota > Alphaproteobacteria > Sphingomonadales > Sphingomonadaceae > Sphingomicrobium > Sphingomicrobium edaphi. The sequence continues at coordinate 810,213 of NZ_QXTF01000001.1, read as the reverse complement.
CGCATTCAACGCGCCTTGTCTAAAGCAAACTAGCCCAATCCTCAAATCTTCATGGATAACGTAACGTCTAGCGACTTTACTTCACCTCACACGCATCTGCGTTTGAAGAAGCGCTCATTGGCGCACGGCCACCCTGATGAGGGCGCGATCGCTTGCGACGCCGCTGACGGACAACTGGGCATCGACGATCGCCCGCTCGATTTGCGGCTGAGCGGTGCGCCACGCCCGTTTCGTACAGGAAACCTTGGCGAAATAGATGGGTGATGGGCCCAGGGATTCCCGGCAAACTGCACCTACGGCGGAATTGACCCGGCCGTGAAGCCGGACCTGGTCCGATGCGCTCGCCAGGTTCAGGTCGGCAAAGCTGACCGTCCGGACGACGAGGTCGGTGAGCGGGCGCCCGCGGACCACCGCGGTTTCCTGCGCCAAGGCCGGTGCGGCCACCGCAACCACGGTCGCCATTCCCACAAGCAGAAGCCCCGTTTTCATGCTTTCCTCCATCGACCGGCGGTCGCCAGCCCATCCGGCGTCCGGGGGCATGGCTAGACGAGCGTCGTCAGGCGAACGTCAATTCACCGTTAGAGAGGCGTCAATTCTGATGGACAACTTTCGCCAGGATTGGTGGAGAGGGCTGGATTCGAACCAGCGTACGCTTGCGCGGGCAGATTTACAGTCTGCTGCCTTTAACCACTCGGCCACCTCTCCAGGTGTCGGCAGGGGCGCCATGTGGCGGGCGAGGGCGGGCCTGTCAACAGGCCTCGATGAATAGCCACCGCATCATCCGTACTGCATGGACTCCGCAGGCATTACTGCGAGCGCACTCCATTCCATTTCAGTCCCCGTAGGGCATTGGAATGGAGCGGGTAACGGGAATCGAACCCGTGTATTCAGCTTGGAAGGCTGCTGCACTACCATTGTGCTATACCCGCGCCTTGCGAGCCGCGCCTTTGCCACCGGCGCGGGCGGGGCGTCAATGCCCCTCGTTACAGGATGAAGGTCAATGCAAACCCCGCTGCGACGACGGACAGGGTAATCAGGATGATGAGCAGGAGGACAAAGCCCCAGCCCTCGGTACTCGGTTGGGCAGCCTTGTCGAGATAAAGGCGTCCGCTCGGGGTCCGCCGGACAACGCCCGCACCAATAGCATCTTCCAGGTGCTTCGAGCCGTCTTCATCGAGTTCCAGGGGGATCGCCGTTGACGTTGAAAAGGCGTGCGCACCCCGCAGCTTGGCGAGCACGGCCTCCTTACCGTCTTTTTGCTGGGACGCAGCGATTAGCGCCACGGTGATTGCAGGGTTCATTCTCGAGGACCTCCCGGAAGCCACCCTAGCGAACCATTTGCGCCGCGCAACGGAACGACTCTGGGTCCCAATAATTGAATCGGCACCGAACCGATGCGCGGAGACGAAACATGGCGGCGCGACCCAGTTGGCGCGGGCAGATCAGGCTGGCGCTGGTGGCCATTCCGGTAGAAATCTATCCGGCGACCAAGGCCGGCAAATCGATTGCCTTTCATCAGGTGCACGAGCCGTCGGGGCAGCGCGTGCGTTACGAAAAGGTCGTGCCAGGCATCGGCCCGGTCGATCGTGACGAAATCCTGAAGGGCTATGAGGTTGAAAAGGGCGAGTACGTCCTGCTCGAACCGGACGAGATCGAGAAGGTCAAGCTCGAGAGCCGCAAAACGCTGGAACTCACCCAGTTCGTCGACCTCGGCGACATCGACCCCATCTACTATGACAAGCCCTATTATGTCGTCCCGGCCGACGATCTTGCGGAAGAGGCGTTCGTGGTGCTCCGCGAAGCGCTGAAGCGAAGCAGGAAAGTTGGCATAGGCCAACTGGCTATGCGCGGACAGGAATATGTCGTCAGCCTGAAGCCTTGCGGCCGCGGCATGGTGTTGGAAACGCTTCGCTATGCCGACGAGGTGCACCGCGCTGCGAGTTATTTCCGGGAGATTGGCGACACCAAGCCGGATCCCGACCTGCTCGACCTTGCCGAGACCCTGATCGACAAGAAAGCCGGCGACTTCGACGCGGGCGAGTTTCAGAATCGCTACATCGACGCGCTGAAAAAACTTATTGCTGAGAAACAGAAGAAGAAGGGCAAGCGGGTCATCCAGGATGATTCTTCTGACAAGCCCGCCAAGGGCGGCAACGTCGTCGACCTCATGGCTGCTCTGAAGAAGAGCATTGATTCGGGTGAGCGGACGCCGGCGAGGAAAGCTGCGGCCAAGAAGTCCGCCGCGAAGAAGGCACCGGCCAAGAAGACCGCGCCGGCGCGGAAGCGGGCCTGACATGGCGCGCGGCAAGCTCGACATCGAAACCTACAACAAGAAGCGCGATTTCACGAAGACAAAGGAGCCCAAGGGGCGGAAGTTCAAGGGTAAGGGCGACAGCTTCGTTGTGCAGAAGCATGATGCGTCGCGGCTGCATTGGGACTTCCGCCTGGAACTGGACGGCGTGCTGAAAAGCTGGGCGGTACCGAAGGGACCATCGATCGACCCCGGCGACAAACGGCTCGCGGTCCGGACTGAGGATCATCCGCTCGACTATGGAGCCTTCGAAGGGGTCATTCCCGAGGAAGAATATGGCGGCGGCACGGTGATGCTGTGGGATCGCGGGCGATGGACTCCCGAACCGGGCAAGAATCCTAGCAAGACGATCGAGGAAGGCCATCTCCACTTCACGCTGGAAGGCGAGCGGATGAAGGGCGAATGGGTTATGTTCCGCCTGAAGGGGCGGCCGGGCGAGAAGGGCGAAAACTGGATGCTCAAAAAGGTGGACGACGAGTTCACCGGACCTGGCGATGCGCTGGTCGAGGAAGGAGTGAGGAGCGTCACGACCGGCCGAACGATGGCGGAGATAGCCTCCGGCGTCGACGTCTGGAAATCCAACTGCGGCGGAGCGAAAGGGGGGAGGAGTGTACGCAAGGGCGGCACTGCGCCGCCTAAATTCCACAAGCCGCAACTGGCGACGCTGGTCGATGCGGTGCCGGCGGGTAACGACTGGATACATGAGTTTAAATATGACGGCTACCGGCTGCTGATTGCCACGGGCGGCGGCGCCGCGACGGCATGGACACGCAACGGCAAGGACTGGACCGACAAGTTCGGCTCGATCATGAAGGCAGCGGCGGACTTGCCGGGCGGCTATCTGATCGACGGCGAAGCGGTCGCGCTTGGCAAGAACGGCAAGCCGGACTTTCAGCTTCTTCAGGTCAGCCTAAAGGGCGGTGATGCGGATCTGGCCTTCTATGCCTTCGACTTGCTGTTCGAAGACGGGAAGGACATTCGCAAACTGTCCAATCTGGAGCGGAAAGAGCGATTGGCCGCGCTGTTGAAGGGCGTCAGCCCGCCGATCATGTACGGAGACCATGTCGTGGGCAAGGGCGAAGCCTTGTTCGACGCGGTCTGCGCGGAAGGCGGCGAAGGGATTATCTCGAAGAAGGCGAGTGCTTCCTATCGAGGCGAACGGAGCCGCAACTGGCTGAAGATCAAGTGCGTTCAGCGGCAGGAATTCGTGATTGTCGGATGGCAAAAGAGCGACAAGCGCAAGGGCTTCCGCTCGCTCCACCTCGCTGTCCGCGATGGGCGCAAGCTGGTTTATGCAGGCAAGGTCGGGACGGGCTTCAACGGCGCTCTCATCGCGCACCTGAGCGAGCGGATGAAGCTGCTAGCGGTCGACGAGCCGCCGGTCGAAGTGCCGCGCGCGGCGCGGCGCGAGTCGCATTGGATCGTGCCCAAGCTGGTCGGCGAAGTGGCCTTCACCGAATTCACCAGCGACGGCGTCCTTCGCCATCCCAGCTTTATTGCACTTCGAGAGGACAAATCGGCCAAGGAGGTGGTTCGGGAGGAGCCGAAGCATTTGCCGAAGCGTGCGACGAAAGCGAAAGACGCGGATGCCGATTCCTTCGGTGTAAAGATAAGCAACCCGGACCGGGTTATCTTCCCGGGCGAGAATCTAACGAAGGGCGACCTCGCCGACTATTACGCGGCTATCGAAGCACTGATGCTGGTCAACATGAGCGGTCGCCCGATCAGCCTGATCCGCTGCCCACAGGGACGCGGTAAGCATTGCTTCTTCCAAAAGCACGACAGCGGGTCGATGGGGGAAGACGTCAAGCATGTTCCCGTCAAGGAAAGCGACGGAGAAATGCAGGACTATCTCTGCGTCGAAGACGCGAAGGGCATATTGTCCTGCGTCCAGATGGGGACGATCGAATTTCATGGCTGGGGCAGCAGGGCGAAGAAGCTCGAATATCCCGACCGGCTGGTATTCGACCTCGACCCCGACGTCGGCTTGGACTTCGGCAAGGTGAAGGAGGCAGCGGTGCGGCTGCGGGCGCTGCTGGCGGACCTGGGGCTTCAGACTTTTCCGATGCTGACCGGCGGCAAGGGAATCCACGTTATCGCACCGCTCGACCAGTCGGCGGACTGGCAGAAGGTGAAAAGCTTCGCTGAGCGTTTCGCCCGCGCCATCGCCGAGGCCGAGCCGGCAATGTTCACCGCTAACATTCGCAAGAACCAGCGTAAGGGGCGCATCTTCCTCGACTGGCTCCGCAACCAGCGCGGCGCAACGGCGGTGATGCCTTTTTCGGCGAGGGCTCGCGAAGGCGCACCGGTTGCGGCGCCAATCGCGTGGGAGGAATTGAAAAGCTTCAAGGGCGGCAACGCCTTTTCCATCCGCGACGCGAACCAATTGCTGGAGCGCGCCGGGTCGAAGCTGCTCGCCGGATGGGGCGAGGCGAAGCAGAAGTTGCCGAAAGCCTGACCAATTGCTCAATAAGGGGTCGGGTACTTCGGCAACTAAGCCACCCTCGCCAGCGGGCATTCGGCCCCAGTCCCGACTACCCCATGGTCCGGGGTCACAAGAACAGGTTAGCGCGCGAACCGATCCGTTGCGCGGATGAGCCCGTCGAGGACGCCGGGTTCGTTGTAGAGGTGGCCGCCGTCAGGAACGATGTTGAGCTCAACTTCGGGCCAGGCCTTCTTCAGTTCCCAGGCGGCCCGGGGAGGGGTGCAGCAGTCGTGACGGCCCTGGACGATAACGCCGGGAATGCCGCGCAGCTTTTCGGCGCCTTTGAGCAGCTGGCCTTCGTCCAGCCAGCCCTTGTTGGCCATGTAGTGATTTTCGATCCGAGCAATCGCGATGGCATGCTTGTCCTCAGTGAATTCGTCGAGCATCGCCTTGTCAGGGAGCAGGGTGACGGTCAGCCCTTCCCACTTGCTCCATGCCTTGGCGGCGCGAAGTTTCGTCGCCTCCTCGTCGCAGGTCAGCAGGCGGCGGTAGGCGCCGACGAGGTCGCCCCGCTCGTCCTTTGACACGACTGAAACAAAATCGTCCCAGCCATCGGGATAAAGTTCCGACGCGCCATATTTATAGAGCCAGTCGAGTTCGTTCTGCCCGAACAAGAAGATTCCCCGAAGGATGAGTTCGGTGACTCGGCCGGGATGCGCTTGGGCATAGGCCAAACTGAGCGTCGAACCCCAGCTGCCGCCGAACACCAACCATTTTTCGACGCCGCACATCTTACGGAGGCGTTCGATATCGTCGACCAGATGCCACGTGGTGTTGGCGTTGAGGTCGGCGTGCGGGGTCGAGCGGCCTGCGCCGCGCTGGTCGAACAGCAGTACGTCATAGCGCGCCGGATCAAACTGGCCGCGATGATTGTCGCTGATCCCCGCGCCCGGCCCGCCGTGAAGGAAAACCGCCGGCTTCCCGCCCGGCGTGCCGCAGCGCTCCCAGTAAAGAGAATGCCCGTCACCGACGTCGACCACGCCTGACGCATAAGGTTCGACGATTGGATAGAGGGTGCGGCGGTTTTCGGTCATGGCAGGCACACTTTCTAGTCCGGGCGCGGCCGGGCTAGCGCATTAAGTCCCAATTCAAGCGGAACAGGCGCGAGTCCCAACAGTTCGCGGAACGCATTGGTCGCGGGCATGATGCAGGCCCGCAAATAATCGAATTGCGCCGTCTTGGGAAAATAGATGAAGTTCATGGTGGCGTTCGCTTCGAATAAAAGCACTTCGCCGTTGGCCAACAGTGCGAAATCGATGCCGAAATAGTCGAGCTCTATCCGGCCGCGGATGGCGCGAAGCGTGGCCAACACCGCTTCCGGAAATCCACCGTCAGGCTGAGCGAAGCGCGCTTCTTCCTCGTCCACCAGATGCTGGCGGTCCGCCATATAGCCGCTGCGCGTGCTGGCGTGGACGTTCCAGTTTTCGGACACGAGCATGTGCCGGAAGATCATCTGGCCACCAATGAAAAACACCCGAAACTTCCGGTAGAGACCGTCGGCGCTCCGGAAGTCGACGAATTCAGTCGCGATGAACTCTCCGCGAGAGGGTAAGGTGTCCGCCAGTGCGCTGGCATTTTCGACCAGGGAAATGATCTTCCCCGTGTGCGTCCCGCTTTCACGCAAAATCAGCGGGTAAGGCATGCCGGAGCGGTCGAGTGTCCTGGCGGCGGCTTGCGGCGAACCACCACGAAGGCGAGCGACCTTCGGCACGACCAGCCTGTCGATTCCCGCCAGGCGCCGGGCGACTTGGTCGCGCGTGGAACGGAGAACGGCCTCCGGGCGGTTGACGACCTTGCCGTGCTGGCCGCGAAGCAGTTTGCGCAAATTGTCGAGCACCCGGCTGTTATGCTCCGGCTCGGTAATTAGGTTGAGGAAAGTGTCATAGCCGTCAATGTCGGGCCGCCGCGCCTGACGGAAATAGTTCGGTGTCATGTGCAGCCGGTGATAGGGCTGCTGGCCGAGTAGTTTGTACAGGTCGGTCGAGCCCGCAAGCTGGAAGCTGTTGCCGGTAATCTGCAGTTGTTCGGGCCGGTCGGCGCCGACGATATAAAGCAGGGAAGAGTCGCCACGAGCCATTGGGGGGGTGATGCCCAAAGCCGTTGCAGGCCGCAAGCGCGGCGGGCGCCGGAGCACCCGCCGCTTTTTGCCTTTAGAACTTCACGCCGACTTCGACCCCGAATATTCGCGGTTCGTTGACCATCGCCGTCAAGTTGTTGAAGTCGATGCCACTGACCGCGCTTTCGTCATTGGTCAGGTTCCGGACGAAGCCCGCCACATCGTAGCGGTCGGTCTTATACCCGATGCGCAGGCCGCCCTCGAGCAACTGGTCGTCGCTGAATTCAACCGATCGGTAGAGGAAAAACTGCACCTTCGAACGGTGGTACCAGTCGGTGAAGACATAGACTGAACCCGGGCCGACCGGATGCTCGTAGCCGGCGGTGAAGTTGGCGGTCCACTTCGGCGCCTGCGGCAGGGCATTGCCGTCGATCGACGCGATGCCCGGCGCGATGATCGGGTCGAGCACGGTGCAGGGCGCGCCGCATATGGCGACGCCAAGGCCGGGCGAATCGATCTTGGTGTGGTTGTAGCTAAGGCCGGCCGTCAGGGTCAGGCCTGTCGCCGGGCGAGCTTCAAGCTCCGCTTCCAGGCCGTGGCCGCGAACATGGTCGGCGTTCAGCAGCGTCGTGAAGTTAGAAGCTCCACCGACCGCGGTCAGCTGCAGGTCCTTGGTGTTGAAGTGGTAGCCGGTCAAGTTGAAGCGCAGGCGGCGGTCGAGCAGCACCGTTTTGATGCCCGCTTCATAGGACATGGTCGTTTCGCTGTCCGCGATCGACAGCTCGCTGCCGAACAGTAGACGGCCCTGGATCGACGGCGCGCGATAACCCTTGGCGATGCGCGCGTAGACGTTAACGTCGGGGTTCACCTCGTAAATTGCACTGGCGTCCCAGGTAAGGACGCTGTCCTTCACGCTGTCGCTGACTGGATCAACTGTGAAGCCCGGAAAGAAGGGGCGGTCGTCAAGCGGACGGGCCGCCGTCATCTTGCGCTTGTCATGGTTCCAGCGCGCACCAGCCTGAAGGGTGAGGCCATTATCGAACTTGTAGTTGAGCGACCCGAAGATGCCGAGCGCCTTGCTGGTCTGCCGCTGGGTTGCGATAGCCCAGATATCGGTCGAATCCGGCGCCGGAAAGTCGAAGGATTCGATGTTTAGTTTCTCGTTGAAGTAGAAAGCGCCGGCCTGGTAGCCGAGGCCCGTCGAATTGTTCGACGCGATGCGCACTTCCTGAGTGAACTGGTCGAGGCTGGGGACGTCGTCTTGGGTGTGGGCCGAGAAGGGGATCGTGCCCGGACCGCCGCCGGGGCAGAAGGGGCCGACGTTGCAGCCGAAGCCGCCATCGATGTCACCGCGGCTTTCCAGTTTGCCGTGCCAGTAGCTGGTGACGGAATAAAGGGTCGCCGGGCCGAGATCGTATTCGATCGTGCCTGCGACATTCTGGGTTTTCAGTTTCTGGAAGTTGATTCCGTCAGCGCGGACCTCGTCCCGCTCGAAATCGCCGCCGTCCGCGCCGTACAGCTTGTTGCTCCCGGTGCGGAAGCTGTTGGCGCGGAAGATGCGGGCATTGCCGTCCATGTCGCGCAGCTGTCCGGTAAGGCGAAAGGTGAGGTCTTCGGTCGGCTTGAACTGGATCTGGGCGCGAATGGCGATGTCGTCATAGCCCTCGAGGTCGTTCTTGCCCGGCTCGTCGAGGTTGTCGATCCAGTCGTTGCGGTGCTGCCAGAGGCCCGACAGGCGAACGGCGACCGTGTCGCTCAATTCGCCGCCGACCGCGCCTTCGGCGTTTACAGTGCTATAGGTGCCATAGCTTACGCGCGCATAGTTGCGGCCCCGGCCCGGCTTGACGGTGTCGAACTTGACGATGCCCGCCGGCGTGTTGCGGCCGAACAGGGTGCCCTGCGGCCCGCGCAGAACTTCGACCCGGTCGACGTCGAATGCCGGAAAGCCCTTCAGGATGGGGTTTTCGAGGACGACGTCGTCATAGACCAAGCTGACCGGCTGCGACGCGTTTAGGTCGAAGTCGGTATTGCCGAGGCCGCGGATGTAGAAACGGGGGAAGGTGCGGCCAAACGAGCTTTCAATGTTCAGGCTAGGCACGCGGCCCGACAGGCCGCGGACATCGGCGCCCCCGCTGTTGATGGCGGCCAGCGTCTCATCGTTGACGGTCGCGACCGACAGCGGGATGTCCTGCAAATTCTCGCTTCGGCGGGTGGCGGTGACGACAATGTCGGCCACGCCCTGCTGGTCCGCGTCGACCTGCGTCGCATCGGCGGCGGGAGTATCGGTGTCGCCGGTCGATTGGGCAATGGCGGGAGCGGGCAAGGCGCAGGCGATCGCCAGCGCGTAGATTGAAGTCTGGGTGGTCCGGCGCATCGGTCGAGCTTTCTGAAAAAGGCCAGCGGACGGGCCTTTTCTTTGCCCCGCCCCGATGCTTCCGCGCCTCTACCCGCGCTGCCATCGGAGTCAACGCGGCGCACCCTTGCCGGTTAAGATTTCACGCCCAGTGTGTCAGTTTGACGACTCTGGACGTTGGCTGCTTCGGGGCCTCAGAAACTATACTCGCCGTAGACGTGAGAAACGTCGCCGTTCCATTCGCCGTGATAGCGGTCGAGCAGGCGGTCCGCGAAAGTCTTACCAGATGCCACGACATCGCGTAGCGGGTCGAGAAAACCGCCCTCATTGTCGCCGGCCGCGTTGAGTTCCGCGCGCTCAGTCAGGCCGGCTGACGCGATTTCGAGGACTTCGGCAGCCAGGCTGCGGACGTTGCCGCCGCCGGGAACCGCGGCGTCGAGCGCTTCCTTCGGGACTGCATGGCGAAGCGCTTCGCGCTCTTCAATGGTCCAATGCTTGACCCGGTCCCACGCCGCGTCGAGCGCGGCTTGCGAATAGAGCAGGCCAACCCAAAGCGCGGGTAGGGCGCAGATGCGGCCCCAGCGGCCGCCATCGGCGCCGCGCATCTCCAGGAAACTCTTGAGACGCACTTCCGGGAAAGCGGTAGAGAGATGGTCGGTCCAGTCGGCCAGCGTCGGTTTTTCGCCGGGCAGGACAGACAACTTGCCGTCGAGGAAGTCGCGAAAGCTGAGGCCGGCCGCATCGATATATTTGCCGTCGCGGAAGACGAAGTACATCGGAACGTCCAGCGCATAGTCGCAGTAACGCTCGTAGCCGAAGCCGTCATCGAAGACGAACGGCAGCATACCGGTGCGCGCGGGGTCCGTATCTTCCCAAATGTGGCTACGAAAGCTTTTGTAACCGTTAGGCTTGCTCTCAGTGAACGGCGAATTGGCGAACAGCGCGGTGGCAACCGGTTGGAGCGCTAGGCCAACACGGAACTTCTTGACCATATCGGCTTCGGAGCAATAATCCAGATTAACCTGTATGGTGCATGTGCGAAGCATCATGTCGAGACCCAGCGTGCCGACCCGGGGCATATGGCGGAGCATGATATCGTAGCGGCCCTTAGGCATGATCGGCAGATCGGTCCGCGCCTTGTCCGGCCACATGCCGAGGCCGAGGAAGCCGAGGCCGAGCCGGTCGCCGACGGCCTTGACCTGCTGAAGGTGGCGACCGCTTTCCGCGCAGCTCTGGTGCAGGTCGGTGAGAGGCGCGCCAGATAGCTCGAGCTGACCGGCCGGTTCCAGGCTGATCGTGCCATCAGGGCCGGTGAGCGCAATAATTTTGCCGCCTTCCTCGACTGGCTTCCAGCCGAATTCGGTAAGGCCCGTCAGAAGGTCTCGGATGCCGCCGGGCTCGTCCCAAGACGGCGCCCGATGATCCGTAACTCGATAGACGAATTTTTCATGCTCCGTGCCGATGCGCCACCGTTCGCGCGGCTTCTCGCCGCCGGCGAACACGGACAACAGATCGTCGCGGCTTTCGATGAGCGGGCTAGCCGACAGGTCCGTACGCGTGGTCATGAAAAGGCCCCCTACTCGCCGCGCTGCGTGCGTCAACGCGAATATGGTAGCGGTTCGAAACTAACGCCAGTCCCCCACGCGCGACATCCATGCCGCGATTGCCGCCAGTGCCGCGGTTTCGGCGCGAAGGATGCGCGGGCCAAGCGAGATCGGTACCGTATTCGGTGCGGCGCGAATCGCCTGCCGCTCCTCGTCGGTGAACCCGCCCTCGGGCCCGGTCAAAATAGTTGCCGGACCGGCAGTGAAGGCTTCGGCCGCCGCTGTGCCGCCGTTCTCGTCGGCGAAATAGAGTGGCCGGGATGGTTCGCGCATCGTCAGGAAAGCGGCCAGCGAAATTGGTTCCAATATTGCCGGGATGCTCGTCCGGTTGCATTGCTCGGCGGCCTCGATGGCGATCGATTCCAACCGCTCCAGCTTGACCCGCTCGACGATGGTCCGCTGCGTGAAGACGGGTTGCAGCGCGGCAATACCGAGCTCAGTTGCCTTTTCGACCAGCCAGTCGGTTTGCGACCTCTTCACGGGGGCAAACGCGAGCACCAGGTCCGGAACCGCTTCCTGCGGCCGCCCGGGATGTTCGGCGACAAGTGTCACTTGCTTCTTGCTGACATCCGCAATTCGCGCGACCCACTCGCCATGCCGGCCGTCGAACAGCAGCACCTGCGACCCCACTCCTTGGCGCATGACGTTGCCGAGGTAATTGGCCTGAGCGCTGTCGAGATCGACGGTCGCTCCCATCCCAAGTGGAACGGAGACATATAGGCGCGGAAGGCTTTTCAGCGGCCAGGCGGGCGTTGCAGGCATATCCGCATCACTAGCGGGGGCTGGAACGCTCGTCACCGTCGTGCTTTTCATCGGCAAGGCCAAAAGCGCGAAATGGGGGCGGCATGGCGGAAGTGGCGTTGAAACCGATCGTTGTCGAAGGGCGCAACTGCTGGCGCATCGCGCGAGCAGAGCTTGCGACGGTCATCGTCGATGCCGCCGACTATTATCACCACATCCGCAATGCGATGGAGGCCGCCCAGCGGCGCATCTTCATCGTCGGCTGGGACTTTGACACGCGCATTGCGCTTGACCCCGACGAAAATGGGGAAGGGGAAATTCTGGGCGAATTCTTCCTGCGCCTCGCTAAAGAGCGGCCCGACCGCCCGATCGACATCCTCAAGTGGAATTTCGGCGCGCTGAAGCAGTTCTTCAGGCCCTCTGCGGTGCTCTGGCTGGCTCGGTGGTGGAAAACCAAGGCAATCGATTTTCGATTCGACAGCTCGCATCCGGTCGGTTGCAGCCATCACCAGAAGATTGTGGTCATCGACGATTGCCTGGCAGCATGTGGCGGCATTGATATCTCGTCGTGCCGCTGGGACACGAGCAGGCACCAGGACGACGATCCTCGCCGCACCAATCCGAGTGGCAAACATTATATGCCGTGGCACGATGCGACGATGATGATGCGAGGCGAAGTTGCCGGGGCGCTCGGCCAGCTGGGCCGCGAACGCTGGAAAACGGCGACGCGAGAGGCACTGGACCCGGTGGAACCATGCGACGACGATTGGCCCGACGGGCTGCCGATTATGTTTCGCGACGTCGATATTGCGATCGCGCGGACGCGCGCGGCCTATGACGATTTACCCGAAGTGCGGGAAATCGAAGCGCTATACATCGACATGATCGCTGCCGCGAAGCGCTTTATCTACTTGGAAAACCAGTATTTTACTTCGGCCAAGATCGCGGCGGCCATCGCCGACCGCATGGAGGAGGAGCAACCGCCTGAAATCGTACTCGTCATGCCGCGGACGGCCGATGGTTGGCTGGAGCAGAAGGCGATGGATGCGGCCCGGCTGAAGCTCGTTCAAGCCATCGGCAAGAAGGACAAGGCCGATCGGTTCCGGGTCTATATCCCGGTGACAGAGCAGGGGCAGGATATTTATGTCCATGCCAAGATCGCGGTCGTCGACGACCGCTTCCTGAGGGTCGGATCATCGAACCTCAACAACCGAAGCCAGGGACTGGACAGCGAGTGCGACGTGATCGTGGACACGGCCTTGCCGGCAAACGGCGGGGCGGGAGAGGCGGTCGCTGCGCTCCGCCACCGGTTGCTCGCGGAGCATCTGGGCTGCTCCCCCGAACAATTTGCCGAAGCCGAGCGGCAGGGAGAATCGATGGTCAGCGCGATCGAGGCGCTGCGCGGCAAGGGTAAAACGCTGGAGCTTCTCGAGATGGAGGATATCGGCGCCGCCGACGAATTCATCGCAAGCAACGAATTGCTCGATCCCGAAAGCCCCGATGCAATGCTTGACCCGATCGCCAAGAGGGGGCTTGCCAAGAGTTGGGCGCGGGGTCGGCTCGCGCTAGGCCGACGGTTGCACCGGCAGCCCTAGCTGTTAGGCGCGTTTCCATGCCCATCGACCTCATCTGTCTCGATGCCGACGATACGCTCTGGCACAATATGCGGCATTTCCAAGAGACGCAGGATGCGCTCGTATCGATGTTGCAGCCGTTCGCGGACGCAGGGATCACACGCGAAGCGCTGGAGGCCTGCGAGATACGCAACCTCAAGCTGTATGGCTACGGCGCCAAGGCGTTCACCTTGTCAATGGTCGAAACTGCGCTGGAACTGGGCGGCGACGAGGTTCCAGCATCGGTCATTCGCGACATACTGCAGGCGGGCCGCGCACTTCACACCCATCCGGTCGAGTTGTTCTCGGGCATCGACGATACGTTGAATGCGCTGGCGGACCGCGCGCGGCTAGTTCTGGTCACCAAGGGCGATCTGTTCCATCAGGAAGCGAAGCTGGCCGCATCGGGGCTTGGTGACCGGTTTTCGGGCATCGAGATCGTCAGCGACAAGAATCCGCGGACCTTCGTGTCGATCTTCGATCGGTTCGGGGTTAATCCCGTATCGGCGCTGATGGCCGGGGACTCGATGCGGTCGGACATCTTGCCGGCCCTCGAGGCGGGCGCTTGGGCTGCGTACATCCCGCAGCCCCTGGCATGGAGCCATGAGCAGCGTCCTGCGCCGCAGGACCATCCCCGCTTCCGCGAACTGCCGTCGCTCGCATCGCTCGTTCACTGGGTGGACCAGCTACGCGAGGCAGCGTGACCGACCTTGTTCCCGACAGCGAGCGCCACGGCCTAATCAGCGCGCTGCCCCGGTCGTTGCGGCCGTACGCATCGCTGATGCGCCTCGACCGGCCGATCGGGACCTGGCTGCTTTACTGGCCCTGCGCGTGGAGCCTCGCATTGGCTGGGGTGCAGGGACATTGGGCGCTGTTCGGCTGGTTCCTACTCGGCGCGTTCGCGATGCGGGCGGCCGGGTGCACCTATAACGACATCGTCGACAAGGACCTCGATATCCAAGTCGAGCGGACGCGCCTGAGGCCAGTCGCATCTGGGCGGGTAAGCGTGAATGCGGCATGGGCCTTGGTTATCTGTCTGTCGCTGTTGGGCCTGGTCGTACTGCTGCAGTTTGGTCGCGTCGCACAAGGGGTCGCGTTGCTGAGCATCGCCCCCGTCGCTGCCTATCCCTTCATGAAGCGCATCACTTGGTGGCCGCAGGCGTGGTTGGGATTGGTGTTCAGCTGGGGTGCGCTGGTAGGCTGGCCGGCGGTGACAGGTGCGTTCGGCTGGCCGCCACTGCTCCTGTGGCTCGGCAGTATCTTCTGGGTCATCGGCTACGACACACTATACGCCATCCAGGATATTGAGGACGACGCGCTGGTCGGCGTGAAATCGAGCGCGCGCGCTCTAGGCAGCCAGGTGCGAACCGGGATCGCCATTTGCTATGCGCTGGCCGTCCTGGGTTGGGCGGGCGCAATCTGGTCGGTGCGGCCGGACTGGGTTGCGCTGCTGGCACTGGCACCGGCGGCGGCGCACCTCGGCGCGCAGGCGTATCGAGCCGATCCCAAGGACGGATCCGCTGCGCTGGCCCTGTTCCGGTCCAACCGTTTTACGGGGTTTCTACTGTTCCTGGGCATCCTGGCAGTTGGCTTGTCGTCGGCCCAATGACGGCTTACGGCCCGCCCAATGCTTGAACCCGCCGCCGCACGCGATAAGGCCGCCTCGATTGTTGAACTCGCGCTGAAGGGCGGGGCCGACGCGGCCGACGCGGTCTACGCTGGCGAACGGTCCCAAGGGGTCAGCGTTCGCTTGGGCGAACTGGAAGATGTTCATCGCAGCGAAGGCGAGGAAATCGGCCTGCGCGTATTTCGCGGCAAGAAGACCGCGAGCGTGGCTTCTTCGGATCTTTCGGCAGATGCGATGGCCGCGCTGGTAGACCGTGCTCTAGCCATGGCGGCGGAAGCGCCGGAGGACCAATATGCTGGGCTGGCGCCGGAGGAGCTGCTGTTCCGCGGTGAGCCAGCCGACCTCGACATCGATGATGGCGGCGATCCTGAACCGGCCGCGCTGCGCGAGCGAGCGCTGGCAGCGGAAGATGCCGCGCGCGCGGTCGGGGGCATAACGAACAGCAACGGAGGAAGCGCCTCCGCGTCGGCATCGACCTTCGCCATCGCAACCAGTCACGGCTTTGCCGGCGCAACGCGGGCCACTGGCTATAGCTGTTCGGCCAGCGTGGTGGCGGGCGAGGGCAGCGCGATGCAGCGTGACTATGCTTGGCACAGCGCTCGACATCTGTCTGACCTTGAGGCGCCGCAAGACATTGGCGCGCGGGCTGCGAACCGCACAGTCGGGCGCCTGAACCCGGTCAAGATGGCGGCCGGCGTCATGCCGGTCCTGTTCGATCCCCGCGTGGCGACGACGCTGCTTGGCCATTTCGTCGCGGCAATCAGCGGCAGCGCGATCGCTCGACAGTCCAGTTTCCTGCTCGACGCGCTGGGGACGCAGCTATTCGCCAAGGGCATCACCATTCACGACGATCCCTTCCGCAGGCGTGGGCTGCGCAGCCGGGCATTCGATAGCGAGGGGTTATCTGTACGTGCGTCGGAGCTCGTATCCGACGGAATCCTAAACGGCTGGCTGGCCGAAAGCGCGTCGGCGCGCCAGCTTGGGATGGCCCCGACCGGTCATGCGGTTCGCGGCGTGTCTGGGTCGCCCGGGTCAGGTCCGGCGAATCTTTACCTCGCCCCGGGCGGCATCGAGCGCGAAAAGATGGTTCGTGGCGTGAAGCGCGGCGTTCTGGTGACGGAGCTGATCGGGCAGGGCGTCAACGGGGTCACCGGCGATTATTCGCGCGGAGCAGCCGGCTTCCTGATCGAGAATGGCGAGATTGCAGCGCCCGTCGCGGAAATCACCATCGCGTCCAACCTGAAGCAAATGTTTGCGACTCTGATCCCGGCAAGCGACCTGAGGTTCCGGCGCGGCGTCGATAGCCCCACGCTGATGGTCCCGGAGATGACGGTGGCGAGCGCCTAGGCGGGGCGCTCGACCGGCCGCAGGCCCAGCCTGGCGAATTCGATCTTCGGGCAGTGGTCCATGACGACTTTCAGCCCGGCGTCCTCGGCCCGCTTGGCGGCCGCCTCATCCATCACGCCCAGTTGCATCCAGACCGCCTTCGCGCCGACAGCGATGGCCTGGTCAACGATGTCGCCAGCCTCCTCGCTCTTGCGGAAGATGTCGACGATATCGATCGGCTCGCCGATCTGGGACAGATCGCGCCAGACATATTCGCCGTGGACGTGCTCGCCCGTGATACGCGGGTTTACGGGGATGACGCGATAGCCCTGGTCCTGAAGGAACTTCATCACGCCAAAGCTCGGCCGGGACGGATTATCCGACGCACCAACTATGGCGATGGTCCGCGAATTCTGCAGAAGGTCGGCAATGTCCTCGGGTCGGGTTAGCGGCATGTTCTACTCCCTTTAATCCCCACAATGCCTCAGCCGCGGACTTTCTCCAGTTGCGCGAGAATCTGCGCCGCGATCTTCGAGAATGCGTCGGCCGCGGGCCCCTCTTCGGCGGCGGGTGGCCGGCCGGCATCCGATGCTTCGCGAAGGCTGGCGGACAAGGGCAGCCGTCCGAGGAAAGGCACGCCGAGATTGGTTGCGGATGTTTCCGCTCCACCCTGCCCGAATGGGTCGCTGCTCTCGCCGCAGTGGGGGCATGTGTAGCCCGCCATATTCTCGATGATGCCCAGCACAGGGACGCTAACCTTACCGAACAGATCGATGGCGCGCGTCGCGTCGATAAGCGAGAGATCTTGGGGCGTCGACACGATGACGGCGCCATCGGGCCGAGCCTTCTGTATCAGCGAGAGTTGTACGTCGCCCGTGCCCGGCGGCAAGTCGACGAGAATGATTTCGGTGTCGCCCCAATCGGCATCGATCAGTTGGTTCAGCGCGCTGGTCGCCATCGGTCCGCGCCAAGCGAGCGCGGTGCCCGGAGATACCAGCTGGCCGACCGACAGCAGCCGAACGCCTGACGGCGTCGTGACAGGAAACATCTTGCTCCCCTCCGCCTGCGGCTTCTGGTGGGCGTCTAGAAGCGTCGGCTGAGAAGGGCCGTAAATATCGGCATCGATCAGCCCGATGCGCTTGCCCATTCGGGCAAGGGCAACGGCGAGGTTCGCAGTCAGAGTGGACTTGCCGACTCCGCCCTTGCCCGAACCGATCGCAATGACCGTTCGCTCTGGCCGCGATGCGGTTAGCGCGACGCGGACCTCGACGACACCCGGCAAGTCGATTGCCGCGTCCTTGAGCCGTTTTTCGAGATCGGTTCGTTCGGCGGTTGACAGCCCGCTGGCATCAGCGACGATGGTGGCAATGGTTCCAACCAGCCGTTTCGACCGGATTCGTGCTGCATCCGGCGATGAATCAAGGGCGGAAAGGGCCGGATCGTCGCTCATGCGCGGGGCCTTAGTCCGCTTTTCGACGGGCGGCACTGTTTTTCGGCGAAACCCTTCCTATTATGGGCTCATGACAATTTTTTCAGGGTGGGGCGCCCGGGGACGCGCCCTGTTCAGCGACAACAAGGGTCCATGGGGCTCTCCACCAGGGTCGGGAGGCGGGCAAGAACCGCCGCCCGACAACGGACCATCAGGTCCGTGGAGCGAAACGCCGAAACGGCGCGCGGCCGGGTCGCGGCCGGCGGCGAGTTCCCTCGATGATTTCCTCCGCAAGAGCCGCGGCCGGCTGGGCGGAGGGCCCGGCGGCGGCGGAATCAATTTTGGCGGCCGGCCCGACCGGTCGATGCTGATGTGGGCCGTGATCGGGATTGCAGCACTCTGGTTCCTGTTCACGACAATGCATCGCATCGCACCTGAGGAGCGGGGCGTGGTCACCCGCTTCGGCCGGTATAGCCATACGTTGTCGCCCGGCATCGGCCTGACGCTCCCATCGCCGATCGACCGGGTGCAGAAGGTCAATGTGGAGGAAATCCGGCCGATCGATCTGGGCTCGGCGGCCGAAGAAACGCTGATGCTGACGGGCGACCAGAACATCATCGACATCGCTTACCAGATTCGCTGGAATATCCGGGATCCAGAGCAATACCTGTTCGAGCTCGCGACGCCGGAAGACACTATCCGCCAAGTCGCGGAAAGCTCCATGCGCATGATCGTTGGCCAAGTCACTCTCCAGGACGCGATCGGCAACAAGCGCGGCGAGATCGAAGCACGTGTTGCCGAAGAAATGCAGCAGACGCTGGATAGCTATCAGTCCGGGGTCGTGATCCAAGGCGTCGCGATCAAGCAAGCCGATCCGCCCGCTGCCGTGAACGACGCCTTCAAGGACGTGACCGCGGCGCAACAGGACGCCCAGAGCTATATCAACGACGCCAACGCCTATGCCATGCAACTGCGGCAGAAGGCGCAGGGCGAGGCGACGGCGTTCGACAAGGTTTACGAGCAATACAGGTTGGCGCCGGGAGTGACCAAGCGGCGCATGTATTATGAAACGATGGAACGAGTGCTGGGTGGCGTCGACAAGACGATCGTCGAGACGCCGGGCGTAACGCCCTATCTGCCGCTGAACGAGTTGAAGCGAAGCGCGCCGCGCACGGGAGAAGGCCAGTGATCGACATCGTTCGCCGTCACCCGATGGGCGCGGGCTTGCTTGCCTTTGTCCTGTTGCTGATGACCTTCACCACGGTTTCGGTAGTGCCTGAAACCAAGCAGGGCGTTGTCGCGCGCTTCGGCAAGCCGGTCCGTATCATCAATCGATTCAAGGAAGGTGAGCAGTTCGGCGGGCCGGGCGCGGGCCTGGCCTTCCGCATCCCGTTCGCCGAAAACATTGTGTGGATCGACAAGCGTGTGCGCGACATCGACATGGAGCGCCAGCAGGTGCTGTCCACCGACCAGCTTCGCCTGGAGGTCGATGCCTTCGCCCGGTATCGTGTCGTCGATCCATTGCGCATGTATATCGCGGCGCGGTCGGTCGACCGGGTCGAACTCGCGCTTCGCCCGATCCTCGGCTCCCAGCTCCGCAACGAGCTGGGGAAGCGGCCCTTCGCCTCGCTGCTGTCGCCGGAGCGCGAAGGCGCGATGGAGAACATCAAGGCAGGCCTGGGCCGTGTCGCCCGTCAGTACGGCGTCGAGATCGTCGATGTGCGGATTAAGAAGGCTGACCTGCCAGATGGAACGCCGCTGCAATCCGCCTACGCCCGGATGATGACCGCCCGCCGCCAGGAAGCGCGGTCCATCCGTGCGGAAGGCGCCAAGCGAGCACAGATCATCCGTGCCGAAGCCGACGCGGAAGCCGCGCAGACCTATGCGGCGGCATTCGGCAAGGACCCGGAATTCTATGATTTCTACCGGGCCATGCAGTCCTACCAGACGACGTTCCTGGGCGACGGCCAGTCGAAGCCGGCACAGACGAACATCATTCTGTCGCCGAACAACGAATATCTGAAGGAATTCACTGGACGGTGAAGCCGCTCCCTGTTCAATTCGCGTTCATGAGCTTGACCTAGCGTCGAACATGCATCGCCAGAGCCAAGCGAGGGATTTTGAATGAAGCCGACGAAGGAGTCCAAACCAGTGCGCTACGCCTATGGGGTCGCGATGGCCCTGCTTCTGGGGGGTACCGCTTTTTCGGTGGCGACCGGCCAGGCCGGAGCCCAAGTCGCGCAGAACGCGCCGTCCGCGATCGTGCCGAAGCAGGGCGCCCCGACGTCATTCGCTGACCTGGCCGCCCGCCTGCAGCCGGCAGTGGTCAACATTTCTACCAAGCAGCGCGTCCCGGTTCGTCGCCAGGTCGATCCCTTCGAAGAGTTTTTCCGGCGCTTCGGCGGCCAGGCGCCGCAGGGCCAAGGTCAAGGGCAGGATAATAATCCGCAGACTCGCGAGACGGGTTCGCTCGGATCCGGCTTCATCATTTCGCCAGACGGCTACGTTGTTACCAATAATCACCTGATCCAGGGCGCCAACGGTACTGGGACGGTCGACAGCGTGACGGTTATCCTCTCGGACCGGAAGGAATATCCGGCGCGGATCATTGGCCGCGACAGCGCGTCGGACCTTGCGCTGCTGAAAATCGAGGGTTCGAACCTGCCTTACGTCAACTGGGGTGATTCTACCCGGGCGCGAGTGGGCGACTGGGTCGTGGCGATCGGCAATCCCTATGGGCTTGGCGGTACCGTGACGGCGGGCATTATTTCCGCCCTGCACCGCGGAATCACCGGTGCGGGCGCCTATGACCGCTACATTCAGACGGACGCCAGCATTAACATGGGCAACTCCGGCGGCCCGATGTTCGACATGGCGGGCAACGTTATCGGCGTCAACTCGGCGCTGATCTCGCCGACCGGCGCCAGCGTTGGCATCGGACTGGCCATCCCGGCCGAGGCTGCCCGCCCCGTGATCGAAGCGCTGCGTCGCGGCCAGCGGCCGGAGCGCGGCTACCTCGGGGTCGGCCTCCAGCCGCTCGACGAGAATATTGCCGACGCGCTCGGCCTTCCCAAGGATCGTGGCGAACTGGTTCGCTCCGTCGTCCCGGGCGAGGCTGCGGCCAAGTCGGGTATCCGACAGGGCGACGTGATCGTTCGCGTCGGCGGCCGCGAGGTTACGCCAGACGAAACGGTCAGCTATCTAATCGCCAACACAAGTGTAGGCAGCCGCGTCCCGGTTGAGGTCATTCGCGACGGACGTCGGCAGACGCTGCAGGTCCAGGTTGGCCAGCGGCCGACCGAGGAGGAGCTGGCAAAGCAGGTCGGCGGGACCGGCGACGACGACCAGCAGGCGCTGGGCGAGGAAACTCCCGTGGCGCCCGGTACGGCGCTTGGCCTTTCGATGCAGCCGCTGAACCCGCAAATCATCCGGGCGCTCAACTTGCCGACGGATGTACGCGGCGTGGTGATTACCGCGATCGACCCGAACAGTGATGCTGCCTCAAAGGGACTTCGCCGCGGCGACGTGATCATCTCGGTTAACCGGCAGGCGGTGACGGCGCCGGCGCAGGTATTATCTGCCGTCGATGCGGCACGACGTGCGGGCCGTAGCAGCGTCCTGTTGCTGGTGAAACGAGGGCAAGCACCAGAAGCCTTCATCGGCGTCGAAATCGCGCAACGCTAAACGCAGCTTGTTGCAGCCACTCCTTCGGCCTAGGCTTCGCGGCCCGGCCGAGGGAGTGACGCTCCCGTTCGGCGCACGGCAGAAGCCCGAGGAGTGACGCGACTTCATGGCCAGCAATCCCGCGACGAGTATCTTTATCGGCGCAGCCACGGGCGGCGGCAATCCACAGCAGCTAGAGCTCAAGCGCGCTAACCGGCATGGCCTGATCGCCGGGGCAACCGGCACCGGCAAAACGGTCACGCTGCAGGGGATCATTGAAGGATTGAGCGAGGCCGGCGTTCCGACGTTTGTTGCGGACGTCAAGGGGGACCTCGCCGGTCTGGCGATGCCGGGCGCCCCGACGGCCAAGCCTCATCAAGCCTTTGCCGCGCGGGCCGCAGAAATTGGCTATGCTGGCTGGTCGTACGAAGGATTCCCGGTACAGTTCTGGGATTTGTTCGGTGAGCAGGGTCACCCCGTCCGAACGACGGTGAGCGAAATGGGGCCACTACTTCTTGCGCGGCTGATGAACCTCAACGAGGTGCAGGAAGGGGTGATGACCATCGCTTTCCACGTCGCTGACAAGGAAGGGTTGATGCTGCTGGACTTGGACGATCTCCAGGCGATGCTGGTCAATATCGGTGAGCGTGCAGACGAGTTGACCCTTGAATACGGCAATGTCTCGAAGCCGAGCGTCGGGGCGATTCAGCGCTCGCTCCTCCAGCTTCGCGCGCAGGGCGGCGATCATTTCTTCGGCGAGCCCGCCCTCGACCTTGAGGATTTCCTGAAGCTCGATGAAAGCGGCAAGGGCATCGTTAACATTCTTGCCGCCGACAAGCTGATGGCTAGCCCGCGCCTCTACTCGACCTTCCTGCTGTGGCTGCTCAGCGAATTGTGGGAGTTGCTTCCCGAGATCGGTGATGCCGACAAGCCCACGCTCGCCTTCTTCTTCGATGAAGCCCACCTGCTTTTCGAGGACGCGCCGCCGGCTCTGCTCGAGAAAGTAGAGCAGGTTGTCCGGCTGATCCGGTCCAAGGGCGTTGGCGTCTATTTCATCACTCAGAACCCGATCGATATTCCCGACGATGTGGCCGGCCAGTTGGGCAATCGTGTGCAGCATGCGCTCCGGGCGTTCACGCCGCGCGACCAAGCGGCGGTGAAGTCGGCGGCCGATACCTTTCGGCCTAACCCCAACGTCGATGTCGCCTCTGCGATCATCGAACTGAAGGTTGGCGAGGCGCTGGTGTCGCTGCTGCTTCCGGATGGTGCGCCGTCGCCAGTCGAGCGGACGCTGATCAAGCCGCCGGCCAGCCGGGTTGGACCGCTCTCGCCGCAGGAGCGGGCATTACTGGTGCAGACCGACGCGATCGGCGCGAAGTATGACACGCTGCTGGATCGCGACAGCGCTGAGGAGATCCTGAAGGCCAAGGGCGACGAGGCCGCCGCAGCCGCAGCCGCAGCCAAGGCGGAGACAAATGCTCAGAAGGCTGCCGCGCTACAGGCAAAGGAGGATGCGATCGCCGCCAAGGAAGCAGCCCGCGTCAAGGCCGCCGAGGATAGGGCGCGGCTGCAACAAATGCGCGAGGAAGAACGGCGGCAGCGAGAATTGGAGCGCGAGCAAGCGCGAAGGGCACGGGAGGCCGCTAGGCCGACGATGGCCGACAAGATGATCCAATCGGCTGGGCGCTCGATCGCGTCGTCGGTCGGGCGGCAGCTTGGCAATTCGCTGCTGCGCGGCATCTTCGGCGGACTGATCCGTGGCCGCTGACTCGCCCTGCCCCGACGTCCGCGACTTGGAGCGTCAATGGCGCGACGCACTGGTCGCCAAGGACGAGGCGACGCTACGGCGCATCATCCATCCGCTGTTCAAGCTGGTTGGGATCCGGTCGACGGGGTCCGTCGCGGTCAGCCTCGATCAGTGGATCGAGGCGTTGAAGCGCATGGATATCGCCACCTTGGAAGTACGAGTGACCGATTGTGTCGCGCTGGAAAGTACCCTTGTCGCTTCGGTCGATGCGCAATGGCAGGTTCGATACCTAGGCCAATTGATCGATGAGCGTGTCCTGCTGACCGACGTCTGGGTGAAGGACGGCGACAATTGGCAGGTCGTCCGGCGGCACAGTTCCCCCGTGCCGCCCGGAGTCAAAATCGACTGACGATTGATTTTCCTTCCAGATGAGTCATTCTCCCCTCGTTGAATGTCCGTTGAGGGGTACGGGTATGTTCACGCTGATTATGGCGGCCGCGCTTGCCGCGCCCAATCCCGGAAGCATCGATGCTCCGCGGAAGGCCTTTGCAAGCTGCCTAAAAGCATTCGAGTCAAGCCAGATGAAAGCCAAGGTCGACGCCGCGGCGTATGAAACGGCGGTGAAGGCTGCTTGTCCGTCTGAAGCGGCGGCGTTGAGCGCTGCGCTCATCAGCTATGACGTGGCGATGGGCACGAAGCGGGCGAATGCAACGGCTAATGCTGAACGTGATGTCGACGATTATCGAATGACGAGCGTCGACCGCTACAAGGATATCACTTCCCACTGAGGTGATTGAGCCGCCCGTCGTGCGGCGCTAGGCTCGCTGGATGGACGCGACCGCCCTCGCCCGATGGAATGCCGCTGCGGAGGCGGGCCGGGACGAATTGATCGCGCTCCGGCGAGCGATACACGCCGATCCCGAGCTGGGGCTGGACTGCCCTCGCACTCGCGATCGGCTAATTGCATCACTCGAAGGCCTGCCGCTTTCCATTCACATGAGCGAGCGAGCGAGCGGCTTCGTGGCGAAGCTGGAGGGCAGGTCGGCTGGCCGGACCGTCCTGCTGCGCGGCGACATGGACGCCTTGCCGATCAAGGAAGCAACCGGCCTCGATTTCGCCAGCAGAGCGCCTGGCAGGATGCATGCCTGCGGCCATGACAGCCATTCCGCGATGCTCGCGGCCGCGGCGCGCATTCTTTCCACCCGTAGGGATGAAATCGCCGGTCGGATCCTGTTCATGTTCCAGCCGGGCGAGGAGGGACACCACGGTGCGCGGATCATGATGGAGGAGGGATTGTTGGGCGATGTCTTGCCCGACGCCGCGTTTGCACTGCACGTCTGGCCGGTGCTGCCGCACGGCACGGTCGCGTGCCGCGCCGGAGCGATGTTAGCCTCCACCGACACGCTGCGCGCCCGGATTATCGGCAAGGGCGGTCATGCAGCGATGCCCCACGATGCACGGGACCCTATTCCTGTCGCGGCGGAAGTTGTTCTCGCGTTGCAGTCGGAGGTTGCGCGCAGGACCCCGGTCACCGACCCGATCGTGCTGTCGATCACCAAAGTGGAAGCGGGGACGACGCACAACGTCCTTCCCGATGCGGTCGATATGCTGGGAACGCTTCGCACGCTTTCGCCCGCCGCCAGGGCGCGCGGCCAGGAGGCCTTCGAGCGGATATGCACGCATGTCGCGGCGGCGCATGACTGCGAGGCCGAAACGTCAATCGAGCCGGGCTATCCGCCGACTATGAACGATCCGCGCGCGGTATCAATGCTGCGCGAGATTGCCGGCGATGCCTTCACTGAATTTCCCGCCCCGAGCATGGGTGGGGAAGATTTCAGCTATGTTCTGGCCAAGGTGCCCGGAGCGATGGCGTTCTTGGGCGTTGCACCGGCGGGTAGCGATGCCGCCTCGCAGCCCCCTCTCCATAATCCGGGCATGATCGTCGACGAGGACGTGCTGCCGCTGGGTGTTGCGCTGCACTGCGCTTTTGCAACGCGATTCCTGGCGACCGGCTGGGATTGATTTTGCCTCTATCGCCGCAGCGGCAACTGTGATTGTGTCCGCGCCCTGACATGGGGGAGCGATTGACGATGGCGACGGCACCGGTTGTAGGGCTAAGGGAACTGACGATCCGGGGCGTGATCCTCGGCGGCCTAATCACCCTGCTGTTTACCGCGGCCAATGTTTACCTGGGGCTGAAGCTCGGCATCACCTTCGCTACCTCAATTCCCGCAGCGGTCATTTCAATGGCCATCCTTAAATTCTTCCGCGACGCGACAATTCAGGAAAATAACATCGTCCAGACGATCGCATCAGCGGCCGGTACGCTGTCGGCGATCATCTTCGTCCTGCCTGGCCTGATCATGGTCGGCTGGTGGACCGGCTTTCCGTTCTGGCTGTCGGTGGCGATCATCGCGCTCGGCGGTGTGCTGGGCGTCATGTATTCGGTGCCGCTGCGGCGGGCGTTGGTAACGGGTTCAGACCTTCCTTATCCCGAAGGTGTCGCCGCAGCCGAAGTGCTGAAGGTTGGCGCCGGCGTTGGCGGTGCGGAGGAAAATCGTCGCGGCCTGAAGATGATCGTGTGGAGCGCGCTTATTTCGGCGGGCTACGCGATCCTCGCGCAGACAAAGCTGCTTGCGACGGAGGCGGCGCGGACCATCAAGATCGGTGCGGGCGCGACGACAGTGTCGACCAGCCTGTCGATGGCCCTGATCGGCGTCGGCCACTTGGTCGGCATGGCAGTCGGCATTGCTATGCTGACCGGCCTGATCATCAGCTTCTTCATCCTGGTGCCATGGCAGGTCGGCCTGGCGGGCGTGACGCCCGCTTCGGACTTGTCGGAACTTGTCAGCACGGCGTTCCGGGAGAAGGTGCGCTTCATCGGCGCAGGGACAATGGGAGTCGCGGCAGTGTGGACACTGCTGAAAATCATCGGCCCTATCGTCAAGGGCGTCACGTCTGCTATTGCAGCAAACCGCACCCGTCGATCAGGGCAGGGGGAAAGCCTCGCGTTGACCGAGCGGGACTTGCCGATCACGATCGTGTTCGGAACGATCGTTGTGTCGCTCCTGCCAATTGGCTTGCTGCTTTCTGCTTTTGCCGGCAGCGGCGTTATCGCCGGTGCGCCGGTCGCCACGATCGGGTGGAGCTTATTCTACATCTTCGTCGCAGGCGCGATCATCGCCGCGATCACCGGCTATATGGCCGGCCTCATCGGTGCGTCGAACAGCCCCGTGTCCGGCGTCGGTATCCTTACCGTGCTGGGCATCTCGCTGGTGCTGGTTGCAATCTTCGGCCGTGACCTCGACCCTGAAGCATCAAAGAGCCTAGTTGCTTTCGCGTTGTTCGTGACAGCCATCATCTTCGGTGTCGCGACGATCGCCAACGACAACCTCCAGGACCTGAAGACCGGCCAGCTGGTCGGCGCTACGCCTTGGCGCCAGCAGGTCGCGCTGATCCTTGGCGTACTGTTCGGATCAATCGTCATTCCTCCGATCCTGACAATCCTGAACGATGCCTTCGGTTTCCAAGGCGCACCGGGCGCGGGTCCGAACGCGCTTGCAGCGCCGCAGGCCGCGCTGATTTCCGCCATCGCGCAGGGCGTACTGGGCGGGAACCTCGACTGGAACTTGATTGGGCTGGGCGCGGCCATCGGCGTGATGGTCATCGCGGTCGACGAAATCATGCGTGCGACAAAGAAGGGTGCACTTCCGCCGCTCGCGGTCGGCATGGGAATCTACCTGCCGATGTCGCTGACGCTGCTTATCCCGGTTGGTGCGCTGCTCGGCTATCTCTACAACAAGTGGGCCGAGCGTACGGCCGAGCCCGCCTTCGCGGAGCGGCTGGGAGTACTGATGGCGACGGGCCTCATTGTTGGTGAAAGTCTGTTCGGCGTCGCGTTTGCGGCGATCGTGGGGGCAACTGATAACGACACGCCGCTGGCGCTCATTGAAGAGGCCGCTTGGGCAGTTCCGCTGGGCTTGATGGTGTTCGCAGGTGCTTTGGCGTGGCTCTACTATTCCAAGACCCGCAAGGAAGCAGCGGCGCCGCTGACGGCTTAACCGCGGCCTCGGTAAGGAGCGACGCCCTGGTCGGGAAGCCAAAGCCCTTTGGGCGGCTCCCCCGACTGCCAGAAGACATCGATCGGGATGCCGCCGCGCGGGTACCAATAGCCCCCGATGCGCAGCCACGTTGGCTTCATCTCGTCGAATAGCCGCTTGCCGATCCCCACGGTGCAGTCTTCGTGGAAGGCGGCGTGATTGCGGAAGGCGCCGAGAAATAGCTTAAGGCTCTTCGATTCGACGATGGTATCGCCGGGCGCATAATCGATAACAAGGTGCGCGAAGTCCGGTTGGCCGGTCACGGGACAGAGAGAGGTAAATTCCGTTGCTGCGAAGCGCACGAGGTAGAGTTCACCACCGCGCGGGTTGGGCACATAGTCGAGTTCGGCTTTATCCGGCGACGTGGGTAGTGCGCTCGTCTGGCCAAGATGTTTTGGGGTCAAGTTCATGGGGCAGCGCTCCTAGCAGCGGCTGAAGGCAATCGCTATCCTACACTTCGAGGGAGCATGAGCATGGACGACTTGGTTTCCACTGACTGGCTGGCGCGCAACCTCGGCGAGTCCGATGTCGCCGTGATCGACAGCAGCGCTTTCCTGCCCACCGACAACCGCGATCCGGTCGCCGAGTTCGAAGTGGCGCATATCCCCGGAGCGCGATTCCTCGATATTTCCAAGGTCGCGGACAGAAGACATAGCGCGCCTCACATGTTGCCGTCGGCGGCGGAATTCGGTCGGGCGATGGATGAACTCGGGGTCAGCCGGAACGACCGCATTATCGTTTACGACAACAGTCCATTGAGGACGGCCGCGCGCGGTTGGTTCATGTTCCACCATTTTGGGGCGGAGCGAGTCGCGATCCTTGACGGCGGATTCCAGAAGTGGCGTTCGGAAGGGCGTTCCGTCGAAAGCGGAAGCGCCCGGGCGCGCCAGGGGCGTTTCGATGCTCGGGAGCGCGTCGGGGAGGTAGTCGACAAAGCGGCGCTATTGGCGGGCACGGGGCTGCCTGTGGTCGATGCGCGCGCTCAGAGACGCTTCGAAGGGATCGACCCCGATCCCCGCCCCAAAGTCGGCGCAGGCCATATTCCGGGTTCGATGAACCTGCCACTGACCGAACTTTATCGCGACGACGGGACGTTCAAATCCGAAGCGGAGCTTCGCCGCGCCTTTGAAGCAGCCGGGATCGACCCCGAAAAGCCCTTCGTGGCGAGCTGCGGATCGGGGGTTACAGCAAACAGTCTGATCTTCGCCGCGCGCCGCTTGGGAGGGCGAGGCGCAAAGCTTTACGACGGGAGCTGGAGCGAATGGGGCGCCGATCCGGCGACGCCAAAGGAATGTGGCTGTTCTACAGGCTGAACAGCTGGTCGATCGAGTCAACGCCCGCGCTGAGTTCCTGCTTCAGGCGCGCAATCGCCGCAGGGTGTGGAGCCTTACCCTCGTCGGTGCAGCCCGTGATGGCTTCTAGGCCCGCCGCCGCCGCCGCTGCGGTCCGCGCGGAACGGGCGTCGTAGCAGCGCTGGCGGGCGGGGAAGGCAACCGGCCAGGCAGCGGCCAGCTTCGCTTCCACCATGCTGTCAGACGGTACCTCGCCTGCATATTGCTCGACACACGCCAGCGCCTGGCGAATCGATGCGAGGCGGGCAACAGCCTCGGCATAGGGTCCCGCCGTCGTTGAAGCAGTGACCTCAGTCGATTCGTCGAACGATTCGGGCAGGAAATGAATCATGATGCCTCGTTTGCCACGAGACGGTAAATCTTCGGTGAATCAGCTTGGGGTGCTCAGGCGGCCGACGCATTTTCGATGTCGCGGAGAATCCAGCCACGCTGGGGGATCGTCTCGATAAACTCCGCGCCGCCACTGGCGGAGCGCAGCTTCTTGCGAAGCTTCGAGATGAAAACATCGATGATCTTCGGCTGCGGCTGGTCGTCGGCGCGGCGATAGAGATGCTTCAGGAGCATCTGGCGCGTAACGACATTGTTGCGGGCGAAGGCCAGCAGTTCCAGCACGCGATATTCCATCTCGGTGATGCCGATCGGATGGCCGTCGATGCGGATCAGACGCTGGACCGGATCGACCGCCAAGCGGCCGCCGCAAAGCGTTTCGGGAAGCTCGCTTCCGCTAGCCTTCAAACTGGCGAGCAGGCGCGACGCCGCTTCCTCATTATCTTCCGGTGACAGCGTGACCGGCGAACCGATCAGCAATTGCTGCACCTCGGCAAGCGACTTGTGCGCTTCTTCGACTAGGCGGCTGCCTTCTTCGAACCGGCGGCGCGAGCGGTCGAGCATCGCTTCGATTTCGACCAGGCGGGCGGACAGCGTCTCCGAACTCATGCGTTGGTTCGTCCTTATTGCGGGGTCTGGGCGGACGCGTCCTGACCGTCGCCTTCCGGCGCGGCAATGATCGCCTGCGTGGCCTGGCCCTTGTCGACGACGCGGGTGTCTGGTGCGCCGGCGGTCGAGCGGATGCCAAGTGCGGCGCGGTCGCGGCCGGCGCTGTCGAGCATCGACGTTTCGGTCGCGCTGCGCGGGGCGGGGCCGCCGAACAGCGCCTCGATCGCCTGCGTTTGTGCATCCTGCGCGGTCAAGCCAACGGTGCCGGCGACCGGCGGGGTCAGTGAATAGTCGGGGGGAATGACGAGTGGTGCGTTGCGAGCTACCGCGAATTCGTCGAGCGTCGCCCGTTTGCCGCTGAGCACGCCGCAGCCGCCGAGCAGGATAGCTGGGGCAAGAATGAAGAGGGCCTTACGCATGTTCGTTCGTTCCTTCAGGCGCCTTGTCCCGGACGAGGAAGGCGCGGAGCAGCAAGATGACGACGCCGATGCTAATCGCGGCGTCGGCGACATTAAAGACATAAAAGGGGCGGAACGAGCCAAAATGCAGGTCGAGGAAGTCGACCACATAGCCGAACCGCACCCGATCGACGATATTTCCGACCGCGCCGCCCAATACCATGGCGAGGGCCAGTTGGTCGCCCCGTTTCTCTTCGCGTGTAATCCACCAGGCCACGCCAATGGCGATTGCGGCGGTCATTGCGACCAGCATCCAACGGTGACCGTCGTTCTGCGCCTGCGCCAAACCAAGGCTGATGCCGCGGTTTTCGACCCAGGTCAGGTTAAAGACCGCCAGCAGTTCAATCTGCCCGCGCTCCATCAGGCGGAGCGGGTTGATCATCACCCACTTGGTCAGCTGGTCGACGATGAAAATGACCAGCGCCATGACATAGGCAGTAGTGCGGTTACCCATTCACGACATCCTCGCAACGCGCGCAAAGATCGCCGTCCTCTACGACCTCTGGCAGGAGCCGCCAGCAGCGGCCGCATTTGTGCTTGTTGGTCTTGGCCACCGACAACGCTTCTCCGGGTGTGACCGAAGAGACGATGAACAATTCGGCCAGCAAATCAGTGTCGGCGTCGCCGGGCACCGTTATTTCCGCTTCCAGACTGGAGCCGATGACCTTGTCGCGACGGAGCGGTTCGATAGCTTCGGTTACCGCCACTCGCTGCTCGCGAAGCTCGGCCCAGCGTATCTCCAACGCCTCGTCGCGCCAGTTGGCGTCGACCTCCGGCCATTCCAGCAGGTGGACGCTTCCAGCGCTTGGATAACGTGTGCCCCATACCTCCTCGCTGGTAAAGACCAGCACGGGTGCCGTCCAACGGACCAGAGCGTGGAACAGCGCGTCCAGCACTGTGCGATAAGCACGGCGTTTCGGATCCGACGGCGCATCGCAATAAAGGCAGTCTTTCCGGATATCGAAGAAGAAGGCGCTGAGGTCGTTGTTGCAGAAATCAGCCAGCGCGCGCGTGTAATCGTTGAAGTCGAAGTCGTTGACCGCCGTGCGCAGCCGCGCGTCAAGGTCGGCGGTCAGCGCCAGCATGTAGCGCTCCAGCTCCGGCATAGATTCGATCGCAATTCGCTCTTCGTCGCTGAAGCCGTCCAGTGCGCCGAGCAGGTAGCGGAAGGTGTTCCTTAGCTTGCGATACTGGTCGGCGACACCGGCAAGGATTTCCTTGCCGATACGATGGTCCTCGGTGAAGTCGACGCTGAGCGCCCACAGCCGCAATATGTCCGCGCCATAGTCGCGCATCAAGTCGAGCGGGTTGACGGTGTTCCCCAGGCTCTTGGACATTTTCATGCCCTTCGAGTCCATGGTGAAGCCGTGGGTCAGGACAGCATTGTAGGGCGCACGGCCCCGCGTACCGCAGCTTTCCAGCAAGCTCGACTGAAACCAGCCGCGATGCTGGTCACTCCCTTCAAGGTAGAGGTCGGCGGGCCAGCGCTGTTCGGGCCAATAACCGCTCTCCAGCGTGAAAACATGGGTGCAGCCGCTGTCGAACCAGACGTCGAGAATGTCGGTAACGCGCTCATAATCATGAACGTGGTAGTTGGCGCCGAGGTATTCCTGCGCGCGCTCGTCTTCCCAAGCGTCGACGCCTTCGGCCTTGATCGCGGCGACGATGCGGGCGTTGACCTCGGCATCGACCAGCAACTGGCCCGTCTTGCGGTCCACGAAGACGGCGATGGGCACGCCCCAGGCTCGCTGGCGGCTCAGCACCCAGTCGGGGCGACCTTCGACCATTGATCCGATGCGGTTGCGTCCCTTTTCGGGGACGAAGCGGGTTTCGGCAATGGCCTTCAAAGCTAGCTGGCGAAGCGTCGCGCCTTCATCGTCGCTAACATGATGTGCGGGATCGAGCAGCGCGCCGCCTTCGCCTTCCCACCGCTTTTCCGCCGGCGTCTTGAAGTGATGATGGCCCAGCGGCTTATCCATCGCGACAAACCATTGCGGCGTGCAGCGGTAAATGACCTTGGCTTTCGACCGCCAGCTGTGCGGGTAACTGTGCTGGTAGTCCGCGCTGGCTGCTAGCAGCCCGCCGGCTTCGCGCAGGTCGTTGCAGATCGGGCCGTCGGGCGCGTTGAACTTGGGGTTGATGACAGACCCTTGTCCGCCTAGCCAAGGCCAGTCCTCGCGATACTTGCCGTCGCCCTCGACCGCGAACTGCGGGCCGATGCCGTGGGTCTTGCAAAGTTCGAAATCGTCCTCGCCATGGTCCGGTGCCATGTGGACGAGACCGGTGCCGCTGTCAGTCGTGACGAACTCACCCGGCAGGAAGGGGCGTGGCTTGGCAAAGAAGCCGCCGAGTTTGTGCATCGGATGGCGGGCGACGGTGTCGGCGAGCATTTTGCCCGGAAAATCGTTGAACGTGACCCATTCGCCATCACCCAAGCCGGCGTTCCGCATTCGCGTCACGAACTCATTCCAGAGATCGCTCGCGATCAGGTAGCGGGGACCGAGGCCACTTGTACTGCCTACGACGTCGTATTTAATGTCCGGATTGAACGCGATCGCCTGATTGACCGGGATCGTCCAGGGCGTGGTTGTCCACACCACCGCATATGCGCCGATCAGCTCCGGAAAAGGGCTTTCGACGATCTCGAATGCCACGTCGATCTGGGTTGAGGTAATATTCTCATATTCGATCTCGGCCTCGGCCAGCGCGGTCTTTTCGACTGGGCTCCACATCACCGGCTTGGCGCCGCGATAGAGCTGGCCGCTTTCTGCGAACTTGTAGAGTTCGGACACGATCGTGCCTTCGGCCTGATAGTTCATCGTGAGGTAGGGCTTGTCCCACTGCCCGCCGATGCCGAGGCGCTTCAGTTGCTCGCGCTGCGTGTCGACCCAATGCTGCGCGTAAGCGCGGCACTCGGCGCGGAACTCCTTGACCGGCACCTCGTCCTTATTGAGCTTCTTCTTGCGATACTGCTCCTCGACCTTCCACTCGATAGGCAGGCCGTGGCAATCCCAACCGGGGATGTAGGGCGCGTCCTTTCCCAGCAGCGTCTGGGTGCGGACGACCATGTCCTTCAGGATATGGTTGAGCGCATGGCCGATGTGGATGTCACCGTTCGCATAGGGCGGGCCATCGTGAAGGATGAACTTTTCGCGGTCTTTGCGGGCTTTCCGCACTTGGGCGTACAGGTCGCCTTCCTGCCACTTAGCGAGGATGAGCGGCTCCTTCTGCGGCAAGCCGGCCTTCATCGGAAAGTCGGTCTTCGGCAGAAATACGGTGCTGCGGTAGTCGGGCTTTTCGGACATCGCGGCGGGCCTTAGGCGAGGGGCGAGCCAGCGGCAAGCAGTCGCCGCGCCTCGGAGGCGTCGCGGTCCATCTGTGCCATCAGTGCTTCCAGCCCGTCGAAGGTCGCCTCCGGCCGTATATAATGATGCAGCGCCACCTCGATCGTCTGGCTGTACAGATCGCGATCGATGTCAAACAGGACCGCTTCCAGCAACTCCTTCGGCGGGTCGAACATGGGCCGGACGCCTAAGCTGGCCACGCCCTCATGCTCGCTGCCGTCGTCCAGCCTGACGCGGACGGCGTAGATGCCGTAAGCGGGGCGAAGGTAGCTGCCCAGTTCCAGATTGGCGGTCGGCCAGCCAAGCTCGCGGCCGCGTTTGTCACCATGTACGACCTTGGAATGTACGGCAAAGGGCCGGGTTAACAGACGGGTCGCGGTGCCAGGATCGCCGGCCTTCAACGCCGCACGGATCCGGCTGGACGATACCGGCACTCCATCCAGCAGGATCGGCGCGACAGTCTCGGCCGCGATGCCGTGGGCCGCGCCCAGTGTCTTCAGCGTTTCCGCATTGCCGCCGCGTGCCTTGCCGAAGGTGAAGTCCTCGCCGGTCACGACCCCCGCTACGCCGAACCGGCCAGCTAGCAGACCCGACACGAACTGCTCCGCGGTGGTCGCGGCAAGCTCCGGACCGAAGGTGAACACGAGCATCGCATCTGCGCCGGCGGCGGCGAACATCCGCTCGCGCTGTTCCAGCGTAGTCAGTCGAAAAGGGGGCGTCTCGGGCCGGAAGTGACGGACGGGATGCGGGTCGAAGGTGGCGACGATGACCGGCCGGCGCTCATGCGCGCCCCATTGCACGGCTCGCCCGACCACCGCCTGATGGCCAAGGTGGAACCCGTCGAAATTGCCGAGCGCGACGATCGCGCCCTTCAAGGCTGGCGGGAAGGGGTCTTCGTGGGTAAAGCGCTGCATGCGGAACAGGGGCTTAGCGCTAATCGGTGCCGAGTCCAGACGCTTGACTCTCCCCACCCGAATCCATATCTGGCGGCCATCCCGTTTTACCGGCCACGGCGGCGCAACCCTGCGCGCGCCGTTTTTCCGTTGGATCGGGTGGTCGCTTTGAGATGGGATCGTCGGGTGCCCGCGATCCTGTGGAGCTAGGAGAAGTTAGTTCATGGCACGTATTGCGGGCGTCAACCTGCCCACCAACAAGCGCGTTCTCATCGCGCTCCAGTACATCCATGGTATTGGCCAGGCCAAAGCCAAGGAAATCACCGAAAAGCTGAGCATCGCGCCGGAACGCCGCGTCCAGGACCTGTCGGACCAGGAAGTGCTGCACATCCGCGAGACGATCGACGCCGACTACACCGTCGAAGGCGATCTTCGCCGCGAAACTGCGATGAACATCAAGCGGCTCATGGACCTCGCCTGCTATCGCGGCCTGCGTCACCGCAAGGGCCTCCCGGTCCGCGGCCAGCGCACGCACACCAATGCTCGCACCCGCAAGGGCAAGGCCAAGCCGATCGCTGGTAAGAAGAAGTAACGATTGTCCGGGGACAATCGAATTACCTCTTCTCAATCCGGCTGAACGCACAGCTTAAGGTTTAGGATTTCCAATGGCACAAGCACCTCAGCGCCTTCGCCGCCGCGAGCGCAAGAACATCACCGCCGGCGTCGCGCACGTGAACGCCAGCTTCAACAACACCATGATCACCATCACCGACGCTCAGGGCAACGCCATCGCGTGGAGCTCGGCCGGCATGATGGGCTTCAAGGGAAGCCGCAAGTCGACCCCGTATGCGGCGCAGGTTGCCGCCGAAGACGCGGGCCGCAAGGCCGCGGAGCACGGCGTCCGCACCCTCGAGGTCGAAGTTAAGGGTCCGGGTTCGGGCCGCGAAAGCGCGCTTCGTGCGCTGCAGGCGGTCGGTTTCCAGATCACGTCGATCCGCGACGTGACCGCGATCCCGCACAACGGCGTTCGTCCGTCGAAGCGCCGCCGCGTCTAAGGGTTTCGGCCAAAGTAGAACTTTGGCCGAAGTTCTAACACGCGAAAAAGTTCAAAATCCGGGTTTGGCGGGACGCCGCAGGACCCACTGCCAAGGAAGAAACATGGCCGTCAACGCAAAGAACTGGCAGGAACTCAAGAAGCCGAACAACCTTGAGCGCAAGCCGGGGACCGACGTTCGCCGCAAGGCGTCGTTTGTCGCCGAGCCGCTTGAGCGCGGCTTTGGCATGACGCTCGGCAACTCGCTGCGCCGCGTGCTGCTCTCGTCGCTGCAGGGCGCCGCGGTGACCTCGATCAAGATCGAAGGCGTGCTTCATGAGTTCTCGAGCCTCGCAGGTGTCCGCGAGGACGTGACCGACATTATCTTGAACGTGAAGCAGATCGCGCTGAAGATGGAAGGCGAAGGCCCCAAGCGGCTGCAGCTTTCGGCGACCGGTCCGGGCGAAGTCACTGCCGGTCAGATCGCGACGTCGGGCGACATCGAAGTCACCAATCCGGACCTGGTCATTTGCCACCTGGACGATGGCGCGACACTCAACATGGAACTGACTGCCGACGTCGGTAAGGGGTATGTTCCTGCCGCCGCGAACCGTCCCGCCGACGCCGCGATCGGCCTTATCCCGGTCGATGCGCTGTACAGCCCGGTCCGCCAGGTCGCGTACAAGGTGGAAAACACCCGCGTCGGCCAGGAACTGGATTATGACAAGCTGACGCTGACGATTGAAACCGATGGCACCGTCACGCCGGAAGACGCGCTCGGCTATTCGGCCAAGATCTTGCAGGACCAGCTTCAGCTGTTTGTGCATTTCGATGACAGCCAGGTCCGCTCGGCGGCTCCAGCAATGGCCGGCGGCACGGCCGGCATGGGCGCTGCCCCGGCCGAAGGCGCGGCCACCGACACCAATCAACTCAACCGCTACCTTCTCAAGAAGGTGGATGAGTTGGAACTATCGGTTCGGTCGGCGAACTGCCTGAAGAACGACAACATCATCTACATCGGCGACCTGGTTCAAAAGACCGAGGCCGAGATGCTCCGTACGCCTAACTTTGGTCGCAAGAGCCTCAACGAGATCAAGGAAGTCCTTGCCTCGATGGGCCTGCGCCTCGGCATGGACATCCCCGGCTGGCCGCCGGAAAACATTGAGGAAATGGCCAAGAAGCTCGAACAGGAGCTCTTGGGCTAATCAGGACCAGCCCCGGCTTCGGCCGGGGCATCGGTGAAGAGCAGCGACCGCAACGGCTGCCGGGATTGGGGTGCCTGATACGGCCCCTCTACGAACGAGAAGGAAGATATCATGCGTCATCGCGTTGCTGGCCGTAAGCTCCAGCGCACCTCCAGCCACCGTGCGTCCCTGTTCCGCAACATGGCCGCCGCGCTCATCAAGCATGAGCAGATCACCACTACGACAGCCAAGGCGAAGGAACTTCGTCCGTACGTCGAGAAGCTGGTGACCCTGGCCAAGAAGGGCGGCCTGTCGAACCGCCGTCTGGCACACGCCCGCCTGCTCGACGACGCGCAGCTTGTGAAGTTGTTCGACGTTATCGGCCCGCGTTATGCGGACCGCAACGGCGGCTACATCCGCATCGTCAAGGCCGGCATCCGCGCTTCGGACGCTGCGCCGATCTCGATCATTGAATTCATCGACCGCGACGTTTCGGCCAAGGGCCAGGACTCGGGTCCGGTGATGACCGAGGAAGAAGTCGAAGCGTAAATATTTTGCGCCTCACAGGGTTAAGGAAGGGCCGCAGCGAAAGCTGCGGCCCTTTTCCTAATTGGCCTGTTCTACCTCATAATCGATCGGTTTGAAGCTGCCGCCGTTGCTCGCATAGGCTGAACAGGCAGTCAGACCGATGATCAAGTCCATCTCCGCGCGCAGACGCAGGAAGTCCCCTGCCTTGCTGAGCGGCGGTTGCACGGTGATTGCGCCGTCGGCCCCGACTGGAACGTTCATGAAACAGTTGAACGCGACGGGGATGTCGTCCTCACTGATGCCGTACGGGGCGAGGGCCTCTGCCAAGTTGCCGAAACAGCCGCGATGGACCGGCTGTCCAGGGTAAAAATGTTCGAATGTCGCCTTGCTGCAAGGGGTCAGCAGGAAGTCGTGGGTGCCGACCGTGTCCTCGACAATGGTCAGCATCGGTCGCGAGCGGTTGCTGTACAGGACATGCCCTGTCGTCAGCTTGATTGTTTCCGCATAATCGAACGTCCGTCCGTTCGAAATGACTTCCCTCACGTCATTCGCATTGTAAGCGAGCAGATCGGCCACCTGGACGCCCTCGGGGTCGATCACCCAGAGCGTATCACCGGCGGAGAGGCGGAAAGCGGTCCCGCTTCGCGGTGGAATCGATTGGCGGCCCATCAGCCGTCGCTCCGGTGAAACGGGCAGACCCAGCCCTCATCAATGCGCCGGCCGCTGTATTGGCGCGCCTCGCTGGTTTCGCCATGGCGCGCGAGCATCGGGTTGATTGATCCGGCCAGCTGCCGGTCGCGCTCGAGAATGGATTGGCGGAGACTATCGTAGCGGCCCTCTGCCCGAAGCGTTTCGAACTGGTCGTGCAGGTTGAATACCATGACAGGGTGATTGAATCGCCGGGCAGGGCGGCTAGCTTGCGGATGCAGGCCCACGACGAAGAATGCCTCTCCGCCAAAGCTAAGCGAAAAATGCGGATCGGCGGGATTGGAACTCACGCGCTCGTCGGCGGGAAGCCCGCGCCAAACATCTTTGTCGGTCACCGACTGAATCCGCTGCCACAATGCCTGTTCAAAGGCGGTTTCGTCGAGGTGGTCCGGTCCTTCGAAAATGACAGCCAGACTTCGGAAAAGGCCGGGTTTGCGGCGATAGGATTGAGCCCAGCGGCGCAGTTCTTCATGAATTCGAAGGTCGTCCCATGCACTGGCAATGGAGCGGCAAACGATTGTCTTCAGCGTTCCGCGCCCCAGCGCCGACTTCGCGCCCACGCAAGGAAAATCGCGTTCGCGTACGAATTGCTGGAACCGGGCCTCCAAGTCCGCTTGCGGCCGGTGGGGAATGTCAAAGGGGTGAGCGAGAGCGGCCGCGCCACTCCCTTCAGCGTCAACCGCCGCCAAGGCTTTAGAATCTCGGAACATATTGCCCAAACCAGCGGAACGGGGCGCGAGTTCCCCAGTTGCAGTTTTGTCGGACTGAGAAATCGGTCACCGTTGGTTCCGGAAGGTTGAGCGTACTTCTTCGCGAACGTCGTCCGTCGAATAGCGGATTGAAACGGGCGGCACGGCCGCTAGGCTGCGAGCGTGTAAACCCAATTTTGCCTCATCCCATGCCATCGGAGACCTGCCTGATGCGTTCGAGTCCGACGC
Organism: Sphingomonas edaphi; assembly: GCF_003583725.1. Classification (GTDB taxonomy): domain Bacteria; phylum Pseudomonadota; class Alphaproteobacteria; order Sphingomonadales; family Sphingomonadaceae; genus Sphingomicrobium; species Sphingomicrobium edaphi. Next base: position 771,784 of record NZ_QXTF01000001.1, on the reverse strand, counting down.
TTGCCGCCCTTTTTATGACCAGCGCCTGCATGACCACGCCACCGCCTCCGCCGGCACCGCCCGAGCTTGCGGCCTTAGAAGCCGCCGCAGCGACACAGAAGGAGGGAAGCATCGCTTATCCGTTGACCCGCCGCACCTACCTCGTCGATCCCCAGTTCGGCGTCCAGGTCGCCGATCCTTATCGCTGGCTGGAAAATGACGTCCGCAACGACCCGGAGGTGCGGTCGTGGGTGACCGCCCAGAACGAGGTGACGGATAAGTTTCTCGAGACGCTGCCGCTGCGCGAGACATTCAAGGCGCGGATGACGCAGCTGTACGATTACGAGCGGTTCGGAATCCCACGGAAAAAGGGCGGGCATTATTTCTATACCCGCAACGACGGCCTGCAGAATCAGTCGGTATTGTACGTGCGCGACAAGGTCGATGGCGAAGGCAGGGTGCTGATCGATCCTAATGGCTGGTCCGCTGACGGTGCCACCGCGCTGGCCGAATGGACGCCGAGCGACAACGGCAAGCTTCTGGCTTATGCGATTCAGGATGGCGGAACAGACTGGCGCATCGTCCGGGTGCTGGACGTCGCGACCGGCAAGCTGCTTGAAGACGAACTGAAGTGGCTGAAATTCGGCGGCGGGGTCGAATGGGCGAAGGACGGCAGCGGATTTTATTACTCTCGCTTTCCCGAGCCGGAGGCGGGCCAAACCTTCCAGTCGCTCAACAAGAACCAGAGCGTCTACTACCATAAGCTGGGAACACCCCAGGTCGAAGACCGGCTGGTTTATGCGACCCCTGACCATCCCGATTATGGCCATTACCCGACGATAAGCGAGGACGGCCGTTGGCTGGTCGTGACCAGCTCGATTGGGACGGACGATCGCTACGAAGTCACTTTGATCGACCTGAGGAAGCCGGGCGCTAAGCCGCGGACGCTGATCAAGGGCTTCACTAACAATTACAGCTATGTCGGCAACAAGGACACGACCTTCTATTTCCAGACCAACGACGGCGCGCCGCGTATGAAGGTGGTGGCGATGGACGTTGCACAGCCCAACCCTGTCGCGCGGACGGTGATTGCGGAGGATACGGCGACGCTCGATGGCGTATCCATGATCGGCGGGCGGCTCGTTACCTCCTATCTGGTTGATGCCAAAACCGAGGTACGCGTGCATGGCCTCGGCGGAAAGCTGGTTCGCAAGATCGAACTTCCCGGCATCGGCACCGCGTCCGGATTCGGCGGGGAGCAGGACGACGAGGAAACCTTCTTCGCTTTCACCAGCTTCAATCGGCCGACAACGATCTATCGCTATGATGTGGGGGCCGGCCAGGCGAGCGCCTGGGCCAGCCCGAAGGTCGCGTTCAATCCAGACGATTTCACTGTCGAGCAGCGCTTCTATGCATCGAAGGACGGGACGAAGGTGCCGATGTTCATCGTTCGCAAGAAGGGGACGAGCGGCCCGGCGCCGACCATGCTGCATGGCTATGGTGGGTTCAACGTGTCGAGCCTGCCCGCCTTTTCGCCCACGCGGTTAGCGTGGGTCGAGCAGGGTGGAATCTTCGCGCTGGCGAACCTTCGCGGCGGCGGTGAATATGGCAAGGCCTGGCACGACGCTGGGCGGTTGCAGAACAAGCAGAACGTGTTCGACGACTTCATAGCCGCGGGCGAATATCTGAAGGCGCAAGGTTTCACTGGGCCGAAGCAGCTCGCGATTACCGGCGGGTCCAACGGCGGCCTTCTGGTCGGAGCGGTAGTCAACCAGCGGCCCGACCTGTTCGCGGCGGCAAGTCCGGCGGTCGGCGTGATGGACATGCTGCGTTTCGACCGGTTTACGGCTGGACGCTATTGGGTTGACGATTATGGCTATCCCAACAAGGAAGCGGATTTCCGCGCCCTCTATGCCTATTCGCCCTATCACAACATCAGGGGCGGCACGGAATATCCGGCAGTGCTGGTGACGACTGCCGATACCGACGACCGAGTCGTCCCGGGGCACAGCTTCAAATATGCGGCTGCCTTGCAGGCAGCCGAGGATGTCGGCGGCCAGCCGCACCTGATACGCATCGAGACTCGGGCGGGTCATGGGTCTGGCAAGCCGACCAGCAAGATCATCGAGGAAGCCGCCGACGTCTATGCCTTCCTAGGACACTTTACCGGGCTGGAGAAGTAAGCAGTTCGTTCAATCGCCCCGCAGCCGCGATCGGTTGCGGGGCGAAGCGAAACCGCCATCGACGGCAGGCATTCACTCATGAGGAGCGTTCGCGAAGAGCGGTCCGAAGGAGGAGAGTGTCATGAGCATCTTCGGCAAAATGAGGGACGCCATTTTCGGCAAGAAAGCCGTACCGTCGCAGTCGCAAGTGACTCCCGGTCAAACCCCGGCCGGCCAAAGTCCGACCGGCCAGGCCAATCCGGCCCCGCAGCTACAACCCACCGCCCCCGCACAGCATGTCGATGTCGAACAGGTGTTGAGCCGGATTGCGAGCGAAAAGGGCAACCCCGACCTCCACTACAAGACATCGATCGCCGACCTGATGAAGCTGCTTGACCTGGATTCGAGCTTAGAGAACCGCAAGGAACTCGCGACCGAGCTTGGGTACGCCGGCGACAAGGACGGCAGCGCGGACATGAATATCTGGCTGCACAAGGAAGTCATGAAGCAGCTGGCGGCTCACGGCGGCAAGATGCCGGCCTCCTTGGCGGATTGATCGAAGGCCGGGCGGGCATTTGCGCCCCTCCGACCCCTTTTTGCATCCTTTTCGGAGCTGTAACGTTTTAATGGGTGCCGCGTCGTTGGCGAGTCCATGGGACTGAACGATGGAGGGGCGAATGTCGTTAGTGTCGCAGTTGCTGATCGGCGTGGGCGTGACCGTGGTCGCGGGCGCCGCCAGCGCGCAATATTATCCGCAGCAGCACCCCAAGGGCGTCCTTGGCGCAATCATCAATAGCTATCGCTACGGACAGTATCCGTACGGCAACTACGGCTATAACCAATATGGCCAGCAGGGCTATGCGATTGATCGCTGCGCTCGCGCCGTAGAGCAAAGGCTGAACGGTTACAGCTACAACTGGGGTTACCAGGGACGGCAATACAACCGTTATCGCAATCACGGCCGAGTCGAGGGAATCACGCGGGTTGAGCGCAAGTCCTATGGCCTGAAGGTGTGGGGCGTCGCCAGCAGCGGCTGGGGCGGCTATCAAGGCTGGAACCAGAGGGGTTATGGCAATTACGGCTATGGCGCCGGCGCAGACCTGAGATGGGATTGCGAAGTGAACCGGAGTGGCCGGATCCGCGACCTTGACATCAAGCGGCGCACGGCCACTTGGCGAGGCTATTGAGCGGCACCTCTGCCGTCAGCATCATTAACGAACCTTTCGCGCAGCAAAACGACGCATTCAGGGGGAATGCAGCCCGAATCGCTTATTGAGCGTTGTATGGCCCGGAAATGTCCGGGTTTCGGACGAGTGCGTGAAAAGGAGACAGCTGATGTCGCTTAAGATGAAGATCCTGGCCGGAGCGGCTGGCATCGCGGCTGCTGCGGGTCTGGCGACCCCGGCTGCTGCCCAATATTATCCGGCGCCAAACTACGGTTACGGTTATAATCAGGGCTACAACAACAATGGCGGCGTACTTGGCGCGATCGTCAACCAGGTGTTGGGCTATGGCCGTTATCCGTACGGCAACTACGGCTACAACCAGTATGGCAACCAGAGCGCCGCAGTGAACCAGTGCGCCCGTGCGGTTGAAGCCCGCATTGGTGGCGGTTCGTACGGCAACTGGGGCTATCAGGGCTGGAACGGCTACAACCGCGGTTACGGTTACAACCAAGGCTACAACAACGGTGGCCGAGTGCTCGGCATCACCCGAGTTGATCGCAAGTCCTATGGCCTGAAGGTCTATGGTGTCGCGAGTTCGGGCTACAATGGCTACAACGGTTATGGCCGCAGTGGTTACGGTAACTACGGCTACAACGCCGGCGCGGACCTGAGCTTCAACTGCGAAGTCCGTTACGATGGTCGTATCCGTGACATCGACGTCAATCGTCGGTCCGCCAGCTGGCGCGGCTACTAAGGCCACGCTTTTAGGCTAACGGAGCGCGCGTCCCGCAAGGGGCGCGCGCTTTGTTTGGGGCGTTTACAGGACGGGCGCCGCTCTTTATCGGCCAGCCATGACAATCCAACCCGCCGACACTATCCTGATCGTCGACTTCGGAAGCCAGGTCACCCAGCTTATCGCCCGCCGCGTCCGCGAAGCCGGGGTTTACTGCGAGATCGCACCCTTCAGCATGGTCGACGAGGCGTTTCGCCGGATGAAGCCGAAGGGCATCATCCTTTCAGGCTCGCCCGCCGGCGTTCCGGAGGAAGGCAGCCCGCGCGCGCCGGATATGCTGTTCGAGGCCGGGCTTCCCATCCTAGGCATCTGTTACGGCCAGCAGGTGATGAGCCATCAGCTTGGCGGAACCGTCGAAGCCGGCAACAGCGGCGAATGGGAAGGCGAGTTCGGGCGGGCGTTCATCACCGTGACCGAGGATTGCGCCCTGTTCGATGGTCTGTGGAAAGTCGGCGAGCGGCATCAGGTCTGGATGAGCCACGGCGACAAAGTGACCAAATTCGCGCCCGGCTTCCGCATTGTCGCAGTGTCCGACGGCGCGCCCTTCGCCGTGATCGCGAACGAGGAGCGGCAGTTCTACGGCACCCAGTTCCATCCGGAGGTGGCGCACACGCCCGACGGGGCGAAGCTGATCGCTAACTTCGTCCACCGCGTCTGCGGGCTGAAGGGCGACTGGACGATGGCCACGTATCGCGACACCAAGGTGGCTGAAATTCGCGATCAGGTCGGCGAGGGCCGGGTGATCTGCGGGCTGTCTGGCGGCGTCGACAGCTCGGTCGCGGCGATCCTGATCCACGAGGCGATCGGCGACCAGCTGACATGCGTGTTCGTCGACCACGGCCTCCTGCGTCTCAACGAACGCGAACAGGTGGAGCGGCTGTTTCGCGACCATTACAACATCCCGCTCGTCGTGGTGGACGCGGAAGAGCGGTTCATGGCTGGGCTCGCCGGCGTCACAGACCCGGAGGCGAAGCGCAAGTTCATCGGCGCTGAATTCATCGCCGTGTTTGAGGAAGAATCGAAGAAGCTGGGCGGCGCGGATTTCCTGGCGCAGGGCACGCTCTACCCCGACGTCATCGAGAGCGTTAGCTTTACCGGCGGGCCGTCGGTGACGATCAAGAGCCACCACAATGTCGGCGGCTTGCCCGAGCGTATGAACATGAAGCTGGTCGAGCCGCTTCGCGAACTGTTCAAGGACGAGGTTCGCGAGCTCGGCCGAGAACTGGGCCTGAACGATCAGTTCGTCGGGCGCCATCCCTTCCCGGGGCCGGGTCTTGCCATCCGCATTCCGGGCGAGGTGACGAAGGAACGTTGCGACGTCCTGCGCAAGGCCGACGCAGTCTATCTGGAGGAAATCCGCAATGCGGGCCTCTACGACGCGATCTGGCAGGCATTCGCTGTACTGTTGCCGGTGCGGACGGTCGGCGTGATGGGTGACTACCGCACCTATGACAGTGTCTGCGCGCTGCGCGCCGTCACCAGTGTCGACGGCATGACGGCTGACATCTATCCCTTTGATGCCGCTTTCCTGTCGCGCTGCGCGACGCGGATCATCAACGAGGTAAAGGGCATCAACCGCGTGGTCTACGACTACACGTCAAAGCCGCCCGGCACGATCGAGTGGGAGTGAACCCTAGCGCTTCACGCGGCGATAGGGGACGAATTCCGTGAGGAAGACGTTGCCGGTGTAGAAGTGGGAGCCGCTATTCATCGTCGTCACGATGTCGCTGTTGCACAGCTGCGCGCCGGTACCCGACTTGCGAATGACCAAGGCATTGTCGTCGTCGATCGAACGGGGGTCTCGGGTACGGTTGACGTAAATGACGCTGCCGGTGCCGAAAACGAGTGCGGTTCCGTCGATTGCCCGTGTATGGCCGGACGGATAGTCGCGGATGCAACTGACCGGCCGTTCGGCGACGCGTCCTTCGAGCAGCTTGGCCAGTTCGGCCTCGCCCGTGAGCCGCTCGCCGGCACTGGCGGCGCCAGAGATGGCGAGCAGGGAAATTGCCGTGAAAGCGAGCATGCGCACTGGGTCTCTCCCAATTGTCGAGTCGGCGAATGTTGCTCCATCATAGCTGAACCGCTGCTGATTGGCTTTGCTCGGCAAGACCGATAGGCTTGGCGCTGTAATTAGTAGGGGGCGGATATGGTCGACGGTGAGGTGCGCAACGTTCCGGGCTGGTTCTGGGCAGGAGCGGCACTGGCGCTCCTGTGGGAAGCCTTCGGCTGCTTCACGTATGTCAGCCAGGTCACGACCGACCCGGCGACGCTGCCGATCGACCAGAGAGCAATGTGGGAAGCGTCGCCAAGCTGGATGATCGCTGCCTATGCGATTGCGGTGTGGGTGGGATTGATTGGTGCCGCGCTTCTGCTGATGCGGCGCAAAGTGGCGGTGCCCGTGCTGATGGTATCGCTGCTGGCCGTCGTCGTCCAGTTCAGCGCGCTAGTGCTGGTGCCGCAACTGCGAGAGACGACGCCGTCGGAAGCGCTGCTGGTGCCGGTCGTCATCGTCATCGCCTGTTACGTCATCTGGCAATTTTCCAAGCTTGCCGCCCGGCGCGGCTGGCTCCGCTGACCAGCGAAAAGGGCGCGCCCGGGATGGGCGCGCCCTTCCTTTGATCGACCCTCAGGGGGAGGCCGATCAGCGGGGTTTCTTCGACTTCGCGACCTTCTTTACCGACTTGGTTGCCTTGATGGTCGTTTCGGCCGTGGTCGCCTGCTCATTCGGAGCGAGCGGGTCACCGGTCTTTGCTGCCGGCACGGCCGGCGTTGCGGGTGTGGCGGGAACAGCTGCAGTGTCGGCCGAGGGGTCTGCAGGGGTGGCCGGCGTTGCCGGAATTGCCGGCGTTGCGGCGTTAGCAGCGCCGGGGCTGGTGGCCGGCGGGGCGGCCAGTGCTGCGCCGCTCGCGGCCAAGAGCATCGCTCCCGCAAGGATCGTGCGCTTCATCATGAGACTTCCTTTGTTTTGTTCTCCCGAACGGGTTCGGGGGTCAGGGGAGATACCGTGTTAGGCCGCCCCTTGCGTTAAATCGCGCAGTTGTCGGTAGGCCGAGCCTTCACTGGGGGCGAGCGGGCAGATCCGGTCACAGTGGCGGATTTCCGCCACTTGCGGGTAACGCTGAGCCGAGCCGTAGGCAGGACTGGCTGCCCGGACGGCCAGCAGCTATGAGTCGCTCATGTCCACATTCACCATCGACAGTGCGACCAGCCGCGCGACACCGACCCCCGTACCCGGGAAACGGATGACCGTCCCATCCATCCGGACGCGGAAGAAGGACGGCAAGACAGAGCAGCCGCTCGTAATGTTGACTGCCTACACCATGCGCATGGCGCAATTGCTCGACCCGCATTGCGAAATGCTGCTGGTCGGCGACAGCCTTGGCCAAGTCATCTATGGTCTGCCGTCGACGGTGCCGGTGACGATGGAGATGATGTGCGCGCACGGTGCTGCCGTGGTGCGCGGCAGCTGGCACGCGCTGGTCGCGGTCGACATGCCATTTGGGAGCTATGAGGGATCGCCCGAGCAGGCCTTTGCCAGCGCATCGCGGATCCTGAAGGAGAGTGGCTGCGCAGCCGTGAAGCTGGAAGGCGGGGAAGCCATGGCGCCGACCATCGATTTCCTGACGAAGCGCGGAATTCCCGTCATCGGTCATGTCGGACTGACGCCCCAAGCGGTCAACGTTCTGGGCGGCTACGGCGCGCGGGGGAAGAGTGACGCCGAGGCCAGGAAAATCGTCGGCGACGCCAAGGCGGTTGCAGACGCGGGCGCCTTTTGCGTCGTCATCGAAGGCGTGATGGAAAACATCGCCGACCAGGTCACCGACGCGATTGCCGTGCCGACCATCGGCATCGGCGCTTCGGCGAATTGCGACGGCCAGGTGCTGGTAACCGAAGACATGCTGGGATTGTTTGAGCGGACGCCGCGCTTCGTGAAGCGCTATGACGACCTTGCCACGCGCATCGGCGATGCGGCGGCGGCCTATCGGAAGGAAGTTCTCGGTCGCGCGTTCCCGACCGAGGAGCAGACGTACCGACCCAAAGCCTAGGCCAGTGTGACCATCAGGCCGGGACCGCGGCGATCATCTGTCGAGCGATCTCCTCCTCGCCCATGATGACCTGCGTTGCTCCATGGCCGAGCAAATGGGCGACCTCTTCGCGCGAATGAGCGCGGGCGATGATCTTCAGATCGGGCTTCAGCTTGCGAGCGACGTCGGCAACGCCGCCGGCCTCAAACCCTTCCGGAATGGCAATCAGCAAGGCGCGGGCCCGATCGATGCCTGCCTCGCGAAGGATATCGGCGCTGGCGGCATTGCCCCGGATCGTTTCCATGCCGGCTTCGTCCGCAAGGCGAATCACCTCCGACTGGTCATCGATCAGGACGAAATCGCGGTTCGATCCGTCAAGGCGTTCGGTGATGAGCTTGCCGACCCGGCCATAGCCAACGACGATTACATGAGATGGCGGAGCCTCCTCCACCCCAGGTAATGATAATCGCCTGGCTCGCTTCGCAGCGAGGCTGAACAGAAACGGGTGAAGTAGGATCGAGATGATCGCACCTGCCAGGATTAGGTCGCGGCCTTCCTGCGGCAGGATCGCAAGCTCGGTACCAAGGCCGGCCAGGATGAACGAGAATTCGCCAATCTGGGCCAGACTGGCAGAAACGGCGATTGCGGTCTGGTTGCCATGACCGAAGGCGCGGACGATGGCGTAGGCAGCCAGCGATTTGCCAATGACGATGATTGCCACCGTAGCGAGCAGCGGCAGTGGCTGTTCGACGATGACGGCCGGATCGAACAGCATGCCGACCGACACGAAAAAGAGGACCGCGAAGGCATCGCGGAGCGGCAGGGTCTCTTCGGTCGCGCGGCGACTGAGTTCGGTTTCTCCGAGGATCATGCCGGCAAAGAAGGCCCCGAGCGCGAACGAAACGCCAAACACCATGGCCGCCCCGAAGGCGACGCCGAGCGCGATGGCGAGAACCGCAAGCCGGAACAGCTCGCGCGAGCCAGTATGGACGACCCAATGCAGCGCCCAAGGAATGACCCGGCGACCGACGATGAGCATCAGTGCGATGAAACCTGCCAACTTCAGGGCCGTGATCCCAAGTGCAATCAGCGGCGTATTGGCGCCGTCGCCTTCCGCCGCGCCGGCAATGGCGGGAAGCAAGACAAGCGCCACGACCATCGCAATGTCTTCAACGATCAGCCAGCCGACCGCGATGCGTCCGCGATCCGTGCTGACGAGATTGCGACTTTCCAGTGCCCGCAACAACACGACGGTACTGGCAACCGACAGGGCAAGGCCAAATACGAGGCCGGCAAGCAGGCTCCACCCCAGATACAGTGCAAGCCCGGCGCCCATGACGGTCGCCACGGCGATCTGTGCAACAGCGCCGGGCACCGCGATTTTGCGAACTTTCATCAGGTCGCGGACCGAGAAATGGAGGCCCACGCCGAACATGAGGAGAATTACGCCGATCTCTGCCAGTTCAGCCGCCAGCGCGCTATTGGCGACGAAGCCTGGCGTAAACGGACCGACGATGACGCCCGCGAGCAGATACCCGGCGATGGGGGAGATGCGGAGCCGCTGTGCGATCGCGCCAAGGAGGAAGGCGACGACAAGCCCCCCGACAATCGTTCCGATGAGGGGGGTATGGTGAGGCATGTCTTTCACCTAAGGGCACGAGCCGTTGGCGCAACCCCGGCGGGCTGGATTAAAGGCACGATGCATGGGCCTTTGCCTTTGCCGCTGGCCGCGCTAGACGATGCGCCGCCAGCTTCTGTTCATCCGGGGTGGGGAAGGAAGCGACGCGGCGCACCCCACCAGATTGTCGAAGAGGAATAACTTGGCGCTTCCCCCCGATACCGGCGAAAGCTTCGTCCGCGAGGTCGATGAAAACCTGCGGCGCGACCAGCTGGCTGACGCCGCCAAGACCTATGGCAAATGGATCGTTGCTGCGATCATCTTGTTCCTAGCTGCGGTTGGCGGCTATCTCTACTGGCAGCATCGCCAGGCTCAGCAGTCAGTTGCCGACAGCGAAGCCCTGTCGTCCGCGCTGGACAAGGTCGGATCGGGTAATCTGAAGGGCGCCGACGCCGAACTCGCGCCGCTGGGCAATTCGTCGAGCGACGTGACTCGTGCCAGCGCGCTGCTCGCGCAGGCAACGATCGCGATCAACCAGAATGACCGCAAGAAGGCGAGTGCCCTCTACAAACAGGTCGCCGGCGACGAGGACATCCCGGAACCACTTCGCGACCTTGCTACAGTTCGCGGGACGATGGTCGATTTCGATTCGATGAAGCCGGATGATGTGATCGCGCGCCTGTCCACGTTGGCTAAGCCTGGCAATGCCTTCTTCGGAAGCGCGGGCGAACTGACCGGCATGGCGATGATCGCCAAGGGCGACAATGCCGGTGCTGGCCGTCTTTTCGCACAGATCGCGGCCGACAAACAGGTTCCCAACACCATTCGCAGTCGGGCGGTCCAGGTCGCCAGCTCCCTGGGGGTCGACGCCTCCGCATCCATGCCCGGCGATCCGCTCGCCGTTCCAGCCTCGTAGGACCAACCTCCATGCGTAACGCCAAACGGTTCACCATCCTCCTCGTGTCCGCCGTCTTGCTCGCCGGCTGCGCGGGCGGCGGTCTGTTCAAGAGCAAGCCCAAGACCCCTATCCTCGGCGAACGCGTCGCCGTCCTTGTCAACGAAGCCGAGATCGAGGTCGATCCGGCGACCGCCGCGCTGCCGATGTCGCTGCCCGAAGCCACGGTTAACGACAGCTGGGCGCAGTCCGGCGGCAATGCGCGCAAGTCGGTCGGGCATGTCGCACTGGGCAATACGTTGGGCGCCGCCTGGACCGCATCGATTGGCGAAGGAAGCAGCGCGAAGGGCCGCCTTGGCGGTGGCCCAGTAGTGGCGGACGGCAAGGTATTCACGATCGACACGCAGGGAACGGTCCGCGCCTTCGACGCGAACAGCGGCGGCCAACTCTGGTCGGCGCGCTTCGGCGACATCGGCAACAATAGCGCATCGGTTTACGGCGGTGGTGTCGCCTACGATGGCGGGCGAGTCTACGCCACTAACGGTCTGGGATATGTTGCGGCCTTGGACGCCCGTAACGGAGCAGCCGTCTGGACCGTCCGGCCCGGTGGTCCGCTGCGCGGTGAGCCATCGGTGGCCGACGGCTCGGTTTATGTGATGAGCCAGGACAACCAGATTTATCAGCTCAAGACCGCGGACGGATCGACAAACTGGTCGAGCGCCGCGGCGCTGGAGATCGCGGGCGTGTTCGGAGCTGCGGCGCCGTCGATCGGCCAAGGAACGGTCGTTGCCGGTTTCTCCTCGGGTGAGCTCAACGCCTATCGCTATGAGAACGGGCGCCAGGTCTGGCAGGACGCGCTAGCCCGTACGTCGATTTCCACCAGCGTCGCTTCGCTCAGTGATATTGACGCGGACGCAGTGATTGACGGTGGCGTCGTTTATGCCGTTGGCCAAGGGGGCCGCATGGTCGCGCTCGATCTGTTCTCTGGCCAGCGCATCTGGGAGCTCAACTTTGCCGGCATCGCCACGCCGTGGGTCGCCGGTGACTGGCTGTTCGCCGTCAACGACCGCGCACAGCTCGTCGCCATTTCGCGCGCCAACGGCAAGATCCGCTGGATCAACCAGCTGCCGGGCTACGAAAGCATGAAGAGCAAGAAGAACCCAATCACATATGTCGGTCCCGTTCTTGCCGGCAACCGCTTGATCGTCGCCGGATCGAACGGTGCGCTGATCAATGTGAATCCGATGGACGGCAGTTTCCAGAGCCAAGTCGATTTGAAGGACGGCGTCAGCTTCCAACCGGTTGTGGCGAACAATACGCTCTACATCCTGACCGATAGCGGAAGGCTCGTCGCCTACCGCTAGAGTTGACGCATGGGCGACGGACGGGCAGGGGCGGCGCCATGCCCCTTCCAACAGTCGCCATCGTCGGCCGCCCGAACGTCGGCAAATCGACGCTGTTCAACCGCCTCGTCGGCAAGCGTGTCGCGCTGGTCGATGACCGGCCTGGCGTGACCCGCGACCGGCGCGAAGGCGAAGGCCATTTGCTGGGCTTGGAATTCCGGGTGATGGATACTGCAGGTTTCGAGGACCAAGACCCTCAGAGCCTGCCTGGGCGCATGCGCGCGCAGACTGAGGCCGCAGTTCGCGAGGCGGACGTCGCGTTGTTCCTGATCGACGGGCGGGAGGGCCTGACGCCGCTGGACGAGGAAATCGCCCGCTGGCTGCGCAGCGAGGATACGCCGGTCGTTGTTGCCGCCAACAAGGCGGAAGGCAAGGCCGGCGAGGCGGGCCGGCTTGAAGCCTATGCGCTGGGTTTTGGCGAGCCTTTCGCGCTGTCAGCCGAGCATGGTGAGGGCCTGGTCGACCTATTCGAGGCGATCCGCCCCTTTGTCGAGCGCGATGAGAACGAGGCCGAAGAGGTTGAGGACGAGGAAGGCGGGCCGCTGAAATTGGCCATCGTCGGACGGCCCAACGCGGGCAAGTCGACGCTGGTCAACAAGATGTTGGGTGAAGAGCGGATGATCACGGGCCCCGAAGCCGGAATTACCCGTGACAGCATCAGCATGGACTGGATCTGGCAGGATAAGCCGGTGCGGTTGGTAGATACCGCGGGCCTAAGGAAGCGTGCGAAGGTCGAGGACAAGCTGGAAAAGCTGTCGGTTATGGATACGCGCCGGGCGATCGACCATGCGGAGGTGGTCGTCCTGTTGCTCGACGCGACCCGCGGGTTGGAAGTGCAGGACTTGAAGATCGCGGACCAAGTGCTGGTCGAGGGGCGGGCGCTGGTCATTGCTATCAACAAGTGGGACGTTGCCGAACATGCCTCGTCGCTGTTCAATGGGGTCAAGGCGGCGCTGGAAGAAGGGCTGAGCCAGCTAAAGGGCGTGCCCGTGCTGACCGTGTCTGCGAAGACCGGGAAGGGCATCGACCAGCTGTTGGGCGCGGCGTTCGAAATTCGCGAGAACTGGTCGCGTCGTGTATCGACCGGCGAACTTAACCGCTGGTTCGAGCGGGCAATCGAGGCCAATCCGCCACCTGCGCCTGGCGGCAAGCGGATCAAGCTGCGTTACATCACGCAGGTTAAGAGCCGGCCGCCGAGTTTCGTCATCTTCGGAACGCGCGTCGACCAGTTGCCGAAAAGCTATGAACGCTACCTGCTCAATTCAATGCGGCGGGACCTGAAGCTGGGTCCGGTGCCGCTTCGGCTGACTATGCGCGCGCCGAAAAATCCGTTCGACAACAAGGCCCAATAACACCTCCTTTACCCTTTCAGGGTTAGGAAAGGGCTGTGGAACAGGGCCTAGGTGGAATAGCGCCTAGGTGGAGCGACGCCGAGGAGCGATCAACTGGTGGACGACAGCTCGAACATTGTCGATTGGGTGCATTTCGAGAAAAGCCGTGCCGAGCTGGGCGGAGGCTTCATCCGCATCCTGAGCTATTACCGCGAAGACGGGGCGAAGAGCGTCGCGGCGATCGAGCAGGCGATGCACGAACAGAATACGGTGGCGCTCGTCATTCCGGCCCACACGCTCAAAGGCGAGTCGCGCCAGTTCGGGGCGGAGCCGCTCGCTGCGGTGGCGGAGCTGATCGAGCAAACTGCCCGCTTCTGCATCGAAACACATCGCTTCCCCGACGAGCTGGTTCCCGAAGTAGTCGAGCTTCGCCGGCTGTGGAGCAAGACGATCGAACTGTTCGACCAAGCGACCAACCCGCTGCAAAGCCGTGGGCCGACGGCGGGCGGGTTCGGCCGCAAGGTGACGAACCAGGGCTTCGGGCGGATCTAGGACGAGACCGTTTCGGCGGGCCCGCGCCTGCGGAACGGCTGGGCCCTGCCCCGAGCGAGCGAGCGCCACATCCATTCGAGCGGACCGTAGTGGAACCGCTCCAGCCATGGCTTCGACCATAGAAGCATGAGCACCCAAACCGGCGGGACGAGGAGCCATGCTTCCCAACGCTCGGCGTAGCCATAGTAACCGAGTCCCCACCCATAGAAGACGAATGTCGCGATGAGCGAGGTGCCGAGATAATTGGTGAAGGCGCAGCGCCCGACGGCGGCAAAGCGGAGCGCCAACTGTCCGAGGTTTCGCGTAAGCAGAACGATCAACGCGGCGTATCCCGCCGCCATCAGCACGCGAAACGGTGCGAGCGCGACGACGAAACCGCCAAACACGACGGGCACGTAGAATTTGCTCTGGATATCGGCATAAGCAACTGCGACCGATGCGGCTGCTCCGAGGATCAGGCCGACGAGGGCCCACCTAGCGTAACGGCGGTTCGCCCAGTTGCCGGTCAGGAAGCCCGATTTGTAGCCCGCCATGCCGAACAGCATCAGGCCGAGCGTTTCCGGCCCGAACATGATGGTGCCTTGTACCCAGCTGAACGGCTTCACCAGCAGCCAGTGAAGTGCAATGCCGGTCCATGGGCCGCGGTGGAGGGCGAGATCCTTCGAAATCTCGGCCGCCGTCGGGTACATAAAGGAGGCGAACTCGTTCCATTCGCGGATTGCGCCTTGGGTGGCGCCGGGGGCGTGGGCAGCGTGGTCCCATTCGACGATCTGGTAGATTAGTCCGCCGAAGAACAGCATGCCGAGCAGGTAGAAGAGTGAAGCGAAGATAAGCAGCGGGCGGACCGGCTTGTCGCGAAAGAAATATGCGATGCAGCCGATGATCGCATAATCCTTCAGGATGTCGCCCCACCAGACGAGGTGGTAGTGCAGCCAGCCGATGGTGAAGAGTACCGCCATCCGCGAGAAGTGCAGCTTTTCCGGTGACTGACCTTTGGCTTCCGCCCGCTGGATGACAAGCAGCATCGAGGCCCCGAACAGCATCGAAAAAAGGCTGCGCATCTTTCCATCGATGAAGATCAGGTTGACGACCCACAGCGCAAGGTTGGCGCCCTCCGCGCCGCCATATGCGGGGGGATTGAAATAGGCGGCCTCTATCATCGCGAAGGCGGTGATGTTGACCGAGAAGATGCCCATCACCGCAATGCCGCGAATGATGTCGAGCGTGACGATGCGCTTCGACGCTTCGCCCGACGCTAAAGTCGCCATGGCCGTGCCCCCTTAGGGGCAGCCTACTCCCCGGCGGCTACCGATTGAAGCTGGATATAATTGTGGATTCCCATGCGGTCGATCATTTCGAACTGCTGTTCCAGATGGTCGATATGCTCCTCTTCGGAAGCGAGGATTTTCGAGAAGAGGTCTCGGGTGGGAAAATCGCGCACGCTTTCGCAATGGGCGACCGCGCCCTTCAATTGCTCGACTGCCTCGATCTCCAACTCGAGGTCGGCTTTTAAGATTTCCTCGACATTCTCGCCGATGCGAAGGCGGCCGAGCGCCTGGAAGTTCGGCAGGCCGTCAAGGAATAGCACGCGTTCCGACAGTTCGTCGGCATGCTTCATCTCGTCGATGGACTCATGTTTCTCGAAATCTGCGAGTTTGTGGACGCCCCAATTGTCGAGCAGCCGGTAGTGCAGCCAATATTGGTTGACCGCCGTCAGTTCATTCTTGAGCGCTTCGTTGAGCAGTTCGATAACCCGGGGATCGCCCTTCATGTCCGGTCTCCTTGTGCCAAACCGGAATACGACGGAGGTCCGCCGAAGTGAAGAAAAAATTGGCAGATTTTAGGGAAAAATAATGCGACTTAGTCGCAGTTAAGCGGCTTTGGCCGACACACGGAGCATCGCGATGCGTTCCTCTTCCACCATCTCGTCCGCATGGCAGAGGCAGGTCCCGCATTGCGGCTCGAACCCCATCGAACGATAAGCGCATTCTCCTGTCGGCGCGCCACAGCGGGCCGCCTTGCGGATGTCGGCTTCACGAATCGCGTTACAGGAGCAAACGATCATGGTGATCGATCTATCCGATAATGCGAACCATTCGCAAGTATTATTTCGTGACGGCGCGGGCGCGAAGGTTGCGGGCAGCGATAACTGCGATGGGAATGCCGACCAGAACGACATGCGCGAACAATTGCGTGGCGATCGAAGTCGGCCGCGGCGAGACTGGGGCGCCGAAGCGCAGCGGAACAACGATCAAGTTCATGATGAGGTATGTCAGCACCCCGTATGCGATGCCGGCGCGAACCGGCATGTCCGCAAGGAATGTCCGGGACCGTGCGAACCAAGCATAGGCGCCGGCCATAATCGCCATCAGTGCATAGTGGACTAGGACGCCGAGCGCCGATCCTGCAGATCCCATCTCAGCGGCTGGCGGGTAGGGGCCGGACGCAACATAGCGAAGCATCCCCGTTGGATCGCGGCCGTAGAACAGCGTCACGGCGATTGCGAAGATGATGTCGAGCGTTCCAGCCAAAATCGTCGCCAGGCCGATGGTTCGAAGCATATCCCGCCTTTCCCTTTTGACGGCGCGGAGGCTGGCAGGCGGGACGGCGAAGTCAAGCCGGACGGCTGCCGCCGCGGATCGACAGCTTGAGGGCCGACCAAGCCCGCTCGATCGCGCAGAACCTCACGTGGACCCAGTCAATCGTGGAAGGACGGCAGCGCGGATCCGGTCCTCGGTGATGTCGGTGTTGGGCTTCGATAGCTTCTTGGGCTTGCTGATCCAGATGAAGCCGGAAGGTCTTATCAGCGTGCGGAGTACAGCCAGTTTGGGATTAAGGTCGGCCCGGCGAGCCATGAAGAGATGGGGTGGCATCGAGCCCGGGCTCCGGAATGCGCAGCCAATCGGGCTGTTCAGCGATGGTGCGCTCGATGGCGGGGCGGATCGGGTCTGGCTACCGTCTACCAAGACGCATCCCTTGGTAATATCCGAGTTTCTTACCACGCGGCGTGTCCGAATAGCCTGCCGCAATCGGCTAGAGTTCGCCCTGCATCAGCGCGGGAAAGAAGCCTTCGTGCGCGTTACGTAGATCGGCAAGGGGGACTTCCCCCGCTGTCGCGACGTCCGAATTGCCCAAATAAATCGTGTCGCCACCGGTCCATCCCAAGAAGCAGGTGCCGATCCCCATTTCCCTACCCAATTTTCCGACAATGTCGTGATCAAGCGCTTCGGTTACGATGTAGCGTCCCTGAGTTTCGCCGAAAAACGACCATGCGTGGCGCACCTTCTCCTGATCGACCTTGTCTTCGAACGCCTCGACCATGAGCCGAGCGCCGATATTGCCGGCCAGCGCCATCTCGGTGACCGCAACGAGAATTCCCCCATCCGACACGTCATGGACGGCCGTGACATAGCCCTCGTCGATCAGCATTCGGACAAACTCGCCGTTGCGGCGCTCAGCTTTCAGGTCGACGCGGGGGGGAAGCCCGTCGCGGCGACCGTGACAGACATCGAGCCACAACGACCGGCCGATCTCCGGGTCAGCATCGGGGTTAGCGCCGATCAAATGAATCTTCTGCGCGCCGCCCTTGAACGCGACCGTTGCGCTCTTTGCCCAGTTTTGGAGCAAGCCTACCCCCCCGATGGCGGGCGTTGGGAGGATGGCGCTGCCACCTCCGGTCGCCTTGCTTTCGTTGTAGAGCGAGACGTTACCGGAGACGATCGGGAAGTCTAGCGCGCGGCAGGCGTCGCCCATGCCGCGTAGCGCTTCGACGAACTGGGCCATGATTTCGGGGCGCTGGGGATTGCCGAAATTGAGGCAATTTGTCACCGCGAGCGGCTTCGCGCCAACCGCGCAGAGGTTGCGATAAGCCTCGGCGATCGCCTGCTTCCCGCCTTCGAAAGGGTCAGCATAGACGTAGCGAGGAGTGCAATCCGTCGTGATCGCCAGTGCCTTGTCGGTGCCGTGAACGCGGACGACCGCTGCGTCGCCGCCGGGCCGCTGCACGGTGTCGCCGCCAACCTGACTGTCATACTGCTCCCAGATCCAGCGGCGACTGGCTAGATTGGGCGAGGCCATCAGCGTCAAGAGGTCGGCTGCGATGTCCGTGCTTTCGGGGGCGTCCTGAAGCGGCTTCACTTGTGCCCACGCCTTATAGTCATCAAGGCTGAGATGAGGACGGTCGTATTCGGGTGCGTCGTCGGCAAGCGGGCCGAGCGGAATGTCGCACACGACTTCGCCGTTGAATTCGAGGACCATGCGGCCGGTGTCGGTCACTTCGCCGATCACCGCGAAGTCAAGCTCCCATTTGCGGAAGATGGCTTCGGCCTCGGCCTCGCGGCCCGGCTTCAGCACCATCAGCATCCGTTCCTGGGATTCTGACAGCATCATTTCGTAAGGGGTCATACCCTCTTCGCGGCACGGCACCCTGTTCATGTCGAGGCGGATGCCGGCGCCGCCTTTGCTCGCCATTTCGACCGAGGAACTGGTGAGGCCTGCGGCGCCCATGTCCTGGATGGCAACGATGGCGTCGGTCGCCATCAATTCGAGGCACGCCTCGATGAGCAGCTTTTCGGTAAAGGGGTCGCCGACCTGAACGGTCGGACGCTTCTCGTCGCTGTTCTCGTCGAAGTCGGCGCTTGCCATGGTCGCGCCGTGGATACCGTCGCGGCCGGTCTTGGAGCCGACGTACACGATGGGATTGCCGATGCCGGTCGCGGCCGAATAGAAAATCTTGTCGGTCCCGGCGATGCCGACGGTCATGGCGTTGACTAGGATGTTGCCGTCGTAGGCCGGGTCGAAATTGACCTCACCGCCGACGGTGGGAACGCCCACGCAATTGCCGTAGCCGCCAATGCCGCTGACCACGCCGGCGATGAGGTGACGCATCTTCGGGTGATCGGGCCGACCGAAGCGGAGAGCGTTCATGTTGGCCACCGGGCGTGCGCCCATGGTGAAGACGTCGCGCAGGATTCCGCCGACCCCGGTAGCCGCGCCCTGATAGGGCTCGATGTAGCTGGGGTGGTTATGGCTCTCCATCTTGAAGATCGCTGCCTGTCCGTCGCCGATATCGATGACGCCCGCATTTTCGCCGGGACCGCAAATGACCCAAGGGGCCACGGTGGGCAACTTCTTCAGGTGAAAGCGCGAGCTTTTGTAGCTGCAATGCTCCGACCACATCACCGAGAAAATGCCGAGTTCGACCAAGTTCGGTTCGCGGCCCAGGGCATGAAGGACACGCTCATACTCTTCTGGCGAAAAGCCGTGGTCGGCGACGATCTGCTGGGTAATGGCGGGGGCTTCGGCGACGGTCATGCGCGCGCACTAGCGTTGCAATGGGCAAAGAAAAACCCCCGGCGGTTTCGACCGGGGGTTTCAAGAACGGGAATTGCCCGGGTCAGGCGTGGCAGCTCTGCCCGTTAAACGTTACAGACGCGCTCTTCGCATCGCCAGTCAGCGGCGACGCGATGCCTTCCGCGGGAGCCGCAACCTCGGTGCCGGCTTCGGCCTTATCCTTCTTCACGCGGGCGCTGCCGTCGCTGTACCAGTCGATGTAAAGCAGGCTGTTGTCCTTGCAGCGATAGGTTTTCGACGCCGCAATGGCTGGCGGAAGTTGGACCGGTGCCGCATTGGCAAGCTGGTCCGCCATCGGATCGGGCCGCTCGCCGGCGACGATATTTTCGGGCTGGGTGTTGCAGGCGGCAAGCGCCGCCGCACCCAAGACGATCAGGGAAAGGTTGCGAATCATAACCCTTATTTCGCAATCGCAGCACGGTTCGTAAAGCGCTTCGCGTTGCATTGGTCGGTTCCCACGCATACGTTGGTCGAATGAACCGCGCCGAACGGGATGAACGGACACAGCGTATCCGCATCGGCCTGACCGGCCTTGCTTTCGTCTTTCTGCTGGTGCTCCTGGGCACAGCGATCAGCCGGTCGAGCGAAGACCCGACCGCGCCGCCTCCACAGCAGAATGTCCAAGCCGGCGAGCCCAATGAGCCGCTGGCCGAAATTGGCGCCGCGCCGGGGACGACGGGATCGAACTCCGCGGCGAGCGAACAGGCGCCGAATCCCGTCCAACCCGAATGACGCCCAAGGCGCTTGGAATCGGCGGCGCCGTGCTGCTGCTGCTGGCCGCGGTTGCGGTTGCAGCCCTGGCGGGGCGCGACGACCATGGGGTAAGGGACGATCGGCCGGTGCTAGCGCTCCTGACCAGCTTGCCCCTAGTTTTCAGCGAGAACTTCGGCCTCGAAGGCGGCTCGCCGACTCTAAGCCGATTGCAGGAGCGTTATGAGGTCGTGCCGATCGCGGTGGCCGACGCTGCCAGCCTGAAGGGCAAGCGATACCTCTTGATGGCGCATCCGCGCGCACAACCGGCCGAGGTGCTGGTCGAACTGGACCGTTGGGTGCGACAGGGGGGCAAGGTCTTGCTGCTGGCAGACCCCCGGCTGGAGTGGGAAAGCGCGCGGCCAATCGGTGATCCGCTTCGCCCGCCGCCAGCCTTCGCCGATACGGGGCTGTTGGCGCACTGGGGCGTAAGCCTGACCGGGCCGATAGATGGCGCCACTACCGTCGGCAATGGCGACCAATCCGTCAGCACAGCGTCGATTGGCAAACTATCCAGCGCGCGGTGCGAAATGGCGGGGGATGGCTTTGTCGCACGGTGCGACGTCGGCAAGGGCCAGGCAACGATTATCGCCGACGCGGACTTTCTGAACGGCGAAGCGGGCAATCTCGAGCTGCTGACGGATGAGCTCGACCGGCTCGAAACCGCGCCCTCACGCTGATTCCCGCGCAGTTTGCCAACATGGTTATCCACAGGGTTGTCCCGCAAGAACAGGCGCGGAACAAATAGTTAAGAGATCATGAAAAACCGTTGAAAATCCGCCAGACGGCATGAAAACCCATGAATTGGCATCAAAACCCATTGTAACCCACGGTTGGTTGAGTTACCAACATCGGCTGTAGCGTGGGGCAAACCCAATTGAGTCGAGTGTGCCGCGGAATGCGCGAAAAATCGTGCGTCCGCGAACGGGGGAGCTTTGCGCGCCGAACGAGGTGGGACGTGGCGCTAGAGCATCTGTTTCAGGGCAGTGCTTTGAACGCGGTAGACGCGAAGGGTCGCGTTTCCGTGCCCGCCTTCCTGCGCACGGTGATTGAGCGGCGGGGTGACGCCCGCAGCATCGTCCTAGCCAAGCACGATAGTTTCCCAGCTCTTAGCGCCTATGATCCCGCCTACGCGGCGCTGAAGCATGCGAAGATCGAACGGCTCTTGGAAAAGCAGGAAACCGATCCGGCCTCCGAACTTGACTATGCCCGCCGCACGATGATGGCCTTCGGCGCTACCGAAGAGGTTCCCTACGACAGTAGCGGCCGCATCGTCCTGCCCGCCATGATGCGCCGGAAGGGCCAGCTGGACGATCTCGCGCTGTTCATCGGCGTCGGTGAAACCTTCCAAATCTGGAACCCGAAACTGTTTCTGGCCGACCCGAACATCCCGGAAGACATGAAGGATATCGCCCGCTTCCGGATAGAGGAGCGCGGGATGTGAGCAATGACGCACCTCATATCCCGGTCCTCATCAACGAGGTTGTCGTGGGTCTCGCCGTCGTCCCCGGCGAGACCCTAGTCGACGGCACGTTCGGAGCTGGCGGCTATACTAAGGCCCTGCTCGGGGCGGGGGCGGGACGGGTGATCGGCTTCGATCGCGATCCCGACGCGATCGCCAATGGCCCCTCACTCGTCCCGGATCCTCGGCTGACGCTGGTCAACGAACGCTTCAGTCAAATGGACCGTGCGCTGGCGGACCGCGGCCTGCTGCCCGTTGACGGCATAGCGCTCGATATCGGTGTTTCGTCCATGCAGCTCGACCAGGCCGACCGCGGCTTTTCCTTCCAGAAAGACGGTCCGCTCGATATGCGCATGAGCCAGTCGGGCGAAACCGCCGCTGATTTTCTCAACCATGCCGAAGAGGGCGATATTGCCCGCGTCCTCAAGGAATATGGTGAGGAGCCGCGTGCCCGCGCGGTTGCGCGCGCCATCGTCGCTGCAAGGCCGTTGACCCGGACGGCCGAGCTTGCGGCGGTGGTGCGACGCGCCCTCGGTTACCGGCAGGGCCAGAAGAGCGACCCTGCAACTCGCACCTTCCAAGCCATTCGCATTCACTTAAATGCCGAGCTGGAGGAGTTGGAGCAGGGGCTGCGCGCCGCCGAACGTTCGCTCCGTCCGGGCGGCCGGCTGGCCGTCGTTACCTTTCACAGCCTGGAGGACCGAATAGTGAAGCGGTTCCTGAAGGCCCGTAGCGGGGCGACGCCCGCCGGATCGCGGCATCGCCCGCTCGCCGCCGCCGGTCCCGCCCCCTCATTCGAACAAGTCGCCAAGCCGGTCTCTCCTTCCGAGGCCGAGCTGGCTCGCAACCCGCGCGCGCGCTCGGCCCGGCTCCGTACGGCGGTCCGCACCGATGCGCCCGCGTGGGACCAGGAGAAGGCAGCATGAGCGCGCGGGGATTTGCACCGGTATTCTGGGCCGGCACCGTCGCGGCGGCCGCACTGGGTTTCTACTTGGTGTCGCTGCGCGTTGCCTCCGAGCGGGCGGCGCTTGAGGATGTTGAGACCGAGATTGCCATGGCGCAGCGCGACATCCGGCTGCTACAGACCGAGATTGGCACTCGCGGCCGCCTTGCGCAGTTGGAGCGCTGGAACGTACGCTTCATCCGTCTGTCGGCACCGACCGCCGACCAGTTCGTCGAGGGCGGATTCCAACTGGCAACGCTGGTCAAGCCGGAAGCGAAGCCCGCGATCGCTGCACCAGTCATCCTCGCCTCCGCGCCGGTCGAGCAGGATGCGCCGCAGTCCAAGCTGACGGGTGAGGCGCCCACATCAGCGCCGGCGTCGCGCTCCGTCAGCGAAATGGTGCATGTAGCAAGTTATTCGGTGCCGGATAAAACACCGGCAGTAACGCAAAGGCTCGCAATCAAGCCGGGAGCACCAGTTGCGAAGCCGGCTGCCGGGGCCTCCAGGCCGCCCAAGGCGCTGGCTGCGACGAAGTCAGTCAAAACCGCGACGGCCGATCCGCTCGCTCCCTTGCAAACGGCCAAGCCCAAGGCCAAAGGCAGCTCGCCCAAGGCAGCTTCTGGCGCCGGCAGCCCCAAAGCCAAACCCAAGGACAGCGTAACCGACTGATGAACGCCCCGACGCCCGCTCTCGTCGCACGGCCCGAGCGGCTCCGTCTCGTCGGACAGCGTCGCCAGATATTGGCGGTGATGCATCAGCGGCTAATGTTCGGCATGCTGGTCTATGCCGGCATCATCGCCATCATCGCGTTGCGGCTCGTCTACCTGGCGGCATTCGGTGACCATGCCGGCCGCAAGGGCGGCGCCCTCGATCTTACTCCGGAACGCGGGGACATCGTCGACCGGGACGGGCAGGCGCTGGCGCGTACGATCGATGCCTGGACTATCGGCCTGCAGCCGGCGAAGGTCATCGGCAACAAGCTCGACCTCGCCCGCAAGCTCGCCGAACTGATGCCGGAGAAGGACGAGGCGGCATATCTCCAGATGCTGCGCTCGGGACGAAACTTCTATTATCTCCGCCGTCGCGCGCCGCCAGGCTTGGTGGCAGCGATCAATTCCCTCGGCGAACCGGGTTTGGCCTTGGAACGTGAGCCTGACCGGCTTTACCCGCAGACCTCGCTTGCCGCGCATGTCATCGGGTACACCGATATCGACGGGAAGGGTAACGCCGGCATCGAGCGGGCGTTCGATCAACAGCTGCTCGATCCCGAACGGCGTGGAGAACCGATCACGCTCAGCATTTCAAGCAAGGTGCAGCAGGCGCTGGAACATGAGCTGGGTGGGGCCATGTCGCACTTCTCCGCGATTGGTGCCGCCGGCGTCATCATGGACATCCACACTGGCGAAGTGCTGGCGATGACGTCCTTGCCGCAATTGAACCCCAACGCCGCCGGGCAAGGGACGCCAGAGGCCCGTTTCAATCGTGCCACGCTCGGCGTTTACGAGCTCGGTTCGACGTTCAAGCCGTTCACGGTCGCAATGGCGATGGATGCGGGGATCGTGAAGTCAATGGGGCAGATGTACAGCTGTCCGCGGCAGCTGCACGTTGCCGGACGGACGATTAACGATACTCATCCCTATGGGCGGGCCTGCTCGGTCGCCGAGATCATGAAGGAAAGCTCGAACATCGGCACCGCGCAGATCGCCGATCAGCTTGGGGCCAAGCGGCAGCGGGAGTTCCTGAAACAGATGGGATTTCTCGACAAGGTGGAAGTCGAGCTCTTGGAGCGCGGCCGCACGCTTTCGCCCGGCGCCAACTGGAACCAGATCGAAACTATGACCGTGGGCTATGGACACGGTATCGCGGTCACGCCGCTTCACCTTGCCAGCGGTTACGCGACCTTGTTCAACGGTGGAATATACCGGCCAGCAACCTTGCTTAAAGTTGACCGCAATCATCCGGCGGGCAAAGGGCGCCGTGTGTTCAGCGAGGACACCAGCTACAAGATGCGGTCCTTGCTGCGGCTTGTCGTAACCGACGGTACTGGAAAGAAGGCCGATGCACCGGGTTATCGGGTTGGCGGCAAAACCGGCACTGCGGAAAAATATCATAACAGGTCGTTGAAGGTGACGAGTTTTGCGGGGGTTTTCCCGATGGACGAGCCGCGCTTCGTGATGGTGATGATGCTGGACGAGCCCAAGGCGACAGCGGAGACCTTCGGGTTCAGCACGGCTGGCTGGAACATCGCGCCAGCGTTCGGCCGGACAGTGGCCCGGATCGCACCGATGCTTGGCGTGCGCCCCGATAAGCGCCGCGAACCCAACATGGCCGAGGTCCTGCCCTACGTCCAAAAAGAAAAGGGGCATTGATCGAATGCTTTTGGGCGAGCTCGCCGGCATTGAGAATGATTCGGACGTCACCGGTTTCGCGCTGGACCACCGCAAGGTCGCGCGCGGCAATATCTTCGGTGCGTTCCGGGGCAGCCGTTTCAACGGCGAGGATTTCATTCCCGAGGCCGTGAAGCGCGGTGCGGCTGCGGTCGTCGCACGGCCCGAAGCAGTAGTCGAGGGCGCGATACATCTTGCCGCCGACGAGCCGCGCAAGCTGTTCGCCGAGCTGGCCGCGCGTTTCTTTGCCCCCTTTCCCGAGACGATCGTCGCCGTGACCGGCACCAACGGCAAAACGTCCACGGTTGAGCTGACTAGGCAGATTTGGCGCATGGCCGGGCATCGCTCCGCATCGATCGGCACATTGGGCGTCACCACCGCGGACGATCAGGTGAAGACAGGGCTAACGACGCCCGACATCGTCACGTTTCTGTCCAACATGGCGGGCCTCAAGCGAATGGGCATCAGCCATGTGGCGTACGAAGCCTCCAGTCATGGACTGGATCAGTATCGGGCCGAAGGCGTGCCCGTGAAGGCAGCGGCCTTCACCAATTTAAGCCGCGACCATCTCGACTATCATCCGAACATGGACGCTTATTTCGCAGCCAAGATGCGGCTGTTCGACGAGGTTGTCCAAGGGAATGGGACCGCAGTCGTCTGGACCGGCGATCCGAAATCCAAATCCGTCATCGAGCACGCGAAGCGGCGCGGATTGACGCTGGTGACGGTCGGGCCGGGTGCCGAGACCATTGAGCTGATATCCCGCCAGTCCACGCCGCTTGGCCAGCAGCTGCTGCTTCGGCACGACGGGAAGGAGCATGCACTCTCCCTTCCCCTCATCGGCGCCTATCAGATGAACAACGTGCTGACTGCGGCCGGGCTTGCCCTAGCGACCGGCGGCGACTGGGCGCCGACACTTTTGGCCATGGGTCGGGTATCTCCAGTTCGTGGCCGGCTCGAGCGGGCTGTGATCAGCCGGGCGGGCGCGCCGGTCTACGTTGATTATGCGCACACACCGGACGCTGTCGAAGCGGCGATCGCGGCGCTTCGACCGCACGTCGATGGCCGGCTCATCACGGTGCTCGGTGCCGGCGGCGACCGCGACGAGGGCAAACGGCCCGAAATGGGCGCAGTTGCTGCACGGCTCAGCGATGTGGTGATCGTCACGGACGACAATCCGCGTAGCGAGAATCCGACCACGATCCGCCGTGCCGTACTCGCCGGAGCGCCGGGCGCGCAGGAGATCGGCGACCGGCGCGAAGCCATTGCGGCGGCCGTCGCCATGGCGAAGGCGGGTGACATCGTATTGGTGGCCGGCAAGGGCCACGAACAGGGACAGATCATAGGAGACAGGGTGCTTCCGTTTGACGACGTGACCGTGGCGCGGGAATGCGCGGCATGACTGAAATGTTGTGGACTAGCGAAGAAATCGTGGCGGCGACCGGTGGCAGCGTGGCGGGCGGCAACTTTGCCGCCAGCGGGGTCACGTTCGATAGCCGTGAGGTCGAGGATGGCTGGCTGTTCGTCGCTATGCCGGGAACGGTCGCGGACGGTCATGACTTCGTCGCTAGGGCCTTTGCGGCAGGCGCGGTCGGGGCGCTGGTCAACCGGCCGGTGGACGGCCCCCACGTGCTGGTTGACGACGTCGCCGAAGCTCTCACCAAACTCGCCATCGCCGCCCGTCAGCGCATGACGGGCACCGTCATCGGCGTCACCGGGTCAGTCGGCAAGACATCCACCAAAGAAGCGCTGTTCGCGGCACTCGACCGCTACTCGCCGGGCACAGTCCATCGGTCCGTCAAAAGCTACAATAACCACACCGGCGTACCCCTTAGCCTTTCGCGAATGCCGCGCAGCAGCGAGTTCGCGGTGCTGGAAATGGGAATGAACCACGCGGGCGAGATCGCCAGCCTGACGCGGTTGGTGCGGCCGCATGTTGCGCTCATCACCACCATCGCGTCGGCGCATATAGAGCATCTGGGGTCGATGGAGGCCATCGCCGACGCGAAGGCGGAGATCTTCGAAGGACTGGAGCCCGAGGGCGTTGCTATCGTGCCGGAAGACACGCCCTACCGCGACCGGCTGGTGAAGGCTGCGCGGCGTCATGCGGAGCGGATCGTGACTTTCGGCGGTGGCGAGGCCGACGTCACGGCCATCCATGCGGTCAAGTCCGACAATGGCGGGAGCCTGGTTACCGCTCGCCTGCTGGAGAGTGAACTAACCTACACCATCGCCCAGCGCGGCGACCATTGGGTGACCAATTCACTGGCGGTGCTTGCAGCAGTCGAAGCGGTCGGTGCCGACCTCGCCGTCGCCGGCCTAGCCTTAGCGGATATGGGCGGGCTGAAGGGGCGCGGCGAGCGGCACCGGCTGCCGGCCCACGGTGGCCAATATTTGCTGATCGATGAAAGTTACAACGCCAACCCGGCGTCGATGGCGGCGACGCTCAAGTCGCTGGGCGAGGAGCGGGACGCCGTCCGGCGAATCGCCGTGCTCGGCCCGATGCGAGAGCTTGGTGACAAAGCCGACGAACTTCACGCGGCGCTGGCCCCGGCGGTGGTGGCGGCCGATGTCGACCAGCTTATCCTGGTGGGCGCCGACATGCGCCCGCTGGAAGATGCGCTGGACGGTGACGTGATCGTCGACCGTGCTGAAGATGCCGACGAAGCGGCGGCGCTGTTGGCGAAGATCGTCGAGCCGGGCGACGCGGTGCTGGTCAAGGCATCGAACAGCATTGGGCTTGCCAAACTGGTCGAGCGCATGGTGAGGGAACCGGCATGCTCTATCTGATTGCCGAGCAGCTCGGATTCCCGGGCATTCTGAACCTCATTCGCTACATCAGCTTTCGAGCAGGCGCGGCGACAGCGACTGCCCTGCTCATCGGGCTGCTGCTCGGGCCGTCCTTCATCCGCTGGCTTCGCGCCAAGCAGGGCAAGGGTCAGCCGATCCGAGCAGACGGGCCGCAAAGCCATCTCGCAAAGCGCGGCACCCCAACGATGGGCGGCTTACTCATCCTCATATCCGTCGCGGTGTCGGTCCTCCTGTGGATGGACCTAAAAAACCCTTACGTGTGGGCCTGTCTGCTGGTCACGGGCGGGTTCGGCCTGATCGGTTTCCTCGACGACTATGACAAGGTGAAGAAGGCACACCATGCCGGCCTGTCAGGGAAGATGCGGCTGTTTCTGGAATTCGCCATCGCGGGCTTCGCGACCTGGCTGATGGTGCGGATGAGCGGGACCCAGCTTTACTTGCCCTTCGTGCAGGGGGCGGTCATCGATCTTGGCTGGTTCTACATCGCGTTTGGGGCGTTCGTGATCGTCGCGTTCGGTAATGCCGTGAATTTGACCGACGGGCTGGACGGCCTGGCGACCATGCCGGTGATTATCGCTGCAGTCGCGTTCACGCTGATCGCCTACTTGGTAGGCAACGCGGTCTATGCGGAGTATCTCGGTATACCGCTGGTGAAGGGCGCCGGTGACCTCACTGTGCTGCTGTTGGCGGTCGTTGGTGCCGGCCTTGCATTCCTGTGGTTCAATGCGCCGCCGGCGGCGGTGTTCATGGGCGATACGGGCAGCCTCGCATTAGGCGGCGCCCTCGGTGCAGTTGCCGTCGCGACTCACCATGAATTTGTGCTGGCGATCATCGGCGGCCTGTTCGTGCTGGAGGCCGTCAGCGTCATCATCCAAGTCTTCTGGTTCAAGCGCTACGGCAAGCGCATCTTCAAGATGGCGCCGATCCACCATCATTTCGAGCATCTCGGCTGGAGCGAACCGACGGTGGTGATCCGCTTCTGGATCATAAGCTTCATCCTGGCGCTGGCCGGTCTGTCGACCCTAAAGCTGAGGTGATCACGGCAAGGGCCTTCGCCGATAAACATTATGCCGTCCTTGGTTTAGCGCGCAGCGGCCTGGCGACAGTCGAGGCGTTGCTGGCGAGCGACGCCAGGGTGACAGCCTGGGACGACAACGAAGTAGCCCTCGCCGAGGCGCCTGCGGGTGTCGAGCTTCGCAACTTTGTCGGCGGCGACTTATCCGCATTCGACAGCATCGTCGTCACGCCGGGCCTTCCGCTCAATCGTCACCCGATCGCAATCGACGCGAAGACGGCAGGCGTGGAGATCATCGGCGATATCGAACTCTTTGCGCGAGCGCGGCCCGAACTTCCGGTGCACAAAGTGGTGGGGATTACCGGCACTAACGGCAAGTCGACGACGACCGCGCTAGTCCATCACATCCTCAAGACCGCGCGCGTGCCAACGACGATGGGCGGCAACATTGGCCAGCCAATTTTGGCGCAGGACCCGCTGCCGGACGGTGGAGTCTACGTGCTTGAGTTGTCGAGCTATCAGATTGACCTGACCAACTCCCTTAATTGCGATGTTGCGGTGTTGCTCAACATCACGCCCGACCATCTTGATCGGTATGAGAGCTTCGAGGCGTACGAGGCGTCGAAGGCGCGACTCCTTGAAATGCAATCGGGAAAGAGCCTTGGCTTTGTTGGGCAGAGCTTATTCAATCGCCTTGCTCTTCAACGTGGCACGAACGCCATTCCGCATATTCAGCCGGATCGTCAGCAATCGTGGCCCGCGCTTCTTGGGCCTCACAATGCCGAAAATGCCTCAGCCGCCATCCAGATTTGTATCGAGCTCGATCTGACACCGGAGCAGATCGAACGCGGGCTCCGCACCTATACCGGCCTTCCTCACCGCATGGAGCGAGTCCGCGAAATGGACGGAATCCTGTACGTCAACGACAGCAAGGCCACTAATGCGGAAGCCGCTGCGCCGGCGTTGGCGGCCTATCCTAGGGTGCGGTGGATTGTCGGGGGCCAGGCCAAAGGGAAGACGCTGGGCGATACGGCCAACCACCTACAGAATGTCGTGAAGGCTTACACTATCGGCGAGTCAGGGCCGATGTTTGCCCGCCTGTTACGCGATGCCGGTGTCGAGGTCGAGGAATGCGAAGCGCTTGAAAATGCGGTGAAACGCGCCACTGAGGATTCACAATCGGGCGAGACTGTCTTACTCTCGCCGGCAAGCGCCTCGTTCGACCAATTCAGGGACTTCGAAGCGCGCGGGGACCGGTTCAAGGAACTGGTGGAGGGGCTATGAATACGGCGACGATCACCGGCAGGATCAAGGCTAGCGCGGCGTTGGTCGACCCGAACCGCTATGGTCGGTCCGACCGCTCGGCGATGGGTCGTTGGTTCTGGGAAATCGACCGGGTCCTGTTGCTCCTGCTTGCGGTCCTAATTGGGTTCGGCCTGATCGCGGTCGCCGCCGCCTCGCCTGCCGCCGCGCACCGCTATTCGGGCGGCTCGGTTCGGTTCGACGAGCTTCACTATTTCTACCGCCAGATCGCGTGGATCGCGATTTCCATGCCCGTCATGATCGCCATCTCCATGCAGCCGCGCGACCCATTGCGGCGGCTGTCGGTGATCGGTGCGCTGGTCTGCACAGTCGCACTGGCGCTGGTACCGGTGCTGGGCGAGGAAGTGAATGGCGCCCGGCGCTGGCTGAACCTTGGCGTCGGCCAGTTCCAGCCGTCCGAATTCCTGAAGCCCTTCTTCGTCGTTTCGATGGCATGGCTGCTGAGCCTTCGCGAGACCGACAAGTCCCTGCCGATTTTCAGCCTCTCGGCGATCCTGTTGGGCATCGTCGCCATCCTGCTGATGCGTCAACCGGACTTCGGGTCGACTATCATCTTCGGTTGTGTGTGGATCGCGATGCTCGCCATCGCGGGTCTCAACCTTCGCATTCTGGTCGGGCTGGGCATCGCGGGGATGATCGGCGTCATCCTTGCCTATTTCTTCTATGACGTAGCGACAGCGCGCATCGACGGCTTCCTCTTCGGCGAAGGCGACAATTTTCAGGTGGAGAATGCGCTGCGTACGCTTACGGCCGGCGGGCTATTCGGCATGGGGCCGGGCGGTGGCACGCGCAAGTTCGGGCTGCCCGAGGCGCAGACCGATTACATCTTCTCCGTCATTGGTGAGGAGTTCGGTCTGATCGCGTGCATGGCGGTCGCTCTCCTCTATCTCGCCATCATCGCGCGCGTATTGATCAAGCTGCTCGATGAGGAGAATAGTTTCGCAATCCTTGCCGCTGCGGGCCTCGTCATCCAGTTCGGGCTGCAGGCGCTGATCAACATGGCGGTCAATGTGCAGATCGCGCCGTCGAAGGGAATGACGCTGCCGTTCATCAGTTATGGCGGTTCGTCCATGCTCGCGCTGTCAATCGCCATGGGATTGCTGCTCGCCTTCACGCGGCGAAACCCCTATCTGACCCGCTCGCCCTATGTGGTGAAATGGGGCGGGGAGAGCATCAAGGCATGAATATTACCCTCGCCGCCGGGGGCACCGGCGGGCATATGGTTCCGGCTCACGCGCTTGCCGCCGAGCTGAAGGCCCGCGGGCACGGCGTTATGCTGATTACCGACGATCGTGGTGCGAAGATCCCTGGCCTGTTCGAGGATGTGCCGACCCATATTCTGCCCGCCGGACGGCTGGGTGGTGGCCCGATCGGCATGCTGAAAGCCGTTCGTTCGGTGCTTCAGGGACGGCGTCGGGCGAAGGCGCTGTATCGCGATTTCACGCCGGACGCGGTCGTGGGGTTTGGCGGTTATCCCGCATTTCCGGCGCTGCTTGCGGCAAGTTCGATGAAAATTCCGACGATCCTACATGAGCAGAATGCGGTGTTGGGGCGGGTCAACCGCTGGGTCGCGGGCGACGCTGCAGCTATCGCGACCGCTTATGCGGAGGTTGACCGACTTAAAGCCACCTATCGCGGCAAGGTCGAACTGGTCGGCAACCCGGTGCGCGAAAGCGTCGCGCGGCTGGGCACCATGCCGTTCCCGGAGTTCGACGATACCGCGCCGCTGAAAATCCTTGTCACCGGCGGAAGTCAGGGGGCGACGGTGTTGGGCAAGGTCGTGCCGGACGCGCTCGGCAAGCTGCCGCCGAAGCTGCGTCACCGCCTGCAAGTGGTACAGCAATGCCGCGCCGACGATATTGAGACCGTGCGGGCGCGATATGCGGCGCTCAATATCCCGGCGGAACTGCTGACCTATATCGAGGACATGCCCGAGCGGTTGGGCGAAACGCATCTCGTCATTGCTCGGGCCGGGGCGTCGACAATCGCCGAACTAACCGCCGCGGGGCGCCCCGCGATTCTCGTTCCGCTGCCAACCGCGACTGACGATCACCAAACTGCAAACGCCCGGGAAATGGCTAAGGCGGGTGGTGCCCGGATGATCATGCAGGATGAGTTCACACCCGAAACGCTGAGCGCTCAGATCGCCGTAATTGCCGGTGACGCACAGGCGCTTTCCAACGCGGCAGAGCGGGCGCTGTCCGTCGGTCGGCCCCACGCGACCAGCGACCTTGCAGACCTTGTCGAGCGAGTGGCGGGCGGCGCATCGCCCCTGTTGGTCGGAAGGGTCGAGACTGCGCAGCCTTCGCTTGCGATGGGGGCGCCGGCATGAAGGCAATGGGCACCGAGATCGGGACGATCCATTTCGTCGGCATAGGCGGCATTGGTATGTCCGGCATCGCCGAAGTGATGCATCACCTGGGCTACAAAGTGCAGGGGAGCGACCAGGCCGAGGGTTATGTCGTCGAGGGTCTGCGCAAGCGCGGCATCCCGGTCGCCATCGGGCACTCGGCGGAAAACCTGGGTGACGCGCGGGTTGTCGTCTGCTCGACCGCCATTTCGCGCGGGAACCCTGAAGTGGAGGCGGCAATCGAACGACGCTTGCCGCTCGTGCGGCGCGCGGAAATGCTTGCAGAATTGATGCGCATGCAGTCAACGGTCGCGGTCGCCGGTACGCACGGCAAGACGACAACAACCTCGATGATTGCCGCGATGCTCGATGCTGGCGGGATCGATCCGACCGTCATTAACGGCGGCGTAATCAACGCCTATGGATCCAACGCCCGCCTGGGCAAGTCAGACTGGATGGTGGTCGAGGCCGACGAGAGCGACGGCAGCTTCCTCCGGCTGGACGGGACGATCGCGGTCGTCACCAACATCGATCCCGAGCACCTTGAACATTACGGCACGTTTGATGCCGTGAAGGACGCCTTCGTCGAATTTGTCGAGAATGTGCCCTTCTACGGTCTCGCCGTGATGTGCGTAGATCATCCGGAAGTGCAGGGCGTTTTGAGCCGCATCCGCGATAGGCGTGTCGTGACCTATGGCACATCGGCGTTGGCCGACCTTCGCGCGGAGAACATCGAGGCGGTGAATGGCGGCAGCCGTTTCGATGTCTCGGTGCGCGAGGCGGATGGCGGGCGGCGAGTAATCGAGGGCGTGTTCGTTCCCATGCCTGGACGACACAATGTGCTGAACGCCCTGGCCGCAGTCGCGGTTGGGCTCGAATTCAAGATGGACGACGCGGTCATTGCGAAAGGTTTTGAGCGCTTTTCCGGCGTGAAGCGACGTTTCACCCGCGTCGGTGAAATTGATGGTGCCGCGGTGATTGACGATTACGCCCACCATCCGGTCGAAATCCGGGCGGTGCTCGGCGCTGCGCGCGAGGCCGCGGACGAGCGGGTCATCGCGGTGGTCCAACCGCACCGCTACAGCCGCCTGCAGAATTTGATGGAAGACTTCCAGAACGCCTTCAACGACGCCGATGTCGTGTTCGTCGCGCCGGTCTATGCGGCGGGCGAACGGCCAATCGAGGGTGTGGATGCTACGGCCTTGGCGGAAGGCCTTCGGGCCCACGGGCATCGCATGGTAAAGACCGTCGACAGCGCCCAAGATCTTGCCGCCAATCTGCGC
Source organism: Sphingomonas edaphi (assembly GCF_003583725.1). Lineage (GTDB taxonomy): Bacteria > Pseudomonadota > Alphaproteobacteria > Sphingomonadales > Sphingomonadaceae > Sphingomicrobium > Sphingomicrobium edaphi. Next base: position 738,184 of record NZ_QXTF01000001.1, on the reverse strand, counting down.
GATCTTGCAGGAGAGGGCGACCTGATCGTTTGCATGGGTGCTGGCGACATCACGAAATGGGCCGCTGGCCTTTCTGATGGAATCGCGAAGGCGAGGAAATCAAAGTGAGCGACGCGGTGACCCTTCCCGCCGCTCGCGGCAAGCTGCAATCAAATGCGCCCTTGGCGCCACTCGTTTGGTTCAAGTCTGGAGGGAGCGCCGAATGGCTGTTCGAGCCGGCGGATGCGGCCGATCTGTCCGATTTCCTGAAGAATCTCGACCCGTTGGTGCCGGTCATGGGCCTTGGACTCGGCAGTAACATGATCGTTCGCGATGGCGGCGTGCCCGGCGTCGTCGTCCGGCTTGGCAAGGCCTTCGCCAAGGTCACTAAGCTCGACTCTACGACGATCGAGTGTGGCGGAGGGGCGAGCGGGATCTTGGTATCCTCGACGGCACGTGACGCTGGGATCGGCGGGCTTGAGTTCCTCCGTTCCATCCCGGGAACGGTAGGGGGTTTTGTCCGTATGAACGGCGGCGCCTACGGTCGCGAGACGAGCGACATCCTGATTGGCTGCGAAGTTGTTTTGCGGTCCGGGCAGCGGAAATTCCTTGGCCCACAGGATCTCAACTACAGTTATCGACACAGCGAGTTGCCGGAGCAGGCAATCGTCATCGGCGCGACGTTCCGAGGTCATGTCGACGATCCTGCGGCCATCCAGGCGGAAATGGATCGCATCGCTCAGAGCCGCGAGGAATCGCAGCCGCTCCGCAGCCGGACCGGCGGATCGACCTTCAAGAATCCGCCGGGGCACAAGGCGTGGGCGCTGGTCGATGCGGCCGGGTGCCGTGGGCTCAGGATCGGCGACGCGCAAGTGTCGGAGAAGCATTGCAATTTCCTGCTGAACCTCGGTAACGCTAGCAGCAGCGACATCGAGGAACTGGGCGAGGAAGTCCGGCGCCGAGTGCAGGACAAGACCAACATCACCCTTGAATGGGAAATCCAACGGATCGGAGTGGCTTAAGCGTGTCAGGCGAGCTCGACAGGAACCTCAACATCGTCGTGCTGATGGGCGGCTGGTCGTCCGAACGGCCGGTGTCGCTGATGAGTGGGGAAGGCGTCGTCAACGCGCTGCGTGAGCGTGGCTTCGTCAATGTCACGCCCGTCGACATGGATCGCAACGTTGCCGAAGTGCTCGCGGCCATCCGCCCGGATATCGTCTTCAATGCGCTGCACGGAACGCCGGGTGAGGACGGGACTGTGCAAGGCCTGCTCGACCTGATGCAGATTCCGTATACTCATTCGGGCACGACGACCTCAGCTGTCGCAATCGACAAAGAGCTGACTAAGGCGGTCCTGGTGCCGCACGGTGTCCGCATGCCGCGCGGCAAGGTGGTCGAAAGCCGAACGTTGTACGAAGGCGATCCAATGGCGCGGCCATTCGTACTCAAACCGGTCAACGAGGGTTCGTCGGTTGGCGTTGCGATCGTCACTGACGAGGGCAATTACGGGCATCCGATCAGCGCAAAGGCCGAAGGGCCATGGCAGCATTTCGACCGCCTGCTGGCCGAGCCGTTCATTCGCGGGCGTGAACTGACGGTCGCGGTTCTTGGCGACGAAGCACTGTGCGTGACCGAGCTGAAGCCCAAGGCTGGCTTCTACGACTTCGACGCAAAATACACCGATGGGCTAACCGAACACGTGTGTCCCGCCGACGTGCCGGCCAACATTGCGCAGGAAATGATGGACATGGCACTGGCAGCACATCGGCTTCTCGGCTGCAAGGGCGCGTCGCGTTCCGACTTCCGGTGGGACGACACGCAGGGCGAGGCAGGCGTCTACCTCCTCGAAGTGAACACACAGCCCGGGATGACGCCGCTGAGCTTGGTCCCCGAGCAGGCGCGTCAGAAGGGCATCGGCTACGGCGAGCTCGTCGAGCGGATTATCGCTGAAGCGCTGGCCGAGAAGGCGCTCGAAGACGTGAGGAGCGGGTGATCGCGGCGCACGTCCGGCGGGGAACGTCGGGCCGTTCGCGACCCAAGAAGGCGCCCTCGCGCGGTTCTGTCAGCAAGAAACTAGCAGCCCGACTTCCGGTCGAGGAAGCGCAGGTGAGCCGTCTTGCGGCCTGGGGGTTCGGGGCATTCGTGCTGTCCATCGCGGGTGTGGCCCTCGTCGCGCTTGATGTTCCGGCAAAGGTTGGCTTGGCCGCAGGGGAGGCAGTCGGTGAGGCAGGCTTCCGAGTGAAGAGCGTGGATGTGCAGGGCATCCGCCAAATGGACCCCAAACCGGTTTATGCCATCGCGCTCGATCAGCAGACGACCGCCATGCCGCTGGTCGACGTCAGCGCCATTCGCAAGCGGTTGCTTGACTACGGCTGGGTCAAGGATGCGCGTGTTTCGCGTCGCTTTCCCGACACGCTGGTCATCGACATTGTCGAGCGGAAGCCTGCCGCATTGTGGCAGGACGATAATCGCCTGTCCCTGATCGATGCGGAGGGCGTTGTGCTCGATCGTGTTCCCGTAAGCCGGATGCCGGATTTACCGCTGCTTATCGGAAAGGGCGCGAACGCTCAGGCAGTTCCCCTCGACCGCTTGCTGGAAAAGACGCCCGCGCTGAAGGCACAGTTGGTGTCCGCCAATTGGGTCGGCGGGCGTCGTTGGGACTTGTCGTTCCAGTCAGGCGAAACCGTGTTGCTGCCGGAAGGCGATGCCGCCGCGACATCGGCACTGGTCAAGTTCGCAAAAATGGATAAGTCGGCAGGCTTGCTTGGCCGCGGCATCCTCCGTTTCGACCTGCGCATCCCTGGAAAGATGACGGTCCGTTTGCCACGCGAACCCGGCGAGGCAATCGTTCCCGAACCCGTTTCCGAAAGCTGATATCCACCAATGGCCGCCGCTTCCGACCAGCCCCTCATTGCCGCGCTCGACATTGGATCGTCGAAGGTCAGCGCGCTCATCGTTACGCGCGACGCAGACGGCCGCCTACGGGTGCTCGGCACGGGGCAACGGGAGAGCCGAGGCGTCAAACGCGGATACGTCACCGACATGGAAGCCAGCGAGGTCGCGGTGCGCGAAGCCGTCGAAATCGCCGAGCGGATTTCCGGTGTGACCATCGACGATGTCTGGGCAAGCTTTGCGGCCGGCGGGCTGGTAAGCGATGTGGCGAATGTCGAAGTGGAGCTTGGCGGGCACCAGGTCGAACAGTCCGACATCAATGAACTGCTTGCGGCCGGCAAGGGTGCCATCGATCGCAACGGACAGGTTGTGCTCCACGCGCATCCTGCCCTTTACACAATAGATGGAGTTGAAGGTGTGTCCCACCCCATTGGGCTGCACGCTGACCGGTTGGGTGTCGACATTCACGTAGTCGCGGCCGATCCGGCCCCCTTGCGCAACATCGATTACGTCATCCGCTCCGCTCACCTCGGTGTGAAGGCGATTGTGGCGGCGCCGGTTGCGGCGGCCCTGTCGTGCCTGACGGTTGAAGAGCGCGAACTTGGCGTGGCGCTAGTCGAGCTCGGGGCGGAGGTGACCAACGTCTCGCTTCACGCCGGCGGTATGCTTGTCGGGCTACGTTCGATCCCGCAGGGCGCTAAAGACGTCACCGACGACATCGCTTGCGCCTTTGGGGTCCAGCGCCGCGAGGCGGAGAGGATGAAGTGCCGCTACGGTTCCGCCATGACCAGTCCGCGCGACAATCATGAAATGATCGAGGCCGCCCCGATCGGCAGTGAAGATGGGGCGGAACCGCTGCGCATCACTCATGCCCAACTCATCACCGTTATCCGCCAGCGCACGGAACAGATCACCAATGAGATCGAGGCCGCGTTGAAGAGCCTCGGTTTCTCCGGGCCGGTCGGTCGCCAGGTCGTCCTGACCGGGGGCGGCGCGGAACTTAAGAACATTGCCGACTATATGCAGGGAGTACTTGGTCGCTCTGTCCGCGTGGGCCGCCCGAAAGCCATCACCGGCTTGCCAGAAGCGCACAGCGGCCCGGCCTTCTCAACCTTGGTCGGTCTCGCCATGCTCGCGGGCAGCGGAACCGGCGATATCCGCGATCTTGCGCTGAGTTCGGCTAAGGAAAAGAAGCAGGCAACCGGAATGCTGGGACGGCTGGTTTCAGCCATGAAGGGCGGATTCTAGCTGCCCTAAGGGGTAAGGTGACGATGCACGGTTGAGCTGGGGTGCGCGCCGTGGGCGCCGCAGCGCATTAAAGCGCGGAGTTTGGGTCTTGGCGGCACCGAGTTCGGGCTGGCCGCTTGGGTATTCGTATCGATTTTCGGTCCCGTGCAGCTCCTGGTCGGGTGGTTGTGCGACCGCTTCAATGTGTGTCTGCTCATGACGCTGGCCGGGTGATGGAGCGGCTTCAAGAATGCGGTCGGCAACAGTTTTTGGGAGGCTTCGGGCCGGTTATGGCGCGATGATGGTCGATCGCACCGGCTATGACCGCGCCTTCTCCGTCGCGACCATGGTAGCTATTTTCGGCGGGTTTTGTTGGCTGGGGCGTCATCCCCGCAACCCGGCAAGTAAAGCCCGCCGATTATTAACCTTAACAACTAGTCGTTTCGGCGACGACTGTTCCATTTTGAATCATGGTGAGTCTGCGCGGCCACAAAGCCCGTCTTTTTTCACAGTTGTTAACTTTTTCGCTTGGCAGCGGAGTCACAATGATTCAAAGATTCCTCCAACAGATTCAACGCGCCCGCGCGACAGGGGAGGGGTTCATCCATGAGCATTGATTTCATCCGGCCGGAAGTCGACGAGCTTCGCCCGAGGATCAGTGTCATCGGCGTCGGGGGCGCGGGCGGAAACGCCATCGCTAACATGATTCGCTCGGACGTTCAGGGTGTCGAATTCCTGGTCGCCAACACTGATGCGCAGGCGTTGAATGCGTCGGCCGCCGACCAGCGGATCCAGCTAGGCCTCAAGATCACCCAGGGCCTCGGCGCGGGCAGCCGTCCGGAAATAGGCCGCGCCGCCGCCGAAGAAACGATCGAGGAAATCGAGCGCTCGCTGGAAGGAGCGCACATGTGTTTTATCGCCGCTGGCATGGGTGGCGGCACAGGTACCGGTGCCGCGCCGGTGATCGCGAAGGCAGCGCGTGATAAGGGCATCCTGACCGTCGGCGTCGTTACCAAGCCGTTCGCCTTCGAGGGAACCCGCCGCGGTCGTTCGGCAGATGCGGGCATCGAAGAGTTGCAGAAGCATGTCGATACGCTGATCGTCATCCCGAACCAGAACCTGTTTCGCCTCGCCACATCGGAAACGACCTTCAAGGAAGCGTTCGAGATGGCGGACGAGGTGCTCCAGCAAGGTGTGCGCGGAATCACCGACCTGATGGTCATGCCCGGCCTTATCAACCTCGATTTTGCCGACGTCCGCTCGGTTATGGGCGAGATGGGCAAGGCGATGATGGGAACCGGCGAAGCGTCGGGCGACAATCGTGCAATCGAAGCCGCCGAAAAGGCGATCTCGAATCCGCTGCTCGACGGCGTCAGCATGAAGGGCGCGAAGGGCGTCATCATTTCGATCACCGGCGGCGAGGACATGCGCCTTATGGAGGTCGACGAAGCGGCCAGTCACATCAAGGAGCTGGTGGATCCGGACGCCAACATCATCTGGGGCAGCGCTTTCAACAACAGCCTGGACGGCAAGATCCGCGTTTCGGTCGTTGCCACCGGTATCGAAGCTGAGGTTGCCGCGCAGCCGACGCAAGGCAAGGTGTTTACATTCCCAACTACGACGCGTCCGGCCGCCGTTGCTCCCGCGCCGTCGTCCGCTCCTGAGCCGAAGGCCGAGATCGTCGACGACGAGCCGCTCGACCTGACCGACGAGGCTGGCGATGAACTGCTGCTCGATAGCGAGGATATTCTTGCTGATCCGGTCATTGGAACGCCGATTGCCCCCCCGGCCGACGAAGACGATCTGGCGGCGACGGGCACCACCGGCGCTCCGCAACAGGTTGCTCGTGAAAGTGGCACCTTGTTCGAGCGCATGTCGAACATTGCCCGCGGCGCAGCCCAGGCGAAGGTCGAGGATGAGCCGGCCCCCGGTTTCCGCCGCGAGCCGCTGGATATCCCGCGCTTCCTCAATCGCCAGAATAATCAGTAAAGCGTGTTAGGCTGGCGCCCGGCTCGTCGCCGGGCAGCCACGTCCCGTCGCTAGGGACTTTTCAGCAAGCTTTGAGCAAGCTTCCGTCAGGCATGGGGAGGGCCATGCTGAATAAGGGTTTGTTGTCGGCGCACCGGATTGCGGTCGCGCTGCTTGCATCGACGACGATTATGGCCACGCCGGTCGTCGCGCAGCAGGTTGTCCGCGAAGCGCCCGAATCTGCGCTCGCGAGGCACATCCGCGTGCTTGCGGCCAATCCGCGCGACTTCAACGCATTGATCGGTGCCGGTCACGCTGCGCTGGAGCTTGCCGACCTTCAAGCCGCGGCAGGCTTTTTCGGCCGTGCCGAGGAAGCCAACCCGAATGCGCCGGCCGCGAAAGCGGGCCTCGGTGCGGCGATGGCCCACATGGGCGATGCCGATGGCGCAATCTTCTATTTCAATCAGGCCGCACGTCTTGGCGCCCAGCCGATGACGATGGCGCTGGAGCGCGGTTTGGCCCGCGACCTCGCCGGCGATCTTGGCGGCGCGCAAGCGGACTACCGCCTGGCAATTTCTTCCTTGGGTTCGGACGAGGCGCGACGCCGTTTGGCGCTGAGCCTGGCCATCGCGCGGAATCGGAACGCCGCCCTAGACGCGCTGCAGCCGCTGTTGAATCGCCGCGACCAAGCCGCGCAGCGAACCCGTGCGTTCGTGCTCGCTTTGGTGGGAGACCAGGCAGGGGCCGCGCAGGCGATCGAGGCAGTTATGCCGGGGGGATCCGCACGCTTCGCTCCCTTCTTCCGTTTCCTTCCGAATTTGAGCATCGGCGAGAAGGCCGCTGCGGTTCACCTCGGTATATTCCCGGAAGATGCGGAAGGGCGAGTTGCGGCCGCGCAGCAGCAGGCAGCAACGCAGCAGGTTGCCGCGGTCGCGCCCCCGCGCCCAACGCCGGTTGCAACCGCCCCCGTCAAGGTCGCATCCGTTTCACCGAATGTGGCGAATCCCACGTCCGCTTTACCATCTTTTAGCCTCCCGTCGGCAAGTGGCGCCACGTCGACGGGAATTACTCGGGCGCCTGGTCCGCAACAGTCGACAGCCTCCGCCGCCGAGCCAGTCAAGCTTGTCTCGAACAAGCCGCAGGAAGCGGCACCTGCGCCGTCCTTCTCGCTGTCGGATGTGAAGCCCTCGACTGACGAGAGCAATTTGAGCGGGATCGACAAGCTCCTTGCGACCATTGCGGAAGCGCCGCCAGCCCCGAAGCCAAAGGTCGAAACTACGATCGCCGCGGATCGCGATGGAGATGTCAAGGCCGCCCGCGCTTCAAAGTCAGCCAGCGACAAGAAAGCTGCCGCGAGACGGCTGGCTGACAAGAAGGCGGCGGAAGAAAAGAAGAAGCGCGAGGAAAAGCTTGCCGCCGAGAAAAAGGCAAGGGAAGAAGCCGCTAGGCTCGGCGTCACGGGTACGAACTGGATTCAGCTCGCGGGTGGGTCAAACAAAGACCGTATGGCGGTCGAATATAAGAAGCTTAGCTCTAAAGCCGGTTCACTCTTAAAGTCGCGCACTGCCTACGTTACCGAGGGCAAGGAGTATTTCCGCCTCCTTGTCGGGCCCTTCGACAGCAAGGGTGAAGCCCAGGCGTTGGTCAACAAGCTTGCCAAGGAAGGCGTCGACGGCTTTAGCTGGACACGAACTCCGGCCCAGATCAAGATCGAGAAACTTCCCGCCAAATGATCCTTCCCAAGGCTCTTGCCGCCGACCCGTCGAGATCGCGCGGCCGGGCCTTTGCGGAGGATGATCGGGGGCCGCGCGGGCCCCGCGATGCTTTTCAGCGTGACCGTGACCGGATTGTCCACTCGGTCGCCTTCCGCCGTCTGCGCCATAAGACGCAGGTCTTCGTCGCACCCGACGGCGATCATTTCCGGGTTCGCCTCACCCATTCGATCGAGGTTGCGCAAATCGGCCGCACCATGGCGCGCGCGCTGGGTCTCAACGAAGACCTAACCGAGGCCCTCTGCCTCGCGCATGACCTCGGCCACCCGCCTTTCGGCCATGGGGGTGAGGATGCGCTGCAGGCCAGCCTCGCTGATGCCGGCGGCTTCGACCATAATGCCCATACGCTTCGGCTCGTGACCTGCCTCGAAAACCCGTACCCCGGATTCGACGGCTTGAATCTAAGTTGGGAAACGCTCGAAGGTCTCGCCAAGCATAATGGGCCGCTGGGCGATCGTACTTGGGCGATGGAGGAAGCGAACGCCGCATTCGATTTGCAACTCGACAGCTGGCCTAGCCTTGAGGCCCAGGTCGCGGCCATCGCCGATGACATTGCGTACGACAACCATGACATCGATGATGGCCTCAGATCGGGCATCCTGGGACTGGACGCGCTTCTGGAACTGCCACTCGTGGCTAGGCTGTGGGCGGAAATCGAGCATCGCCATCCCGTCCTCGACCAAACGCGAAAGCTGAAGGCTTTGGTTCGCGACGGAATCGGCGCGATGGTGGGTGACGTCCTCGAGGAAACGCGCCGGCGCATTGCCCAAAGTGGAGTGGAGACGATTGACGACATCCGTTTGGCGGGCCGGCAGCTTGCAGGGTTTTCCAGCGCGATGCAAAAGGAGGAGCGTGGGCTGAAGCGCCATCTTTATGCGAATCTCTACGACAGCGACGAACTGCGGCCGATCCGGATGGAAGCGCAGCGGATCGTTGGCGATCTTGCGCGCTGCTACCGTGAGAACCCGGAATATCTTCCTGCCGGATGGCGCCGTGGCGAAGGTGAAGTGGCGCGCCTTCGGGGCGTTGGGGATTTCATCGCTGGTATGACCGATCGCTTCGCGATCGCCCGCCACGAAGCGCTGATCGGACCAGTGCATCTTCCGGAGAAATTCTAAGGCCACGCTCGCATTTTGCCTCGTGCGTTAAATTTATGTTATCTGTATTCCGACTCTTCGGGGGCAGAGACATGTTGAAAGCGGCGGGCGCAGCAATATTCCTCATCACCGCGCAAGCGGCGTTTGCCGCGGGCACTGACTTCGGCGTCCGGACGGTGGGTGGCAACGAATTTTACTCGAAGCAGGTGCAGCCTACTCCGGGCTTCCTCTCTGTTCCCCAAGCTTCGCCAAGTCTCGTTAACATGACCTCAATCCGCGACCTCGGAGGACGCTGGGGCCGTGTAACGAGCACCTATCGAAGCCCCGCGCACAACAAGCGTGTAGGCGGCGTCGCCAATAGTTACCACATGGCCAATCGCGCCATCGACATCGCTCGGCGGCCTGGTGTCAGCCACTGGCAGATCGCGGCCGCCTACCGCGCCGCCGGTTACAATCTCATTGAATCGCTGGACGAAGGCGATCACAGCCATTTCGCGTTCGGCCGCCCCGGCGAATATAAGCGTCGCTCGACCGCGCCGCGCCCGCAAATGGTCCTCGCCAAGACTGGCGAAGTCACCGAATGGCGGATCGTCTATGTCGGCTCGGCCGGGGGCAACTGACGTCGCTACGATCAAAATCCGGAAAGGGTGACGAGCGGCGCAGCATGGGCTAGAGGCGCGCTCAAATTAACCCATCCCAACCGGTGAACCGCATTGTCCCTTTACGCCCGCTATTCCGCGCTGCTCGACGGCGTTCTCGATGAACTGGTTGCCGAAGGCCATTTGCCCACGCATGCTAACCGCAAGCCCGTGGCGGTGGAGCCGCCGCGCGATGCTGCGCACGGCGATCTTGCCACCAATGCGGCGATGGTTCTGGCAAAGACGGCGGGCACCAATCCGAGCGCTCTGGCCGCGCTAATCGCGCCGAAGCTTGAAGCACTGCCCACGGTGACCTCGGTCGAGACTGCTGGTCCGGGATTCATCAACATCCGCCTGGTAGAAGACAGCTGGCGTGACGAACTCGTTACTATTCTCGGGGAAAGCGAGCGCTACGGCTTGTCGTCGATCGGAAAGAACGAGCGGGTGAACGTGGAATATGTGTCGGCCAACCCGACCGGCCCGATGCACATGGGCCATTGCCGCGGCGCGGTGGTTGGCGATGCACTGGCCCGGCTGCTAGAGGCCGCGGGGTTCCGGGTTACCAAGGAGTATTACGTCAACGATGCCGGTTCGCAGGTCGACACGCTCGCTCGCTCCGCGCACCTGCGGTACCGCGAGGCCCTGGGCGAGGACATTGGTGAGATCCCGGAAGGTCTTTATCCCGGCGACTATCTAAAGCCAGTGGGTGCCTCGCTCGCGGCTGAGTTTGGCGACAGGTTCGTCGGCCAGTCGGAAAGCGAATGGCTGGGCCTGTTCAAGCAGAAGGCTGTCGCGGCCATGATCGAGTTGATCAAGCACGACCTAGCCCTGCTGGGAATCCACCACGACATCTTTGCATCCGAGGCAGAGCTTCAGGCTTCGGGGGGCGTCGAGGCGGCACTGCAGACGCTACGCGCTAAGGGACTTGTCTACGAGGGCGTGCTGGAAGCCCCGAAGGGCGAAACGCCTGACGATTGGGAACCGGTCGAGCTGACGTTGTTCAAGTCGACCGAGTTCGGGGATGACCAGGACCGTCCGATGAAGAAGTCGAACGGAAGCTGGACGTATTTCGGCGCCGACGCGGCCTATCACCTTCAAAAGGCCCAGAAAGCCGACCATCTGGTGAATATCTGGGGCGCCGACCATGCGGGGACGGTCAAGCGGGTGCAAGCGGCGGTCAAGGCGCTCACCGATGGCCGTGTCGACTTGGATGTCAAGATCATTCAGATGGTCAAGCTTCTGCGCTCAGGCGAGCCGGTCAAGATGTCGAAGCGGGCCGGTAACTTCGTCACGCTAGCCGATGTCGTGCGCGAAGTCGGCAAGGACGTCGTCCGTTTCATGATGCTGACCAAGCGGACGGATTCAATGCTCGACTTCGACTTCGCAAGGGTGGTCGAGGCGTCGAAGGACAATCCGGTGTTCTACGTCCAGTACGCCCATGCGCGGATTTGCTCGTTGCAGCGGAAGGCGGCGGAAATCGGCGTTTCGCTGGACAGCAAGGCGGACCTATCGCTCCTCGACGGCGAGGAACTCGCACTGGTCAAGCTGGCGGCCCAATATCCGCGAACGGTTGAGGCCGCGGCGATGGCGCATGAGCCGCATCGGATCGCTTTTTACCTATACGAGCTCGCGGCCGCGCTCCATGCGCAGTGGAACCGTGGCAATGACGACACAGATCGCCGCTTTCTCATTGAATCCAAGCCGGAATTAACCCGCGCGCGGCTGGAACTGGCTCGCGGAATCGGGCAAGTTATCCGCAACGGCCTGAACCTGATGGGGGTGGAGGCTGCCGAGGAGATGCGATGAATGGCTGAGGCGGGGGCGATTAGGGCCGGTGACCGGCTTCCTTGGCTTGAACCCTATCGTCCGCCGTCGCGCAAGCCGTCGAACCGCAAGTCGGGCCTTGCGGCGACGATCGGCGTCGCCGGCTTGATAGGTATCTCGGCGGTCCTCACCTCGAGCGTCGCGCCGCCGTCCGAGGGACAAGCGCCGGCGACGCATATCGTGTTGCCTCCACCGTCGACCATGCAACCGCAACCGGCCGCGCCGGTGCTGACCACAAAGCCGCAGCCCGTGGTCAGCGAAAGCGCGGCGGCTACGACCACCCAAGCAACTACTACGTGGTCCCGGCCAGTGGCACGCCGGCAGATCAAGGCGGAGCCGACGCGCAACGCCTATGGCGAGGTCGTTCAGGAGCAAGCTGATGCGACTGCAATGGCCGTGACCGAAATCAGTCCCGAGGCGCTGGCCATCGCCGCGCTGCCGGCACCGCCCGCCGATCCTCCGCGTCCGGCGGTCAATCCGTCGGCACAGGTGGTTCGTGGCAAGACTGTGCAGCTGGGCGTATTTAAGTCGGCTCGGCAGGCGGAAATCGCGTGGAGGAGCGCGATCCGCGATTACACCTACCTGGTGACCATGCCGAAAAGCATCGAGCCAATCCGCATCCGGTCGAAGCGCTATTACCGGCTGCAGCTGGGGACGCCGTCTAAGACCCATGCTCGCCAGCTGTGCGGGAATTTGAAGCAGATCGGGCGCGCCTGCACCGTCGCCTGACCGTCAAAATTTGTGACGCGGCCCTCGCATCCTGGCGGGGCCGCATTAGGATGCCGCCCATTTTGGAGGGGTCGAAGGTATGAGTGACGGACGCGCCTATGACGATCAGGCCTTGCCCTGGCTCGAGGCGGTCGATGACGAGGATGGCCCGCGTGGCGTTTCGGCCCGCAAGATGCTGGTCGCGCTGGCCATGGTGCTTGCAGCGGGGGCAATCGTTGCAGGCACGATGTTCTGGCTGGGCCGCCGCGACCCCGTCGTTACGGGTGCGCCCGAGCTAATCAAGGCTGACCCGCGGCCCTACAAAGTCAGACCGACCGATCCCGGCGGGCTCGACGTGACCGGTGACAGCGAGACCGCCTATTCGACCAGCGCGGGCGAGGATCCGGACGCGGCGCTGGACGTCGGCAAGATGTCGGACGACATGAGGCCGCTGCCCGAACCAGTCGAAGGAGCGCCGCCGCCGAAGAAGATTCCGCCAAGTGAGACGAAGGAACCGGCGCCGGACGATGCGGCGCCTGCCGGGCCGTCGGGTCCAACCATCCAGCTGGGCGCCTATGCGTCGACAGTAAAGGCGGATACGGCGTGGAGCCTGCTTTCAGGGCGTTTCCCTGAGGTTGCTTCGCTAAAGAAGGTAGTGGTCTCCGCGACTGTCAAGGGTAAGCCTTTCTATCGCCTGCGCGCGGTCGGGTCGTCCGACCAGACGCGGGCCGCCTGCTCCGCGCTCCGCGCGGCAGGCGAAAGTTGCCTGGTCGTCAACTGATGCAGGCCGCGATCTACGGGCTGGCGGGCACCAAGCTGACCGCCGACGAAGCGTCTTTTTTCCGCGACGCCCATGCGGCAGGCTATATTTTGTTCCGGCGAAATATTGTGGACAGACTGCAGTTGCGGCGGCTGACCGATAGCCTCCGAGAGATTGAAGGGCATGACGAAGTCCCCATCTTGATCGACCAAGAAGGTGGACGGGTGGCGCGGATGCGACCGCCGGAATGGCCAGCCTTCCCGTCAGGCGAGGCGTTTGACAGGCTGTACCGACTGGCTCCATCTAGCGCGATCGAGGCTGCACGGGTCAATGCCCGGGCGCTGGGGCTGATGTTGCATGAGGTCGGCGTCAACATCGATTGTCTCCCGATGCTGGATGTCCGCCAGCCGGGTGCGAACGACATTGTCGGTGATCGCGCGCTTGGTTCCGAACCGATGCAGGTCGCGTCACTGGGCAAAGCAATTCTCGATGGGCTGGCGTCCGCGGGGGCGTTGGGTGTTATCAAACATATACCGGGCCATGGTCGCGCGCTGGCCGACAGCCACCTGGAATTACCGGTCGTTGACGCCGGCGAAGAGGAACTTGCGATCGACGTCGAGCCATTCGAGCGGTTGCGGGATGCAGCGATGGGGATGACTTCTCACCTGCTCTATACGACGTGGGACGCCGAGCGACCTGCGTCGCAAAGCCCGATCGTCATCAACGACATCATCCGGCAGCGGATCGGCTTCGAAGGCTTCCTGATGTCCGACGATATCTGCATGGAAGCGCTGGCCGGCGACCATGGCCAGCGGGCTGCGGCTTGCGTCCACGCGGGATGCGATGTCGCGCTGCATTGCGATGGAACGCTGGAAAATATGCTGCTGGTCGCCAATGCCGTTCCGGATCTGTCGCCGGAAGGATCGGCGCGGCTTGCGCGGGCAATGGCGACGCGGTTCACCCCCGACGACGAGATGGATTTTGCCGAGGCCGTCGCGAAGAGGGATGCGCTGCTGGCACTGGTCTAGCCCGTCGACACTGGCGCCGGCCGACGACGCAATCCTGTTGCGTCGTTGGATCGCTTCGCTACGCTCGCACTGACGAGGATCGAGTGGACCAGCAGCAGTTCTTTCAGGCATCGGTGCGCGACGACGAAGCGCTGACGCTAAGCCTCGACGGGTGGGAAGGGCCGCTCGACTTACTGCTCAACTTAGCGCGGGCGCAGAAAGTCGACCTCCACCAAATTTCTATCCTGGCGCTGGTCGAGCAATATCTAGCCTACCTTGAGCAGGCCAAGGCGCTGCGGCTGGAGATTGCTGCCGATTACTTAGTGATGGCAGCTTGGCTTGCCTATCTGAAAAGCTGCCTGTTGCTGCCCAAGGACCCGACCGTCGATCCGTCGCCCGAGGAACTTGCACTTCGCCTGCAGCAGCGGCTGCAGCGGCTCGACGCGATGCGAGACGCCGGCGCGCGGCTGATGGGCCGCGACCGCATGGGCCGCGACGTGTTTGCGCGGGGTGCGCACGAGGGGCTGCGGCTGGTTCGGAAGTCGGCATGGCAGGCCACCGCCTATGATCTTTATGCCGCCTATGGCCGAGTGCGCGCTCGGACCCAGCCGGCGCTGCACGTTGTCGCCCACCGGGCGGTCATGACGCTGGAAGATGCCATCCAGCGCGTGTCGGCACTGATCGGGCAGGCGCTGGACTGGACAACGCTGGAGGCCTTCCTGCCGGTGACGGCCGATCCGGCGTTTCGCCGATCCGCACTGGCGAGCAGCTTTGTCGCGGCGCTGGAACTGGCGCGCCAGGGGCGGCTGGAAATTGAGCAGGAAGAACCTTTCGGCGACCTAATGGTCCGGAGCGCAGCCTGATGGTAATCATAGTTCAAAGTTTGGCGGGAATGCTTCCCTGATGGACGATTTCGTTCGCGCCGTCGAAGCGGCGGTATTTGCGTCCGCCGAGCCGCTCGCGATCGACGGAATTGCAGCCTATGCCGGCGAGGGCGACGTCGCGGCCGCACTCGCGGACCTTGCAGAACACTATGCCGGGCACGGTGTCGAATTGGTTGAACGGGGCGGCCGCTGGCATTTCCAGACGGCGCCCGATCTGGCGCATATCCTTCGCCGGACGCGCGAGGACCCGCGCCGCCTTTCACGCGCCGCGACCGAGACGCTGGCAATCATCGCCTATCATGAGCCCGTCAGCCGGGCGCAGATCGAGGCCATTCGCGGCGTCCAGATTTCGAAGGGCACACTAGACGTTCTGATGGAAGCGGGCTGGGTGCGCACTGCGGGGCGCCGGGAATCGCCGGGGCGACCGCTACTCTATGCGACGGCACCGGACTTCTTGACTCATTTCGGCTTGGGCTCGCGGCGCGACTTGCCGGGCATCGACGACCTGAAGGCGGCGGGGCTGCTCGACCCGCTGGATGAAGAGACGTTGCAGCTTCAACTGGAAAGTGACGGGGATGAGGACTAAGTAGGCTCTCAAAGTCCCCTTACCGGAGTTTCCAAATGGGCGGTTTCAGCCTCTGGCATATCCTGATTTTTGCGGTCATCGTGCTGCTGCTGTTCGGTGGTAATCGATTCTCGACGATGATGGGGGACGTTGCGAAGGGCCTGAAAAGCTTCAAGCAGGGAATGGCCGACGACGAGGACAAGTCGCGAAGCCAAGATCCGCGCCAGCTTCCCCCGCAGCAGCCCATCGACGTTACGCCGCGCGCCAGCGATCCCGTTACGCCCTCGCCGCCGCCGAGCGACCAGAACCCGCGCTAGGAAATTTCCAGCGCCATGTTCGGCGTCGACACTTCCGAACTGATCGTTGTCGCGGTGGTTGCCCTGTTATTCATCGGGCCTCAGGAACTCCCGCGCGTGATGATGAAGATCGGCCGCTGGGTTGGCCGGGTACGCGGCTATGCGCGCCATTTCACCGCCGGGATCGAGAATGTCATCCGCGAGGCAGAACTGGAGGAAATGGAAAAAAAATGGCGAGAGGAGAACCAGCGTATCCTCGCCCAATATCCCGCCGATCGTCATTATCCGGACCCGCCCGCTGCGCAGCGGGCGGCGCCGGTCATGACATCACCGCCGCCGGACGCGGAACCGACCCTGCCGCTAGAAGCACCGGCCGCGCCTGATGACGATCCGACGCCGCCGTCGGCGCGGCCCCTGCCATGATTAGGGACATCGACGACAGCAAGGCGCCCTTGCTGGAGCATCTGATTGAGCTTCGCCGCCGCCTGCTGTGGTGCGTGGCGGCGTTGATGGCGGCCTTCTTCGCCTGCCTCTATTTTGCCAAGCCGATCTTTGCTGTGCTGGTGCAACCGCTGCTGGCGGCGGGCCAGGGAAAGCTGATCTACACGGACATTTTTGAAGCGTTTTTCGTCGAGGTGAAGGTCGCCTTCTTCGCGGCCATGATGGTCAGCTTTCCGGTGCTGGCGACCCAGATCTGGCGGTTCGTGGCGCCCGGTCTCTACAAGGCCGAGAAGAAGGCATTCTTGCCCTTCCTGGTCATGACGCCCTTTTTCTTCGCGGCGGGGGCGTCCTTCGCTTATTTCATCGCAATGCCCTGGGCGTTGAAGTTCCTGCTGGGGTTTGAAGGAAATGTCGGCGGCGTGACGCAGGAAGCGTTGCCTGCGATTGGCAATTACCTGAACTTCGTCACCCGGTTCCTATTCGGGTTCGGTGTCGCCTTCCTGTTGCCGGTGTTGTTGATGGTGCTGGAGCGGGCGGGTGTCGTCACCCGCGAGCAACTGGCCAGTTCGCGCCGATACGCGATCGTGGCGTCAGCGGGCGTATCGGCGGTACTGACACCACCAGACGTGGTGTCGATGCTGCTGATGCTTGTGCCGCTGTATGCGCTTTACGAGTTTGCGATTCTGGCGATCCGCGTCACGCATTGGCGCGCCTCGCGCCGTGCCGTCTCAAATCCCGATGCTGTCATCGAAGAGCCCCGGACGAATGTGGGCCCGGAAACGCCACCGGGGGGGGGGAGGGTTGGCGGTTCCGGGCCCATTTAATCGGATAGCGAGAGCGGGGGGGCAAAAGGTCACTATCCGAACTGTAGAACGCCTGCTTTTCGAAACCGGTTCCGCTTAATTTGAAAAAAATCGAACACTTCGTCGTTTTTTAACAACGGGGAGGGTTAGGAATCCGGAAATACGGGCAGGGTAACGGTGTATCGCCCGAGCCGCCGATCAAGCGGTGAGCGTAGTTGGCGGGCGAGGCCCTCGATGATTCGCTCGAACTGGACCTTGGCGACGTCGGGCGCTTCGTCGTCGGGAAGCAGCACCGACGATGACAGCGACAGCGACGCGGTGAGCGCATCAATTCGACGGAGCGAAATGTCGATCGGGTCGCCTGGGTGGCGCAGCATCGCGAACTCGACAATTTCAGTTATCAGGAACGCTGCGGCGACCGCAACGTCCTGGGTCGTGAAGGCGGTTTCGAGGTCGAGGTCAATCGCGGTGCCGCGAGCTTCCTTGGGCGCACTGCCCTTCAACCCGGCGGCCAATTCATTGAGCAGGGGGCGGAGCGCGATGCCGCGATTCTCCTCAAGCTCCGCATAGTGGTTGCGGTGGACGACCGATAGCGCGTCGACGCGCCTGCCAATTGCGGAGTAGGCGGCCTGCGCCTCAGGTTGGGCAGCGCTGCGCCCGTGGATGCTGAGCAGTGAGGCGACGACCTGCAGATTGTTCTTCACGCGGTGGTGCACTTCGCGGACTAGGCGGCGCTGTCCTTCCAGCGCTTCGAGTGCCTCGCGTTCGGCGCCCTCGATCCGGTCGACGGCCCGCTGGAACGCGCCGCCAAGTTCATGGATCTCGGTTGCCGGGCCTAGGCCAGGCGGCAGGACGAGCGTGCTGTCGTATCCGGGCTGGAAGTCGGCGACGGCACGCTGCAGCCGGCGGAGCGGGCGGATCAGGTAGCGGTGGACCATCCACCAGCTGACCACCGCGGCGGCGACCCACATAAGCAGCGGCAGGAAGATGAACAGGCGCTCGATCGTCGACACCTGCGGGCGATCGACGATAAGCCGGGACAATATTTTGCCCGAAGCGAGCGGCAGGGTAGTGGAATATTCGCCAGGGCGGTGGTCGCCAGGGATGATGACCACTTCCTCGCCGTCGGCGATGAGCGAAGCTCCCATGATGTCGAGGCCCCGCGCGTCAATCGCATCCTTTAGCTCGGCGGCGGAGATCCGGACGGTAGCAGCGCCGCCGATCACACCGGCCCGGACGTAGATCGCATCTCTCGCCGGCGAGACCCACAGCCGCAGATCGCCTGGCGCGACGCGGATATTGGCGCGGGGAGACATGTCGCCGACGGTGCAAATCGGTGTCCCGTCGGCATCGACCAGCGTAAACTCGCGCGCAACGGCAGGCGTGATCGCAAGGATGCGCTGCGCTTCGCTGCAGGGCTGGGGTGTGCCGCGGGAAAGCACGGCGTTGGCCGCGACGCGAGCCGCCAGCGTGTTGCGCGCAATGAGCATGCCCATCGCTTCGTTGGCGACAAGCGCCTGGTCTTGCGCTCGGCCATTGGTCGCTGCGTTCGCGGCATCGAGTCCGCGCTTTGCCGACCATGCACTGGCGAGACCTATCGGCAGCAGGGCCAAGCTGATGATGAGCAGCAGTTTCGCCGGCGTCGGCAGCCGGCCAAAGGCGTTGGGCACGTTGTCGATCATACGCGGGATGTCCCGCGCCACGTGTCAGTCGAGCTTGCCGAGTAGGTCGAGGAAATCCTTGGGGACATCCTCCCGCAAGGTCTCGTCATAGACGGTGCGAAGGGCGCGCCCGACGCTGCCCTGCTTGTCTTTCCGCTTCTTTTTGTCGGGAGAGCCGGCCCCGGCGTTGTCGCGGCGGCCATCGGCTTTACTGGTCCCACTCAACCTCTCGTCCCCCTCGCGCGCAAGCATATGCGCCTTCCTCAATTCAAGTCACTCACTCAGCGCATTATCGCCACGCAGCCTTTCGGCCGACGGAAGAGAAGCAGCACCTATCCGCCGCGTTGGCGCCCCGTCAATCCGGGCAGCGTGAACGGCGAATTAGCATGGAAACCAAATCGCCGGTGCTTTGTTCCACACTTCAGCAAGTCGGGGCAAAGGGTGTTGCACCATGGTGACGGCGCGTTGCAGCGGCGGCCAGGGTTGCACCGTACCGGCGACGCGCCCAATACGGGTGCGTATCGTTTTGGAATTTTGAGGGGAGTGTTTTCTACATGTCGCTTGGCCAGGAACTTGCACCGCACCTGCCTTTCCTCCGTCGTTATGCGCGCGCGCTGACCGGCAGCCAGCAGCACGGCGATGCATTCGTCCGCGCGACCTTGGAAACCATTGTCGCCTCACCGGAAGAATTTCCGCGCGAAGTCGATCCGCGACTTGGTTTGTACCGTACCTTCCACGCCATCTGGTCCAGCGCTAATATCGAGGAAGGCGAGGAGCCGACGATGGACCTGGCCGGCGCAGAGGGCATCGCGCAGGCGCGCCTGTCGCGGATAACGCCGCTTTCGCGGCAAGCGCTGCTGCTTACCAGCCTAGAAGGCTTTTCCAGCGAGGATGCCGCCTATCTGATTTCCGCGTCGCCCGACGACGTCGACAGCCTGGTTGCGGAAGCCATGTCGGAAATTGAGCGCCAAACTCACGCCGACGTGTTGATCATCGAGGACGAGCCGATCATCGCAATGGATATTGAATCAATCGTTCGCGACCTGGGCCATAATGTCACCGGCGTCGCTGTGACGCGCGACGAAGCTGTTGCGCAGGCCCGCAAATCGCCCCCGGGCCTCGTACTGGCCGATATCCAGCTGGCGGACGACAGCTCAGGCATCGATGCGGTGAAAGACATCCTTGCCGAATTTTCGGTGCCAGTAATCTTCATCACGGCGTTCCCTGAGCGGTTGCTGACCGGCACGCGCCCCGAGCCGACGTTCCTCATCACCAAGCCGTTCCAGCGGTCGACGGTCAAGGCAGCGATTAGCCAAGCGCTGTTTTTCGACGCCGCGACGGTACCCGCGGCCTAACCTCGACAATAATCGTTCAAAGGTTCCAACCGTTTCGGAACCGCGCCTGACTCCGCGGCGTTGGAACCTTCGAACTTTCTTTTCTCTGTTGGGGGATTCATGACAGACGGCCAGCCTGAACATTTGACGACTACCGAAGCTCGGGCGGGAGCGACCCCGCATGTGACCCGGGTCGTCCTCGGCGTCGGGTTGCTGCTCGTCGTGGCGATTTTCGCGCTCATATTGTTCATCGCGCGCTGACACCCTAAATTGATGGAGAGCATCGGTGCGTATCAAAAGGCGGTGGCGGTCGATTCCGTCGATGCCGAATCGGGGCGGGTTTCAGTGAGCGACGAACAGCAAATTGAGGCCGAGGACGGGGTACGCCCCGAACCCATTCCGCTACCCGACGATGAATTCAAGGAACAACTCGGCCAGGTAATTCCGCACCTGCGTGCCTTTGGCCGCTCCCTATCCGGCAGCCGCGATCTTGCTGACGACCTTGTTCAGGAAACGTTGCTGAAGGCGTGGGCCGCGCGCAAGCGTTTCCAGGCTGGAACCAACATGCGGGCATGGACCTTCATCATCCTTCGAAACCTGTTCCTGAGCCAGATGCGTCGCGCACGCTTCAAGGGGGAGTGGGACGATGTCACCGCGGCGAAAATCCTAGCGGCGCCTGCGAGTCAGGACCGCCATGTCGAGCTTGGCGACATGCAGCGTGCGCTGCTGCACTTGCCACAGCCACAGCGTGAGGCCTTGATTCTCGTCGGTGCGGGCGGCTTCGCCTATGAGGAGGCGGCCGAAATCTGCGGATGTGCGGTGGGCACGATCAAGAGCCGGGTCGCCCGGGGACGTGTGGCACTCGAGGCGTTGCTCTCTGGTGGAAAGCTGCCGTCACGACGGCAGCACAAGACCGATCCTGATAAGTCGGCCCTTCAGGAAATCATGGGCGAAGTGGATGAGCTCAGCCGCGATCGCGGCTGAGCGTCACCCAAGCTTTTTCAACAGCGCCTCGAATTCGTCATTCGCCCCGTTCACCGGCGGGGCGAAGGCGCGCCGAAGCGCGGCCGAAAGGGCAGCCTGCGTTGGCGGAAGGTCGCTGTCGCTGATGGGCCGCTTCATCGCGTCTTCCGTCCTCGCATAAAGGGGACGTTCGATATTCATCGGAATTACAAATGCATGAAGTCCCAAGCGGTTTCATCATTCGTCGATTTGCGCCATGCAGCGCGGCATGACTGCAACAGTGTTGATGGCGGATCGGGAAGGCGCGATCGAGCGCGCTGAGGCTTATTCGCCCTTCTTGAAGAGCGCCGCCGCGCTGTTTCCTGACATTATCGCGACGTTTCGAAGCGAAGGCCCGGACGCCGCTGTCGGAGCCGCCTTGGCGATCCATTCCGACAGCATTGCAGAGAAGCTTCGTCGCCGGCGCCACGCACTTGCGCTGGCGGTTGCGCTGGCGGACCTTGGCGGGGAAGGTTCGCTGGAGTGGGTGACGGCAGCCCTGTCGGACTTCGCCGATGCCGCGATAAGTGAGGCGGTCCGGACGGTTATCCTGGAGCGAATGCCAGATGCCGTGCCCGAAGGGATTGCCATCATTGCGCTCGGCAAGCTCGGCAGCCGGGAACTCAACTACTCGTCCGACGTCGACCTTATCATGCTGTTCGACCCGGACCGCCTGCCGAGGAGGCCGCGCGACGATCCCGCCGAGGCCGCGGTTCGATATGGACGGCGCTTCGTCGAGCTGATGCAGCAGAGAACTGCCGACGGCTACGTCGCCCGCGTCGATTTGCGCCTCCGGCCTGCCCCGGAAGTCACCCCTATCGTCCTCCCAGTAGGCGCAGCCATCAGCTATTACGAAAGCTCGGCGCTGCCGTGGGAGCGTGCGGCTTTCATCCGCGCCCGTGCCGCCGCGGGCGACACCGCCCTCGGACAGTCTTTCCTCGACGAAATCCGACCTTTTATCTGGCGCCGGGCGGTCGACTTCGGAGCGATTGAGGAGATTCGCGAAATCTCCTTGAGAATTCGCGATCATTACGCACAGGGACAGGCTTTCGGGCCCGGTTATGACCTTAAGCGTGGGCGGGGTGGGATTCGCGAGGCGGAGTTTTTCACGCAGGTCGTCCAATTGATTCACGGCGGACGGGAGATCGGGTTGCGCTCGCCCGCGACGCTGGACGCGCTGCGGGCGCTTGCATCGGCAGGGCACCTGGAGCCGCAGGTCGCCGCCGCGATTGGTGTCGCCTACCGCGCGCTGCGCACCGCCGAGCACCGTGTCCAGATGATCGACGACCGGCAGGATCACCGCTTGCCCGGCGATGCCCGGGCGCTGGACGCAGTCGCGAAGCTGCACGGAATGGAGGATGGCCCGGCGCTGGTGGATTGGCTTCGCCCGCACGTCGAAGCAGTCGGCGCGCAGTTCGATAGCCTGATCTCCGAGCGGGAGGAGAGGCTGTCCAACGATCCGGATATCCTGCGCAAGGAATTGACCGCGATGGGCTTCGCCGATGTCGACGAAGCCTATCGTCGCGTTCAGGACTGGCGATCTGGTCGTTCTCGCTCGCTTCGGTCTTCGGCTGCTCGGGCGGCGTTCGAGCAAATGCTGCCCAATTTGATGAACGCCGTCGGAACCGGCCCCGACCCGGTCCGCGCGCTCAACCGCTTCAGCGACGTCGTCGATAAATTATCGAGCGGGGTGAATCTCTACCGACTGCTGGCTGCGCGGCCGCGCCTGGCCGATTTGCTGGCCCTGATCCTCGCCCATGCCCCGCCCCTTGCCGACCAACTGGGGCGGCGGCCGACGCTGCTCGACGGGCTGATTGACGAGTCCAGCTTCGCGCCACCGCCCGATGCGAATGAACTGGCGAAGCGCTTCCTTGCGGTCATCGACCGGGATCCATTCGACATCGCACTCGACCGCATCCGCCGGATGGTCGGCGAGCGGCGCTTTGCGCTGGGCGTGCAGCTGCTCGCGGCACATCGCGACCCGATTCTTATTGCCGAAGGCTATAGCGATCTAGCGGAAGCAGCGATCGTGGCGCTCGCAGAAGGCGTAACGCGGGAATTCGCGCGGACCCATGGCACGGTGCCCGGCGGCCAGCTGGTCATCCTTGGTCTGGGCAGGCTGGGCGGCCGGGCGCTGACCCATGCCAGCGACCTCGACCTCATCTATCTGTTCGATGCGCCGGAGGGCGCGGTGTCGAACGCGAACAAGCCGATGCCCGCGACCGACTATTACAACCGCTTGGCCAGCCGGATTGGCGCGGCGCTGGGCACGCCGACCGCTGCCGGGCCGCTTTACGAGGTCGATACGCGGCTCCGCCCGCAGGGTGCGCAGGGGATGCTGGCAGTCAGCCTGGCGGCGTTCGAAGCCTATCAGCGCAATGAGGCCTGGACTTGGGAGCATATGGCGCTGTGCCGCTCGCGGCCGCTGACCGGAACGAATGAAGCCAAGGCCAAGGTCCGGGATCTGGTCCGCGCGATCCTGCGCGACAGCGGCGATGCCGCCACGATCCGCGCCGACGCGGCCAAGATGCGCGAGGAGATGGCGCGGCATAAACCGCCAGCTGGGGCCTTGGACATCAAGTTGGGGGAAGGCGGGCTGGTCGATCTAGAGTTCGCGGTCCACATATTGCAGCTAACCAACAAGACGGCGCTGGATCCGCGGCTGGAGGTGGCGATCGAGGCCTTGGTCAAAGCCGGCCTGATCGACCAGGGCGCAGACGCGGATCTTCGCCTACTGAGCCGGATGTTGGTCGTCCTGCGGCTGGTGTCGACGCAAGGCATGGAGCCGGCCGAGGAGTCGCATGAACTTGTTGCCAGGCTGTGCGGTTTTGATGAGTGGGATGCGCTGGTAACGGCCATCGATGCGGCGCGTAGGCGGATCGCCAGCCGCTGGGCAAAAGTCAGGGAGAGCGAATGATGATCGGTGAAGGCGACAAGGTTCCGGCCCTCAAGGTAACCGCAAGCGACGGATCGGAGCTGGACCTGTCATCGCCGGGCGGGCCACTGGTCCTCTATTTCTACCCCAAGGACGATACGTCTGGGTGCACCCGGGAAGCGCAGGACTTCACCGAGTTGGCGCCCCAATTTGCCCAGGCTAAGGTAAAGGTGATCGGCCTGTCGCGCGATCCGATGAAAAAGCACGAGAAGTTTATCGACAAATATGGGCTGAAGGTGCCGCTGGTTTCCGATGAGGACGGCGGGGTCAGCGATGCGTTTGGTACCTGGGTCGAAAAGTCGATGTACGGCCGCAAATATATGGGGATGGAGCGCGCGACCTACCTGATTGGCGCGGACGGCAAGGTCGCGCGAGCCTGGCGCAAGGTGAAGGTGCCGGGGCATGCGGCCGATGTGCTGAAGGCAGCCCAGTCGATCGGAGGGCCCGCATGATGAAGATCGTCGCACTCCCGCTGCTGTCGCTTGCACTCGTTGCTGCCGCGCCACCTGGATCTATCTCGCCGGAACGGCTGTCTGCGGACACCAAAGTACTCGCGTCCTATGAATTCGAGGGCCGCGCGCCAGGCACGAGGGGCGAGCAAAAAACCATCGCGTGGCTGACCACAGAACTTCAGAAGATCGGGCTGGAGCCCGCGGGACCGGGGGGGAAGTGGACGCAGGACGTCCCACTGGTGAATACTCAGTTGGGCCAGGGGAATTTTTCGGCGGACAGGACTCCGCTGGCGTTCGGCAAGGATGTTTACGCCAGCACGGTCCGGCCGGTCGACCGCGTCACGATCGACAGGGCGCCGATGGTGTTCGTCGGCTACGGGGTGTCGGCACCGGAACGCGGCTGGGACGATTTCAAGGGCGTCGACCTCAAGGGCAAGGTCGCCGTGATACTGGTCAACGACCCCGATTTCGAAGCGGCGACCGGAGACGGCAGCGTCGACAAGTTCGGCGGGCGGCGAATGACCTATTACGGCCGCTGGACCTACAAATATGAGGAAGTTGCGCGACGTGGCGCGGTCGCGGCGCTGATCGTCCACGACACGCCGGGCGCCGGCTATGGCTGGGAAACGGTCAACGCGTCGCAAGGGGAAAATTACGATATTGCCGACGCGACCGGGCGATTGGCGCTACAAGGCTGGCTGCACGGCGATGCCGCGCGAAGGCTATTCGCGGATTCCGGTCTCGACCTTGGCGCATTGCGCAAGGCGTCGCGGCAGGCCGACTTCAAGCCAGCGGAGCTGAAGCAGCACTTCTCCGCAGATGTGCCGGTCAGCGTGAAGCGGGTGATGAGCTCCAATGTTCTCGCCAAGCTGCCGGGCGCGACGGTGCCGGACGAATATGTCATGTATGGCGCGCACTGGGATGCCTATGGCGTCGGCGCGCCGGATGCGCGAGGCAGGACGATCCGTCCCGGTGCGAATGACGACGCGCTGGGCGTCGCGGGCCTGCTCGACATCGCGCGGGCGTTCAAGCGCGGCCCGAGGCCCGACCGGTCTATCCTGTTCGGCTTCTGGACCGCGGAAGAGCGCGGGCTGGTGGGATCCGAAGCCTATGCGATGAACCCCGTCGCTCCGGCGGCCAAGGTTGCGGCGAACATCACGCTCGACATCCTTAACACCGCTGGCCCGGCACGCGACGTGATGCTTGTCGGCGAGGGCCAGAATAGCCTGGAAGACGAACTGGCGAATGCTGCGCGGGCGCAAGGGCGGATGGTGACGCCGGAAGCACTACCCGAGCGCGGACTTTTCTATCGCGCCGACCATTTCCCGATGGCCAAGCGCGGCATTCCGACCCTGCTGTTGATGGCGATCAGCGGCGCGCCGAACCTGGTGAAGGGCGGCCGCGAGGCGGGCGCGAAGTGGCTCGAGGGCTTTATGAAATGCTACCACCAGACCTGCGACGAATGGTCGCCCGCCCTCGATTTTGACGCGGCGGCAGCCGACGTAAGCTTGGCCTATGAAGTCGGCCGCAGCGTCAGCCGTGCGGGCGTCTGGCCAACTTGGTCCGAAGGCAGCGAATTCCGGTCTGTCCGCGAACAACCTCGGCCAGGGGAACGGGGCAAGTGAGCGAATTGCTGTCCCCGGACCGATTCGACATCGTGCCCCATGCCTTTGCGCTGCTAGTCGCCTACTTGCTGGCGTTGCCGATCGGGTGGAACCGGGAAAAGGCGGAGCGCAGCGCGGGGCTCCGCACCTTTCCGCTGGTCGCGGTCGCCTGTTGCGGGTTTGTGCAGGCGGCGGAGTCGCTCGCCACCGACTCGCCTGAAGCGATGGCGCGGATTATCGAGGGGCTGATTACTGGCATGGGCTTCATCGGTGGCGGCGCGATCCTGCATCGAAAGGACAGCGTGAAGGGCACAGCGACGGCGGCCAGCCTGTGGGTCACAGGAGCGATCGGCGTGGCAGTCGGACTTGGTGCGCTCGATATCGCGATTATGCTCGCGATCGTCACCTTTGCGACGCTGTGGTTCCTGTCGCCGCTCAAGCCGTCGGATCGCGACGGGGAAGACGATCGGGCCGGGCACGCGGAAGGTTGACTCAGCAAGGTTGGCACGGGGCCGCTGGCCATGCTAGCGGCGCCGTAAATTCGTAATCCTCAAGGAAGCGCCCGTGGCCGAATTCACCCTCCCCAAGAATAGCAAGATTACCAAGGGGCGCACCTACAAGTCCGAGGGCGGAAAGCGGAGCAAGTCGTTTAAGATCTATCGCTACGATCCCGATAGCGGCGCCAACCCGCGCTACGACATCTACACGGTCGACCTCGACAAGTGCGGACCGATGGTTCTCGACGCGATCATCAAGATCAAGGACGAGATCGACCCGACGCTGACTTTCCGCCGGTCATGCCGCGAAGGGATTTGCGGGTCGTGCGCGATGAACATCGACGGCAAGAACGGCCTCGCTTGCACCACAGCGATCGAGGACGTGAAGGGAGAAGTGCGGATCACGCCGCTGCCGCACATGGAAGTGGTCAAGGACCTGGTGCCGGACATGACGCACTTCTACGCCCAATACGCCTCGATCCAGCCCTGGCTGAAGTCGTCGTCTCCCGAACCGTCGGGCAAGGAGCGCTTCCAGTCGCCGGAAGACCGCGCCAAGCTTGACGGCCTCTACGAGTGCATCCTGTGCGCCTGCTGCTCCACCAGCTGCCCGAGCTATTGGTGGAATAGCGACAAATTCCTTGGTCCCGCCATTCTGCTCGCGGCCTACCGGTGGCTGGCCGACAGCCGTGACGAGGCGACCGGCGACCGTCTCGACCAGCTTGAGGATCCTTTCCGCCTCTACCGTTGCCACACGATTATGAACTGCGCGAACGTCTGTCCCAAGGGGCTGAACCCCGCCAAGGCGATTGCCGAGACGAAAAAGCTGGTTGCGGAGCGCGCCGCTTGAGCGACGTGCCGGACGGGCTGCCTCACGGAGCGCAGCCCGACCCGGAGCATGAAGGCTGGTACACTTGGGGCGATTTCCCGCGTGGCAGCTTCGCGTCGCGGACTGGGCGCCTGCTGTTTCGTCCCGACGGACCCGGTCGCGGCCTGACCCGCATGTTCCCAGACGGTAGCCACCAGAATATGGGCGGGTCGATCCATGGCGGCGCGGTGATGAGCTTCATCGACATGAGCCTGTTCGCGGGCGGTCGCTGCGCTGGTATGGCTGAGGGCCATTATGTCACGCTCGACTGTCACACACGCTTCGTCGCGCGAGGCCGCATCGGTGTGCCGCTCGATGCACAAGTCCGCCTGTTGAAGCAGACGCCCGGCGGACTCGTCTTCTTCGACGGTCATTGCGAGCAGGACGGCGAGATTTGCTACGCCTTCACGGGCACGTTGAAGAAGATCACGCAGCGCGGTGCCGATGGGCCGCGTCGCTGAACGCTACGCCGCGCTGGTTGCGGCGGGGGAACTGAAGGCCGATCCGGACCAGGAGCGAGCAGCCCACGCGCTCGACCAGTTCGCCGCCGACCTTGGCCAGACTAGGACGGGCTTTCTCACGCGTCTGTTCGGGCGGGAAACGCCCGCGCCGTGCGGCGTCTACATGTGGGGCGGGGTCGGTCGCGGTAAGTCGATGCTGATGGACTTGGCTTATGAGGCGATCGACTTCGAGTCTAAGCGCCGAACCCATTTCCATGCCTTCATGCTGGACGTCCATGCACGGCTTCGCGAGGCGCGCAAGTCCGGAGAGGGCGACCCCGTCATTCAAGTCGCCGCCGACATTGCCGGGCAGGTGCGCTTCCTAGCGTTTGACGAAATGATGGTGACCAATCCGGCCGACGCAATGATCATGAGCCGGCTATTCACCGCCCTTATCGACGAGGGCGTCGGGATTGTTACTACGTCGAACCGACCGCCGTCGGACTTGTACAAGGACGGTCTGAACAGGGAGTTATTCCTTCCGTTTATCGCGCTGATGGAAGCGCGAATGAAGGTGCTCCCCTTGAACGGGCCGACCGATTACCGGTTGGACCGCCTGCAGGGCCTCGATACGTGGCTGGTTCCGAACGGGCCGGAAGCGACAGAGCGGTTGCGCGAGGCCTTTTTCCAGCTGACCGACCATCCGGTCGAAGACAGAGCCCATGTTCCGACCGAAGAGTTGGACGTAGGCCTGGGACGAACGCTTCACGTACCCAAGAGCCTGAAGGGCGTGGCCGTCTTTTCATTCAAGCGGCTCTGCGGAAATGCGCGTGGGGCGGCGGATTACTTGGCCATTGCCCAGCGATTTCACACGGTCATCATCGTCGGTATCCCCGTCATGACGCGGGAGATGCGCAATGAGGCCGCGCGCTTCGTGACCTTGATCGACGCACTGTATGAACACCGGGTCAAGCTCCTCGCTGCAGCGGATGCGGAACCGGAAGGGCTGTATCCGCGCGGTGATGGCAATTTCGAATTCCAGCGCACTGTCAGTCGCCTCGAAGAAATGCAGAGTGCCGACTATCTCGGGGAGGGGCATGGCCTGCACGACTATTGACGGTCGCGAAACGAAACCTAGCGTGTCGTTACACTCGATCAGGAGACTCCAAGATGCGCCTCGCCATTGCCGCCCTGTTAGCCGCGGTTTCGACCGCCGCGATCGGTCAGAGTCCCGATAGCCGGCGGGCCGCGGAACGCGCACTATTCGAGAAGATCGTGGAAATTCCGACCGTCGAGGCGAGGCCCGCGGAATTCAAGAAGCTTACCGCCCTGTTGACTTCCGAGTTCCGCAAGTCAGGGATCACCAATGTCATCGTCAAGGATCATGACGACACGCAGACGCTGATCGCTCGCTGGGCTGCGGCCAAGCCCAGTGGGAAAAAACCGATCCTCCTAATGGCGCATATGGACGTGGTTGAGGCGAAGGCCAGCGACTGGAAGAACCCACCGTTCGAATTTCGCGAGGAGAAGGGATATTACCTCGGGCGCGGAACCAACGACAACAAGGCCGCTTTGGCGGGTATCGTTCTGGCGCTCCAGAACCTTAAGGCGTCAGGTTTCCAGCCGACCCGCGACATCGTCGTACTGTTCACGGGTGATGAAGAAACAAGCATGAACAGCGTTCGCCGTGCGTCGACCGAATGGCGGGACCTGATTGACGCGGAATACGCGCTGAACGGTGATGGAGGCGGCGGAGCCATCTACAAGGACGGGCGCGTCGATGCATTCTACATGCAGATCGCCGAGAAGACCTACGCGGACTACAAGTTGGTAGCCACAAATCGAGGCGGACACAGCAGCTCGCCGCGGCCCGATAACGCCATTTACGCGTTGGCCAATGCGCTGACGGCGATCGAGCGCCATCGCTTCCCGCCAATGATCAACGATGCAACCCGCGCGGGGTTTCAGCTACAGGCAGAACGCGACAGCGGAATGTTCGGAGCCTTGCTCAACAAGTTCCTGGAGGATCCGACAGATCGGGAAACCTCGGATCTTCTGGAGAGCTTTGACGCCGGATCGACCCGGACCCGCTGTGTGGCAACGATGCTATCGGGTGGGCACGCCCCAAACGCGCTTCCGCAAAAGGCAGAGGCTAACGTTAATTGCCGGATCTTTCCGGGGGTGAAAATCGAGCAAGTTCGCGCGGATTTGCAGAGCTTGGCCGGGCCCGATGTCACAGTTTCTGTCGACGCGTCATCGACAACGCCGGAGACTAGTCCGACCAAAATCCGAGCTGACGTTCTCGACGCCTACAAGGCGGCCGTAGGGACCCAGTTCAAAAATGCGCCCGTCGTGCCGTTTCAGTCCGCTGGCGCAACCGACGGCGCATATCTTCGCGCGGTCGGCATCCCTGTATACGGGTTCGGCGGCCTATGGGGAGTAATTGGCGAAAAGGAGGGTGTTCACGGGCTCGATGAACGCGTGTTGATCGACGGCTTTCATGGACAGATTCCCATTTGGGAAGAAATGCTCCGCCGCGTAGCCGGGTAAGGTAGGGCTGCCCAACTCGGCAGCCCACATCCTTATCGCAGCAGCGCGCTGACCACCTGTTGGATCAGCATGGTTCGCGGGTCGAACTGGTAGAGATAACCTTCGCCGTAATAATAGCGATCAGACGGATCGAAGCAGTAGCGGCTGCGTAGGTCATACGGAAGCTGATCGTAGGACCACATTCGGCCATAGCTCCCCGGCCAACGCTGCCCCACGTTGTCCAGCTTTTTGGCCTGTCCGGGCGGAAGGCAGCCATTATTTTTCCTGGCGAAACCCGGCGAGCAACCGTCAGTGCTGTAGCCGACGTGGCCGATCGCCTGAGGGTTGCCCTTGCCTGGCTTGGCGTAAGCCGGAGCGGTTGAAAGGAGCGAGGCGGCGCCCGCGAGGGCCAGTAGCTGCTTCATAACGCGATACCCCTATAGATGGACGGGCAAACGTTAGTGACCAGTGCAGTTCGCCAAAAAAACCCGCTTGGGAAGGTTGGTTCCGGAACCCAACCGGTTGCCCCGATAGCGCCATGCCGCTAAGCGGGCGCCGCACGCGGCATTGCCCGCACATTCCATCACGAAGAAAGGTCGTAGACCCCTATGGCTCGCAAGAAGATCGCGCTGATTGGCGCAGGCATGATCGGCGGGACGCTGGCCCACCTCGCGGCGAAGAAGGAAATGGGCGACATCGTCCTGTTCGACATTGCCGAGGGCATGCCACAGGGCAAGGCGCTGGATCTTAGCCAGTGTGGGCCAATCGAAGGCTTCGACGCCAATATCAAAGGCACCAACGACTACGCCGATCTTGCCGGCTCCGACGTTGTCATCGTTACCGCCGGCGTGCCGCGCAAGCCCGGCATGAGCCGCGACGATCTGTTGGGTATCAACCTCAGCGTAATGAAGGCCGTGGGCGCGGGCATCAAGCAGCACTGCCCGAACGCATTTGTCATCTGCATTACCAACCCGCTGGACGCGATGGTCTGGGCCTTGCGCGAATTCTCCGGGCTGCCGCACAACAAGGTCGTCGGCATGGCCGGCGTCCTCGATTCGGCGCGCTTCGCTACCTTCCTTGCCGAGGAGTTCGGCGTGTCGGTGAAGGACGTGAACGCCTTTGTGCTGGGCGGCCACGGTGACACGATGGTTCCTGTCACCAGCTACACGACGATCAGTGGCATCCCGGTCGACGACCTCGTCAAGATGGGCAGGTCGTCGAAGGAAAGGATCGACGAAATCGTCAAGCGCACCCGCGGTGGTGGCGGCGAAATCGTCGCGCTTCTCAAGACCGGTTCAGCCTATTACGCGCCCGCAACCTCGGCAATCGCGATGGCGGAAGCCTATCTGGGTGACCAGAAGCGTATCCTGCCCTGCGCAGTTTATGTCGAGGGCAAGTATGGCCTCGACGGCCTGTACGTGGGCGTGCCGACCGTGATCGGCGCGAACGGCGCCGAAGAAGTCATCGAGATCGCCCTCGACGATGAGGCCAAGCAGAATTTCCAGATTAGTGTCGACGCAGTCAAGGAACTGCTCGTCGCCTGCAAACAAATCGATGGGACCCTTGCCTGATGTCCATTCTCGTCAACAAGAACACCAAGGTCATCACTCAGGGGATGACCGGCGAAACTGGCACCTTCCACACCCAGCAGGCGCTGGCCTACGGGACTCAGATGGTCGGCGGCGTAACCCCCGGCAAGGGCGGCACGACCCACATAGGCCTGCCGGTATTCAACACCGTGCTGGAGGCCAAGGAAGCGACCGGGGCGGATGCGTCGGTGATCTATGTCCCGCCTCCCTTCGCGGCCGACTCGATCCTGGAAGCGATCGACGCCGAAATTCCGCTGATCGTCGCGATCACCGAAGGCATTCCAGTGCTCGACATGGTCAAGGTCAAGCGTGCCCTGTCGGGCAGCAGATCGCGCCTGATCGGTCCTAACTGCCCAGGCGTCCTGACCCCTGAAGAATGCAAGATCGGCATTATGCCGGGCAACATTTTCAAAAAGGGCAGCGTTGGCGTTGTTTCTCGTTCCGGCACCCTGACCTATGAGGCCGTGTTCCAGACGACGAACGAAGGATTGGGCCAGACCACTGCGGTGGGCATTGGCGGCGACCCCGTAAACGGCACCAACTTCATCGACGTACTCGAACTGTTCCTGGCGGACGACGAGACCAAGTCGATTATCATGATCGGCGAAATCGGCGGCGACGCGGAAGAGCAGGCAGCACAGTTCCTGATCGACGAAGCTAAACGCGGCCGCAAGAAGCCGATGGTCGGCTTCATCGCCGGTCGTACAGCTCCCCCGGGGCGCCGCATGGGCCATGCCGGCGCGATCGTGTCGGGCGGGAAGGGCGGTGCCGACGACAAGATCGCGGCAATGGAGGCGGCTGGAATTCGCGTCTCGCCGAGCCCATCTGAGCTCGGAACGACCCTCACGGAGCTTCTGAAAGGCTAATCACCGTCATGGATTCGATGGCGATCGACCGGGAGCAAGGTCCCAGCTGGGCACGGCCGAACTGGCCGGTGTCGGTGCTGGACGAAGTGAATCTCGGCCTCGACCCGACCGAAGCGACGCTCGAGAAGGTTGCGGCGGCGGCGAAGATGGCCGCAGTGGCGACCGGAACGGCCGATGAAGCCGCGGTTCACCGCGCCGCCGACGATTCCATTCGCGCGATGATGCTGATCCGCACCTACCGCGTGCGCGGGCATCTGGCGGCCAAGCTCGATCCATTGGGCCTGTCGCACCATGAACTGCCGGAAGACCTGACTCCGGCCTACCATGGCTTTGGCGAGAGTGACCTCGACCGGAAGATATGGCTGGGCGGGGTGTTGGGTTTTCAGCAGGCGTCGATCCGCGAGATTCTGCCGGTGCTTCAGTCGAACTACTGTGGCACCGTTGGCCTCGAATATATGCACATCAACGATCTGGATGAGCGCCGCTTCCTCCAAGACCGGATGGAGGGGAAGGACGCCGAGATCGTCTTTACCCGCGAGGGCAAGCGGTCGATCCTCGAAAAGGTAATCCACGGCGAACAGTGGGAAAAATTCCTCGCTAAGAAATATGTTGGGACGAAACGCTTCGGGCTCGACGGCGGTGAGAGCGCGGTCCCGGCGCTTGAGGCGCTCATCAAATATGGCGGGCAGATGGGCGTGACGGAAATTACCGTCGGCATGGCCCACCGCGGGCGGCTCAACGTCCTCGCAAACGTCATGGGCAAGCCCTACCGGGCCATCTTCCACGAATTCGCGGGCGGTGCGACCAACCCGGCCGATGTCGGCGGGTCGGGCGACGTGAAATATCACCTCGGCACTTCGTCGGACCGGGAATTCGACGGCAACAAGGTTCACCTGAGCCTTGTTCCGAACCCGTCGCATCTTGAAGCGGTAAATCCGGTTGTGCTGGGCAAGAGTCGTGCTGCGCAGACATTGCGTGGCGACAAGCACGGGGATTCGGTCTTGCCGGTCCTGCTGCACGGTGACGCCGCCTTTGCCGGACAGGGCATCGTCTGGGAATGCCTCGGTTTCTCCGGCCTCCCCGGCTACGGCACCGGTGGCTGCATCCACTTCGTCATCAACAATCAGGTCGGCTTCACGACCAGCCCGCAGTTTGCGCGCTCGTCACCCTATCCGTCGGACGTAGCCAAGGGCATTCAGGCGCCGATCCTGCACGTGAATGGCGACGATCCCGAGGCGGTCACGTTCGCCTGCAAGCTGGCAATCGAGTATCGTCAGGAATTCAACCGAGACATCGTCATCGACATGTGGTGCTACCGTCGTTTCGGCCACAATGAAGGCGACGAGCCGAGCTTCACCCAGCCCCTGATGTACGACGCCATCCGCGCGCATCCGCCGATCAGCCAGATTTACGGTCGTCGACTGATGGGCGAAGGCGTGGTCGACCAAGCGTGGGTCGACGAGAAGACGAAGCAGTTCACGACGCTACTCGAAAGTGAATTCGAAGCGGGAACCAGTTACCTGCCCAACAAGGCGGACTGGTTCGAAGGCCGCTGGCACGGTCTCGGGCGTCCGGGCGAGCCGGTCGACGCGCGCCGCAACGTCAACACCGCCATCACGGAAGAGCAGTTCGATCAGCTCAGCGCGCTGTTGACCACAGTTCCGGACGGCCTGACGGTCCACAAGACCCTGGGCCGGATCATCGACGCCAAGAAGAAGGCACTCGTGGCCGGAGAAGGTATCGATTGGGCAACGGCGGAAGCGCTGGCGTTCGGTAGTCTAGTCGAAGATGGCTACAGCGTCCGTTTGTCTGGCCAGGATTCGGGTCGCGGCACGTTCAGCCATCGTCATGCCGTCTGGGTGGACCAGAGGAGCGGCGAGAAATTCATTCCGCTTCGCCAAATCAACGATGGCGCCGACAAGGGGCCGCGTTTCGAAGTTCGCGACAGCCCACTGTCCGAATTTGGTGTTCTCGGATTCGAATATGGCTATTCGATCACCGACCCGCGCACGCTGGTGCTTTGGGAAGGCCAATTTGGCGACTTCGCCAATGGCGCGCAGACCATTATCGACCAGTTCATCGCGGCCGGAGAGGCCAAGTGGCTTCGCGCGTCGGGATTGACCATGCTACTGCCGCACGGTTTCGAAGGGCAGGGGCCGGAACATAGTTCCGCGCGCTTGGAGCGTTACCTGCAGCTATGCGCCGAGGATAATATCCAGGTCGCCAACTGCACCACGCCAGCCAACTACTTTCATATCCTGCGCCGGCAGATGCACCGGGACTTCCGCAAGCCGCTGATCATCATGACGCCCAAGTCGCTGCTGCGGCACAAGCTGGCCGTCTCGAAGCGCGACGACTTCACGGGCGAAGGTCATTTCAAGCGTATCCTGAGCGATCTCAACCCGCCGGCACAGGGCAAGACGCGCCGCGTTGTACTGTGCAGCGGTAAGGTCAGCTATGAGCTGATGGAAGCACGAGATGCTGCTGGCGACACGGGGACTGAAATCATCCGCATCGAACAGATTTATCCGTTCCCGGCGGAACCGCTGGTTAAGCGGCTGGCGGCCATGCCGAAGCTGGACGAATTGGTCTGGGCTCAGGAAGAGCCGAAGAACAACGGTAGCTGGCATTTCGTGGAGGATGTGCTGGAGCAGTCCCTGGCCGAGTCCGGGCACGGCGGCATGCGCCCGCGGTATGCGGGGCGCGCCGCTGCGGCCTCCCCGGCGACCGGCCTTGCCAAGCGCCACGCGGCCGAGCAGGCAGCTTTGATCGCCGACGCGCTGGGGCATAGCAGCCGTTCAGCCGCACCCGTCACCGCCAAGGTTTTGTAAGGAAAAAGAGGCGCCAATGGCCACCGATGTGAAGGTTCCAACACTTGGTGAATCGATCACCGAGGCCACGATTGGGCAGTGGCTGAAGAAGCCGGGCGAGACTGTCGCGCTCGACGAGCCGATTGCCAGCCTGGAAACGGATAAGGTGTCGGTCGAAGTTCCGTCACCGGTCGCTGGCACGCTGGCCGAGCAATTGTTTGCAGAAGGCGATACCGTCGAAGTCGGCGCGATCATCGCGCGCGTCAGTGAAGGCGGCGCGGCCTCGGCGGCCGCCGAGGCGCCTGCGGCAGCGGAACCCGCGACAGGCGAGGCACAAGCCACGGTTTCGGGCGGTGCGGTCAATCCGGCGGGTGCGGGCGAAAACCCTGCACTACGCGAGGGTGCGGCTGCCGCTGATGCCTCGCTGACCCTTTCGCCCGCGGTGCGCCGAGCAGTCCTCGAGCACCATGTCGACCCCTCTTCCATCAAGGGATCAGGTAAGGACGGCCGCCTAACCAAGGACGATGTGCTCGCCGCAGCCCGGTCTAAGGAAGCTTCGCCCGCTCCGGCCGTAACGACCGCGCCCGTTTCGCAGGCAGCCGCGCCGGCTCCCAAGGCGCCTGCCGCCCGCGCGGATCGCACCGAAGAGCGGGTCAAGGTGACGCGCCTTCGCCAGACGATCGCGACCCGTCTGAAGGATGCGCAGAATACAGCAGCGCTGTTGACCACATTCAACGACGTGGACATGTCGGCGGTGATCGATGCACGCAACCGCTACAAGGACCTCTTCGAAAGGAAGCACGGCATTCGCCTCGGCTTCATGAGCTTCTTCGTGAAGGCAGCGGCACTCGCTGCGCGCGACGTTCCTGCGGTCAATGCGAGGATCGAAGGCGACGAGATCGTATACTCCAACTATCTGGATGTTTCGGTCGCGGTTTCGGCGCCCAAGGGGCTGCTGGTGCCGGTGATCCGCTCCGCCGATGCTATGAGCTTTGCCGAGATCGAAAAGACCATTGCCGGCTTTGGCAAGAAGGCGAAAGAAGGCACGCTGTCGATGGAGGAGATGAAGGGCGGTACCTTCACAATCTCCAACGGAGGCGTCTTTGGATCGCTGCTTTCGACGCCGATCGTCAACCCGCCGCAGTCGGCAGTGCTCGGCTTGCACCGAATCGAGGAACGGCCGGTGGTGCGCGACGGCCAGATCGTCGCCAAGCCGATGATGTACCTCGCGCTGACCTACGACCACCGCCTCGTTGACGGCCGTGAGGCGGTAACGTTCCTAGTTCGGATCAAGGAAGCAATCGAGGATCCGACGCGCTTGCTGATCGACCTGTAAGGAATGACAATGGCTGACTTCGACTATGACGTCCTGGTAATCGGCTCCGGTCCCGGCGGTTATGTCGCGGCCATCCGCGCTGCGCAGCTAGGCCTGAAGACTGCTTGCGCCGAAAGCCGCGAGACGCTGGGCGGGACCTGCCTCAACGTCGGCTGCATTCCTTCCAAGGCGATGCTCCACGCGTCGGAATATTTCGATGCGGCGGCTAATGGCTCGATGGCTAAGATGGGCATCAAGGTCACGCCCGAGCTCGACCTCGGTACGATGCACGCCCAGCGCCGCGACGCGGTGAAGGGTTTGACTGGCGGGATCGAATTCCTGTTCAAGAAGAACAAGGTCGCCTGGCTGAAGGGCCGCGCGTCATTCGAGGACGCGCACACGGTGACAGTCGCCGGTCAAAAGGTGACAGCCAAGAACATCGTTATCGCCACCGGCTCGTCGGTGACGCCGCTTCCGGGCGTCGAAGTTGACGAGAAGATCGTCGTCTCGTCGACGGGGGCGCTGGAGCTGGAGAAGGTGCCGGCCCACATGGTCGTCATCGGTGGTGGCGTGATCGGCTTGGAACTGGGCAGCGTGTGGCGGCGCCTGGGCGCCAAAGTCACCTGCGTTGAATTCCTCGACCAGATCCTCCCGGGAATGGACGGCGACGTCCGCAGGGAAGCCAACAAGATCTTTAAGAAACAGGGCATCGAGTTCAAGCTGTCTACCAAAGTCACGGGCGTGACGGTCGACGGCGGCAAGGCGACGGTGACGCTGGAGCCGGCCAAGGGGGGCGATGCGGAAACGCTGGAGGCTGATTGCGTCCTCGTGTCCATTGGCCGCAAGCCGAACACCGACGGCCTTGGCCTCGACAAGATTGGCCTTGAGACGAACCAACGCGGTCAGATCGAAACCGACCATGAATTTCGCACCAAGGTCGACGGTGTCTGGGCCGTCGGCGACGTCATTCCCGGCCCCATGCTTGCCCACAAGGCCGAAGACGAGGGCATTGCGGTTGCGGAGAATATCGCCGGCCTGACCGGCATCGTGAATCACGACGTCATCCCTTCGGTCGTTTACACCCTGCCGGAGATCGCCGGCGTCGGCCTGACAGAAGAGCAGGCGAAGGAGAAGGGCGAGATCAAGGTCGGTAAGTTCCCGATGCTGGCCAACAGCCGCGCCAAGACAAATCACGAGCCTGACGGTTTCGTGAAGGTCATCTCGGATGCCAAGTCCGACCGCGTGCTTGGCGTGTGGTGCATCGCTTCGGTCGCGGGCACGATGATCGCCCAAGCCGCGCAGGCCATGGAGTTTGGCGCGACGAGCGAGGATGTCGCCTACACCTGTCACGCGCACCCGACGCATAGCGAAGCGCTGAAGGAAGCGGCGATGGCGGTACAGGGCAAGCCCATCCACATTTAGATCCAGCCGCCGGGTTCAGGATTAACCTTAATTATATAAAAATCATGACGTGCGGCATTCCGCCCGCTACGCACCCGCCAAGCTGATTCGATGCCGGTGGCCTGGGCATGGCCGCGTTCAACCGGGTGGACCTTCGTTTCGCGCCTGTGACCGGGAGACGAGAATGGGGGTTCGTACGTCGCTGCGCCGCTACCATGTGTGGCTTGGCTGGCTTGTTGGCATTCCAATGTTGTTCTGGACGGTGTCCGGTTTGGTGATGGTCGCCAAGCCGATCGAGGAGGTGCGGGGCACCGATCTCATCGCACCACCGAAACCGATGCAAATGTTGATGCCGGTTGTTCTGCCGCGCGTCGCGGGATTGCCAGTGACGACCTTGAGTCTTGAGCCACGAGCGGACGGCCCGCGCTGGGAGCTTGATATCGCCGGGGCCGGATCGCGCCTTGCCGATCCGACGACGGGGCAACTGCTGCCCCGGCTAGGAGCAGCCGATGCAGCGCGCGAGGTGATGGCCCGCTACACCGGCACGGCCAAAGTCGTGGAAACAAGTCGCGTCGATTCGAACAGCCCACCGCTGGAGTTGCGCCGGGCGATGGACGGCTGGCGCGTTCGACTGGACGACGGCACCCATTTCTACGTCGACGGCGGATCAGGAGAAATCGTTGCGCGCCGCACCAAATGGTGGCGGGTCTACGACTTCATGTGGGGCCTTCACATAATGGACCTTCAGGGCCGCGAGGAAACCAACAACCCGTGGGTCGTGACCTTCTCGGCGCTTGCGCTCGGCATGGTACTGTTGGCGCTGGTTCTCCTGCCGCTAACGATCAAGCGGAAGATAAACGGCAACGGCAACGGCAACGGCGGGCCGCCGCGGATCAGCTCCAGCTGAGCAGCTTCGCCAGCCAGCCCCGGTCCTCCGCACTGAGCCGCGACACGGCTGCCGCGGGCGGACACTCCAGACAGCGCGCCTGGATGGTCGGCCCGGAGAGGATCGAGCGCAGGTCTGCGATGGCCCGTGCCAGCAGCGCTTCTGGCGCGGGGGAGAGCGTCGCCAGTGCGTCGGCGGGCATGTCGCTTTCGTCCGTTTCCTCATTGGCGAACGCTTCCATCAGCGTGTCGGCAAACGCCGGCGACGGCTCAAGATAAGTAAGGCCGCGCTGGCCCTCGTCTAACTTGGCCAGTTCCGCAGCCTTGGCGATCGCCTCGTCCATTCCGCCGAAGCCGTCGACCAGCCCGATCTGACGAGCCGTGCCGCCATCCCACACGCGTCCTTGCGCGATGCGGTCGATATCGGCCGGCGTCTTTTTCCGCGACTCCGCCACGATTGACAAGAAGCGCGCATAGACCTGCTCTACACCCGCCTGAACCAGCGCATCGGCGGCCTCCGACGGACCCCGAAGCAGGTCCGGTTCGCCGGATAGGGGTGTAGTCTTGATGCCGTCCGCCCCCACGCCGAGTTTCGCAAGCGTGCCCTCGAAGCTCGGCAGGACGCCAAATACGCCGATCGACCCGGTCACGGTCGACGGTTCGGCAAAGACGAAATCGCCAGGGGTCGCGACCCAGTAGCCGCCTGAAGCGGCGACGCTGCCCATCGAAACAACCACCGGAAGCTTCTTCGCCTTGGCCGCGAGCAGAGCCTGCCGGATGCGTTCCGAGGCTAGCGCTGATCCGCCGGGGCTGTCGATCCGCACGACCAACGCCTTTAGATCTTCCTTGGCGAGGCCTTTCTCGATGGCGCGGGCGATGGTCTCGCCACCCGCACGGCCCGGCCCCGCTTTCCCGTCGACGATCTCCCCGGCGATCGTGACGACGCCGATAGGACCTTTGTCGTCGCCAATCGCCTGATCCTCGTAGGATGTAAGCTTGATGCGCTTGTAGCCGTGAACCGCGTTGTCGTCCTCGCCACCAAGCTCGGCGAGGCGAGCTTCGAACTGCTTGCGCTCGCCGACCTTGTCGATCAACTTCAGGTCCATCGCCGCCCGGGACAGGTTGCCATTGGCGGCCCGCGTGACCCCCACCGGGTCGGTCAGCATGCGATTGAGGCCGGCGATTGCTTGGGGTCGCCCGCGCGCAATATCTTCGCGCCATGTTTCAAGCAGCGCGTCACCCAGCGCCTGCGCATTTTCGCGCGCTTCGGGCGACATGTCGTTCCGAATGAAGGGCTCTACCGCCGACTTGTAGGTGCCGACGCGATAAATGTTGGCCGTCACACCCAACTTGTCGAGCAGGCCCTTGAAATAGAGGTTGTTACCGCCGGGGCCCGCGACCGCCATCGCACCCATCGCAGGCATCCAGATTTCGGAGGCGTGGGCCGCTAGCTGGTAGCGGTCGTCGGTGTAGCCGGTGGCGAAGGCTATGACCGGCTTGCCGCTCTTGCGAACCTCACCGATCTTTTGGCCAAGCGCGGTCAGTGACGCCTGTCCGCCGCCCATGAAGCCATCCAGGTCGAGGGCAATCGCTTTGACGCGATCATCGTCCTCTGCGGTGTCAAGCGCAGCGACCAGGTCCCGCAGTTGATATTCGCGGGTCACGCTGCTCGCGCCGAGTGCGGCAGCCAGCGCGTCGGGTCGCGATGCCTGTTCGACCAGCACGCCGTCGAGGTCCATCGCTAGCACGCCGTCGCCGATGGCCGCTGGCCTGGCTGACAGTGCCGCGTAGATGAGACCGAAGAACATCAGCATGAACAGCAGGACAAGCGCGTCCTTGACGCCGACCAGCAACTTCCAGATTGCCCGCACGAACCGCATCGATGAACTCCTTCGTGCTGACGCGTAGCGCAGCGGGCGCAGCCCTCCCAAGGAAATTCGACGGATGACCGGCTGCAACGCTGGCTTGTAGGCGGGAACCTGCTAACCGGCCTGCCATGAACCGCGGGGGACGGACTATCAGTCGGCAGAGCTGGCGCGAGGAGCTTCACGCGACGATGGCCCTCGCGTGGCCGCTAATGCTTGCCAACCTGACCATGCAGCTAATCCAGGCGACCGATGTTGTCCTGCTCGGTTGGCTGGGACCTAAGGAATTGGCCGCCGCTGCGTTGGCGCTTAGCCTGTCATTCGGAATGATTTTGTTCGCCCTAGGGGTATTAACCGCCTCGTCCCCGATGATGGCCAGCGCGCTCGGCGAGCGATCCAATGCGGTGCGCGACGTCAGGCGCACCTTCCGCCAGTCGCTGTGGGCAGCGGTGATTATGACGATCCCCACGATGATCGTCCTGTGGAACGCGGAGCCCGTTATTCTCGCGCTTGGGCAAGAGCCGGAATTGGCGCGGCTAGCCGGCATTTTCCTGCGCGGCTACATGTGGGTCATCCCATCCTGGATGCTGTTCCAAGTGATGCGCAACTTCCTTTCTGCAATGGAACGGCCGGGATGGGTTCTGGTGATCAGCGCGACGGGCATCCCGCTAAACGCACTGGTCTGCTGGTCGTTGATATTCGGTCATCTGGGCATGCCTCGCCTCGGAATAATCGGCGCCGGCTTGGGCAGTTCGATCGTCTGGGCGGCAATGGCCTTGGCGCTGGCCGCGGTAATCCTGTCCGACCGGCAGTTTCGCCGATTCCAATTGTTCGGACGGTTCTGGCGATCGGACTGGCCCCGCTTCCGCGCAATGTTCCGGCTTGGCGGGCCGATCGGTCTGACCATGGGCTTCGAAGGCGGCGTGTTCAGTGCGGCCGCCTATCTGATGGGACTCTTCGGTGCGTCGTCGGTTGCCGCCCACCAGATCGCGCTGCAGATCGCGGCGACGACCTTCATGGTGCCACTGGCGCTTGGGCAGGCCACGACGGTCCGCGTCGGCCTCGCCTACGGTCGCCGCGACCGCGACGGTGTGGCGCTCGCGGGTTGGACCGCGTTTGGCCTCAGCATCGCGTTCATGGCTGTAATGGCGACCATCATGTATGCCTTTCCACGCGAATTGATCACCCTGTTCCTTGCTGACACCGCCGAGAACGCGTCCGTGATCGCACTTGGTGTGTCGTTCTTGATGATTGCAGCTCTGTTCCAGATCGTGGACGGCGCGCAGGTCGTTGGTGCGGGCATGCTGCGTGGCCTTCACGATACACGCGTGCCCATGGTCTATGCCCTGTTCGGTTATTGGGCGATCGGCCTCGGCGTAGGTGTGGCATTGGCCTTTGCCTTGGACTGGCGCGGCATCGGCATTTGGATGGGCCTCGCCGCCGGTCTCGGAATGGTCGCGGTTCTGATGCTCTGGCGGTGGAGCCGCCGCGACCGGCTAGGCCTCCTTCTCGTCAGCTCGTAAATTTGCGTCACTTGGGGGTGTTGACGGTTAGGGACGTCCAACCCATATGCGCGGCACTGCTGGCACTCCATAGATGGGAGTGCCAGCCGAATCGTTTTACCGAAGCAAACCATTAGGGGCTCAAAACTATGTCTTTCAGGCCGCTTCATGACCGTGTCCTCGTCCGCCGCGTCGAGGCTGAGGAAAAGACCGCGGGTGGGATCATCATTCCCGACTCCGCCAAGGAAAAGCCGCAGGAAGGCGAAGTCGTCGCCGTCGGCACCGGCGCCCGGGCCGAAGACGGCAAGGTGACGCCGCTGGACGTCAAGGCCGGCGATCGCATCCTGTTCGGCAAGTGGTCGGGCACCGAGGTGAAGATCTCGGGCGAAGACCTGATCATCATGAAGGAAAGCGACATCCTCGGGATCGTGGGCTGACCTCCACGCCATTCGTCGCGGCACGTGCCGCGGCTTTCGTGACTTTTGAAGATCAAGAAAGGGTAGCCAAATGGCAGCCAAGGACGTGAAATTCTCGCGCGACGCGCGCGAGCGGATTCTCAAGGGCGTCGATATCCTCGCCGATGCCGTCAAGGTGACTCTGGGCCCTAAGGGCCGAAATGTCGTCATCGATAAGAGCTTCGGCGCTCCGCGCATCACCAAGGACGGTGTGACCGTCGCAAAAGAAATCGAGCTCAAGGACAAGTTCGAGAACATGGGTGCGCAGATGCTGCGCGAAGTCGCTTCGAAGACGAACGACATTGCCGGTGACGGAACCACTACCGCGACCGTCCTCGCGCAAGCGATCGTTCGCGAAGGCATGAAGTCGGTTGCTGCCGGCATGAACCCGATGGACCTGAAGCGTGGTATCGACCTCGCCGTGATCAAGGTTGTCGAAGACCTTAAGGGCCGTTCGAAGGCGGTGGCCGGCTCGAATGAGATCGCCCAGGTCGGCATCATCTCGGCCAACGGCGACACCGAAGTCGGCGAAAAGATCGCGGAAGCCATGGAAAAGGTCGGCAAGGAAGGCGTCATCACGGTCGAAGAAGCCAAGGGCCTCGAATTCGAACTGGACGTTGTCGAAGGCATGCAGTTCGACCGCGGCTATCTTTCGCCCTACTTCATCACCAACC
The DNA here is from genome assembly GCF_003583725.1 of Sphingomonas edaphi. Classification (GTDB taxonomy): domain Bacteria; phylum Pseudomonadota; class Alphaproteobacteria; order Sphingomonadales; family Sphingomonadaceae; genus Sphingomicrobium; species Sphingomicrobium edaphi. Next base: position 694,642 of record NZ_QXTF01000001.1, on the reverse strand, counting down.
CGGAAAAGATGCAGGTCGAGCTCGCCGACCCCTATATCCTGATCCATGAAAAGAAGCTCAGCAATCTTCAGGCTATGCTGCCCATCCTCGAAGCCGTCGTGCAGTCGGGCCGTCCGCTGCTGATCATCGCTGAGGACATCGAGGGCGAAGCGCTGGCGACCCTGGTTGTCAACAAGCTGCGCGGCGGCCTCAAGGTCGCGGCCGTTAAGGCACCGGGCTTCGGTGATCGCCGCAAGGCCATGCTGGAAGATATCGCGATCCTGACGGGCGGTGAGATGATCTCGGAAGATCTCGGCATCAAGCTAGAGAATGTCACTGTGAACATGCTCGGCACCGCCAAGAAGGTCGTGATCGACAAGGACAACACCACCCTGGTCGACGGCTCGGGAACCAAGGAGGCGATTGAAGCGCGCACGGGCGCCATCCGCCAGCAGATCGACAACACCACTAGCGACTATGACCGTGAGAAGCTCCAGGAGCGTCTCGCCAAGCTCGCCGGCGGCGTTGCCGTGATCAAGGTCGGCGGCGCAACCGAGGTCGAGGTGAAGGAGCGCAAGGACCGCGTTGACGACGCGCTGCATGCGACCCGCGCCGCGGTCGAGGAAGGTATTGTTCCTGGCGGCGGCACCGCGCTGCTTTATGCCACCAAGGCGCTTGAGGGCCTGAAGGGTGCCAACGACGACCAGACCCGCGGCATCGACATCGTCCGCAAGGCGATCGAGGCCCCGGCTCGTCAGATTGCCCAGAATGCGGGCCATGACGGCGCGGTCGTTGCCGGTAACCTCCTCCGCGAAGGGGACCAGACCAAGGGCTTCAACGCATCCACCGACACCTATGAAAACCTGGTGCAAGCCGGCGTCATCGACCCGACCAAGGTTGTGCGTACGGCTCTACAGGACGCGGCTTCGGTTGCCGGCCTCCTGATCACTACTGAAGCCACCATCGCGGAACTGCCGGACGACAAGCCGTCGATGCCGATGGGCGGCGGAATGGGCGGCATGGGCGGTATGGACTTCTAAGTCCGCCGCCCAAGGGATCGGCGCCGGTTAGTGCGCGCCGGTCTCTGAACCCTCTGCGGGTTCATCGCCACGATGTTTGGGGCCGGTGGGCGCTTCGGCGTTCGCCGGCCTCTTTTCGTTTGTCGCGAGATTGTCGAGCATCGTCTCCGTATCGTCGAGCAGACGACTTTCAGCCACGGTAGGTCCTTCGATTTGCTCCTCCCTATTGCAGGCGGAAAGGGCGGACAGCGACAGGGCAATAAACAGGCCCAGGAACGCATTCATCGGCAAAGCTCCAAAAGAAAAGGCCGCCCGCATGAAGCGGACGGCCCTCCTATCGCATCCGAAAACGGCGCGACAGCGATGATTACATCGCGTTGTCGGCGGCGTTCGCAGTCGCGTCAGCAGCGTTATCGACGGCTTCGCCGGCGTTCTCGACGGCATTGCCAGCAGCGTCGAGAGCGTTGTCGACGGCGTTGTCGGCAGCGGCGGCGTCAGCTTCAACCGCGTTTTCGACGGCGGTGTTCTCGACGGCGTTTTCGGTCTTGGTTTCGCACGCGGCCAGGCCGAGCGCGAGGACCGCAACGGTCAGTGCAACCTTCTTCATGATCGTTCCATTCCTTGCTTATGGGGACCGCATCCCTCGCGGAATTCGGTCCGGCTCGGCCTCACCACAAAGGGTCAGGCCAGCGCGCGGATTTATAGATGAGTCTTGCGTCACGCAATCGTCATTTGACGTGACGCAGTCAAAACGATCCAGCCGAGCGATCCGCATTGACGGATATAAAGACTTCTTTATATCCTTAAGCCGTGTCTCGAGACCTCAAGCTTGCCGCGCTTTTCCAATCGCTTGCCGACCCGACGCGGCTGCGTATCGTCGCGCTGCTGAAGTCGATGGAGCTGTCGGTCGGCGAATTGGCGCAGGTTTTGGGGCAAAGTCAGCCCCGCGTTTCCCGGCACGTGAAGATTCTAACCGATTCAGGATTGGTAGGCCGCCGCAAGGAAGGCAGCTGGGTTTATTTGCAACTGGCTGACCCGTTGAAGACTGAGCCGCTATTCTGCTTATTCGAAGACTGGGCCGGTGACGACGCTGGGGACTTGTTTGCGCTGGATGCCTCACGATTGGAAGCCGTGCGATCGGACCGGGCGGAGGCCGCGCGGCGATATTTCGAAGCGCATGCCGCGACTTGGGATAGCGTTCGCTCACTTCATGTTGCCGAAAGTGAGGTTGAACGGGCGATTGCCGACCTGGTCATGGATCGTCCGATCGGTGCGTTGCTCGACATCGGCACCGGTACCGGGCGTATGCTGGAGTTATTTGCGCCCCGCGCCGAAAGCGCAATCGGCATTGACCGTTCGTCGGAGATGCTTCGACTGGCGCGCGTCAAGCTCGAGGAGGCCGGCATTGCCGGCGCGAGCCTCCGGCAGGGCGACATGTATGCCTTGCCGCTTGCCGACCGAAGTGCGGACAGCATCATCCTGCACCAAGTGCTTCATTATGCGCAGCAGCCCGGCCTTGCGATCGCCGAGGCGGCGCGCGTCCTGGCGCCCGGTGGAAGATTGCTCGTTATCGATTTCGCCCAGCATGAGCGGGAAGAGTTGCGTGAAAAGGATGCCCATTTGAGACTTGGATTCGCCGACGATGCAATCCGCGGCTGGTTTACTGCGGCCGGCCTTGAGCCCGACAGGACCGAACGGCTGGAAGGTGGCGAATTGAGCGTGATCCTGTGGCGTGCCGCCAAGCCTGGCCTCGTCCGACCGCAGCGGGCCGCCGCGTGAACCGGGAGACGCAGGTCGCGCTGGCGGAGCATGCGCCGCTGTTCGCTGAAGCGCGCGGAGATATTGCCGTTAGCTTCGAGTTCTTCCCGCCCAAGTCCGATGCCATGTCGGAAACACTGTGGAAGTCGATCAAGACGTTGGCGCCGCTGCGGCCCAGGTTTGTGTCGGTTACCTACGGTGCTGGTGGATCGACGCGGGAGCGCACCCATGCGACCGTAGAGCGGCTGGTCCGCGAAACCAGCCTCACGCCCGCGGCGCACCTGACGTGCGTCGGCGCGAGCCGCGAGGAAATCGACGATATTGCTAGAAGCTACTGGGACGCAGGAGTCCGGCACATCGTCGCCTTGCGGGGTGATCCGGCAGAACCCGGTCAGCCTTATGCCGCGCATCCCGGAGGGTACGCGAATGCCGCCGAGCTGGTTACAGGGCTCAAGCAAGTTGCTTCGTTTGAAATCTCGGTGGCCGCCTATCCCGAAGTACACCCGGATGCTGATTGCCCGGACAGTGATCTCGACAATCTGCTGCGAAAAATCGACGCCGGTGCCGACCGCGCAATCACGCAGTTTTTCTTTTCGCCTGAGTGCTTCTTCCGATTTCGCGACAAGGTCGTTGCCCGTCGCCCGGATGTGGAGATCGTTCCGGGCATCCTGCCTGTTACGAATGTCGCCCAGGCGCGGCGATTTGCCGGACAGTGTGGAGCGGCAATTCCGGTGTGGATGGACCGGTTGTTCGAAGGGTTGGACGATCTGCCCGCTGCGCGGCAATTGGTGGCCGCGACCATCGCCGGCGAACTTTGTGGGCAGCTTTACGCAGGCGGCGTCCGGCATTTCCACTTCTACACGCTCAACCGGGCAGAACTGGCCTACGCCATCTGTCACATGCTGGGAGCAAGAGCATGAGCGCCGCCGCCGCCTTCCGCGCCGCCGCCAAGCAGCGCATCCTCGTAAAGGATGGCGCTTACGGCACAATGATCCAGGCGGAGAAGCTCGGGGAAGCCGATTTTCGCGGGAATCTGACGTTCAACCATGACCAGCGCGGGAATAACGACCTGCTCAATCTGACTCGGCCGGATGTCGTGCGTAGCATTGCGCGGCAGTTCGTCGAAGCAGGCGCGGACGTGCTGGCGACCAATACCTTCAATGCCAATTCGATTAGCCAGGCGGACTATGGCGCTGAAAGCCTGGTCGGAGAGATCAACGAGGCAGCGGCGCGGATGATTCGCGACGTTGTCGATTCAGCAGATGACGGGCGGCAACGCTGGGTTGCGGGCGCGATAGGCCCGACCAACAAGACGCTGTCGCTGTCACCTGACGTCAATGATCCGGGATACCGGGAGATCGACTTCGATCAGGTGAAGGCCGTGTACCGCGAGCAAATCGATGCCCTCATTCGCGGCGGCATCGATTTCGTGCTGATTGAAACCGTATTCGACACGCTGAACTGCAAGGCCGCGATCATGGCCGCGCTTGAAGCTGAAGTGGTGCTGCGTCGTGAATTGCCAATCATGATTTCGATGACGCTGACCGACCTTAGCGGTCGAAACCTGTCCGGCCATACGGTCGAGGGCTTCTGGGCCAGCGTTCGTCACGCCCGGCCGCTGACGATCGGGCTTAATTGCTCGTTCGGCGCGGCCCAGTTGCGGCCTCATCTTGCGGCGCTGGCGCGGCAGGCGGAAACGCTGGTGATGGCCTATCCGAACGCCGGCCTTCCCAACGAGTTCGGCGAATACGACGAAGCCGCCGCTGAAACCGCCGGCCAGGTTCGCGAGTGGCTCAATGATGGCTTGGTGAACATTGTCGGCGGCTGTTGCGGCACCACTCCCGCCCACATCGCTGCCATTGCCGAGGCGGTGCGCGATTGCACGCCGCGCGCCGTCCCGGACGTCAGATCGACGACCTTGTTGGCCGGTCTGGAACCTATGGTGCTCGCCGCGTGAGCGATTTTTCCAGCGCCGCAGCCGGCGCGCGCTTCGTCAACATCGGCGAGCGGACCAACGTTACCGGCTCCGCCAAGTTCAAGAAGCTTATCCTCGCCGGCGACTACGATGCCGCCGTTAGTGTCGCCCGTGAGCAGGTGGAGGCTGGTGCGCAGATCGTCGACGTCAACATGGACGAGGCCCTGCTCGACGGCGAGACGGCGATGGCGACCTTTCTGAAGCGTATTGCCGCGGAGCCGGACATCGCCCGCGTCCCTGTGATGATCGATAGTTCTAAGTGGAGTGTGATCGAGGCCGGACTGAAGTGCGTTTCGGGCAAGCCGATCGTCAATTCGATCAGCCTCAAAGAAGGAGAGGAGGCATTCCTCGATGCCTCGCGCAAGGTGCGATCCTATGGCGCCGCCGTGGTCGTGATGGCGTTCGACGAAACCGGCCAGGCGGACACGAAGGAGCGAAAGGTCGCGATTTGCGAGCGGGCCTACAAGCTGCTCGTAACTGACGGCTTTCCGGCCGAAGACATTATTTTCGACCCGAACATCTTCGCAGTGGCGACGGGCATCGACGAGCATCGCCGCTACGCGCTCGATTTCATTGAGGCCGCCGCCGAGATTCGCGCTCGATGTCCGCGCGTCCATATCTCTGGCGGACTCAGCAATCTGAGCTTTTCGTTCCGCGGCAACGAGCCGGTAAGGCGCGCGATGCACTCGGTGTTTCTCTACCACGCCATCCCGGCGGGAATGGATATGGGGATCGTCAATGCTGGCCAACTCGATGTCTATGACGAGATCGACCGCGAGCTTCGCGATGCCTGCGAGGACGTCATTCTTGACCGCCACGACGATGCGACCGAGCGGCTAATCGCACTGGCCGAACGCTATCGCGGAACTGACGCGGCCGAGGTGAAGAAGGCCGCTGAATGGCGGCAATGGCCTGTTCGCGAGCGGCTGGCCCATGCGCTGGTCAAGGGCATCGACGAACATATTGTCGAAGATACGGAAGAAGCCCGGACCCTGTTCGCACGTCCGATCGAAGTAATCGAAGGACCGTTGATGCAGGGCATGAATTTGGTCGGCGACCTGTTCGGCTCGGGAAGGATGTTCCTGCCGCAAGTGGTAAAATCGGCACGGGTCATGAAGAAGGCAGTGGCGCATCTCCTTCCCTTCATTGAGGCGCAGAAGGAGCCGGGAAGCGACACGTCCAAGGGCCGCATCGTCATGGCGACCGTGAAGGGTGACGTTCACGACATCGGCAAGAACATTGTTGGCGTCGTGCTGCAGTGCAATGGATTTGACGTAATTGACCTCGGTGTGATGGTGCCGTGGCCAAAGATCTTGGAGGCCGCCAACGAGAACGACGCCGCCATGATCGGCCTGTCTGGCCTCATCACTCCCTCACTTGATGAGATGGTAACCGTCGCTGAGGAGATGCAACGTGCGGGCATGCAACGGCCTTTGCTCATCGGCGGGGCGACGACCAGCCGTGCCCATACCGCCATTCGCATAGCGCCAGCCTATGAAGGGCCGGTGCTGCACGTGCTGGACGCGAGCCGCGCGGTAGGCGTCGCGACCGCCCTCGTTAGTGATGGGCCAGGCCGCGAGGAGCTGGTTCATCGGACTGCGAACGACTATCGCGCGCTTCGCGAAAGCCGGGCGGGCAGGGGCTCGAACGAACTGGCGCCGATGCTCGAGGCGAGGGCCAATGGCTTCACGCCCGACCATTCGGAGCCAAGCCCGCGACCGGCGCACCCCGGCCTTCATTCATTCGACGACTGGCCGCTGAAGGACCTGGTCGAGGTAATCGACTGGACACCGTTTTTTCGCGCGTGGGAGCTCGCTGGGACCTATCCAGCCATTCTCGCCGACGAAGTAGTGGGCGAAAGCGCACGGGGATTGCTCGCGGATGCGCAGGCCATGCTTCGCCAGATCATCGACGAGAAATGGCTGACGGCCAAGGCGACCGTAGGCCTATGGCCAGTTCGGCGCGAGGGGGACGATGTCATCGTTCTGGACGAAGTCCGAACCCGCTTATCTTTTCTTCGCCAGCAGGTGCGCAAGCGTTCGGGTCGCGCCAACATGTGTCTCGCCGACTTCATCGCGCCCAAGGAAGAGGATTGGCTCGGCGGGTTCGCCGTCGCGATCCACGGGATCGAGCCGCACCTGAAGCGCTTTGCCGCCGATTATGACGATTATCGCGACATCTTGCTGAAAGCGCTGGCTGACCGGCTGGCCGAAGCCTTTGCTGAGCGGCTGCACCAGCAGGTTCGCACAAAATATTGGGCTTATGCGCCCAGCGAAGCGCTGACCAATGAGCAGCTGATCCGCGAGGAATACCGCGGCATCCGGCCTGCTCCCGGTTACCCCGCCTGCCCCGACCATAGCCTCAAGCCGCTACTATTCGGCCTGCTGGGTGACCGGCCAGCCGGCATCGAACTAACCGAGAATTTCGCGATGCTGCCGACATCCGCCGTATCCGGCTTCTACTTTGCCCATCCGGAGGCGAGCTATTTCGGCGTGGCCCGTATCGGGCAGGATCAGCTTGAAGACTATGCCCAGCGTCGGGGCATCGACATCGAGCTGGCCAGGCGTTGGCTGAGACCGAACCTCGACTAGGCCAAGCTGACCGGCTAGCGAAGCCGCACATGCTTCGCTCGCTCCTGCTTTTACTGACGTTCCTGGTTTCATCGCCCGCGCTAGCGCAACTGACGGCGCGCCAAAATGCCATCCAGCCCCAGCTTGCGCTGGAAACGCGCGGCAATCCCGGGGGCGAGGCCGATCTTGCCATCGTCATGCGCACCACGCCCGGCTGGCACGGTTACTGGTTGAATCCCGGCGACGCGGGACTGCCGATGAGGGTCGAATGGACCCTGCCGAAGGGATGGTCGGTCGGCGCATTGCGCTACCCGGTCCCGTCGAGACTGCTGGTCGCAGGCATCGAAAACTACGTTTATGAGCGCGATTACGCGGTGCTGACGCGGCTGCGCATCCCGGTCGGTGAAACGGGCAGCATGCGAATCTCGGCCAAGCTCGATTACCTGGCGTGCACTGACAAGATTTGCGTTCCGGAAAAGGCAGAAGTGTCGCTTGATGTCGCGCTTTCGGGCACACCCGCACCTGACAAACGCTTCGACGAATGGCGGCGCGCATTGCCGCGGCCGCTAGCAAGTCCCGCCAGCTTCGCGATCAAGGGCCGGAAGCTTGAAATCGCCGTGCCGCTGCCGAGCTCGGTCTCGATTGGCCAGCCCTACTTCTTCCCTGCGGACGACGGGCCGATAGACTATGCAGCTCCGCAGAATTTCCGCCGCAAGGGTGATATACTGATCGCTGAGCTTGAGCGTCGGCGCGGGTCGCCGCGCAGCGTGTCGGGTGTACTAGCTCTCGGCGATGGCCGCGGCCTGCAACTTCTGGCGATGCCGGGAAACGTTCCGGACGGTGGACGGGCAGTCGGCAGCCTTGGCGCGGAAGCGGTACTGTGGGCGGTGCTGGGCGCAATTCTTGGCGGACTTCTGCTCAATCTCATGCCTTGCGTGTTCCCGATCCTTGCCCTCAAGGCGCTTCACCTTGCGCGGTCGGGCGGGGATGAAGTTCATGCTCGCCGCGACGCCCTGGCCTACACGGCCGGCGCGGTCATCGGGACCGGATTGCTCGGGGCGCTATTGCTGGCGATTCGTGCCGGCGGGAGCGCGGCGGGTTGGGCCTTCCAGCTTCAGGATCCGCGAACCACGCTCCTGCTCATGCTTCTGGCGACGGCAATCAGTCTCAACCTGTTGCGGGCATTTGAGCTGCCTGTGCTTGCCGGAGAAGGGCAGCGCCTGGGGAGCTTCGGGACGGGTGCGCTCGCGGCCTTCGTAGCGACGCCGTGCGCGGGCCCGTTCCTTGGCGCGGCGCTTGGCACCGCCTTGCTCCTACCCGTTTACGGATCGATCGCCGTGTTTGCGGCGCTCGGGTTCGGCCTCGCCGTACCATTCCTGCTGGTCGCTTTCGTTCCGGCATTGCGAACAAAGTTGCCGCGGCCTGGCCCTTGGATGGCGCGGCTGCAACGCTTCCTGGCCATCCCGATGATCGCCACGGCAGTCGGTTGCCTTTGGCTTCTTTATCGGCAAGTCGGTTGGCCAGCGTTACTCGTCGGGAGCGGTGCCGCTGTTCTGCTGGCGGTCCTGCTGATTGCCGTTGGTCGGACGCAGCGGAAGGGTGGAAGCTTTGGGTTGGCCGCCGGTGCGTTATCGCTCGTGCTCGCGGGAGGGGCAGTGCTACTCGTACCGCAACAACCCGTAGCCGCATCGCGGGTGCCGCTTGGCGCTTCGGCTTGGAGCGCCGAGGCAGTGCAGGCCGCGCGCGCCGATGGCCGTCCGGCGTTCGTCTACTTCACCGCAGACTGGTGCCTGACGTGCAAGGCGAACGAAGCGGCGGCGATCGAACGGGAGGCCACACGGGACGCGTTCGGCAAGGCCGGAGTCGAGGTATTCGTAGGCGACTGGACCAATGGCGACCCTGCGATCACGCGCTTCCTCGAGGAGCGTGGGCGCGCCGGCGTTCCACTCTACCTGTGGTACGAGCCGGGCCAGACCGAGCCGGATGAATTGCCCCAGGTGTTGACGCCGTCGATGCTCAGCGACCTCGCTCACCGGCGCCGGCGCTAGCGAGCCGCGCCCAGACTTTGCTGCCTGCAACCCAGCTTTCCAAAACGCCCGTCCGGGCCAGCGCCTTTGCGTCAATCTTGGTGATGTCGCGGTCGACGATGATGAAATCGGCCCATTTTCCTGTCTCCAGCGCCCCAATCCGGCTTTCCGCGAAACCGGCATAGGCCGCGCCGCGCGTGAAGCCGTGGAGCGCCTGACCAAGGCTGACGCGTTCTTCCGGTCGCCAGCCGCCGGCGGGCTGACCGCTCCCGTCTTGCCGGGAAATGGCGGCGGAGAGGCCCGGGAAGGGATTGGGACTTTCGACGGGGAAATCGGACCCAAAGGCAAGCTTGACCCCCAGCTTCTCCAGCGTGTTCCATGCATAAGCGCCATCGAGCCGGTCGGGCCCGAGCCGGGCTTCGGCCATCACCCGGTCACTGGTCTGGTGGGTCGGCTGCATCGACGCGATGACCTGGAATCGCCGAAATTTCTCCACATCCGCCGGATCGACAATCTGCGCATGTTCGACGCGCGGCCGCCGGTCCGCCAGGCGAGCCTTGCCGTATGCGTCTAGCACCATCGCGTTGGCCGCGTCGCCGATGGCGTGAATGGCGATCTGGTATCCACTCCGCGACGCCTCCCCGACCTGCTCGTCAACCTGCTGCGGAGTGAGTAGGGAAAGGCCGCGAGTACCGGGCATGTCGTGGTAGGACGCCTTCAGCCACGCACCGCGGGACCCCAAGGCGCCATCGGAATAAAGCTTAACGCCGCCGAGATGCAGTCGGTCCCCGTGGAGCCATCCGCTCGGCTGGCCACCATTGATCGCCCGCATGGCGGGAATGCCGCCCGCGTAGCTCATAATGCGAACGTTGAGCCTGCCAGCCGAGCCGGCCCGGTCGAAGGCCGCCCAGTCCGCTGGGCTGCTGCCCATGTCGGCCGCGGACGTTATGCCGACCGACAGCATTAGTTCCTGCGCCTTGGCCAGTGCACGATCGAAATCACCGGCGGACGGGGCAGGCACTTTGCCGTCCACCAGACTCATCGCCGCGTCGACGAACAGGCCATTTTCGATCCGTCCGCCTTCCGGAGCCTTTGTCGCGGAGGTGACACGGGCGGCCTTCAGCGCGGCACTGTTCGCGACCGCGGCATGGCCGTCCACGCGGCCCAGCCAAACCGGCCGATCACTGACCACGGCGTCGAGGTCGGCGGCGGTGGGGAAGCGCTTGTCGCTCCAAAGCTCTTGGTTCCACCCGCGGCCAAGGATCCATATCGCGTCGGGATTGGCCGCGGCATAGTCGCGCAGCCGCTGCTGCAACTCCGCGATCGAGCGCGTTCCGGTGAGATCTAGTTGCAGCGCCGCAAAACCGAGCGACATGACGTGGCCGTGTCCGTCAACCAGACCCGGCAGGAGTGTTCGGCCCTGGGCGTCGATCCTATTGTCCGCGGCCGGGCGTTGCTGGCCGGAGCGGAACAACTGCTTCACCTTGCCGTCATCGCCAATCAGCAGGCCATCGAACCGCTGGATGCGGCCCGCGTCATCGACTTGGATTCCGTTGGCATTATCGACGAGAGTGTCCGCGAGCGAGGCGGTCGAGGCGAGGAGCGCTGTCAGCGCAAGCAGGGTCTTTCGCATAGGGCAAGTGGATAGCATTGTTTGCCGGACAAGGAAGGTCTACGCCGCGCCACCATGGACGCACCGACGACAACCCGCCCGACCATCGACGACATCCGCGCCGCCGCCGGGCGCATCAAGGAAGCGGTGATCCGCACGCCCATGATGAAGAGCGAGACGCTTTCGCAAATCATCGATGCGGACGTGTGGCTGAAGTTCGAAAACCTGCAATTTACCGCTGCTTACAAGGAGCGTGGCGCGCTCAACAAGCTGCTGCAGCTAACCGCCGAAGAGCGGGCGCGGGGCGTGGTCGCGGCATCGGCTGGCAACCATGCGCAGGCAGTGGCCTATCACGGCCGCCGGCTTGGCATTCCGGTGACCATCGTGATGCCGGTGTCGACCCCGACCATCAAGGTGACGCAGACCGAAGGCCATGGCGCACACGTCGTACTTCGCGGCGAGCGATTCGACGATGCCTACGCGCACGCGCTTGAGCTGGAAGCGGAGCGTCGTCTGGTATTCGTTCATCCATTCGACGACGTCGCAGTGATGAACGGTGCCGGCACGATCGGCATCGAAATGCTCGAAGATGCGCCGGACCTCGACATGCTGGTGGTACCGATTGGCGGCGGAGGACTGATTTCCGGCGTCGCGACCGCGGCAAAGGCGCTGAAGCCCGACATCAAGATCGTCGGGGTCGAGGCCGAACTATATCCGTCGATGAAAAATGTGGTTGAGGGCGGCCACGGAGCCATTGGCGGCGACACGTTGGCCGAGGGCATTGCGGTCAAGGAACCCGGGCAGCTGACGCGCGCGATTATCGGCGAGCTCGTCGATCGCATCGACCTAGTGGCCGAAAAGGACATTGAGCATGCCGTCGCGATGCTGGTGAACATCGAAAAGTCGGTGGTCGAGGGGGCGGGCGCGGCAGGTCTTGCGGCGATGCTGGCTCAGCCCGAGCGTTTCCGCGGCCGCAAGGTCGGCACCATCCTGTGCGGCGGGAATATCGACACGCACCTGCTGGCCAATGTGCTGGTGCGGGAGTTGGTTCGTTGCGGACGGATCGCAAGGTTGAGGATCGCCGCACAGGACCGGCCCGGTGCGCTCGCCGCAATCACGGCCAAATTCTACGAGTGCGGCGTCAACATCATCGAGACCAATCACCACCGCATTTTTACGCGGCTGCCCGCCAAGGACACGGTGATCGAGGTGGAGTGCGAAGCACGGGACGCACAGGCGATCGATACACTGGTCAAGCGGCTGGAAGACGCCGGCTTCAATGTAGAACGCGCCGAGCTCGACTAGCGGTTAACCAGTTTCCGTCCAGCAGCGGGACAGGTAGGTTCATTAACCCTCTTTTCCCGGCACAACCCCTTTTCATCAGCGTTTACCGGTCGCATAAAGAGTTTCGTAACCATTTTGCGGAGGCCGGCCAGGGTGAGCGCACCATTTCGCTTCCCTAAGTTCTTTGTCACCAACCCTTCGCCATGCCCATATCTTCCGGGCAAGGTGGAGCGGAAGGTGTTTACCGAACTGAATGGCCGCAACGCTGGTGAACTCAACGAAGCGCTAGGACGCATCGGTTTCCGCCGTTCGCAGTCCGTGGCATACCGCCCAAGCTGCGTCGATTGTTCGGCCTGCGTGTCGGTTCGGGTCCTGTCAGACCAATTCGCCCCCAACTCCACCCAGCGCAAGCTGATCCGCCGCCATGCGGACCTTGAGGTCAACGCCTGCCGTCCATGGAGTACGGACGAACAATATGAACTGCTGCGCAAATATCTTGGCGCCCGGCATCCCGGCGGCGGAATGGCTGAGATGGACGAGCATGATTATGCCGACATGATCGAGCAGACTCCGGTTCGCACCTATGTCATCGAATATCGCGAGCCGTCGGTTGACGGCCGTCCCGGCAAGCTGGTCGGCGCCTGCCTGAGCGACCAGCAGAGCGACGGCCTCAGCATGATCTACAGTTTCTACGATGTGGGCGAAGGGGCCCGCAAAGGCCTTGGCACCTACATCATCCTTGATCACATCGTGCGTGCCGCCCGCGCCGGCCTGCCGTTTGTTTACCTGGGCTATTGGGTCGAAGGGTCGGACCGAATGGCCTACAAGGCCAGCTTCAAGCCGATGGAGCGTCTCGGCCGCGATGGCTGGCGGCCGATGGGCGAGGCCGAAGCGGAGCCGCGTCCCGCGATGGCCGACCAATTACCTGCCCGCACTCCACGGCGAATCTTGGTTGACGCCTAGGGCTTCCTGCGGCTGCTTGTCTGCGGCTTGGCCATTTCTGTAACCATTTGCCGGAGGCTGCTTGCACCTTGCGTGCCGGCCCGGTTGAACCTCTGCATGTAGGTCAAATGGGCGTGCACGGTCGAACTGCCGTCCGCATGCCGTTCAGGTGATAGTCAAAGAAAAAGCGGCGGAGCTTTACCACCCCGCCGCCGTTCCGAAGCGCTACGAGTCAGGTTCAGGCGACTTGGGCTTCCGGCGTCACCACATCGCCTTCGGCGTCGCGCAGCACATAGCCGCGGCCCCAGACGGTTTCGATGTAGTTTTCACCGCCGCAGGCCAGCGCAAGTTTCTTGCGCAGCTTGCAGATGAACACGTCGATGATCTTGAGTTCCGGTTCGTCCATGCCGCCGTAAAGGTGGTTGAGGAACATTTCCTTGGTCAGCGTCGTGCCCTTGCGAAGCGAGAGGAGCTCCAGCATCGCATATTCCTTGCCGGTCAGGTGAACGCGCGCCCCGTCCACCTCGACTGTCTTCGCGTCGAGGTTCACGGCAAGCTTGCCGGTGCGGATGACCGATTGCGAATGGCCTTTCGAACGGCGGACAATCGCATGGATCCGGGCGATCAGCTCGTCGCGATGGAATGGCTTGGTTACATAATCGTCGGCGCCGAAGCCGAGCGCACGAACCTTCGAATCCATTTCGCCGATGCCCGACAGGATAAGCACCGGCGTCGAGACCTTAGCGGTGCGCAGCTTCTTCAGCACGTCATAGCCGTGCATGTCGGGCAGGTTCAGGTCGAGAAGGATGATGTCGTAATCGTACAGCTTGCCGAGATCGAGACCTTCCTCGCCAAGATCGGTGGTATAGACGTTGAAGCCTTCCGTGCCGAGCATCAGTTCGATGCTCTTGGCGATGGTCGCTTCGTCTTCGATCAGCAAAACCCGCATAGAAATTCCCCCGTTAGGCCGCCGATCAAACGCGCTTCCCGAAAAGGTTTCACGCGCTTAACGACGTCTAAGCGTCCATTAACCATGCGAGTTCTGACCTTAAAAGGTTAATAGTGCGTAAAACTTCGTAAATGGCAGCTATCGTTGCAGCGCTGCATCAGTGGACGAAAGCGCGCACGAGCGGCAAGGGAGCGGCAATGAAACTGCAAGACCGTGTCCTGTTCGTCGATGGCGAGGCCATCGTTATCGACAAGCCCGAGGGGCTGCCGGTTGATACCCCGCGAGCTGGAGGCGACAGCGTGGAGGCCAGACTGGGCGAGCTGAAGCTCGGCTTTCACCGGTTCCCCGCGCCGATGCACCGGCTGGACCGCGATACATCCGGCTGCTTGCTGCTGGCCCGAAACCCGAAGGCGCGCAGCCGTTTCCAGCAGGCTTTTGAGACGGGCGCCGTCTCGAAAAGCTACCTCGCAGTATTGGACGGTCCAGTCCAAGGCGACGAAGGCGTGATCGACCTGCCAATCGCGAAAGTGTCGAGTGCGGCCGGCGGATGGCGAATGGTCGTCGAGGAAAGCGGCAAGCGGGCGACGACCCGCTGGCGCAAGGTGGCCGAAGCGGAAGGCCAGACATTGGTGGAGTTTCGTCCGACGACCGGCCGGACCCACCAGATTCGCGTGCATGCAGCTCGCGGGCTTGGCGCGCCGATCTTCGGCGATCCGGTCTATTCGCTGCCCGACGGGGCGGAGTTGGGGACGATGACGCTGCCGGATTGCGGGATGTTGCTGCACGCCTGGCGGCTCGTCGTTCCGCGCGAGCCAAAGGAGCCGATCGACGTCACCGCCCCGGTTCCCGATCGCTTCGGCCGGTGGCTGGATTATCTGTGAAGCTTGAGGATGTTATCCTGCCCGAAGAGGCACTGAGTGAGAGATTCTTGGCTGCGACGGGGCCGGGGGGGCAGAACGTCAACAAGGTCGCCACGGCCTGCCAGCTGCGCGTTGATGTCTTCAAGCTGGGCCTGTCGCCCTATGCTTATGAACGGTTGAAGACGATCGCGGGGAGCAAGCTGACCAGCGGCGGCGAACTGATCGTTACCGCGCGCCGGTATCGAACCCAGGAGGCAAATCGCGAGGATGCGCGCCGGCGCCTTGCCGAAATGATTGCCGAGGCCCATGTGATCCAGGCTAGGCGCCGCCCGACCAAGCCATCGCGGGCCGCCAAGGCGAAGCGCGTCGATCAGAAGAAAAGCCGCAGCGCGGTGAAGGCCGGCCGCGGAAAAGTGAGTTGGGACTGATGTACGATTTCAAGATCGAGGCGGCCGAAAAGCCGACCCTTTACGCCGACTTGGCATCAGCCCTGGAAGGGCTGGTCGCGGGCGAGCCGGACGGGATTGCGAATATGGCGAACGCGTCGGCACTGCTGTGGGAAACGCTCCCCGACATCAACTGGGTGGGTTTTTACCGCAACGTTGGTGGCGAGCTGGTGCTCGGCCCGTTCCAGGGACGGCCCGCGTGCATCCGTATGACGTTCGACCAAGGTGTTTGCGGCGCGGCAGCCAGGACGCAACAGGTGCAGCGGGTCGAGGACGTCCACGCATTTCCTGGGCACATCGCCTGCGACAGCTCATCAAATAGCGAAATCGTCGTTCCGATCATCCGCGAAGGAGAGTTGCTGGCGGTACTCGACATCGACAGCCCGGAACACGCCCGGTTCGATGCAGAGGACGAAGCAGGCTGCGTTCGCATCGCCGAAATCATGGCGAAGGCGCTTTAGCTTAGCGCCTCGAGCTGTTCATCCGTCAGGCTGCCTGGAATAATCATCACCGGACAGGGGAGCTTGCCTGCGTCATTGCCGGTAAAGTCCGCGACGAGCGGTCCCGGACTGCCCGATGGGGCGGCGCCAAGCACCAGCGCGCCAATGTCGTCGCGAGTACCGACATAGCCGCGCACGGTCGAGACACGATCGCCCTGGCGGACGACGATCTGCGGCGTGATGCCCGCTGCGTCCATGATCTCGCCGACCGACGATGCTACGCTGGCCTCGATGCGCAGGCGCTGTTCTTCCTCGATCGCGGCTTGAACACCGCCCCACTGTACGAAATCCTGTGGTTCGACGACAGCCAGAACCTCCACGGCGCCATCGGTCTTGGCGGCGCGTCGCGCGGCAAAGCGGAGTGCCACCCGGGCCTCCGGGCTGTCGTCGACGACGACCAAATAGGTCCGCTTCATCCCAGTTTCCCCTTTTGGCCGCGAACGCTGCGCCAACTGGAGGGACGGAGCAAGCTTTTCCGCCGCGGCACTTGACCCCAATGGCTGCTTTGGCGTTTGTGCCCCGCGACTCTGTTTAGCCTTGAGAGATCCCATGTCGATCGAACTGAAGATGCCCGCCCTGTCCCCGACCATGGAGGAAGGAACCCTTGCGAAATGGCTGGTGAAGGAAGGGGACACGGTGTCGTCGGGTGATATCCTGGCGGAGATCGAGACCGACAAGGCGACAATGGAGTTCGAGGCGGTCGACGAAGGTACGGTTGCTAAAATCCTGGTGCCTGAAGGATCGGACGGCGTGAAGGTCGGAACGCCGATCGCCATTCTGGCGGGTGAAGGCGAGAGCGTCGACGCGCTAGCGCCCGCCCCGAAGGCCGAGGCCGCTCCGCCCCCGAAGGTCGAGGAACCGAAGAAGGTGGAGGCCGCACCGCCGGCCAAGGGCGGCGGCGAGACGCCGGCTGCTCCTTCCTCACTAGCGCCTCGTGCCGCGAAGGGAGGCGAAGCAGATCGCATCAAGGCGTCTCCGCTTGCCCGCCGGCTCGCGCAGGCGCAGGGGATCGACCTTGTGACGCTGAAAGGCACCGGTCCCGGTGGTCGCATCGTTCGCGCCGACCTTGGCGCGGCGGGTGGTGGTGCGTTGGCGAGGCCTTCGGCAAGCCAGGCAGGTGAACTGACGGCAGCCGCTGCGCCGCCTGCACAACCGTTCGAAACCGAAATCCCGCACGAGGCGGTCAAGCTCAGCAATATGCGCAAGACGATTGCGCGTCGCCTGACGGAATCAAAGCAGCAGGTTCCGCACATCTATCTGACGGTCGACGTTCGCCTTGACGCGCTCCTGAAGCTTCGTGGGGAGTTGAACGCGGGCCTCGCCAATCGCGGAGTTAAGCTGAGCGTCAACGACATGTTGATCAAGGCGCTCGCCCTGTCGCTGATCGAAGTGCCGGAATGCAACGTCAGCTTCGCCGGAGATACGCTGGTCAAGTACGGCCGCGCCGACATTTCGGTCGCGGTCAGTATCCCCAACGGCCTGATCACGCCCATTGTCGCCAATGCCGACGGCAAGGCGATTTCGGCAATCAGCAGGGAAATGACCGACCTCGCGCACCGTGCCAAGGAAGGGAAGCTGCAGCCGCAAGAATATCAGGGCGGCACGGCCTCGCTCAGCAACATGGGCATGTTCGGCATCAAGCAGTTTGAAGCCGTCATCAACCCGCCGCAGGGCATGATCATGGCCATCGGCGCGGGCGAGAAGCGGCCCTATGTCATCGACGACAGCTTGCAAATCGCGACGATCATGAGCGCCACCGGAAGCTTTGACCACCGCGCGATCGACGGCGCAGACGGCGCGCGCCTGATGAAGGCGTTCAAGGAGCTGTGCGAAAGCCCACTGGGGCTGGTGGCCTAGAATGCGGGATGAGCGGGTCCCCGCGATCCGCGTCACCGCCATGCCGTCGGACACCAATCCTTACGGCGGCGTATTCGGTGGCTGGTTGATGGGCCAGATGGGGCTAGCCTGTGGATCATTCGCCTCGCGGCACAGCGGCGGCAAGGCAATTCTCGTTGCGGCGGACGAACTTAGATTTCCTGGCGCCATGGCAGTGGGCGACGAGCTCAGCGTCTATGTTGATCTGTTGAAGCAGGGACGCACATCACTGCGGCTGAAGGCGGAGGCGGTCGCGCGGGAACGGGACGGAGACGTCGAGAAAATAGTCGCGGAGGGCGAGTTCACGTTCGTCGCGCTCGACCAGGACAATCGGCCGCGAGAAATTGCGGCGAAAGAGGGATGTAATGGCTGAAACTTACGACCTTATCGTGCTCGGCTCCGGCCCGGGCGGCTATGTCGCGGCAATTCGTGCGGCACAGTTGGGGCTGAAGACCGCAATCGTGGAGCGCGAGAATCTGGGTGGCATTTGCCTCAACTGGGGCTGCATTCCGACCAAGGCCCTGCTTCGATCGGGCGAAATGCTCCACCACATGCGGCACGCCGACAGCTTCGGGCTGGTCGCGGGCGAGGTGAAGCCCGACCTGCCCAAGATCGTCGCGCGCAGCCGCGGCGTCGCCAAGCAGCTGAACCAGGGCGTTACGCACCTGATGAAGAAGAACAAGATCACCGTTCACATGGGCGAGGGGACGATCACCGCACCGGGCAAGATGACGGTGACGGCCCAAGGCAAGAAGACCGATTTGGCTGCCAAGCACATCATCGTCGCCACCGGTGCCCGTGCCCGTGAGCTCCCGTTTGCGCAAAGCGACGGGAAGCGCATCTGGACCTATCGCCATGCGATGACCCCGCCGGAAATGCCGACCGAGCTGCTTGTCATCGGCTCCGGCGCGATCGGGATCGAGTTCGCCAGCTTCTACAACGATATCGGCGCCAAGGTGACGGTTGTAGAAATGCTGGATCGGGTCGTTCCGGTGGAGGATGCAGAGGTCAGCGACTTCCTCGCCAAAAGCTTGGCGAAGCAGGGGATGACGCTGCTGACCGGCGCAGGCGTCGAGAGCCTGAAGACCGATGCGCACGGCTTGGCCGCGAAGATCAAGACCAAGGACGGCAAGGTCGAGGACAAGCGCTTTTCGCACTGCATCGTCGCGGTCGGGATCGTTCCCAACACCGAGAACATCGGGCTGGAAAAGCTGGGCATCAAAACGACCAAGGGCCATATCGACACGGACGCGATGTGTCGCACCAACGTGCCGGGTATTTCTGCGATCGGCGACGTCACTGCACCGCCCTGGCTGGCCCACAAGGCGAGCCACGAAGGTATTATCGCGGTCGAGGCCATCGCTCAGGCGCTTGGCAACAAGGACGTGCATCCGCACGCGATGGACGCGCGCAATATCCCGGGCTGCACCTATTGCCATCCGCAGGTGGCCAGCGTCGGCATGACCGAGGCGAAGGCAAAGGAAGCGGGCTACGAGGTAAAGGTCGGGAAATTCCCCTTCATCGGCAACGGGAAGGCCATCGCGCTGGGGGAAGTCGAGGGCTTTGTGAAGACGGTGTTCGACGCGAAGACCGGCGAACTGCTGGGTGCGCACATGATCGGTGCCGAAGTGACCGAGCTGATCCAGGGCTATACCGTCGGCAAGCAGGCCGAGCTGGTCGAGCAGGACTTCATCAACACCGTCTATCCGCACCCCACGCTGAGCGAGATGATGCATGAAAGCGTCCTCGCCGCTTACGGCCGGGTGCTGCACATTTGACGCACGCCACGGGCACGCATCACTTCGTTCCCGATCCGCGCAACGCGGAGGTGTTGATCGACATCAACGGCACCCATGTGCCGCGGCCGCAGGCCAGCGTGTCGGTATTCGACAGCGGCTTCATGCTGGGCGACGGCGTATGCGAGGGCATGCGCGTCCATGGCGGGCGGTCGTCCAGATTACGACTATCTATCCCGATTTGCTGTTAGGAGTGCGCAATGAAGCATTTTGCCCAGTGCCTGTCCGCGTCCCTGCTGGCGCTTGCCACCCCGGCGGCCGCGGAGAAAGTGGTCGTCACCGCCGACCGCTATCTCGACGTTAACAGCGGGCGCTATGTCGAGCATCCGGCGATCTTCATCGGCGACGACGGCAGGATCAGTTCCATTGCCGACGCCCGTACCGTGCGCTGGGGCGCCGATGTCCGCCACGTCAACCTATCCGGCAAGACGCTGCTCCCCGGCCTCATCGACATGCATACTCACCTAGGGCCGGCCAATATCGGCGGATATCGATATCTGGAATATACGGACAGCTTTTGGCCCATGGCTGCGGTGGGGACCGCGCGGGCGATGCTGGACGGCGGTTTCACGACCATCCGGGTCGTCGGCTCGAGTCAGTGGATGGATGTCGGGCTAAAGCAGGCGATCGAGTCGGGTTATGCAGTCGGGCCGAGGATCGTGCCGGCCGGCTATTCTCTCGGCGCAACCGGCGGACATTGCGACGAGACGTTCCTTCCGCCCAGCCTTCAGAAGAAGGAAAAGGAGGAAGGTATCGGCGACACACCGGATGAGCTTAAGCACCAGGTCCGGCGCCAGCGGAAGTTCGGTGCGGAAGTCATCAAGGTATGCGCCACCGGCGGCGTCTTCTCTCGCGGGACGACGCCGGGCCAGCAGCAACTGACTGAGGCAGAGCTCAGAGCTATCGCCGACGAGGCCCATATGCAGGGTCTGCGCGTCGCGGCGCACGCGCATGGCGGCGAAGGGATCAAGGCAGCAATCCGTGCGGGCATCGATACCATTGAACATGCGAGCCTGGTTGATGCCGAAGGCATCAAGCTCGCTGTCAGCCGGAAGCGTCCCGTTTGGTTCGCGATGGATATCAAGAATACGGACTACACGCAGGCTGAAGGCCGCAAAAATGGCGAGCTGGAGGAGAATATCCGGAAGGATCGCGAGATCGGACAAATCCAGCGCGACAACTTCCGGCTGGCCCACCAATCGGGCGTACGAATGGTCTTCGCGTCGGATGCTGGGGTGATGCCCCATTCAATGGTCGGGCAACAATTCGCCATCATGGTGCAATATGGGATGACGCCGCTGGAAGCGATCCAGGCGGCGACCCGCAATGCAGCGCAGGCGCTTGGACGGGAAAGCGATGTCGGCGCCATTGCGGTTGGACGGTTCGGCGACCTTGTCGCGGTGACTGGCGACCCGACCCGCGACGTGCGGCTGCTTGAAAAGCCGGACGCGGTGGTGAAGGCCGGGGAACTGGTTCCGCGCAACTGAGGTTCAAGCGATCGAGGAGGGTCTTATGAAAGGCTATCACGACGACATCGAACAGCAGACAACCGGCAATTCCGATTTCCGGCGCGTCCTGTACACGGGTAACCACCTCCAACTGGTGCTGATGACGCTCCAGCCCGGGGGAGAGATTGGGTCCGAGGTTCACGAGGATCGCGACCAGTTCTTCCGCTTTGAGGAAGGCAAAGGGCAGGTCGATATCGATGACAACACATACGATGTCGTCGACGGCAGCGGCGTGATTGTCCCCGCTGGATCGCGCCATAACGTCCGAAACATTGGTGACGGCCCCCTGAAGCTTTACACGCTATATGGACCGCCTGAGCATAAGGACGGCATCGTCCAGTCGACGAAGGCCGAAGCGGAAGCGCGCCATCACGATGAAGAGTGGGACGGCGAGACGACCGAATAGCCTCACGATTTGCTTCGGCGATTGCGCGCCGGATTTTGCGCCCTAAGCTGCTTTTCAGACATTTTCGGGAGACAGAAATTGCGAAAGCTGGTGACGGGCGTGGCGCTGGCGGTTTTGATGGCGGCGGGGGCCGGGGCCGCTCCAACCTATATTCAAGCGGGGCGGCTGCTTGCCGTGCCGGGCAAGCCTGCCTTGGGGCCATCGACCATCATCGTCGACAATGGGCGCATCGTGGCGATCCGTGATGGTCATGTCGCCCCCGCCGAGGGCGGCGCACATCTGGTCGATCTTCGCAACCGAACAGTGCTGCCGGGACTGATCGATAGCCATGTCCACCTGTCATCGGATCGCGGAGGCGAGGCCGGGCTGGTTGCCTACATGCGCGAAGAGCCGCAGATGAACTCGCTGGAAGCGCAGTGGAATGGAATGAAGACGTTACGCGCGGGCTTCACTACGGTTCGCAACCTTGGTGATGAAGGCGCGACGCTGGCTCTCCGGGAGGCAATCAACCGGGGTTGGGTGCAAGGGCCCCGTATCGTGGATGCGGCAAGCAGCATTTCGACGACCGGCGGTCACATGGACGGGCGCGGTTCGCTCAACGATGCACTGGTCGCGCACCTGCCGGGTCCTGAAAACCTGTGCGATAGCGTTGAAACTTGCCGCCGTGTCGTTCGCCGTCAGATCGACCGTGGGGCAGATGTCATCAAATTTGCGACGACGGGCGGCGTCAACAGCGGGACGGGGCTTGCCACTCGCATGTACGAAGAGGAGGCCAAGGCGCTGGTCGATACGGCCCACGCCTATGGCCGAAAGGTCGCGGTTCACGCCCACGGCGCCGACGGAATCAAGCTGGCGGTCCGGGCCGGCGCGGATTCGATCGAGCATGGCACGGTGATGGACGAGGAGATTATTCGGCTGATGAAGGCGAAAGGCACCTATTATGTCCCGACGCTGTCGACCGTGAATGGTTATCTAGAACGTCTCGCGAAGGATCCCAACGCCTATGCGCCGGACGTGAAGAAGCAGATCGACTGGCGGATCGGGATTACCGGGCAGTCGCTCGCCAAAGCCTATCCTGCTGGCGTGAAGATTGCGTTCGGAACGGATGCAGGGGTCAGCAAGCACGGCCGAAACGCCGACGAATTCGAACTGATGGTCAAATATGGGATGCCGCCTGCCGAAGCAATCAAGGCCGCGACGGTTAACGCAGCTGACCTGTTGGGTCTGTCCCGCGAGATCGGAACAATCGAACCGGGTAAGAGCGCGGACATCATCGCGGTCGCGGGCAATCCGGTGCAGGATGTGAAACTGCTGAAATCCGTCGATTTCGTCATGGCCCGCGGGGAAATCGTCAAGGACTTGCGCTAGCACCGCAGCCAACGGCTCGTCGGACTGGGCGGGAGCGCGGCGGGGAAACTGGGCCGCGCCCCTGCTACCTCGCAGCCGCTATTTCTTCAGCACCTCGTCGATGTCGATGCCCTTTAAAGCCCATTCCTTCTTGGTGCGGCATTCTTCCCGGTTGAGGCGGCTGCCGGTGTCCTGCGCAAACCTGACGCAGTAAAGCTGTTGCGCCGTGGCATGCGTTTTCACGCCATTTTTCTGGTCCTGACTTGCGGCGGCCGGAGCGTTCGCCAAAGCGACGACGGTGAGGGCAAGAAGATATTTCATCATGACACTACTCCCCAGTTGAGGAGCGAAGACTGCCAAAGCGACAGGCGGCGCGCATCTGCCGTTCGACACGCCGCGACTATTCGTCGACCGAGCCGCTCTGTCGGTTCGTGGGGTCCGTTTGCCGCTCGTCGACGAGGGCAGGCCGTTGACCTGAAAGCCAATCACCCGTAATGGGCCGCTCGTCCGGCGGGCTGGCGATTCTTCGCATCTCCCCGGACAAGAGCTGAACATTGCTCCACGACGCGAAGGCTGGCGGCCATCAGGCTGACCGGATTTCGCGCTTTTGGCGCAAAGTAACCGCCGGATGTGCCGGCAACGAAAGGTGAAGGCTTCATGCCGACGATTAACCAGCTGATCCGCAAGGGTCGCGACCCGCAGAAGGCCAAGTCGAAGGTCCCTGCAATGGAACAGAACCCGCAGAAGCGCGGTGTCTGCACCCGTGTCTATACCACCACCCCGAAGAAGCCGAACTCGGCTCTGCGCAAAGTTGCCAAGGTCCGCCTGACCAACCAGCGTGAAGTCATTTCGTACATCCCGGGCGAGGGTCACAACCTGCAGGAGCACTCGGTGGTGCTGATCCGCGGTGGCCGTGTGCGCGACCTTCCGGGCGTGCGATATCACGTGCTTCGCGGTGTCCTGGACACGCAGGGCGTGAAGGACCGCAAGCAGTCGCGTTCGAAGTACGGCGCCAAGCGCCCGAAGTAAGCTGGATCGCCGGCCGCGCCGCCCATGCGCGAGCGCGCCGCTCTGAAAGGAATTTTCAATGTCCCGTCGTCGTCGCCCAGAAAAGCGCGTCATCCTGCCGGATCCCAAGTTCGGTGACCTGGTCCTGTCGAAGTTCATGAATTCGGTCATGCTTGACGGTAAGAAGTCGGTTGCCGAAGGCATCGTGTACTCGGCCCTCGACAGCGTCGAACAGCGCCTGAAGAAGGATCCGCTGTCGGTATTCCACGATGCGCTGAACAATGTGAAGCCGGGCATCGAGGTTCGCAGCCGCCGTGTTGGCGGTGCGACTTATCAGGTGCCGGTCGAAGTCCGCGCCGAGCGCGCCCAGGCCCTGGCCATTCGCTGGCTGATCTCGGCCGCCCGTGCACGTTCGGAGAAGACCATGTCGGGTCGCCTGTCAGGTGAGCTGATGGATGCTTCGCAGAATCGCGGCAACGCGGTGAAGAAGCGGGAAGACACGCACCGCATGGCCGAAGCGAACCGCGCCTTCAGCCACTACCGCTGGTAAATTTCGTAACTATATTCAGGGGGATCGGCTCGGCCGACCCCCTGCAAGCTCAAGGAATCTGAAATGGCCCGCAGCCATCCGCTCGACCGCTATCGCAACATCGGCATCATGGCGCACATCGACGCCGGCAAGACGACGACGACCGAGCGCATCCTTTATTATACCGGCAAGTCTTATAAAATCGGCGAAGTGCACGAAGGCACCGCGACGATGGACTGGATGGAGCAGGAGCAGGAGCGCGGGATCACGATCACGTCCGCCGCGACGACCTGTTTCTGGTCGGCTGAGGAGGGCAAGGGCCCTGAGCACCGCATCAACATTATCGACACGCCGGGCCACGTTGACTTCACCATCGAAGTCGAGCGTTCGCTGCGCGTCCTCGACGGTGCCGTGGCCTGCTTCGACGGCGTCGCCGGCGTCGAGCCGCAGTCGGAAACCGTGTGGCGCCAGGCCGACAAATATGGCGTGCCGCGGATGTGTTTCGTCAACAAGCTCGACCGCACCGGCGCCAACTTTGATTATTGCGTCCAGTCGATTATCGATCGCCTGGGCGCGCGTCCGGCCGTCCTGTATCTGCCGATCGGCATCGAGGGCGGGTTCAAGGGCCTGGTTGATCTGGTCGAGAACCGCGCGATTATCTGGCTCGACGAGAGCCTAGGCGCGAAGTTCGAATATCAAGACATTCCAGACGATCTGAAGGACAAGGCCGCCGAGGCGCGCACCAACCTGATTGAGCTGGCCGTCGAACAAGACGACGCCGCGATGGAAGCCTATCTCGAAGGCAATGAGCCTGACGTCGCCACGTTGAAGAAGTTGATCCGCAAGGGAACGCTCAACATGGCGTTCGTGCCGGTCGTTTGTGGTTCGGCGTTCAAGAACAAGGGCGTGCAGCCATTGCTTGACGCGGTTGTCGACTATCTGCCGAGCCCGCTCGACGTGCCGGCCATCAAGGGCATTCTGCCCAACGGCGACGAGGACTCGCGTCCGTCGGACGACAATGCGCCGTTTGCGGCCCTGGCGTTCAAGATCATGAACGACCCGTTCGTCGGCACGCTGACCTTTGCCCGCATCTACTCGGGCAAGCTCGAGACCGCCTCGCAGGTCATGAACAGCGTCAAGGACAAGAAGGAAAAGGTCGGCCGCATGCTGCTGATGCATGCGAACGAGCGTGAGGATATCCAGGTCGCCTATGCAGGCGACATCGTCGCGCTGGCCGGGCTTAAGGACACGACCACGGGCGACACGCTGTGTGCGACGAACGCCCCGATCATCCTTGAGCGGATGGAGTTCCCGGATCCCGTCATCGAGCTGTCGGTCGAACCCAAGACTAAGGCCGACCAGGAAAAAATGGGCGTGGCGCTCAATCGTCTCGCTCGCGAAGACCCGTCGTTCCGTGTTTCGACCGATCATGAATCAGGCCAGACAATCATCAAGGGAATGGGCGAACTCCACCTCGAGATCCTCGTCGACCGCATGAAGCGCGAGTTCAAGGTGGAAGCGAACGTCGGAGCGCCGCAGGTTGCTTATCGCGAATATCTCGCGAAGCCGGTAGAGCTTACCTACACCCACAAGAAGCAGTCGGGTGGTTCTGGCCAGTTCGGCGAAATCAAGATTGCGGTGCAGCCGGGCGAGCGTGGCTCGGGCTTCGTCTTCTCCGACGAGGTCAAGGGCGGCAACGTGCCGAAGGAATATATTCCTTCGGTCGAGAAGGGCCTTCGCGAAACCGCAGAAACCGGCTCGCTGATTGGATTCCCGATCATCGATTTCGAAGTCCGGTTGCTCGACGGAAAGTATCACGACGTTGACTCGTCGGCGCTGGCGTTCGAAATCTGCGCCCGCGGCGCGATGCGCGAAGTCGCCCAGAAGGCCGGCATCAAGCTGCTCGAACCGGTCATGAAGGTCGAGGTTGTCACCCCCGAGGATTATCTCGGCGACGTTATTGGTGACCTCAACTCGCGGCGCGGCCAGATTCAGGGAACCGACACGCGCGGCAATGCGCAGGCGGTCGAGGCCATGGTCCCGCTGGCGAATATGTTCGGCTATGTGAACCAGCTTCGCTCGTTCACGCAGGGTCGCGCGCAATATTCGATGCAGTTCAGCCATTACGACGAAGTGCCGCAGAACGTGGCCGACGAAGTGAAGGCGAAGCTGGCGTAAGCTGTGATTAGTCGCTAAGGGCGCGCTCGCACCGGGCGAGCGCCGCCCATTTACCAGAGAAGAAGAGAAGAGGCGTAAAATGGCGAAGGCAAAGTTTGAGCGGAACAAGCCGCACTGCAACATCGGCACCATCGGTCACGTCGACCATGGCAAGACGTCGCTGACCGCAGCGATCACCAAGGTTCTGGCTGAGACCGGCGGCGGCGTCGCGGTTGACTTCGCCAACATCGACAAGGCGCCGGAAGAGCGCGAACGTGGGATCACCATCTCCACTGCGCACGTCGAGTATGAGACCGCAGCGCGTCACTATGCGCACGTCGATTGCCCGGGTCACGCCGACTATGTGAAGAACATGATCACCGGTGCCGCCCAGATGGACGGCGCGATCCTGGTCGTGTCGGCCGCTGACGGTCCGATGCCGCAGACCAAGGAACACATCCTGCTGGCGAAGCAAGTGGGCGTTCCGACCATGGTTGTCTTCCTTAACAAGGTCGATCAGGTTGACGATCCCGAGCTGCTCGAACTCGTCGAACTGGAAATCCGCGAAGAGCTTTCGAAGCGTGACTTCGACGGTGACAATATTCCGATCGTTGCCGGGTCGGCTCTCGCCGTCCTCGAGGACCGCAATCCTGAAATCGGCAAGGAAGCCATCCTGAAGCTGATGGAAGCGGTCGATAGCTGGATTCCTCAGCCCGAGCGTCCGCTCGACAAGCCGTTCCTGATGCCGATCGAAGACGTGTTCTCGATCTCGGGCCGCGGCACCGTCGTGACCGGCCGCGTCGAAACCGGCGTCGTCAAGGTTGGCGAAGAAGTCGAAATCGTCGGCATCAAGGACACCAAGAAGACGGTCGTCACCGGCGTCGAAATGTTCCGCAAGCTGCTCGACCAGGGCGAGGCCGGCGACAACATTGGCGCGCTGATCCGCGGCGTCGGTCGTGAAGAAGTCGAGCGTGGCCAGGTCCTGGCCAAGCCGGGTTCGATCACGCCGCACACCGATTTCACCGCCGAAGTCTATGTCCTCTCGAAGGACGAAGGCGGCCGTCACACGCCGTTCTTCGCCAACTATCGTCCGCAGTTCTATTTCCGCACGACCGACGTGACGGGCGAGGTAGTTCTGCCGGAAGGCACCGAGATGGTCATGCCGGGCGACAACGTTTCGCTGACGGTGAAGCTGATTGCTCCGATCGCCATGGACCAGGGCCTGCGCTTCGCGATCCGCGAAGGCGGCCGGACCGTTGGCGCGGGGGTTGTCGGCAACATCACGAAGTAATATAGGGCGCGGGCCGCGCGATTCTCTGCAACGAGATACGCGGCCCGCAACCAGTTTCGTTCCAAGCGCGGCGTCGGCCCGTAGGCCAGTGTCGCGCTTGGCATTTTATGTAAGCCCCAGATCCTCGGACGAGGGGTAGGCTCTTTCGCATCGGTAAGTGGACATGGAAACGCAGAATATCCGGATTCGCCTCAAGGCTTTCGATCATCGTGTGCTGGATCAGGCCACGGGTGACATCGCCGACACTGCTCGGCGCACCGGTGCTCTCATTCGCGGCCCCATTCCGCTGCCGACGCGCATCGAGAAGTTCACGGTGAACCGTTCGCCGCACGTCGACAAGAAGTCGCGCGAGCAGTTCGAGGTCCGCACCTACAAGCGTCTCCTGGACATCGTTCAGCCGACGCCGCAGACGGTCGACGCTTTAATGAAGCTCGATCTCGCTGCTGGGGTAGACGTAGAGATCAAGCTGGCCTAAGGGGCTGACACCGCGGCCAGATTCGGCCGCCCGGTCCTGATTCGAAGGGCCGACGCTCCGCCCCTTTGGGCGAGGCAACGGATCAAGGGATACCGCAGGACGCCTTGGCATCCTGGACTGCGTCCCCCGCATCCTTCCTTCCGGAGGGAATGGCCCACGCGGGGCACGCATTTTTTCATGGGCCGCACGCCCCCGATCGCGAGAAGCGTGACGGGGCCTCTGTAGGAGTGTGGATCATGCGCACTGGCGTGATCGCAAAGAAGATGGGGATGACTCGCCTGTTCCAGGCGGACGGACGTCACGTTCCTGTGACCGTCCTTCAGCTGGAAGATGTGCAGGTCGTCGGCCGCCGCGAGATGGATCGCGACGGATACACCGCCGTCCAGCTGGGCGCGGGCACCGCAAAGGCGAAGAATGTCGCCAAGCCGCAACGCGTGATCTTCGGCAAGGCCGAGGTCGAGCCCAAGGCGAAGGTCGTCGAATTCCGTGTCGCCGAGGATGCTCTCCTCGATGTCGGTGCGACGATTTCTGCGGATCACTTCGTCGCCGGCCAATATGTGGACATTTCGGGCGTGACCCAGGGCAAAGGCTTTGCCGGCGCCATGAAGCGTTGGAACTTTGGCGGGTTGCGCGCGACGCACGGCGTCTCCGTCTCGCACCGTTCGCACGGTTCGACGGGTAACCGCCAGGACCCGGGCCGCGTCTTCAAGAACAAGAAGATGGCCGGGCACATGGGCGCTCGCAATCGCACCCAGCAGAACCTCGAGATCGTGCGCACCGACGCCGCTCGCGGCCTGCTGTTCGTCAAGGGTTCGGTTCCGGGGTCCAAGGGTGGCTGGCTGAGTGTTACCGACGCCATCAAGCTGCCGCTTGACGAGCGCGCGCCGTATCCGGCGGGGCTCCTTGGCGACAGGGAAATCGTGTCCGAGCAGGCTCCGGCCGGCTTCGTCGAAGAAGCAGCGGTTCACGAAATTCCGGCGCTGCCGGGCGATGACGAGGTCGCGGCGATCGCGGCCGAGCAGGAAGCCGGCTCCGCGGAAGCGACTGAAAATCAGGACTCTGACGTGGCCGGCAACAAGCCTGCTGCCGACGAGAGCAAGGAAGGCTAAGCGATGAAGGTCAAGGTTCAGACCCTCGACGCCAAGGCGGGTGGCGACATCCAGCTCGACGATGCCGTGTTCGGCGTCGAGCCGCGTGCTGACATCCTGCACCGTGTGGTGACGTGGCAGCTCATCAACCGTCGCGCCCCGGCGCGTGCGGCTCGCGAGCGCTCGGACGTTGCCCGCACCGGCAAGAAGTTCGGGCGCCAGAAGGGCGGCGGTACCGCCCGTCACGGCGATCGTCGTGCGCCGATCTTCATCGGCGGCGGCAAGGCGCACGGCCCGCGTGCCCGCGTTTTCACGTCGAGCCTCAACAAGAAGGTTCGCGCGCTCGGCCTGAAGATGGCGCTGTCGGCCAAGGCGATGGGTGGCAACCTCATCGTTGTCGACAACCTCGACATGGGTCAGGACGCCAAGACCAAGGCGCTCAAGACGAAAATTGAAAAGCTCGGTTTCGGTAAGACCGCTCTGGTCATCGACGGCGACGCGCTCAATGTCGGTTTCGCGCGCGCCTCGTCGAACCTGGAGGGGCTCAACCTCCTCCCGGCCCTCGGCGCGAACGTTTACGACATCATGCGCCACGAGACGCTGGTTTTGACCCGCGCCGCGGTTGAAAAGCTGGAGGCCCGGTTCAATGGCTAAGAAGCAGGCAGCAGCGGCGATCGAAAATCGCCACTACGACGTGCTGGTCGCGCCGCACATTACCGAGAAGACGACCATGCTGTCGGACAACAACTCGGTCGTGTTCAAGGTCGCAGGCACCGCGTCCAAGCCCGAGATCAAGGCGGCGATCGAAGCGATCTACGGCGTGTCCGTCACGGGCGTGAACACGATCGTCACGAAGGGCAAGACCAAGCGCTGGAAGGGAGCTTCCTACAAGCGCTCGGACTTCAAGAAAGCGATTGTGACGCTCAAGGACGGCGACACCATCGACATCACGAGCGGGATCTAACCGATGGCACTCAAGCAATATAAGCCGACGAGCCCCGCCCGCCGTGGCTTGGTTCTCGTCGACAAGTCGTCCCTGTGGAAGGGCAAGCCGGTCAAGGCGCTTACCGAAGGCAAGCGCAAGACAGGTGGCCGCAACAACAAGGGTCACGTCACTTCGCGCGGCATCGCTGGCGGCCACAAGCAGAAGTACCGGATTGTCGACTTCAAGCGTCGGACCTGGGACGTCTCCGCCACCGTCGAGCGCCTGGAATATGACCCGAACCGGTCGGCGTTCATCGCGCTGGTGACCTATGAGGGCGGCGAGCAGGCCTACATCCTCGCTCCGCAGCGCCTCGCGCCGGGCGACAAGGTCGTCGCCGGCAAGAAGGTCGACGTGAAGCCCGGCAATGCGATGGAGATCGGCCAGATGCCGGTTGGGACCATCGTCCACAATGTCGAGCTGAAGCCCGGCAAGGGCGGTCAGATCGCCCGCGCCGCCGGCACCTATGTGCAGGTCGTGGGCCGCGATAAGGGCATGGTCATTGTGCGCCTGAACTCGGGTGAACAGCGCTACGTCCGCTCGGACTGCATGGCGACCGTCGGCGCGGTGTCGAACCCTGACAACGCTAACCAGACGCTGGCCAAGGCGGGTCGCACCCGCTGGCTGGGCAAGCGCCCGCTGACCCGCGGTGTCGCCAAGAACCCGGTCGACCATCCGCACGGCGGTGGTGAAGGCCGGACCTCGGGCGGCCGTCACCCGGTTACCCCGTGGGGCAAGCCGACCAAGGGTGCCCGCACCCGTCACAACAAGGCAACGGACAAGTTCATCATCCGTAGCCGTCACGCCAAGAAGAAGGGCTAATCGAGATGGCTCGTTCCGTTTGGAAAGGTCCGTTCGTCGAGTTGTCGCTCCTGAAAAAGGCTGAAGCCGCTCAGGAAGCCAGCAAGCGTGCGCCGATCAAAACCTGGTCGCGCCGCTCGACCATCCTGCCGCAATTCGTCGGCCTGACCTTCAATGTCTACAACGGCCGCAAGTTCGTGCCGGTGTCGGTTAATGAAGACATGGTCGGCATGAAGCTCGGTGAATTCGCGCCCACGCGCTTCTTCCCGGGTCACGCTGCCGACAAGAAGGGTAAGCGCTAATGTCGAAACCCTCAGCACCCCGTAAGGTGGGCGACAATGAAGCGCTGGCCGTTGGCACCATGATCCGTGGGTCCGCGCGCAAGCTTAATCTGGTTGCCCAGCTCATCCGCGGCCGCAAGGTCGAGGAAGCCCTGAACATCTTGAAGTTCTCGCCCAAGGCGATGAGCGAGGATGTGTACAAGGTGCTCGCCTCGGCGGTTGCCAATGCCGAGAACAACCATAACCTCGACGTCGACGCCCTCGTCGTCAGCGAGGCGTCGGTCGGCAAGTCGATCACCATGAAGCGTTTCGCGACCCGCGCCCGCGGCCGCTCGACCCGTATCGAGAAGCCGTTCAGCCGCCTTCGCGTTGTCGTTCGCGAGCAGGAAGAAGCGTAATGGGTCAGAAAAGCTCTCCCGTCGGCCTCCGGCTGCAAATCAATCGTACCTGGGATAGCCGCTGGTTCGCGGAAGGCCAGGATTACGGCCGTCTGCTGCTCGAGGATCTCAAAATCCGCCAGTTCATCTTCAAGGCGCTGCCGCAGGCTGCGATCTCGAAGGTGGTTATCGAGCGTCCGGCCAAGCTGTGCCGTGTGTCGATCTATGCCGCCCGTCCGGGTGTCATCATCGGCAAGAAGGGCTCGGACATCGAGAAGCTGAAGAAGCAACTGTCGAAGATGACCGGTTCGGAAGTCAGCCTGAACATTGTCGAAATCCGCAAGCCGGAAATCGATGCGCGCCTCGTTGCGCAGGGTGTCGCCGATCAGCTCGAGCGTCGTATCGCTTTCCGTCGCGCCATGAAGCGCGCGGTGCAATCGGCTCTTCGCCTGGGTGCCGAAGGCATTCGTATCACCTGTGCTGGCCGTCTCGGCGGCGCAGAGATTGCCCGTACCGAGTGGTACCGCGAAGGCCGCGTTCCGCTGCACACGCTGCGCGGTAACGTCGACTATGCCGAGGCGCAGGCGCACACCGCTTATGGCGTCTGCGGCGTTAAGGTCTGGGTCTTCAAGGGTGAGATCCTCGGCCACGACCCACTCGCGCAGGATCGCCTCATGATGGAAGCGCAGACTTCGGGCGTCCGCCCGGCGCGCGACGATCGCCGCTAAGGAACTGAAGAGATGCTGCAACCGAAACGCACCAAGTTCCGCAAGGCCTTCAAGGGCCGCATCCATGGCAATGCCAAGGGTGGCACCGAGCTAAACTTCGGAGCCTTTGGCCTGAAGGCGATGGAGCCGGAGCGAATCACCGCGCGCCAGATCGAGGCGGCACGCCGCGCGATCACGCGTCACATCCGTCGTCAGGGCCGCTTATGGATCCGCATTTTCCCGGACGTGCCCGTGTCATCCAAGCCCGCCGAAGTCCGAATGGGCTCGGGTAAGGGTTCGCCGGAATTCTGGGTCGCCCGCGTGAAGCCGGGTCGCATTCTGTTTGAGCTGGACGGTGTTCCCGGCCCGCTCGCCAAAACCGCCTTCGAACGTGCCGCCGAAAAGCTGCCGATCAAGGTGAAAGTCGTCGCCCGCTTGGGTGAAACGCTGGTTGAGGAAGACTGATGATGGCCAAGAAGGAAGATCTCGGCGTGAAAACCGATGACCAGCTGGCAACCCAGCTTGGCGAAATGAAGCGCGAGCAGTTCAACCTGCGCTTCCAGACCGCCACCAACCAGCTCGAGAAGCCGAGCCGCGTGCGTGAAGTTCGTCGCACGATCGCCCGGATCAAGACGCTGCAGTCCGCTCGCTCGCGCGATGCGGCCAAGGCGTAAGGAGTATTTGAGATGCCGAAGCGCGTCCTCACTGGCACCGTGGTGTCGGACAAGGGTGACAAGACGGTGGTGGTTCGTGTCGAACGCCGGGTGAAGCACCCGCTGTACGGCAAGATCATCAAACTGTCGAAGAAGTATCACGCCCACGACGAAGGCAATGCCTTCAAGCTGGGTGAGCAGGTCCGCATTCAGGAATGCGCACCGCTGTCGAAGCTGAAGAGCTGGACCGTTCTCGAACGCGTCGGCGCTGCTCCCGCGATTGTCGACGAGATCGTCGACGTCGACGTGAACAAGCCCGTCAACGCGCCGAAGGACGAGAAACCGGCAAAGGCCATCAAGGGCAAGGGCAAGGCGAAAGCCGAACCTGAAGCCGCCGAAGCTTAAGGGAAGGACTGAACCATGATCCAGATGCAGTCCAACCTCGAGGTTGCAGACAACAGCGGCGCCAAGCGCGTCCAGTGCATCAAGGTGCTGGGCGGCTCGAAGCGCCGCGTGGCTGGCGTCGGCGACATCATCGTCGTCAGCGTCAAGGAAGCCGCTCCGCGCGGCCGCGTGAAGAAGGGCGACGTTCACCGTGCAGTGATCGTTCGTACCGCCAAGGACATCCGCCGTCCCGACGGCTCGGTGATCCGCTTCGACACCAACGCGGCGGTGCTGGTGAACAAGAATGAAGAGCCGATCGGCACCCGTATCTTCGGGCCGGTGGTTCGCGAACTGCGCGCGAAGAAGCACATGAAGATTATCAGCCTCGCTCCGGAGGTGCTCTAACCATGTCCGCTGCAAAAATCCGCAAGGGTGACAAGGTCGTTGTCCTGTCCGGCAAGGACAAGGGCAAGACCGGTGAAGTCACCATGTCCATGCCGAAGGAAGGCAAGGTCGTCGTGGCCGGCGTGAACGTCGCGACGCGCCACCGCAAGCCGAGCCAGGTCAATCCGCAGGGTGGTCTGGAGCGCAAGGAAGCCCCGCTTCCGGTGTCGAAGGTCGCGATCCTCGACCCGAAGGACGGCAAGGCGACTCGCGTGCGCTTCGAGGTGGCCACGGACGGCAAGAAGGTCCGTGTTGCCGCGCGGTCCGGGGAGAAGATCGATGGCTGACACGAAATACACTCCGCGCCTGCGCAAGGATTATGACGAGCGCATCGCCAAGGCGATGACCGAGAAATTCGGCTACAAGAATGCTCTTGAAGTCCCGAAGGTCGAGAAGATCGTCATTAACATGGGCGTTGGCGAGGCGACCCAAGACAAGAAGAAGGTCGAACAGGCCGCCGCCGAAATGGAAAAGATCGCTGGCCAAAAGCCGGTGATCACCAAGGCGAAGAAGTCGATCGCGCAGTTCAAGCTGCGTGAAGGCATGCCAATCGGCTGCAAGGTGACCCTGCGTCGCGAGCGGATGTACGAATTCCTCGACCGCCTGGTGAACATTGCTCTGCCGCGCGTCCGCGACTTCCGTGGCCTCAACGCTAAGTCGTTCGACGGCCGCGGCAACTACGCGATGGGTCTCAAGGAACAGATCGTGTTCCCGGAGATCAACTATGACCAGATCGAAAAGGTCCGGGGCATGGATATCATCATCACCACGACCGCGAAGACGGACGAAGAAGCACGCGAGTTGCTGCGTCTCTTCAATTTCCCCTTCCCGGCCGACGAACAGAAAGAAGCCGCGTAAGCGGCGCTGGAGAACTTAAGTCATGGCGAAACTGAGTTCCGTGAACAAGAACGAGCGTCGCAAGAAGCTCGTCGCGAAGACCGCGGCGAAGCTTGCGAAGCTCAAGGCGAAAGCGAACGACACTTCGGTTGACGAGACCGAGCGACTGATCGCCCGCCTGAAGATGGCCGAGCTGCCGCGCAACGGCAACCCGACCCGCATCCGCAACCGCTGCGAGCTGACTGGCCGTTCGCGCGGATATTATCGCAAGTTCCGCCTATCGCGGATCATGCTTCGGGAAATGGGCAACAAGGGCCTGATTCCCGGTCTCACCAAGTCGAGCTGGTAAGGGCTACTCATGCCGATGACCGATCCTCTGGGTGATATGCTCACCCGCATTCGCAACGGCCAGCAGGCGCGCAAGGATTCGATCCTGACGCCGGCGTCGAAGCTTCGCGCCAACGTGCTCGATGTGCTTCAGCGCGAAGGCTATATACGTGGCTATTCGGAAGAAGAGCTTGCCGGCCAGAAGGGCCTGCGCATCGAGCTCAAATATTTCGAGGGCCAGCCCGCGATCCAGCACCTGGCTCGCGTGTCCAAACCGGGCCGCCGCGTTTACTCGGCGTCCAGAGAGCTGCCGCGTATTCGCAACGGCCTTGGCATCACCATCGTGTCGACGCCTCGCGGCGTTCTGTCCGACGCCGAGGCGCGCGACCAGAACGTTGGCGGCGAAGTCTTGGCGGAGGTGTTCTAATGTCCCGCATTGGTAAGAAGCCGATCGCGATGCCGTCAGGCGTAACTGCCTCGATCGACGGCCAGACGCTGACCGTGAAGGGTCCGAAGGGCACCCTCAGCATGCCGTTGATGGATGACCTCGTGTCCTACAAAGTCGAGGAAGGCCAAATCAGCGTCCAGCCGCTGACCCAGGCGCAGCGCAACCGCGCCGCGTGGGGCATGCAGCGCACGAATGTTCAAAACTTGGTGACCGGTGTCACCGAGGGCTTCCAGAAGGTCCTCGAAATCACCGGCGTCGGCTATCGTGCGCAGGCGCAGGGCAAGACACTGAAGCTGCAGCTCGGCTACAGCCACGACGTCAACTTCGCCGTGCCGGAAGGTGTCGAGGTCAAGACCCCCGACAACACAACGGTGGAAATCAGCGGGATTGACAAGCAAAAGGTCGGTCAGGTCGCTGCCGAGATCCGTCGCTGGCGCAAGCCGGAGCCCTACAAGGGCAAGGGCATCAAATATCGCGGCGAGTATATTTTCCGCAAAGAAGGCAAGAAGAAGTAAGCCATGGCGAAACTCTCTCTCTTCGATCGTCGCCGGCGCCGTGTCCGTACCGCGCTCCGTGCGCGTGCTTCGGGCAAGCCCCGCTTGTCGGTCCACCGTTCGGGCAAGCACATCTACGCCCAGGTCATTGACGATGCCGCCGGCAAGACGCTGGTGTCAGCGTCAACCTTGGACAAGGATCTCAAGGCATCGGGCGGTGCGACCCGCGACGCTGCATCCACCGTCGGCAAGGCGCTGGCCGAGCGCGCCAAGAAGGCGGGCGTGTCCGCGGTCGTCTTCGATCGTGGCGGCTTCCTCTTCCATGGCCGGGTGAAGGCCCTGGCCGATGCCGCTCGCGAAGGCGGATTGGAGTTCTAAATGGCTGACGAAAACGAAACCCCGCAGGTCG
Organism: Sphingomonas edaphi; assembly: GCF_003583725.1. Classification (GTDB taxonomy): domain Bacteria; phylum Pseudomonadota; class Alphaproteobacteria; order Sphingomonadales; family Sphingomonadaceae; genus Sphingomicrobium; species Sphingomicrobium edaphi. The sequence continues at coordinate 658,097 of NZ_QXTF01000001.1, read as the reverse complement.
AAGCAACGACCACCGAGGCGCCCGCCGAGGTCGCTCCGGCTCCTGAAGGTCGCGCCCCGCGCGGCGGCCGAGGTGGCCGTGGCGGCGGCCGGGACAATCGTGGTGGCGGCCGTGGCCGTCGCGACGATCGTCGTGGCAACCGTGACGACGATGGTGGCGAGGAGCTGATCGAAAAGCTCGTCCACATCAACCGCGTGTCGAAGACCGTGAAGGGCGGTAAGCGCTTTGGTTTCGCCGCGCTGGTTGTGGTTGGCGACGGCAAGGGCCGTGCCGGCTTCGGTCACGGCAAGGCCCGCGAAGTGCCGGAGGCCATCTCGAAGGCGACTGCCGCCGCGAAGAAGGCCATGATCCGCGTTCCGCTGCGCGATGGTCGCACGCTGCACCATGACGGCAAGGGCCACTTCGGCGCTGGTAAGGTTGCGGTTCGTGCCGCCCCGGCCGGTACGGGCATCATCGCCGGCGGCCCGATGCGCGCCGTGTTCGAGAGCCTTGGCGTCCACGACGTGGTCACTAAGTCGGTCGGCACGTCGAATCCTTACAACATGATCCGTGCGACCTTCGAGGCGCTGAAGGATCAGACCAGCCCGCGTTCCGTGGCCCAGCGTCGTGGCAAGAAGGTCGCCGACCTTCTCGGCCGTGGCGGCATGGACAAGGGCGAGGCCGAAGCGACCGCCCAAGCGGTCACGGAGTAATCAGTCATGGCTGCGAAGAAGATCAAGATCACCCAGACGGGTTCGCCGATCCGCCGTCACAAGACCCAGCGTGCGACGCTGGTCGGCTTGGGCCTCAACAAGATGCATCGCACGGTTGAAGTTGAGGCGACTCCGGAAGTGCTCGGCCAGGTGCGCAAGGTTGCGCATCTTCTGAAGGTCGAAGACTAATCAACCAGTATCGGGGCCGGGCGGTTCGCTGTCCGGCCTCATGCGCGAAATAAGCGAAAGCGAGTGCAAGACATGACCATCAAGATCAACGAACTCCGTGACAACCCCGGTGCACGTCAGGGCCGCGTCCGCGTCGGCCGTGGCATCGGTTCGGGCTTGGGCAAGACCGCAGGCCGAGGCCAGAAGGGCCAGAAGAGCCGTTCGGGCGTATCGATAAAGGGCTTTGAAGGCGGCCAGATGCCGCTGCACATGCGTTTGCCGAAGCGCGGCTTCAACAACATCTTCGCCAAGGATTATGCCGAGGTGAACCTGGGCGCGATCCAAAAGATGATCGACGCCAAGAAGCTCGACGCCAAGGGCACGCTCGACCATGACGCGCTGAAGGCCGCTGGCCTCGCTCGCGGCGGCAAGGACGGCGTCCGCTTGCTCGGCAAGGGCGAGCTCAAGACCAAGGTGAGCTTCAAGGTCGCCGGCGCGTCGAAGGGCGCGATCGAAGCGGTAGAAAAGGCCGGTGGCAAGGTGGAAATCATCGAAAAGAAGGATCCCGCCGCTCTCGCCGCCGCCAAGAAGGGCAAGACTCGCGATGCGAAGCTAGCCGCCAAGGCGAAGAAGGCCTGATCGGGTCATTCGTCGCGTTGGGGCTTCGCAAGACGCCTTCACACACTATATCGGGCGGCGGGGGGCGTAAGGCCCGTCGCCGCCTGACTTTCATCTAGGGAACATCGATGGCATCCGCAGCCGAACAACTGGCCGCCAACATTTCGCTGGCAAGCTTTTCGAAGGCGACCGAACTCAAGAAGCGCCTGTGGTTCACGCTGGGCGCGCTGATCCTGTTCCGCCTGCTGTCATTCGTTCCGATCCCGGGCATCGATCCGCGCGCGCTGGCCAATCTGTTCCAGACGCAGCAGGGCGGCGTGCTCGATTTCTTCAACACTTTCTCGGGCGGCAGTCTGGAGCGCATGTCGATCATCGCGCTCGGCGTCATGCCCTACATCACCGCCTCGATCGTCATCCAGCTGGGTGGTTCGCTCTACGAACCGTGGAAAGCCCTCAAGAAGGAGGGTGAGACAGGCCGGAAGAAGCTCAACCAGTACACCCGCTATCTCACGGTGCTCCTGACGACTGTGCAGGGTTATTTCATTGCCGTGGGCCTGGAAGGTCTCGCAGCGACGCAGGGCATCTCCGCGGTCGTCGAGCCCGGCATGTTGTTCCGCGTAACCGCAACGGTCAGCCTCGTCGGCGGCACGCTGTTCCTAATGTGGATCGGCGAACAGATTACGAGCCGCGGCATCGGCAACGGGGTCTCGCTGATCATCATGGCGGGTATCGTCGCGTCGTTGCCACGGACCTTAGCTCAGTTGTTCGAAGGCGGGCGTAGCGGGACCATGGATCCGATGCTTGTCTTTGGGATCGTCGTCGCGGTGGTCGTGCTCGTCCTCTTCATCTGCTTCATGGAGCGCGCCCAGCGTCGCGTCCTGATCCAGTACCCGAAGCGTCAGACAGCGCGCGGCATGATGCAGCAGGAGCGGAGCCACCTGCCACTCAAGCTAAACACCGCAGGTGTCATTCCGCCGATCTTCGCCTCGTCGCTGTTGCTGATGCCGCTGACGGTGCTTCAATTCGCGGGCGGAAATGCCACCGCTCCTGATAGTTCGTCGAACGAGTTGCTCATTACCATCAGCACATATTTGCAGCATGGCGCGCCCCTCTACCTTGCGCTCTACGCGGCCGGGATTGCCTTCTTCTGCTTCTTCTACACCGCGGTTCAGTTCAATTCTGAGGAAACGGCGGAGAACCTTAAGCGGCATGGCGGCTTCGTCCCGGGTATTCGACCGGGCAAGGCCACTGAGAATTATTTCGATTACCTGCTCAACCGTATCACGGTGATTGGCGCTGCATATCTCGTTACCATCTGTCTCATCCCCGAGATCGCGCTGAGCCAGATGGGCGTCGCCTTCTATCTGGGCGGGACCAGCCTACTGATCGTCGTAAACGTGACGATGGACACGGTCAGCCAGATTCAGAGCCACTTGATCGCTCATCAATATGGCGATTTGATCAAGAAGGCGAAGCTCAAGGGCGGACGCCGCCGGTAATCTCGCGGCATCCGGACAGGGGATTTGACGTTGGATATCATTCTTCTCGGGCCGCCGGGGGCGGGTAAGGGAACTCAGGCACAGCGGCTCGTCGAAAACCGCGGCATGGTCCAGATGTCTACCGGTGACATGCTTCGCGAAGCGGTCGCCAAGGGGACGCCGACAGGGCTCAAGGCGAAAGCGGTGATGGAAGCCGGCGAGCTGGTCAGTGACGCGATTGTGTCGGCCCTGATCGGTGAGCGACTGGACAGCGTGGGCGCCAGTGGGGCCATCTTCGACGGCTTTCCTCGGACGAAGCACCAAGCCGAAGCGCTGGAAATCCTTCTCGCGGAGCGCGGCCGCAAGCTTGATTACGTGATAGAGCTGGTGGTTGACGAGGAAGCGCTGGTGGATCGCATCACCGGCCGCTTCACCTGCGCGAATTGCGGCGCTAGCTATCACGACACGTTCAAGCTGCCCGCGGTTGAAGGCACATGCGACGTTTGCGGCAGCCACGACTTTAAGCGCCGGCCTGACGACAACGAGCAGACGGTGCGCACCCGCATGGCGGAGTATCGAGCGAAGACCGCGCCGATATTGCCCTTCTACGAAGATAAGGGGTTGGTCCGGCGGGTTGATGGCATGGCCAATGTCAAGGCGGTCGCCGCCGCGATCGACGCCGTCCTCGACAGCTAAGCCAGATCGCGTAATCTGCTGCCCTGCAACTGTGGGGCTGAACGATGAGAAAATTCCTGATTGCGGTAGCCATGCTCGGGCTTTCGACGCCTGCGGCCGCCGAGGTGGTCAGTGCGGGCGATCATGGCTTCGAAGTTCGGCAAAGCATCAACCTGGTCATTCCCACGGAGAAAGCATTCGCCGCCTTTGGCCAGGTGCAGGACTGGTGGGACAAGGAGCACACCTATTCGGGTGATGCGTCGCGTCTGGCTCTGCAAATGCGCCCCGGCGGCTGCTTCTGCGAGACCCTCGACGACGGCGGCGGTATCGAACATATGCGAGTCACCTTTCTCCAGCCCGGGGAGCGGGTGGTCCTTACAGGTAGTCTTGGGCCATTGCTGTACGAAGCGACCGCGGGCGTGATGGACGTGAAGGTCGAACCGATTGCCGGCGGTTCGCGTCTCACGATGAACTATCGAGCTGCCGGTTTCGCCAAGGGCGGAGCGGGGGCAATGGCACCTCTCGTCGACCAGGTGCTGGCCACGCAGATGAAGCGGTTGCGAACCTTCGCGGCCGGCGGGGGAAAGCGCTAGGCGCGGACCAAACTAACGGTGCGCCAAGCTGGCGCGTCGGCCGTCATGGGATGGTCCTCACTGGCCACTTCCTTCCAGCGTTCGCTGGAGCGCAGGTCTGGCATGGTCACATCGCCCTCAGCGACCTCGATAACTTCGGTAAGCTCGATACGGTCGGCGATTGGCTCGAACAACTGGAAGATCGCGGCCCCTCCGATCACCGAAATATGCTCATCGCCGCAGAGGGAGATGGCTTGGTCCATGTCGTGAGCAATCTCGACGCCGCCCGCCTTCCAATTGCGGTCGCGGGTCATCACGATGTGCCGCCGTCCGGGGAGAATGCCCGGCAGGCTATCGAACGTCTTGCGGCCCATGATCATCGCGCTGCCCATGGTCAGGGCCTTGAAGCGTTTCAGGTCCCCCGGAATGTGCCAGGGAAGGTCGCCATCGCGACCGATGACTCCATTGATTGCGCGGGCAAGGACGATGGTGATGGGTGGGCGTGCCATGCTTCCGTCCTACGCTTGCCGGGCGGCCCGCGACAAGCCTAGGGATGGGTGATGAACCCGACACAGCAGTCATTAGTCGATGAGGTCCGCTCTCGCATTGGAGAACGGGCGGTTATCGCCGATCCCGCCGAGATTGAGCCTTGGCTAACCGACTGGCGCGGCCGCTGGCATGGCCGGGCCAGCGCCATTCTCCAGCCGTCATCGACGCCTCAAGTCGCCATGGTTATCGCGCTGGCGCGGCAATTGGGGGTGCCCTTGGTACCGCAAGGCGGAAACACGTCGATGGTCGGCGGTGCGACGCCGCCAGACGATGGAAGCGCGCTGATCCTGTCGCTGCGGCGAATGAACCGCGTCAGAGCCATCGACCGGGCCGCGATGCGGACCGATGTCGAAGCTGGAGTGATACTTCACAATCTGCATGAGGCTGTCGCTGCAGAAGGACTGCGTTTCCCGCTTACGCTCGGCGCGAAAGGCAGTGCTACGATTGGCGGCCTCGTCTCCACCAACGCGGGCGGCACCCAGGTCCTGCGGTTCGGTCCAATGCGGGCGCTGGTCGAGGGCGTCGAGGCGGTCCTTCCGGACGGCACGGTCCATGACGGCCTGTGCGGGCTTAAGAAGGACAACCGCGGCTACAGTATCGACCAATTGCTCATTGGTGCAGAAGGTACGCTGGGGGTTATTACCGCAGCCCGCCTAAAGCTCGTTCCCGCCATTCATTCTCGCGCGGTCGCCTGGCTCGGGCTGTCAAGCACCCAAGCGGCGCTAGAAACGCTCTATGCGCTGCAGGCGCAAACCGATCGGGTTGAGGGATTTGAGGTTCTTCCAGATGAATCGCTTCACGCTGTCCTTGGCCATGTGAGCGGTACCCGTTCACCATTGCCCGGCCGCCATGCCTGGCATGCGCTTGTCGAAGTGGTCGCTGAAAATGCGGAGCAGGAGTCGCCAACTGATCTGCTAGCACGGTTGCTTGAAGCATTGGTTGCAAAGGGCATCGTCACGGATGCCGTAATTTCGTCAAGCGAAGCGCAGGCGGAAGCCTTCTGGCGCATCCGCGACAGCCTGTCCGAAGCGGAGCGCGCGACCTTCGGCCCTGCAACCCAGCATGACATCAGCGTTCCGATATCCGACATGCCCCGGTTTATGAGTGATGCTGCTGAAGCAATTGAGGCGGCATTCCCTGGCACGCATGTCTCAGGCTTCGGCCATTTGGGCGATGGCAACATTCACTTTCACGTCCGCGCAGGCGAGCGCCGAAGCGAAGACTGGCTGGCGCGGGAAGGTCCGGTCGTTACGGAGATGGTCCACGATCTGGTCACCGCGGCCGGAGGGTCTATCAGCGCGGAACATGGCATCGGCGTAATGAAAAGGGAGGAGCTTGAGAGGCTTTGCCCGGATCGGGTCCGTGCCTTGCGCGCCATTAAGGCGGCGCTGGATCCAACCGGACTATTCAACCCGGGCAAGCTTGTCTGATCTGGCGGCCCCTGGATGACTGCGGCTCAGGGTCTTCAGCAGCTGTTTGCCGAGCACCGCGATTCGTTGCTGCGCTACCTTCGGGCACACGGAGCGGGCGAGGGGGCTGACGACTGTATTCAAGAATTATGGTTGAGGATCGCTGAGGCGCGGGTCGGTCCGATCGCTAATCCGAGAAGCTATTTTTTCCGTATGGCAACCAATCTGATGATTGATCGTCGCCGTGCTGAGAGCATGGCCCGCCGGCGAGAACGGGAATGGACGGAACTTGTAAGTTCGGAAGGTGACGATCCGCGCGCCCAACCCGATGCGGAGCGGCAAACACTGTCTCGCCAGCAGCTGGACATCGTTGAAGCTGCAATGCGCGGGCTTCCCTCAAGGGCGCTGGGCATTTTTCGGCGGCACCGGCTTGATGGCCGATCACAGCGGGAAATAGCCAGAGAGATGGGCCTCAGCCCAAGTACCATCGAAAGCGATTTGCGCGTGGTCTACCGCCAATTGCTGATCATCAAGGAGCGCCTCGATGAGGAATAACCGTGATGACTCCGTCCTTGATGGCATGAGGTGGCGATGACCCGGACCGGGGAACCGAAGATTGAAGAAGCGCTGACCTGGCTAATCCGGACTAATGATCCGGAGTTTCAGGACTGGGAAGCCTTCACCGATTGGCTGGAACGCGACCCTACGAACGCGGACGCGTATCATAGGCTGGCCGGGCGCGAGACCGACCTTCTTGCGCAACTTGAGAAGGGCGGAGCTGTTCGTGCCGCTCTGCGGCCGAGTTCAGTCCCGCGGCGTCTTGCGATCGCTGCAAGCCTAGCGGTGCTTGCAGCAGCAGGGACCACCATTCTCGTCCCGCGCTTGACACCTCAAAGCTACGTAACCGCTCCGGGCGAACAACGTACCATTACGCTCGCTGAAGGCGACCAGCTCGTCATGAACGGCGGCACGAGGCTGGAAGTCGCCGGCTTTGACCGGCGAACGGTGCGGCTGGCCGAGGGCGAAATCCTTGTTCGCCTGCAAGGCCCTGCCAACCAGGGGCTTAAGGTGACATCGGGTGATCTGCTGCTCACCGACATCGGCACGGTGTTCGATGTCGTTCGGATCGGCACGCTGACGAGTGTGGCCGTTTCGGAAGGAGCTATCGTCGCCGATCCGTCTGGCGCGCGCTTGGTCTTGCGTAAGGGCGATCGACTTGACGCAAGGGACGGCGACCGCATCTTGCGGCCAATGCGGGTCGACGAAGCCTCGATTGGCGCATGGACTGGCGGACAGCTCGTCTACCGGTCCGAACCCGTTGGTCGAGTGATCGGCGATCTTCGTCGAACGACGGGCATCGACTTCACGCTGCAGGATGATATGGGGCCCCGGCAATTCACGGGAACACTGGCAATTGCGGAGATTCGCAATGACCCCCAAGCGCTGGGCCCGTTGCTGGGACTCGATGTCAAGCGAGCCGGCGATCGCTGGATGATTGGGGGAGGTGCTACGAATTAGGATTGTACCTGTGGCGCTCCTGCTTTCGCTGGCTGCGCCCATTTCCCCTTCCTTTGCCGCTCAAACCCGTGTGATCGACGTGCCGAGGGGCACGGTCGGCGAGGTGGCTTTCGCTCTGGGTCGGCAGGCCGGAATCAATATTGCCATTCCCGATGCTACGCTGCTCGGGCGGCCAGCGCCGGCTGTGCGCGGAAAGCTCAGTGACGAGGCAGCAGTCGGGCAGCTCGCTCGGGCCGCGGGCCTCAAAGTGCGCGTTGTTGGTTCTAAATCGTTCATCCTGACTCGTGCTCCGCACCCCGCTGCTGCAGTTAGCATCGCGGCTGCCCCGTCTTACGACTTGCCGTCACCTGAGCCGGAAGAAATCGTCGTTACCGCGAGCAAGCGCGATACGACCTCGCCACGCTTCGCTGGCCAGTGGACCAAAATCGACGGCGACGATCTCAAGGGCTGGGGCATTGTCGGAAGTGAGGCGATCGAGGCTCGCTCGGTTGGCTTCTCATCGACTCATCTCGGCTCCGGACGGAATAAGCTGTTCATTCGCGGTATTGCCGACAGCAGTTTCAGCGGCCCCACCCAGTCGCCAGTCGGCCAATACATGGGTGACATGCGCATGGGATACAGCGGGCCGGATCCGGATGTCCGCCTCATCGACATTGAATCAGTTGAAGTTCTCGAAGGGCCTCAAGGCACCCTATACGGTTCCGGCTCGCTCGGCGGAATCGTCCAGGTAACGCCGGTGAAGCCGGTGCTCGGAATGACCGCGGGGCGGGCAAGCGTCGGCATTTCGCTGACCACTCATGGCGATCCGGGGTTCGACGGTTCGGGAATGTTCAACATGCCCCTGTGGGAAGGGGCCGCATTTCGTGCGGTGGGCTATCACTCGGCCGAAGGCGGTTATGTCGACAATCTTGCCACCGGCAAATCCGATATCAACCGGCTGTCGGTAGACGGCGGTCGGGCAATGATGTCCGCCGATATTATACCGGGCTGGTCAATTGACGTTAGCGGCCTCGCGCAGCGAATTCGTGGCGAAGATAGTCAATATGCGGATCGTGAGGGGCATGGCCTGTCGAGGTACAGCATGGTGCCGCAGCCGTTCGTATCGCGATTTGAAATGGGGGGCGTAGCGATCCGAAAGGATGGCGGATCATTGCGCTTTCGCTCCACCACGGGATTCACACGTCAGCGAGTGACGGAGAATTTTGATGCGTCGACCGGCGATACCGCTCGGCAACTTGGCCAGGACAGCCGCGGCTGGTCCGTCAGCAACGAGACTCGCGTGTGGCGCCCTATGGCCCAAGGCTACAGCTGGGTCGCCGGGTTCAGTTCCATCGTTCATCGTTATGCCGTGGCACGCGATATTCGGGAAGGCGAACATCAGGTCGACCTGGCGGGGGTCGAGAACCGAGTACGCGAGTCGACAGCCTACGGCGAAATCGGCCTGAGGATAGCCGATGGATTGGAGGCGAGTGCCGGCGCTCGTTACACGATCTCCAGCCTGTCGGGTAACGGAAGCCATCTAAATCCATTGCTGGCCGCGTCCCGGTACGGTGAGGCAGACCGGGAGGAGCGGCAATTCCTCCCCTCCTTTTCCCTACTGGCACGTCCTGTCGACAAACTCACGCTCTACGGCAGATTCCAGCAAGGCTTTCGACCTGGAGGTTTGTCGATCGAGGCAGACTTTGTCCGAACCTATCACAACGACAAGCTCGCAACTGCGGAGCTTGGGTTCCGTTACGGAATTTCCCAGCGTCATCCTATCGACATCCAGGGCAGCCTGACGCTCAGCAAATGGTCCGACATCCAGGCCGACTTCATCGATGCCGGCGGCCTGCCGTCGACCGACAACATTGGTGATGGCCGAGTATGGACCCTGACTCTTAACGGTGGTGCGCAAGTCTCCCGGACGCTGCGGGTCGAGGCGGGGGTCGCCTGGAATGACGGTAAGATCACGAGGCCGAGCGAGGCGTTCAAGCTGATGGCAGCTGAAGCCGAGGGAGCCATGCGAATCCCGAATATCGCCCGGCTAGCTGCCCGCGCTGCAATTGATTGGTCGCATGAGCTGGGTGGAGGGCATTCACTCACGGCGAGTAGCTATCTGCGCTATATCGGCAGATCGCGGCTTGGTGTCGGACCCCGTCTCGGCGACGCACAGGGCGACTACCTGGATTCGGGTATTTCCGTTCGTCTTGGCGATGATCGGAGGGCTATCTCGTTCACTGCCACCAACCTGGCGGACCAGCTTGGCAACCGTTTCGCGTTCGGCGCACCCTTCACCTCCGGGCGAGATCAAATTACGCCCCTACGTCCGAGAACCTTCCGGCTGGGCATCGACGCAGCCTTCTGAAGATTTTTTCAAGGCAGTTCCCCGGCGACTCCGTCTGACATGCTGAAGCCTGATCCAGTGGGGGAGGGCGCTCATCAGCCGCCAAAGGGAATTCATGCGTTATCTTCTTTTCGCCTCGACCTGCCTCGCCGCGCTTGCTTCGCCGTTGGCGGCGGAAACGACCATCTCAACTGCGGTAACCGGAACCGTTCGTACTTCCACAGTCAAAGCGGGAACTCCCGACGATATCTCTATCACTTCGAGCGGGTCGGTGACGTCGTCCGGCCCCAGCGCGATTATCATCGACAGCAACAACAAACTCACGAACGCAGGCACGATCCAGATCGGCAATGTGTTAGGGGCTGTTGGCATCGAAGTTCTCGGTGGAGTGACCGGTGCGATCACCAACAGCGGAAAAATCATCGTCGATGAACCGTATGCGCCGACGGATGCGGATAATGACGGCGACCTGGATGGCCCATTCGCGACAGGGAGCAATCGCTTCGGCATTCGCACGACCGGAGCCTTCACGGGCAATATCGTCAACAGCGGGACGGTGACTGTCGAGGGTAATAATAGTGGTGGGATTGTCGTCGGTGGATCGCTGACAGGAAATTTCCGGCACGACGGCACGACAACAGTGCTCGGCAATAACTCCGTTGGCATCAGCCTCGCAGATGTGGCTGGCAGCGTGCGGCTGGCGGGGACGATAAATGTACAGGGCCAGGGCAGCACTGCGGTTCGATCGACCGGGGATGTGACCGGATCAATGGTGATTCAAGGAAAGATTGCGGCCACCGGCTATCGGTATTCCCAATCCCCCTCCGACCCGTCAAAGCTCGATGCAGATGACCTTCTGCAGGGCGGTCCTGCAGTGTCTATTGAAGGTGACGTTGCTAACGGGATCATCCTCGCGGTGGCACCCAAGGACCAAAGCGCCTCAGATAATGACGAGGACGACGACGGCATCGAAGACGCCAAGGAGGGCTCCGCCGCAGTTGTTTCATACGGAGCCGCCCCGGCGATGCGGATCGGGTCGGCGAATGCTGTCGATATTGGCGCGACCAGTGGAACAGGCACCGGTTTTGGCTTGATCATTGACGGTGTCATCTCGGGCGAAGGCGTTTATACCGGCGTCGACGGCAATGGCCTTCAGATTGGCGGTATGGGCGGTGCGGTCGCGATTGCCAATGGTATTGGGGTCAGCGGCGCCATCCAAGCGAAATCGCTCGACCGGTCGGCGACGGCCGTACGGATTGGCAGTGGAACATCGACCCCCGAGCTTCGGAATGCCGGCAAGCTCCTCGCTTCGAGTGGCAACACGGCGCAATCCAACGCCACGGCAGTCGACATTGCGGCAGGGGCGAGCCTCCCCATCCTGCGCAACAGTGGAGAGATAAAGGCGGGCGTCAGCGGCCCAACCGGTAGCGCCACGGCAATCATCGATCGCTCGGGAACCTTGGCGCTTGTCGAGAACAGTGGGTCGATCAGCGCGATAGGCGCAGAGGCTGCGTCGACGCGAAATGTTGCCATAGACATGAGCGCCAATTCGTCCGGCGCAATGATCCGTCAGACGGCGGTAGCGGCGACCTTCGCAGCACCATCGATTGTAGGAGACATCCGCTTTGGAACCGGCAGCGATACGCTTGATGTCGCGGATGGTACGCTAACCAGCAATGTTACCTTTGGAGCCGGCAACAATGGCTTCCTTCTGTCGGGCGACGCCAAAGCCGCTGGAAAGCTGACGTTCGGCAACGGGTCAGACGCGATTTCGACGTCCGGCACTGCGATTTTTGCTGGCTCAGTCGACTTCGGGGGCGGAGCCGACATGCTGTCTATTGCGGGGACCTCGAGCTTTACCGGACAATTGAGCAACGCCTCCGGTCTCGCCGTGTCCGTGCAGAAGGGAACCTTTGGGGTGGTCAAGGCTGCGTCGATCGCTTCGTTGAGCGTAACGGATGGTGGAACCATCGGTCTTTTGCTCGACAAAACGGCCGGGGCGTCTAGCAGCCTCACGGTAAGCGGGAACGCCGTTTTCGGTGCGAACTCGAAGTTGCAGTTGACGGTGGCAAATGTCGCCCAGGCCGAGGGCCATTATGTTGTCATCGACGCTGGCGGATTGACCGGCGGATCGAACCTGACGGCGAACACGACCCTACTGCCTTTCCTCTACAAGGGATCGCTAATGGTGACCGGTAATCAGGTCGCGGTGGACATCGTTCGTAAGTCTGCTGCCGAGTTGGGTCTCAACCGATCCGAGAGCGCGGCCTATGCGGCGGTTTACAACGCCATCGGCACGGACGCGGCTGTTGGAGGGTCCTTCCTCGCCATTGAAGATCAGGCGGGCTTCATCGCTTCCTTGCAGCAAATGCTGCCCGACCATGCTGGCGGCACGTTCGAGGCCGTCACGATGGGTGAACGCACCGCTGCGAGGATGCTCAACGACCCAGCCGGCCCCCATAACGTCGACGGCGGCGTAAACGTCTGGGCGACGCAGTTGGCTTGGGGCTCATCGAAGAGCGTCGGCGACACTGCAGGCTACAAGATCGGCGGCTGGGGCGTTGCCGGCGGCGCCGACTTTGCCACGCCGCTCGGCAGGCTGGGCGCCTCGATCAGCTATATGTGGGGTAAGGACGACGACCGATCGACCGACAACACCGTAAACGCGAACCAATATTCCCTCGCCGGTTACTGGCATGTTCGAAGGGGGGGGCTGCAGGCTGTCGCGCGCGCCAGCTACTCGTTCATCGACTTCGACGGCACGCGTTACTTCCGTTCGATCGAGGGGCCAACCCCCGTTGAGCGGAAGATGGAGGGAAGCTGGACGGGGTCGCTCTTCTCCGCATCAGCTAACGCATCGCAGGAGTTGTGGGCCGGATCATTTTTTGTTCGACCGTCGGCAGGCGTCGAATATTATCGGTTGAACGAGGGTAGCTACACGGAAAAGGGCGGAGGTACGGCCCTCGACCTGACGGTCGCGAAGCGCAAGAGCGATGAATTTGCGGCCAATGCCCTGATCGCAGCGGGCTTCGAATTTGGCGGAGAACGGGCGGGAGACAGCTACTTTCGGCTCGAAGCGGAAGCAGGACGTCGCCAGATCTTGGGCGGCTCTCTCGGTAACACGACCGCGCATTTCGCGAACGGCGACCCATTTGTACTGGAGCCCGAAGACCGGGAAAGTGGCTGGGTCGGGCGCCTACGCGGTATTGGCGGAAGTCCTGGGTTCCGACTTTCCGGCGAAGTGGGAGCAGAGGAGCGCGAGGATCGCGTTGGGATATCAGCTCGGGCGAGCCTTGTTTTAGGTCTGTAACGCCCGCGGCCGCCGTCCTGTTCACCCCAATCATCCCGGCGGGGCGGCGGCCAACTTTTTGACAACGGGTCGACCGCGAGCGGGCAGAAATTGGCGCGCCCGGCTGGATTCGAACCAGCGACCTCATGCTTAGAAGGCACGTGCTCTATCCAGCTGAGCTACGGGCGCGCGATGAAATGCGCTTATGTCTCGGCGTCAAGCGCCGCAAGGCAGAACGGCCGGCGCGAGCCTAATACGACCCACTTCGGGCGGATGGCCGGCCCCGAGTTTGAGGTCTTATCGAATTACGCGACCGCGTCCAGCAGTCCTTCAAAGAGGCGTCTGCCTTCAGTGTTGCCATGCGCGGCTTCCAGGGCCCGTTCGGGATGGGGCATCATACCGAGCACGTTACCCGACACGTTGAGGATGCCCGCAATATTGCGAGCGGAGCCGTTGACGGGCCCCATGTACCGGAAGGCAACGCGACCATCGCCCTCGAGCCGGTCAAGTGTTTCGGGGTCGGCCTGATAGTTGCCGTCATGGTGGGCGACGGGGATCGTGATCTGCTCGCCGGCGGCGTAACCGTTGGTAAAGATCGACTGGCTGTTTTCGACCCGCAATGCAACGGGACGGCAAACGAAGTGCAAGCCCGCATTGCGCATCAGGGCGCCTGGAAGGAGCCCGGCTTCGGTCAGCACCTGAAAGCCGTTGCAGATGCCCAACACCGGCACCCCCCTTGCGGCGGCGTCACCGACCGCACGCATGATGGGTGACCTTGCCGCCATTGCGCCGGAACGAAGATAGTCGCCGTATGAAAAGCCGCCGGGAATGGCGACGAAGTCGGTACCGACGGGGAGTTCGCTGTCCCGGTGCCAAACCATCGCAGGATCGCGCCCCGTTACCTCGCGGATTGCAACCGCAAGGTCGCGGTCGCAATTGGATCCTGGAAAGACGAGGACCGCGCTCTTCATGTTAGGCTGCCTGTTTCTCGATCTTGAAATTCTCGATGACCGTGTTGGCCAAAAGCTTGCGGCACATCGCCTCGATGTCCTCGTCGCTGGTGCCGTCGGCGAGATCGAGTTCGATCAGCTTACCCGCCCGAACGTCCGATACGCCGCTGAACCCTAGGCCTTCCAGAGCGTGGTGGATCGCCTTGCCCTGCGGGTCGAGCACGCCGGGTTTCAAGGTTACGAAGACGCGGGCTTTCATTGATTTACCCTCTAACGAAGCGGTTGCCGCGCCCTATGGCCCGAGCGCATGTTCGGGGCAAGCTTTACCGATTTTTTACCACTAACCGCTCTAAAATGGGATGCGCAGGTCGATCTTGGCTCAGCGCGAGGGAGGGGAGCAGCATCGATGGTCGCCATTGCTGCCATGATGTTTGTCTGGCTGTTCGGTTGGGGCGGGGACTATTTCCACTGGTCCGATCCTTCGGGAAGGGTGCAACTCGCGCTATTCACTTCCTTCGTGCTGGGGATCGTCTGCGGGTACAAGACGAAGGGCTGACCTTGCCCGTCATGCGCGCTAAGGCGTCATTGTGACCGGACTTCCGCCCTATGCCCAATTGCTGCGTCTCAGCACCGCGACAGAAAACGGTGCCTTACGCTTCGCCATGCCATTCCATGACGATGTTATCGGGCGGCCGGGCTTCCTCCACGGCGGCGCCATTGCGGGCCTGCTGGAATTCGCCGCCTTCACCGCCCTTGCGAGAGAAATCGGCGAGAGTAACGTGCGCATGAAGCCGATTACCGTGACGGTCGACTATATGCGGGGCGGAACCCCCGGAGACACGTTCGCAGAGGCGATCATCGAGCGGCTCGGCAAGCGGATGGCCAATGTCGAGGCATTCGCCTGGCAGCAGGATCGTGCTAGGCCGATTGCGTCGGCCAGGATCAACTTCTTGCTGGACCGGAGTCAGTAGCCGCTGAGTTCAGCGACCAATGTTGCGTGGAACCGCGGGCCGCCGAAGAGTTCGGAAAGCACAGCCTCCCGCTTCATATAGAAGCCGATGTCATGTTCGTCAGTCATGCCGATGCCGCCATGCATCTGAACGCCTTCCTGCACTGCAAGCGCAGCCGTGCGCGACGCCTTTGCCTTAGCGACCGAGGTCATAAGTTCGGCACGGGGATCGTTCGCGTCCAGCAATTGTGCCGACTTCAGCGCGGCGGCACGGGCGATCTCGATTTCGCCGTATAGATGCGCGGCGCGATGCTGCAGCGCTTGGAATTCCCCGATCAGCCTACCGAATTGCTTGCGCTGCCGCAGATAGTCAAAGGTCAATTCACTGGCTCCGGTGGCGACGCCGATCAATTCAGACGAAGCGCCAGCTCGTCCAGCGTTCACTGCACGCGCCAGCGGCGCCCAGCCGCCGTCAACTTCGCCGATGACGGCGTCCGCGTCCACTTCGACATTGTCGAGCGCAAGCCGCGCGGCCTTCGAGGAGTCTGCGAGCGCGACGTTCTCAATTCCCAATCCCCTTGCGTCGCGTTCGACGGCGAAGAGAGTCAGACCCTCGATCTCTCCTGCTAAACCTGCCGTGCGCGCCGCCACAAGAATAACATCCGCGCTAGCGCCATGCACGACGAACTGTTTGGCACCACTTAAGGAAAAGCCATTGCCGGATCGCTGGGCAAGGCAAGACGTAGCCAACGGGTTGTGACTCCGACCCTCGTCAATCGCCAGTGCAAAAACGACATCGCCGGATACAATGCCGGGATACCAGCGGTCGGCCTGCGCTGATCCTTCAAGCGCCCGCACAGCGGCGACCGCAGTCGTGAGGAAAGGGGAGGGCGTGAGGTTGCGGCCGATTTCCTCCAGCACGATACCTGCTTCCACTTGGCCCAGGCCCGCGCCGCCCTGACCCTCCGGAATCAGGATTCCGGTCAGGCCGAGTTCGGCGAACTGTTTCCACAGCCCATGGCCGAAGCCATCCTTGCAGTTGATGTCGCGCCAATGGCGGAGCTGCTTCTTGATCGCGCCCTCTTCTGCCATGAATGGCCGGACACTTTCCTGGAGCATGCGCTGGTCGTCGGTCAGGGTCATCATGAGTCAGGCTCCGGGCAGGCGGAGGATGTGCTTGGCGACGATTCCGAGTTGGATTTCGCTCGTACCGCCCTCGATCGAATTGGCCTTGCTACGCAGCCAGTCGCGAGCCACCTTGCCCCCTTTCGACCGGTCGCTGTCCCATTCCAGCGTGTCGGATCCACCCGCCGCAATGATCAACTCATGGCGGCGCTTGTTCAGCTCGGTGCCCGCATACTTCATCATAGAGGGCATCGCTGGATGTGCTTCGCCAGCTTTCAACTGGTCGATGAATCGCTCGCTCATCGCGGCAAACGCGATGGCGTCGACGTCGAACGCTGCAACTTCAGCGCGTAGGAACGGATCGTCGACTCCTCCGAGCGCCTTGCCTAACGCCTGTTTCTCGCCGCCGAGGCCCATTCCGCTAATCATTTCCCGCTCATGGCCGAGGAGATATTTGGCGACATCCCAGCCCTTGTTTACCTCCCCGACCAGCTGGTCCTTCGGTACCTGAACATCGTCGAAGAAGGTTTCGCAGAATGGGGAGTAACCGCTGATCAGCAGGATCGGCTTGGTCGAAACGCCAGGGCTTTCCATATCGAACAGCAGGAAGCTGATGCCACCATGCTTCGACTCCGTGGAAGTGCGGACCAGGCAGAAGATCCAGTCGGCTTGATCGGCATAGCTGGTCCACACCTTTTGCCCGTTGACGAGATAATGGTCGCCCTTGTCCTCGGCCTTGGTCTGGAGTCCGGCAAGGTCGCTGCCGGCGCCTGGTTCGGAATAGCCCTGGCACCAGCGAATTTCTCCGCGCGCGATCTCCGGGAGAAAGCGCCCTTTCTGCTCCTCCGTGCCATATTGCAGTAACGCCGGGCCGAGCATCGATATGCCAAAGCTAGTCAGCGGCGGACGGCAGCTGAGGGTAGCCATTTCTTCCTTAAGCACCTTGCTTTCCGCCGCCGACAGACCGCCGCCTCCATACTCCCGTGGCCAGTCCGGCACGGTCCAGCCGCGCGATGCCATGGCGTCGAGCCATTGCTTTTGGGCGTCGCTCTGGAATTCAAATTTGCGGCCGCCCCAGCACGCGTCCTTTTCGGATCGCATCGGCGTTCGCATTTCCGGCGGGCAGTTGGCCTCCAGCCAGCTTCGCGTTTCGGCCCGGAAATCATCGATTTCTGCCATGTTGCTTGCCCTTCGCCGGTCAGAGTCCTAGCCCGTTTTGGAACGAGACTTATGGCTTGCGCAAGCGGGAGCTTTGCCGGTGGATTTTGACCTTACGGAACGCCAGTCTTTTTTCCGCGACCGGGTTCGCGAGTTCATCGACGCGAACGTCAGGCCACGAGTCGGCGATTACAAAAAACAGGTCGATGCCGGGGATCGGTGGCAGCCGATTCAACTGATCGAGGATCTGAAGCCAAAGGCGAGGGCCGCGGGCTTGTGGAACCTATTTATGCCGCCGGGCAGTGCCCTCGCCCATGTCGACGAGACATTCGAGTTCGAGGGCGAGCAACTCACCAACCTTGAATATGCGCTGTGCGCGGAAGAAATGGGCCGGCTCCTCTGGTCGGCGGAACTGTTCAACTGTTCCGCACCCGACACCGGCAACATGGAGGTGCTGCATCGCTACGGCACCCGGGAGCAGAAGGATCAGTGGTTAGGGCCCCTGATGCGTGGGGAGATCCGTTCAGCTTTTCTGATGACCGAGCGGGGCGTGGCGTCGTCGGATGCGACCAACATCGAATGCCGGATCGATCGCGACGGCGATGATTATGTCATTAATGGCCAGAAATGGTGGTCGAGCGGCGCTGGCGATCCCCGCTGCAAGGTCGCGATCCTGATGGGCAAAACCGACATGGAAGCGCGCAAGCATCAGCAGCAATCCATGATCCTGGTGCCCATGAACGCGCCGGGAATCACCGTTGAACGCTTCCTCAGCGTGTATGGCTATGACGACGCGCCGCATGGCCACATGGAGATTGAGCTCAAAGACGTCCGGGTTCCGGCATCGAATCTGCTACTCGGCGAGGGAAGGGGCTTCGAGATTGCGCAGGGCCGCCTCGGGCCGGGCCGAATTCACCACTGTATGCGAACAATAGGTGCGGCCGAAGAGGCACTGGCAATGATGGCGAGGCGGCTTCAATCACGGACGGCCTTCGGCAAGCGGCTTTCCGACCACAGCATCTGGGAACAGCGTGTCGCCGAGGCGCGGATTGAGATCGACTCTACGCGCCTTCTTTGCCTGCTCGCTGCGGACCGCATGGATAAGGCCGGCAACAAGGCCGCCAAGGCCGAAATTGCAATGATCAAGGTCAAAGCGCCGCGCATGGCGCTTAAGGTCATCGACGACGCGATCCAGGCGCATGGTGGGGCCGGGGTCAGCCAGGACACGCCGTTGGCGCACAGCTGGGCCGGCATCCGTACCCTGCGTCTCGCCGACGGGCCGGACGAGGTGCACAATCGGTCGATTGCCCTGATGGAGTTCGCCAAACACGCCGGGGCGGCGGAATGATCCCGCGGCTGTTTGACCTCACCGGGAAGGTGGCCATCGTTACCGGCTCCTCGCGGGGCATTGGCCTCGCCATCGCGGCTGCGCTCGCCGAACATGGCGCGAAGGTCGTGATTTCGAGCCGGAAACAGGACGCCTGCGACGAAGTTGCGCATGCCATCAACGCGCAGCACGGGGACGGCACGGCCATCGCGGTGGCCGCGAACATCTCGGACAAGGAGGCCCTTCAGAATCTTGCCGATACGGCCCGCCAGCATTTCGGACAGATCGATATTCTTTGCTGTAACGCCGCCTCCAACCCTTATTACGGGCCGATGGGGGGAATCTCGGACGACCAGTTCCGTAAGATTTTCGACAATAATGTCCTGTCCAACCATTGGCTGATCCAAATGGTCGCTCCCGAAATGCTGAAACGGCACGAGGGCTCGATCATCATCGTTAGTTCGATCGGCGGACTCACCAGTTCGACGACGATTGGTGCTTACAACGTATCGAAAGCCGCCGATTTCCAGCTAGCGCGCAACCTTGCCGCCGAGTTCGGTCCCAAGGGAGTTCGGGTGAACTGCATTGCCCCTGGGCTAGTAAAGACGGATTTTGCCAAGGCGCTGTGGGAGAATCCCGACACGCTGAAAGCGGTAACGCGGGGCACGCCGCTGCGCCGGATCGGGGAACCGCACGAGATTGCCGGTGCTGCCGTCTACTTGGCGTCACCTGCATCAACCTTCATGACCGGCCAGACGATGATTGTCGACGGGGGCAGTACGATCGGGGTTGGGCTCTGATGAGCCGCTTGTCCGGCAAGATTGCGATCGTCACCGGTGCGGGGTCAGGCATCGGCAAGGCGACGGTTGAGCTTTTCCGAGGCGAAGGCGCGTTGGTTGTGGGCGCCGACATCGTCGGTGCAGATGTCGACTGCGATGCCGGCAGCGACGATTCGATTGCGTCCCTGGTTGAGCAAGTCGCTGATCAATATGGTGGCCTCGATATCTTCTTCGCCAATGCCGGCGTGTCCGGCGGTCTCGCGTCGATCTTCGACCAGACAGTCGCCGACTGGAATGAAATCTTGCGGGTTAACCTGATCGGCCCCTTCCTGGCGATCAAGCACGCCGCCCCGCTGATGAAGGAGCGCGGAGGCGGCTCGATAATCGCGACGGCGTCTGTCGCCGGTCTTCGATCCGGCGCAGGCGGCCCCGCCTATTCGGCGTCGAAAGCTGGCGTGATCAGCCTGGTGAAGACCGCGGCGCAGCAACTCACCGGCTCGAACGTGCGAGTCAATGCCATTTGCCCAGGTCTCATCGAAACGGGCATGACCGAGTTCGTTTACGAGCGCGCACGAGCGAAAGGACAGGAAGGCCGGTTGGGTCATCTCAACCCGCTGAAACGCGGCGGCGAGCCGGGCGAGATTGCAGCAGCTGCGCTGTTCCTCGCTTCCGATGAATCAAGCTATGTGAACGGACACGCTTTGGTGGTCGATGGCGGCCTGTCGTCGAGCCACCCTGTTAACAGCCAGACCTATGGACGGACCGCGATATGACTGACGTAATCGATACGCCCACCATTAACCCGATTTCGACCAGCCGTCACGGCGATGTGATGATCGTCACGTCCAACAATCCGCCGGTCAATGCGCTCGGCGCGGCAGTTCGCAAAGGGCTCGTCGCCGCGATCGAGGAAGCGGATGGTGATGAGGGCGTGCAGGCAGTTGTCATTCGCTGCGAAGGACAGACCTTCTTTGCCGGGGCGGATATCACCGAATTCGGCAAACCGCCGGTCATGCCCTGGCTGCCAACCGTGGTGGACACGATCGAAAATTGTTCAAAGCCGGTCGTCGCGGCGATCCACGGTACGGCTCTCGGCGGCGGGTTGGAAGTCGCTCTTGGCTGTCACTACCGCGTTGCCGTCAAGGAGGCGAAACTTGGGGTTCCGGAGGTGAAGCTGGGCCTGCTGCCAGGCGCTGGCGGGACGCAGCGCTTGCCGCGCGTGGCCGGGGTCCAGAAGGCGCTGGAAATGGTGACTTCGGGTGCGATGGTGTCTGCCAGGGACGCTTGCGATGTGGGCCTTATCGACCGGATCGTTGAGGGCGACCTGTTGCAGCATGCCGTTGCCTACGCGGAAGAGGTGCGCGACGTTCGCCCGCTACCCAAGTCGTCGGAGCGTGACGAAAAGCTCGCTGACGCTCGCGCCAATCCCGCTATTTTCGACGAATTCCGCAAGACCAACGCCCGCAAGTTTCGTGGCTTTGAGGCGCCGGAAGCCAATATCAAGGCGGTCGAGGCTGCCGTCGCAAAGCCGTACGCCGAAGGCGTTATCGACGAACGAAACCTTTTTATGGGCTTGATGAGTGGCGTACAGAGCCGGGCGCAACAGTATTTCTTCTTCGCCGAGCGCAAGGCTGCCAAGATCGAGGGCATCCCCGACGATACGAAGCCACGCGCCATAAATAAGGTAGGTGTGATCGGCGCCGGCACGATGGGCGGGGGGATTTCTATGAACTTCCTGTCGGCGGGTATTCCCGTGACCGTTTTTGAGTTGAACCAGGAAGCGCTCGATCGCGGCACTGGCGTGATGCGCAGGAATTACGAGGCAACCGCGTCCAAGGGCCGTATGACTGGCGAGCAGGTCGAGCGGGCGATGGACCTTCTCACTCCCACGCTGGAATTCGACGCGCTGGCGGGTTGCGACCTGATCATCGAAGCGGTGTTCGAACAGATGGAGGTTAAAAAGGAGATTTTCACCCGCCTCGACAAGGTGATGAAGCCCGGTGCGATCCTGGCATCCAACACCAGCTACCTCAACATCGACGAAATCGCCGCAGTGACGTCCCGTCCGCAGGACGTGGTCGGCTTACACTTCTTCTCGCCGGCAAATATCATGAAGCTGCTGGAAGTCGTCCGCGGTGCGAAAACCGCGCCAGACGTGCTGGTCACCGCGATGCAACTGGCCAAGAAGATCAAGAAGGTCGCCGTCGTTGCCGGGGTGTGCCATGGATTCATCGGCAATCGGATGCTTATGCCCCGGCAGGTGGAAGCAACCAAGCTGTTGCTCGAAGGAGCGACCCCCGAACAGATCGACCGCGTGCATGTCGAATTCGGCATGCCGATGGGGCCGTTCCAGATGGCCGACCTTGCCGGCGTCGATATTGGCTGGCACCGCGATCCGACCCGTATCGAGAACATCCGCGACGCTCTCGCCGCCGAAGGACGCTGGGGCCAGAAAAAGCAGGCCGGATTTTATGACTATGATGACAAGCGGCGCCCGTCGCCTTCGCCGCGGGTTCAGGAGATCATCGACGACTTCGCTGCCAAGCAGGGTGTGACCCGTCGCGACATCAGCGACGAGGAAATTATTCAGCGGACGCTGTACACGATGGTGAACGAAGGTGCGAAGATCCTCGAGGAAGGCATGGCACAGCGGGCGTCCGACATCGATGTCGTGTGGGTCTATGGCTATGGCTGGCCCGTATATCGTGGCGGCCCGATGTTCTGGGCCGACACCGAAGGTCTTCAGAAGATCGTCGATGGGCTTCGGGCGCAGCGAGACCAAATGGGCAGCGATTTCAGCTTTAGTCAATTGTTGCTGGACAAGGCGGAGAAAGGCGAGAAGTTTACCCGCTGACCCGGCATGGGAGCGAGTGACTGCTTAATCCAGCGCGACTGAAGGAAGCCGAACTTGCCCTGATCAATGCGCCCTTCGAGGAGGGCGGTTGGCAGGCGGCGATGGAGCGCGCCGCATGGGTATGCGGCGGTTCGGCCGCGAATCTGGTCGGGATCGGCGGCCCGAAGCTGTTGCCACTCAACCTGTTCACGGGAAAAATGGCCGATCGCGCCACTCGTCATTTCGAGAATCCGTCACTCTGGGGCTCCTGCAACTGGAGGGTCGGATCGTCCTCACAACCGATGACGATCCAGTACGACAAGCATTATCGCGCGTATCGCCGGCAGGCAGGCGGCGCCATGACGGCCAATTACGACGATGTTGTATCTGACCTCGACATGCTGTTCGGTTGTCAGTCGGTACTGATGGCCGACCAGGAGCATTTCCTCGGCCTAGCCATCATGCGCGGCAAGTTGGAAGGACCTTGTGATCCATCCGCGATCTTTGCGTTCGAACGCATCGTCCAGCACGCCCAGCGCGCCGTCCGGGTGCATCTTGCGCTAGACGGAGAAGCTGGCGAGATTTTGGTCAGTAACTGGGACGAACGCCGCGGTCCGATGCTCGTGCTGGACCGGTTCGGCGGCCTTTGCGCGATGACGGCTGCCGGCGAGACCATGCTGGACGAATTCGGGCCGCTAACGCTGCGTGGTATATCCGTCGCCGCGCGCGATCCGCGCGAAAACCGGTTCTTGCAAAGTGCGCTGGCACGACTCCTGGCAATCCCGGACGATGCGGTTGGGCCGCAGATCCACCAGATGACGGCAGGCCGCTCAGACGGCAGTACGCAGGGCCGGTGGCGCCTGTCGCTTGTCAGGTTGCCGCGGCGGCCGCACGGACTGGGATTTGACCCTCAATTGCTGATTTGCGGAAGGCAGTTGGCAACGGCGTAAAGTTTGGCTTCATTGGGGGGCAAGAAATCCCAACCGGCAGGAGACGGCCATGAGCGACTATATGGTTCAGGAGAGCACCGGATCCCAAGCCGTGCGCTACCGTAAGATCGTGATGTGGATCCACTGGATCACTGCCGTCCTGCTCATCATGCAGGTTTATATCGGTTTCACCTTCCACGACTTGCCTCGCGGCTCCGAGGAGCGCGCTTTTGTTTTCGGCTGGCACAAGACCTGGGGTGCGTTGATCCTGCTGTTTGCGCTGTTGCGCCTCGCTGTTCGCCTGATGAACCCGCCGCCGCCTTATCCATCAGATTATCCCAAGCTGAAGCGGTTCATCGCTGTTTGGAACCACCGGCTTTTTTACATTCTGCTGTTGGCCTTGCCCCTGACTGGCTTGGCGGCGGTTTCCGGCCGCGCGGAAAACGGCTGGGTACCGTTGCAGCTTGGGCTACAAGTTCCGGCGATTCCCGGCATATCGCCCGAGAACGAGTTCGGTGATGTCCATGAAACGTTGGTGTTCATTACCCTTGCGCTGATCGTCCTTCACGTCGGTGCTGCACTCTACAACCAGTTTGTGGATCGTGGACCGGTGGCCGGGCGCATGTGGCCGTTCCGGGCAAACCGCGACGCCTAGCGGCGAGCAGGCAACTGCCACAGCATCGCGCCAGCAACAGCGGCGATCCCGGCTGCGGCGCTAAAGGTCGCCGCCGCTCCAGCGCGGTCCCATAATAATCCTGCGCAGATGCTGGCGAGCAGCGTAGCGATACCGCTGGCGAAGAAATAGGAACCGAAGCTTGTCGCTCGCTCGGCCTCAGGTGCCACGTCCGCGATCATGCGGGCGAAAATTCCCTGTGTCAGCGCCATGTGTGCGCCCCAGAGAACGATCCCGAAGGCGACCGCGCCGATTGTGCTTGCCTGGGCAAGCCAAAGGTCGGCCGCAACCAGCGTGGCAATGCCTGCCAGCAGCAGAGAGCGCGGGTCCACGCAGTCGCTTAGCGCACCGGCAGGGTATGCCAGGAGCATGAAGGACAGGCTGAACAAGGCCAGCGCGAGCGGAGACCATTGAGCGGACAGTCCCGCATCCATCGCTCTCAGGATCAGGAAGCTTTCTGAGAAGCGCGCAAGGCCGAACAGGAATCCAATCCCGATTAGCCGCCTCACCTGTCGATCGAGGTTGCGCCAGCCGCCCCATGAAACCGAGCCGTTCCGGTCGGCATGCCGCCGCGGCTCGCGGAGCATCAACCAGGCGAACAGGAACGACAAGAATGCCGGGATAGACGCGATCCAGAAAACCGCGCGAATGTCCCCGGCGAAAAGGATCATCAGCCCGATGGCGACCAGCGGAGCCAAGAAGCCCCCTACGGTATCGAGCGACTGGCGCAGGCCGAACGCGGCTCCTCGAAGTGCGGGCGGTGTCTCGTCGGCAATCATCGCATCGCGTGGCGCGCCCCTTATTCCTTTTCCGACCCGATCAATGAAGCGCGCGCCCATGACGGGAAGTGCTCCCTGTGCCAATGGAAACAGCGGCTTTGACAGCGCTGCCAACCCATAGCCGATGAGGATCCAAGGCTTGCGCCGCTGTTGCTTGTCACTTAGCCGGCCCGACACCAGCTTGGACATCGACGCCGAGGCTTCCGCGATGCCGTCAATTGCGCCCATGGCGACCACCGGCAACCCCAAGGTGACCGTCAGAAATGCCGGCAGAAGCGCGTGGTAGATCTCGCTCGATAGGTCCATCAGCAGGCTGACGATCCCTAGAATCCATACGGTGCGCGGTAATCGCGGCCGGTTACTCATGACGATTGCGTATAGGCAAATTTGCTAAATGCGAAATCTTTGATAGCTTCAAATCCATGTGGGGAAACGCAACACCTGGCGCTATCGCGGCGCGCTTCGCACGCCTTGTCGAGCAACTCGGGGGGGACACGGCAGCAGCCAAGGCGATGGGGCAGCAACGCGACCTAATGGCGGCGGTCGGCGCCTCGGAGCCTGCCACTCTCAACCAAGTCTCGGCTCATGTCGGTCGCGGTGCACCGGCCGTGAGCCGTGCCGTCGATGCGCTTGTGCGCGCGGGACTAGTCCAAAGGCAGGCTGACCCTGATAACCGGCGTCGGTTGGCCCTCCGGCTGACCGACGAGGGTCGTCAATTTCTTAACCGGCCACCCGCAGCCGATGGCTCGCTGGAAGCCCGTTTGGGCAGGCTGGCGAGCAGCGAACTGCGCGCGCTGGAGCGGGGGATTGAAATCCTTGAGCGGCTGCCGCGCTAGGTATTGGCGCGGCGACGACGGGTTTCCCAGCCTTTCTTAGCTGCGGCGCTCCGGCTCCGGCTTCGTCCGGCGCCGTCGTTTTTGCCGCCCTTGTCTTGCTTGTTGACGGTGGCCCAGGCCCGGCTTTCCGCTTCCTTCTTGCTGACACCTTCGTTGCGGTAACCTTCCGCGATGTGGTTGGCCTTGCGTTCCTGCTTCGCTGTGTACGCGCCTTTCGGCATCACTGCTCTCCTTTCTGCGGCTAAACGTATGAAAAGCGGGAGCGATGCCATTGCCGCAACGCAGCAATTCGGCTAGGGGCGCGCCAACTCTTACCCGGGAAATTGATATGAACCTGCGCAACGTGGCGATCATCGCCCACGTCGACCATGGCAAGACCACGCTCGTCGACCAGCTCTTCCGCCAATCGGGCACCTTCCGCGAAAATCAGCGCGTCGAAGAGCGCGCGATGGATTCGAATGACCTGGAAAAGGAACGTGGAATCACGATTCTCGCGAAGTGCACGTCGGTCGAATGGACGCCTAAAGACGGCGGCGAGACAGTGCATATCAACATTGTCGATACGCCGGGCCACGCCGATTTTGGCGCCGAAGTCGAGCGCATTTTGTCGATGGTCGATGGTGTCATCCTCCTGGTCGACAGCGCCGAAGGCCCGATGCCGCAGACCAAGTTCGTGACCGGCAAGGCGCTCAGCCTGGGCCTCAAACCCATCGTGGTCGTCAACAAAATCGACCGCCCCGATGCGCGTCCGGCCGAAGTGCTGGACGAATGTTTCGAACTGTTCCTCAACCTGGACGCTAATGACGAGCAACTCGACTTTCCGACGCTCTATGCATCGGGCCGTTCGGGCTATGCGGGTCGCACTGACGACGTGCGCGAAGGCGACCTGACCCCGCTGTTCGAGACCATCGTGAGCCATGTCCCGGCGCCGAACCTCGACCCGGATGCCGAGTTTAAGATGCTTGCGACGTTGCTCGATCGCGACAATTTCCTCGGCCGCATCCTTACCGGCCGCATCGAAAGCGGCACGCTGAACGTCAATGACCCGATCAGGGCGGTCGACGTGAATGGCAAGACCGTCGAGGATGGCCGCGTGAGCAAACTGTTTGCCTTTGAAGGGCTGGAACGCGTTCCGGTGACATCCGCCAAGGCCGGTGACATCGTTGCAATCGCTGGCCTGATGAAGGCAACGGTGTCGAACACCATCGGCACGCCGCAGATTACCGAACCGCTTCATGCCCGCGAAATCGATCCGCCAACGCTGAGCATGACCTTCGCGGTCAATGACAGCCCCTTTGCCGGCAAGGACGGCGACAAGGTGCAGAGCCGCGTGATCCGCGAACGGCTGGAGCGTGAAGCAGAGGGCAATGTCGCGATCCGCGTGACCGAAACGCCGGGCGGCGAGGCATTCGAAGTCGCTGGGCGCGGAGAACTCCAGCTTGGTGTCGTAATCGAAACACTACGCCGCGAAGGGTTCGAGCTGGGCATCAGCCGCCCGCGTGTCCTCTTCCGCGACGGCCCGGACGGCCGCGAGGAGCCATATGAAACCGTCGTGATCGACGTCGACGATGAATTTTCCGGCACCGTCATCGACAAGATGGCGATGCGGAAGGCGGAGATGACCGACATGCGCCCGTCGGGGGGCGGCAAGACTCGCCTGACCTTCAGCGCTCCTTCGCGCGGCCTGATCGGCTATCATGGCGAATTCCTGTCCGACACGCGCGGCACGGGGATCATGAATCGGTTGTTCGAAAAATACGGTCCTCACAAGGGCAAGATTGAAGGCCGCCAGAACGGCGCCCTGATATCCATGGAGACGGGCGCCGCCGTGGCCTATTCGCTCAACATGCTGGAAGAACGCGGGGTCTTGTTCATCGCGCCCGGCGACATGCTTTACGAAGGCATGGTGATTGGTGAAAATGCGAAGCCGCAGGACCTTGAGGTCAACCCGCTGAAGTCGAAGCAGCTGACTAACTTTCGTGCATCCGGCAAGGACGAAGGCATCCGCCTGACGCCGCCGCGCCGCATGACGCTGGAGCAGGCGATTGCCTACATCCAGGATGACGAACTGGTCGAGGTTACGCCGAAGGTGATCCGCATCCGCAAGCGTTATCTGGATCCGCACGAGCGCAAGCGTCAGTCGAGGAAGGCGGAAGCGGCCTAAACCGCTTCCCTCCTCTCCCGCTCAAAAGGTGCTATTGTTGGGTTGCGGCCGGTCCAGGCGGAACGCGGGTCCGACGAACCCTTCCGGCTTCATGACGATGGACCACGGCGTTCGGCACAAAGCCCGATCCGGGCGGCGATAGCGCCGGCGAGATAGGGCTCATCGTCGCAAGTGCGACGACTGCGGCGTTAAAAATGTGCTTGCTTTGTTTTGCATGGCCGCCTCCCTTGTTGAATGAGGGACGGGACAAGCCGTCGCCGAGCGCCGGCGGCGGACGGACGAATATACTGACCGCCTAGCTCGCGAAAGTTAAATCAAGTTAAGATTGGGGGGGCGGTTGCCGGCCAGTTCCAGCACCCGGCGCCATTCATCGTCCCGAACCGGTGCAACCGACAGGCGCGACTGACGCAACAATTCCATCTTAGCCAATCTTGGATCTCCCCTGATCTCGGCCAGCGTCACCGGACGTCCCAGAGCATTGACCGGTTCCACCGGCAGCTTGACCCAACTACCGTCCTCGCCGTCCGGCATTTGCGGACCCACGATGCGCATGATCCCCACGATCGCCTTGTCGGCCATGGAGTGATAGAAAAATGCCTCGTCGCCCGGTTTCATTGCGCGAAGATGAAGACGAGCAGCGTTGTTGCGGACACCGTCCCATTCGGTCGATCCATCGCGAACAAGGTCATCCCAGCTATATTTCGTGGGTTCCGATTTCATCAACCAATACGCCATCTGTGCTCCCGATCAGGATTTCTGTTCCGTACAGCGCGTCACCGCCCGATTGGCAAGCATTAGGGCTAATTTGTCGCAAAACGGCGATAAATGATGTTGTTCCGGTCGTTCATCTCGCCGCCGGCTCCGTTCAACGTTGAATCGGTTGTGAAATGCGCGACAGCGTTTATGTGCACTGCAGCATTTTCATGAGCGAGCGGATTTCGCGAGGCGCCCGGCAGATCGGGCTAGCAAATCCCAGGGCAAGACGGACGCGCTCTTCTCAATCGCCTGAGTGAACTTTCGCTCCGCGACTGACGGATGGCCGGCCGCACGGTTTAGAGTTTGCATTGAAGACGATTTGGGGTGCCGGCACTGCGTCGGCCTTCGCAGCTGCTATGCTGCTTTCTGTTGGCGGTTCGGGCCAGGCCCTCGCGCAACAGGTCAAAAACCTTCCGGTCGTGCAAGCGGTTGCCGGCACGTCCACCAGCGCGGTACCAGCGGCAGCGGCGGTTGCGACCGCCAGGCCGGCGGTAACCGCCTCCGCCGCTGCCGCGAGGGCTGCACCGGTCGCTTCGGCTGTGACGGCGGCCCTACCGCTCTCCGTCCTGGTCGCGGCGCATAGCGCCGGCGCGGAACTCGATGAGCAGGGAAAGTGCCTCGCTACCGCCGTCTATTTTGAAAGCATGGGCGAATCCCTGCAGGGCCAGCTGGCCGTCGCTAACGTGGTGATCAATCGCGCGCGGTCGAACCAGTACCCCTCGACGTGGTGCGGCGTGGTCAAGCAGAAGGCACAGTTCAGCTTCGTGCGCAACGGCCGTTTCCCGTCCATCGACACGGGATCTGACGCGTGGCGCAAAGCTCAGGCGATCGCCCGCATCGCTGCACTAAACATTACCTCCGCCTTGCCCGGCGACGTGCTCTGGTATCATGCCGATTATGTCGCGCCTCGCTGGCGCAACAACCTGCGCAGGGTCGAAAAGATCGGCGCTCACATCTTTTACCGCAGCTAAACCATCGACCCGCCGCATGGCGGCCTCACCTCGGCGTTAACGTTGTTCAAGGGGGATTCGCGTTTGCCTTTCGCTCAAGCAGAATCCTTTTCAAGGCAAGGATTTACCTTGGCCGGAGGCGGGGAGGCCTGACGGTGCTGAAGATCCTGATCGTCGAAGACGACACGCAACTGGCGACGACGCTGAAATACTTAGTCGAGGACAATCCGCGGTATCGCGTGGTTGCCACCGCCGACGATCTCGATAGCGCCGTCGCTGCCGCGGAAGAACATGTGCCCGATCTGGCATTGGTCGACTTGCGGCTTGCCCGTGGTACAACCGGTTTCTCCGTTGCCGTCCGGATGGGCGATTTCGACATCCCCTGCTTCTTCATTACCGGTCGCGCGCCCGACTTTCCGATGCCTGACCTGGCGCTTGGCTGCCTGATGAAGCCGTTCACTGCCGAGGACGTCCATCGCAGCCTGGCGGCAGCCGAGGATCTGATGCGCGGCCGTGAGGCGCTCCGCCCGAAAATGCCGGTAAACCTACAGCTGTACGACCATGTAACAGAAGGCGTAGCGGCCGAGGCCCAACCCGGTTTCATTCCGTCGCGACGGTCGTTTAAGACTCGGCTGGAACATTGGATCGCCGGAACGCAGCACTAAAGCCGCATTACTCCCCTGCGCGGTTCTTTCTCCCCGAATGTATCGGGGGTGAGACGGGCACCGGCCTTTTCGAGTGCCTGCCGACGTCCGGCTATAGACGTGCTTAACTGGATTTGTTCGAGCCTCAGCAATTTCCGGAAGACTGGCTGGTGCAGCGCGAAATCGACATATTGCGCAGTTTTCGGCCATTGGGCGGCATCGACCGTGAATCCCGCATAGGCCGCGTTGCGGAAGAAGCTTGCGATGGAAATATCAGCCAATCCGATCGTTTCGAATAGAAATTCGCCCCCGACCAACTGGCCTTCCAGATAATCGAGTACCGTTGGAATTTCGATGGTGAGCGACCTTTCGACCCGCGCTTCGTCGCCGGGCTCTCCCCAAACCCGTGGATGAACCAACTTTGGGTAGAAAAGACCCCAAATGAAAACGTCACCGAGCCGAGTGTCGGCAAACTCGTCCAGCCATCGTGCCCGCGCGCGCTCCTTGGGATCGGCCGGTAGTAGTGGCGGGCTGGGGTGCGTTTCATCCAGATATTCGCAGATGACGGTGGAATCGGTCAGAGTCAGGTCGCCATCCATCATTACCGGAATGCGCCGGAGCGGACTCAACCGTGCGAATTCTTCATTGCCAAAGAAGGGAGTGATTGGATCGACTTCATAATCGATGCCTTTCAACTCCAGGCAAGCAAGGACCTTGCGAACATAGGGACTAACAAAGCTGCCGATGATCTTCATGGCGTATAACCATGCGCGCGCCCGCGAAGCGGTTCAAGCGAGGATCGCAAGGAGAGAGGAGGCTGGATGCCCGACGTGGATTCGAACCACGATTGACGGAGTCAGAGTCCGTAGTCTTACCATTAGACGATCGGGCAACATCAGTCGCCGGGCGGGCAGATAGAAAGGCCGCCTGTTTCTGTCAACGCATAGTGCCCGATTTTGGGGTCAATCCTGCCGGTTGCGCCTGTCGGTTAGTTCAGGTTAGTCTGGCGCCAAGTCAGCCGTCCGGCATTTGGGCGGTGCAAGGATAGAATGGGCGTGTGAGGATGGCGCAGCAGGTCGCCAGTGCACCGGCACCCCGGTTTGTGGGTCCGGCAGGCGGAAAACCGCCGCTCCGCAGAGGGCATCAGCGCGATATTTACGGCGCGCTGGACCTTGGTACCAATAATTGCCGGCTATTAATTGCCCGTCCCGATGATGGCGGGTTTGTCGTTCTTGATGCCTTCTCTCGCATCGTCCGGCTTGGGGAGGGCTTGTCGAGTAGCGGCAGGCTCACTCAGGGTGCGATGGACCGATCAGTCGACGCTCTCGCTGTGTGTGCCGAGAAGCTGCGGCGTCGGCATGTGACACTCGCGCGGTCTGTCGCGACGGAGGCGTGCCGGCGCGCTGCCAACGGGCGCGAATTTGCCGAGCGTGTGCGGCGGGAAACAGGGATCGCGCTTGAGATCATCGCACCGCAGGAAGAAGCGCGGCTCGCGGTGCTCGGCTGTCATAAATTGCTGGAGCCGGGAGATGGCCCCGCGCTGATCTTCGATATCGGTGGCGGTTCGACCGAATTGGTCCTAGTGGAGCAGGGCGAGCACGCGCCGCGCATCCGCGCCTGGTGGTCAGCCCCGTGGGGCGTCGTCTCGCTGACAGAAAGCGAGGGCCGCGCCGCCATCGAGGGCAAGGACCGGGTCGCGGCTTACGGGCGTATGCGGGAACGCGTCCTGCGCAGCTTCGCACGGTTCGTCGAAATGTTGCCGGACGACCTGTCGAATGTCCGGCTGCTGGGCACTAGCGGCACGGTGACTACGCTGGCCAGCGTCCATCTCGCACTGCCGACTTACGATCGACGCATAGTTGATGGACTTCACGTCCCTGTCGGCGACATGCGCCGGATATCCTCGATGATCGCGGAAATGGACTTGGATCAACGTTGCGGTCTTCCCTGTATCGGCGCGGAGCGCGCGGACATGGTCGTCGCCGGCTGCGCCATTCTGGAGGCTATCCTCGACATTTGGCCCGCCGAGACCCTCGGCATTGCCGACCGGGGTATTCGCGAGGGCATCCTCCGCTCCCTGATGGCCCGCGACGGCTACCAGCTATGAAGCGCCTCAAGACCGCCAAGGGGCGCAAGGTCAGCTCGACCCGTTGGCTTGAGCGGCAACTCAACGATCCCTACGTGAAGCGTGCGAAAGCCGAAGGCTATCGCAGCCGCGCAGCCTACAAGCTGATCGAGCTCGACGAGAGGTTCGGTCTGCTCAAGGGCGTGAAGGCGGTTGTCGACCTTGGCATCGCACCGGGCGGCTGGAGCCAGGTCGTTCGCCGCAAGTCGCCCTCCGCCAAGATCGCTGGTATCGACCTTTTGCCTACTGACCCGCTCGACGGCGTCGCCGTCCTGCAGATGGACTTTATGGACGAGGCAGCTCCAGCGAAGCTTCGTGCGGCTCTTGGCGTGAACGAAGCCGATCTAGTCATGTCGGACATGGCGGCCAACACCGTCGGGCATCCGCAAACCGATCACCTGCGGACCATGGCTCTGGTAGAGGCCGGGCTGGAGTTCGCGACAGAGATACTTCGGCCCGGCGGGGCCTATGTCGCCAAAGTATTAGCCGGCGGGGCCGACAATAACCTCGTTGCCGAGCTTAAGCGGCATTTCACAGCGGTGAAGCATGCCAAACCGCCTGCCAGCCGCAAAGACTCGAGCGAATGGTACGTGATTGCCCAAGGTTTCAAGGGCAGGGCGGATTAACCTTTGCGCGCCGCCTCGATCGCGGTCTTCAGCCCCTCGTAGCCTACCGCGGAGTTGATCACTCGGTCGCCGACGATGAACAACGGGGTGCCCGTTGCGCCGAGCTGGCTGGCTAGCCCCATGTTCGCGCGGAGCTCCGCTTCCTGCGCCGGGTCGTTGTCGGGGCGAGCGGGAACGCCGGCGGCGCGTGCAGCCTGCGCGATCGTTTCTGGACTTGGTCGACCGGCCGCGTTGAGCGCGTCGTGATAGGCGGCGAACTTGCCGGCCTTGGAAGCAGCCAGCGAGACGCGCGCTGCTGCCACGCTGTCTGGCCCCAGGATCGGCAGTTCGCGATAGATAACGCGAAGGTCCTTGTTCTCGGCGATTAGCCGCTCGATGTCGGGATTGCTCTGGCGGCAATAGCCGCAGGCGTAGTCGAAGAAATAGGTCATGGTGACCTTTGGCTGGGTCGCACCTTTCCAGCTTGAATGGAACGGCGTTTCCAAGCTGGCCCGAATGGGCGCCAGGGTCTGGGCGAACTGTTTGTCGCGAAGGGAGTCGCCCGCTTCCATGATGATTTCAGGGTTAGCGACTAGCGCGTCTCGAACGATCTTCTCACCGAACATCGATGGGCCGGCGAGCATCAGTCCAGCAGCGGTAAGGACCGCACCGACGATCCCCCCTCCAATTGCCGCCCCCCAGGACGTCTTACCGCTCTCGGTCACCTTTTTTCTTGTCCTTCTTCACCGCTTCTTCGGACACCATGGCAATATCCTGCGCGCGTAGATAGTCTGGCGTTCCTGGTTTCAGGCCGGCCATGGCCGTGCGGGCGCTGGACAAGGCCAGCTTATTCTTGCCTTCGAGGTTATTCCGCTCGGCCGTTGCAAGTGCTGCCCGGGGTAGGTCGCCCTCGCGATCGTAAATCACGCCGAGCTGATACCAGGCGAAGGGATTGTCGTTGTCGCGGTTAACCGCATTTTTCAGGACCTGCTTCGCTTCGGCGAAATTCGCCGGGTCTTCCGACGCAATCAGCGCGTGGCCGAGCATGACAGCTATCATCGGCATGTCGGGCGCATTGGCGACGGCCTTCCGAAGCGGCGCGAGCGCCTGGTTCGGCTTGCCGCCTTCCAGCAGAATCTGGCCTTTAAGCTCAAGGAAAAATGGATCGTCCGGCGATATGGAAAGCAACGCATCGGCTTCGTGCTCCGCCTTATCTGGATACGCTCCCAAGTGGTAGGCGTATGCTCTCGCATAGTGCGCCGGGATGCTCTGGTTGCTTTCGGGATATAGGGTCACCGCCTGCTTGGGCGTAACGTATCCGACAAGCTTCGCCTTGACCCGCTGAAACCGGGCTTCCAAGGCCGGATCGACCGATCGGCTCCATGCAGCATCCTTTTTGTACAGCTCCGTCAGGGACTGAATCCGCTCGCTCGAGAGCGGGTGAGTGCGGTCGTAGCTATCCTTGGCGTAGATCGCCAGGCGATACTCTTGGTTCTGAAGTTTCTTGAAGAATTCGAGGCTGCCCTTGCCGGTTACTCCAGCCTTCGAAAGGTACGCAGCGCCGGCAAGGTCCGCGCTGGATTCCTGCGCTCGTGTGAAGGCCAAGAAACTCCCAAGCGCGGCTTGCTGTCCGGCCTGAAGAATGCCTAGTCCTGCCTCGCCGGCGCCGGCTGCGATGGCCGCTGCCCCCAGCACAAGGCTCAAAAGTGTAATGACCGTCGCCTTGTTGGCGCCGTCGTAAATCCGGATCGCGTGCCCGCCCGCGACATGGCCTAGCTCATGCGCGATGACGCCCTGCAGCTGGTTCACATTGTCCGAAGCGGTCAGCAGCCCACTGTGAATGTAAACGACCTGCCCCTGCGCAACGAAGGCGTTGATCTCTGGATCGTTGACCAGAACGACCTTGACGCTCTTCGGGTCGAGACCGGCCGCGATGATTAGCGGATCGCTGATATCCTTGAACAGCTTTTCAGTTTCGCTGTCGCGAAGCAGGGATTGCGCCATCGCCGGACGGGTGGCAGCGAAGAACAGCGCAAGGCCAAGCATGAAAAGCCGGACCAGGCGGGAAAGCCGGGCGGTCATAGGCAGGCTGTCCCACTGCTCATATGAACGGCCGATGAAAACCGGCCCGTCATAAGTGGTCCGGCCCGGTTTCATCGACGGTTCGTTCACGCTTTAGCCGAAAGTCCGCTGCCACCATCCGCGCCGCGGTTCGGACGTTTCGTCATTGACCGGTGCGGCGTCAACAGGGGCCGGAGCGCTGTCGACGTTGGCCGGTTCCGGTGCAGACGGAGCATCTTTCGTCTTCGAGCGTGACGCCCTTTTGGGCGCAGTCTTGATAGCCGCTTCGTCTGCGGGCTGATCTTCGGCCTTCTTCGCGCGCGAGCGGCGCTTGGGCTTCTCTTCCGCCACCGCTTCCGCAGGCTCTTCAATTGGAGCTGGTGTCTCCACCGCGGGCGTTGCATCGACTGCGTCGCCCTTGCGGGCGCGCGGACGGCGACGGGTCTTGGGCTTCTCTTGGACGTCGGCTTCCAACGCAGTGATCGGCTCTTCTTCGGAAGCTGGCGTCTCGATCATCGGCGATGAATCGGCCTCAACCACCTGCGCCTCGTCAGCTACTGTCTCGACGCCCTCAGCGCTGCCGCGTCCGCGGCGCCCACGGCCGCCTCGACGCCCGCGACGTGGACGTGACCGCTCGCCATCGTGGGTCTCACCATCAGAATCCGAAATTTCACCTGCTTCAGAAATCTCGCCGTTCTCCTCGACGGCTCTTTCCTCCGTAGACAGATCCTCCGCGCCGTCTTCGCGGCGGTTGCGCCCTCGGCCACCACGACGACGGCGACGGCGGCGACGGTTGCCGCGATCCTCATCGTCTTCGCGAGGCTCACCGCGGGACGAAGCAGCTTCTTCTTCCTCCTCATCATCGTCGATTTCCGCGGGAAGATCGTCATCCTCCTCGACGATCGGGGCCAATGCCGGTCGTTCCTTCATCACTGGACGGCCGCCAGAGCTTTCTACCGTCATCCGGGCGCCTTCAAACGCTTCGTCGATCATGATCTCGACGGTCACGCCATAGCGTTCCTCGATCTCCGCAAGCTCGGCGCGCTTCTTGTTAAGGACGTAGATTGCAGCCTCGCGACCTGCGCGCAGCAGGATGCGGTCGCCGCGACCGCGGGCTGCTTCGTCTTCAATAATGCGAAGTGCGCTGAGGCCGGACGACGATGCCGTGCGCATCAGGCCGGTGCCTTCGCAATGCGGGCAAGCCTTGGTCGACGCTTCGAGCACGCCGGTGCGAAGGCGCTGACGGCTCATTTCCATCAGGCCAAATCCCGAAATCCGCCCAACCTGAATTCGGGCGCGGTCGTTCTTCAGCGCTTCCTTCATCGCCTTCTCGACCTTTCGGACATGGCTGTTCTGCTCCATGTCGATAAAGTCGATGACGACCAGGCCGGCCATGTCGCGCAGGCGGAGTTGGCGGGCGATTTCCGCCGCCGCTTCCAAGTTGGTCGCGAACGCGGTCTGCTCGATATTATGTTCGCGCGTCGAACGGCCCGAGTTGATGTCGATGCTGACAAGAGCCTCTGTCGGGTTGATAACCAGATAGCCGCCCGACTTCAGCTGCACGACCGGCTGATACATTGCGGTCAACTGATCTTCGACCCCATAGCGCTGGAAGACCGGCGTCGGGTCGACATATTGCTGGACCTTGCGGACATGGCTCGGCATCAGCAGCTTCATGAAGCCGCGCGCGGCCTTGTAGCCGTCCTCGCCCTCGACGATCACCTCGTCGATCTCGCGATGATAAAGGTCGCGGATCGCCCGCTTGATCAGGTCGCTGTCGCGATAGATCAGGGCAGGGGCAGAGCTTGCGAGCGTTTTTTCACGGATTTCGTCCCACAGGCGGGCAAGATAATCGAAGTCGCGCTTTATCTCGGTCTTGGTGCGCGACAGGCCCGCGGTGCGGACAATCAGGCCCATGGTCGAGGGCAGCTTTAGGTCGGAGATGATCGACTTCAACCGCTTGCGGTCGGCGCCGTTAGAAATCTTCCGACTGATCCCGCCGCCGTGAGACGTGTTGGGCATCAGCACGCAATAACGACCGGCGAGGCTGAGATAGGTGGTCAGCGCAGCGCCCTTGTTGCCGCGCTCTTCCTTGACGACCTGGACTAGCAGAACCTGCCGGCGCTGGATGACGTCCTGAATCTTGTAGCGGCGGCGAAGCGCCTGGCGCTTTTTGCGAAGCTCTTCGGCGGCACTCTCGTCCACGGGTGAACGGGCCGACCCCGTGCCGACTTCGTGCGCTTCGTCATAGTCGCCCGACGGTTCGCCAGCGTCCTCGCTGGTGTCGCCATCCTCGGCGTCGTCCGCTTCATATTCGGCGGCGCGAAGGCGTTCTTCCTCGGCTGCATGCTCTGCCTCTTCGGCCAGCAGTGCGTCGCGATCCGCCTTGGGGATTTGGTAATAGTCGGGGTGGATTTCGCTGAACGCGAGGAACCCGTGCCGATTGCCGCCATAATCGACGAATGCCGCCTGGAGCGACGGTTCGACGCGGGTGACCTTGGCTAGGTAGATATTGCCTTTGAGCTGTTTGTGCTCCGAGGATTCGAAATCAAATTCCTCGATCCGGTTTCCCTTGGCGACGGCGACCCGGGTCTCCTCCGGGTGGCGCGCGTCGATCAGCATGCGCATGGACATTGAAAATTCTCCGGACGCGGGGCGCGACCCGATGGGGCCGGCGGCGCGTCATGATGATGGCCGGTGCTTCGAGCAGTCCGGCAAGATGTGCGGAAATTGCCTCTGCTGCGCGATGCCTCGCGATTCGTGGCGCGAACGACGCGCGGCCATGCCCTTTGCGGAGCATGGAGGTGTCGTCGTTTGGCATCATGCAGCGTCAACCTTGAAGGCCGCGGATCCGAGAGGCCGCGGCAACTATCCTTCCCAAAGTCCGGGAAAGACGAAATCGGTTAGCACCGTGGCCCTTTGGCCGCAACTGCCCAGCGACTGCAAATGTTGCGCCTGCGGGCCTTGGCGATGCGACCGGCCCATCGTAGTTTCGCGCGATGGACGGGCGAAGAAAGACCGGGTTGGCCATTGGCGCGGGTGCGCTGCTCGTCGCGGCGGCGCTTGCCTGGACGCTCGGCTCGCAACGAGGCGGGCGTACCCTTGCGGGCATCGCACTTCCAGGGGAAGCGCGGCAAGGCGAGCTGACGGTTCAATTGCCCAAGGCGCTGGCTGACGTCCGTGTTCGCGAGGCCCGGACTCCGGGGCGTCCCCTCGTGCTGATCGACCCTGGTCATGGCGGGAAGGACCCCGGCGCTAGCGGAGTCTCGGGCACGTCGTTCGAGAAGCAATTGACTTTGGCCATGAGCCGAGAGCTTGCCGACCTTCTTGAGGAGCGGGGGCGCGTGCGCGTGGCGCTGACTCGCGAAAGCGATATTTATCTGACGCTGGAAGAGCGCGCGCTGATCGCAAGGCGTTTGCAGGCCGCCCTATTCCTGTCGCTTCATATGGACAGTGCGCCCAACCCGCGAGCGAAAGGCGCCACGGTTTACTCGCTTTCGGACGTCGCCTCCAGCGCCGAGGCCGCTCGCTTCGCGCAGGCGGAGAATGTCGAGGGAGGGGCTTTGTCGACGGAAGCAGATGGCTCGGTTCGTGCGCTGCTGGCGGACGTCGCGCTGCGCGAGCAGATGGAGGATTCCGCGGGCCTGGCCGAACGTCTGCTTCGCCGCGCCGATGGACGCGTCGAGCTTCGTCCCCGACCGCATCAATTTGCCGCCTTCCATGTCCTACGCCGAGCCGAAACTCCCGCCGTGCTGGTCGAGGCAGGGTACATCAGCAATGCGGACGATGAGGCGAAGTTACTAACCAAAGAGGGCCGCGCGCCGCTCGTCCTTGCTCTTGCACAGGCCGTCGAAGCCGATCTCGCGACGCGCGCAGCCCGATGACGCAGCGGCTTTCGCCTAGCCCGCGAAGTCGCTAGACGAGCAATCGAACATGAACGTACAGTCCCTCCGCATTCCCGATTTCGTCGCCTTCAACCAGCGTGTTCACCAGCGGATCGACCCGTGGTTCGAACGTAAGTGGGTTCGCCGTCTGACATGGGCTGGTGTCGCGGTGTTTATCCTCGGCAGTATCGTTTTCGTCTATTTTGCGACCGGCCTTCCCAGTTCCGAAAAGCTGCTTGGTTATCAGCCGCCGCTGCCGACCAACGTTCGCGGCTACGATGGCAATCCGGTCCAGACCTTCGCCCGTGAACGGCGCGTCGAGCTCGCCTATGACGAATATCCTCCCCTGGTGGTCGAGGCATTCATTTCGGCCGAAGACAAGACCTTCTTCAGCCACGGCGGTCTCGACTACCCTGGCCTAGCCGGTGCGGTATTCGACTATACGACCAAGTCGGTCACGGGCGGCCGCGCCCGTGGCGGGTCAACGATTACCCAGCAGGTCGCCAAGTATCTGCTCCAGGACGACGAATACGCCATCAGCCGGAAGATCCGCGAGGCCATCCTCGCCTTCCGGCTGGAAGATACGCTCAGCAAGGAGCAGATCCTCGAACTCTACCTAAATTCGATCTTCCTCGGCCGTAATGCCTATGGCGTCCAGGCAGCGAGCCGCGCCTATTTCGACAAGGACGTCGGCGATCTTACGATTCCGGAAGCGGCCTATCTGGCTGTCCTGCCCAAGGCGCCAAGCAATTACGACCCCGTGCGGGCGACACAGCGCGCACTGGACCGCCGCAATTATGTGCTCCGTGAAATGGTCAACAACGGCTACATCACCGAGACCCAGCGCGCGGCTGCGGCGGCAACGCCGCTCGGGACCATCCGCTACGGCAGTAGCGCCAAATTCCGGGACCAGGGTGGTTACTTCATGGAAGAGGTCCGCCGCGACCTGCTGAAGC
Organism: Sphingomonas edaphi; assembly: GCF_003583725.1. Taxonomy (GTDB): domain Bacteria; phylum Pseudomonadota; class Alphaproteobacteria; order Sphingomonadales; family Sphingomonadaceae; genus Sphingomicrobium; species Sphingomicrobium edaphi. The sequence goes on along the minus strand of NZ_QXTF01000001.1, from coordinate 618,320 downwards.
GCTTTGGCGAAAAGGCCGAGGACGGCCCAAACAGCGTCTATGCCGGCGGCTTGTGGGTGCGGACATCCATGGTACCCAAGATGCAGGACGCCGCTGCCGAGGCGCTCCGGGAAGGCCTCGCGCAATTCGATGGCGGTCGCGGCTGGCGCGATACGGGGCTCAGCATCGACGTCGATCGTGATTGGCAGACACAGCTTCGCATCACCGCTTTAGGGACAGGTTTTCCCGACTGGAAGAAGGCCGTCGTCCTGTCGAAGTCGAGCAGCAGCGCCAATATCGGCTTTCCTGACGGCTCGACCGGCGTTCTCCCCGAATCGGCTGCCCGACAGCCGAAGCGTGGTGGGGGCGGCTCGGCATTCAGCAACTTGCGTCCGGGCATGGTTATCATCGTCAAACAACTGGGCGCGAACAGCTACGCCATCCGGTCTATTCCTGAGATCGGCGGCGGCTTCGTGGCGGAAGAAGTCCGGACGGGCCGCGTCCTTGCAATGCAGGGCGGCTTCGACGTCGTCGGTTCGTCCTACAACCGCGCAACGCAAGCACAGCGCCAACCGGGTTCGGCCTTCAAGCCAATCGTCTACGTGACCGCGCTCGAAAACGGCCTGACCCCGTCTTCGATCTTGGTCGATGCGCCTTTCTGCGTCTGGCAGGGAGCTGGCCTCGGCAACAAATGCTTCCGAAACTTCGACGGGAAATATTCGGGTCCCAAGACGATGCGCTGGGGCGTAGAACAGTCGCGCAACCTGATGACGATCCGCGCTGCGTCCCAGACCGGCATGGATAAGGTCGTGGCCAACGCCGCGAAAATGGGCGTCGGCACGTACGACAAATATCTGTCGATCGCTCTCGGCGCCGGTGAAACCACGGTGCTGAAGCTGACCAACGCTTATGCGATGCTCGCCAATCAGGGCCGCGCGGTCACTCCGACGCTGATCGACTACGTCCAGGACCGCAACGGCAAGGTCATCTACCGGACCGACAACCGCTGCCAGATCATGCAGGACGACAATGGAGGCGCCTGCAATGCCGCCGACTGGGACGGCAAGTCGATGCCGCGTCCGCCGTCACGCGACAAGCAGGTGATCGACCCGCAGGCGGCGTACCAGATGGTGCATATCATGGAGGGCGTGGTCGAGCGCGGTACCGCAACCGTTCTTCGCGACCTCGACCGACCGATGTTCGGCAAAACCGGCACGACCAGCGGTCCAACCAACGTCTGGTTTGTCGGCGGGACTCCAGAGATCGTCGCTGGTGTCTACCTAGGCTATGACCAGCCACGCCCCATGGGCGGCTATGCGCAGGGTGGCCGCATCGCGGCGCCGGTGTTCAAGCAATTCGCGCAGGCTGCGCTAAAGGACATGCCGAAAATCCCCTTCGTCGCGCCGCCCGGCATTCGCATGGTCCGCGTCGACCGCGCAACCGGCAAGCGGGTGTTCGGAGCCTTCCCGACGACCGTCGATCCAAAATCGTCGGTTATTTGGGAGGCGTTCCAGCCGGAGACTGAGCCGCGCCGATCGTTCCGCCGCAGCATCGAGTTGGCATCGGCCCAGAAGGAATCGGCCGAGGGCGCGCCCGCTCGGGCGGCCGCACCGCGTCGCGCCACGTCGCGACCAACCCAGCGCACACCGGCCGACAGCGGGGAATTCTTGCAAAGGCAGGGCGGGATTTACTAGGCGGGGCGGCGAACCGCCCTCCGATCGGAAAGACATTCCATGCGCGCCGAAGCGCAAGCTCACATCGACCAGATCAAAGCCGCCACTTCGCTGCTTCGCCGCTTCCTTGACTGGGACAAGGCAAATCGGCGGCTGGCGGAGCTAAACGACAGGGTCGAGGACCCGACCCTATGGGACGATCCGAAGGGCGCGCAGAACGTGATGCGCGAGCGCCGCCGGCTGGAAGAGGCTATCGGCGCGACGACCAAGATCGAAACCGAGCTCAAGGACACGGTCGAACTGATCGAAATGGCGGAGCTGGAAGGCGACGACGGCTTGGTCGACGACGGCGTTCAGGCACTCGCCGAACTGGCCGGGCGCGCCGAGAAGGACAAGGTCGCCGCGCTCCTCGCGGGGGAGGCGGACGCCAACAACAGCTATGTCGAAATCAACTCCGGCGCGGGCGGCACGGAAAGCAACGATTGGGCCTCTATGCTGCTGCGCATGTACAGCCGTTGGGGCGAACGGCACGGCATGAAGGTGGAGATAGTCGACCACCACTCGGGAGAACAGGCCGGCATCAAGTCGGCCACTATTCTCATCAAGGGAGAGAACGCCTACGGCAATCTGAAGGTCGAGGGTGGCGTTCACCGGCTCGTCCGGATCAGCCCCTACGACAGCAGCGCGCGTCGCCACACAAGCTTCGCATCAGTCTGGGTCTACCCCGAAGTCGATGACGATATCGAGATCGAGGTCAACGAGGGCGACCTGCGCATCGATACCTACCGCGCGTCGGGCGCGGGTGGCCAGCACGTCAACACGACCGACAGCGCGGTCCGCATCACCCACATCCCAACTGGCATCGTGGTCGCCTGCCAGAACGAGCGCAGCCAGCACAAGAACCGTGCCTCGGCGATGAAGCAGCTAAAGGCGCGCCTGTACGAAGCCGAGCTGCAGAAGCGCGAGGCGGAGGCCAACGCCGCCAATGCCGCCAAGACCGACATCGGCTGGGGACACCAGATCCGCAGCTATGTCCTCCAGCCCTACCAGTTGGTGAAGGACTTGCGGACAGGTGTAACCTCGACGGCGCCCACCGATGTCCTCGACGGCGATCTCGATCGCTTCATGGCTGCTGCCTTGTCCCAGCGCGTGACCGGCGAGAAGGTGGAAGTCGAGGATGTCGAATAGGGCGCTTGCCGCCTTAGTCATGGCCGCGCTCGCGGGTTGCCGCGCCGAGCGCGAGGCATCGCCATTTCCCAAGGCCGACCGACCCGTGGCGCCTATCGTGTCGGACAGCTTCTCGACCGAGGACGCTCGCGACCGCGTCGGAGAGGCCGAGGAGGTCATGCAGCTCGCCGGCGTCGCGCCAGGCATGTCCGTAGCCGACATCGGCGCTGGTGAGGGCTACTATACCGTACGCCTGTCGCCGATCGTTGGCGCGCGCGGTCGAGTGCTCGCCCAAGACATCGTTCCGGCAACTCGGGACCGTCTCGCCCAGCGGGTGCAGCGTGAAAACCTCCAGAATGTTTCAGTTCGGCTTGGCGTGCCGGCCGATCCAAAGCTCCCGGCCCAATCGTTTGACCGCATCTTCCTGGTCCACATGTACCATGAAGTGACCGAGCCGTATGAATTCCTCTGGCATCTTCGCGACGGCTTGAAAAAGGACGGACTGGTCATTGTCGTCGATGCCGACCGTTCGGTGCGCCGTCACGGAATGCCGCCAGCTCAACTCGCTTGTGAATTGCGCGCGGTCGGGCTGGAGCCTGTCCGATTGGCCCGCCTGACGGGCAGTGATTCCTATTTCGCATCTTTCCGGATAGCGTTGGCCAAGCCGGAGCCGCCTGCCATCAAGGCTTGCGGAAAGCCCTAGAGCTGGCCAATCCGGCATATGCTGCTGGAGCAGTTCCTACCCGAGAACATGGGATAGTCGAGACTGGACCAGACCGTGCCGACCCAATCCGCTGGACGTGCTGGGCGGGGAGGCTAGGATGCCGGTATGCGCCAATATCTCGACCTCATGCAGCAGATTCTCGACGAAGGCGTCGAGCAGATGGACCGGACCGGCACGGGCACCTTATCCATCTTCGGGACGCAGATGCGGTTTGACCTTTCGAAGGGTTTCCCGCTGCTCACGACCAAAAAACTCCATTTGCGGTCCATCATCGCCGAGCTCCTCTGGTTCCTGCGCGGTGACACCAATGTGCGCTGGCTGCAGAACCGCAAGGTCAGCATCTGGGACGAGTGGGCCGACGCGAATGGTGATCTCGGCCCAATATACGGCAAGCAATGGCGGGACTGGGAGGCGGCGGATGGCCGTCACATCGACCAGATCCGCGAGCTCATCGATCTCATCAAGCGTGACCCTGGTTCGCGCCGTCAGATTGTCACCGCTTGGAATCCAGGAGAGATTGAACGAATGGCCTTGGCGCCGTGCCATTGCCTCTTTCAAACGCAGGTTGCCGCCGGAAAACTCAACCTGCAGCTTTACCAGCGCAGCGCGGACTTCTTCCTTGGCGTGCCATTCAACATCGCCTCTTATTCGTTGCTGACGCATATGCTGGCGCGGGAATGCGGGCTCGAACCGGGTACGTTCGTCTGGACAGGCGGGGACACGCATCTCTACTCCAACCATCTCGACCAAGCCCGTGAACAGCTCACGCGAGAACCTCGTTCGCTGCCCCGCTTGGTAATGAAGGATCGCGGACAGGGCATCGACGGCTACGAGCCGGATGACTTCGCGTTCGAAGCCTATGACCCGCACCCGTCCATCGCCGCGCCGATCGCCGTCTGAGAACATTTCGCCTGCGTGATGGCACCGAACGCGATTTGCCGCGTTCGTTCAGCCGCTAGACAGGAGAAAGTCTCATGCTTCGCAAGGTAATGACGATGGTTCTGATCGGTGGCAGCCTTGCCATCGCGGCTTGTAACACGGTTCGTGGTGCGGCCGCAGACGTGAACTCGGCGGCCAATGAGGTCGACAACGCGATGTGACTTCGTCCATGGTCGTTACGCTGTTTTTAAAGAGGGAGTTTCGACCATGGTTCGCAAGGTTACGACGATGCTGCTGATCGGCGGTGCGCTGGCGATTGCCGCCTGCAACACGGTTCGCGGTGCCGGTGAAGACCTCGGCTCCGCCGCCAATTGCACCGAGAACGCCATTAACGGCGGCCGCTGCTAGGTAGTAGTTCGCTAGCTGGTCAGCCAGCTAGTCGATCAAAAAAAGCCCCGCCGGATACTCTCCGGCGGGGCTATTTTTTTGTCCCAACCTAAGGCGATTAGTCGTTCAGATACTCGCCTGCGTCCGCATCGGTCCCGTTACCTGATGGCGTAACGCTTTCGAGCGGATCGCCATGGATCGCGGCCTCCGGGCCTTGGGCCAGTTCGGCGGCATGCTCCTCAGCCGCCGTTTCCGGCGCGATCAGCGCTTCCTGTAGCTTACGCTGCTGGGCGCGGAGCGCGGCGTCGCGGCTGGAGGCGGCAACCCGCATCCGGTTCATGCCCGCGCCGGTACCCGCCGGGATGAGGCGGCCGACAATGACATTTTCCTTCAGGCCGTTGAGCGTGTCGATTTTGCCCTGAACCGATGCCTCGGTGAGGACCCGGGTCGTTTCCTGGAAAGAGGCGGCCGAGATGAAGCTGCGGGTCTGCAGCGACGCCTTGGTGATGCCCAGCAGGACCGGCTTACCTTCAGCCTTCTTCTGCTTTTTGTCGAGCTTCGCGTTGATCTCGTCCATTTCCTCGCGGTCGACTTGTTCGCCGGCCAAGAGGGTGGTGTCGCCGCCATCAGTGATCTCGACTTTCTGAAGCATCTGGCGAACGATCACCTCGATGTGCTTGTCGTTAATCTTCACGCCCTGCAGTCGATAAACTTCCTGAATCTCGCTGACGAGATATTCGGCCAGCGCGACGACGCCGAGCACTTCCAGGATGTCATGCGGATCGGGCGAACCGCCGACGAGGTTGTCGCCGCGCTTGACGTAATCGCCCTCCTGCACGTCGATGACCTTCGACTTCGGCACCAGATATTCAACCGGATCCGAACCGTCGTCGGGCACGATCGCGATCTTGCGCTTCGCCTTATAGTCCTTCTTGAAGCTGACCTTGCCCGAGACCTTCGCGATAATCGCGTTTTCCTTGGGCTTTCGGGCTTCGAACAGTTCGGCGACGCGTGGTAGACCGCCGGTGATGTCGCGGGTCTTCGCGGCTTCGCGCGGCATACGTGCCAGCACTTCACCGGCTTCGACCGTCTGGTTGTCCTCGACCGAGATGACCGCGCCCGGAGCGAGGCGATATACGCCCGCTTCGGTGGCATCGGCGCCCATCAGCGTCAGGCGCGGACGCAGATCTTCCTTCTTAGACTTGGCGAGATCGTCGATCACTGCACGCTGCGAGATGCCGGTGGACTCGTCAGTTTGTTCAACCAGCGTCCGGTTCTCGATCAGGTCCTGGAACTTCACCGTACCGGCCCGCTCGGTAATGACCGGGCTGAACGACGGATCCCATTCGGCGATGCGGTCGCCGCGGCTGATGATGTGACCGCTGTCGACAAGCAGGTGCGCGCCGTACGGAATACGGTGCGTCGACAGTTCGCGGCCGTCCATGTCGAGGATCGCGATTTCACCCGAGCGTGACAGCGAGATGTGCCGGCCGCGCGGGTCGGTGATCGTCGGCATGTCACGAAGCTCGATCGTGCCGTCGACCGGCGCTTCGAGATTCGACTGCTCGTTTAGCTGCGCCGCGCCGCCAATGTGGAAGGTCCGCATCGTCAGCTGGGTACCCGGCTCACCGATCGACTGGGCGGCAATGACACCGACCGCTTCGCCGATGTTGACCGGCGTGCCGCGGGCGAGGTCACGGCCATAGCACTTGGCGCAGACGCCCTGCTTGCTGGTGCACACCAGTGGCGAGCGGATCTTGATGCCCTGCAGGCCCATTTCCTCAAGCGTGGCGACCATCGGTTCGTCAAGCAGCGTACCTTCAGCGATGACCGTGTCATTGGTCTTCGGATCGACGATGTCCTCGGCCGTGGTGCGGCCCAAGACGCGATCGGCGAGCGAAGCGATGACCGCGCCGCCCTGGACGATCGCGCGCATCTCCAGCGCGCGGTCGGTGCCGCAATCGTCTTCGATGATCACCGCGTCCTGCGACACGTCGACCAGGCGGCGTGTCAGGTAGCCCGAGTTTGCCGTCTTGAGCGCCGTATCGGCCAGGCCCTTGCGGGCGCCGTGGGTCGAGTTGAAGTACTCAAGGACGGTCAGACCTTCCTTGAAGTTCGAGATAATCGGCGTCTCGATGATCTCACCCGACGGCTTGGCCATCAGGCCGCGCATGCCCGCGAGCTGTTTGATCTGCGCCTGCGAGCCACGGGCACCGGAATGTGCCATCATATAGATCGAGTTGATGGGGACTTCGCGGCCGTCCTCGCCCTTTTTCACGGCCGAGATTTCCTTCATCATCTCGCTCGCAACGCGGTCGCCGCAGCGTGACCATGCATCGATCACCTTGTTATACTTTTCCTGCTGCGTGATCAGGCCGTCTTGATACTGCTGCTCGTAGTCCTTCACGAGGGCCTTGGTCTCTTCAACCAGGCCTTCCTTGGACGCTGGAATGACCATGTCATCCTTACCGAACGAAATGCCAGCCTTGAACGCGTGACGGAAGCCGAGGCCCATGATTGCGTCAGCGAACAGTACCGTCTCTTTCTGGCCGGTGTGGCGATAAACGGTGTCGATAACGTCGCCGATCTCCTTCTTGGTGAGCAGGCGATTGACGGTTTCGAACGGCACCTTGTGCGTCTTCGGCAGCGTCTCGCCGAGCAGCATGCGGCCCGGCGTGGTTTCGAAGCGCTTCATATACTCGTTGCCGTCCTCATCCGTCTGCGGGACGCGGCTGACGATCTTGGTGTGCAGCGTGACCGCACCGGCCGCCAAGGCCTGGTGGACTTCGGTCATGTCTGCCAGCAGCATGCCTTCGCCCGGCTCGCCTTCCTTCTCCATGGAGAGGTAGTAGAGGCCCAGCACCATGTCCTGCGACGGAACGATGATTGGCTTGCCGTTGGCAGGCGACAGGATGTTGTTGGTCGACATCATTAGGACGCGCGCTTCCAACTGAGCCTCGAGGCTCAGCGGGACGTGCACGGCCATCTGGTCGCCGTCAAAGTCGGCGTTGAAGGCGGAACAGACCAGTGGGTGAAGCTGGATCGCCTTGCCCTCGATCAGTACCGGCTCGAACGCCTGGATGCCGAGGCGGTGAAGCGTCGGTGCGCGGTTGAGGAGCACCGGATGCTCGCGGATCACCTCGTCCAGGATGTCCCAGACTTCCTTGCGTTCCTTCTCGACCCACTTCTTCGCCTGCTTGAGGGTCATCGACAGACCCTTGGCGTCAAGGCGAGAGTAGATGAACGGCTTGAACAGCTCGAGCGCCATCTTCTTCGGCAGGCCGCACTGGTGAAGCTTCAATTCCGGGCCGGTCACGATAACCGATCGGCCAGAATAGTCGACGCGCTTGCCGAGCAGGTTCTGGCGGAAGCGGCCCTGCTTGCCCTTGAGCATGTCGGACAGCGATTTCAACGGACGCTTGTTGGCGCCGGTGATGGTGCGGCCGCGGCGGCCGTTGTCGAACAGCGCATCCACGGCTTCCTGCAGCATGCGCTTCTCGTTGCGGACGATAATGTCCGGCGCGCGCAGCTCCATTAGGCGCTTCAGGCGGTTGTTACGGTTGATCACGCGCCGGTACAGGTCATTCAGGTCCGACGTCGCGAAGCGGCCGCCGTCGAGCGGCACCAGCGGGCGCAGCTCGGGCGGAATAACCGGAACGACGTCCAGGATCATCCATTCTGGACGGTTTCCGGAGTCGATGAAGCTCTCGACGACCTTCAGCCGCTTGATGATCTTCTTCGGCTTCAGTTCCGACTTGGTGACGGCCAGTTCCTCGAGGAGGTCCTTGCGTTCTCCCTCAAGGTCGAGGTCCATAAGCATGATCTTAACGGCCTCGGCGCCGATCCCGGCCGAGAAGGCGTCCTCGCCATACTCGTCCTGCGCGGCGAGCAGCTCGTCTTCCGACAACAGTTGGTACTTTTCGAGCGCGGTCAGACCCGGCTCGATGACCACATAGCTTTCGAAGTAGAGAATGCGCTCAAGCTGCTTCAGCTGCATGTCGAGGAGCAGGCCGATGCGGCTCGGCAGCGACTTCAGGAACCAAATATGGGCGACCGGAGCAGCCAATTCGATGTGGCCCATGCGCTCGCGGCGGACCTTCGAAACCGTTACTTCCACGCCGCACTTTTCGCAGACGATGCCCTTGTACTTCATGCGCTTGTATTTGCCGCAAAGGCATTCGTAGTCCTTGATCGGACCGAAGATTCGCGCGCAGAAAAGGCCGTCGCGTTCGGGCTTGAACGTACGGTAGTTAATCGTTTCCGGCTTCTTGATTTCGCCGAACGACCATGAGCGGATCTTGTCAGGCGACGCGATGCCAATCTTGATCTGGTCAAAGGTCTCCGGCTTGGCCACCGGGTTCGCGAAGTTGGTCAATTCGTTCATCATCTTTTCTCCAACCCCCTCCCGCCGCAGCGGGAGGGAAGGAATATCCAGGTGGCTTATTCGGCGGCGATCGCGGCGGGCTCGTCACCCTCGTCTTCGTGGCTGTCCAGCTCGACGTTGAGGCCGAGGCTGCGCATTTCCTTGACGAGAACGTTGAAGCTCTCGGGAATTCCGGCCTCGAACGTGTCGTCGCCTTTGACGATCGCTTCATAGACCTTGGTCCGACCAATGACGTCGTCCGACTTCACGGTCAGCATTTCCTGCAGCGTGTAGGCGGCGCCATAGGCCTGGAGCGCCCAGACCTCCATTTCGCCGAAGCGCTGGCCGCCGAACTGGGCCTTGCCGCCCAGCGGCTGCTGGGTAACGAGGCTGTACGGGCCGATGGAGCGGGCGTGGATCTTGTCGTCGACCAGGTGGTGCAGCTTGAGCATGTAGATGATGCCCAAAGTCACCTGCCGGTCGAACGGTTCGCCGGTGCGCCCGTCGTACAGGGTCGATTGGCCGGAACTGTCCAGCCCTGCCTTGACCAGCATGTCGGACACGTCGCTCTCGCGCGCACCGTCGAACACCGGGGTGCCCATGGGGATACCGCCGACCAAGTTCTGCGCCAGGTCCATGACCTGCTCGTCGCTCCGCTCGTCGATGTCCTTGGCATAAGCATCGCCGTAAACGTCCTTAAGCTTGGCGCGCACGTCCTTGATGTCCTTGCCGGCCAGTTCACCGCCCTTGGCGTGCATGCCTTCCAGCATTTCGCCGATCTGCTTGCCGAGACCGCGTGCGGCCCAGCCGAGGTGGGTCTCGAAGATCTGCCCGACGTTCATGCGCGACGGCACGCCCAGCGGGTTGAGCACGATGTCGGCGTGCGTCCCGTCTTCGAGGAACGGCATGTCCTCGATCGGCAGGATGCGGCTGATAACGCCCTTGTTGCCGTGACGGCCGGCCATCTTGTCGCCCGGCTGCAGCTTGCGCTTCACGGCAACGAAGACCTTGACCATCTTGAGCACGCCTGGAGCCAGCTCGTCGCCTGCTTCCACCTTCTGGACGCGGTCTTCGAACTTGCGGTTGATAATGCCAACCTGCTCATCATATTGCGCCTTGAGCGCCTCCAGGTCCGCCTGCGCAGCATCGTCCTTGACGGCGATCTTCCACCAGTCGTGCTTCTCGGTCGCGTCGAGCGCCGCCTCGTCGACGGTCGAACCCTTCTTAATGCTCTTCGGTGCCGCGGTCGCGACTTGGCCGAGAAGCATTTCCTTCAGACGGGAGAAGGTCGCGCGGTTGAGGATCCCCTTTTCGTCGTCGGCGTCCTTCTTCAACCGGTCCTTTTCTTCCGTCTGGATGGCGCGGGTACGGTCGTCGATGTCGATACCGTGACGGTTGAAGACGCGGACCTCGACCACCGTGCCAGCGACGCCCGGGGGCAGACGCAGCGAGGTGTCGCGGACGTCCGAAGCCTTTTCACCGAAGATGGCGCGGAGAAGTTTCTCTTCCGGCGTCATCGGGCTTTCGCCCTTCGGCGTGATCTTACCGCAGAGGATGTCGCCAGGCTCGACTTCGGCACCGATGTAGACGATGCCCGCCTCGTCGAGGTTACGCAGCGCTTCCTCGCCGACGTTCGGAATGTCGCGGGTGATGTCTTCAGGCCCAAGCTTGGTGTCGCGGGCCATGACCTCGAATTCCTCGATGTGGATCGAGGTGAAGACGTCGTCCTTCACGATGCGCTCTGAAATGAGGATCGAGTCCTCATAATTGTAGCCGTTCCAAGGCATGAACGCGACGAGCACGTTGCGGCCGAGCGCCAGTTCGCCGAACTGGGTCGAAGGGCCGTCGGCAATGATTTCACCGCCTTCCACCGTGTCACCCACCTTTACCAGCGGGCGCTGGTTGATGCAGGTGTTCTGGTTCGACCGCTGGAACTTCATCAGCGTGTAGATGTCGACGCCCGATTCGCCGGCCTTCAGTTCGCCGGTGGCGCGGACGACGATGCGGGTCGCGTCGACCTGGTCGACCACACCCGAACGGCGGGCGGCGATGGCGGCGCCGCTGTCACGGGCGACCGTTTCTTCCATGCCGGTACCGACCAGCGGCGCGTCGGCCTGCAGCAACGGTACGGCCTGGCGCTGCATGTTCGATCCCATAAGTGCGCGGTTCGCGTCGTCGTTCTCCAGGAACGGGATCAGCGAGGCCGCGACCGACACCAACTGCTTGGGACTGACGTCCATCAGGGTGATCGTGTCGCGCGGCGCCATGAGGAAGTCCCCGGCACGGCGGCTGGAAACGATCTCCTCGACGAAGTGGCCATTGCTGTCGATCTCGGCGTTCGCCTGCGCGATCGTGTGCTTGGCCTCTTCCATCGCCGACAGATAGACGACCTCGTTGGTCACCTTGTTGTCGACGACCTTGCGGTACGGCGTTTCGATGAACCCGTACTTATTGACGCGGCTGAACGACGCCAGGCTGTTGATCAGGCCGATGTTCGGGCCTTCCGGCGTTTCGATCGGGCAGATGCGGCCGTAGTGCGTCGGATGGACGTCGCGAACTTCGAAGCCCGCGCGCTCACGGGTAAGACCGCCCGGCCCGAGGGCCGAGACACGGCGCTTATGCGTCACTTCGGACAGAGGGTTGGTCTGGTCCATGAACTGCGACAGCTGCGATGAGCCGAAGAATTCGCGGACAGCGGCAACTGCTGGCTTGGCGTTGATAAGGTCGTTCGGCATGACGGTGGATACGTCGACGCTGCTCATGCGCTCCTTCACCGCGCGCTCCATGCGCAGCAAACCGACGCGATACTGGTTTTCCAACAGTTCGCCGACCGAGCGGACCCGGCGGTTGGCCAGGTTGTCGATGTCGTCGATCTCGCCCTTGCCGTCCTTCAGGTTCACCAGCTCCTGAACGACTGCCAGGATGTCCTCGCGGCGTAGCGTGGTGACCGTGTCCTCGGCGTCGAGGCCAAGGCGCATGTTCAGCTTGACGCGGCCCACTGCCGACAGGTCGTAGCGCTCCGGATCGAAAAACAGGCCGTAAAAAAGGGCATCGGCGGTTTCGCGAGTCGGCGGTTCGCCGGGGCGCATGACGCGGTAGATGTCGGCCAGCGCGCTATCCCCGTCTTCCGACTTGTCGGCCTTCAGGGTGTTACGGATCCAAGGGCCCGTGTTGACATAGTCGATGTCGAGCAGCTCGAGGCGGTCGATACCGGCCTTGTCCATGCTCTCGAGGTTTTCAGGCGAAATTTCGTCGCCGGCCTCGACGTAGATTTCACCCGTCTTCTCATTGATCAGGTCATAGGCCGAGAAGCGGCCGAATATTTCCTCAGTCGGGATGATGACGTTCTGCAGGCCGTCCTTGCCGGCAGCATTGGCCTTGCGCGGCGTGATCTTCTCGTGCGCCTTGAAGATAACTTCGCCGCTGTCGGCGTCGACCACATCGTGGTTCGGCTTCTGCCCGCGCCAGCTTTCGGCGGCGTAGGGGATCTGCCAGCCATTCTTGCCGCGGATGTAGGTCAGGCGGTTGTAGAAGGTGTTGAGGATTTCTTCGCTTGTTAGGCCCAGCGCGTGCAGCAACGCGGTGACCGGTAGTTTACGCTTGCGGTCGATTCGGACGTTGACGATGTCCTTGGCGTCGAATTCGAAGTCCAGCCACGAACCGCGGTACGGGATGACGCGGGCGGCAAACAGATACTTGCCAGATGCATGGGTCTTGCCGCGGTCATGGTCGAACAGGACGCCCGGCGACCGGTGCATCTGCGACACGATGACGCGCTCGGTGCCGTTGACAATGAACGTGCCGTTGCCCGTCATCAGGGGCATGTCGCCCATGTAGACGTCCTGCTCCTTGATATCGATGACCGACTTGGCCTCGGTGTCGGGATCGATCTCGAAGGAGGTGAGGCGCAGCGTCACACGCATCGGCGCCGCATACGTCAGGCCGCGCTGGCGGCATTCGTCGGTGTCGAACTTCGGCTCCTCCAGCTCGTAGCGGTCGAAGTCGAGGTGCGCGGTGCCGGCAAAATCCTGGATCGGGAAAACCGAGCGAAGGGTCTTTTCCAAGCCGGAGACATAGCCGGTCGACGGGTCGGAACGCAGGAACTGTTCATAGCTTTCGCGTTGGACCTCGATGAGGTTCGGCATATCGCTGATTTCGTGGATGTTTCCGAAGATCTTGCGGATACGTCGCGAATTGGTGTTGCGGGCCATGGTGGGCACGTCTTTTTGCTTGGTCGCCATCTTATTCCCTGCGCTCCGGGCATGCGTCGAGGCACGCGGCCCATTGAAGTCCGGCGCGGCTCCTGGAAATTCCCCACCATACGTTCAGGCCGTTGCGCTGGATCGGCCCGTGTCCCGGTGAGGACAGGAAAGGCCCCGGACGCACGAAGACGCGCGGCGGAGCCGTTAAATGTTGGATGAGGGCGATATACGCCTTTTCCATTTCCTTGCAAGGGGTGGGCACATAAGTGTTTCCTCTTGAATGACACATCCGGTGGCCCACTTCTCGGCTCGAGGAACTAGGCCATGACTGCGATCCGCGATTTCCATGCCCATATCTATTACGACGCCGGCGAGGTGGACCAGGCGAAGACACTTGCGGGTGAAGCGCAGCGGCGCTTCGGCTTGCCAGTCGGCCACTTCCATCTGCGTCCGGTTGGCCCCCATCCGCGTGGAAGCGTCCAGATGACCGTACCGGCCGAGCGGTTCGGCGAGGTCGCGACCTGGCTGTCCGTCAACCGCGCGGGCCTGACGATTTTCGCCCATGCGTCTACCGGCGACGATCGGCAGGATCATAGCCACAATGTCATCTGGTTCGGCCCCAGCGAGCCCCTCGATCTGTCGATCTTCGACTAGTCGCGCCACTCCGCAATGACCTCGTCGGTCGTTGGCCATATCACCGACGCCCGATCGAGGTGGACTGACGCAATGCAGGCTGGCGGGCGGAATCGGCCATCGCCGCGACAGCGAATGACGCGCCCGTCGGGCCAAGCCGTGAACCGGCCTTCCAGCAGAAGCGCCAAGCCGTCCGTCGGCAAGGCATCGTCCGCCCCGAGTTTTTCGACCGCCGAATAGGCCCGGCCGGACCGGCTCCGGACCCGCGAGTCTTCTACGGTGAAATATTCGGCGATACCCGCGACAGGCGGCATGGGCGTGACTTCTATCGCTTGAGCCGCCGGGCGCGGGCAGGTGTCGGCGCTGAGCCACGGGCGGGGAATCCAGAAACCTTCCACCGTCTCAATCGTCTCTTCGGACAAATCCATAAACATCGGGTCTTCGAGGGAGATATTGGGCGTGGCACGAACCTCGAACGATGAAGCATCCTTTCCCGCGCTCCATCGCAGGGCGTCCGTGCTTCCCGCTAGCGCCGGGCCATTGCAGCCGAACCGCACACGAATAGCGAACCGACGGCCCTGCAACCCGCTTTGGGCCGACTTGTTATCCACGCCAGCAACGTGCGCATTGGCTGCTTCGGCAATCGTCTTCAGAAACTCCGCTCGGTCCATCGCCGCCGCAGGCAAAGGAAGTGCTTCCGCAGTATTTGCCTCATTTTGCTCGACAGGAACGGTGGCGTTTTCGCTGGGAGCGGATTGGCGTTCGCAGGCACTGGCAGCCGCCAAGGCAGCGACGAGCAGGGCGATTTTTGACTTGCGCAACATCTGCCGCAACCTAGCAGACACTATGGCGATTGCGACCCCCATGCCTTCCAGGCCGGCCTTGATCGCATGACCGGCGATCAACTGATCACGCTGGCCGTACTGGCCGCCGTCGTTGCCGCGCTGGTATGGGACAAGGTGCGCGCCGATGTCGTCGCGTTGGTCGGCGCCGCCGTGCTGCTCATTAGCGGCGCGGTACGCCCGATCGAGGTACAGGGCGCCTTTGCAAGCCCGGCGATCATCGCGCTCGCCTCTCTTTTTGTCATCGCCTACGCGATGGAACTTTCCGGCTTGCTCGATGCCGCCATCCGGCGCGGCGTCGCCTTGTGCCAGCGGATCGGCGCGGCCGGCTTATGGCTCCTGATCGGTCTCTGCGGGGCGGCGTCGGCATTCCTCAATAACACGCCGATCGTCGTGATGAGCGCACCCGTTGTTCGCGACGTTGCCCAGCGGCTCGGACTGTCGCCCAAGCGCTACTTGATGCCGCTCTCCTACGTCGCGGTGCTCGGCGGCTGCATCACCCTGATCGGTACCTCGACCAACCTGCTGGTCAACGACATGGCCTCCGTAGCCGGCCAGCCACGCTTTGGCATTTTCGAGATCGCGCCAGTTGGGTTGGCCATCGCGTTGGCGGGTGCCGCCTACCTCTTTTTCTTGAGCGGTCCCCTCATCGCCAAGTCGGACCGCGAAGGGGCGGTCGATGCGGAGGCGCTCCATTCCCATGCCCCCGATGTTCACCACGCGCAACTCGGCTCGCCCGACCTGTTTTCGGAAGGCCATGCGCTGGTGCCGTGGAAGGCGGCGCTTTCCGTTACCGTCTTCGCCGCGGTAATCGCGTTAGCCGCATTCAGCGTGGCACCGATTGCCGCCGCGGCATTCGCAGGTGCGGTCTTGTTGATCATCCTGCGCGTGATCACCGCCGACCAGGCCTACCAGGGTCTTCGTCCGGAAATCCTGATGCTTATCGCTGGCATGGTCGTACTCGGCATCGCGCTCGAAGAAACCGGCCTCGCCGGGGATGCAACGCGAACCTTGGTCGGCTCGCTCGACGGGCTACAGCCGTTGTGGGCGCTGATCCTGCTCTATGGCGCGACGCTGTTGTTGACCGAACTATTATCCAACGCGACAGTGGCCGTGCTGGTTACGCCGATGGCCGTTGCCTTGGCCGAAGCGCTCGGGGTCAGTCCGCGTCCGTTTATCGTTGCCGTCATGATGGCCGGAAGCGCTGCCTTCGCGACGCCGTTCGGCTACCAGACCAACGTCCTCGTCTACCAGATTGGCGGTTACAGCTACATGGACTTCATCCGCGTCGGCCTTCCACTGAACCTAGTGACTTGGGCGACCGCGGTCATCGCTATTCCCTATTTCTTCCCCTTCTGACCACGTCTTCACCGCAAATTTAAACTGCGTTATGCTTGTCGCACTGGGGGAGGTTCGGTATGCCATATCGTCACGCGCATTGGTGGGTTCTCGGTTTGTTTCCGCTCGCCGGACTGGCCTTCTGGCCGAACTATATCTCCGTTATTTCCAGCAGTCCGCTTTCCTACCATCTCCACGGCGTCACCGCCTCTCTGTGGCTGCTGCTGCTCGCCATGCAAAGCTGGTCGATCCATCATGGCCGCCGCGCCTTCCACCGGACCAATGGGCTGGTCAGCCTCGCGCTCTTTCCGCTGTTCCTGGCCGGTGGAGCAAGCATCTTCGTCGGGATGGCGCAGCGCTATGCCGAAGGAGCGACTCCATTCTACCAGCTTTGGCCGCCTCATCTCGCTTGGCTCGACATTTACGCCGTCGCCGGCATGGCCTTCTTCTATTTCCAAGCGCTGAAGCATCGCCGGCAGATTGGAAAACACGCCTCCTATTTGCTCGCAACCACCATTTTCCTATTGCCGCCGGTCTTCGGCCGCCTCGCTCCGATTCCGCTCGGCATCGACTTCTCACTGCCCGGCGCATTCGAGCGTCTCGGCACTGCCTTCCATCTTGGTCAGATCGCCGCAGCGTGCGTCGCCTTCACTATCGCGATGTCGGCCCGCCACACCGGCAAGCCCTTCATCATCGCTGGCCTGCTGTCGCTGCTAGGTTCGCTATTGTTCGAAGTCCCTGGCGGCACCGACTTCTGGAAGCAACTCTATCTGAACGTTGCGGTCGTTCCGACAATACCCTTCGCCATGGCCGCCGCCGTGGCAGGCGCCGCGATTGGCTGGGCGGGATGGATTGCGGGCAAGCGCCCGGCAGCCACCGGGCCTGAAGCGCTCCCTGCCTAGGCGGGGTCGCGGAAATAGACGAGTTGGTGGCTGGTTGCGAGCAGGCGCCCGTCGGTACCCCACAGTTCGGCGGTCTGATCGTGATAGCCCCGGTCGAAGACGCGGGCGTCGGCCTTACCCAGCACCGGCGCAAACCCCTGCATCGCCAAGTCGGTTTCGGTCGCGTGAAAGTAGGCCGTCATGCTCACCGTCCCGAACGGAACCATGCGCTGCCGGACATGGATGATCCGGCCAAAAAAGATGTCGCACAGCGCGGCGAGTCCTACAAAATCGAGCGCGCGGGGTGGGTCGCTGGCTATCCAAAGTAGTGATTGCGCGCTCGCCGGCGCATGACTGGGCCGGTCCCAGGCCGGTGGGCCGTCGGCAAACCGCATGTCAAAGCGTTCGATCCATCCTGGTCCCGGTGGAGGAAGGCGTTTAAGGTTGGCAAAGGCGGTCGCTTCAGGCATCGCCAGCGGCCGATGCTCGAAGGTTGCCGGACGGGTCCCGAACATCGCCGTCGCGGTCGCAACGCATTCGCCGCCTTGCCGCATTTCCATTGTCCAATGTTGGGTCGACCGGTTCGTCCTTGCCGGCCTGGCGACAATTTCCATCACGCCCTTGGCGACCGCTGCGCAGAAATTCACGGTCAGCGACAGTGGTTCGCCCTGTCGGCGGGCATCGGCATGAGCCGCCTTGAACAAGACGGCAGCGACGAGACCACCGAATGGCCCGACCATGTTCCAGTAGGCGTCGCTGGTCTGCGCCTTTAACCGCCCTTCGCCGCAGGCATCCAGCAACGTTGCATGATCGAAGGGGTGGAGGCTGCTCATGCCGACTAGCTATGAGAACGGGCATGATGAAAGCAACGGCCATGCAAAAAGGGCGGCCCATGGGGCCGCCCTTTCTGTTCGATTCGACCGAAAGTCGAAGCGGAAGCTTACTTGAGCTCGACGGTGCCGCCGGCTTCTTCGATCTGCTTCTTGATCTTTTCGGCTTCGTCCTTGTTGACGCCTTCCTTGAGCGCCTTCGGAGCGCCTTCGACCAGCGCCTTGGCTTCGCCAAGTCCCAGGCCGGTGATCGCGCGGACTTCCTTGATGACGTTGATCTTCTTGCCACCGTCGCCGGTGAGGATCACGTCGAACTCGGTCTGCTCTTCAGCAGCCGGGGCAGCGGCAGCGGCCGGGCCGGCAACGGCAACGGCAGCGGCGGCGGAAACGCCCCACTTTTCTTCGAGCATCTTCGAAAGCTCGGCGGCTTCGAGGACGGTCAGAGCCGACAGGTCGTCGACGATCTTGTTGAGGTCAGCCATTTTAGTCTCCTAGTGGGCCATTGGCCCGAGTGTCGTGCGTTGATGAAAAACTTAAGCTGCGGCCTTGGCGGCGAGAACGCGTGCCAGTTGGCCACCCGGCTCCTTGGCGATCCGGGCGATCTTGGTCGCCGGTGCCTGGATGAGGCCAATGAGGGTTCCACGAAGCTCGTCGAGCGAGGGGAGCTGGGCCAGGGCCTTGATCCCATCAATATCGAGCAGCGTATTTCCCATCGCGCCACCGACGATCTCGAGACGATCGTTGGTCTTGGCGAACTCCACGGCCACCTTGGCGGCGGCCACGGGGTCGATCGAGGTGGCGAGCGCAGTCGGGCCGGTCAGCATATCGCCGATCAGTCCGTACGTCGTGCCCTCGAGCGCGATCTTGGCAAGCCGGTTCTTCGCAACTTTGAACTGGGCACCGGCGTCGCGCATCTTCAGGCGCAGGTCCGTCGACTGAGCGACAGACAAGCCGAGATTGCGGGTGATGACCACCACGCTGGTCTCGTTGAAGACGTTCTTCAGCTCGGCAACCAGATCGGCTTTTTGCGAACGATCCATGCCATACTCCTTATCGACCAGGGCAATGCCCGGGCCGAGGTTCAAACGACCTCGCCGCCGACTGGCGACGAAGCAATTGTCCGTGGGGGCTTGGATCAAGGCGAGGGCCTATGCCATCGCACGACCGGAGCGCGATGCGTCCCGTTTGAATTCCTGTCCCCGTCTAGGCCGCAAATTAAGGGGCAAGCCCCAGCGACTGTCTCGGACGAGTAGCGATCCTCTAAAGGACCGCGACGGAGGCGCTCATAGCGGTAGGCTTCGAAAAGTCAAATCGCCGCACCTAGCGAACTACAATTTTTCCTTTCATCCCGAACGCCTTGTGAAAAGCGTGCGAGCATTTCAGCGGAAAGGTTCCAGATGCGGGGGCCGACAGCCGCACCTCCCGGACTTGACCCGGAGGGACTTCGATCTTTCCGTCGGTGACCCGCGACCGCTCGTCCGAGGTCATGGCGCTTGCCGCGAAAAAATCCCGAGCCGTGAAATCATGTCCATTGCTCGCATTGTTAACCAGTCGCAAAACGTAGGTCCGCCCATGATCGAGCATGACCGGGTTGGGCGCAAACCGGAAATTCGTCAGGTGGATTTCGACAACGGCAGGTTGCTGGGCGCTCGCGGGCGCTATGGATGCCGCGACAACGGCGGCCCACAAAAAGGCACGCATTGTAACTGCTCCCTTTCTGAAGCGGATCATCTTAGCACCAATTGACTCGAGGGCCCCACAATCTTGACAAATCGGCATGGGCGGTGCCCTTTCGCGCCTTATTGCCGGGGGTTCCGATGCTGCGGCTGTGGGTCTGGCCTTTTCTAGCGTTGCTGATGGCCTTGCTGGGTCCATCCCAACTTGGCCGAACGGCGACTCCGCCGCGTATCGTTGCGGTCGGCGACCTGCATGGCGATCGAGCCGTATGGCTGGCGATTGCCCGGGCTGCGGGCATCATCGACAGCAAAGGAAAGTGGGCGGGCGGAAACACGATCTTCGTCCAACTGGGCGATGTCGCCGACAGGGGACCCGATACCCGGCAAATCGTTGAGCATTTGAAGCGCCTCCAAAAAGAGGCCGCACATCGGGGTGGTCAGGTCGTTGCGCTGGTGGGCAACCACGAAGCGATGAATATGACTGACGATCTGCGATACGTGGATCCGGGCGAGTTCGAAGCATTCGTGACCGGTAGCAGCAAGCAGGTTCGTGAGCGCGTCTACAGCGCCAACCGCCCTGCGATTGACGCCGCCTATCGCGCGTCAAATCCGCAGCTCTCATCGGAAGTGATCAAGGCATTGTGGTTCCAGGCAACTCCGCTGGGGAAGATCGAACATCAAATCGCCTGGAAGCCGACGGGCGAAATCGGGCGCTGGGTCGTGTCGAATCCCGCGGTTACCAAAATCGGCGACACCTTATTCGTCCACGGCGGGATAAGCGCAGCCTATTCGACCATGCCGCTCGGAGAGATAAACCGGCGCGTCGCGGAGGCGCTAAAGGCGCAGGATAGGCGGCCCGAAGCGATCATCAACGATCCGCGCGGTCCACTCTGGTATCGCGGCCTGGTAACCCGCGAACCGCTCGACGAGACGACCGCTACGTCGGCTGCCAATCCGGCCGCGCCACTGCTCACGATCGACCAAGAGATTGGGCTAGTCCTAAATGCCTATGGCGTGAAGCGGATCGTTGTCGGCCACACGCCGTCGCTGAAAGGCATCGTCTCAATTTTCGGCGGTAAATTATGGCGTACCGACAGCGGGAACAGTCGCGCCTATGGCGGCGTCCCGTCCTACCTTGAGATCTCCGGTGACCGCGTCGTGGCGCACCCGGTGCCGCGTCCATAAGGAGACTGGACAAAGAGGAGAGGGTCTTGAGAAGATCGATTGCCATGCTTCTGGCGGCGGCTGGCCTTCCGACGGCGGTGCTTGCCCAGCAGGCCACCCCCTTGTTCGCAAGTGAAGCGCCCATACAGATCACCATCCGCGGGCCGATCAACTCAATTGCGCGAAGCTCCGAACGGTCGACCGCAGCGCAGCCAGCCACCATGTTGCTAGCAGGCACCGATGAAAGCTACGCGATCCAACTCTCGCCAAGGGGGATTTCCCGCCGCCGCAAGGAAGTCTGCCAGTTTCCGCCATTGCGTGTCGATCTCACTGCGCCGCCGGCGGCTACATCACTATTTGCCGGGCAACGGCGGCTGAAGCTCGTCACTCATTGTCGTTCGAGCCAGGGATTCCAGCAGCACACAATGCTTGAATATCTGTCGTATCGCCTGTTTAACTTGGTCACCCCGATGAGCTTTCGTGCCCGGCTGGCGACCGTCAACTATCTCGAGCCAGATGGTCGCATCGTGACGACCCGGACAGGATTTTTCATCGAAGATATCGACGATGTCGCAGGCCGCAACGGCAGTTCGCGGGCACGGGTCGGCGACCGCATCGCTTCGGCGCAGCTCGATCCAAAGCAGGCGGCGAGAGTAGCGCTGTTCCAGTATATGATCGGCAATCTCGACTGGTCGATGCGGGCCGGACCACAGGGGGCGGGATGCTGCCACAATAGCCGGCTGCTCACGCGCGCTGGAAGTGCGTTCATGCCGGTGCCATACGACTTCGATCACAGTGGCCTGGTCGATGCCCCTTACGCCACACCGCCCGAGATCTTTCGCATAAACAGCGTCCGGACGCGGGTTTATCAAGGCTATTGCCGGCACAATGACGCTGCACTTGCTGCAGCGGTAGAGTTCCGATCGCTGCGACCGGCGATTGAAGGCGAGGTCGCTCGCTTGCCCGGACTGGATGATCGAACGCGCCGAAAGGCGCAGGCCTATCTTGCCGGATTCTTCGCGGAGGTCGCTACGGACCAGACGCTGCAGTCGCGTGTCCTGAAGAAGTGTATGGGCTAGCCGATGGACGGGGGTGTCGGCCCGGGCGCTGGCGGCGGCGGCGCGGATCCGGCGGCGGTGGGGGTAACGACGGAACCCGTTGTCGCATCGTCGAAATCCAACATATAGCGCTTCATGCCTTCGCGCTCACCAAATTCGGTGACCCAAAGCAACACGAAGCAAAGGTTGAACCCGATCGACATCACCAGCGCCAGTTCCACGGCGCCGATTCCAGATGCCAAACCGATGCCGACCGAAAGCAGGATATAGAGAGCGTCCCCGGAACTTTTGAGGCTATTCTTGAAGCGGACTGCGCCCGCGATTCCGCCAAGGGCGAAGGCCAGCGCAAGGCTGTGCTGAACTACGATGACGATTGACGTCACGACGACCGGCAGGATGATGATCGAACTGATCAGCGACTGGTCATATTCTTCGGCGGTCCGCGTCGACATATAGACCCAGCTGACGGGAAGTGCCGTCAGCAGGGCACCGAGAATTGCGGTTGCGAGCCAGCCAATGCTCTGACCGAGGGTTCGGACACTGTTCGTTTCAACCACCGCTTGCAGTGAATTGGTCTTGCCCGACGGATTGATCAGTTGCTCCGCGCCGCCAATCGGCAGATATTCGCGGAACTGCGGAAAGTTGCTGAGGATGACCCAGCCGGCCGCGAAAACGACGATGTAGTAAATTAGCAGTAGACTGCCGAGCCGAACCGCCCTCATCGTTACCGTCCCCCTGCCATTGCCCGGCTGGGAGCCTAATTCAGATCAAGCTCAGACGCAAAACAGCGGTGTTACCCTGCCTTGAACGATTCAATCGGCTGTAGGACGCGATAGCTTTCCTTGCGAGGCGGTCCGGCAAGGTCTGGCCAATGGATGTCTGCCACCGGAAGTTTCGTGTCCGGTAGCCTGTCGAGGAAATCGCGCAGCAGCGTCAGGCGCCCGATCGGCTGGTCATTGAAGTCAACCAGAGTCCACGGCGCCCAATCAGTGTGCGTCGCCTCCAGCATCCGCTCGCGCGCCTCGGTGTATTCGTCATAACGCGTTCGGGATTCGATATCGATGGGCGAAAGTTTCCAGCGCCGCCGCGGGTTCATCAACCGGTTGGTGAAGCGCTCTTCCTGCTTGTCCTGATCGACGCAGAGCCAATATTTGAACAGGAAAATTCCGTCCTCGACGAGGTGCCGCTCGAATTCCGGCGCAGCTTTCAGGAAAGCGTCGGTGTCGGCGTCGCTGCAATAACCCATAACCTTTTCGACGCCTGCCCGGTTGTACCAGCTACGGTCGAACAATGTGAGTTCACCCTTGGTCGGCAGATGCTCCATGTAACGCTGGAAATACCATTGCCCGCGCTCGCGCTCGGACGGCGAGGCGAGGGCGATGACCTTGCATTGCCTAGGGTTGAGCGTCCGCGAGAAGACGTCGATCGAACCGCCCTTGCCTGCCGTATCGCGGCCTTCGAACACGATGACCACGCGCTGCTGCGTTTCTTGGATCCAGCGAGCCGCGTCGCTTAGCTCCTTGGTCAGCGGCTTCAACAGCGCTTCATACTGGTCCCAGCTCAGTGCCGACGATCCACTCATGCGCGCCCTCCCGACCGGCAGAGTGGCATTGGAACCGCCGACAAACAAGAAGGGCCGGGGCGTCACCGCCCCGGCCCTCACATGTTCAAGCGGTCGGGGCGCTTAGGCGCCGGCCACTTCCGTCAGGTCGAGTTTGACGCCCGGGCCCATCGATGAACTCATCGATGCCTTGCGAACATACTTGCCCTTCGCGCCGGTCGGCTTCGCCTTGACGATCGCGTCAACGAAGGCGTCGAAGTTCGCCTTGAGGTCAGCGTCCGGGAAGCTCGCCTTGCCGATACCAGCATGGATGATTCCGGCCTTTTCGACGCGGAATTCGACTTGGCCGGACTTGGCATCCTTGACGGCTTGGCCAACGTTCGGCGTGACGCTGCCCAACTTCGGGTTCGGCATTAGGCCCTTGGGGCCCAGCACCTTACCGAGACGGCCGACGATGCCCATCATGTCCGGCGTCGCGATAACGCGGTCATAATTGGTGTCGCCACCCTGCATGGCTTCCATCAGGTCTTCGGCACCGACCACTTCGGCGCCAGCCTTCTTCGCTTCCTCGGCCTTGTCGCCGCGGGCGAACACGGCGACGCGGACGTCCTTGCCGGTACCCTTGGGGAGGTTGACGACGCCGCGTACCATCTGGTCGGCGTGGCGCGGGTCCACACCCAGGTTGATGGCAACTTCGACGGTTTCGTCGAACTTGGACGTCGCGAGCGACTTCACCAGACCAATCGCTTCGTCAACGGCGTAGAGCTTCATCGGCTCGACCTTGCCCTCAAGGCCCTTCTGCTTTTTCGTGAGCTTTGCCATGGGATTAGCCCTCCACAACCTGGAGGCCCATCGCGCGGGCGGAGCCTTCAATGATCTTTGTCGCCGACTCGATGTCGTTCGCGTTGAGGTCCTTCATCTTGACCTCGGCGATTTCCGCGAGCTGCGAGCGCTTAATGGTTCCCGCGGAAACCTTGCCCGGCTCCTTGGAACCCGACTTCAGCTTCGCGGCCTTCTTCAGCAGGAAGCTTGCAGGCGGCGTCTTCGTAGTGAAGGAGAAGCTGCGGTCCGCATAAACGGTGATGACCGTCGGGATCGGGGCCTGCTTTTCAAGGTCCTGCGTCGCGGCATTGAACGCCTTGCAGAATTCCATGATGTTCACGCCGCGCTGACCGAGTGCGGGGCCGATCGGCGGAGACGGATTGGCGGTGCCGGCCGGCACCTGGAGCTTGATGTAGCCCGTGATTTTCTTAGCCATTTTTCTCACTCTGTAGTGGAAGACGAGCCTTCCAGTTCAAGTTTAGCGGTCCAGGCGGCGTGCCGGGGCACCCCTCCCGCATGTTTCCAGCGCAATGCATTGGAAGCGCGCGCCTTTAGCAGAAATGGGCCACGACGCAAGGTGGGTCGTTCGCCAAGGCTGGCCGAAGTTGTCTCGCTGCGGCGGGAAGGGGAGCCATAAACCACGCAAACTTCGTTACCCGAAGAAGAGCAGCCAGCGACCGTGAAATTCGCCTTGCACGAAGGTGTCGTGCAGGACAGGAGAAAAAAAGACGAAGCGCCCGCCGGAGCAAATGTCGGCTTCCGGTCGTTGTGCCTGGACGCCGTCCAGCCCGCTGGTCGCCACCAGGAGCCGTTGTGACGGAATATAAGGAAACTACGGAAGCCGAACTGTTCACTGCGCGCAACGCGCTGAGGGAAAGCGATTTGCGGTTCCAGACGCTGGCGGATTCCTTTCCGCACATGGTCTGGTCCACGCTGCCCGACGGTTTCCATGATTATTATAATGCGCGCTGGTATGAGTTTACCGGCGTACCGAGCGGTTCAACCGATGGTGAGGCTTGGAATGGCATGTTCCATCCGGACGACCAGGAACGGGCATGGTCGAAGTGGCGCCACAGCTTGGAAACCGGCGAGCCTTATGAGATCGAATATCGCCTGCGCCACCATAGCGGGGAATATCGGTGGACGTTGGGCCGGGCGATGCCGATGCGCGATGCAAAGGGCCGGATCGTACGATGGATGGGTACCTGCACCGATATCGACGAGCAGAAAAAGCAGGCGGAACAGAACGAAATCCTGAGCCGTGAGCTGAGCCACCGGATCAAGAACATATTCGCCGTGGTGAGCGGCCTTATCGGGTTGTCTGCGCGACAGAAGCCCGACCACCGCGAATTTGCGCAGGACCTGCAGCATCGTGTTGCCGCGCTTGGCCGCGCTCACGAATTCGTGCGCCCGCATAGCGAACATTCGCAGCCAAGCGACTTCCCCGAAAGCCTGCACGGTATCATCAGGGAAATCCTTTCGCCCTATCCTGCCCTTACGGAGGGGCGGGTCCGCATTTCCGGCACTGACCTGCGCGTCGATGACCGCGGCGCGACGCCGATCGCGCTGTTGTTTCATGAGCTGGCGACCAATGCTTCAAAATATGGCGCTTTCGCGAGTCCCGATGGAATCGTGGAAATTTCTTCTCGCTGCGACGGCGACGACATTACGATCGACTGGGTGGAGCAGGGCGGCCCAAGGATCAGCAGGACGCCCGAAAGGCAGGGCTTCGGAACAAGGCTCGCCGAGCTCAGCATAGCCGGGCAATTGGGAGGCAGTATCGATCGCGAGTGGCGCCCCCAAGGCCTCGCGGCGACGATCAAGGTTAATTCGAAACGGCTGTGCCGCTAGCGGCAATTCAGCCGAACAGATTGAGCCTTGACGGCGGGGTAACCTGCCGCCCGGCACGAACTCCCAACGCATATTCCACCGCCGCTTCCAGCGTAGCCTGATCGGTTGGCTTGGTGATGACGCCGACCGTTCCGGCGATACCGTCGCCCAGCAGGCGCGGATTGGCCGTGACGAAGAGCACCGTAACACCACGCGATCCAAGCATCCGACCAATTTCGGGACCGGTCAGCCCGTCGCGAAGGTTGAGGTCGACGAGC
This sequence comes from Sphingomonas edaphi, assembly GCF_003583725.1. Taxonomy (GTDB): domain Bacteria; phylum Pseudomonadota; class Alphaproteobacteria; order Sphingomonadales; family Sphingomonadaceae; genus Sphingomicrobium; species Sphingomicrobium edaphi. The sequence goes on along the minus strand of NZ_QXTF01000001.1, from coordinate 592,033 downwards.
GCAAGGTCAATCGGCACGTCGAAATATTCTTCGGCCGAACTTAGGTCCGGCGCGATGCCCAAAGGCTGGTGACCGATGTCCTGGAGGATTGCCTCCATTTCCATCGCCACCAGCATTTCGTCTTCAACAATGAGGATTCGAGCAGTCATGGTCGGCAGAAGAACTCGAATTCGCTTGTCGGGTTCCCGACAATTACACGCCTTACTTGACGCGTTCGACCTGTTCGAATTCCAGCTCGACCGGCGTGGCGCGACCGAAAATCGACACGCTGACCTTTACGCGGGCGCGGTCGAAGTCCAACTCTTCCACGACACCGTTAAAGCTAGCGAACGGACCATCCAACACCTTGACCGCGTCGCCGATCTCATAATCGACCTTGACCTTTGCCTTGGGCGCGGCAGCGGCGGTTTCATCCTTAGTGTCGAGCATCCGCGCGGCCTGCGCATCGGGGATCGCCTGCGGCTTGCCGTTGGGTCCGAGGAAGCCAGTGACCTTCGGAGTGTTCTTCACCAGGTGAAAGACGTCGTCGGTCATGGCGAGCTTGGCCAGCACATAGCCGGGCATGAACTTACGTTCGCTCTGCACCTTCTTGCCGCGCTTAATCTCAGTCACCGTTTCGGTGGGGACTTCGACCGCCTCAACCAATTGCTCGAGGCCGAGCCGCTTAGCTTCGGCGAGGATCGCGTCGCGAACCTTGTTCTCGAAACCGGAGTAGGCGTGGATAATGTACCAGCGGGACATGGTGATCCTTGAAATATCTTAGCCGAGGAGGCCGAGCAGGAATTTGACGATCGCGCTGAATGCCGAATCGACGCCGAAGAAGAAAATCGCGAGCAACGTGGTCATGATGAGCACCATGATCGCGGTTGTGCGCGTTTCCTTCATCGTCGGCCAGACGACCTTGCGGCCTTCGGCGCGCACCTGGTTGACGAACTCGCCGGGAGAAACCTTTGCCACCTGCGTCTAGTCCTGTTCAGCACGTTGGGCGGTTGGAGATAGGCCCCTTACCCCGCTCCGGCCGGGCCGGGAGGGGAAGGCTTCACTGCCATGTCCGCATGGTGCCGCGACTTAGCGAGGGGGCGGTGGGTTTGCAAGATTACAAAAATCTTCGCGCTGGCCGTCACGAAAGTAAATGCCGCGCCGTCAGTCGCTGCTTCGCGCGCTCGCCCAGCTTTTCCGTCTGTCATCGCGCTGCACCGGCAACGATTCGCGCCGACGTCGATCGCTCCGGGAGTTCAGGACATGGCAGGGGCAGAGGGACTCGAACCCACGACCCTCGGTTTTGGAGACCGATGCTCTACCAACTGAGCTATACCCCTAGGCCGGCGGGCGAAGTAGCGGCGGGACGCCCAGTGCGCAAGGTCATTCGCGAAGCCGGTTCATTGTACCGACCATGAACGCGGTCGACCAGCCGATGAGGATGAAGCCAATCAGCCCTTCGAACGCTCCAATCAGCCGCCATTCCTCCGGGAAGCTGCCGAACGACAGGCCGAGGGTCGAATAGGCCGCTGCCGAGTAGAAAATGGCGGATTCGAACCGGTCGACCGCCCCGACGACCACGTAAAAGATGGCGAACAGCAGAATTTCGAGGAAGTGAAGCACGAATAGCAGTGTCCCGAGAGTCGACATGGTGATCATCGCGCGCATGTCGAGCGAGCGGCGCTTCAGGACTTCCGGTTCGAGGTGCAGCAGTTTGCTGACCCCGATGAGACCCAGACTATGCGTCAGCGTTAGCGCAAGCATGAGCCCGCCCGAGATGAGCAGCTGAACGCTTAGCGCAATTGCTGTTTCGCTTTCATTCACTCCGCGCCCAACCCATGCGGAGCGCCGCCGTTCCCGATCCGAGCGTCAGGCGGCGATGTCGTAGGGCTGGATTTCGCCGCTGAGGTAAAGGTTGCGCGCCTTGGTCCGTGACAGCTTGCCCGACGAGGTGCGAGGAAGTGTGCGCGGCGGAATCAGCTCGACGACCGGCGAGATGCCGGTGATCGCGCGGACCCGTTCCTTGATGTCGTCGCGCAGGCGCCCGCGCTCCGCCGGATCGCTGACCCGGCAATGGACCAGCACGGCCGGCGTTTCCTCACCGCTGGGTCCAGTAATCGCGAAGGCGGCAATGTCGCCCGACTTGAAGCCGGGCAGCTGTTCGACTGCCCATTCGATGTCCTGCGGCCAATGGTTGCGGCCGTTGATGATGATCATGTCCTTGGCGCGGCCGACGATGAAGATGTAGCCGTTCGACAAATAGCCCATGTCGCCGGTGTCCAGCCAGCCCCCGACCATGCAGGCCGCGGTCGATTCCGGATCGCGGAAATAACCTTCCATGACGCTAGAGCCGCGCACCCAGACCTTGCCGATCGAGCGGTCGGCGAGCACCGTCCCGTCCGCACCGCGGATTTCAATCTCCATGCCCTCCACCGCGCGGCCGCAGTTCACGATCGCGCGATAGCGGCGGGGACGTTCCTGCGCCGGCGTTCCGACGCCTGACAGTTCGCTTTCCTCGACGAGTTCAAGGCGGATGCCTTCGCCAGGCGGCATGATCGACACGGCGAGCGTCGCCTCGGCCAAGCCGTAGCTGGGACAAAAGCTGGCCGCTTTAAAACCGGCGTCGGCGAAGCTGTCGACGAACGCTTGCATGACATCCGGACGGATCATGTCGGCTCCGTTGCCCGCGATGCGCCATCGCGAGAGGTCGAAGCGGTCGGCAGCCTTGGTCTGCGAGCTCATGCGGCGCGAGCAGATGTCGTAGCCGAAGGTCGGCGAATAGGAGAGGGTGGTGCCCGGATTGCGGCTGACGAGGTCGAGCCAGGCGAGGGGACGTCGCGCGAAATCCTCGGTCTTCAGATAATCGACGCTGATCTGGTTCGCGAGCGGCGATAGCATGCAGCCGACGAGACCCATGTCGTGATACCAAGGGAGCCAGCTAACCACGCGGTCGCTATCCTGTACCTGTACGCCGAGACCGTGGGCGCGAAGATTGTCGAGCAGAGCGCGGTGGGTCACCGCGACGCCATGCGGGAAGCGGGTCGAGCCGCTGCTGTACTGGAGATAGCCGATTTCGTCGGTATCCGACGGCGGCAGGTCTGCGATGGACGGTTCGACGTCGGTGAGGCTGTCCCAGTCGCGGGCGGCGACGCCGCGCTTTTCGGCGGCGGCGGTTGCATAGTCGGCCAGTTCGGGTGGGTAGAGGAACAGCTGCGGATCGGAGCTTGTCAGCATGATGACCAGCTGGTCGACATAGGCGTCGCGCCCGCCAAAGCTGGTCGGAAGGGGCAGCGGCACTGGCCATAAACCGGCATAGACGGCGCCGAAGAAGCTGGCGGCGAATTCGGGCCCGGTTTCGGCGATGATCGCGACGCGATCTCCCTTTGCCAGGCCCAGCGTCATGAAGCGGCGGGCATTGGTCAGCGCATCCTCGCGCAGTTCCGAATAGGGGTAGGAGCGCAGCAACGTCCCGCGAGCATCGTGGAAGTTCATGCCCCGCGAACCGCGAGCGGCATAATCCAGCGCTTCGCCCAGCGTCGGGAAGTCCGCGACACGGCGCGGCAAGCTGTCGAGCGTCGGCGTGTAGCCGTCCACGGCCAGCCGATTGTCGATCGAAACGTTGCTGTCGAGCACGCGGGAAATTCCTGTCCGTTGGTCCATTGCGCAAAGCCTTGCGACCCGACGGCCGGTAACGGTTTCGGGCTGTTTTGCGTGATGGTGGGGGACTGTGGCACAAACATGGCCATGCCCGCCCCGCGCAGCCGCAAATCACCGCCTCCCCTGACGCAAGCCAAGCTGGAAGAAATGGCGCTGGCCTATGTCGGGCGTTTCGCGACCAGCCGGTCGAAGCTCGTCGCCTACCTTGCGCGCAAGGTCCGTGAACGCGGATGGGAAGGCGATGCGGCGCCCGACCCAGCGGCGCTAGCCGGCAGGCTCGCGGGACTCGGCTATATCGATGACCGAGCGTTTGCTCTGTCGAAAGCTCGGTCTCTGACCGCGCGCGGATATGGCCAGCGGCGGGTTGGCCAAGCGCTGTCGATGGCGGGCATCGGCGAGGAGGATGGCGCAGAGGCGAGGGTCCATGCGGAGGAGTCCTGCGTAGAGGCCGCGCTCCGCTACGCCCGCAGGCGGTCAATCGGGCCATTTGCGAAGTCGACCCCGGATCAGGTGGCTCGCGCCAAGGCGCTGGCGGCGATGGTCAGGGCGGGTCACGGCTTTGGCCTGTCGAGGGCGATCGTGAATCTGGAGCCCGGCACCGAGCCGGATATATCTTCGCTCGAAGAAACCTGTTAAATTGGCATTAACCGCTTGCTTAATGTCGGTTTCACGACACAAGCGTCCGTGATAAGGAGCGGATGTGCAGCGTTTGAGTGCCGAAACGACGACGCAGGAGGGATTGCTGAACGGGCCCATCATCGAGGCCGGCGAGCCCCTTCCTGAAGGTCAGCATTGCACGGGCCGGGTCAAATGGTTTGACGCGACCCGCGGCTTCGGATTCCTCGTATCCGACGATTGCGAAGGCGACATCCTCATCCATTTCAGCGTTTTGAAAGAACATGGGCGTCGGTCCCTCCCTGAGGGCGCGACAATAGAATGCATTGCCGCGCATGAGGACCGCGGCTTCCAGGCGCGCAAAATCCTGTCGATCGACCTGTCCACGGCCTTGCCCATGCCGGCCCGTCCGGTCCATGCTGTCGGCGAGCGCGCGGATCGCAAGGCTTTGGCCGACACCGCGGGCGAGTATGAGCCGGTGGAGGTCAAATGGTTCAACCGCGTCAAGGGCTATGGCTTTCTCAACCGAGCGGGCGAGGGAGAAGATGGGGAAGATATCTTCGTCCACATGGAAACGGTGCGCCAGTCGCAGATCGTCGACCTGCAGCCGGGACAGCAGTTGCACGCCCGAATCGCGGAAGGTCGCAAGGGCCTAACCGCGGTCGAACTGCGCGAAATCTGATCTTTGCGCTGGCTGCGCTGGGCGCGGGTGCGTCGCTTCCAGCCTGCCAGCCATCGACGTTCAGTGCCGCGGAGGTTGGCCGTTCTGCCGCAGGCCTCGAGCAATTGCCGCTGACAATCAGCGCAGGCGGGGCCACGCACCAGTTCACCGTCGAGGTAGCGCGAACGGAGGAAGAGCAGGCGTACGGCCTGATGAACCGCAACGAACTGGCGCCCAACCGGGGCATGATCTTCCCCTTTGCGCAGGTGAGGCAGGCTAGCTTCTGGATGAAGGACACGCTTATCCCCCTGGACATCATCTTTATCCGAGCGGACGGAATCATCGCCAATATCGAAAATGCAGTCCCGCTTTCGCTGGAGCCGGTGACGTCGATGGGACCGGTTGCTGCCGTCTTGGAAATTCCGGGCGGACGGTCGGCCGAGCTGGGCATCAAGCCGGGCCACAAGGTGACTTGGTAGCCGCTGACGGCTTGCGCGGAACGCGGCAAAACGGCAAAGGCGCGCGATGGGAATTTTCGCAAATGCGTTCACCTGGTGGAACGGCGCCTCCTGGGGCACCAGTATCGTTTCGCGCCGCCACGGTGAGGAGGTCGGTCGCGACGAGGCCGGAAATGTCTATTTCCGGCACCGCAAGGATCCGACCCGCCGTTGGGTAATCTACAAAGGCGCTAACGACAGCAGCCGGGTTCCGCCGGGCTGGAATGCATGGCTGCGCGGCACGATCGAAGAGCTTCCCGAACAGGGATTGCCGCCCCGGCGCGCGTTCGAGCAGGATCCGGAGCCGAACCTTACGGGCACACTGTCGGCCTATCGCCCCGCGGGATCCTTGTCGGGCAGCGGCGTCCGGGCCGCGGCGACTGGCGACTATGAGGCGTGGAAGCCCGACCAGGCGTGAAGCTTCGTACCGCCCTGCCGATCCTGACCGCTGCGCTTGCTGTCGCTGGCTGCGACCGCTCGGACCAAGGCAATGAGATTGAAGGCAATGAGGCGGTTACGCTCGACGTGCCGCGCGCCTCGGGCGATCTCGCCGGCGTCACGCCGATGGCGGAACGCGTCGCGGTGATCGGCCTGCTCAACAAGCGCAATGGCATCGTGCGCGACCTGACGCTGAAGCCTGGGCAGGCGATGCGGGTGAAGGACGTCACAGTACGCCTGCGTGCCTGCGAAACGACCGCCCCATGGGAGGCCGAAAAGCTAACGGGTGCCTTCATCCAAATGGACGTCAAGCGGTCTGACGGACAGTGGATCCGCCGTTTTTCCGGCTGGCTATACAAGGAAAGCCCGTCCCTGAACGTGGTCGAGGACCCCGTTTACGATGTCTGGCCCAAGAGCTGCGCGATGAGCTGGCCCGAAGCGCCGGGATTGCCCGCGACGCCTTCGTCTTCAAGTAATCGGTCGAGCGTCCCAAAATCAGGCGGTGGCTCATCGGCTGCCGCGAACGACGGTGCGGCGTCGAGTTCGGCCCCGGCGACGACCGAACCTTCCGAAACACCGGCCGAACCGATCGTGCCGGTCGGTGACAACGCGGCTGCCAACAACCCCGCATAACGGTCCCGGCTGACGGTCTTCGCGCCCAGCGAGGCTAGATGGCTGGTCATGAATTGGCAGTCGAGCAGGCTGAAATTTCCCGCGCGAAGGCGAGCGACGAGCCACGCAAGCGCGACCTTCGAAGCATCGGCGGTCCGACTGAACATCGACTCGCCGAAAAAGGCGCGTCCGAGCTTCACGCCATAAAGGCCGCCGACAAGCTCTTCACCAAGCCAGCATTCGATCGAATGGGCGTGGCCGACGGCATGCAGGCCCAGCGTCGCCCGCTCGATGACATCGTTGATCCATGTTTCGTCGCGGTCTGCGCAGGCGAGCATGACCTGGTGGAACGCTGCGTCACGCGTCACCCTGAATTTTCCTGACCGCACCCGCTTGGCTAGCGAGTGGGACAAGTGAAATCCCTCCAGTGGGATCACAGCGCGGTTACGCGGCTCGACCCAGAAAATGTCGCCGGCATCTCTGCTGTCGGCCATCGGGAAGATTCCGGCCGCATAGCCTCTCAATAGCATTCTGGGGTCGAGCCCGGCGCTCATCGTTGTCGATCCTAGAGAATGTCCCGAACTTCGTCCTGCGGGCGGCAAAGCTTTGCACCCTTTTCGGTTTCAACCAGCGGGCGCTGAATCAGGATCGGATGCTGCATCATGGCGTCGAGGATTTGCTCGTCCGTGACACCCGGTTCGCTAAGGCCGAGCTCGTGGGCGAGCGATTCCTTGGCGCGAAGGCCCTCTCTTGGCGTCATTCCGGCGCGATCGTACAGGCGCAGCAGTTCTGCGCGGCTAGGGGGCGCCTTCAGATACTCGACGACGGTAACGTCGAGGCCCTCATTCCTTAGGATTTCCAGCGTCTTGCGCGACGTACCGCACATCGGATTATGGTAGATCGTAGCCTTCATTGCCGCTCCGTTCATTTGCTGTTGTCTAGCTTGCCACACAGGGCGCCGCGACAACAGCGGTATCGACCGGGCGGGGTGGCTGATCGTTGAGCCGCCGGAACCTCCTGCCGCGACCGTCGTTAGGCGAGTCGTGATTGTGCACCGCTGCCGGGGGCATCGGGTCCTGGGGCACGGTCCGTCCGAAGAAAAGCAAAAAGGGAGTCAGATTATGCGTAAGTCGATGGTGGCGATTTTACTCGCCGGAACCATTTCGCTCAGCGCCTGCGCGACGAACAGCGAGACCGCGGGTGACATCGCCCAGGGTGCGGCAGTCGGCGCAGCCGGCGGCGCCGCGATCGGTGCGGTCGTTCCGGGCGTCAACGTGATTGAAGGCGCCGCGATCGGCGCGGCGGTTGGCGGTCTCGCCGGCGCGGTTTGGGCCGACAACAATGGCGACGGCTATGCTGACGGCTATGTCCAGAACGGCAATTACTATTCGGGCACGCCGCAGGGCTATGACCCGACACTTCGCCGGGTGGCGACGGGCGCTCTCGGCGGTGCGGCGCTTGGCGCGGCTGCCGGTGCAGTGATCCCCGGCCTCGGCATCATCGAGGGCGCGGTTGTCGGCGCCGCGATCGGCGGCCTGGCCGGCGCGGTATGGGCCGACAACGACCGTGACGGTCGTGCGGACGGTTATGTCTACAACGGCCAGTACTATCAGGGTTCGCCACAGGGCTACACGCCCAGCAACACCATGGCCCCGCCGGCCACTGGTGAGCGCGGCTAATGCTGACCCGGACCGTCTTCGGATGGTCCAGCATGCCCGCCGGACGCCCTGTGCGCCCGGCGGGTTTTGCGCTTGCTGCCCTGGCTGTTCTGGCCACGGCACAGCCGGCCCATGCGGCCCCTGCCGCGATTGGCGCTTCAGCCGCCCTTGCGGCCCCTAACGATGCCGCGAAGCCGGACTGGTTCGCGCAAGGCGACACCCGCGCTGCCGAGGCCCTGATCGATCTGCTTGAAACCTCCGCTCTCGACGGGCTCAATCCTTCCAAATTTTCCACCGGACACCTGACGCGCGCCATGCGCCGCGCCGAGTCCGGCGACGTCGACAATATTCGTTTGGCCAACCGCAAATTCAACGAAGCATTCGCCCGGTATGTCACCGGCCTGCGCGCAAATGCGGCAGAAGGCTGGCTGCTGGTTGACGGCCAGCTGGCGCCCCGCACTGGGGCCGGGATGATCTTGGCTGGTGCAGCACGGGCCGGCGACCTCGCGGCCTATGTGCGCGACATGGGGTATATGCATTCCTCCTATGCCGGCCTGAGGCAGCATTTGCGGAACGCGATCGACAGCGGCGACCGGCAAACCGAGGCGCTCGTACGGCTTAATATGCAGCGGGTGCGGATGCTGCCCGCTTCCGGCCGCTACATCCTCGTCAATGCCGCTGCCCAGCGCCTGCAGATGGTGGACGATGGCCGCGTGGTCGGCGAAATGAAGGTCGTCGTCGGCAAGCAGAAATATCCGACACCGGTCATGGCAGCCTACATCCGTTACGCCGCGCTTAATCCTTATTGGGAGGTCCCGAGCGACCTAGCCGCTGAGCGCATCGCGCCGAATGTGGTCAGCGAGGGGCTGGGCTACCTCAAGAAGCATGGCTATGTGCTCTTGTCCGACTGGGGCGCGAATGCCGCTGTCGTCGATCCGTCAACCATCGACTGGCAGGCCGTTGCGGACGGGAAGATTCAGGTTCGGCTGCGCCAGAATCCTGGCCCCGGGAATTCAATGGGCCGGATGAAGTTCATGTTCCCCAACACCCAGGGCGTCTACCTCCACGATACGCCAGACAAGAAATTGTTGAAGGAGGATGCGCGGCTGTTCAGCGGAGGCTGCGTGCGGCTTGAGGATGCCCCGCGCCTGAGTAAGTGGATGTTCGGCAAAACGCTGAATCCGAAGGGCGCGGAACCCGACCAGCGCGTCGATTTGCCGGAACCCGTACCGGTCTACATCGCCTATCTCACTGCCCTGCCGGATGGCGAACGGCTTGCCCTTTATGAGGATATTTACGGGCGCGACGAGGCCGCCTTGGTCGAGATGCAAGGCGTGGGCAAGTTGGCCGCTTTCTAGTCGCGCTCAAAGCCGCCATGTCGCGACATATTCAAGCGAATAGGGGATTGGCCGAGCGAAGTTATCGGTCGCGGGTTGGAAGCGAAGGCGGCGGGCGAGCAGGGGGCAAAGGCCTCCATCAACGGTAGGATCACCGCTCGATCGCACGACCCGGCAATTGGTAGCGCGGCCGGCGGTATCGACGCGAAGCGAGACCATCGCCGCGCCGCTCGACAAGCGGCCGGCGGTCAGCGCTCGGTAATCGCTACGACGCACGTTTTCGATCAGGCGCGCGGGCGTGTATCCTTCAAAGCCGCCGCCCGAGCCGCCGCCGCCGCGACCGCTGCCCGATCCGCCAGCGCCCGTGCCGCTGCCTGCAGTCGATGCGCCGGCATTCGGCGATGAGCCTGTCCCCGGTACCGGCGCTGCGGCAACGGTCGGTTTGACTGGAACCGGAATGACCGGCCTAGGTGCGACGACCGGTGTTGGCTCGGCCTTCTTCCCGGCGGCACCTTCCTCCTCGCGAGCGCGTCCGGGCTCGCTGCGCGGCGGTGGAGGCGGCGGCGGGGGGTTTATGTCCAGCAGTACAGGTGGGGATGGCTTTTCCGCCGCCGGGGGCGCTGCGGGTCTCATTAGCAAAAGCGTCCCGATGGCAATATGTACGGCGATGACGGCTCCAATAGCCTTGGCCCGGTCTGATTGCGAATGGTGGAAACGGTACGCCACGGGCCGATAACGAATGACGGACCATGCGGTTCGCGGCTTATTGGGCGATCAGCCAGCGGATGGGGAGGATGGCGTAAGTCTCGGTCGGCTGTCCATCGACGTCGATGGCGGGCGAAAAGCGCGTGCGGGTCGTCACGACCCAGCAGGCCCGCCGGTCGAGATCGGAATGGCCGCTGGATTGCACCACCTGGCAGTCAAGGGCGGTGCCGTCCGGCCGGATGATGAAGCGGATCCGAGTAACCCCCTGAGCTCCGCGCCGAAGCGCGGCAGGTGGATAATCGCGATGCTCGATATATCCCTCAATGATCCGGGGCTGGATCGCGATCGACTTTTTCCGGGCGGGTTTGATGGTTGCTGGCGGCGACGCCGGTGCGGGTGCACTGAGCGCGATTGCCGCCAACGCCAGAATCACTCCTTTTCCGCCAGCCAGCTTTCCAGCCACTTGATCGTATAGTCGCCACTTTTGAATGCGTCGGTTTCGATGATCTGCTGGTGAAGGGGCACGGTGGTCTTCATCCCGTCGACGACGAACTCCTCCAGAGCACGCTTCAGACGGCGGATGCAGTTTTCGCGGTTCGTGCCATAGACGATCAGCTTGCCGATCATGCTGTCGTAATAGGGCGGCACCCGATAGCCGGCGTAGAGCCCACTATCGACGCGGACGTGCATGCCACCCGGCGCTACATAGTTCTTCACCACGCCTGGCGACGGCGCGAAGGTTTGCGGATCCTCGGCATTGATCCGGCATTCGATGGCATGGCCGTGAAGCCTGATGTCTTCCTGCTTCACGCCGAGGCCGTCTCCCTGCGCAACACGAATCTGCTCGCGGACGAGGTCGATGCCACTGATCATCTCGGTAACCGGATGCTCCACCTGGAGGCGGGTGTTCATCTCGATGAAGTAGAATTCGCCATTCTCGTACAGGAACTCGATAGTCCCTGCGCCCCGATAGCCCATGTCGGCCATCGCCTTGGCGACGATGCCGCCCATCTCTGCGCGCTGGTCCGGCGAGATGACGGGCGAGGGGGCCTCCTCGATCACCTTCTGGTGGCGGCGCTGGATTGAGCAATCGCGCTCGCCGATGTGCACCGCGGCGCCCTTGCCATCACCGAATACCTGATATTCGATGTGCCGGGGGTCGCCGAGATATTTTTCCATGTAGACGGTGGCATCGCCGAATGCGGCCTTCGCCTCCGACGAGGCTTGGCCCATGAGGCTTTCCAGCTGGTCTTCAGACGGAACGACTTTCATGCCCCGTCCGCCGCCGCCCGATGCGGCCTTGATTAGCACGGGATAGCCGATTTCCGCTGCAATCGCCTTAGCCTCGCTAAAGCTCGAGAGGGGGCCGGGCGAGCCCGGAACCAACGGCAGGCCGAGTTTTGCTGCGGTGCGCTTTGCCTCCACCTTGTCGCCCATGATGCGGATATGCTCAGGTTTCGGGCCGACCCAGATGAGGTTGTGGCTTTCGACGATCTCCGCGAACTGCGCGTTTTCGCTGAGAAACCCGTAGCCGGGATGGACCGCGTCGGCGTGGGTGATTTCAGCGGCCGAAATGATGTTGGCGATGTTGAGGTAGCTGTCCTTGGCCGGCGGTGGGCCTATGCAGACGGCTTCGTCGGCCAGCCGGACATGCATCGCGTCGGCGTCGGCGGTCGAATGGACGGCGACGGTCTTGATACCCATTTCATGGCAGGCGCGGTGGATGCGCAGGGCGATCTCGCCGCGATTGGCGATCAGGAGTTTCTGGATAGCCACGCCGCGCCTACTCGATGACGACGAGTGGCTGGTCGAACTCGACCGGCTGGGCATCGCCGATGAGGATCTGCGCGACCTTGCCGCCCTTGGGTGCGGTGATCGGATTCATCACCTTCATCGCTTCGATGATGAGCAGTGTGTCGCCGGCCTTCACCGATTGGCCCGGCGCGACGAATGGCTTGGCACCAGGCTCGGGTGACAGATAGGCGGTGCCGACCATCGGCGATTTGATGGCATCTATCGGCGCCGCAACGGCGGCCGGCTCGGCCGAAGCAACAGGCGCCGCCGCCAGGGCAGATGGTGCGGCATGGGCGGACGCGGGTGCATAGGCCATGACGGGAGCGCCTTCGCGCTTCACCTTGATCTTGCGGTCACCGTCCTCGACCTCAATCTCGGTCAATTCATTGGCGGACAGCAGCTCGGCGAGCTCCTTCACGAGCGCCGTGTCGACGCGCATCGGCTGCTGTTCCTTTTGATCGGCCATGCTCAAAAACCCTTAATTGACGTAGCGGCGCTCCCTGTCAGAGCCGGGCCGCCGCGTCCAGTGCTGACAAATATCCTTTAGCGCCTTGGCCCTTGATTACGTGCGAGGCAGCTAATGCGACCAGGTCAGTGTGACGAAAGCTCTCCCGCCGTTCCGGATCGCTCAGATGCACTTCGATCACCGGCGTCGAGATCGATTTGACCGCATCGTGCAGGGCGACCGAAGTGTGGCTGTAGCCGCCGGGGTTGATGATGACGGCCTTCGCCCCGCGCGCCTGCGCTTCATGAAGCCAGTCAATGAGGTGACCTTCATGGTTGGACTGGCGAATATCGAGCTCGACCCCGAGCCTGTCTGCCTGCTCGACCATCCGCGCACTAATTTCGTCGAGCGTGTCGCTGCCGTAGATTTCCGGTTCCCGAGTGCCGAGGAGATTGAGGTTCGGGCCGTTCAAAACGAAGATCAGCGGTGGCGTCGCCATAGAGAGCCCCTATATGGGCCCCAAGTTCATCCGTGAAGCGAAAGCATGAGCCATGAGCCTAGACGGCACTGCAGGCGTCACCATCAACGGCGAACAGCGTCGCGTGCAGCATGGCACGACGCTGGCCCAGCTGATCGCCGAGGTCGGGCTCGACCCGCTGCGCGTCGCGGTTGAGCGCAATCTGGAAATCGTCCCGCGGTCGACCTTCGCGCAGGTTATCGTCGAGGACGGCGACAGTTTCGAAATCGTTCATTTCGTAGGCGGGGGTTGAGTTGACCGACAGTTGGACCGTGGCTGGCCGCACCTTCACGTCGCGGCTGATCGTCGGCACGGGGAAATATAAGAATTTCGAGCAGAACGCGGCCGCCGTCGAGGCGTCGGGCGCCGAGATCGTCACTGTTGCGGTGAGGCGGGTGAATATCTCTGATCCCTCGCAGCCCGTTCTGATGGATTACATCGACCCGAGAAGGGTGACCTATCTTCCCAACACGGCGGGTTGTTTTACGGCTGAGGATGCGATCCGCACACTCCGGCTCGCACGCGAGGCTGGCGGCTGGGACCTGGTGAAGCTGGAAGTCCTCGGCGAAGCGAAAACGCTTTACCCCAACATGAAGGAAACCCTCCGCGCCACCGAAGTGCTGGCCAATGAGGGGTTCCTGCCGATGGTATACTGCACCGACGATCCCATTGCGTCGAAGCAGCTCGAAGATGCGGGCGCCGTCGCAATCATGCCCCTCGGCGCGCCTATCGGATCCGGTCTGGGACTGCAGAACCAAGTTACCATCCGGCTGATCGTCGAGGGTGCGAAGGTTCCGGTGCTGGTCGATGCCGGCGTTGGCACGGCAAGCGATGCGGCGGTTGCAATGGAATTGGGCTGCGACGGCGTCCTGATGAACACGGCGATCGCAGAAGCGAAGGATCCGGTGATGATGGCGCGCGCGATGAAGCTGGCGGTCGAAAGCGGCCGCCTGGCCTACCTCGCCGGACGAATGCAGAAGCGGCGCTATGCCGACCCGTCCAGCCCGCTGGCAGGCCTGATCTAGGCCAGAACTTGGTCCGTTTTGGACGGGCGGGAAGCAAATCGCTGCCGCCGTTCGTTCCCTATCCATGTCAAACGACAGGAAATCGGACGCCGGCACGTCGGAAGGAAAGGGCCGCTTTACCGACGCGCCCGACCTCCTACACCCGCTGTTTTCAGACCCCTGCGGGCGCGGTGACGGGCGCTGGCGCGAGGTATTCGGCTATGATCGCCCCCGCCCCAAAAAAAGCGGGCCGCTTATCTTGCGTGAAGGGCGGAAATCGTCGTCTGGTTCGTGATGACTTCGACATCCGTGACGCAGTGGAGCAGGCGAACCCCCTTGCGCTGCATGGCCGCATCTAACGCAGGCGCGAATTCAGCGGTGAAATCGACCCGACTGGCCCAGCCGCCGAATGCTTCCGCTAGCTTCACGAAGTCCGGATTGGCTAGGCCGGTTCCGCTCACGCGCTGCGGGTAGTCGCGTTCCTGGTGCATGCGGATTGTGCCGTAAGCGCCATTGTCGACGATGATGACGAGCAAGTCTGCGCCTTGCTGTACTGCAGTTGCCAGTTCCTGGCCGTTCATCAGGAAATCGCCGTCGCCGGCAACGCAGACGACGGGACGATCTTTGAATCTAAGCGCCGCGGCAACGGCAGCTGGCAAGCCGTAGCCCATGGTGCCGGACGTAGGCGCCAACTGGGTCGGCATTACGCCATAGTGCCAGTAGCGGTGCCACCAGCCCGAAAAGTTGCCAGCGCCGTTGCAGATTATGGTGTTGGCAGGAAGGGCATCGCGCATCGCCTTGACGCATGGTCCTAGGTCAAGGTCGACGCCATCGCGCGCCTTGGGCTCGCTCCACTCAAGCCACTCGCGGTGCGCTTCTTCGCCGGCCTTGAACGGCAACAACTCGGGGTCGTGCCAGTCAGCCGCGATCTCTGCGAATTCGTCCATTTCCGCACAGATCGGCAGATCCGCCTTGAAAACCCGGCCAAGTTCGTTGGGGTCGGGATGGATGTGTACCAGCAGCTGGTCGGGGTGGTCCGGCGTGATGAGCTTGTAGCCGTCGGTCGTCGACTCGCCTAGGCGCGCGCCGACGACGAGCAGCAGGTCCGCCTCTCGGATGCGCTGCTGCAGTTTCGGATTGGGGCCGTAGCCTAACTGTCCCGCATAGACGCGGCAGCTATTGTCGATGGCGTCCTGCCGGCGGAACGCGGCGGCGACGGGAACGCCGTAACGCGCCGCGAAAGTTTCGAAATGATGCGCCGCAGCCGGATTCCAGCCAGCACCCCCGATAATTGCCACCGGATTTGTCGCTTCCTTCAGCAGGCCGAACATCGCCTCCATCGCACCTGCACAGGGCGGCTGATTGATCGGCGGAATCGGGGGGCGATCTACCGCCTCGACCTCGTCACGCAGCATGTCCTCGGGAATGGCGACAACTACCGGCCCGGGCCGTCCCGATGTCGCGACCCGCCAAGCGCGCGCGACATATTCGGGAATGCGGCGCGCATCGTCGATCCGGGCCGCCCATTTCGCGATCGGTCCGAAGAAGGCCGCCATGTCGATTTCCTGAAACCCCTCGCGGTCGCGATCGGCGCGATCAAGATCCCCGACGAACATGATCATCGGCGTCGAATCTTGGAAGGCGACGTGGACTCCCGCCGAGGCGTTCGTCGCGCCGGGACCGCGGGTGACGAAGGCGACGCCGGGCCGACCCGTCATCTTCCCGTCGGCATCGGCCATGTAGCTGACGCCGCCCTCTTGCCGGCAAACAACCAAGTCGATTTCCGGCGCGTCATGAAGCGCGTCGAGTACGGCAAGGAAGCTTTCGCCTGGAACGGTGAAAATGCGGTCGCAGCCCTGGATCTTGAGCTGGTCGACAAGGATTTGGCCGCCGGTTCGTGTCGTCATGAAACAGCGCTCTACCCGCGCTGTGTTGCGCCGTCACCCCGCCTTTTGGGAGGGGCGCTCCTCATCGCACAGGACGTCGCTAGTTCAAGCCTGGTGGATGGCCTTCACCACCTGATAGCTTTCCAGCCCTTCCTTCCCGCCTTCGCTTCCGAAGCCACTGTCCTTCACGCCGCCGAATGGCGCATCGGCCACCGAAATGGCAAAGGTGTTGATGCCGACCATGCCGCTTTCAACCAAGTCACCGATCAAGTTGGCCCGGCGGCCATTTTCGGTAAAGGCGAAGGCGGCGAGGCCGAAGGGTAGGCGGTTGGCCTGCTCGATCACCTCATCGAAGCTCGCAAAGGAACGGGTCACGGCGACCGGTCCGAACGGCTCCTCGTTCATGATTTTCGCTTCGTTGGTGACGTCGGCCAGCAGTGTCGGCTCGAAAAAAAAGCCTTGGTTGCCGCGATGTCCACCGGCCAGCACGCGCGCGCCCTTTGCCGCTGCATCTTCAATCAAAGCGCCGATCGCTTCGGGACGGCGCTCATTGGCGAGCGGCCCCATCTTCGTGTCGGCTTCCAAGCCGTTACCGACCTTCACCTTGGCGGTACGTTCGGCGAACCCCTTGAGGAATGGCTGGTAAATGGACTCCTGCACGTAGAACCGCGTCGGCGAAACGCAGACCTGACCGGCGTTCCGGAATTTCTGCGGCACCACCATGTCCAACGTCTTTTCGAGGTCGCAATCGTCGAAGATGAGCACCGGCGCATGGCCGCCAAGTTCCATTGTGATCCGGGTCATGGAATCGGCGGCAAGGCGCATCAGGTGTTTTCCGACTGGGGTCGAGCCAGTGAAGCTGACCTTGCGAATTTCCTGCGAGCCGATCAGCGTCCGACTAATAAGGTCCGCATCCCCATGGACGAGCTGAGCGACGCCTTTTGGAATGCCGGCGTCGGCGAGCGCGCGGAACATCTCGGTTGCGCAACCCGGAGTTTCATGCGGCGGCCGGGAAATGACGGGGCAGCCGGCGGCAAGGGCCGCTGCGACCTTTTTGGCGAGCAGGTAAATCGGGAAGTTCCACGGCGTGAAGGTCGCGACCGGTCCGACGGGCTGGCGGATGACCCGCGACAGCTGGCCCGCCGGGCGCACCAGCGTCCGGCCATAGTCACGCTTGATCTCCTCCGCATACCAGTCGAACAGCTGAGCGGATCCGGCGACTTCGGCCTTGGCCTCGGCCAGGATCTTGCCTTGCTCTTGCGTCAGGATGGCACCGATATGTTCGGAACGCTCGCGCAGAAGCGACGCGACCTTGTGCAGGGTCGCGCTGCGCTTTTCGACATCAGTGGAGCGCCATACCGGCCATGCTCGCTGGGCGGCCGCGAGAGCCTCTTCGAGGTCGCTTTGGCTCGCGTAGGGCACTTCGGCAATGCCGCTGGCGGTGACCGGGTTGACAACCGTATGCGCGTCGCGACCTTCGCCGCTTTTCCACACGCCGTCGATGAATAGCTGGAGGTCGGTGTCGTAGCTCATGGTGGAGCAGATAGGCCTCCCTTGATGCGCCCGCAACTGGCCGCTAGGCCATCGACGAAGAGGAGAAATGCCATGACGAAGTCGGAACTGGTCGCGAAGATGCAGGATGCGGGAGCCTGGCTTCCGGGCAAGAGTGTCAAGATCGATTTCGGCGGCGACGAGGGCGCGATCCTACTGGACGGCACCAACAGCCTGGTCAGCGAGAGTGGCGGAGCGGCCGATACCACAATCAAGGTCAGCTGGGACGATTGGCAGGCGCTTTCTAGCGGCCAGCTGGACGGCATGACTGCGTTTATGACCGGCAAGCTGAAGGTCGAGGGCGATATGTCCAACGCGATGCAGCTGCAGAGCGTGCTGAGCAAGCTACGCTCCTGAGTCGCCGCGCCGCGCCGCGTGAAAAGCCGGCGAAGTTGAAAGTTGGTTCAACTTTACCTACGCGGCGCTCGAGGAGAGGATATGGCCAAGAAAATCTATCCCGATGCGGCAAGCGCGCTTGAAGGCCTGCTGTTCGATGGAATGACGATATCTGCGGGCGGGTTCGGCCTTTGCGGCATCCCAGAGCGGCTGATCGACGCAATCCAGGCAAGCGGGGTCAAGAATTTGACCATCGCGTCCAACAACGCCGGGATCGACAATGAGGGTCTGGGCAAGCTGCTGCGCACTCGGCAGGTCAAGAAGATGATCTCGTCCTACGTGGGCGAGAATAAGGAATTTGAACGCCAATATCTGGCCGGCGAGTTGGAGGTCGAATTCTGCCCGCAGGGCACCTTGGCGGAACGCATGCGCGCGGGCGGTGCTGGAATTCCGGGTTTCTACACCAAAACCGGTGTCGGTACGCAGGTGGCCGAGGGCAAAGAAGTGAAAAGCTTTGACGGAGAAGACTATATTTTGGAGCGCGGAATCCGCGCCGACCTCGCAATTATCAAGGGCTGGAAAGCCGACGAAAGCGGCAACCTCATCTTCCGAAAGACTGCCCGCAACTTCAACCAGCCGGCGGCAACCAGCGGCAAGATCTGTGTCGCGGAGGTCGAGGAGATCGTTCCGGTCGGAAGCCTCGATCCCGACTGCATCCATTTGCCGTCGATTTATGTGAAGCGCCTGACCTGCGGCGCGCCGTACGATAAGAAGATCGAGTTCGTGACGACCCGCGAAAGGGAATCCGCCTGATGACCGCCCACGATCATTTGACCAACGGCTGGGACCGTAACCAAATGGCGGCGCGCGCGGCGAGGGAGCTTCGCGACGGCTATTACGTCAACCTGGGCATCGGCATTCCGACGCTTGTCGCCAACAACGTGCCCGCGGGCATGACTGTCACGCTTCAGAGCGAAAACGGGATGCTGGGCATCGGCCCGTTCCCCTATGCCGACGAAGTAGATCCCGACCTGATCAACGCCGGCAAGCAGACGATTAGCCAGTTGCCGCAGACCAGCTATTTCAGCTCCGCCGACAGCTTTGCGATGATCCGCGGCGGTCATATCGACCTGGCTGTGCTCGGCGGGATGGAAGTCAGTGAAAAGGGCGACCTGGCGAACTGGATGGTGCCGGGCAAGATGATCAAGGGCATGGGCGGCGCGATGGACCTCGTCGCCGGCGTCAAGCGGATCATTGTCGTTATGGAGCATGTCTCCAAGAACGGCGATCCTAAATTCATCCCGGAGTGCACCCTGCCGCTGACCGGCAAGAACGTTGTCGACATGATCATCACCGACTTGGCGGTGTTCGAGCGGCCCGATCATAACTCGCCATTCAAGCTGGTCGAGATGGCACCGGGCGTATCGGCCGAAGAAGTTCGTTCCAAGACGTCGGCGCAATACGTCGAATGATACGAGGGGCGGTTTTGCTGATCGCCGCGGCGCTGGCCGCCTGTCAGCAGTCGCCCACAATCATCGACGGTTCGAGTCCGGAATCCTTTGCGGCAACGACCGAAAAGGCACGTCGCGACCTGTCCATTAAGGACCGGCTGACGTTCGACGCCGCGCTTCGCACGGTGGGCGGCCGGCGCTTTGCCGACCGGGATCCCGAGGAGACCGCGCGAAACCTGTACCATGGCCTGACTGCGGCGGATGTCGTCGCTGACGCGCATGCCCGGGGTATAAGATGAGGAGTGGTGGATGAAGGCGCTGCTGTCGCATGAACCTGGCGGGCCGGAAATGCTCCGCCTAGCCGACATCCCTGACCCCGTGGCAGGGCCGGGCGAGCTTCTGGTGCGCGTGCGGGCGGCCGCGATCAATTATCCCGATGTGTTGATCATCGAGGATAAATATCAGTTCAAGCCGACGCGACCCTTCGCGCCTGGCGGCGAGGTCGCGGGCGAAGTCGAGGCGGTCGGCGAGGGCGTCACTGGCTGGAAGGCGGGCGACCGGCTGATTGCAGTGCCCGGTCATGGCGGACTTGCCGAAAAGACCGTCATTCCGGCCAAGATGGCAATTCGCCTGCCCAGCGATCGGAGCTTCACGGACGGGGCGGCACTACTGTTAACCTATGCCACGTCGATCCACGCGCTGTACGACCGGGGGAGGCTTAAGGCCGGAGATACGCTGCTGGTACTCGGCGCGGCGGGCGGCGTTGGCCTGGCCGCGGTCGAACTGGGCAAGGCCAAAGGCGCCCGGGTTGTCGCGGCCGTATCTTCGGATGCTAAGGCGGGCGCGGCCAGGGCGGCCGGAGCGGACGCCGCGATCGTCTACCCGCGAGGGCCATTCGACCGCGATGGGCAGAAGGCGCTAGCGCAAATGTTCAAGGACGCCGTCGGACCTGAAGGTGCGAATGTCATCTACGATCCCGTCGGCGGGGACTATGCGGAGCCCGCACTTCGAAGCATTGCCTGGGAAGGGCGCTACCTTGTGGTCGGCTTCCCGGCGGGCATCCCCAAGCTGCCTCTCAACCTGACATTGCTGAAAAGCTGTGATGTCTGCGGAGTTTTTTGGGGCGCTTTCGCGGCTCGCGATCCCAAAGCCAATGCCGCCCATGTCGCCGAACTTTTCCGGCTGTGGGGCGAAGGTAAAATCGGTCCTAAAGTCAGTGCTACCTATCCGCTGGAACGGGGCGGCGAGGCTATCGCTGCGATGGCGGCAAGGCAGGTCATCGGCAAAGTTGTCGTCACCATCTGATTGAGAAAATCACGAATCCTATTCGATGAGTCGTGGAACTTCCGTGGCTGCGAATGCATTGTTTTCGTGAAAGTCAATTAGAAAAAAGAGACGAAAAATGAAAAAGCTGGCCTTCGTGCTGGCGACGGGCGCGCTCGCTCTGGCGATGCCGGCTGCCCCCGCCCTTGCGACTATCGAAACTCCCGAAGCCCGGGCCGAAGCGACCGACGCCGCCTATATGGCGCGCGCGGACATGTACGACGCGTTCGGCGACAAGCAGTTGAAGCCGGGCCAGTATCTGTGGCGTGACGTCAAGGCGTCAGGTGAGGCGCGTGTTATCGTGAGCCTCGGCGACCAGATGGCGTACGTCTATCGCGGCGACACCCTCGTTGGAGTTGCGACGGTTTCAAGCGGTAAGGAAGGCAAGGATACGCCGACGGGCATCTTCCCGATCCTCGAAAAAAAGCGGATGCACCACAGCCGCAAGTACGACAATGCGCCCATGCCGTTTATGCAGCGCCTCGATAAATATGGGATCGCGCTCCACGCTGGGCACAATCCGGGCCGTCCGGCTTCGCATGGTTGTATCCGGTTGCCGTCCCAGTTTGCTGCCAAGTTGTTTAAAACCACGTCAATTGGCAGCACGGTAATGATCGGCGCCTGACCTGAACCACCAGTTCTCCCCGGCGGGACCCTTGGCGACAGCCTCGGGTCCCGCATTGCTTGTGGGGTGCGGGACGACTATCTGCGCTGTATCAGCCAGCTAAGGAAGACCCATGACCCAATTCGACGATCGCGAACGCGCTTTCGAGGCCAAGTTCGCTCGTGACGAGGAAATGCAGTTTCGCATCATTGCCCGTCGCAACCGATTGCTGGGCGAATGGGCAGCCCGTCTGATGAACCTGTCTGAGGTCGAAACGGAGGCCTATGCTAAGGACGTCGTTCGCGCGGACTTCGAAGAAGCGGGGGACGAGGACGTCATCCGCAAGGTTCTGGGCGACCTGACGGCTGCGGGCGTGGACGCTGACGAAGCGAAGATCCGCGAGACGCTGGGGCACAAGCAGGTCGAGGCACGCCGCCAGCTAATTGAGTCGCTGGACTAATCCGATGGCGATGGCCGCCAACGATATCGAGGCGATGATCCGCGCCGCCATTCCGGATGCCGTGGTGGAAATCCGGGACTTGGCTGGCGACGGCGACCATTATGCCGCCCGTGTCATCTCCCCGAGTTTCGCCGGGATGAGCAGAGTGAGGCAGCACCAAATGGTATACAAGTCGCTCGGTGGGCGAATGGGTGAAGAATTACATGCGCTGCAGCTTGAGACTGCGGTGCCAAGCGGAGACCATGAATGACTGACGTAAAGCAGCGCATCGAGGCGCTCGTGAAAGGCCATGAGGTCGTCTTGTTCATGAAGGGCAGCGCGCTGTTCCCGCAGTGCGGCTTTTCCAGCCGCGCGGTGGCGATCCTCGACCACCTTGGCGTGCCGTTCGAAACGGTCGACGTGCTGCAGGACCAGGAAATACGCAGCAGCATCAAGGAATATTCCGACTGGCCGACGATCCCGCAGCTTTACGTGAAAGGCGAATTCGTAGGCGGCTCGGACATTATGATGGAGATGTTCGAAAGCGGCGAGCTTCAGCAACTGGTGGCGGCGGACGCCTGACGCTTCGGGGGTCAGCTATCGACTTGATAGTGACTGAGAAGCGACCCAGCCCCGCACGAGTCTGCAAACTAAAAGGGGACGGCGACGCGGGACCAGAAAACCGCTGTCGCCGTCCCCTTTGTTTTGGCGTGGAACCAAGTGGACACCATCGTTATTGCAGCCCATGTGCCAATTTGAAAAAACGTCCAAAAACTAGCGAAAATTCACGCTTCGCTATTCCGCCAACGCAGCGAAACGTAAAATATTCCGACAATGTCAGCGTCCCCGATTTTCAATGTTTACAACTGTAGTCGTTACGCTTACAGTTGTAATCGAAAGGTTGGCTCATGGATAAGCGCATCAGCGACGGCGAACTCGACGTGATGGAAGCGTTGTGGGAAGCGGATGATCCGCTGACCGCTGCTGACGTGTTCGAACGGATCGGAGCAATGCGCGACTGGTCGCTGGCAACCGTCAAGACGATGTTGTCCCGGCTCGTCACCAAGGGCGCCGTCTCGCACAGCGAGGAGGGGCGCCGTTTCCTTTATTCGCCCGCGATCGAACGTGAGGCCTATGTCGGCCATGAATCCAAGCGGTTCGTCGAACGGCTGTTCGGGGGCCGTCTATCGCCGCTAGTCGCTCGGTTGGCGGAAGAAGATGGCCTCGATGACGCGGATATCGCCGAAATAGAGGCGCTCTTGAGGGAGCTGAAATCATGATCGACTGGGCACTTGGGACGTTCCTGGCGACGTCCGCGCTGATTATCCTGGTCCTTTTGCTTCGTGAGCCGGTGCGGCAACGCTTCGGAGCGCGCGTGGCCTACGCACTGTGGCTTATTCCGGCGGCGCGCCTGCTGATGCCGACGATTACGACGACGATCGAGCGTCCCGTGATCGAGACGTCGCCCATCCAGCCGTTCGTCCCGGAAGTGCTTGCTGAGCCGAGGTTACTGGCAGCGGTCGCGGCCGAACCAGGCCTGATCGAGCAGCTTGGCGGCTGGACGACGATCGTCCTGACCGTGTGGTTCGGTGTCTCTCTGGGCCTGTTTCTTCGCGGGTTATGGTCGTTCCATCGCCAGCGTGCGGTCATTCTCGACCGCAGCACCGAGCGGGCGCGGATCGGGTCTATCAGGCTTGTCTCGTCGGCCGATGTCAGCGGGCCGCTAGCGTTTGGCATCGCCGACCGCGTGATCGCGGTCCCCGTCGACTTCGACCAGCGCTTTGGGGAACGCGAGCAGCACCTCGCTCTGGCGCACGAAATTTCTCACCACCGTTCCGGCGACCTTATCGCCAACTTCTTCGCTTTTGTCCTCCTCTGCCTCCAGTGGTTCAATCCGCTCGCTTGGGTCGCCCACGCCGCTTTCCGCTTCGACCAGGAAGCCGCGTGCGACGCCCGGGTGCTGGACAAGGCCAGTGCCGACGACCGTGCCGCCTACGGCCGCGCGATCGCCAAGGCCGCTTCGGGAAGGGCGCTGCTGTTCGCGGCCGCGCTCGATCATCGAAACACCCTCAAAAGGAGGCTACATTCCATGCTTACCCATCCCACCGCCGGACGTCGGCTGGCCGGGCGCCTGATGGTGCTCGTCGGCGTTGCCGTCGCACTGCCGCTCACCGCAACTCGCGCCGTCGAATATGTCGACATTGCCGCCCGGACCGCACCCAAGGCTCTCGATTCTCCGGTCGCAACGGTAGCCCCCGTCGCCGCTGCCGCCTCCGTCTCCGCCGCCGCACCGGTTGCGCCCGTCGCAGCGGTCGCCGCTGTCGAGGCGTCGCGCCCGCTCAACATTGAGGATGGTACGTTCATGATGGACGGAAAGCGGAGGAAATTCAGCGAGCTGACCCCGGCCGAAAAGGCGGAAGTCCGCCGTTCGATCGCCGAGGCGCGCCAAAGCTTATCGCGCGTCCAGATCGATCGCGCCCAGATCGAGCGCGATGTTCGCGAAGCAATCCGCGGCGCACAACTCGACAAGGCAGAACTGCGCCGCGACCTCGCTCGGTCCCGGGCCGAGGTGGCCCGGGCCATGGCCGAGATCGATCGCAATTCCACCGAGATTCGCCGCGGGGGACAAGACCCCGAGCAAATTAAGGCGACCGTCCGGGCTGCCATGCGCTCCGTTGAGGCCATCGATGTCGAACGCATCACGCGGGAGGCGCTGGCATCCCTCGACGAGAAGCAAATTGCAGCCGGCATCGCGGCGGCCGAGCAGGGTGTCCGCTCTGCGGAAGCCGAACTCGACCGGATCGAAGCGCTGAGCCAGGACGACTAAAGCTCGAAGCGGCAATGGCTCTTGCCTCCGGGCGAAGCCTTGTTGCGGGGCGCCGCGGGCTAGGAGGCTGCCCGCGGCGCCCCATTTCATGGGCGGAAAAGAACGGCGCACCTCAAACGGAAATTGACAGGCCGATGCCTCGGCACCAATGCGCGCTCCGGGGGTTGGAGGCGGCATGTCACGGCACGACCCTTTTCTTGGTCCAGAAGATGGGCGGCTTTACGCCGACCTGACGCAAAGCTGGTCGGACGTTGGCGGCGGCGTCGGGACCTACCTGCGCCACAAGCGCCGGCACATCCTTGACCGAACCCGTCACCGCCACCTGATGATCGTACCCGGATCGCGGGACATGGTGCAGGTCGAACATGGCGGTCGGGCAATCACTTGCTTTGTCGCTTCGCCGAAGGTGCCGGGAAGTCCGCACTACCGGCTCTTGCTTCGCAACCGCGCGGTCCGGTCGCTGCTGGGCGAGCATCGGCCCGACCTGATCGAATGCCAGGATGCCTATAATTTGCCTTGGGCCGCCATAGGTCATTCGCGGCACTACCCGCGCACGGCGCTGGTCGCGGCCTATTGCACCGACTTCCCGACAGTCTATGTCCGCCGCCCTTTCTCGCGCTGGCTGGGTAAGGCGACGGGCGAGGCGGCCTCGCGCCTTTGCTATAACTATTGCGGCAAGCTGTACCGCCGGTTCGATTCCGTGTTCGCAATGAGCGAGAATGGCGGTGCAACCAAGCTTCGCGCATTGGGCGTGCCTGATGTGGATGTCGTCCCGCTGGGTGTGGAGCTCGGCCAGTTTTCACCGGACAAGCGCGATCTGCGCCTTCGACGCCGGCTAAATCTGGGCGATGGCCAGCCGTTGCTGATTTACGCCGGTCGGCTGGACGGCGAGAAGCGCCCGGATGTTGTGGTGGATGCTTTCAAGCGCCTTCCAGATTCACTGGGAGCAGCGCTGCTGTTGCTGGGTGACGGGCCGTATCGCGAACAATTCGCGGGCCGGGAGCAGGAACGGATCTACGCGCCGGGATATTGCGACGACCGAAGTGACCTTGCGGCGTGGCTGGCAAGTGCGGATCTCTATGTATCGGGCATGGCAGACGAGACATTCGGTATTTCCATCATTGAAGCGCAAGCGTCTGGCCTGCCCGTGGTCGGGGTTGCGGCGGGCGCGATGATCGATCGCGTGCCAGAAGGCCTCGGGCTGGTCGGCAAGGTTGGTGACGGCGAGATCATGGCAGCTAACATTCTTTCGGTACTTGGCGGCGACATGCGTAGGATGGGCGAGCAGGCGCGGGCTCATGCGCTTCAATTCAGCTGGGACCAGAGCATGGAGCGCTTGTTCGGGCACGTCTATTCGAAGGCGGCGCTACGCGCCGCCGAGCGCGCGGTCGCAGGTGCAGCTGTCGGATCGGGCGCCTTCGCGCGCACCTAAGCCTTTGCCCATTGGGAAGGGGCATGGCAGGAGGCGCGCGTGATTGACGCGCCATACGCCTTCGCGGAGCAGCTGGAGCCGGGCATCGCCCGGCTGCTCGCGCGCAATCCGTCGCCGTTCACCTATTTCGGTACGCAAACCTATTTCCTCGGGGAGCGCGAGCTGGTTGTAGTCGACCCGGGTCCCGCGTTGCCGGAGCACGTCGATGCGATCATTGCTGCGCTCGACGGGCGGCCCGTCGCGGCAATCGCCTGCACTCATACGCATCGCGATCATTCGCCGGCGAGCCGAGCGCTGAAGGATCGGACGGGCGCTCCGATCATTGGTTGCGCGCCGCTGGCGCTTGAAGGCATCGGGCCGCGAGCCGATGCTAGTTTCGACAGGGAATATTCGGCCGACGTCGTGCTGCAGGACAGGCAATCGATCGACTTCGACGATGGCAAGTCGCTGGTCGCGGTGGCGACGCCCGGACATACCAGCAATCACCTTTGCTTTGCATTTGGCGATGCCTTGCTGACGGGCGACCATGTGATGGCCTGGTCAACAACGGTGGTCGTGCCGCCTGACGGGGACATGGCTGCCTACATGCAGAGCCTCAACCTGCTTCGTGAGCGCAGCGACCGCATCTTCTATCCCGCTCATGGGCCAGCGGTGACTAAGCCTGCCCAACTGGTTCGAGGCATGATTGGCCATCGCATGCAGCGAGAGCGGCAGATACTCCGGCTGTTGGGAGAGAAGCCGCGCGACGTCCCGGATATCGTCGCTAACGCCTATCCTGGCCTGGACCAGCGGCTTGTGCCGGCCGCCGGCGGATCGGTTCTTGCGCACCTGGTGGACCTACAGCGGCGCGGAGTCGTTGACGAAGGGGAGGGTGAAATATGGATGATGCTGCCCCGTCACGACTGAACCGGCCGCTGGCCCTTGCAGCGATCGCTATTGCGCTCATTCTCGGCCTGTTCGTCGGCGGAGCTCTGGACATCGGTAAGCGTTTGTTCGGGGGACCTGATCCGGAAACCGTGGCTTCGTCAGCGCTGCAATCCATGCGCGCCCAGAACCGCCTGGTCCCGTTTGTCGCCCGCTATGTGTCGGTAGTGAGCAGCCGGCGGGAGCGCTTCGGCGGCTTGGTCAGTGCAGAACGGACGCTGATTTTGCCCGGAGACGTTCGCTACGAACTCGACCTTGCAAAACTAGGCCCCGACGATGTGGCCTGGAATGCCACGAGCAATACTCTGAGCGTGACCCTGCCCGAGATTGAGATCGCCGGGCCGGAAGTCGATCTGACGGCCGCACGCGAATACGGCGAGGCGGGCGTATTGTCGGCGGTGACAGACGCCGACCAAGCGCTTGACCGCAACAACCGAGCTCGCGCTGTTGCCGACCTCCGCAAGCAGGCCGGCGCCGCGGTGCCGATGCGACTGGCGCGGGAAGCCGGGCGGCAGGCCGTGGAACGCAGCTTCGTGCTGCCACTGCAGGCGGCGGGATTCGAGAAAGCAAAGGTGGTCGCCCGCTATCGCACCGAAGGATCGGCGGTTACCGAACCCCTTGACCACAGCCGCGCCTATAACGATGTGCTCGATGAGGCGGCGACGCGCCGCTGACGCTTAAGGGATATCCGATCATGACCGCCCCGACCCAAAGCCTGAAGGGCCTCGACCTTCTTGGCGAAATCCAGCGCCTGAAGAAGGAGCGGAATGCGGTCATCCTGGCCCATTACTATCAGAAGCCCGAAATCCAGGACCTGGCTGACTTCGTCGGCGACAGCCTGGACTTGTCGCGGAAAGCAGCAGCGACGGATGCGGACGTCATCGCCTTTTGTGGCGTGCGTTTCATGGCTGAAACGGCAAAAATCCTGTCGCCGCAGAAGATCGTCGTACTCCCTGACATGGATGCAGGGTGCAGCCTGGAAGACAGCTGCCCGCCCGACCAGTTCAAGGCTTTTCGCGAAGCGCACCCCGACCACATCGCGCTGACATACATCAACTGTTCCGCGGCGGTAAAAGCGCTGAGCGATATCATCGTAACTTCATCGAGCGCCGACATTATCCTGAGCCAGATCCCGAAAGAGCAGAAAATCATATTCGGCCCGGACCGCCATCTCGGCGGCTACCTCGCGAGGCGTACCGGGCGCGAGATGTTGCTTTGGCCGGGCATCTGCATCGTCCACCAGGCATTTTCCGAAACCGAACTACTGAAGTTGAAGGCGCAATATCCGGACGCGCCGGTTGCGGCGCATCCCGAATGTCCGCCGCATATCATCGACCATGCCGACCATGTCGGCAGCACCAAGTCGATCCTGGATTTTGCGATCCATTCGCCCAGCAACACGATCCTCGTCGCGACTGAACCGCACATCATCCACCAGATGGAAAAGGCCGCGCCGGACAAGACGTTCATCGGCGTTCCCGGGGGTGACGGGAACTGCAACTGCAACATGTGCCCCTACATGGCGCTGAACACACTGGAGAAGCTCTACCTCGCTCTTCGGGACCTCAAGCCGCGGATCGAGCTGGACGACGAGACAATGGCAAAGGCTCGCATCCCCCTTGAGCGAATGCTGGAGATGGCCGGTCGCACCGTCGGACAAGGCGACGTTGGCAAGCCAAGATATTAGGGGACTGAGCGCGGAGGGGCGTCGATCATCTTCGTATGAGGGTGATGCTTGTCCAAGTGGCGCTTGATGATCCGCAGGTTGCGCGTGTTGGACCGGAAAAATAAGTCTGGCACCGCACCTATCCACGGTATGGCACCTAGCAGCATGTCGAACCCAATGTTGCCGCCCATCCGCACCATCTGCCACTTGGACATGCCGAGGTTGCGGGCTTCCCAAGCGATGTAGCTGCCCAGCGCGGCTGCGGAGATCGTACCGACGCCGGGGATCAGGTCGAGCAGCACGTCCAGGCCGACCGGTTTGTTGATGCCCGGAATGACGAACATGCGCTCAAGGATTTTTTCCATCCCTTCGATCCGCTGGCGAACGGCGGCCGCGTCGCTCGACAGGCTGGGAAACTCCCGGCGCATTTTCGGAGTGGGCGTTTCGAGTGTGTCGGTCATGGTGTGCCCGCGTTAATTTTCGTGTTTGCGAGGCCCACCAACGTGTGACGGGCAAAGGGGTTCTCGGCAAAGCCCGGGACGCGCCCTGAAACGAGATTCCAGCGAACGGGTGCGGCTATCGGGATAAAGAGTTGCGCCTTGTCCATCAGTCGCGCTGCTTCGAGCAGCAAGCCATTGCGCAGCACAGCAGATGGCGCGGTCCGGGCACCGGCAAGGACCGCTTCTGCCTCTTCCACGCAGATCGGCGCGACGTCGCACCGGAAGCGGCGCAGAAACCATGCAGGCGACGAAGATGGCGCGACCTCGTCGACCCAGACGAGGTCGGCCGACGCAGCGCTCGGCGCGCGCTCGACCTTGATGCCTAGCGGAGCCCAATCGAAACGCAGTCGCGCGAGCAAATATTCCCCTCCGTCGCCTTCGGGCAGAAATAGGCGAAGCGTCGGGCGGTCTGTGTCGCCGAACTGGCGATTGGCTTCCGCGACGAGGCCGACCCGGCGATCTTCCATGGGTACCGCCAGCCAGGCTGGCTGTTGCGGTGTGCCAATTCCCAGCAGCCCCGGTTGAAGCAGCGTTGCCCGAGGCGCGAGCCCGTCGACATTTAGTCCCGCTACCAAGGCCGTGCGGTCTATTGCCCGGCTGAGTAACTGCCGCACGTCCTCGTCCTGAAGAACCTCGCTCCGCCTGGTAGGAGCGAGACCGAAAAGGCCTGCCACGGGATCGAACCGCAGCGCCCCGCGAGGAACCTTCGCCCGCATCGCAATCGGAAGGTCGCCCACCGTGCCACCGAGGACTAGGTCAATCGTTCCGGCGGCAAAGCCGGCGACCAGCGCCTTGGCGTCACCTCCGATGATGTGTGCACGCTCGATCGGATCCTTTGCGTCGGCCAACCGGATCCGGTGGGTGATGAACATGCCGCCTTCGATCTCCTCCGGCCTCGCGGACGCGACCTGTTCGGCGGTGGCAGGAATAAAGGGGCCAGTACCCACGCCGGCACGGACCAGGCCGAATTCGGGCTGGGCCAGAAGCTGGAGGAGGTTGGGGCGAGGGGCGGCAAGGCGCATCTCGATTACGCGATCAGTCATTGCAACGACCTCGGTCACCGCGCCCATCGTATCCTTCAGCGGGTTGGTGCTGACCTGACGAAGCTGGCGACTCAGAATTCGGGCAATCTCGTTGGCCTTGATTTTGCGATCGTCAGGCCACTTCGAGTTCTGCAGCCGGAAGATATAGCTCAGTCCATCGTCGCTGACATTCCAGCGTTCGGCCAGGCCCGGCACAATCTGCCCGCGCTCGTCGAAGCGAACGAGGCCTTGCGCCAGGTTGGAACGGACCAGCGCGTCGCCCGCGGTCAGTGGCGACGTGACCGTCTCGACCAGCTTGGGGTCCGGTCCGATGACTCCGACCTGCGTGACCCCGTCGTCATCTCGCCCGCATGCGGCGCAGGTCAAAAGCGCAGCTAGCGAAACGAAAAGCGGCAGGCGTCGGGAAAATCGCATGACCATCGGCCGCGGTTCTAAACTTAAACCGGGGTTCATCAACCACTGGATATTGGTGGCTAACTGTTTTACCTGACTAAGGCAGTGTGGCCGCGTGAGGATGCAGCCGCGAAGGGGAACGATGGCGGACGATCACGGCCACTCATTCGATGGTAACCATGGCATTTGGCAGCGTGGGGGCCTGGATGTCGAGAACCTGCCCGATCCGTTTGGAACCTCGCAGACCGGTGGGACGGTCCCGCCCGTTGAGCCCCCCGCAAAGCCGCGTCGGCGGTGGTTGCGCTGGGGCTTTAACGCTTTCGCGGCCCTGCTACTCGCCACCCTCATCTGGCTGATCGTCACGGCGCCGCTCGGACGTGCCCTTGAGCCGCTGGACGACCCGGCGATGTTGCTGGTGAGCGAGGAAGGGCGCCCGATAGCCCGGCGCGGCGCGGTCAAGGACGAGCCGGTCGAAGCGGTAAAGCTGGATCCCATGACCCCTGCCGCCTTCGTCGCGATCGAGGATCGCCGGTTCCGGAGCCACTGGGGTATCGATCCGCGCGCGATCGGCCGAGCAATGGTCGCGAACGTCCGGGCCGGGGGAGTCCGTCAAGGGGGCTCAACGTTAACCCAGCAACTCGCAAAAACCAGCTTTCTGTCGTCGGACCGTTCGATGAAGCGGAAAGCGCAGGAGGTCATCATCGCCTTCTGGCTGGAAGCCTGGCTCACCAAGGACGAGATCTTGTCGCGCTATCTTTCCAGCGTTTATTTCGGGGATGGCGTCTATGGCCTTCGTGCCGCGTCGCGTCATTACTTCGACCGTGAGCCGGAGCGGTTGACGCTCGCTCAGTCGGCGATGCTGGCCGGGATGGTACAGGCGCCGTCGCGGCTGGCGCCGACGCGGAATTTGGCGCTCGCCCAGAAGCGTAGCCGCCTAGTGCTCCAGGCAATGGCTGACACCGGCGTGATTTCGCTCCAGCGCGCCAAGGCAACTAAATCAGCGCGCCCCACCGGCGTCAGCAGTAGCGTACCGACCGGTACCTATTTCGCCGACTGGGTCGCGCCGCAGGCCGCGCAAGCCTTCGACGCCGATTATGGTGAGGTAAGGGTCGAAACGACGCTGGACGCAGACCTGCAGCGGCTCGCCGTCCGCGCCGTTGCCAATGCCAATATTGGCGATGCGCAGGCTGCGCTCGTGGCGCTGCGCCCCGACGGGCGTGTAGTCGCGATGGTCGGCGGGCGTAACTATGGGAAGAGCCCGTTCAATCGCGCCACGCAGGCCCGTCGCCAACCCGGAAGCGCCTTCAAGCTGTTCGTTTACCTTGCCGCGCTCCGCGCCGGCTATACGCCCGACAGCATGATCGAGGACCGGCCGATCACGGTCGAGGGCTGGTCGCCGGGCAACAACGACGGCGTCTATCGCGGGACGATCACGCTTCGCGAAGCCTTTCTCCGATCGAGCAATGCCGCGACGGTCCGGCTTGCCGAGCAGGTCGGTCGCCAGAACGTGATTCGCGCCGCGCGCGACCTGGGCATCGATTCACCTTTGACCGATCGGCCGAGCCTTTCGTTGGGTACGTCGGGGCTGAGCCTGCTTGAACTGACCTCTGCCTACGCAGCGATCGCGGGCGGGCGCTATCCGGTCGAGCCGCGGGGACTGCCGCTTGAAACTGAGGCGGATCGCGGAACCCTGGCATCCTTTTTCGCGCGGGGCGGGCAGATGGACGACCGGCGTGACCGCGCGCCGATGCTCAACTTGCTGTGGGCGGCTGCCAATGAAGGCACGGGCCGGCGGGCCGCCTTATCGACGCCGACCTTCGGCAAGACGGGCACGACACAGAACAACCGTGACGCGCTGTTCATCGGTTTTGCCGGCAATTTGGTGGTCGGCGTCTGGGTTGGCCGCGACGACAATGGTTCGCTCGGCAAGATCACCGGGGGGAGCGCTCCGGCGGAAATCTGGCGCCGGTTCATGTCGCCTGCGATTGCGATCGACGGCCGCCGCGGGCCACCGCTTCCCTCGCAGTTCCGTGTGCCGCAGCGGCGCGAAGCACCGGTCCGTGAGCGGGAAAGCCCGCTGCCTGACGACTGGAGCGAAGGCGGGGAGGCGATCCGCGAAATCATCGATCTGGTCGAGCAGTTGATCGAAAAAAATTGAGACCCCGTCAAAAAAATCGAGGTTAATGTTTCGAAACCGGTGGCTTTAAACCTTTTTCAACCCTTCGGGCCGTAATCCTGTCCTCAACCGACGCGCCGTAAATCGCGAAGGTGGGGAAATGTGGATCCCCTTTGTGGAGCCTGAAGGAGACCAGAGATGGCGAAGTTTCTGAAGCTGATCAAGAACAACAAGGGTGCGACCGCGATCGAGTACGGCCTGATTGCCGCCCTCATTGCCGTTGCCGCGATTGCCGCGATGGGCAACATCGGTAACAACCTCGGCAGCACCTTCAACGAAGTCGGCAGCCAGCTCGACTAATCGTTGGACGATTAGCCAAAAGGAGCGGCGGCGTCGAAAGGCGCCGCCGCTTTCTTTTTGCATGATGGTCAGCCGAGCAAGGCTTCGGCGATGAGCAAGGCGCCGCGCGGGCCTGCATTGTCGCCCAGCTTGGCTGCGAACAAAGGCGCGCGGTCAGTCACGAACGGCAGGTAGCTTGCCAGCTTGCAGGCACAGCGTTCGGCGGCCGCATCGACCAGCCAGTGCCGCCGGTTGATGACGCCGCCTCCCAGCACGATCTTCTCGCACGCCAGAGTCATCAGAAATGTCGCGCACGCCTCGGCGAGCGAATCGACCACTTCTGTCCAAATGGGATCATCGTCGCGCAGGCTTTCGCCGCCTCGCCCTGTTCGGGCTGCAATGGCCGTTCCCGAAATCAGGCCCTCCAGGCAGTCTCCATGAAATGGGCAACTTCCGGCGAAATCATCTCCCCACCGCCGCCTGATGCCGATGTGCCCGCCCTCGGGGTGTAGCACGCCGGTCAGCGGCCGTCCGCCCGCGACGATCCCGACGCCGACCCCCGTGCCGACGGTCATGTATGCATGGTCGCTGCAGCCGCGCGCCGCGCCCCATCGACCTTCCGCCAAAGCAGCAGCGGTCACATCGGTCTGGACCGAGGAAGGGCCATCGATGAGCGGCGCCAACTTTCCTAGCAGGTCGGCGCCATCCCATCCTGGCTTGGGTGTCCGAATGATGCGGCCATAGGTTGGGAGATCGAGGCGAGTGCCCACGGGCCCGAAGCTGGCAATACCGAGCGCATCGAGCGGCCCCGATTGCCGCCACGTCTCAAGCTGGCCTTCGACGAGTGCTAGCGTTTCGTCCGGCGTTGTCACCGCGAAGCGGACACGGTCAACGATACTGGTTCCGTGTCCAAGGACGACGACGGCATTGGTGCCGCCAAGCTCCAGTCCGGCCAATCTGCTCATCGCCTCACCGTCAGGGCTTCGCCGCGCGCTGGCAACAAAAAAGGCGCCGTGAAGGCGCCTTTATCGACCGGATGGTGGAGCCGAGGGGGATCGAACTAGCCTCGCCCAACCATTGGAAAACAAAGACATTTTTCCAAGCGGTTGTTACCGATGGAACACCCACATGTAACAGTTCGGGGTATTGGGCAATCGTTTCCGCACGCGACTTAGGGGAGATAGTCCTTTTTCAGTTTCCTAATGTCGCCACTGGCATGGACTAGTTGTGCCAACGAAGGTGGCACATCGTCGTGGGGACCGGAGGTAACGTTTGCATAAGCGGCAGTGAGTTTGCCGGGGTCCGCTGGGTCTTTGCTGAGCAAGCTGTGAGCCTGCGCACTGTACGTGCCGAAGTCCTTGCCGTCATAGTCAGTGATCGACGCATTGCTGTCACCGCGACTAACTCTATCCCTCACAATAAGCTCTTTGCTGAAGCGTTCTATCGCCTGCCTCAACATCATGGCCCCTTCTTTGCGCTGATCAGGCTCTTGCGACCTAATCAGTGGCTGCGCCTTTCCGAGCATCGTTGCCAATGTGTCGCTTGCGCTACGTAGCTCTGACCCAATGCGTGGGTCGCTGCGCAAAATCTGTAGCTGAACCGCGCCACGATGCGACCATCGATGGCCAATGTCCTTCCAACTCTTATGGTCTTGGGTGAGGATGATCACTTGGATGCCCTGAGCAATAAGGGCTTCAATCACGCTGCTATTGAAGTTGGGTCTAAAGTCATCGTCACTTGAAAGGACGGGGTCGTCGAGAACAAGAAAGGTCGAACCCTCCTTTACGGCTCTCGCAAGAAACAAGGCCAAACCTAAACAGTGAAGTTGGGACTGACTTAATACCGCTACGGCGTTTCTCGGTTTGGCCTCCGTTCGATCCTCATTGGGCGAAAGCGCAACTCGTAGATCGATAGTACGGCGTGCGGTGGGACTGCGGCGCTGTACGCCTTCAAAGTAGGTGCTTTCCTCAGGGCGCAACCTTTCCCACCACTCAACAACTTGAGAACTAAGGTCCGACAGTTTCTCGTCCTGAACCTTGCCGTTGGCTGCATCGATTTCCTTCAACGCCTTTTCCAAATCCTTACGCCTGGCTTCAAGGCGGCGAGCCGTATCTAAGTCGGCCACAAGTGATCGCGGGTT
The DNA here is from genome assembly GCF_003583725.1 of Sphingomonas edaphi. Lineage (GTDB taxonomy): Bacteria > Pseudomonadota > Alphaproteobacteria > Sphingomonadales > Sphingomonadaceae > Sphingomicrobium > Sphingomicrobium edaphi. Next base: position 557,144 of record NZ_QXTF01000001.1, on the reverse strand, counting down.
GGTGCAACAATCGATTAGAGCGCTCCAGCCTGTGGTGATGGTGCTTTGGTCGACGACTTTCTTAATCGGCTCATAGACTGCTTGGGTCGGACCGGCGTACTCGGCAGCCTCTTCTTGAAGTGCGGCACACAATCGTCGTGCCTCGCGCAGCAAAGCGGATAGAGGTTCCGCGCCTTGCCATTTCTCAATGTCATCTAGGAGCGACTGCACCATCGCCTTGGCGGACCGGACCACACGCAACAGAGCATAGGCTACCCGACAGAGTTTGAGCAGCGCACGGGTCCACGCCTCAACTAAGGAGCGATTGCCTGACAACTCGACCAGTCTGGCTGTCGTAAATCCCGCAGACCTTCTTTCTGATGGGCCAGCCGAGACTAACTTGGGCAACGCAGCCACGACATTCGTTGATAGCAACTCAAGAGCATGATCAATCGAACCCAAAAGCGACCGTAGATTGGCTTCAGCCAACTGGTACGTTTCAGCCTTTTGCAGTTCTGTCTTGAGCGCATCCCTTCGCGCCTCGGTAAACGCATGGGGCGTGAGACAAAGGGGGCAGTCTGCGTCACCCTCCTGAGAAGCGACTTCAGGCAAAGATAGCGCAGCACTATAGAGGCCAACCAACCGCCTAGCCTCTAGCTCGATTGCGGACTTTTCGGTTTCGAACTGTTGGATGACATCCTTTGCATTGGGAGGGAGGTCTACCCATGCAACGTCCGCCTTCCGTCCAAACAGCGCTAGCGGAAACGTTTTGGACTGTATGACCTCAAGTGACTGTTCAAGTTGATTGGCGCGGTTAGCAAGCGGCCCTTCAGGGGTGACGGAAATCGAAGCTAACAGTTCACTGACCGTGTCCCCTAGAGCAGTCGATGCGCTTTCTAACGTCTCGGAGCGTCGGATAAGCGCAGCGGATGGAAGGTCCGACGTGATACCCTCAACCGCCGCGAGATTGCGCAGCCCCTCTAGCTCTGGCGTCGATAGTAGTGGACTAAGGCTCGCCACGGCTTGACGAAAATCTTCAAGGTCTTGTGTGTCGAGAACAGCGCGAAAGTAGGTTGCTCGATCGTTCGGCGGGGTGGAGAAAACGTACCCTAAAGTATGCTGCGCTAAGACGGGCGCTTGCAGAGGACGCTGCGAAAGCTTGATGCCCAAAACTGATTGGAGGTCTGGCTCCGCCGCTGGCTTTCCGTCGATTTCGAGCTTGCTTGTGCAGGCTGTAGTGGACTTGTTGTAGTCCCCAACCAACGTGCGAGTTAGCTTCCTCGTTATGCCATCCGCGCACGCAATGTCGGCAGCGACCTGGACCAAGGCGGTGCTTGCTAGATGTGCATTACGAAGGGCGTCTGAGAACTCATCTTTTGAACTTCCTTGCATGTCGCGGCGGATAATCTGGCCAGTGAGCAGGAACTCAAATGCCTCGGCAAGGCTGGTCTTGCCTTGGCTATTCCCGCCCCAAAACGCCGATACTGTGTCCGATAGGTCGACTGATTGACGACCGCTGCCGAAGCTTCTGAAGCCTTGGACTTCAACCCTCTTGATGTTGGGCCGCAACGTCGGGTTCCTTGCTGTCGTAAAATGCTTCGAGGTCGGAGAGGAGTTCCTCGGCGGACTTCGTACGGTCTGCGAGCCAGCCGTCTAAGAGGTGGCAAGCCAGACCTTCCGCCGACAGGTGCGCTCGCAGCCGATCGAAGTTGCTGGGGTTGGCATCTACAATGCTATCGGTTGTCACGGACGCGCATCCTCCAGCAATCAACAAGCAACCGAGCGATGGTAGACTAAATACAACTTCCCTTGAGTGACAAGTCATTAGACGGCATGTCAAAGGCGTGCGGCGTTACACAAAAGATCCACGGCTTCGCGCTTTTCAGGCTGAGATTAGGGCGGAGGTCGACAGAATAGGCAGCCTCGCAGAGGGCCAGGGTCACGTCATCTACGCCATTCATGACCCTTCGCTGCAAGATCATCGAGGGCGATTTAAGTATGGGCCGCCGGTCTATGTCGGCGAAAGCAAGCAGGTTCGGGTTCGCGCCGATAATCACATGCGTGACGCTGGCGGAGGTTCGACAGACAGCGGCATCAAGACGGGCCGGCTCAAGAAGATCATGGCCAAATGGGTCGTTCCTCGATTTGAGATAATCGACACCGCGCCCAGTTGTCTCACTGCCCTAATCGCTGAAACCGTTTGGGCGCGACGGTATGTATGGCTCGGTTACGAGCTAGCAAATCAATGGTCAGAACATCGAACAAGGGAGCCGCCCAACGGTCTAGCATCGGTGCCGATTGATCGGCTTTGGGATTTTACAGTTGCCGAAGCACTTGAGGACGAAATCCAACTCAGTCTGCAATGCGATAGGTGCGGTTACATGGCCCCAGTGCCATTAGAGGGCAGGGAACCGCAGACGAAACTGTCCACCGTAAGGACATTGAGACTTAGGTGCGAAACGTGTGGCGTTCCATTGCTTCGAGTTGCCTTACCGGACCCGGACACTTGGAGATGGGCCGAGTACCGACCACGGAAGATGAATAGGGACAGCTAGCTCTCGGCGTCTCGTCGGCACTTAACGACCTATGTCCGGCGCGCTTACGCAAAAGGCCAACTCACAACAATCAGGCGGCGAGTTCCCCCCATGCCCCCCTAAGGACACGGAATGCACGGGGTTCATCAGGCCTTTACATTACAGTCAACGACCGTAGACTGTAACGTGAAAGGGGACAGTCAATGGCCAAGTTTGTTGCGTATGTCCGCGTATCGACTGCCAAGCAGGGAAGCTCGGGGCTAGGGTTAGAGGCGCAAGAGGCTGCTATCCAACAGTATCTAAGGCCCGACGATCAACTGCTAGCTACGTTCGTTGAGATTGAGAGCGGAGCGGATAGCGACCGGCCGGAACTGGCCAAGGCATTACGGCATGTCGAGCTTACGGGCGCAACGCTACTGGTTGCCAAGCTAGACCGCCTGTCCCGTGCGGTGTCGTTCATTGCCCAGCTAATGGATAGCAAGGTGGACTTTGTGGCCTGCGACCAGCCAAGCGCCAGCCGCCTGACTGTCCACATTTACGCGGCCATGGCTGAGCATGAGCGGAACATGATTTCCGAGCGCACCAAGGCAGCATTGCAGGCGGCGAAGGCGAGAGGTGCCAGGCTCGGCGGGTTTCGCGGAGTTAAGGTCAACCCCGCATTGGGTACCGCAGCAAAGCGGAAGCAAGCGCAGTCGTTCAATACTCGCGTGGGGGAGGCTATCGCCGATCTTCAACGGCAAGGTGTGACCGGCCTTTCCGAACTGGCGCGGCATCTCAATGCGAATGGCGTCCGCACTAGCCGAGGGGGCAAATGGAAGGCCACGCAAGTTGCGCGGGTGATCGCCAGTTCGGGAGCCTCATAAACGGCCTTGGAACGCCATCCAGCACGTTCTCAGCTGCCCGCGCTACGCGAACTGGCCAAGGTGCGCTGTCGGCACTCCACGGCCTCGAAAATCGGCTGTTCCGAAACGCAGGAAAGTCTAGCGGACGGCCATGATCGGTACTGACCCGCTCATTGATAGGCGCTGGTTCACATCAGTCATGACAAGAGCAACCCCAGGCACGTCAAAGCTGACCCAGTAGCCGCCCTTATTCTCAAACTTCGGAAGGGGCTGGAACGTAGGGGACTGTTTGCCATCAAATCGATAGAGGCCATCAAGACCAACCGCCCAAAGGCTACTTGGCGCACCTTGCAGTCCGAAGAAGGCCACGGTGCTGGCCGGCTCTCCGTCGTCTAGCCTGTTGTTAGGGGGCTGGGGGTCGAGAGCCTTGAAATAGAGCCGCCTAACGTCGTTACCGCAGACTTCAACGAGCCGCCCATGCGACATCATGTGGACAAGGCCGATAGAGGCAACCACGCAAGATCTGTCCCATGGCGCGGAAACAATGCCAGTCACAGGGTCGCACTCGGTGTTTAGCGGACCGCCACAGAGTTCCCCCGACCTGTTGCGGGCAACGGCCTGAACCTGCCCGCCACTGCGAGCAATGCGCTTTAGCCCGCCTCCCCACTCGCCAACATTGAACCCCAACCAAACTGCATCCGACGTGGCCAGAGCAATGCCATTAGCGAACGGGGGCTTAAGTTCCTGCTTGAGTTTGAGAGTACGAACGGTGTCCCCTGCTACATCAAGCACTCGCTTGTTTGTTACAACGGTAACGACATTGGCGGAGCCATCGCAGCCAATCGCCGCAATGCTATCGCCCTCAGTTGGCAGCTTGGCCCTTACAACCCAACCAGCACTTTGTTGTTGTTCGACCGTCCATGCGTTTGCACCTGAGGCGACAGCGACCAACGAGCCACCCAGCTTGCAGATTTCGATCAGCTTGCCCGGTGCAGTGACCTTTTCGGGTTTGGCATCGCTCGGGCCTAGTGAAACCAGCGAGCCATCATCATGCAGCAGCCAAAGACGGTCGTTGACGTAGACCGCGCTCTTTATGGGCTGCATTTCACTTTCTTCGGTATCGTCGCTTGAGGCTGACTGGCTGCTACAGGCATAAACGGTAGCAGCGGCAGTTGCGGCAATAATGGCGGCACTCACGAAGATGAGGCGACGCTTTGCAGGACTAGTCCAGTTCATGGCTGGAATGATGCCTGACGGGCGCTGGTCGTCAATGCCTGCCGGTTGAACTGTCGCTCCAGCCCACTCAACGACCTGTCGTCTAGCAGTCGAGTTGCGACCGGATGTACTTGGGCGCATTATCAGAGCATGGCCAACTCACTAGACCTCGACCCGGAATGGGGTGCGATCGATCTGCTCGAAGAGGTCGAAGCTACTTTCGGCATTAAGATTGCGAATGAAGAAGCCGAGCAATGCGCCACGGTTGGTGGCTTGTACGACGTGGTGTGCAGCCACTCGCCCGATTGGAATGGCCAGGACGGTAGCTGCGGCTCATCCATGGTGTTCTACCGGATGCGGCGTTCGCTTTCCCCGGACGACAAGCGCGGTATCACGCCCGACACGGCGCTGGCCGCCAGCGGGATGCAGCCTAGCCGCATGTTCAAGAAGCTGGCCGATGAAACGGGCCTTAGGCTTCCGTCTTACGAACTAACATGGCTCGGCATGATGGGTGGCGGCCTGTTGGTCGGAGGCATAATCGCGGCAATCGTCGCCCTGCTCACGGGCCACTGGATTGTAAGCAGCATCTTCGGCCTGATCGCGCTTGCGGGCCTGCCGTTGCTCCGACTTGACCCGGGCCGCTTTCCGGCTGGGTTTGTCACCGTGGCAGACTTGGTGCGGAGAACCGTTCCGCTGAACTCGAATAGCTTGAGGGATGCCGGTGGGCGACCTGCCGACCGTTGGTCGGTCCTTGCCGCTCTGGCTGCCGAGCATGGCACGCTTCCACCCGACCAGATTGGGCCTGATACCTTCCTGCATCGCCGGAGCTTGGAAGAGGCTCTCAAACAAGCGTAGGGCGTAAAAATCCTCATCTTTCAGATAGTTATAGCGGTGTCCTATGAGGTTTGACTATTCCGTCATAACTCACTGGAAAATCAGGGCATTTAAATCGGTACCATCAAGCACAGGAAACCATTTTCTGGCGCGGTCGGGGACGACTTGAAACATCATGACGCTTGGGAGAGGCCGCTTCGCGGTTTGGCGTCACCGGCTGCTCACAGACCACTCAGCGACCCGACGGTTCATGACATTCCGGCATCACCCTCTGTATCTATTTCAGGTAACCCCATGGGTAATCCCATTGTACCAATGATAGATCATGGGGGGAGAGCCGACTAACTCCATCCCACTAGGCCCCTCTGGTTCATATAGATTGTACGAATGAATGGGTCCCAATAGGAGCCATTGAAGCTCCTATGGATGACAGACTGATAATGAGTGACCTGAGTGACAAGGTGATCGGAGTATCGAAGTTCCTGGGCATCCCCATGGACGCCCTAACGGGTAAGCCACCAGAGGCTGCAAAGACCAGAGACGAACTGAAGCAGCGGCTGGGTTCTATGGGAGAGGCAGCGATTGAGCGGGCCGAATGGTCAGCAGTGGTAGGCTGGCTAACGATCAGGCCAGAGGCAAAGCTGGACCCGGCACTGACTAAGCGGCTCAAGGAGGAAGTCGAGTTCTACATGATTGCTCGGGCTGCTCTGGCTGGCTTGCCTGACCCCGATGGCAACCCACTGGAAGCACCATACGTGGCCTTCCACCGAAGTCGGCAGAGCCGGATTAAAAAGAGGGCCATGCAGCTACGGGAGCAATGGCGGGAAGCTGGCGAGCAGTGCATCACATCCTCGATCGGCTACGTGTGCGGCTACTTGGAAAGGGCCAAGAGCAAGGCCGCTCGGAAAACCGCCCAAGCGTAAAGCCGAAGGCCATCTGTCTCGTTTGGGCGTACTCTACGGCCCAATGTCGCAGTGATCGCCGTGGACCCATTGCGAACACGAGTTCAACACCGCATCATCGGGCAATGCGTTTGCGAGACTACTTTGTGGGTCAGCCCGTCCGCTTAACGTCTCGCCACTCTCCACGAGACGTTGCCGAGCGGATTAATGAAGCGGCAGGGTCTCGCTTCTGGCCCTTTCACACGGATGCCGTGGTTGGGGGAGTGTGGTTAGGCAGACTAAGGTTGCGGTACGTCAGTTCACCCTTTGAGTATAACGCTAAGCCCTTGCTCGCCGGTGGGCTTCACGAACACCGTTCCGGTTCGATGCTGGAACTTCGCTATCGCGCACCGTCTTGGGTCTACATCTTTGACCTCTTTTGGGTTTGTGCCTTGGGTATGGTCACTATGGCGATGCTCGGCTTGGTGGGCGAACGGAACCCGGACCTAACCAACAGCGACTTCGTGTTTATCTGGACCATTCTCTTGGCCCTGTTGGCTGCGCCGTTGGCGCTTCATTACTTTGGAACGAGGAACTCTGACGAGGAACTCAGCTATCTCCTCGACTTCCTCGCCGAGCGCATTGAAGCGAAGCCTGACCTAGCTGGAACCTTGGGGAGCGGCAGTCAGGTCTAGCCCTGGCACCCTGTATCTTTTCATGGCTTCCACTAGCTGATGGTCCCAGTGGCCGCTGCCATAGTCATCTGCCACATCCCTAGCACTATGCCCCATTAGCTGGCGCTGGATGCCTTCTTCAATGCCGGCCAGCCGAGTGTAGTCCTTGAAGGTATGGCGGAAGGAATGGAACACCATTCGGCGGTCGGACACGCCGCAAACCGTCCGGCGATAGATGCTCCAGTTTTCACCCCACTTGGCAGTTAGGCTGCCGTACTTGTCGGGTCGAAGCAGTGGGAAGAGCCGTTGCTGATTGGCTGCTTTCGCCGCAGACACAAACAACAAGAAGCCCAGCCTGACGAGTTCCCCGTGGACTGGAATGTGGCGGGCGCTTTCCGCAGTCTTGAGCTTCAGCCCGTCCTCCGCATCCTCACGAATGTGGATGAACCAAGCGGACCGCTGTTGTCCGTCGCTGTCGGCGTAAGTCCGCTCGGCTACATCCTTGGGCCGAAGCTGCCCAAGCTCCTCCAGTCGCGCGCCAGTGAATAGCGCGAGCAGGGGAAGCCAATAGCCCGCCTCGCCACGCAGCCTTACTGGCCGCTCGCCTTGCGTGAACACGGGACTGGAGAAGATGGCGGTTAGCGACGAAAGGTCGAATGGCAGCCGCTTGTTCTTCGCTGCCTGCGCATCCTTGATCGTCACCCCCGCTGCCGGATTGCTGTCAGCGTAGCCGTTGTCGAACGCCCACTGCATGAGCGTCCGCAGACGGGACAGCTTTTGCTTGATGTTCGCTGGGGATTGGCCCTCATCGACCAGCTTGGCCTTGAAAGCGAGGAAGTCGGCTCTCGCTAGTTGATCGACTGGCTTGCTGCCAATGCGATCATACAGCCAGCGGGCTACCGACCTATGGGCGTCGATACCCTTCTGCCTTGGCTTCTTCTCGGCGGCCCAAAGGTCCACGATGGTCGTGTCCAGCATGGCTCCAGCATTGGTCTCGGAAGCCTCGGGAATGGCGAGCGGGGAGGATGCGCTTGCCCCTTCCAGCTTCTTCTCCAGTTCCCGTTTCTCAACCCGAGAGACCAACAACTGGTCAGAGAGAAGGTCATTGTCGAACTGGCGACCCTCTAGGATGTATCGGAACGCCCGAAGTTCTCGCGGCATTTCACGGGTTGAACCTTTGAGCCGGTCCTCAAGGAAGGCGATGTACTCGGCTAGCTCCTCGCGGCGCTCCTCCTTTTCTAGCACTTCCTGGAGTTCAGCCTGCTCCATCGCCAACTGCTCCTCCGAGACCTCCATACAGGCCGCTGGAGGGACCGCAGGGCGCGCGGGGGGTGACAGGCTGGCCCATGCCTCCCCAATCAATCGATCGGTCCGTACGGCGTGCGCAGAGCGAAGTCGCTTGGCCTCGTCCTTTTCCTTCGTGTTCAGCGAGAACATGAACTCCCGCTTCCCCAAAATCGGACGAAGCTCCGGGGGAACGATGCGGCGGAAGTAGTAGGTGGAGTTACGCTTGGTGAGGTACAGGCACATAGGTCTTACATCCCCTACAGATGTAACACCCGCTTGGGAAAAGTGCTGGGTTTTCCGGGATTTCCTAGGGTCTACATGACCTTAAGGACGGATGGTGGAGCCGAGGGGGATCGAACCCCTGACCTTCGCAATGCCATTGCGACGCTCTCCCAGCTGAGCTACGGCCCCGTCCGGAGGCGCCCTTTAGGGGCTAGTTTCCCATTTCGCAAATGGGAAATGCCCCCTCGGGCTGATTAATTTTCGTCGTCTTCGTCGCCCTTGGCAACGCCCAGGTCGTCGTCACCGGTCGACAGGTCGACTTCGTCGTCCGCGCTCGGCTCTTCGTCCTCGTCGGGAACCAGGTCCTCCGCGCCCAGATCCTCGTCCGCTTCCTTCGCCTTTTCGGGCGCGGCGGCTTCGAACGGCAGCGGCTGCTTCGACTTCAGCACAGGCTCCGGCACGAAATCGGTGCCGCAGCTGATGCAAGTCACCGGCTCGTCATTGCCGAGATCATAAAAGCGGGTCGAGCACTTGGGGCAAGTGCGCTTGGTGCCCCATTCGGGTTTGACCATTGGGTCATGTCTCCAGGTAGTGGCGGGCACCGAAAAAGGCCCGTCCGTCAATCGGCGCGCGCCTTGCCATAGGGGCGGGCGGCTGTCAAAGCGAGGCTTCCATGACCGACACCTGGAATCCCATCATAATCGCTGTCGACGGCCCCGCCGCCAGCGGAAAAGGCACCATCGCGCGCGCGCTCGCCGGCCACTTCGGACTACCACACATGGATACCGGAATGCTCTACAGGGCTGTGGCGCTAACCATGTTCCGCTTTGGCGGGGATCCGTCGAGCGAATTTGAGGCGGTTCGCGCGTGTGAGGGCGTCGCGCAGGTAGATCCCACTGACCCCGACCTTCGAAGCGAAATCGTCGGATCTATCGCCAGCCGCATTTCCGCCTACTCCGGCGTTCGCGCTGCCCTGTTGGAGCGCCAGCGAGCTTTCGCCGCCCAATCATCTGGCGCGGTTTTAGATGGTCGGGATATTGGGACGGTGATTGCGCCGAACGCTTCGGCCAAGCTGTTTGTAACGGCCACTCCCGAAGTCCGTGCTCGGAGACGCGTCGCCGAATTGCTGTCGCGCGGCATGCCCGGGCATTTCGACGATGTGCTGATCGACATTCGCGCCCGCGATGAGCGCGATTCGGGCCGTGATGCAGCACCGCTGGCGCAGGCGGCTGATGCCGACCTTCTCGATACCAGTGGGCTGACCGTGGACGAGGCCATCGCAGTGGCCATCGCGCTCGTCGAAGACCGTATCAAGATGGCGACCGGCGCCTGACCGGGCGTGCCCCGCCTATAACTTGCTGAAATTGACCCTTTCCGTTAAGGCGCGCGCGTCCATCAGGCTCGGCTCCTGCGGACGGCCCGTCATCAGGCGAGCGCGACAGGTTGGAAGGGAAGCTGCTTTCCCGGACCACGCCGCGCTTTTTGCATGAGGCGCCGTTCGCACGCCGGTCATCTGGATGCTTCACCGGGATGGGCCCGGCGGGGCGGCAAGGGTTTCTCCAAGCCCGCCAGAAGGAAAGCCGACCATGGTGGTCCGGCTGGCGGCCGAAACGCTTATTTGAAAGACTATTGATTTTATGGCCACTACGGCATTCCCGAGCCGCGACGATTTCGCGGCGCTTCTCAACGAAACGCTCGGCGGCGAAAACGAGGCCTTCGAAGGGCGCGTCGTCAAGGGCACTGTTACCGGTATCGAAAACGACTTGGCCGTCATCGACGTCGGCCTGAAGAGCGAAGGCCGCGTGCCGCTGCGCGAATTCGCAGCGCCGGGCCAGAAAGCGGAGATCAAGGTCGGTGACGAAGTCGAAGTCTATGTCGACCGAGTTGAGAACGCCAATGGCGAAGCGATGCTCAGCCGCGACCGCGCCCGCCGCGAGGCCGCCTGGGACAAGCTGGAGAAGGAATTCGAAAAGGCCGAACGCGTCGACGGCGTGATCTTCGGACGCGTCAAGGGCGGCTTTACCGTCGACCTCGGCGGTGCGGTAGCCTTCCTGCCGGGCAGCCAGGTGGACATCCGCCCGGTTCGCGACGTGCAGCCGCTGATGGACCTGCCGCAGCCGTTCGTTATCCTGAAGATGGACCGCCGCCGCGGCAACATCGTGGTGTCGCGTCGCGCCATCCTCGAAGAAACCCGGGCTGAGCAGCGTTCGGGGCTGATCCAGTCGCTCACCGAAGGACAAATCATCGAGGGCGTCGTCAAGAACATCACCGACTACGGTGCGTTCGTCGACCTGGGCGGCATCGACGGCCTGCTCCACGTCACCGACATTAGCTACAAGCGCGTCGGTCACCCAAGCGAGGTTTTGAACATCGGCGACACGGTCAAGGTTCAGATCATCCGCATCAACCGCGACACGCAGCGCATCAGCCTTGGAATGAAGCAGCTCGAAAGCGATCCTTGGGAAGGCGCCGCTGCCAAGTACCCGATTGAAGGTACCTTCACCGGTCGCGTGACCAACATCACCGAATATGGTGCGTTCGTCGAACTGGAGCCGGGCATCGAAGGCCTGGTCCACGTCAGCGAAATGAGCTGGACCAAGAAGAACGTCCATCCCGGCAAGATCGTCAGCACTTCCCAGGAAGTCGAAGTGAAGATCCTCGAAGTCGACGAAGAAAAGCGCCGCATCAGCCTCGGCCTCAAGCAGGCCCAGTCGAACCCGTGGAGCGACTTCGCCGAGAAGCACCCGGTCGGATCGACTGTCGAAGGCGAAGTCAAGAACTCGACAGAATTCGGCCTTTTCATCGGCCTCGATGGTGACGTCGACGGCATGGTGCACATGTCGGACATCGCGTGGGGCGTTTCGGGCGAGGAAGCTCTTGGGCTCCATCACAAGGGCGAGACTGTCAAGGCCGTCGTGCTCGACGTCGATGTCGAGAAAGAACGTATCTCGCTCGGCATGAAGCAGCTTGAACGCGGCGGCGTGTCGGCGGCTGCCGCCAGCGGCGGTGGCGTCAATAAGGGTGAGACCGTCACGGTCACCGTCCTCGAAGTCCGCGATGGCGGCCTCGAGGTGCAGGTTGGCGACGATGGCGCGACCGGCTTCATTAAGCGCACCGACCTTGGCCGCGACCGCGACGAACAGCGTCCAGAGCGCTTCCAGGTCGGTCAGAAGTTCGACGCGCTGGTCACCGGCTTCGACCGGTCGAAGAAGCCGAACTTCTCGATCAAGGCCCTTCAGATTGCCGAAGAAAAGCAGGCGGTTGCGCAGTACGGCTCGTCCGATGCCGGCGCTTCGTTGGGCGATATCCTCGGCGCAGCGCTGAAGGAAAAGGCCGAGACCAAGACCAAGTCGAAGAAGTAACGGATTGCAGTTGCCGGAAGCGGCGACTGTCCCGTCACGAAACGATAGGGAAGGGCGTGGATGCGGTTAACGCATTTGCGCCCTTTTCCTTTGGCAAACAGGCTGATACGCAATGCGCCAACGCCGGGGGGCGCCATGACAATTGAATTCATGCGGGGACCTAAATGATCCGTTCCGAGCTTGTGCAGAAACTGTGCAGCGATTTTCCCGACCTCAGCCAGCGCGAGGTTGAAAATGTGGTCTCTGCTCTATTCGATTCCATTACGGACCAGCTCGCGAAAGGCGGGCGTGTCGAGCTTCGCGGCTTTGGCGCATTTTCAACCCGGCAGCGGGATGCGCGGACCGGGCGCAACCCGCGCACGGGCGAGGCGGTCGATGTCGACGCCAAGCGCGTCCCTTATTTCAAGCCGGGCAAGGAAATGCGCGAGCGGCTGAACCTCGGTGAAGCCGCCGCCGAATAGTTGCGTCCGCCAGTGGGTGGAGGCATTTGTTGGCGGCATTAGCGGACGTGGCGGAATGGTAGACGCTGCCGACTTAAAATCGGCTTCCCTTGCTGGAGTGCGGGTTCGAGTCCCGCCGTCCGCACCAGCCCAGCCCGCGGCCAGTCCGTGGGACTGGCGATGCCGGGGTATTGGAGCTCGTTTGCCGCTGTGACCAAGGCGATTCAGAAATTCGCCTATCGCGTAGCAGGCATTCCGGTCGTCGTCCGAAAGGCGTTCGCTCCGTCTGCATCGGATGCAATCGGTGCCATCCGCGATATCTATGCCCGCCAATACTTCATTACTCACGGTCGCAAGGACCGGAGCCGGATCATCCGTGCATGGCTGACGTGGCCAATCGTCCTTATAGAGGAAATGGCCCGTTTCACTTGGCGGAACGGGCGGATCATCCAGCAGCGCTATGATCGTCTGGTAGTTATGCAGCTTGCCGACCAGTTGCAGCTTTACTTTCGTTTCGGGATACTTCCCCGCTGGTATTATATTTTCTCATTGTACGAGCAGGACGTGCGCGGACAGGCACGCAACTTCCTGAATCGGTTTGAGACCAAGCTTGCACTGTTCAGGCTGTTAAATTGGCCGGGCAATTCCCCGCTCAATGACAAGGACGCATTTGCATCGCATTGCCGGGCCCATGGGATCGATGCTGTCGATGTGCTGGTGATCGCGCGCGATGGCGGTCTTCACTGGACGGGCGAACCTGTGCTTCCTGCCCGGGATTTGTTCATTAAGCCGACCAATGCCAGGGGTGGCAAGGGTGCGGAGCGCTGGGATATCCAGGCGGACGGCCGGTACCGTAACCCGGAAGGATTACTCCTGACGGCTGACGATCTGCTTGCCAGGCTGGCTCGGGAGTCTTCGGGCGTCCCAAGGCTGATACAGCTCCGCCGCATCAATCATCCCGCAATTGCGGACCTATCCAATGGCGCGCTCTGTACCGCGCGCATTATGACCTGCCTTGACGAGAAGGGCCACGGCGAGGTCATCGCGGCGGTCTTTCGGATGGCAATCGGGCGTAATGTCGTCGTCGACAATATCCACGCGGGCGGGATCGCCGCCGAGGTTGACATTGCCAGCGGCCGGTTGGGTCAGGCCAGCAACCTGGGTGACGACGTCCGTCTGGGGTGGCTGGACCGTCACCCCGACACGGATGCAGCAATCACGGGCCGGACGCTTCCTCTCTGGGCCGAGGCGAAGAAACTGGCCGTCCGCGCCCATGCCGCATTTGCGGACCGAACCGTCATCGGCTGGGATATCGCATTGACGCCGGACGGGCCGTGTCTCGTCGAAGGCAATAGCGGTCCGGACGTAGACCTCCTGCAACGGCCCATGCGCCGCGGGCTTGGCGGTGGCCGGCTGCCCGAACTGATGGCTTTCCACCTTGCCAAGCGTGGTTGGGTCGCGGATCGGCAATAGGCTTTCCCAAAAACAGCAAGACCGGAATAATCCTCCCAAGTGGAGGAAAATATTAAGCACTGCGCATTAAGTAACGCTTCGTGCGCAGTTTTTCGTTTCTGAAGTCCGCGTCGCGGGACAGCAACATGTCGCTCGCCAATGCACGGCGGGACATGCTGGTGCTTGGTATCCTCATCGCCGCCGTGATGATGCTAATCTGGAACGGCAGCGAATTCTTCCAGAGGCTGGCATTTGCCGACCGCGATCTCGGGCCGGGGCTCAAGGTCGCCTCCGTCGCGCTGACGCTCAATGTCGCGCTGATCCTCTTCGGCTGGCGCCGCTATGTCGACCTGCAGCATGAAAGCGAGGCTCGCCGAGAAGGCGAGGCGCGTGCCGCTCTAATTGCGTCGACTGACGGGATGACGGGCCTCCTGAACCGCAAGGGCTTCGCCGACCGCGGCGAGGAGCTTCGTCGCGGCGCGGCCGAAGCCGGACAGCCGGTCGTCATCTTCTCGCTGCAACTGAACCGATTCAAGGCGATCAACGACCGCCACGGCTATGATGTCGGCGACAAGGTTTTGCGCATGATCGCCAGCGCTCTGGAGCAGGCTGTGCAGCCCGGCCACCTTGTTGCTCGCCTCGCCGGAGATGAATTCGCCGTGGCAATGGCGGCGGACAAGGATCAGCCGGCCATTGTAGAACAACTTGGCGAACGGCTACTTCGCTCGGTCACCCGCCCGTTCGAGGTCGATGGGCGTCTTGTTCAGATTGGCGCATTCCTCGGCATTGCGTCGTCCGCCCCCGCGGACGGCCAGATCCCGGATTTCCTCCGCCGTGCCGACATCGCGCTGGACCGTGCGAAGAACGCCCGCTCCGCACGCCCGGTCTGGTTCGACGAGGGCATGGAACGCGCACTGATCATGCATAGCGAGATCGAGCAGGGAATCCGCTACGGTCTGGACCACGGCCAGTTCATCCCCTTCTTTGAACCGCAGGTTGACCTGCTGACGGGCGACATCATCGGCTTCGAGGTGCTGGCCCGCTGGGAACATCCGCTGAGCGGCCTGGTCGAACCGGACCGCTTCATTCCGGTCGCGGAAGAGCATGGCCTAATCGGCCGCTTGTCCGAACAGGTGATCTTGGCCGCGCTGACTCAGGCTGCGGCGTGGGACCCGTCGATCAAGATTTCGGTCAACATCTCGCCGACGCAGTTGGCGGACAGTTGGCTCGCCCAGCGTATCGTCCGGCTGCTGGCCGAAGCCGGCTTCCCAGCCGAACGGCTCGTGGTTGAAATCACCGAAAGCTCGCTATTCGCCGACCTCGACCTTGCGCGGACAATCGTGACCAGCCTGAAGAACCAAGGCGTCCGCCTGGCGCTCGATGACTTTGGCACCGGCTTCTCGTCGCTCGCGCACCTGCGCTCCCTGCCGTTCGACGTCATCAAGATCGATCGCAGCTTCGTCTCGACGATTGTCAACGACCGCGAAAGCGCCGCGATCGTTCGCGCCGTTTCGACGCTTGCGGACGCGATCGGCGTACCGGTCACTGTCGAAGGTATTGAGGACGCCGCCACCCATGCTGCGCTTGCCGGCTACGGCTGTGCCGTCGGCCAGGGTTGGTACTTCGGCAAGCCGATGAGCGGAGACCAGGCTGCTGCGCTGCTGCGCTCCCGTCGGGAAAAGCCCGGCGATGCCCCGCCGAAATCGCGGGAATCGCGCCGCACGGCGTGATCGACAATAGAGAAGGGAAAGGCCGTCGTCCCATCATGGGACGGAGGGATCGGCGCGCGCATCAAGGACGTTGAAGGCTTGGTAAAAAAGTCGTTAAGAAAGCCTTCATGCGGATGTTTCGCCGACCGACAAATCAGTTTCGGAGCCGGATACTCGGACGGGCACGTCCCGCCGCCGTCGCGGTCGCGGAGGTGTCCTCCTCCACCGCTGACGACATCCGAATCTTCGCGCTGACCTTCGTTGGCGGCTTCTTATTTATGACGGTCTACCTGATCTGACCGTCGCCATCTCGGCCTAGTCGCAGGCCAGGTGCAGTTTCCATCCCAGCCACGCCGCCAGTACGCTTGAGAGTGCTACGATCAGCAGGCTGTCGGCAACCGTCACTCCCATCTGCACAGCCACGGTCAAGATCAGCGTGGCCGCGACCATGAAACCCGAATTGACAATGTTGTTGGCAGCAATCGTCCGCGCCGTTTCGGCCTTGGCTACCGTCGTCGTCAGGAAGGCGTAGAGCGGAACAACGAACATGCCGCCGGCGATAGCGACGCCCAAGAGGTCGAGCACGACCATCCAACCGTTGGGCATTCCGAGGAAGGTGGTCAGGTCGCGCAATTCGTCCGTGGGCGCGGGCCAGCCCTTTACCCGCCGGAACAGGTCGAGCACGAACAGGCCCATGAAAATCGCAGACGCTGGCGAATAGCGCGCCGAGACCTTGCCACCCAGCAAGCGGTTCACGGCGACTGAGCCGATCGCGACCCCAACCGAAAATGTTGCCAGGAACAGCGTCGCGACCGTCTGGTCGGCGCCGAATGCATTCTTCACCAGCGGGGGGAATTGGGCGGCCAGTACCGCGCCCATCGCCCAGAAGAAACTGATTGCGACTATGGCCAAGAACAGACGCGGGATATGAAGGGTGCCGCTGACGAGACGGATCGATGCGCGGACGATGTGCCAGTCCATCCGGAACGTCGGCGCGGAGGCTTCCGGCGGGGCCGGCGGCACGAATTGCCCCGCGATCCGGCCGACAAGCGCCACGCCTAGCACGGCGAGCGCCGCCCATTCTGCATGGAAACTTCCGTCCGGCCGCTGCAGGACGAGCACGCCGCCGAGCAAGGTCCCCCCCAGAATGCCAATGTAGGTCCCAGCCTCCACCAAGCCGGTCCCGGCGAGAACTTCGTCGTCGCGTAGGTGCTGAGGCAAGATGGCGTATTTGATGGGCCCGAAGAAGGTCGAATGGACGCCCATGGCGCACAGGGCTAGCAGCAGCAGCGGAACATTGTGCCACAGCAGGCCCGCCGCTCCAGCAATCATGATCAGGATCTCCGCCGTCTTTACGATGCGGACGATGCGCGCCTTGTCGCCGGCATCGGCCAACTGCCCCGCGAGTGCCGAAAGCAGGAAGAAGGGGAGAATGAAGAGTGCGCCAGCGATGGCGCTAAACGTCGCTTCCTGCGTGGCGTCGCGGTAAATGCCGTAGATAACAAGCATTACCATCGAGGTGCGGAACAGATTATCGTTGAAGGCGCCCAGAAACTGGGTCACGAAAATCGGCAGAAAGCGCCGGGTACGGAGAAGGTGAGCGCTGTCTTGCATCGGCTTCGCACCGGCGGTGATAGCGGGTTAGCAGGCTCGCGCAACGGTCCATTTTTGGGTCTGGGCAAGCGTCGCGGCTTCGCCTAGCGATGCAGACCATGCTGACGCTTCCCAACCTGCTGACGCTGTCACGCATCCTTGCGGTGCCGATCCTCGTCTTTCTCCTGTGGAAGCCGACGCCGATCGATTACGCGATCACCTTCGTCCTCTACTGCGTCGTGGGCATCACCGATTATTTCGACGGCTACCTCGCTCGCGCGCAAGGGCAGATTTCTCGCCTCGGCCAGTTCCTCGATCCGATTGCTGACAAGATCATGGTTGCGGCGGTCATCGTCCTGCTGGTGTCGCAGCGCAATCACAGCGGCGAGCCGGTCATCCACAGCTTCCACATCATCCCTGCGCTCGTTATCCTGCTTCGCGAAATCATCGTGTCGGGGCTGCGCGAATTTCTCGCACCGCTCAACGTGTCGATGCCGGTTAGCTCACTTGCCAAGTGGAAGACGACCTTCCAGCTCGTATCGCTCGGCGCCCTCATCCTCGGCGGCGCCTTTCCGGCGCAGCCGTGGATTCATCAGGTTGGTCTTGGCACTCTATGGGCAGCCGCAGCACTAACACTGGTCACCGGCTATGATTATTTACGGATTGGTCTTCGCCACATGGACTGATGCGGCACCCGCTTAATCGATTTTCCAATTATCACTGACCAACTTTGTTCGTTTCTTTCGTTGAATGGTGAGGCCTAGTCATTTGGCCAAACCTCAACCTGGGAGAGCGAAGTCATGGATGCGAAAACCGGTGAATCGATGGGTTGCCCGATGAAAGGGCAGGCTGCTGCCCGTTCCCTCCTTGGCCGCACGAACCGCGACTGGTGGCCCGAAGCGCTCCCCTTGGACATCCTGAGCCAAGGCGGCAACTCGCCCGACCCGATGGGGGTCGATTTCGACTATGCCGAGGCCTTCTCGAAGCTCGACTATGAAGCGCTTAAAAAAGACCTGACGGCACTGATGACCGACAGCAAGCCGTGGTGGCCTGCCGACTATGGCCATTACGGACCGTTCATGATCCGCATGGCTTGGCACGCGGCCGGCACCTACCGCACCGCCGACGGGCGTGGCGGCGCCAATAGCGGGCAACAGCGCTTTGCCCCGCTCAATAGCTGGCCGGACAATGGCAATCTCGACAAGGCCCGGCGCCTTCTCTGGCCGATCAAGCAGAAATACGGGCAGTCGATCAGCTGGGCTGACCTGTTCATCCTCGCCGGCAATGTCGCCATCGAATCCATGGGCGGGCCGGTGTTCGGCTTCGGCGGCGGCCGCAAGGACGTTTATGAGGCAGAGCGCGACATTTATTGGGGCGCCGAAGAAAAATGGGTGAGCGAAGGCGCTGAAACCCGCATCCAGCCGGACCGGGAGTTGGAGCTGGAACATCCGCTCGCTGCCATTCAGATGGGGCTGATCTACGTCAATCCGGAAGGTCCGGGAGGGAATCCCGATCCGCTTCAGTCTGCGCGCGATATCAAGATCACGTTCGAACGCATGGCCATGAACCATGAGGAAACCGTCGCGCTGACTGCTGGTGGTCATACGTTCGGCAAGGCGCACGGGGCAGGAGACCCGGGCCTGGTCGACGTTGCGCCGGAAGCGGCGGACATCGCAATGCAGGGCCTCGGCTGGTCGAGCGGGTTCGAAACCGGCATGGGTGAGCACACGATCACCAGCGGCATCGAAGGGTCATGGGTGAACACGCCGACGCAATGGTCGGAGAATTATTTCCGGCTGCTACTCGACTATGAATATGAGTTGGTGAAGAGCCCTGCCGGAGCACAGCAGTGGCAGCCGATCAACCAGAAGCCTGAGGATATGGCTCCTGCGGCGCACGACCCGTCTAAGCGCGTCCCGACGATGATGACGACGGCCGACATGGCGCTGAAGATGGATCCGGAATTCCGCAAGATCTCGGAAAAATTCCGCGACGACCATGAGGCTTTCAAGGATGCCTTTGCCCGCGCCTGGTTCAAGCTGACTCACCGCGACATGGGCCCCAAGGTTCGTTACCTGGGGCCGGAGGTGCCTTCAGAAGACCTGATCTGGCAGGATCCGGTTCCGGCGGGACGCAAGCCCTCGGATCAAGACGTCTCTTCCTTCCAGAGGGCGATCCTCGACAGCGGGCTGACTATTAGCCAGCTGATAAAGGCGGCCTGGGCTTCAGCTTCGACCTATCGCAAGTCGGACCACCGCGGCGGCGCCAACGGCGCTCGCATCGCGCTGGAGCCCCAGAAGGGCTGGGCGGTCAACGATCCGGAGGAATTGGCGACGGTCTTGACCAAGATCGGCGAGTTGCGCGGCAACCTGTCACTTGCCGATGCGATCGTCGCCGCTGGCAGCGCAGCCGTTGCGAAGGCTGCCCGCGACGCTGGCTATTCGATCGATGTTCCCTTCACCGGCGGGCGCGGCGATGCGACGCAGGACTGGACCGACGTCGACAGCTTCGCTGTGATGGAACCGGCAGCCGACGGCTTCCGGAACTATTTGAAGACCAAGCACAGCGTCCGCACTGAAGAGCTGCTGCTCGACCGCGCGTCGTTGCTCGGCTTGTCCGTCCCGGAAATGGCGGTGCTTGTCGGCGGCCTGCGCGTCCTTGGCGCGAACCAGGGAGATCGTGCGCATGGCGTGCTCACGAAGCGCAAGGGCCAGTTGACGAACGACTTCTTCGTCAACCTGCTCGACATGGACACGGTATGGGAGCTCGAAGACCCGGACAATGACGAGGAGTTCGTCGGATACGACCGCGGCGGCCGCGTTGAAAAGTGGAAGGCAACGCGAACTGACCTCATTTTCGGGTCCAACTCGCAGCTGCGCGCCACGGCCGAAGTCTATGCGGAAAAAGGCCATGAGGAGAAGTTCGTGAAGGACTTCGTCAAGGCTTGGACGAAAGTGATGAACGCGGACCGCTTCGACCTGTCGGCCAAGTCATCGGGCTGGACTGAACAGAATACCGGTGCGGGCAGCGTTGCCGCTCCCGTGACGGCGGACTAGCGTATCGGGCGGCGGGCCGTTTCGCGTCCGCCGCCAAATCGTCGGCATTGGGAAGGGAGAGCCCAATGGAACGTTCGGACGTCGACCTGCTCGACGCGCGGCAACCGCACTGGGTGGCGGCGGTCGAAGCGCCTTGCCGCAACTGGGCCGCCGCGCCGGGCTGTCGAAGCCATGCCCGGTACCTTGTCGATAAGGACATGATGCCCTCGGTCAGCCGGTTCGAGCGGTTCGATAGCCGGGGTGACTGCCTGCAATGGATCATGGCGCATCGCGTCCAACTCACCGCGCAACTGCCTGGCGCGACCGTTCGCCCGGTGCCCCTCGCTAACTGGCTGCTTGGTCTCGTCTGACCTGGCCAGCGATCGTGCGAAGCGCATCACAGAGCAGCCGGAACTCTTCCTCGCGTGGACTAGACCGGCGCCAGGCGAGCGCGATCCGCCTTGCGCCGTGCTCCGCTTCCAGCGGCCGCGCTTCGACCCTTGTGCCTTCCAACAGGCCGGCATCCACAGCCATCTGCGGGATA
The DNA here is from genome assembly GCF_003583725.1 of Sphingomonas edaphi. Lineage (GTDB taxonomy): Bacteria > Pseudomonadota > Alphaproteobacteria > Sphingomonadales > Sphingomonadaceae > Sphingomicrobium > Sphingomicrobium edaphi. The sequence goes on along the minus strand of NZ_QXTF01000001.1, from coordinate 536,541 downwards.
AACGTCACGCCCAGGCCATTGTCGACCATCTGGACTAGGGTGTGGAGTGACGTACCCATCATCGTCGCGCCGGCGCGCAGTTCCGGACGATTGCAGGCTGCGAGCGCATGATCCTTCAGGCAATGCCCGTCTTCCAGCAGCAGCAGCCGATCTTCATCGATCGCGCTCGCCTCGACTGCCGCGCATGTAGGAGCCTCACCCGCAGGATAGGCGATCAGCAAACGGTCGTCGAACAACTCGGCATAATCGACGTCGCCGCAGGCAAAGGGCATTGCCAGCAAGACGCAATCCAGCTGCCCGCGGTGCAGCGCGTCGCAGGCCGACTGGCTAGTGTCTTCACGCAGGAAGAGCTTCAGCTTTGGGAACAGTCGCCGGACGCGGGGCAGCATCGCCGGCAGCAGAAAGGGGGCAATGGTCGGGATAACGCCCATGCGAAGGTCACCGGTCAGCGGCTGGCTCTCCGCCCGCGCAAGGTCCGCCAACTCTTCTCCCTCACGCAGGACGCGAACTGCCTTGTCGGCGATCCTCGTGCCTAGCGGCGTGAAGCGAACAACGCGCCGCGTACGCTCGACCAGGACGGTGCCCAGTAACGTCTCGAGTTCGCGAATGCCTGCCGAAAGAGTCGATTGCGTAACGAAGCACGCTTCTGCCGCCTTGCCGAAATGGCCATGCGTGCGAAGCGCGACGAGGTACTGCAACTGCTTTAGCGTGGGTAAGTGAACGATCATCGCGAAATCCGATTAGTCCAATCGATATAATCGCCTTGAACGATAAATTCCATCGCCTACATGGCCCTCGTAATCCCGTTTTAATCCCGCACTGAGGAGTGTTCATGCTTACCGTTGGTGACAAGTTTCCTGCGCTTACCGTTCCCGTTCAGCAGGGCACGTCGGCCCTTCCCGCCGGTGAGACGATCGATCTCGGCCAATCCAATGGCAAGTGGAAGATTCTGTTCTACTGGCCAAAGGACTTCACCTTCGTTTGCCCGACCGAAATCGTCGGCTATGGCGATCTTAAGGGTGACTTCGCCGACCGTGATGCCGAGTTGATCGGCGCATCGACCGACACCAGCCATGTCCACTTCGCCTGGCGCAAGTCGGACGAACAGCTCGCCGCCGCCCATTTCCCTTGGATCGCGGACAATTCGAAGAAGCTGGCCGAAGCACTCGGAATCCTTCACCCGGAGGAGGGCGTCGCCTACCGCGCTACTTTCATCGTCGATCCCGACAACATCATCCAGCACGTTACCGTCAACGGCCTCAACGTCGGCCGTAACCCGGCGGAAACGCTGCGCGTTCTCGATGCGCTTCAGACTGACGAGCTGTGCCCTTGCAATTGGTCCGAAGGCCAGGACGTGCTGAAGCCGGCCGCCTAAGCGAGCCGCACCCTTAACTGCTGCCCTTACGCGACGCGAGCAGCAGCTGACGGCGGGGATGCGCTGCCCCCTTCATCCCCGCCGTCTTCCCCTTTTGATCAAATCTTTTTTTGATCCAGCCTGCTGGAGGATATGCCGTGGACAGCCTCAAGGAATTCGCCAACACATTGCCCGACTATGCGAAAGATCTTCGCCTCAACCTCAGCTCGATCCTGTCGGACCAGCTTTTAGGCGATCGCCGCAAGTATGCGCTGTTGCTTGCGTGCGCGCATGGTGCTGGATATGGCCCGCTGATCGCCGCAGCGGAGGCTGACGTCGTGGACAAGCTGGACCCGCAAGTCGCCAATGCAGCGCGCGGCGCAGCGGCCATGATGGCAATGAATAACGTCTATTACCGCTTCGTCCACCTCGCCTCGAACCCGGAGTATGGCACGCTTCCCGCAAAGCTCCGGATGAATTTCATTGGCTCCCACGGCATCGAGAAGGACGATTTCGAACTGATGAGCCTTGCGGTGTCCGCCATGAACGGCTGCGGCATGTGCATCGACAGCCATGAGCGCGTGCTGCAGCAGCATGGTGTGAAGGCGGAAACAATCCAGTCCGCGGCTCGCATCGCCGCCGTCTTGAAGGCCATCGCAACCGTCCACGCGACCTTATAATCAGCCCAACAGACGGTACAGCGCGAAGCCGCTGGTTAGCGTCACCAGCCCGCCAACGAAAGTCAGCAGCAGGTCCGGGTTCACCCGTTTGGCGATCCAGCCGCCAAACGGCGCGGCCATGACTCCGCCGATCAGCAGGCCGACCGTGGCGATCGTGAACGCTTCCCAGCCGATGGTCGCAATGAAGGTCGCGGAGATAGTCACAGTCAGGAAGAATTCGGCGGTGTTCACCGTGCCTATCGTCTTTCTGGGGTTGCTGCCTTGGACCAGCAGGTTCGACGTGACGATCGCGCCCCATCCGCCGCCGCCCGATGCGTCGAGGAAGCCGCCCACCAATCCCAACGGCGCGACTACCTTCGGCTGCCGCTCACTGTGGCGATGCATGATTCCGCGATAGAAGAGGTACAGTCCCAGTGCGGTGAGGTAACTCAATACTAGCGGCCGCGCCGCGTCGGCGCTGATCCGGGTGAGCACATAGGCGCCTGCAACGCCGCCGATCACGCCAGGTATGACGATCCGGAAAAAAAGGCCCCAGTCGACGTTGCGATGGGCGACGTGGCTGATACCGGACACGGCTGTTGTGAATGTCTCTGCTGTGTGAACCCCGGCCGACGCCGCGGCCGGCGGCACTCCGAAGCTGACGAGCAGGGTGCTGGAAATCTGGCCGAATGCCATGCCGAGCGCGCCGTCCACCATCTGCGCGGCAAATCCGATCAGGATGAACAGCAGCAGGGCGGACTGGGGGTCAGCCAGAAAGTCGGCCAGAATATCGTGTCTCCACCCTGTTACCGGCCATTAATTGCCGAAGATGCTGCAACGCGGCAAGCCGGTCCGGCGTTGCAAAAGGGCCATTCGCCTTTTCATTACGCCCCCGAACGCTTAAATTGGGGGTCAACAGTTTTTGAGGAAGACCAACGCTTGGCTTCAACTCTGATCACCTACCTAGACTCGGTTAAGGCGCGCGACCCGGCTGCACGCTCCCGCTGGGAGATTCTGCTCTATCCAGGGGTGCTTGCGCTCGGCCTACACCGCGTCGCCCATTGGCTTTACGGCGGGAAGCTCTATTTCCTAGCGCGCTTTGTGAATCATTTCTCCCGCCTGCTGACGGCGATCGACATCCATCCCGGCGCGAAGATCGGGGAGCGCTTTTTCATCGACCACGGCTTCACAGTCATTGGCGAGACGGCGGAGATCGGCAACGACGTCACGATCTATCAGAATGTCACGCTTGGTGGGACGAATCCCTCAACGGGCGTTGGCGGCAAGCGCCATCCTACCCTGAAGGATGGTGTCGTGATCGGCTCGGGCGCGCAGGTGCTCGGCCCCATCGAGGTCGGCGAGAACGCGAAGGTCGGGGCCAATGCCGTTGTCACCAAAGACGTCGAGCCCGGCGCCACGATGGTCGGCATACCGGCCAAACCCGTACCGGTCGACGCCGTCCACTACAGCCCAGGCTTCGTGCCTTACGGCACGCCCTGCGGCGAGGATTGCGACCCGGCTCGCGCGCGGTTGGTAGAGCTCGAGGACGAGATTGCCGAGCTTCGCCGCGAGGTTGCCGAACTTCGCGCCCGTCGCCAGCCCCAACCGAAGGTCAAAAGCGCTTGAGCGTGGTTACGCCGTTTCCGCATCCGCGGGACCGGCGTGCTGTCGCGACGTTCAACCGACTGGAGCTTCAGCGAATCCTCGACCTCTATGGTCGGATGGTCGCGGCGGGCCACTGGCGAGATTACGGCATGTGGTTTGATGCGGATGTCGCCGTTTTCGCGGCCTTCCGCCGGACCATCGAGCGCCCTGAAATCCGCATCGAAAAACGCCCCCGGCTGCAGGGGAAGCAGGGGGCATTTGCATTGATTGGCGAACATGGCGCGGTGCTGAAGCGGGGCCATGAACTCCCGGGAGTCCTCGCCCCGCTTGAGCGCCGGCTTATGCGGCTGGTTCGGGAATAGCAGCCACCCGATTAAGGTTGGGCAGCTTGGTCCGCAGGTTGGCAGGCAAGCGCTCGACGACCATCGACCGCGCCTGGTGCCAGAACGCCGACAGCAACAGCAAGGCCGAGCCGATGACCAGCGCCGTGAGCGCAATGTTGAGTTCGACTGCACCCACCTGTTTCAACAGTTCGCTTAGCGCATAGAGCACATAGGCAAGCGCTGATACGAGCAGCGCGCGGCGGTCGATTGCGAGCGCGGTGATACCCAGAACGACGTAGAGCAGGATGACGACAAGCCCTTCGCTGACGGTCGCCGTACCATCGTTAAGGCGCAGCAGCGTGAAAACCGGATGCACGATCATCGGCGCCGCCAGAAGGTGCAGCCAGAAGGCGACGTCGCTGCGGCGGGTAACGCGCGCCGGATCCGAGGAGTCCCAGCGCATGGCGAACAGGAACACGCCAATGCCCAGCAACAGGACGAATCCCAAGACATAGTCTTTAAGGTTCGGGATATCGCCCAGGGCAGCGACGAGCAGCCCTACGACGATCGCGGCGACAGCTGCAGCCCCGGCCGCGACAGTGATCGGAACTCGGAAACGCTTCCAGTGCAGCCAAGCCGCAGCGGCGGCGACGGCGCCCGCAGCGGCGCCGACGATACCCGCGACCAGCGCCTGCTGCGCCTGTGGTGGCTCGCCCACCATCATAGCTAGCAGGATGCCCGTGCCGGCAAACACGGCGCCGACGAACGCCAGCAGAAGGAGGATAGAGGGCAGGGCCATTCGGCGCCGCGCGGTGAAGAACAGCGCCAGGCACCAAGCCGTTGCCGCGACGAACAGTGGCGCCAGCGGACTTGGCCCGTCGCCGCCAACCATGAAATTCAGCGACTGACCGAGCGACTGGCCGATCCACGCGACCGCGAACAGCAGGATCGCGCTGGCAATGGATACGAAGATGTCGTTGAAGCCCGTAATCAATCGAAAATGTTCTTCGTCAACGCCGGGCAAGGACCGCTGCGTTTCGACGAAACCGCGAAACGCGTTGGCCGTCTCGGCGCTGATTGCGCCTGCGGCAACCGCCTCGTCGAGGTCGTTCTGGCTGTACATTGGCAATAACCTCCCTGTCCGCAGCAGGGTTGCACAGGTGTATTATTGTGTCAATACAGCAGGTCGCGGCTCACTGAGCGCTGCGGAGCAATCAGGCACTGCAGAGAAATCGGCGCAGAAATCGCGAGGGGCGCGAAGACCTGGTGATGGGCGGATGCCTTCCAGTTTTAAAGAGGCGTCATTGCCGTCACGGTAATCAATCCCGCGACGTCAGTCGGGTCGGCTTCGCCGGCCCGTCGGCCAATCCGAAAGGTCTAAGATTAAAAAAAACGGCTGATCGCTTGCGCAATCATGCCGTTTATTTTCGGGTGTCGTGCAGGAGGGTGGCCGGCGCCTGATCAGGGGGTGGGAGGTGGCGCCGGCCGAACTTTTAAACTCTTTAGCGGCAGCGCACTCGGCTGCGCTCGACCTGACGGCCGATTAGCGCGCCCGCAGCGGCGCCGAGGATGGTGCCGGTTGCGCGTTCACCGCGCGTGTCGATGGCGCGGCCGATCAATGCGCCGCCAGCGGCTCCGACGATCAGGCCAGTCGTCCCGTTCGGGCGCTTGCAACGCAGGCGGCCGTGAGAATCGCGCCATGTCTTCCCATGATAATAGCCCGAGTTGTGGGCGACGGCGGCACTCGGAAGCGCCGGGACAGTGAGGGTGGCGGCGGCAAGCGCCAGCATCGTCCTCCGCATGAAACTAACTCCTTATCGTTGGTTGCGAACAGTGCAACGCGACGGTTCTGGGACTTGTTTCATGAACGCTGCACAACATGCCAAGGGGCGTTAACGCTGTTTCGGTCCGTTAACGATGAACGGTTGGGCGCAATGGGGCGGAATACCGCCTATTATGCGCAAACTTTACCCCGCTTGCCGCTTGCAAAGCGTCACTTGCGGGGGAATAGCGCTGGACCATGGCTTCGCGCGGTGCGCATCTAGTGCGATCCGGTTCGCTTTTCATAAACGGCAGCGGCCTTGTCGGACGGCTGTTTGCGCGCGGCATGGCGAGCCTGCTCGACCAGATTGACGAACGCTTGGAGATCGGCGGAATCGATGCGGTCCTTCCCGACGGAAGCCGACGGCACATCGGCTACCGCGCTAAAGGGCCGGAAGCGATCGTCCACCTGCGCAGCTGGTACGCGCTCGTCAGGCTGGCGACATCGGGATCAATTGGCTGGTACCGGGCTTGGGCAAAGGGTGAATGGGCGTCGCCCGATCCCGTCCCGCTGTTCGCCCTGTTCATGGCCAATGCTTTCTCGCTTGGGGATCTCGGCAGGGCGAAAGGGTCGGCGCGGCGGTTCAATCGCGTTCGGCACTGGTGGAAGGACAATGACCTCGTAGGCGCGCGCGAAAATATCGCCGCCCACTATGACCTCGGCAATGATTTCTACCGCGAGTGGCTCGACTCCACGATGAGCTATTCGGCAGCAATTTTCGAAGCGGGCGACGATCTTGAGGCCGCTCAGCGCCGCAAGGTGTCGCGCCTGCTCGACCGGCTAGACCTGAAACCTGGCGACCGGCTGCTAGAAATCGGCTGTGGCTGGGGCAGCCTGGCGATCGAGGCTGCTCGCCGCGGCGCCAATGTTGTGGGACTGACCTTGTCTGCGGAACAGAAAAGTTGGGCCGACGCAAAAATTGCAGAGGCCGAGTTATCGGATCGGATCGACATCAGGCTCCAAGATTATCGGCAGATTTCCGAGCAATTTGACGCCATCGCATCGGTCGAGATGGTTGAGGCGGTGGGGGAGCGCTGGTGGCCTGCCTATATGGATGCCATTGCCCGCAACCTGAAGCCCGGTGGCCGGGCGGCCCTGCAATTCATAAGCATCGACCACAGGCTGTTCGAAAGCTATTCGCGCAACCCCGACTTCATCCAGGCCTACATCTTTCCCGGCGGGATGTTGATCGACGAACCGCGGTTCGAAGCGCTGGCGCGGGAACGGAAGCTGAGTTGGGAAAGCCGCGAGGGCTTCGGCCTGGATTATGCCTTCACGCTAAAAATTTGGCGCGACCGTTTTGACGCCGCGGTCGCTTCCGGCCGATTGGAAGAGTTCGGCGAACCGTTTCACGACATGTGGCGTTACTACCTCATGTATTGCGAGGGTGGTTTCCGCGGACGCGGAATTGACGTGGCGCAAGTCACGATGGCGCTGCCCGCTTGAAGGCTATCCGCGACCGGCATGGCGCGCTCGTTGCCGGGTTGGCCGCTATTCGGGAGCAATATCAGCTTCCGATGGCCTTTCCGGAAGAAGTCGAGCGGGCAGCGGTGGAAGCCACAAGGCGGCCACTGTCCGATCACGTCGATCGACGCGACCTGCCCTTCGTCACATTGGACCCGGCCAGTTCGACCGACCTCGATCAGGCATTCGTTATCGAGCCTGCGGGCGGCGACCTGCTGCTGCGCTATGCGATCGCGGACGTGGGTTGGTTCGTTCGAAGCGGCGACCCGATCGATGCCGAGGCCTGGGCGCGTGGTGAGACAATCTACCTGCCCGACGGCAAGGTGCCGCTGCATCCTACGGCGCTTAGCGAGGGCGCCGCGAGCCTGCTGCCCGACGTCGACCGGCCTGCCATCATCTTCGCTGTCCGCGTGTCACCGGACGGATCCGTCCTGCTGGACGGCGCGGAGAGGGCTATCGTCCGAAGCCGCGTCAAATTGGCCTACGCCAATGTCGACCGCGTTGAGCTTCCGGCCGATTTCGCCGAACTCTCCCGCCGGATCGTTGCTGCAGAGGTGTCGCGGGGCGGTGCACGGGTTGATCCGCCGCAACAGGAAGTAGAGGCAGTCCCGGCCGGAGGCTACGCGATCGGCTTCCGCCCCATGCGCGGCGTCGAGCGCGACAATGCAAGCCTGTCGCTCGCGGCAAACATGGCGATCGCCACAGCGCTGCTCGGTGCTCGCACCGGTATATTCCGGACAATGCCCGAACCCGGCAAGCGGGCACGAAGGCGGCTCCGCGAAACTGCCCTTGCCTTCGGTCTCGACTGGCCCAGCCATCTATCGTTACAGGATTTCGAACGTGGTCTCGATCCCAACGACACTCGGCAGGCGGCGATGATGCTGGCGATCCGCCGCGCCGGCGAACGTGCCGGATATGCACCGTGGCAAGAGGGGGAGAGGCCGTGGCATTCGGCGATGGCGGCCAGCTATACCCACGCGACCGCACCGCTTCGCCGGCTGACTGACCGCTACACCACACAGGCAGCGCTGGCCGTCGCCAACGGGCGACCGGTTCCTGACGACATCGCAGCCGCCTTCGCCCGTCTGCCCGAGGTCATGGACAAGGCCGACAGCAAGGCCGCGCAGGTGGATAGCGCCGTGATCGAACTAGCCGAGGCAGTGACCATGCAGGACCGCATCGGCGAGACGTTCGAGGCGCGCGTCACCGACGTCGATGAACGCGGTGCCCGGGCGCAGCTTTGTACCGAGCCGGTGGTCACACGTGTTGCTCAGGACGGGCTAGTGCCGGGCGATCTGCTTCGCCTCCGGTTGGTGGAAGCCAGTCCTATCCAGCGGCGCGCCCGGTTCGAACCAGCAGCTACCTAGGCCAACGTCAGGACCAGCGGTCCGCGCCGGGTCGCGACTAGCGTATGCTCATACTGGACCGTCGGCTGGTGCAGCGGCGGTCGCAACGTCCAGCCGTCGTCCTGCTCCTCAACCCAGTCGGCGCCGAGCGAAAGGAAAGGCTCGATAGTGAAGACCAGACCTTCCGGGATTTTCCGCCGGTCGCGCGGTTCGTACCAAGTCGGGATTTCGCCCGGCTCATCGTGCAGCGACTGACCGACGCCGTGGCTCGCCAGGTTGCGGACCAGGCTATAGCCCCTCTTTTTCGCGAATGCCTCGATCGACCGGCCGATGTCATTCAGCCGTCCGCCTGACTTGACCGCACGAATGCCCGCCCACATGGCTTGCCGCCCGTCGTGGCACAACTGCTCGATCTGCGACTTCACCGGTGGAACGGCGAAGCTGGCGCCCGTATCGCCGAAATAGCCGTCAAGCTCCGCCGACACATCGATATTGATCAGGTCGCCCGCCTTGACCGGTCGGTCGTCAGGAATGCCGTGCGCACAGTCTGGACCGACCGAAATGCAGGTTGCCCCCGGGAAGTTGTAAGTCAGTTCAGGGGCCGAACGAGCGCCCTCCTTCTCCAGCATTTTCCGACCCAGCGAATCCAGTTCGCGAGTGGTGATCCCCGGCTCCAGAGCTTCACCCATGGCGCGTAGCGTTTGCGCCACTAATCTGCCGATGGCGCGCAGCTTTTCCAGTTGGTCGTCATGCTCGATAGTGATGGCGCTGCCTCCTAACCTTCGACCCGCATTCGAGTGCCTGTCGCGGCATTTCCAGTCAGCGCACCGATGATTGCTTCTGCCACCACCGCGGGCTGCTTGAGGCTCGACGGCTCCTCACCGGGGAAGGCCAGTTGGCGCATGCGGGTGGCGGTGGCGCCGGGGTCGACGATCTGCACGCGCAGCTTTCCCGCATGGGCCGTTTCGTCAGCATAGGCGCCCAGCATGATTTCCAGCGCCGCCTTTGACGCGCCATAGCCGCCCCAGAAAGCGCGCGGCTCGGCACCGACCGACGAAGTGATGCCGACGATCTCTGCCTTTTCCGACCGGCGGAGCATCGGGTCGAACGCGGCAATGATCGCTTGGTTGGCCAGCACGTTGAGCTTGAAGATTCGCTCGAGTTCCTTCGGGTCGAGATGTTCGACCGGCGACAGGCTGCCCAGCGTCGCTGCGTTGAGAATCATGATATCGAGGCTGCCCCAACGCTCCGCCACGGCCTGCGCCAATTTCCTGATATTGTCGCTGTCGGACAGGTCCATTGGAGCGATTGTCGCGCTTCCGCCCGCTTGATGGATCCGTTCTTCAACCTGCTCGAGTGACTGCGCGGTGCGGGCGGTCAGGATGACATGGGCACCCGCTGCGGCAAGTGCTTCCGCCGTAGCCGCGCCAATGCCCCGGCTGGCGCCGGTGACGAGCGCGAGCTTGCCGTCGAACGGCTTCGTATCGTTCATTTGTTTCCTCTTATCGGCTGGCGACAAGCGACAGCGGTCGCGGCTTTCCGTCAGCGTCGCAGTCGGTCAATGTGGTCGGATACTCGCCCGTAAAGCAGGCGTCGCAGCGTTGTGGATTGGCACCGTCCCGCTTGTCACCGAGTGCGCGATATAACCCGTCGATCGAGATGAAGGCGAGGCTGTCAGCGTTGATGTAGCGGGCCATCTTTTCAACACTCATCTGGCTTGCGATCAGCTTGGAGCGCTCGGGAGTGTTGACCCCGTAGAAGCAGCTGTGGCGCGTCGGCGGTGAAGCGATGCGCATATGCACTTCCTTCGCACCGGCGTCTCGCATCATCTGAACAATCTTCACAGATGTCGTGCCGCGAACGATGCTGTCGTCGATGAGTACGATGCGTTTGCCCTGGATCAGCGCGCTGTTGGCATTGTGCTTCAGCTTGACGCCAAGGTGACGCACTTCCTGCGTCGGCTGGATGAAAGTGCGGCCCACATAGTGCGACCGGATGATACCCAGTTCGAACGGGATCCCGCTTTCCTGGCTGAAGCCGATGGCAGCCGGGACGCCGGAATCCGGCACCGGGACGACGTAGTCGGCCTCGATCGGCGCCTCGCGGGCGAGTTCTGCGCCGATGTTCTTGCGGACCTCGTATACCGAGGTGCCGTCGACGATGCTGTCGGGGCGCGAAAAATAGACATGTTCAAAAATGCAGGGGCGGGGCTTGGCCGGTGCGAACGGACGGAAGCTGCGGATGCCGGCCTCATTGACGATGACCATCTCGCCAGGTTCGATGTCGCGAAGGTAGGTCGCGCCGATCACGTCCAAGGCGACGCTTTCCGACGCGAAGATTGTCGCTTCGCCGAGCTTTCCCATCACCAGCGGGCGAATGCCGAGCGGATCGCGGCAGGCGACCAGTCCATCGGGCGTCAGGCACAGTAGGGAATAGGCACCCTCGACCTGGCCGAGCGCGTCGGTCAGGCGGTCGAGCGTCGTCGAGTAGCTGGATGTGGCGACGAGGTGGATAATGACTTCGGTGTCGCTGGTCGACTGAAAGATCGACCCGCGCCGGTTGAGCGCGGCGCGCAGGGTCATGGCGTTGGACAAGTTGCCATTGTGGGCGACCGCGAAACCGCCCTCGGACAGCTCGGCAAACAAAGGCTGGACGTTGCGCATCGCGGTCTCGCCAGTTGTCGAATAGCGTACGTGGCCGATACCCACCTTCCCCGACAGCTTTCGCATGATGTCGTCGCGGTCGAAGTTGCCGGCGACATGACCCATCGCGCGGTGCGCGTGATAATTATGCCCGTCGAAGCTGACGATGCCGGCGGCTTCCTGTCCGCGATGCTGGAGTGCATGAAGGCCGAGGGCAACGAAACTGGCGGCGTTGTCGGCGCCCCAAATTCCGAAAATACCGCATTCTTCCCGAAGCTTGTCGTCGTCGAACGGGTTCGTGGTCAGCATGATGGCGCGCGAATCCTTGGGAGGGTTGGGCGCCATATAGTGGCGCGCCGCGCATTTGTCGCCTTTCGCCTTGCTGCAAGCTGAAGCATGGTGTGGCGATGCGCTTCATCCTTTGCTCCGCCGTCTTCCTGGCCGCCTGCTCTCAGGAGCCCGCTCCGTCCGGCCTGTCGGCAGGTATTTTTGCCGGGGAAGGGCGCGACGCACTGTGCATCGCCGGCGATCCGGGAGTGCAGCGCGCCGGTTTCATCACTTATGGACGCGGCGATGCCAATTGTTCCGCGCGGGGCCGCATTGTCGCCGAGGGGGGAGGATTTGCGCTGCTTCCCATGGGGGAAGGTGAATGCCGGATTCCGTTTGCCCAGGATGAAGCCGGCGTCAAGATTGGCCCGTTGCCAGCAGCTTGCTCCTATTATTGCGGGCCCGACGTCAAGGCTGACGGCAAGTCGTTCCGGCGCGTGAGCTCGGGTGATTCCGCCTCCGCCTCCAGCAATCCGATGGTCGACCTGGGGGGTGATCCGCTCTGTTGACCTTTACGGAAACGTAAAGTACCGAGAGAGCATGCTCCAGCAGAAAACGCACTATTCGATCGGCGAGCTTTGCGACGAATTCAGCGTTACTGCGCGCGCGCTCCGCTTTTACGAAGACGAGGCCTTGATCGCGCCGGAGCGCCGCGGAACCCAGCGGCTTTATACGGACCGCGATCGGGCCCGGCTGGCCTGGATCCTGCGCGGTAAGCGAGTGGGACTGAGCCTCGCCGACATCAAGGAGCTGCTGGACCTCTACGACGTAGGTGACGGGCGCGAAACGCAGCGGGTCAAGACGATCGAGCGCTGCCAGGAGCAAGTCGACAAGCTGCAGCGACAGCGCGTCGATATTGACGCCACCATTACCGAACTCGATGAATTTATTGCCCTTTTGAAGGGCGAGACCAAGGAAGGCTAATCGCTCATGCCAGTCTATGCTGCCCCGGTTCGCGACACGAAATATGTGCTCGATCACATCGTGGGACTAGGGAAGTACGACAACCTTCCCGCGTTCGCAAACGCGTCGCCCGACGTCGTCGAGGCAATCCTGGAGGAAGGGGGGCGCTTTGCCGCGGAAGTGCTGGCGCCGCTCAACCGCGTAGGCGATGAGGAAGGCTGCACCCGTCACGACGACGGATCAGTGACGACTCCTAAGGGCTTCAAGGACGCATATCGTCAGTTCTGCGAGGGGGGCTGGACGACGCTTTCGGCGCCAGAGGAATATGGCGGCCAAGCGCTCCCACAGGTCCTGGCGACGGCGATCAGCGAATATGTACTGTCCGCCAATCAGTCGTTCGAAATGTACCATGGGCTCACCGCTGGCGCGATTGCGTCCCTGCTCGTGAAAGGATCGGACGAGCAGAAGGCGACTTACGTGCCGAAGATGGTTGCCGGGACGTGGACAGGAACCATGAACCTGACAGAGCCGCATTGCGGAACCGACCTTGGTCTGATCAAGACAAAGGCTGACCCGAACCCCGACGGCAGCTACTCGATTAGTGGGACCAAGATCTTCATCTCCTCGGGCGAACATGACCTGAGTGAGAACATTATCCACCTGGTGCTGGCGAAGATCGCCGGCGCGCCGGACAATGTGAAGGGTATCTCGCTGTTCGTCGTGCCCAAGTTCATCGTCAACGATGATGGTTCGCTTGGTGACCGCAACGGGGTTAGCTGCGGGTCGATCGAACATAAGATGGGCATCCACGGAAATTCGACCTGCGTCATGAACTATGACGGCGCGAAGGGCTGGCTGGTAGGCGAGCCGGAGAAGGGGCTAGCCGCGATGTTCATCATGATGAATGCCGCCCGCCTCGGTGTCGGCCTTCAGGGCCTGGCCCAAGGTGAAGTCGCCTACCAGAATGCGGTCGCCTATGCGAAGGACCGACGGCAGGGCCGGGCACTCAAGCCCGAAAACCGCGACTCCGATGCGAAAGCCGATACCCTGTTCGTCCACCCCGACGTCCGCCGGATGCTGATGGAAGCCAAGGCCTTCAACGAGGCGGCGCGCGCGCTCGTCCTGTGGGGCGCGTTGCAGGTCGATTTGAGCAGGAAGGCGCAAACCGACGAGGAACGGCAGGCGGCTGACGACCTAATTTCGCTGCTGACGCCCGTTATCAAGGGATATCTGACCGACAAGGGCTTCGAAGCCGCGGTTAATGCTCAGCAAGTGTTCGGCGGGCATGGTTATATCCGCGAATGGGGGATGGAGCAGTTCGTCCGCGATGCCCGAATCGCCCAGATTTACGAAGGCACGAACGGCATCCAAGCGATGGATCTTGTGGGCCGCAAGCTTGGCAAGGAAGGCGGCCGCGCGGTGCGTGCGTTCTTCGAGGACGTGAGCCGCGATATCGCTGAGACGCGATCGGCGGGCGATCCGGCGGGGATCGCGGGACCGCTGGAAAAGGCGCTGGGCGACCTTCAGGCGGCAACGATCTGGCTGGCGCAAAATGGCATGGCCGACCCGGACAATGCCGGCGCCGGTGCCTACGCCTATATGAACCTCATGGGCCTGGTCAGCCTTGGCTGGATGTGGGCCAGGATGGCGACGGTTTCGGCTGCCCTAAAGGACCAGAGCGGCGAGGATCACGCGTTCCATGAAGCGAAGCTCGTCACGGCGCGTTTCTTTGCGGATCGCCAACTGGTGGAGTCCAGCTCGTTCCGACGCAAGGTCGAAGCTGGCGCGGCCAGCGTTATGGCGCTGCCCGTCGAAGCTTTTTAAGCGCTCAGCTCGCAGCCTTGGTGGGCTGCGACACGTACCAGGGCTGAAGCATTGTGACGTCGTTGGCGCGGGCTTGCTTCGCGGCAAGCCGACCAAGGTCGAAATTCTCGGTGAACTGCACGCCGAACTTGCCGGACTGTGCCCAGCGAACCGTGCCGACGACGGGGCCTACCCCCACGATATCGATGGTCATGGTCATTCCCGGCGCAACATTCTGGTCGCATTCGACGAGTGCACCCATCGCCGAAATATTGCGCAAACGAATTTCGGTCGTGACGCCATTCACGGCCGCGATGGCGCGGCGCATCAAGCGATGGCGCGGTTCGCGAATGCACTGATAACCTTCAGCCTCGACACGGCTGCTGTTGGCCTTTTCGCGGGCCTCGGGACCTTTCATCGGCTTTCCAAAAATATATCCCTGGACCTGGCTGACGCCGAGCTCCCGGATCAGCCACAGGTCGTCGTGGGTCTCGACGCCTTCTGCCGTGGTGTCCATGCCGAGGCTATCGGCCAGCGTGACTATCGCACGAATGATCGCGCCGTTGCGCTTGGTGGTTGAGGCGGCGCCTCGAACGAAGCTCTGGTCGATCTTGATCTTGTCGAACGGCGCTTTCTTTAAATAGCCGAGAGACGAATAGCCTGTGCCGAAATCGTCGAGCGCGAGGCGAACGCCCAGCGACTTCAGCCTCGCAAAGGTGCTGTCGGTCATGTCGCTGTCGGCCAGGAACACACCTTCGGTGATCTCCAGTTCGAGACGTGCGGCGTTGAGTCCGTAATCGGACAGAACGGCGGCAACTGTATCGACGATATGCGGATCGTTGAACTGGATCGGCGACAGGTTGACGGCGATCCGGACAGTGTCCGGCCAGCGGGCCGCTTCGGCTACCGCGGTGCGCAGGACAAACTCGCCGATCTTGCCGATCATCCCGCATTCCTCTGCAAGGGAGATGAACTTGTCCGGCGAGATTGGACCGCGCAGCGGATGGTTCCACCGCACCAATGCTTCGAAGCCGGAGATCTCCTCGCCCGCCGCGCGGACGATTGGCTGGTAGGCGACCCATAGCTCGTTGCGGTCAAGGGCCTGGCGAAGGTCGTTCTCCAAAACCTGCCGGTCGGTTGCTTCGCTGTGCATTGACGGCTCGTAGAAGCAGTGTTTGCCTCGCCCCGCTGCCTTGGCCGCATAAAGCGCAAGGTCGGCGTCGCGAATCAAGCTGTCGGCGCTGCTCCGCCCAGGGTCGCCGATGGCGATGCCGACGGATGCGCCGATGACCACCCGGTGGCCCTCGATCATATATGGGCGCGACACTTGTTCAATGAGCGTGCGGGCGAGGCTTTCCAACAGGCCGGTCTCGACCGTCCCAGGCAACACCGCCTTGAACTCGTCGCCGCCAAGTCGGCCGATCTGGCCATGGTCGCCCATCACCAATTTCAAACGATCAGCGACTTGCCGGAGGAGTGCGTCGCCAACCGGATGGCCGAGCGTATCGTTTACGTTCTTGAACCGGTCGAGGTCGATCAGGAACAGTGTGCATCCCTTGCGCCGATTGGTTGCATTGCGCAGCGCTTCATCCAGCGTCTGGCGCATCAATGCGCGGTTAGGCAGACCAGTGAGCGAGTCGAAGCGCGCCAAGCGGCTGATTTCCTGTTCCGAGCGGCGTTGTTCGGTCAGGTCGGTGCCGATGCCCCGAAAACCCAGGAAGCGTCCGCGCTCGTCGAAGATCGGGTTGCCCGACAGTGACCAGTGAATGTCCTCATCACTCGCTGCGCGGACAATCACGTCGCTGAAGGGGAAGCGCGCGGATAGGTGGAACCCCAGCGTCCGCTCCTCGCGAAGGCTGTCCGTCGATCCGACGTCCACGGAGAGGAGGTCGGTAAATTGGCGGCCGAGCAATTCCTCTGGCCGGACCTTGAAGTCGTCCGCGAGCTGCTGCGACACATAGGACAAGGTACCAAGATTGTTGGTTTCCCAGAACCAGCCTCGGCCGCTGTTCTCGAATTCATCGACGAAATGAAGCGCCTTGCGCGCCTGCGCCTCAAGCCGGAGCCGTGCGCGGGCATTGGTCAGCACCGCCCGCGCGCCAGCGACGCTGTAGGCAATGTTGATGATAGCGAGGAAGCCGATTCCGGCCATAAGCTCGGGGCCGGTCGAGACGGCCGCCGCGCCGACGAGGGCGACAAGGGCGTTGATGACCGCGATTGGCGGGGACGAAATCGAAACGATGGTTGCAGCGCCAAGCCCAGCGCCGAAACCGAGCGCTACGAAGCCTGTGCTAGTGACGTGATGACTGGATTCGAGGGCAAGGCCATAGGCCAGCCAAAGCGCGCCGCTCGCGCCGATATAGGCGCAGAGGCCTCGGGTGACCGCACTTGTCGAAAGGCCCAGCCGATCGCGAAACCAGAGAGCAGCGAAGGCTAGCGCATCGAGGATCAGGACAATGGAAACCGGCAACAGGGGATTCGATGCCAGCGATTCGCTTGCCACGACGGGATGGAGGAAGACGCAGGCCAAGCCCCAAACGAGATGGGTCGCTCCCAGCAGGGCGGGTGCGAGTTCAAACATTGCGATTCGCTGGCGCGCGAGAGCTTCGTCGTCCGCGGTGTCGGGCGCTCGCAGGTCGAAAGTCAGCGCGTCGTTCACGGACGCGCGTTCCTGAATTCCCTCCCCGTCGGAAACGGCAAACCTTGCCCTACGCATGAATCCCAATACCCCTTCAGGTATCGGATTAACCCGAAAGGATTAACACAGGCTCAAACGGAGAGGGTTTGCTCCGTTTTAAGCATCTTCCTGAGGAAGAAAGTCCGGAACGGACAAATATCGCTCACCGGTATCGTAGTTGAAAGTCAGGATCCGCGGGTTTGGGCGCAACTCTGGCAGAACATGCTCGACGGCGGCTAGCGATGCGCCGGACGAAATGCCGACCAGCATTCCCTCCTCGCGCGCGGCGCGGCGAGCCATCTCCTTAGCAGCGTCGGCGTCGACATCGATCACTGCATCGAGCAGGTCCCGCTCAAGGATCGATGGAATGAAGTTGGCACCAATGCCCTGGATCGGGTGAGGTCCGGGCGGCCCGCCGTTGAGGAGCGGTGACAGTGCAGGCTCGACGGCAAACACCTTGAAGTCGGGCCACGCTTTTTTCAGCACTTTGGCAACGCCAGTGATGTGGCCCCCGGTGCCGATGCCCGTGACGAGAGCGTCCAGCGGATCGTCGCGGAAATCGGCCAGAATCTCCTGCGCCGTCGTTCGGACGTGAACGGCGACATTGGCCGGATTATCGAATTGTTGCGGCATCCAGCTGCCGGGAATGTTCGCAACTAGCTCCTCGGCGCGCTGTATGGCGCCAGTCATTCCCTTTGCGCGGTCGGTCAGGTCGAATTTTGCGCCATATGCCAGCATGAGGCGCCGCCGCTCGACGCTCATGCTATCGGGCATGACGAGGATAAGGCGGTAGCCCTTCACGGCGGCAACCATCGCCAAGCCGATGCCCGTATTGCCGCTCGTCGGCTCGATGATCGTGCCGCCGGGCTGGAGCCGGCCCGAAGCTTCGGCGTCCTCGACCATTGCGAGTGCGATGCGATCCTTGATCGAGGCGCCCGGATTGGACCGCTCCGACTTTACCCACACTTCTGCGCGGTCACCAAAAAGCCTGTTCAGGCGGATGTGCGGCGTATTGCCGATCGTCTCCAGGATATTGGCGGCTTTCATGCGCTGTCTCCCTGATCTTGAAGCCCGGCACCATCGGGCAGCGCCCCGCCGCTGGCAAGTCGGGTCAGGCGCCCGCCGAAACCACCGTCGCTTCCTCGGGTGGCGGGTCGGTGACCTCGAAACTCTTCGCTTTCCGAAGCTCCGGAAAAATGACCGCCCAAGTGATGGTTACGACCATAGCGGCGATCCCGCCTATGGCAGTTGCGGCAACAGGACCGAGTAACGCCGCCGAGAATCCGCTGCGCGTTTCGCCCAGCTCGTTCGATGCAGAGATGGCGAGGGTCGAAGCCGCCGAGACCCGCCCGCGCATTTCATCGGGCGTATGAAGCTGGATCAATGACTGGCGAATGTAGACCGAGAACATGTCTGCGGCGCCCAGCAAGGCCAGCATTGCGATTGACAGATAGTAGGAGGTCGAAATGCCAAAGATCGCCGTCGCTGCGCCGAACACGACAACCGCCGCCAGCATCTTTGCCCCGACATTCGTACGCAGTGGCCGGATCGAGAAGAAGATGGCGGTCATGGTCGCGCCGAGTGCCGGCGCGGCGCGCAGGGGTCCGAGGCCGTCCGCGCCAACCTGCAAAATGTCGCGGGCGTACACGGGTAGCATCGCCGTCACGCCACCTAGCAGCACCGCGAACAGGTCCAGCGTGATCGCCCCGAGTACCATTCGGTTGCGACGGACATAGGCCAGCCCGTCGATCATTTGCCGCCACGGCGATCCGGGTTTGAGCGGCGTCCTTGCCAGCGGCGGAATCAGGAACAGGCACATCGCCGAAACACCGAACAGGACGCTGCTGAGCGCATAGGGAAGATGCGGAGTCACGTCGTACAAAATTCCGCCAAGCGCGGGACCGGCGATCGCGCCGGTCTGCCATGCGGTCGAACTCAGTGCGATCGCATTGGGCAATATCTCCCGCGGTACGAGGTTCGGCGCCATCGCGCCAAGCGCCGGTCCGGCGAAAGCCCGAGCAACGCCCAGCAGGGCGGCGACGCCGAACAGGATGGGGATGCTGATGAAGCCGCCCCAGGTGGCAGCGAACAGGATCAGCGCGCACAGCATTTCCAGAAGAATCACCGCCCGGGCGATGAAGCGACGGTCGAGCCGGTCGGCTGCCCAGCCGCTGATCGGCGTCAGGACGAACAAGGGCACAAATTGCACCAGCCCGATCAGACCGAGCTGGAATGCAGCCTCCCGGATCCCCATGGTCGATCGCGAAATGTCGTAGACCTGCCAGCCGATGACGATGACCATCGCCATCTGCGCGATCGTCGTTGCCAGCCGCGCCACCCAGAAGGCGCGAAACGCGGGAATACGAAGCGGAGCGGGAAAGATCGACATGAATCGCCGGTAGCTGTGACGGTCAATTGTCGCAACGCGCTGAGCGGTTTTTCACTGCTGCATATAGTCTGGGCGGGATCCCGATTGCCGCCAATAGGCAGCAAGGCCGATGCGGCGCATCAGCGCTGCGAAACGGTCTGTTGTCCATAAGTCGCGCATTGGAGGGTGAAACAACGGGCTGGTCTGCCGGTCCTGGTCACCGCCTGCAGGGGCAAGGGAAGCCCATTCGCCCTCCGCGAAGTAATATCCGTCGAGCAAGTCGAACGCGCCCGCAGACTCACCCAATGCCGTGCATGCCTGCGCGACCGCAAGCGTTGCTCCGGGGTCCTCCTTGAGAAACGCCAAATTTGTGCGGATCGCATCCTCTCTGCGGAGGGATCCCGCCAGTGCGCGAGCCGTTTCAATGGCGGCCCCGACCATGCCCTGTACAGCTTCCAAGGGGCGCTGCTGAGGATCGTTGAGCACGACAAGCGCCTCGGTCGGACGGCCGCTATAGAGAAGGTAGGCAACTTGCGTTCGCCAGATTTGCCGCTGCTTGGGCCACCGTTCTACGGCTGCCTTGATGGCTTCGTCGGCGCCTTGCAAGTCACCGGCCGACCACAGGTTGATGATCGCCTTGCGCTCTGCGCCCGGCAGGAGGAATTTCGTGCGGTCCAGGCGATTGGACAGGGCGGTAGCGTCGCGCCAGCGGCCCACGCTTCCTAGCACGTCTGAAAGCACGAAAAGGAGGATCGGGAAATTCGGGTTCCGCGACAGTGCTCGACGTGCCTCACGTTCTGCGCTCATCCAGTTGCGGTAAACCGGCGACATGATCCGCAAGGCTGCTAGCGACCTTGGCTCGCTCGCATTAAGGCCAAGAGCGGTCCGGGCGGCGGTCCGCCCCCGGGCTTCCAGTCCTGGCCGCTGATCGACCGGCGCGCTTCGCCGGCGGGCGGCATAGGCCAACGCAAGCCCGCCCCAAGCCTGCTCCGAATTTGGCGCGAGGCGGGTCGCATCGGTCAGCAAGGCGATCGCTTGGGCTGTCGACCCCTCATCTTCCGCATCCAACGCGTCATTGGCTTGCAGCGCATCCATACCCTTTTGCAAAAGTAATTCCGCCTCCGGCGACATCGACGGCTGCCTCCCACGCCAGATTGCGAATCCTCCTACGCCCATCATGACCGCTGCGCTTGCTCCGACTAGTATGCCACGCCGGTCAGGGCGCCTTACAACGGTGCCGCTGATGTAAGGGCGGGGATTGCCGGTTAGAGCGGCAACGCTTGCCGCGATCGTTTTCCAGCCAGCCGCCGCGCAATTGCCCCGCCAGTTCTGCAAATCCGCACACTGGATTTGGTCGAACGGCATTGGCAGGCGACTGGCGTCGAGCCGCAGCTGGACCAGCCGTCCGGATTCCCTTGCCCGATTGGCTTCGGAGCGAACCCATTGGGATTGAGCCGCTTCCGCCGACCAAAGCACCACCACCGCTGAAGCCGCATCGAGTTGTTCGGCTATCACGTCGCTATAGGCGCGGTGGGCAGGTAAACTTTCGTCGTACCAGACGGAATAGCCGGCCGAGCGTAGGCAATCGGCGATGCGCATCGCGTCATCCATCCGGGGCCTTGCATAGGACAGAAACACGTCGGGCATACGGACCCTCCGCCACGCTTTTAGCGCTTGCGCGGCCGCGTGACGAGATTGCCACTTGCGTTCCTGCTTCGTTCCAGTAGCCTCGCGGATATGGCAAAGCTGAAAATGCGATATGTGTGCCAGGCCTGCGGGTCGGAATCGAACCGGTGGCAGGGGCAGTGCACCGACTGCTCGGAATGGAATACTTTGGTCCAGGAGGCGGCGGCGAACGTCACCGTCTTTGCCGCCAAGCATAATTTGCAGGGGGGTGGGCGGCCAATTGCGCTGGTCGGGCTGGACGCCGCGGTCGCGCTGCCCGAGCGGATGCGTACCGGCATCGAGGAATTCGACCGGGCGGTTGGCGGTGGGATCGTCCCGGGTTCGGCGATGCTCTTGGGCGGCGATCCGGGCATCGGCAAGTCAACCTTGCTGCTCCAGATCGCGGCCAGTCTCGCCTCGGCGGGCAAGGAGATCGTCTATGTTTCCGGCGAGGAAGCGGCGGACCAAGTGAGGCTGCGCGCTATCCGGCTGGGGCTGGGCGGGGCGCCGGTGCGGTTGGCGGCGGCGACGTCGGTGCGGGACATTCTGACGACCGTAGGACAGGGCGCGCCGCCCGCGCTACTTATTATCGACAGCATCCAGACGATGCACAGTGACCTCATCGAAGGTGCGCCCGGCACGGTTAGCCAGGTGAGGGCATCGGCGCAGGAGCTGGTGCGCTTCGCCAAGGAACGCGGGACCGCCGTCGTGCTGGTCGGCCATGTCACTAAGGACGGGACCATCGCGGGTCCCCGCGTCTTGGAGCATATGGTGGACACGGTGTTGGGCTTCGAGGGCGAGCGCAGCCACCAATACCGCATCCTTCGCGCCGCCAAGAACCGATTCGGCGGCACCGACGAAATCGGCGTATTCGCAATGGAAGGCGCCGGTCTGGCCGAAGTGCCCAACCCGTCGGCCCTTTTCCTGACCCAGCGCGGCGAGCCGGTCAGCGGGACCAGCGTCTTTCCGGCGCTGGAAGGAACCCGGCCGGTGCTGGTTGAAATCCAGGCACTGGTGGTTCGGCTGGCGAGCGGTGCGACGCCGCGCCGCTCAGCGGTTGGCTGGGACAGCGGGCGGCTGGCGATGATTCTGGCAGTGCTGGAAGCGCGCTGCGGGCTCAGTTTTGCTACGGCAGAAGTCTATCTAAACGTCGCGGGCGGTTATAAACTGATTGATCCCGCGGCGGACCTGGCGGTGGCAGCGGCGCTGGTGTCGGCTCTGTCTGAAAGGCCGGTTCCGCAGGACGCGGTGGTGATGGGCGAAATTGCCCTTTCCGGCGAGGTTCGCCCGGTGGGCCATGCCGCGTTGCGCCTGAAAGAATCGGCCAAGCTGGGCTTCGAGCGTGGCTGGGCACCCAAGGGTACCGAAGCGCCGAAGGGCCTCGTGCTGTCGAGCTTCGGCAAGCTCAGGGACCTAGTCGATCAGGTTTTGGCGCAATAGGCTTCGTGGCAAGCCTTGGCGCCGAGGCACGAACTGTTTGCAAATATCTTCGTGTTACCGAACTCGATGAGGCAACCCAGGTTAACTGATGCCGCCCGCCGTCCTGCCGCTCGAACCCCTTGCCACCTTCACTCACAGCTATGCGTCGCAATCAGCGCTTCGCTCTTGGCCGCCAGTCGCCGCTGATAATCTGCATCAGGGTGAGATGCTCGCGATCAAGACGTTCGGCGCGCTTCTCCAAGATATTCGATCGCCGCGACACATCTACTTTGCTTCATGAGATCCCGATCCAGCGTCCTTCCCAGCGACCGAACAAAGCAAACCCCCGACGGCCATTCTCTTCGTCGGTCAGTTTGGCGTCGCTCCTTATGAAATATCATCCTCGCTCATCGAAACAGCCGAGATGTTCAACCGCCTAGACCGGGCACAGTTGCGGCTGGACCTCGTTCGAGGAGACGACGGCTCCTTTCGTCTCGATGCACTTTTAGTGGAAATTAACGACCCTTTGTCTCCGAAAGGTCGCCAGTTTCGCTCCTGTTGGAATGGTTCGGAGATCAGGGGCTTGGACGTTTCGCTGCAGTTTGACGCTCCCGCTACCCGCCGCGACCCGTTCCGCTTCCACATTCATGTAAGGCTCCCCCGCCGTTACAACTATGGAGCAGCGGTCGAGCAGGAGCATGTCGAGTTCACCTCGTCCGGGGGCGCCATGCCTCTTCCCCGTTGGGTAAACTATTGAGAAGCCAAGTCAGTTTTCCATACCTGAATTGACTGGAAAGCCGGCGAGGGCGTCCCGTTTCCTAAATCCACCGCTTGCCCACTTCCCCCGTCGCGCTGCCTCGGCTAGCCGGTTCCGTAATGACTGCACTTGATATCTTCGTCATCCTCCTACTTGGCGGGGCAGCCCTGGTCGGGTTCGTGCGGGGCTTTACGCACGAGGTGTTGTCGCTACTCGCCTGGGTGGCTGGGATTGCGGCGCTGAAGTTGTTCCACACGCCGCTTTCGGAGCGGCTGGTGGACAGTGTCGGGACTGAGGCGGCGGCGAGCGTGCTGGCATTCGCGCTGCTGTTCCTGCCAGCCTACATAGCGGTGAAGCTGTTCGCCCGCGCTGTTGGCGGGCGCGCGCGGCGGTCGGTGCTGGGGCCGGTTGACCGGTTACTGGGCGGCGGGTTCGGCATATTGAAGGGCCTAATCGGCGCGACCTTGTTTTTCCTGCTGGCCAACCTTGCAACCGACTTGGTCTATGGCGGCGAGGCCGCCCGACCGGAATGGATGACTGAGAGTCGCACCTATCCGCTGCTCAATGCGACGGGCCGAGCGGTGGTCGATTGGGTCGAGCTGCGCCGCCACGAAGGAAATGAGAATTGATCCGCCTGCATGACACGATGGCGCGAGAAAAGCGCGAGTTCGTCCCTGCCGACCCAAGGCGAGTGACGATGTATGTCTGCGGGCCGACGGTCTATGGCCGCGCCCACATCGGTAATGCCCGCCCTGCGGTGGTGTTCGACACCTTGGCCCGGCTCATTCGCCATCATTACGGCGAGGAAAGCCTAATCTATGCCCGCAACGTCACCGACGTCGACGACAAGATTATAGCGTCGGCCCGCGACGAGGGCGTGGACACGTCCGTGGTTACCGACCGCTATGAGCAATTCTACCTAGAGGACATGGGCGCGCTGGGCGTCAGCCCGCCGACTATCGCGCCGCACGCGACGCAGGAAATCGGGCCGATGATCGCCATGATCGCGGAGCTCATCGACAAGGGCCACGCCTACAAGGCGCAAGGCCATGTCCTTTTCGATGTGTCGAGCGATCCCCATTATGGCGCGTTGAGCCGCCGCGACCGTGACGCGATGATTGCCGGAGCGCGCGTCGAGGTTGCACCCTACAAGCGCGACCCAGCTGATTTCGTTCTATGGAAGCCGAGCGACCCGGGCGTTGTCGGCTGGGATAGCCCGTGGGGGCGGGGCCGCCCAGGCTGGCACATCGAATGTTCGGCGATGATCCGTGCGCATTTGGGCGAGACGATCGACATCCATGGCGGCGGGCTGGACCTCATCTTCCCGCACCATGAGAATGAGATTGCGCAAAGTCGCTGCGCGCATGGCGGGGCGCCGCTGGCGCGATACTGGGTGCACAATGGCTTCGTCGACATGGGCGCGGAGAAAATGTCCAAGTCGCTGGGCAACGTCGTGACCCCCGAGCAATTGCTGAAGAGGCACAAGGGCGAAACGCTGCGCCTTGCGTTGTTGTCGGCGCATTATCGCCAGCCGCTACCATGGACCGAAAGCCTCATCGCGCAGGCGAAGGCGACGCTCGACGGCCTGTATCGCCGCGCGGGCCATGCGGAGCCCGGCGAGGTCGACGCGGGCGTTGTGGACGCAATGTCCGACGACCTGAACACGCCGCTAGCCCTGTCGCGACTGGCCGCGATCGACAATCCGGCCACGCTGGTAGCGTCGGCGCGGCTGATGGGCCTCCTTAGCTCAAGCGCCGACGAATGGTTCCGCGGCGATGGCGACAGCGGGAATATCGAGGAGCGAATTGCCGCGCGGTCCGAGGCCAAGGCGCGTCGCGACTTCGCCGAAGCCGATCGCATCCGCAACGAGCTCCAGGCCGAGGGCGTGCTGTTGGAGGATGGGCCGGGCGGCACGACCTGGCGACGGGCGTGAGCGAGCCGCTTTACACGCGTGACATCCTTCGCCTCGCGGCGTCCATTCCAAAAATGGTCCGTTTTGCCGAACTCGAGGCGGCGACCGAGCGACGCTCCCCAACCTGCGGTAGCCGCGCACGGGTCGCAGTCGAGCTTAACGGGGACGGACGAATCATCGGCTTGCGGCAGGCGGTGGAGGCTTGCGCATTCGGGCAGGCGGCGGCGGCGCTGATGGGCCGTTCGGCCGCCGGCCGGAGCCGCGGCGAGGTCGCGGTCGCCGTCGCAGGAATCGAAAACTGGCTTGCGGGCGACGATGGGTCGGTCGATGCATGGCCAGGGCTGGAGGTTCTGGCACCGGCGCGCGCCCGGCGGGCACGTCACGGTGCAATCCTGCTGCCTTTCCGAACGCTGCTGGCGGCGATGGAGGAGGGACGATGAGCGTCGAGACTCACGCGGTCGCGGAGACAACCAAGGCGCTGCTCGAAGGCGGCGCGATCATGCTCGGCACCGCGCTGATCTTCGTTACTCTGTTCCGCAAGCTGAGGCTTGGCGCGACGCTTGGATATATTGTCGGCGGCGTACTGATCGGGCCGCAGTTGTTGTCGCTGGTCGACGATCCGGAGGACCTATCAAGCATTTCCGAAATCGGCATTGCGCTACTGTTATTCATCGTCGGCCTGGAGCTGAACCCCGGCCGGCTCTGGCGGCTTAGGAAGGACATATTCGGCCTCGGTCTTTCCCAAGTCGTCCTGTGCGGCGTGGCGCTGAGTGTTTTCATCCACCTGGCGCTCGGCGTGACGCCGGAAGCAGCGCTGGCGATCGGGCTGCCGCTGGCGCTTTCTTCGACCGCGCAGGTGCTGCCGATGCTGCGGTCGGACGGCGACCTCAACACGCCGGCGGGGGAGCGGACCTTCTCGATCCTGCTGTTCCAGGACCTGGCGATCGTGCCCATGATCACGATCATCGCTGCCATGTCGCGGGTCCCGCCGGACCCGAGCGCCCCGGGTGGCTGGACGCTTGCGCTCTATACCGTCGGGGCGATCGTCGGACTGGTGCTTGCGGGGCGCCTGATCCTTAACCCCATGTTCCGGCTGATCGGGCGGCTGGGCGAGCGCGAGTTGTTCATCGTCGCTGGGTTGTTCACAGTCATTGCGTCGGCGGCTTTAATGCACGCGCTGGGGCTGTCGGTCGCGCTGGGCGCATTTATTGCCGGCGTAATGCTCGCGGAAAGTCCCTACCGGCACGAATTGGAGAGCGACGTCGAGCCATTCCGGTCGATCCTTCTGGGGCTATTTTTTCTATCGGTCGGGATGCTGCTCGATCTTAGCGCGATTGCCAGCCGGCCGCTGTTCGTCGTCGGCATTACGCTGGCGGTGATCGTCATTAAATGCCTGATCATCGCGGGCTTGGCGCGGGCGTTCGGCAACGGTTGGCCGCGCAGCATTCGATTGGGACTGCTGCTCAGCCAGGCGGGCGAATTCGGCTTCGTCCTGTTCGCCCAGGCCGATGGGGCGCAACTGATCCTGCCCGAGGCGGCATCATTGTTCAGCGCGGTCGTGGTGCTGTCGATGGCGACGACCCCGTTCCTGATGCGCCTGACCGACTGGATGGAGCGCCGCGAGGAAGCGAGCGGCCGCGGACTCGAGGGACCGGAGATGTCCCCGGATTCGAGTGTCATCGTCGTCGGTTACGGCCGCTTCGGGCAGACGGTCGCGCAGATGCTGATGGCCAAGCGCATCGGAGTCACGCTGATCGACAAGAAGCCGACGATGATCGAGCGTGCGGGCGAGTTCGGCACTAAGGTCTATTATGGCGACGGGATGCGCATCGACCTGCTGCGCACGGCTGGGGCGGAGACGGCCAAGGCCATTCTGTTCTGCAACGACAATCTGGAAGGCGAACTAACCCGGTCTGCGCTGATGCAGGTGCTGGAGGCCTTTCCACAGGCGGCGGTGATGGTGCGGGCATTCGACCGGGTACACCTGATGTCGCTCGACGGGCTGGACCTGGCTTTTGCCCAGCGGGAGCTGTTCGACAGCGCGGTCGTGATGGGGCGCGCGGCGCTGAAGGCGGTTGGCGTCGAACCGGCCGAGGCGGAACGCGTCGAGCGTGAATATCGATTGCGCGATTGCCAGCGGCTTGAACGGCAAAGCGCGACGGGTGATCTGCACGCGGGCGAGGAGCGTTCGTTTGGGCCAAGGCGCTCGCTCCCCGACGAGGAAATGCCAGGCTAAGTCGAGCGGTTCAGGAAGTCGGCTAGGTGGCGCGGATCGACGCTGTCGTCGATGAACGCGCGGCCGATGCCGCGAGCGAGGACGAGGACCTGGCTCGAGCCGGTGTTTTTCTTGTCGCGGCCGATGCGCTCGGTGAGGATTGCACCTCGATTTGCCAATCCGACCTCCGCGAGCCGCGTTGGCAAGCCGACCGAAGCGAAGTGAGCTGCCACCCGTTCCGCGTCGCTGGCGGGAGCGATGCCGGTCTCCGCCGACAGGCGATAGGCAAGGGTTAGCCCCAGCGCGACCGCTTCGCCGTGAAGCAGCGAGCCAATGCCCGCTTCCGCCTCGATCGCATGGGCGAAGCTGTGGCCGAGGTTAAGAAGCGCCCGCTGGCCAGACCGATCGCTGATGTCGCCTTCGACCAGCCGGGCCTTCGAACGGATTGCGGTGGTGATGGCGTGTAGCCGGAGGTCCGGATGACCCGCGAGCAGGCCGCGTCCGTTTGCCTCGCACCAGGCGAAGAAGGTGGGGTCGCCGATCAGGCCGTATTTAACGATCTCGGCGTATCCGGAGCGAACCTGGCGCTGGTCGAGCGTATCCAGCATGGCCGGGTCTGCGACGACGAGGGCGGGCTGGTGGAAGGTGCCGACGAGGTTTTTCTCGCCAAAGACGTCGATCGCGGTCTTGCCACCGATCGCGCTGTCAGCTTGGGACAATAGGGTCGTCGGGACATGAATGATTGGACAGCCGCGCTTGAACAGCGAAGCGGCCAAGCCAGCGAGATCGCCCACGCTTCCGCCGCCCAAGGCTACGACCGGCGTGCGGCGACCCACGTTCAGCCTTGCGAACTGCTCGAGCAGTTCGTGGAGCTGGTCCCAGTCCTTCGCCGCCTCGCCGGACGGGACGAAAAGCGGATCTGCGCCAAGCGCGCTGACGATCGCGGCGCCGTGGAGCGCGAAGACCCTCGGCTCGGTTACCAGTACCGGCGTAGTACCGGCGGCTAGGTCGCGGATCCGATCAATGCCCGCTTCGACGGGACCGACCAGAACGTCGTAGCCGGCATGGCTACTACCGACCCGGATAACAGTCATGACGCGAGGTATTTGAAAAGCGCGTCGACGATCGCGTCGACAACATTGCCATGCGCCCCGGTGCCTGTGCTGCGCACATGGATCTTGGCCTCGGAATAATAGGATTGCCGCTCTTCCATCAGACGCGAGAGAATTTCAGCGGGATTGCCCTTGTGCAGCAAAGGCCGGTTGTTCCTTCGCGCCGTGCGTTCGGCAAGCACGTCTACCGGCGCATCTAGCCATACGGTGATCGCCCGATCGTTCAGCAATTGTCGGGTGCGGGGATCGTTGAACGCGCCGCCGCCAGTCGCGATGACCCGGACATCGCCTTCGACCAGGCGGGCAACCAGCCGGCGCTCCCCGTCGCGGAAATCATGTTCGCCAAAGCGTTCGAACAGTTCGGCGGTCTTGGAACCGGAGGCTTCTTCGATGGCGACGTCGCTGTCCACGAAAGGAAGACCGAGGCGGCGTGCAAGGCGTCGCCCGACGGTGGACTTTCCGGCGCCCATCATGCCCACGAGTACAATCGGGCGGTCGAGGAGGTCGGTCAGCTTTTGCACTGGCTGGGGCTATACATAGCGGGGCAAGGTCGGGCAAAAGCCTTTCTTGCAACTTCACGTCCCCTTAGCGGAGCACCCATGCCTCGAGGCCTGATTTTCCTGATCGTCATCGTCATCCTGCTCGTTGGCGGCCTCTATTTCCTGTCTCGCAGCGTCGAAGAAGTACCGACCCAGACCATCGAGGCCGATGTCACTGCCAATGCACCGTCGAACTAAGCAGCTGTTCGCTGGATCTGCCGCGCTCGCGGCGGCTCTGGCGTTGCCCGCCATTGCGCAGGATCGGCCGGAATCGATCCTGCCGCCCGGATTCGGCGAGCCCGCGACGCCCGCGCCCCAACCGACCGTCCCAAGTCCGCAACCGTCCGCCTCATCGCCGCGGCCGGAGGCAAGCGGCCCGTCCGAGAGCGCCGGGGTCGAGATCGTTGACTCGCTATCGCCACTGGAGGCGGTTGCAGTCGCGCCGGCGCCTCAGGTCGAATTTCCGGCAACTGCCCGCCGCGATCCGCGCTTCGCGGGAACGCTGGACCCGGTCGATGTCGGCCTCGGCGCATCAGCCTGGGGTTCGATGAGCGGCAAGTCGCTGCAAATCGTCATGCGCCGGATGGACACGCCACTGGCGTCGCGCTGGGCTCATATCGGCCTGCGTAATGCGCTGTTGGCAAAGGCGGCATCGCCGTTCGGGGTCAACCCTTACGACTGGGCGGCCGAGCGTGCCTGGCTGTTGCTGCGCATGGGGGAAGCCGATGCCGCGAGATTGCTGGTCGCCAGCGTCGACAGCGACCGCTTCACCCCCAAGATGAAACAAGTGGCGCTGCAGTCTGCGTTGGCCAGCAGCGACCCGTCCGCGATGTGCGCATTGGAAGACAGCCTGTCCAAGGTTGAGCCGCGCGTGAGCTCGCTGGTGTCGGCTATCTGTGCCTCGCTGTCAGGCGAGGCCGAGCGTGCCGCTGCCGACATTGAAGCGGCGAGACGCCGGGGCCGCGTCGGAGCAATCGACCTGGCGCTTGCCGACAAGGTAGTCGGGGCCGGTGCGGAAACCGCGCGTGCCGTAACCATCGAGTGGGAGCCGGTCGATAGGTTGAATAGCTGGCGATACGGCTTGGCGACAGCAACGGCGATGATGCCGCCGGAGCGACTGGTCAATGCGTCCAGCCTGCAAATGCGGGCGTGGCTCGCGAGGGCGCCAATGTTTCCCGCTAGCCAGCGCATACCGCATGCCCGGACCGCGGCCGCGCTTGGAGTCTTTTCTAGCCAGGCGCTGATCGACGTTTATTCGAGCGCATATGACGCGACGGATCCGGACGAACTGGGCAGCACCGATGCCTGGCAGCTCAGGCTGGCGTTCATCGGCAAAGACCAGGATGCGCGCCTCGATGCGATGCGCAAGCTGTGGGGCAATTCGCAAGGATCGTTCGACCGGATGGCGGCGCACGTCCTGCTCTCCCGCGCAGCGCGCCGGATCGCGCCAACTGCGGACCTTGAATCGGACTCAGTCGATATCGTCGCTTCCTTGTTGGCCGGCGGGTTCGATCGCGAGGCAGCGCGCTGGGCGGGGACGATTGGCGACCTGGACGACCAGCAGGCGGATGCCGTCTGGGCGATGCTTGCACTTGGCGCGCCGGCAGGAACCGCCATCACCATCGACGCCGGCCGGATCGACGATTTCGCCGACCGCGACCAGAGCGAGGGCAAGCAGCGCACGGCCTTGCTGATTGCCGGACTGGCGGGCCTTGGGCGCATTGATCCAGCAACAGCCGGACGACTCAACCGCGAATACAGCCTTGGCCTGGGGGCCGAAACAAGCTGGACGCGCCTGATCGACGGGGCAATGCGGCGGCGGCAGTCGGGCACTGCGATGGTGCTGGCGGCGAGCGCGCTGCAGGGCCGTGAATTCGACGAGGTCGGCCCCATGTATCTTTTTCACGCCGTGAACGCGCTTCGGCGAACGGGGCAGGACTATCTTGCCCGAATGATCGCGGCGGAGGCGCTGGCCCGCGCGTGACGCCGGACGACCGGGCCCTGGTCGACCGGTTCTGCGACATGATGGCCGCCGAAGCTGGCGCTTCGCGTAATACGCTGCTTGCCTATCGCAGTGACCTTGCGTCGGCAGTCGACGCCGTCGGGTCGCTGGAAAAAGCGGGGGCGACCGAGCTAGGTCGGCTCGGCGAGGCATGGGCGAAGCTTTCGGCCTCGACCGTTGCGCGCCGATCGGCAGCGTTGCGCCGCTTCTACGGCTTCCTGTTCGATGAAGGCTTTCGGGCGGACGATCCATCTGCTGCGCTGCCACGGCCGCGGCTGCAGCGACCATTGCCGAAGGTGCTGGACAGCGAAGAAGTCGAGTGCATGTTCGCGGTCGTCGAGGAACGGGCTTCGAGCAACGAGCCTTTGGCGCTTCGTAACCTCGCGCTTCTCGAGTTACTGTACGGCTCGGGATTGCGGGCAACCGAGCTGGTATCCTTGCCACGGCGAGCGGTGCGCGCCGGACAGCCGTTCCTGATGCTGCGTGGAAAGGGGGAGAAGGAGCGATTGGTGCCCGTCTCTGAGCGGGCGGCGGCGGCTGTGCAGAAATGGCTGCCCCATGCCGACGGAGGCAGCAGCTGGCTGTTCCCCAGCGGCAAGTCCCACCTCAGTCGCGTTCGCCTGTTCCAGCTTGTCCGGTCGATGGCTGCGCTCGCGGGCATTGCGCCTGATCGCGTCAGCCCGCACGTTCTTCGCCACGCCTTCGCGACGCACCTCCTCGCGGGTGGAGCGGACCTTCGCGTCCTGCAGTCACTGCTGGGTCATGCCGACATCGCGACGACGCAAATCTATACCCATGTCGATTCCGCGCGTCTCGTGGAATTGGTCAATAGCCGCCACCCTCTGGCGACCGATCCTCGTTGACGCGCCCGCGCCCGCCGCTTACCCCGCGCAGCCGATGCAGACCTATCTGGAATTTGAAAAGCCGATTGCGGCGCTCGACTCGAAAATCGACGAGCTGCGCGAAACCGCGAGCGCGGGCTCGATCGACATCGACCCGGAAGTCGCCAAGCTGGAGGCTAAGGCCGCCAAGCTGCTGAAAGACACTTACGCCAAGCTGACGCCGTGGCAGAAGACGATGGTGGCCCGCCATCCAGAGCGGCCACACTTCAAACATTATGTTGCGGGCCTGGCCGACGACTTCATGCCGCTGGCAGGCGACCGCGCATTTGCTGACGATCCGGCGATTATCGGCGGTCTTGCCCGAATCGAGGGCCGCCGGGTGATGCTGATCGGCCATGAGAAGGGCGACGATACAGCGAGCCGGCTGAAGCATAATTTCGGCATGGCCAAACCGGAAGGATATCGGAAGGCGATCCGCCTGATGCAGCTTGCCGACCGCTTCGGCCTGCCCGTCGTCAGCTTGGTCGATACGTCGGGCGCTTTCCCGGGCGTGCAGGCCGAGGAACGCGGACAGGCGGAAGCCATCGCCCGCTCCACGGAACAGTGCCTGGCGCTTGGCGTCCCGCTCGTCGCGGTGGTCGTCGGCGAGGGCGGGTCCGGTGGGGCCGTCGCCATCGCTGCTGCGAACCGCGTCTTGATGTTCGAACATGCGGTCTATTCGGTAATTTCGCCCGAGGGCTGTGCATCCATCCTGTGGCGGACCGCGGATAAGGCCGCCGATGCGGCCGAAGCGATGCGCGTCACAGCCACTGACCTGCAGGCACTTGGCGTGGTCGATCGGGTTGTTCCTGAACCGCTAGGCGGCGCTCACCGCGCGCCGGGGGAAGCGATCGCTAATCTCAAGGCCGCCGTAATCGAGGAAATCGACGGGCTGGCGAAACTGGACCGGGGCCAGCTCCTGGAACAGCGGCGGTCGAAGTTCCTGGCCATCGGCTAGGCGGAACCGGAAGCGCATTCACGCCGTTCACCGCACCGAAATCCGTGATCGGTGATGGAGTAGACGATGCGTATTGCCCTGGCCCTGCTTGCTGCGACTGCTGTCGGGATCGTCCCGGCGGCCACGCAGGCGCAACAGCAATATCTGAACCAGCGCGACGTTCAGGAAGCCGCGCGCCAACATCCGGAGATGGTAGCAGAATTCGGCGGTGCGGAAACGGGTCCGCGCGCGGCATACGTCCAGAGCGTCGGTCGCCGGATCGCGGCCTTTTCCGGTACGGCCAACGCCGGGCAAGTCTATCGTTTCACAACGTTAAATAGCGCAGTGGAAAATGCCTTCGCGGTGCCGGGCGGCTACGTCTACATTACCCGACAGTTGATGGGTATTATGAACGACGAGGCCGAGCTGGCCTTCGTCGTCGGGCACGAGACGGGCCATATCGCCGCCAATCATGCGCAGGCTCGGAAATCAGCGTCGCAGAATAATTCGATCCTCGGCGTGCTTGGCGCCGTCCTGGGAGCTGTTGTCGGCAACAATGTGTTCGGCAACCTCATTTCCCAGAGCGCGCAGCAATTTTCGAAGATGCGCTTGTTGAGCTTCTCGCGCGATCAGGAATATCAGGCCGACGTGCTTGGCATTCGATACCTCGCTGCGGCAGGGTACGACCCCAATGCAAGTGCGTCGATGCTGTCGCAGTTGGTGCGGTCGTCGGCGCTGGAGTCCCGCATCCAGGGCGACGCAAACCGGTCGACCCCGGAATGGGCTAGTACTCACCCCCTTAGCCAGAACCGAGTTGCGCAAGCGTCCCAGGCGGCTCGCCGGACTGGCAAGTCGGGACAGGGCATGCGCAACCGGAACGCATTCCTCAACCAGCTTGAAGGCGTCACGGTCGACGACGATCCGGCGCAGGGCATCATTGAAGGCCGCAGCTTCACTCACCCCGACCTACGCATGCAGTTCACCGTTCCCACGGGTTACCTGATGCAGAACGGAACGCGGGCCGTAACCATCCAGGGTTCCGGCGGGCAGGCACAATTTTCCGGCGGCCGCTTTGCCGGCAGCATGGACAGCTATATCGGGCAGGTGCTGCGGCAGTTGACCGGCGGGCGTACGCAAATCGCGCTAGGACCAATGCAGCGGACGACCGTCAACAGCATGCCCGCGACCTATGTCGTCGGCCGGGCAAATACGTCGTCCGGGGCGGTTGATGTCGGCGTCTTTGCCTATCAATGGGATCGGGACACCGTCTATCATTTCGTCACATTGACGCAGGCCGGGCAGGGGCTGGCTCCATTCGCATCGATGTTCAATTCACTGCGTCGGATTAGCGCCAGCGAAGCGGCGGCGATCCGCCCCCGCGTGATTGACGTAGTAACGGTCGGGCGCGGCGATACCCTAAGCTCGCTGGCCGGCCGGATGGCCTACCGCGATTTCCAGATGGATCGCTTCCTCACTCTCAACGGTTTGACAGCCAATAGCCGCCTGACGCCCGGCCAGAAAGTGAAGCTGGTCGTTTACGGCCTACGCAGGAGCTAAAGCTTACATCACCTCTTCGACTTTATTGTCGAGCTTTCCCCACATACCGTTAGCGCCACCGCCGAGCGCTTTCATGGCGCCCATGATGGCGATGATGATCAGAGCCGCAATGAGCCCATATTCGATGACGGTCGCGCCGCGTTTGTCCGAACGCAGCTTGCGACCGAATATACGGATAGCGAGCACGCCACCCTCCTCTGGTCTTGGTCCACAGTGCAGGTTTAGACCCGAAACGATTAAGATTTGATTGGGGGAAATCGGTTAATTTACTGGTTGCCCCGATTGTTGTGACCAGCCGGCAAAGTGGAGAATTTCCACGATCTCCGGGGACTTTCCGCCGATGGCCGCCGCCGCGAAAGCAGCTTCGGCACGTTTGGCGGCGCCTTTTGTTAACCCGGGCGCGCGTTGCCGCAGGACATTGGTCGCGCCCATCGTCCGTAGGTCCTTCACCAAGGCGCTAAGGGTCGAGTAGCGCAGGGTGACCCGATCCACGTCCACGACTGGCATGCCAAAGCCCGCTGCCGATAATAGGCCCGCCAACGACGACGCTTCGATCCGCGGATGGGTCCGTGCCGTCACGCGTCCGCTCTCTCGCTCCGCCTCAATCAGCGACGAGCGCAACAGGGGCAAGCTGTTGCCTCCAGCCATCGCCCCGATGAGCAAAGAATCCGGCACCAGTGCGCGGTGGATGAGCGTCAGCGCTAACGGCAGGTTGTCGACGGTATCGAGTGTCCCAATCGCGATGCAAAGATCGAACTGTTCGATGCCGAAATCGAACATATCCTCCTCAACCGCCAAGCCGCCGGCGGCCTCGGCAAACATTGGACCGGGATCGAATATTTCGACCTCGTCCGAGAACCGGCGGACCCGTTCAACCCACGCGCGGTCCGGACAGCCGAGTAGCATTGCGCGCCGGAACGGCCGGGCGACGTCCCGCAACCGGTCGAGGCACTCATCGAATGCGCGATCGAGAAGGAAAAGTTCGGGGCCGAGCCGCGCGGCGCGGTCGCGGCGGAGCGCCCGCAGTTTGGGATCGAACAGCTTGCTAGTCACGGGCGCGCTTGTGCGGCCGTGTTGCGCGCGCGACAAGTGGCGAAGGATGTCTTTACCAGCCGGAGCTGGGCGGAAGCCTGTGTAAGGGCGCTTCGCAAGGTTGGCACGGCGGATGGAGCCGGATTGCTCGGCAAAGGTGGTGCGCCACTCGCAGTTGATGCGTTAAGGCGTCAAACGGTCTTGAAGGAGTCGCGCGTTGTCGAAGGTTGAAATCTATACCAAGCAGAGTTGTGGATTCTGCATCCGCGCCAAGAAACTGCTCGACATGAAAAAGGTCGACTATACCGAATATCCCGTCGACATGGGCGGCGCGAAAAAGACCGAAATGGTTGAACGCGCGGGCGGCCGGATGACCGTTCCGCAAATCTTTATCGACGGCCGCCATATCGGTGGCTGCGACGCCCTGATGGCGCTGGAATATGACGGCAAGCTCGACGCCCTTCTCGCCGCATGAACCTCGTTCGTATTGCGATTTTCCAGGCACAGAGCGGGATTGATCCGGCCGCCAACGCCATGCGGCTCGCGCAGGCCGTGAGCGATGCAGCAGCGGGCGGCGCGATCATGCTTTTTACGCCCGAAATGTCCGGAATGCTCGATCGAGATCGCGAGCGCGCGTTCGATAAGGCTCGTCGTGAACCCGACGACCAAGTGCTTGCCGCGGTCCGTGCGGCCGCCGCTCAACATCGTATCTGGGTGCATCTGGGCTCATTGGCGCTTCGCGGAGAAGGCGAGAAGCTGGTCAACCGGGGATTTGTCATCGACCCGGCGGGCGAAGTTCGCGCTCGTTACGACAAGATCCACCTGTTCGACGTCGACCTGCCAACGGGCGAAAGCTGGCGCGAATCCGCCATGTACCAACGCGGCGAAAAGGCAGTGATCGTACCGGACACGCCGGTCGGCCGACTGGGTTTGACGATCTGCTACGACGTTCGGTTTCCCGAGCTGTTCCAGCGACTCAGCGACGACAGGGCTGATGTCATCGCCGTCCCCGCGGCATTCACGGTTCCGACCGGAAAGGCGCACTGGCAGGTCTTGCTCCGAGCGAGGGCGATTGAGGCGGAAGCATTCGTTATCGCTGCGGCACAGGCGGGGCAGCACGAAGACGGTCGCGAAACATACGGGCACTCGCTGGCCGCTGATCCTTGGGGGGAACTCCTTCTGGAAATGGACAACCGACCCGGTTTGGCCTTCGCTGACCTTGACCTTGCCCGCATATCGGACGTGCGGAGCCGCATTCCCGTCCACCAGCACCGCAGGCCCATCGCACCGCTAGCGAATTGATTCGCTCGCATTGCTTTCCTAAGGGAGCGGCAAGTGGCTCCGTAGCTCAGCCGGATAGAGCGACGGTTTCCTAAACCGCAGGTCGCAGGTTCGAGTCCTGCCGGGGCCACCATTTTTCGTGAGGGACGCAATGCTCCGCCGGTTGTTTCATGACCATCCCAAGTCGCTTGGAATGAGCTGGACCCAGCATGGGGCGGGCGCGTTATTGATCGGCGCAAGAATGGTGGGGTCGGGTCTGGCCTGCATCGTTCACGCAGCCGTGCCCGGCCTGTTCACCGAGACGGCCGGGCGGACGGTGACCAGCCTTCACAACCAGATGATGAAGCGTAAATCGGGCGCTGCCGATCCTGCCGCGTGGCCCGACTATGAAATCTGACTTTGCCCGCGCCGACGTGCTGATCGTCGGCGGTGGCTTTTCGGGCACGATGCTCGCCGCGCAGCTTGCCCGGCGCAGCCTGTCATCCATCATTATCGAGGGCGCGGATCGAGCCGGTCGCGGCACGGCATTTTCGACGCCAGAAGAAGCTCATCTGCTAAACGTTCCTGCCGCGCGGATGAGCGCTTGGCCTGACCTGCCCGATGATTTCGCCCAGCATGTGCAGCGCCACGGCTTCACGCCTGCCGACTTCGTGCCCCGCCAGGAGTTCGGCGATTATCTTCGCACAATCTTGGATGAAGCGATTGCCGGGGGTTGCGTTCAACTAATTGCAGAGGAGGCTTCTGACGCGTCGCCCGTTTGCGGCGGATGGACGGTCGAGGCAGGCGGGAAGGCCTATGAAGGCAGGGCTCTGGCACTGGCGCAGGGTAACCTGGCGCCCCAAGTGCCGGGCGTCGCCCGGGATCTCCCGCGCAGCATGTTCGTCAATGACCCGTGGAGCGAAGAGGGCCAGGCCGCGATCGCGTGCGCTGCCGAGGACGGCGCGGACGTCCTGTGCATCGGCACCGGCCTGACGATGGTCGATGTCGTGTTGAGCCTGACCGAGGCCGGTCATGCGGGCCGTATCCTGGCAGTATCGCGGCGCGGCTTGGTCCCCCGTTCCCACGCGCCTAATGAAACAGCGCCCGTCGAGCGCGATGATGTGCCGCAGGGGTCGCTGCTCTCGCTGTGGCGTTGGCTTCGGAAGCGGACCGCCATCGTCGGCTGGCGTGCTGCGGTCGACAGCCTGCGGCCCCATAGCCAGGCGCTTTGGCATTCGCTTGATACAAGGGAGCAGAAGCGCTTCCTGCGCCACGCGAGGCCTTGGTGGGATATACACCGTCACCGCATTGCGCCGCAGATCGCGGATCGGCTGGAAGGCATGGTGAAGGATAGGCGGCTGGAGGTCATGGCCGGGCGGGTCGCGTCGCTGGTCAGCGACGGCGCGGCAGTCGACGCAGCGATTACGCCGCGGGGCGCCTCGCAGGACCTACGCCGACGGTTCGGACTGGCGATCAACTGCACCGGGCCGCTCGGCGCCATCCGCTTCACCCGCGACCCGATGCTTCACAACCTTCTGTCAGCCGGACGGGTCGAGCCCGACGGATTGGGGATGGGATTGCAGGTCGATGGCCGCGGGAGGGCGGAAGGATCGGAAAGGCTGTGGGCGGTTGGGCCGCTGACCAAAGGCGTATGGTGGGAAATCGTCGCCGTTCCCGATATCAGGCAGCAAGTAGCCGTTGTGGCGGACGACATCGCCGAGGAGCTTGAACAATGACTGGAAGTCCGGATGACGGCGACTTGGTGAGCGGTGCCCCAAAGATCGCCGTACCCGACGACGTGGCCGATGCGGTCCGGACACTGATCCGCTGGGCGGGCGACGATCCTACCCGCGAAGGCCTGATCGATACGCCGCTACGGGTCGCTCGGGCATGGAAGGA
Source organism: Sphingomonas edaphi (assembly GCF_003583725.1). Classification (GTDB taxonomy): domain Bacteria; phylum Pseudomonadota; class Alphaproteobacteria; order Sphingomonadales; family Sphingomonadaceae; genus Sphingomicrobium; species Sphingomicrobium edaphi. The sequence goes on along the minus strand of NZ_QXTF01000001.1, from coordinate 498,061 downwards.
ATATGCAAAGGGCTACACCGAGGAGCCGGCTCTCCACCTGTCGCGGACGTTCGAGGAAGTCGGCGGTTACGACGAAATCGTGTTGCTTAAGGACATTCCCTTTCAGAGCCATTGTGAGCACCACCTTGCCCCGATCATCGGCAGGGCGGCTATCGCCTACCTACCCGGCGACAAGGTCGTCGGCATCAGCAAGCTGGCGCGGGTCCTCCACGGATTTGCCCGTCGGCTACAAGTGCAAGAGCGACTGACTGCGGAGGTTGCCGACTGCATTTGGGAAAATCTCGAACCTAAGGGCGTCGCGGTGGTTATCGAGGCGAGCCATGCCTGCATGACGGCGCGGGGCGTGGGGACACCTGGCGTGATGATGACGACCAGCCGGATGATGGGGTGTTTCCGCGACGACGAGCGGAGTCGGAAAGAAGTGTTAGCCCTGATGGGTTATTAACTTTTCGTTTAATCAAATTTGTTGCATTGATTAATTAACCGGGTTACGCACGCCGCCGGACGACCTCGCCCGTCGAACGTCTAACCGTGACGGGGCCGCCCAGAGCAGGGGTGGTCGAACTGTCGCCCCGTGACGCAGAACGAGGGGGACCATTGATGAAAGCATATGTTTCGACAGCCCTGGCCGTAGCGCTGGTGCTGAGCGCCGCCGCGTGCAAGCAGCAGCCGGCCGAGACCAATATGCCCGCAGGGGCCGAGGCTGCCGCCGCGGCTTCGCTGGAGGCAATCAACGGTACCTGGAAAGTCGACCTGGCGAGCCTGAAGTTCGAAGGCCGGCCCGACGAATATTCGCTGAAGGACGGAAGCTATGGCTGCGTAACCTGTACGCCGCCTCTCACTGTTGCGGCTGACGGGGCGATGCACGCGGTTGCTGACCGACCCTATTACGACGCCATGTCGGTCAAGGTGGTCGATGACAGGACGGTCGAGTTCCGGCGCCAGAAGGGTGGCAAAGACGTCTCCGTCGTGACGCAAAGCGTGTCGGCCGACGGGAATGTGCTGACCACCAAGTTCAAGGACATGACCACGCCGGGCCAGACCATCGAGGGCACCAGCACCGCGCGGCGTGCGGGCCCGGCCGCGGCGGGTGCGCACGCGATTTCGGGCCAGTGGAAGCCCGATAAGATTTCCGACTACACCGAGGAAGCGCAGAGCCTGACCTTCAACGTCGCCGGCGATACGGTGACGTCTAGCGGGCAAGGGCAGAGCTACAAGGCCGAACTGGGCGGGCCGGCGGTACCGCTTGAAGGCGATACAGGCGGGACGATGATCAAGGTCGCCCGGGAAGGCGCCAGCGCGCTGCGCGAAACGCAAATTCGCGACGGGAAGGAAATCGGTTACTCGATCATCACGCCGAGCGCCGACGGCAAGACGGTCAGTTATGTCTATACTGACAATCGCGATAGCACCAAGACGAGCTGGACCGGCAACAAGACAGCTTAGGCATCCCCGCCGCAACGGGGTGCAACCTGGGCAGCGCCGCGGGGGCGGCGCTGCCCAACTTCGTAACAAGGAAAGCTAGTTGGCAGTGCCCAGCGCGGCGCCGGCGCGCGCGGCGTCGAACGGGTAACGGACAATCGCGCTGAATCCGTCGACGATGGCGCGGGCCGCGCGGGCGATGGTGCCCGGCCGGTCGACGCCTTGGCGGGCGAACATCGCGACGGCTAGCCGGCGACCGTCAGGCAGGGTCAGGAAGCCGACGTCACTGGTGTAGTTGTTGAGCGTGCCAGTTTTGTGCTGAACCCTGACGTTAGAGGGGAGCAGGCCGCGTATCCGGTTCTTACCGGTCGCGCAGCGGGCCATCAGGTCTAGCAGGTAGGCCTTGCTCTGCGGCCGAAGCATTTCGCCGCTGTCGAGGCGGCGGAGAAGCTGGACCATCGCGCGGGGCGTCGAGCTGTCCCGGATGTCCCACAGGTCGCGGCGGGCAGCGAGAAGCTGTGCGATGTTGCGATCAATGCGCAGGCCAGTCACGCCTTGTTGCGTCAGCCAAGCCTGGACCATCGACGGGCCGCCGAGATTGCGCAGCAACATGTCGGTCGCCTGATTGCTCGAATGGATCATCATCGCTTCCATCAGGCTGCGGGCGGAGCGGCCACCAATAGTGTCGTCGAGCGAGCGGCGGCCATGCTCGACCTGAGCCAAATAATTGGCAGCGACGGCGATCTTGACCGTGCTGGCCATAGGAAAGGGGGTATCAGGATCGACCCCGACCAGTTCGCCGGTCTTAAGGTCGAGCGCCGCGATGCCGACGTTACCGGGATTGTTGCGGATGAGCGAGGCTAGCTGCTGTTGCAGCGGTTGGTAGCGCGCAGGGGCTTCGGCAAGCGCCGGCTGAGCCAAAAGCGTCAGCCAACAGATGAAAAACGCAATGACCCGCATGCCTCTCCCGCCTCTATCGCTGTACCAAACTGCCATTTTGCCCCGTCAAAAGTGACCGAATGGTTAACGAGGCTTAACGCAACGCCGCCGGTGCGGCCACCATGCCGTTAACAGGTGAGTCTGGATTTCGCACGGGTCGTCGCAAGAGAGATTTGGGGCGGGCCCCCGGCTGCCCGCCCGGTATTTGCGACGCTGGAATGTGGGGCGCCGCGGTTGTGCAAGCCGGACGGACAGGGGGAGGGTGGCCTTGTCCGCCCGGCACGCAATTGGGGAGCGCAGACGCTACGCACGCTCAGCCCGAACAGGCGAGCAACGCAGTACAAGGTCTCGCGTCCTTGAAAACGGCAGATAACCGCGGGAAGTTGCGCGTTAACGGTTAACCGATAGGCAATTCGCGACGAACCGTTGAGGCCTGCTCGAAGGTTGTTCGACACCAACTCATCGCGAATGCAGCCCGAGAGTCCGCCGAATTCGCAACCGCGGCAGACGCCTGACTAGTATGTCGAGTGAGAGGTCGGTGCCGGCACACTTGGGTGGCAGAAGCAAGTTGCGAACGGATGACGGATGGCCATGAAAGAAAGCCCTCCGGCGTCGGGGGCCGCCGGAGAGCTTTCCTGTCACTTCCCCATGAGGATGGGGGCGCTAGCCCCCAGAGCCAGCGGATCCTTAAGGGTAGCGGACCAGCTGTGCGTATCGATTCGCCACTGAAACTGGCAATGAACGAAAGTTAGAAGCTTTCGCTTTTTCCCGCCGCGGGCGAACCAGCTAGGGACGATTGTCCCTCGATGATCTGGTAGAATCGGTGACCGACTGGTCATGACCGCTCTTGTCGCTGAAGAAGGACAGGGCAAACAGGCCGCAGCCCAGCAGGATCGAGAAGAAAACGCCACCGAGCGTCGCGACTACGAGATGCAAGTATAGCTCCCCAGTGAACGCCAGGTAAGCGATTGCGCCGGCTGACACGACGACACCGATGGCGACGATCCAACGGACCATGCGGATAAACTCCGCCATGGCCTTGTCCCGGGAACTTTCCATACGCGCGATATAGGGTCCGACCCGCCGCAACCCAAGGGCAATCCCCGCGCAAGTGACTGGACTCCGTCGGTGGGCAGACCTAACGCCGCAACGAGAAGGTGCAGAGGGAACATGGCTGAACAGGTTGCTTGGGAAGATTTCCAGGGATCGTCCGATTTCAAAGGAGCGGACGTGCACCTACCGGACGGAACGGTCGAGCGGATCGAGAAAGACCGGCTGGGCGAGCCGCTGTTCCGCTTTGCAGCCAAAGACCAGATGCTGAACGCCCACCAGATGCTACAGACGCTTCTTCACCAGACAAAATCAAGCCTGCAGGATTACATCCGGCAGTCGACGATTGACGAAGCGGCGGCGAAGGGGGAGGGACGGATCAAGCCCTTATTCCAGGCCCACATCGCCAAAGGCGGATTCCAGTTTCTTAAGGACGGCGGCCTAGTTGATTTCGACAAGCTGCTGTTCGACGTGGAGTTGGTGGTGCGGCCACGAACGTTGACGAATTCGGAATCCCGATAACATTCGAAATTGACCCGTCCCAGTTGTTACGTCGGGTTACGATAGGCCCATTAAGATGCCGAGCAGGGGCGTTGGACGAAGCTGGTCGCCGCCGCGTCACTTAACTTCCTGCTCTCGCAATCTCTGCGCTGATCTAGCACGGCCTCGCAGAGGCCGAGATTCGTCAGTTTTTTCCGACCGTTGCGTGCTGCGCTCAGTTAGAGTGCGACATTTGGGCAACAGCACTTGGAATTGAAGAGTTGCGCCGCAACCGACCCTCTCATAATGTGTTCGGGCAGTTCTGTCCTAGAATGCATTTGAAAGGGGATATCTATGCGGAAGCTGGCCATTTTGGCAGCGCTCGCTTCGACCGCGCTGGCGACCCCGGCTGTCGCTCGCGACAAGTCGTGGTACGCTGGCATCGAAGGCGGGTTGATGCTCGTTGAGGATACCAATCTTGACATCGTCACCGACGATGGCGTGACCCGCACCGAGTACAACAATGCCATCGTGCTCGATCACAAGACGGGTTTCGATGTTGACCTCATTGGCGGTTACGACTTCGGAGGCTTCCGCCTCGAAGCCGAACTCGGCTGGAAGCGTGCTTCGCTCGGCGAAGCGCTGATCGAAGGCGACTTCACCGGTGGTCCGGACGTGCAGGCTGACGTTGACGGTAGCGTTCGCGTTCTGTCTGCGATGGTCAACGGCCTCCTCGACTTCGGTGACGACGATAGCTGGAACGGCTACGTTGGCGCCGGTGTTGGTGTTGCTCGGATCAAGCACAGCTTTAACGACGATGATGAATTCGACGTCAGCGAAGCCGACAGCGGTCTGGCCTGGCAGGTCATCGCTGGCGTTCGCAAGGCGATCAGCGCCAACGTCGACCTGGGCCTGAAGTATCGCTTCTTCAACACGTCGCGCTTCAAGTACGGCAGTGTTGATGATGGCGGCGCGATCGACGGCAAGTTCCGTTCGCACTCGCTGCTCGCCAGCCTGATCTTCAACTTCGCGCCGCCGCCGCCGCCGCCGCCGCCGCCGCCGCCCCCGCCGCCTCCGCCGCCTCCGGCGACGCAGACGTGCCCGGACGGCTCGGTGATCCTGGCGACCGAGGCGTGCCCGCCGCCGCCGCCGCCGCCGCCGCCGCCGCCGCCTCCGCCGGAGCCGGAACGCGGCTAAGCCGGTTGGCTTAGGCCACAAAGTTACCCCGGGAGAGCTCAGGCTTTCCCGGGGTTTCTTTTTGCGCCGTTGTCAGCGCGCGGGGCATGACCTAGGCATGCGCATATGACGAAACAGTCGCGTTGGATGTTCGGACTGGCTGCAGTCCTGATGGTGTGCAGCGGAACTACTTTCGCGCAGGAAGCGGCGCGCGCCGATGGCCCGTTCATGGTGTTCTTCGATTGGGGAAAGCCGGACCTCAATCGGGATGCGGAAACGATCCTGAATCAAGTTGTGGCAACGTATCGAGCTAATCCCTCGAGCCGCCTCCAACTGACCGGGCACAGTGACCGGTCTGGAGAGGCGGCCGTAAACCGGCAATCGGCGCTGAACCGCGCGAAGCATGTTCTCGACTATCTTGCCGGTAAGGGAATCCCAGTTCATTCGATGACTGTCGCCTCGGCCGGGGAGGAGCGCCCGCTTGTCCCGACCGAAGATGGAGTGCGCGAGGTTCAAAATCGTCGTGTGGAAATCCAGTTCAGGAACTGATCGTGCGCCGTTGAACCAGTTCGGCCAACCCGCGTTCAACATCCCGACATCCATGGAGGAACGGCCCGTGTCCAATCGTCAAATAGCATTCAGTCTTGCTGCCGCCATCGGGCTAGCGGCTTGCCAGCAGCAGGCAGCCAACGATTCCAACGTCAACGACAGCGCCAATGCGACGATGACCGAGCCGGCGATCCAGCCGATGACGGCACAACTGCTCGACGGCGCTGGCAAGGCGATTGGCGACATTCAGGTGAGTGAGGATGCGAACGGGGTCACGTTGCGCGTATCGGCGGCCGGATTGCCGCAAGGAGCACATGGGGTGCACCTGCACGAGATTGGCAAATGTGATACGCCCGATTTCAAGAGCGCCGGCGCACACTGGAACCCGGCGAGCAAGCAGCATGGGCGCGATAACCCAATGGGGGCGCATCTCGGCGATCTCGCCAATTTCGACATTGGCAGCGGGCCGGCATCGACGAGCTATCTTGTGGGTGCCGTCAAAATGAGTGGAGCCGAAAACGCGTTGGCCGATGCGGATGGCACCAGCCTCGTGATCCATGCCAAGGCCGACGATTACAAAACCGACCCGAGCGGCGATAGCGGCGACCGTATCGCGTGCGCGGTGCTTGCGCCCGCGCAGGGCGGCTAACGCAAATTTCGCCAGCTCAGTCGGCGACCATAAGGTCTGATTGACCCGCCTTGGCCTTCCTCGGCCGCTTCTTGACGACCGTGTCCGATACGGGCTGCACTGGTGACTTCGCGAGCACGGACTGAAGATACTGGCCGGTAAAGCTCCGCTCGTTTGCGGCGACCGCTTCTGGTGTCCCTTCCGCGACGATCTCACCGCCGTTAACGCCACCGCCCGGGCCAAGGTCGAGGATCCAGTCTGCTGTCTTTATAACATCCAGGTTGTGTTCGATGACGACAACGGTGTTGCCCTGTTCCACAAGGGCGTGAAGGACTTCCAGAAGCTTGCGGACGTCTTCGAAATGCAGACCGGTCGTGGGCTCGTCGAGAATGTAGAGCGTATTCCCAGTGGCGCGGCGCGAGAGTTCCTTGGCGAGTTTGACGCGTTGGGCTTCGCCGCCGCTGAGCGTCGTCGCCTGCTGACCGACCTTAATGTAACCGAGGCCGACCTCCGCCAGCATCGCCATCTTGTCCCGAATGCCCGGAACCGCCTTGAAGAATTCCACCGCATCCTCGACCGTCATGCCGAGCACGTCGGCGATGCTCTTCCCCTTGAATTTCACTTCCAGCGTTTCGCGGTTGTAGCGCTGGCCGTGGCAGACGTCGCAGGTGACATAGACATCGGGAAGGAAGTGCATCTCGATCTTCAATAGGCCATCGCCTGTGCACGCCTCGCAACGTCCGCCCTTGACGTTGAACGAGAAGCGGCCGGGTTTGTAGCCACGCGCCTGGCTTTCAGGAAGGCCGGCGAACCAATCGCGGATCTGGGTGAAGGCGCCGGTGTAGGTCGCGGGGTTGGAGCGGGGGGTGCGGCCGATCGGCGACTGGTCGATGTCGATCACCTTGTCCAGATGCTCGAGCCCCGCGATCTTGTCGTACTTTCCGGCAAGAATGCGCGCGCCGTTCAGTTGCCGCGCGGCAGCGGAATACAGCGTGTCGATGGTGAAGCTGGACTTACCCGACCCGGAGACGCCCGTGATGCAAGTAAAGGTACCCAGCGGGATGGACGCGGTTACGTTCTGTAAGTTGTTTTCGCGCGCGCCGTGGACGGTGAGCTTTTTGCCGGTACCTTTGCGGCGGGTGGCATGCATCGGGATGTGGCGGCGACCTGAGAGATAGTCAGCGGTGAGGCTGTCCTCGCAGGCGAGCAACTCGTCGAGCGTTCCCGCGCAGACCACCTCGCCGCCGCGCACCCCGGCGCCGGGGCCCATGTCGATGATATGGTCAGCAGTACGGATCGCATCCTCGTCATGTTCCACTACCAGCACGGTGTTACCGAGGCTCTTCAGACGCTTCAGCGTCTCAAGAAGACGGTCATTGTCCTTTTGGTGGAGACCAATCGAAGGTTCGTCGAGGACGTAGAGCACTCCCGACAGGCCGGAGCCGATCTGGCTGGCAAGGCGAATGCGCTGGCTCTCGCCACCACTGAGCGTACCACTTGTTCGGTCGAGGTTGAGATAGTCCAGCCCGACATTGTGAAGGAAGCCAAGGCGCTCGTTGATCTCCTTGAGGATAACGCGCGCGATCTCGTTCTGCTGCGAAGTGAGGTGCTGGTCGAGCGAGGAAAACCACTTGAGCGCTTCCGCTACCGAGCGGCGCGCGGACAAGCTGATATCCTCGCCCGCGATCTTCACCGCGAGCGGCTCGGGACGGAGGCGGGCGCCGCCGCAGGTCTCGCACGGATGACTCGCCTGATACTTGCTGAGCTCCTCACGCATCCAGGCGCTTTCGGTCGACATCATGCGCCGCTCAAGATTGCCCAATACGCCCTCGAAAGGCTTCTTCACTTCATAGCTCTTGCGGCCGTCGATGAAGCGCAACGTAACGGGTTTGCCCTTCGTGCCGCGAAGCACAGTGTCGCGCGCTTGCTCAGGCAAGTCCTTCCACGCAGTTTCGAGCGAGAAGTCGTAGGCGCGAGCGAGGCTGCCCAACACCTGCATGTAATAAGGAGAAGGCGGCTGCGACTTGGCCCAGGGCACGACGGCGCCCTTCTGGATGCTGAGCGCGTGGTTGGGAACGACGAGATCCTCGTCGAACTCCAGCTTTTCGCCTAGGCCGTCGCAGGCAGGGCAGGCGCCTTGTGGGGCGTTGAACGAGAATAGTCGCGGCTCGATCTCGGCAATGGTAAAGCCGCTCACCGGGCAGGCGAATTTTTCGGAGAAAGTGATGCGGCCAATCGGCGCGTGGGTGGCGAGCACCTGGCGTTCGGCCGCCTCTTCCAGCGCAGCCGCAACGCCGGTGCGCTCGCTGCCCTTCGGGTCCTGCGGGTCCGCGGGGTCGAGGTAAGCCAGACCCTCCGCCAGCTTCAGCGCGGTTTCGAAGCTATCCGCCAGCCGCGTTTCAATGCCTTCTCGTACGACGATGCGGTCGACGACGACTTCGATGTCATGCTTGTATTTCTTGTCCAGCGCCGGCGCTTCCTCGATCGCGTAAAATTGCCCGTCGATGCGGACGCGTGTGAAGCCAGCCTTCTGCCATTCCGCCAGTTCCTTGCGATACTCGCCCTTGCGGCCCCGGACGACCGGGGCGAGGAGGTAGTGGCGCGAGCCTTCGGGCAGGGCCATCACGCGGTCGACCATCTGGCTGACCTGCTGCGCTTCGATCGGCAGGCCGGTGGCGGGGGAGTATGGAACGCCGACACGCGCCCAGAGCAGACGCATATAATCATAGATTTCGGTGACCGTAGCGACCGTCGAGCGGGGATTGCGTGAAGTCGTCTTCTGTTCGATCGAGATGGCAGGCGACAGACCATCGATATGCTCGACGTCCGGCTTCTGCATCATCTCCAGGAACTGACGGGCATAAGCGGAGAGCGACTCCACGTAGCGCCGCTGGCCCTCGGCATAGATGGTGTCGAATGCGAGGGACGATTTTCCCGATCCGCTGAGGCCAGTGATGACCGTCAGGCTTTCGCGCGGAATCTCGACGTCGATGCCCTTGAGGTTGTGCTCGCGCGCGCCACGGACGGAAATATGGGTCAGCATAAGGCCAATTCGTTCCAGCTTTGTTCTTGATTACCGCGAGCGACGCGAAGGGTCAACGCGCATCCAAGATGGTGATTCTCCGCCCGCCTTCAACCGGTCAGCGGATAGGTCGTGACCGCTTCATAGTGAGCACCCTCGTGGCCAAGACGACTTTCATAGAGAACGAATTGATCGACCTCCCATGAATTGGAACAAAGGCTCACATTGAGCTGGAGAAATTCGTCAAGCCGAGGCTTTGGCCCCTTCCAACGTGCCAGCGTGATATGGGGATGAAAGGCTCGGCGTTCGGCGGTAACGCCGGCCGATTGGCAGGCGCGTTCGACCTTTGCTGCAAGCGCCCTCAGCTGCTCCTTCGGCGTGACGTCTGCCCATAGCGTTCCGCGACGATGTTGCTCGAACTGCCCGACGCCGGCCAGCGCGAGATCGAATTTTTCGAAACGGATCCTGTCGAGCGCGAAAGCAATGTCCTCAGCCAAGGGCCGCTCCACCTCGCCGATGAAACGCAGCGTCAGGTGAAGCTGCTCGTCGTCCTGCCAGCTGATGTCTGGAACCCCGTCCATTGCGTCCAGCAACAGGTCCCTGATGAGGGGCGGCGGACGAATGGCGACGAACAGGCGGTGCATGCGTTTCCTTTCCCGCAAATGAACGAGCCGAGCCATGTCCGGTTTCGCTTGAACATGGGGCGAACATTTCCGATATTATGCCCATTCGGGGATGTGTCGGTGAGGCCCCCCAGAAGAGGAGAGAGAATGCAGAACCAGTATGACCCGCGCACGACGAACGCGTCAGGCTTCGGCCCGGCCGTTTCGGTCGGTGTGCCCCGGGCCGCACGTGATGCGGGCCTGCGGTCCTACATGCTCAAGGTTTACAACTACATGGCGTCGGGCGTGCTTCTGACCGGCATCGTCGCGCTGTTGTTCGCGCCTTATGCGCGCGATGTCCTGATCAACGCCAGCGGAACCGGGCTTTCCGGCCTCGGCTGGCTGATCACCTTCGCCCCGCTCGGCTTCGTCCTCGCGATGAGCTTTGGCATCAATCGCATGTCCACTGCGACGCTGCAGTTGATGTTCTGGGCCTTTGCGACGGTCATGGGCCTCAGCATGTCGACGATCTTCATCGTCTACACCGGCGTGTCGATCGCCCAGACCTTCTTCGCGGTCACTGCGGCGTTCTTGGGCCTTAGCTTGTGGGGTTATACGACCAAGAAGGACTTGTCGGGTTTCGGCACCTTCCTGATCATGGGTGTGGTTGGCCTGCTCGTCGCGATGGTCATCAACATCTTCCTGCAGTCGAGCGCCATGGCGCTGGCGATCAGTGCGATTGGCGTCCTGCTGTTCGCCGGCCTGACCGCCTATGACACGCAGAAGATTAAGTCGATGTACGCCTATGTCGCGGGCACGGACATGATGGGTAAGTCGATCATCATGGGCGCACTGACGCTCTACCTCGACTTCATCAACATGTTCCAGTTCCTGCTCAGCTTCATGGGCAACCGGGAATAGTCTCACCGGAACGCGAAATGACGAAGGCCCGGCGGAGCGATCCGCCGGGCCTTTCTATTTATGAAATTGGGATGTCCGAGAAAGGTCGAGCGTGGACGCCGGACCTTACCGCAAATGGCGGTTGAAAAAGCGGATCGTGCGGCCCCAGGCGAGGTCTGCGGCTTCCTTGTTGTAGCGCTCGGCCGACGTATCGTTGTTGAAGGCGTGGTTGGCGCCGTCATAGGCTTGGTAAGTAACCGCCTTTCCCGCTGCACGCAGCGCCGCGACCCATGGGAACAGCGTTTGCGCCACGCGCTGGTCGAGGCCTGCGTGATGGATTAGCAACGGCGCCTGCACCTTCGATGCTTCCGAAGGGTCGGGAGCGGGGCCGTAGTAGCTCACGCCCGCGTCCAGCCCTGACCCCGCCGCGACCGCGACGCGGTTGACGAATGCGCCGCCCCAGCAGAAGCCGACGATGCCAGCCTTGCCGTTAGTCTTCTTGTCCTTCTTCAAGCGCTCGACCAAGTCGGTCGCTAATGCGACTGACTGGCCAAGGTCGAGTTTGCCAATCGCATCGCGCGCCGCATCCTCGTTGGCGGGCGTACCCCCAGACGGTGTCAGCATGTCGGGCGCGACGGCCATAAAGCCGTCCAGCGCCAAGCGGCGGGCAACATCGCGAATATGATCGTTGAGGCCGCGATTTTCGTGGACCACGACTACCACCGGTGGGCGAACCGCGCCTTTCCTGAGCGCGACATAGCCCTTCAATGGATTGCCAGCTATCAGCTCGCCTTCTCGCGTCACCAGCCGCTTGTCGCCGGCGGGGACGATAGCGGCCGCAGCCGGGCTGGCGGCAATGGTCGCGATCAGGCTGCTCGCGGCAGCGGCGCTCCCCGCAATCAGCGTCATTCGCGCAAAAAAATCGCGGCGATCCATGCCCTCATGGGTGAAGCGGTCGTAAAGCTCGATGGCCTGCTGAAGCCGGTCGGGATTCATAGTGGAACGCCCCCTCGTTGCTGCGCTTACGGTCAGCAACATTCCGGCACTTCATCCGGTTCCCGTCAACCCACCGGCTGCATTTCCGCGATCAGCTTGTTGTCGATGTCCTTGGCTCGCTTGTAGGCATCGCGCTCGGACAGCCGATCGGCATAGGCGACGAAGCTGTTCAGTTTCGGCAACGTGCCGAACTGGACGCCCCACAGAACTGCACTGCCAACATACACGTCCGCAGCAGTGAACCGAGGCCCGCAGATGAAGTCGCGCCCTGCGACGTGTTCGGCAAGCGTATTCACCGCCAGATCGTAATTGCCGTAGCCGAACATCCGGCTGCGCTCTTCGCTGGGTTCGAAGCCAGCTGCCTTGTTGGTTACCGCCTGCTCGAGCGGCCCGGCGGCGAAGAACAGCCAGCGGTAGTAGTCGGCCTTTTCCTCTTCACGCGGTCCAAGCCCAGCCTCGGGAAAGACGTCCGCGAGATAGGTACAGATCGCGGCGCATTCGGTGACGACACTTCCGTGATGAACGATCGTCGGCACCTTCATCATCGGGTTGATTGCCCGGTACGCCTCGCCCTTCATGGACGAGGCGTAGTCGAGCACTTCGGTGTCGTACGGCGCGCCGACTTCCTCCAGCATCCAGCGGACGATCTGCCCGCGGCTCATCGGATTAGTGTAGAAAGTCAGCTCGCTCATCACGCTTCTCCCTGTTGAACTATTAGAACATAACAGGAACGTTTGTATGTGTCAGCCGCGTTCTCCCGGTGCGGTCGCTGCCGGCTGAGCGCCGCCTCGCTCGCCCGCCGTCTGATCGCGGGTGGCGCGGAACTCGCTGTCCTGGCTCCAGTTCGGCCAAACGTTGCTGTTGGCCAAGTTGCGGCCCAAGGCGTGGAGCAGCGTCGCGTCGGCGGCGATGCCGTCGAAGCGCCACTCGGGCGAGAATTCGTCGTCCGGCTGATGATAGCGCTTGGCCGTGTATTCCTTGCTGATCGCTTCGCCGCGCGCGATGCCACCATTGACCAGGTCCTGACCGGATTTGAACGAGATGGCCGGAACGCCGACCTTCGCCATGGTGAAGTGGTCCGAACGGTAAAAACCGCCGGTCTCCGGGTGACGATCAGGCGTGAAGGTCCGGCCCAGCTTCTGTCCTTCGGCAACAAGCATGTCGAGGAGCTCCAGCTTGGCGGTGCCGGAGATGGAGAAGTCCTTCGCCCTCCCGAATACACCCATCGAGTCCGTGTTCAGGACGGCGACTGTCTTGCCTAGGGGATAGAGCGGGTTGGCCGCATAATATTCCGAGCCAAGCAGGCCCTTTTCCTCGGCCGTGACAGCGAGGAAGACGATCGAGCGCTGGGTGCGCGGTTCGCGGGCGAAAGCGCGGGCCTGCTCGATGATATGCGAGATACCCGAGGCATTATCGAGCGCACCGTTGTAAATCCGGTCACCATTCGCGTCCGGCTGCCCGACGCCAAGGTGATCCCAGTGGCCGGTGTAGATGACGGTCTCGTCCGGACGGGTCGTGCCAGGGAGGATGCCGACCACGTTCTGCGACGTGATGACCTCGGTCCTGGCATTGCCATGTGCGGTCAGTCCGGCTTTGAGCGCAACGGGCTGGAAATCCTTCTTTCGTGCAGCCGCCTTCATCGCTTCGAAATCGAGGCCGGATGCCGCGAAGATTTTCTGCGCCAGGTCACGCTGAATCCATCCTTCGAGCGCCGGATGCTCGGCGCCAGGATTGGCGCGGACGATGTCGAACATGGTGTTGGTGTTCGAATTCTTGACCGTGGCCCAGCCGTAGCTGGCCGGCTCCGTTTCGTGGATGACCAGAACGCCGGCCGCGCCCTGCCGCGCGCCCTCTTCATATTTGTAGGTCCAGCGGCCGTAATAGGTCATTGCCTTGCCGCCGAAGTCGCCTTCACCGCCCTCGAAGTCGGGGTCGTTGACCAGCATGACCAGCACTTTTCCGCGCAGGTCTTGGCCCTTGTAGTCGTCCCAGCCGCGCTCCGGCGCCTTCACGCCATAGCCGACGAACACCATTGGCAGGTTGTTGAGCGCGACCGACTTGTCGCCGTTGACGGGTGATCGGGCGGCAATTTCATTGCCCTGAGTCAGCGGCGTGCGCTGGCCATTAATGGTCATTTCCAGATGCGGTGCGGCCGCCCATTCGGACTGCAAAAGCGGAACCGGCTGCGTCCAGCCGCGCTTGCCGTTGACGATGGTGCCGCCCGGCTGCAGCCCGGCTTTCTGAAATTGGTCGATCAGATAGGCGACCGTTTTGGTTTCACCCGCGGTGTTGGGTGCGCGTCCTTCGTACGCATCGGATCCCAGCGTTTGGATGTGTTGCGAGATGCGAGCCGTGTCGAATGTGGGCGACTGGGCGGCGAGCGGAGCCGAAACCAGAGCGATGGCGGTGGCGAAGAGCAGGGCAGGGTTACGCAAGGGGGTAGACTCCTGAAGGAAAGGGTAGATGCGGGGGTTTGGAACCCGCATCCCCTCCCGTCAAGAAAGCCGTAGCGTCAGGCCTCCGGCTTCTCGCTCTTCTTCGCGCGCTTGGCCTTGGCCGCCTTTGGTTTGGGTGCCTTGGGTGGAGCGGGTGAGATTTCGAACACCGGCTGATTGTCCTTGATCCGAACCTTGACCTCTCCGCCATCCACCAGCTTGCCGAACAGCAATTCCTCGGCCAGCGGCTGCTTGATCTTCTCCTGCACCAGGCGAGCCATCGGCCGTGCGCCGTACAGCTTGTCGTAGCCGCGGGTTGTCAGCCATTCACGCGCTTCGTCGTCCAGTTCGATATGAACGTTGCGGTCGGCAAGCTGCAGCTCAAGCTGCAGGATGAACTTGTCGACCACTCGCGCCACGACGGCCGGCGGCAGGTAGGCGAACGGCACCACCGCATCTAGGCGGTTGCGGAACTCGGGCGTGAACATTTTCTTGACCGCATCCTCCTGCGCATCTTCGCGGCTCATCGCGCCGAAGCCGATGCTCTCGCGTGCCATGTCGGCGGCGCCGGCGTTGGTTGTCATGATCAGGATGGTGTTGCGGAAATCGACGGTCTTGCCGTGGTGGTCGGTCAGCTTCCCGTTGTCCATTACCTGGAGCAGGATGTTGAACAGGTCCGGGTGCGCTTTTTCGATCTCGTCGAGCAGCAGGACGGAATGCGGGTGCTGGTCAACCGCGTCGGTCAGGAGACCGCCCTGATCATAACCGACATAACCCGGAGGGGCACCGATCAGCCGACTGACCGAGTGGCGCTCCATATATTCGGACATATCGAATCGCTGCAGCGGGATGCCGAGGATCGACGCCAGCTGGCGCGCAACTTCCGTCTTGCCGACGCCGGTGGGACCGCTGAACAGGTAATTGCCGATCGGCTTGTCTGGATCGCGGAGACCTGCCCGGCTGAGCTTGATCGCCGACGAAAGCTTTTCGATCGCCAAGTCCTGCCCGAACACGACGCGCTTCAGGTCGGACTCGAGCGTTTCGAGGACGCGCTTGTCGTCGGACGATACCGACTTCGGCGGGATGCGGGCCATGGTCGCGACGACGGATTCGATCTCCTTGGTGGTGATCGTTTTCTTGCGGCGGCTGGGCGGCACCAGCATTTGCATCGCGCCGACTTCATCGATGACGTCGATTGCCTTGTCCGGCAGCTTGCGGTCGTGGATGTAGCGAGCACTAAGTTCGACTGCCGACTTGATCGCGTCCGGCGTGTAGCGCACGCCATGGTGGCTCTCGAATGACGAGCGCAGGCCGCTGATGATCTTGATTGTGTCCTCGACCGTCGGCTCGTTAACGTCGATCTTCTGGAACCGGCGCAGTAGGGCGCGGTCCTTTTCGAAATGGTTGCGGAATTCCTTGTACGTAGTCGACCCGATGCAGCGGATTGCGCCCGACGACAGGGCGGGCTTCAGCAGGTTCGACGCATCCATCGCTCCGCCGGACGTCGCGCCGGCGCCGATCACCGTATGGATTTCGTCGATGAACAGGATGGCGTGCGGCATCTTTTCGAGTTCGGTCACCACCGATTTCAACCGTTCCTCGAAGTCGCCGCGATAGCGGGTACCGGCCAGCAGCGCGCCCATGTCGAGCGCATAAATGACCGCTTCCTTCAATACGTCGGGCACGTCACCTTCGACGATCTTGCGCGCAAGGCCTTCCGCGATCGCTGTTTTGCCTACGCCGGGATCGCCGACGTAGAGCGGGTTGTTCTTCGACCGGCGGCACAGGATCTGTACCGTGCGGTCGACCTCCGGCATGCGGCCGATTAACGGATCAACCTTGCCCTGTTTCGCCTTGTCATTGAGGTTGACGGTGAACTGTTGGAGCGCGCTCTCCTTCTTGTCGCCACTCTTCGTCTCAGTCTTTTCCTCGGCGCCTTGAGGCGGTTGCACCTCGGCCGATCCCTCGCCCTTGCCAACGCCGTGGCTAATGTAAGTAACGGCATCCAGGCGACTCATGTCCTGCTGTTGCAGGAAGTAGACCGCATAGCTCTCACGCTCCGAAAACAGAGCCACGAGCACGTTCGCGCCGGTCACTTCGTCCCGCCCGGAAGACTGGACGTGAAGGATTGCCCGTTGGACCACGCGCTGGAAACCGCTCGTTGGAGTGGGATCGGTCGCGCTGTCCGCGACGAGCGCCCCAAGCTCGCTGTCGAGATAATGCTTAACCGTAGCCTTAAGCTCGTCCCGGTTGACGCCGCAAGCGGTCATCACTTGGCTGGCATGGGTGTCGTCGACCAGCGCAATCAGCAAATGCTCCAGCGTCGCATATTCATGGCGGCGCTTCGACGCCTCGCCGAGCGCATTGTGCAGGGTGGTCTCGAGTTCACGCGCGAAACTGGGCATGTGGGGGAATCTCCTTACCCGCTCAATGTCGTCATATGGGGCGCCCCGATCAAGGGCGCGGAGGCGTAACGACCGCTCGGCCTATTTCTTGAACAGCGCATCGGCGGCGCTTCGGTGCGCGGTGACATTGGCAATGTGCCGTTCGACCCGCTCCATTTCGCCGCGCAGCGCCGAAATTCGGGCATGAAGCTCGTCCACCGACAGGGGCCCCAAATCCTGTTTCACGAGCAGGCTCAGCGGATCCTGCGGGCGGCTGGAGAAGAAGTCGTCCTCGTCCATGGCCCCAGCGTTGACCCGGACCGGCCCCAAGTCAATAAGCTTGCCGCTCCGGTAGTGGGCGTGGGGGCGGTAATGAGCGAAATCATCCCGGATGTGATGCGGGCGATCGAGATTGCTTCTCCCGGCGGGCCGGAATCGCTCCGCCTCGTCCAGCGGCCTACCCCCCGGCCGGGCAAGGGCGAAGTACTCGTCAAGGTTGCCGCGGCCGGCGTGAATCGCCCGGACGTCCTGCAGCGAAAAGGTTTTTATCCGCCGCCGCCCGGCGCCAGCGACATTCCCGGCCTGGAAATCGCCGGCACTGTGGTTTCGACCGGACAGGGCTCCACTCACATGATCGGCCAACGGGTGTGCGCGCTGGTCGCGGGCGGAGGTTATGCCGACTATTGCGTCGCGCCGACAGGAACCTGCCTTCCGGTTCCGGAAGTGCTGCGCCTGACCGAGGCGGCCGCAATGCCCGAAACCCTGTTCACCGTCTGGATCAACCTTTTCGAACGCGGTTTCGCATCGGATGGCGATACGGTGCTGGTTCATGGCGGAACTAGCGGTATCGGCACGATGGCGATCAAGTTGGGTATGCTATTCGGCCTTGACGTGATCGTGACCTGCGGCAGCGACGAGAAGTGCGCGGCCGCGATCGCCCTCGGCGCATCCTACGCCATCAATTATCGTACTGCGGATTTCGTCGACGCTGTGAAGCGGTGGACAGATGATCGCGGCGTCGCCGTAGTACTGGACATGGTCGGGGGGGACTATGTCGCGCGCAACCTTCAATGCCTTTCCGACGATGGGCGCCACGTCTCGATCGCTTTCCAGCGCGGCCCCATAGCAGAGGTGCAGATCGTCGAATTGATGCGCCGCCGACTGACGCTGACCGGATCGACGCTCCGCAGCCGAAATCTTGATTTCAAGGCGATGGTCCGTGACGAGATCGCCCAGACCGTCTGGCCCTATGTCGAGGGTAATCGGCTGAAGCCGGTGATGGACCAGCAGTTCCCCCTTGAGCAGGCCGCTGCCGCTCACGAGCGGATGGAGGCGGGTGACCACATCGGCAAGATCGTGCTATCTACCGGCTTATGAGCGGGCTGATCCTGCACGAAGATTCCCGGTCCGGAAATTGTTACAAGATCCAGTTGACCGCGGCCCACGTCGGTATCGACCTGGAGCGCCGCGAGTATAACATCATGAAGGGCGAAACCCGCACGCCCGAATTTCTTCGCGACATCAACGCCAATGGTCGCATTCCCGTCCTGCAGGACGGAGACCGCTTCCTGACCGAAAGCAATGCGATCTGCTTTTACCTCGCGAACGGGACCAGCCTGATCCCGGACGGACATTTCGACCAGGCTGACATGCTCCGTTGGATGTTCTGGGAACAGTATAGTCACGAACCCAACATCGCGACCTTGCGGTTCTGGATGCGGTTTGTCGGGCTCGACGCACTTACCGAGGTGCAGCGGATGCAGATCGGCGGGAAGCGCGAAAGTGGTCTCGCCGCACTCGACCTGATGGATCGGCATCTTGCGGATCGTCGATGGTTCGCGGGCGACCAGTTCAGCCTCGCCGACATCTGCCTGTTCGCCTATACCCACGTAGCCGACGAGGCGAATTTCGACCTTGAGGCATACCCCGAGCTCATCCGCTGGCTTGAACGCGTCATGCTGCTTCCCGGCCATGTCGAAATGGGTGGCCAGACTCCGCTTGCCCTGAACGCCAGCTAGGACTAAATCGCCTCGCAACGCTGGCCGCTCCGGGAAGGGGCGGCCCTAATTGTTTGTGGAGACGAAGATGGCCCAGCCGCTCATGCCCCATGCGACCGCCGCTTGGCTGGTCGACAACACGTCGCTGAGCTTCCCCCAGATCGCCGACTTCTGCGGGCTTCACGTACTCGAAGTGCAGGCGATCGCCGATGACACCGCGGCGACGAAGCTGACCGGGCGAGACCCGATCCGCTCAGGCGAGTTGACGCACGAAGAAATCGAAAAAGGCCAGAAGGACGCCGATTACATCCTCCAGATGCACAAGGCTCCGGATCCGGTCACCCGCACAAAGGGCCCGCGTTACACGCCGGTGTCGAAGCGCCAGGACAAGCCGGACGGTATCGCCTGGATCATCCGCAACCATCCTGAAGTTTCGGACGGCCAGATTTCAAAGCTTATCGGTACCACCCGTACCACGATTGCCGCGATCCGTGAGCGGACACACTGGAACATGGCCAACATCCAGCCGAAGGATCCGGTGACACTCGGCCTCACCTCGCAGCGCGAGCTCGACGCAGCCGTTGCCAAGGCACAGAAAGCCGCCGGCACCGAAGCGGCGCCCGATACCCGCCTGGACAGCGACCGCGACGCACTGATCGAGCAGCTTCGCGCCGAGCGTGAGCAGCATCATCGGGACGCGGAAGCCGCGCTTGCGGCCGAAGCGGGCATCGATACGTCGGACGAGATCGTTCCGGGCATCAAGGACCCGTTCAAGCGTTGATTCCAGCCACGCCAACGGCCAAGAGTTGACCGATGGAACAGGGTGATATCGAAAGCCTGAGCTTCGAAGCGGCATTGGCCGAGCTGGAGCAGATCGTGCGCAGCCTCGAACAGGGGCAGGCGCCGCTTGACGAGTCCATCGATCTTTACCAGCGCGGTGACCGGCTTAAGCGACACTGCGAGGCCCGCCTGAAGGCAGCGCAGGCGAAGATCGAAAAGATCGCGCTCGGACCGGACGGACAGCCGGCAGGGACGAGCCCGTTCGATGCTGGTTGAAGCAGCCGAGTCCGACCTGAGACTGGAGGCGTCTCGAATCGCCGCGAAGGTCGACGCCATCTTCGCCCATTATTTGACTGACACCGGCGATGGTCGTGACCGCCTGTTCCAGGCCATGCGCCACGCGGGCATTGGCGGCGGGAAGCATCTACGGCCGTTGCTGACGGTTGCCGCCGGCCGCCTGTTCGCGATTGACGAGGACCGGGCGGTTCGCGCGGGCGCGGCGATCGAGGCGATCCACGTCTACTCGCTGATCCATGACGATCTGCCCTGCATGGATGACGACGACATGCGGCGGGGCAAGCCGACGGTTCACAAGCAGTTCGATGAGGCAACCGCGGTCTTGGCTGGCGACTGTTACCACGACCTGGCGTTTGAACTGATCGCCGATCCCGCCACGCACGAGGATCCGTTCATCCGGTCGGATTTGGTACTGGAACTCGCGCGCGCGTCCGGCCCGAACGGCATGGCGGGCGGCCAGATGCTGGACCTCGTAGCCGAGGGGCAGGCGCTGGACATCGGTGCCGTTACCCGCTTGCAGCAACTCAAGACTGGAGCACTGATCGAATTCTCGGTCGAGGCCGCCTGCATCATGGGTCGCCTTCCGCCGGAAGGGCGCACACCCTATCGCGGTTATGCGCGTAATATCGGTCTCGCATTCCAAATCGCGGACGACCTGCTTGACCATAGCGGGGACGAAGCCGCCGCCGGGAAGCGGCTGCACAAGGATGCGGACGCAGGCAAGGCGACCTTCGTTTCGTTGATGGGGGAGGAGCGGGCGCGGCAGCAATGCACGCTGCTGGTTACCCAGGCCATCGAGCATCTAGCTCAGCATGGCCATGAGGCCGACCTATTGCGCGCTATCGCCCGCTACGTCGAGGAAAGGGATCGCTGATGCCGGCACATGAACGCGTCGGGGTCTATCCTGGAACCTTCGATCCGATCACGCTGGGCCATCTCGACATCATCCGGCGGGGTGCCCACCTTGTTGATCGGCTGGTCATCGGCATCACGACAAATCCGTCCAAGTCGCCGATGTTCACGGTGGAAGAGCGGCTGGCGATGGTCCGGCGCGAGGTCGCCGATTTGCCCGGCGTGACCGTCGTCGAATTCGATTCCCTCCTGATGGACTTTGCAGAGCGTGAAGGGGCCAGCCTCATCCTCCGAGGTCTTCGGGCCGTCGCCGATTTTGAATATGAGTATCAGATGGCGGGGATGAACCAGCAGCTGAACGACGATATCGAGACTGTTTTCCTCATGGCCGACGTTTCGCTGCAGCCGATTGCGTCAAGGCTGGTGAAAGAAATTGCCATCTATGGCGGGGCAATTAACAAATTCGTGACCCCGGCGGTCGCCGCGGACGTCGCCGCAAAGCTAGCAAAATAGGCTGGCGCGCTTCGTCGGCCTGCGATAGTCGGACGACCACGGGGGTGGGAGTGTAAAATGAACAAGAGCCTGATTGCCTTGCCTTTTCTGGCGTTCGCACTGATTGCCGCCAAGCCCGCGCCTCCGCCTGTCAAGCCTGTCGTCTCGCTCGTCGCGCCGGCCGAAATTGCGGCTGATCCCGCCAATCGCTGGACGCTCGAGCTTTCCAACGGCGGGAAGGTAGTCATTCTGCTGCGCCCCGACGTTGCGCCGCAGACGGTTTACCGAATCCAGCAGCTGACCGCGCAGGGCTTCTACAACGGCCTGAAGTTCCATCGCGTTATCCCAGGCTTCATGGCACAGGGCGGCGATCCCAAGGGAACGGGCGAGGGCGGTTCGCCGCTGCCTGACCTCCAGGCCGAGTTCAACGACCTGCCGCACGTTCGCGGCGTTGCCTCGATGGCCCGGGCGGAAGAACCGAATAGCGCCAACAGCCAGTTCTTCATCATGACCGCTCCGCGCTTCAGCCTCGATCATAAATATAGCGCATTCGGCCGCGTCGTCGAAGGCATGGCCTCGGTCGACTCGATCGCGGTGGGCGAGCCGCCTGCGGAGCCGACGACGATCGTCCGCGCAAGCCTCGGAGGCCCGCTGCCGGCGGCGCCGACGATTGCGGCAGTTCCGTCTGCCGAGCCGGTTGCGCCCGCCGAGACGCCTGCCCAGCCCGCTGCGCAAGAGACGCCAGCAAGTAACTGATGCGCGTCGATCTTTTCGACTTCGACCTCCCGCCAGACCGCATTGCCCTAAGGCCCGCCCGTCCGCGGGACGCGGCGCGGCTGTTGCTCGTCACTGGCGAGGTGATGTCGGATCGAACCGTGCTCGATCTTCCCGGCCTGCTGCAACCCGGCGACGTGCTGGTATTCAATGACACTCGGGTCATACCGGCGCAGCTTGAAGGAAAGCGGGGCGATGCGACGGTCGGCGCAACGCTGCACAAGCGCGAAGATTTGCGGAGCTGGTGGGCGTTCGTTCGGAACGCCAGGCGTGTGCGCGACGGCGACCTGATCGATTTCGGCAACGACGTGCGCGCAAGCGCAGTGTGTCGCGACGAACAGGGCGCGATCCTGCTGCATTTCCATGGCGACGAACCTGTCGAGCTATTGCTTGAGCGGGCCGGTGAGATGCCTTTGCCGCCGTATATCGCCAGCAAGCGCGGCATCGATGATTCCGATCGCGCTGATTATCAGACCATGTTCGCGCGCAAGGAGGGAGCAGTTGCCGCCCCGACGGCCGCGCTTCATTTCACCGAACGGTTGCTCGCCGCAATCGAGGAGCGCGGGATCAAGTGCGAAACGCTGACGCTCCATGTCGGGGCTGGCACTTTTCTACCCGTCAAGGCGGATGACACGACCGCGCACCGGATGCATTCGGAATGGGGCCAGATCGACCGGGCTACGGCGGACCGGCTAAATGCCGCCCGCTCGGCCGGGGGGCGCTTGGTTGCGGTCGGAACCACGTCCCTGCGGCTCCTCGAAAGTGCCGCGGGCGAGGACGGCATCATCAACGCCTTCGAAGGCGACACCGCCATCTTTATAACGCCTGGCTACAAGTTCCGTGCGGTTGATGGGCTGATGACCAATTTCCACTTGCCTAAGTCGACGCTGTTCATGCTGGTCTCGGCGCTGATGGGCCTCGATGTGATGAAGCGCGCCTATGCGCACGCGATCGAGCACGATTACCGCTTCTATAGCTACGGCGACTCCTCGCTATTGTTGCCTGCCTAGGCGCGCTTCGCCTGGCGCAAATGAGGGTTGGCACCGGGTATGCCCCCAAGCCAGTGGCTGAGATCTCGGTCGATGACGCGCGACAACAGGATTACCTCATCGCGCAGGGTGTTGGTAATTTGCTCTCGCATGACGGGGTCAAGCGGGGTTCGCTTGGCTGGAACCTTGTTCCATTCAAGCACTGCCTTGCGGACGCGAAAAATGCCGGAAACCAGAGCGCCTTGGCCAGCGTCCAAAGCCTTCTCTCGCTGACGGAATTTTTCGCCCGCCATGACGGTCCGAACCATCTTCGGCGGGCGCTTAAGCAGCCTTTGCAGCCATCCGATGCGGAATGTCTTGTTTTCTCGCCGCTGCCGCCATTTTGTTTCTTCCCAAGGCTCCAACCCAAGGAAATTGCACATTGACTGATACGTACCTTGTGGATCGCCGACGAGGTCATCAAACAGCACAAAGTGGCAGCGCTCCCGGCCAACTGCGTCGATGAACCGTTCGACCGCCGACCCAAGCGCGCCTGCCTCGTCGTAACGAAGGAAGCGGGGATCGACTGCGGAACGAGGAATTGAACGCCCACGCCGTCGGTCCTCGATCTTCGACCACGCTTCGGCGAAATCTTCGATATTCTCGTCACCTGTGATGAGCAGGCGCTGGTGCAGCGAAGGCAACATTTGAAGGGGATCGCGAAGCGCAATTACGAAACGCGCCTCCGGCCAAAGGCGTAGAACCGCTTCCATCCGCTCTGGCAGGTAAAGATAAGTCACCGAGCCCTCGGCGCGCATCTGTCGATTGTCTGTGCAGCTACCGAAAAAACGCCGCAGATATTCCTCATCGACAAAGCGCTGCCGCTTGGACGGATCGATATCCCCAAGGTCATACTGGGTGAAGAAATGGGGCTCCTTGACCGCCGAGAAGCAAACGTCCGGGTGCTGTTGAAGCCAATCTGCAAGCGTAGTGGTTCCGCAGCGCGGGGCACCGACGATAAACGCGAAACGGGGCGTTACTGACACAAAACTTACCTTGCCGGTTGCTTGGAATGGCCGCGTCTATGGAGAGTAAATGCGGCGGGAGTCAGGCCGCGAAATAGCCCCAAAGCAGACGCGCCGTCAGGCCCAGCGACAGAGCTACTAGCAGCGGCCGGATCAGCCTGGCGCCGAATTTCATTGCGCTATGGCTGCCGATCCACCCGCCGGCCATCGCTCCCGCCGCCATGCACAAGCCGAGCAGCCAGAACATCTTGCCTCCGACCGCGAAAAACAGGACGGAGGCGATGTTGCTGGTGAGGTTGAACAGCTTGGTCAACGCGGTGGCCCGGGTCAGCCCGAAGCCGCGAAGGCCGACGAGCGTGGCCGTAAAGAAGCTGCCCGTGCCGGGGCCGAAAAAGCCGTCATAAGCGCCAATCGCGGCGCCAACGGGCGAATAGCCTCGCGCCGAAATGCGCTGGTGCGCATCCTCGTCGCTCATGCGCGGACTCACCAGCACGTACAACGCGACCGCCATCAAAAGTAACGGGATGACGAGCGCCAGAGCCTTCGTGTTGATGGCCTGCACGGCAATAACGCCAGCGCTCGCCCCGGCGAAGACCAGGATTATGGTCAGCATATTGGCTCGCCAGTCGACCAAGCCTTTGCGGGCATAGTTGAAGCAGGCGACCGATGTGCCGAACATCGACTGCAGTTTGTTGGTCGCGAGCGCATTGATCGGCGGCACACCCGCGAACAGAAGCGCGGGCATCATGATAAGCCCGCCGCCACCGGCGATGGCGTCAACGAAGCCGGTCAGCACGGCGACTGCTGTCAGCGCCGGATATACCCAGGTCTCGATCATGCCCCCGCCTGTAGCGGGCCGGCGTTGGAGCCGCTAGGGAGCGGCCCCGATGACTCGCTTCCAATTCCAGATTGCCGCGACCGACGGTGCAGCTCGCACCGGCACGATCCAGATGCAGCGCGGAGAAATCCGCACTCCTGCCTTCATGCCGGTCGGCACCGCCGCGACCGTCAAGGCGATGAAGCCGGAAAGCGTCCGCGCGACGGGCGCCGACATCATCCTTGGCAACACTTACCATCTGATGCTCAGGCCGGGCGCGGAGCGGGTGGCGAAGCTGGGCGGACTTCACAAATTCATGAACTGGCAGAGGCCGATCCTGACGGACAGTGGTGGCTACCAGGTGATGAGCCTGTCGGAGCTTACCAAGGTCACCGACCAAGGCGTTTCGTTCCGCAGCCACCTGGATGGCTCGAGGCATATGCTATCTCCGGAACGTTCGATTGAAGTGCAGCGCTTGCTCGGAAGCGATATTGTCATGCAGTTCGACGAGCTGGTGCGGCCCGACGTGCCGCCAAAGAAGCAGCGCGAGGCGATGGACCGTTCGATCCGCTGGGCCCGACGCTCACGTGACGAGTTCGACCGGGGCGGGGAGCATGCGGAGCGTTCGGCAATTTTCGGCATCCAGCAAGGCGTACTCGACATGGCACTCCGCAAGGAGTCGGCAGACGCCCTGGTCGACATCGGCTTCGACGGCTATGCCGTCGGCGGCCTTGCCGTAGGCGAGGGGCAGGAGGCGATGCTCGGCTGCCTCGATTTTGCGCCCGGCCAGTTGCCTGCGGACAAACCGCGCTACCTCATGGGCGTCGGAAAGCCAGATGACATCGTCGAAGCGGTCCGCCGCGGAATCGACATGTTCGATTGCGTCCTGCCGACGCGGTCCGGGCGGACCGGGCAGGCCTTCACTGCGGATGGCCCGATCAATATTCGCAACGCACGGTTCGCAGAGGACCAGGAACCATTGGACCCGGATTGCTCCTGCCCGACATGCACGACGTATAGCCGTGCCTATGTTCACCATCTCGTGCGATCAGGTGAAATTCTTGGCGCAATGCTGATGACCGAACATAATCTGTGGTTTTACCAGCAGATGATGAAGGGTTTGCGCGACGCGATTGCGGAGGCCCGTTTCACAGCCCACGCGAGCGCATTCCTCGATCGATACTTGCGTGGCCGAAAAGGCGCCTAGAGGGCGCTGAAAGAGAGGAAGCCGGGAACCGGCCCGTTCCAGCCGTCATCATCTTCCCGTGTCGGCTGTCGGCGGGTCTCCTGCCTTGCGGGCGGAGCGGTCTCTGCGGGACGAGTTTCCTGCTGCCTGGGCTCGGCATTTTCTGCCTTGGGCTTGGCGCGGGAACGGCTTCGCGACTTTTTCTCCGCAGGGGCAGCCTCCGCTTGCTCGATTGCCGCCGGTTCCGCATCGGCGCCACCGGCTCGAGGTAGCTTCAGGCCCGTCAGCTTCTCGATCGCTGACACAGCCTCTGCATCTTCCTTGGTCGCTAGCGTGTAGGCAATGCCCTTGGCTCCGGCGCGGCCTGTCCGACCGATCCGGTGGACATAATCGTCCGGCTGCCACGGTACATCGAAGTTCACAACGTGGCTGACGCCTTTCACATCCAGGCCCCGCGCGGCGACGTCGGAAGCCACCAGGATGTTGATTTCGTCCTTCTTGAACCGGTCGAATTCGGCGATGCGGTCAGACTGATCCATGTCGCCTTGGATCTGCCCGACTGCAAATCCGGAACGCTTCAGGCTGGTCGTCAGCTCGCGCACCGTCACCTTCTTGTTGCAGAAAATGATCGCGTTCTTGAGCTCGTCGCTGCGAAGGATTTGCCGAAGAACGTCGCGCTTCTTGTCGCCGCGAGTAATCAGGAGTCGCTGGTCGATGTTGACGTTGGCGGTCGCCGGACGCGCCACCTCGACCGTTTTCGGATCGCTCAGGAACTTGTCGGCCAGTTTCTTGATCGGCGGCGGCATGGTTGCTGAGAAGAGCAGCGTCTGACGGCCCTTCGGCAGCTTGGTGCAAATTTCTTCGATATCGGGGATGAATCCCATGTCCAGCATGCGGTCGGCTTCGTCGATGACGAGCAGGTTGCAGTCGTTGAGCATGATTTTGCCGCGGCCGAAGAGGTCCATGAGCCGGCCCGGCGTCGCGATCAGCACGTCGACGCCCTTCTCGAGCGCTTTCACCTGGTCGCCCATTTGCACGCCGCCAATCAGCAGGGCCATCGAAAGCTTGTGATACTTGCCGTATTTCTCAAAATTCTCGGCAACCTGCGCAGCAAGCTCGCGCGTCGGCTCCAAAATCAGGGACCGCGGCATTCGAGCACGTGTTCGGCCCTCCGCCAGAATGTCGATCATCGGCAAGACGAAGCTCGCGGTCTTGCCAGTACCGGTCTGGGCGATCCCGATAAGGTCCTTGCCCATCAGGACGGGCGGGATGGCGCCCTTCTGGATAGGCGTGGGGATGTCATAGCCGCTGTCAGTGACAGCGCGCAGCAATTGGTCGGAAAGGCCGAGGTCGGCAAAAGGCATCAAATAATCCGGAAAGAAAGAATGAAATTGCGGCCAGTCGGCACCGCGCCGCGAGGCGCGCTACAGGCCACAAGGGTAAATTGTCAAGGAATCGCTAGCGTTTCGGCCGTGGCACCAGCGTCCTGAACCGCTCGATGCGGCAACTGCCGCCTACTCGCGACCGGACCGTTTCGCGCTTGGCGCAGATGCGGTCGTCATCGGGCTGCAGATAAAAACCCCTGTAAAAGTCGAGCGCCGGGCAGGCGCTGTCGAGTTCAGCTCGCATCAACTGCCGGTTGTTCAGCATGAAATCGATTGACGAGGGGCCGGACAGGGCCGCTCCCCTGATCCGGTCCGCGTCCAGGCATTTGGGCCCTTTTTTCTCTGCCCATTCAATCGCCTGGGACATGCGTCGGCGCACGGGAATACGAAGAATGATCTCGTCGCGCACGACCATGCGCCGCACCACCCGCTGCTCGACGGACGGATCAGCGGAAATGCCCAGCAAGGCCGGAAGAAAGCTGATTAGGGTAAAAAGGGTCATGCGGCGGCAACCATTGCGGGAAGCGGCATGACCGGCAAGCCTTGAATATCGGATGAATTTTCTGCGAATTCGGCGCCGCCCAGCCGGTTCCAAATGCCTTGCACTTGATAGGGCCTGCTACTAGAGCCGGGCGGATTCTTTCGCGGACCCGGCCGGATCATGTTGTCCGAGGGGGTTCGCCCTTTTTCGGAGACTCACAATATGGCGAGCCAAGCGCCGAACAGCCTGCCGCTCTTGTATAACAATCTTGAACCGTTGAACCGCAATCGGCATGCCAATTTCAAGGTGCGGCGCTCGGCCGGTCTCGACCGTATGGCGAACACCCATGCAATTCCTGTCACAGTCGATGAGTTCACGATGGCCCAGCGCCATTTTCCGATTGTGTTTTCCGTCGGCGAGAACTCGATTCCGATCGCGCTGATGGGCTTGCACGAAGGAACGAACACTTTCTTCAGCAAGGAAGGGGCTCTCCTCGACCCCAGCATCTATGTTCCGGCCTATCTGCGCCGTTTCCCGTTCATGCTGGCGCGACTTCGAGACGACAGCGACGAACTGTCGCTTTGCTTCGATCCGACGGCCGACGCGATCACCGAAGATGGCGAAGGGGAGCCGTTGTTCGATGGTGATCAGCCATCGGAAGCGACCAAGGCAGTCTTGGAGTTTTGCGAACAGTTCGAACAGGCTGGCCAGCGCACGCAGGCCTTCATGAGCGAGCTGAAGGACATGGACCTGCTGATGGACGGCGAAGTCGCCATTCAGCCGGAAGGCGCCCAGCAGCCGTTTATCTATCGCGGCTTTCGCATGATCGACGAGGAGAAGTTCCGGAACCTTCGCGGTGACGAGCTTCGCAAGATGAACCAGAGCGGCATGCTGCCGCTGATCATGGCGCACATGTTCTCACTGTCGGTCATCCGCGACGTTTTCGCCCGACAGGTGATGCAAGGCTCCGGTCCGGCAATGCCGCCCGCCCAGCCAGCAACGGCGGAAGCTTGACCGACTGACATTTCGGAGGGCGGTTCCGTTCGGCCGCTAGGCCGGATGATGACGCAGCATTGAAATGGCGCGGCGCCATCCCACATCGGGGATACGCCGGGCCGCTTTCGTCTGATCCCCTTGGGCGTTGGCCCGGCTCGCATCCTCGTCGAGGGTGCGTTCCTCCCTGAACTTCCGGCCATCCCGGCCACGCCGGGGTGGCCGCTTTTTATTCGGCGGCGATAGGAAACGCGCGGTCGGAAAGCATGTCGCCGAGTTGGAGCGCCACTTGTTCCAGCATGCGTGCAATCCGGTCGAATTCCGCGCCGGCGGTGCGTCCATCGCGGTCAAGATAGCAGCCGCGATCGATCTCCAGCTGGATTGCGTGAACGCCCAGCTCTGGGCGGCCATGCCGCGCGACAATCGCTCCGCCCGCGTACGGGTCATTCAACGCCGTGCGGAAACCTTCCGAACGCACAATCCGTGCAACCTCCGCAGTAAGCCATCCGGATGCGCTGCTTCCATTCCGGTCCCCGATCACGACATCCGCATTTGGGGCGGCCCTCGTCGGCATCGAATGGCAATCGACAAGCACCACCTCGCCAAACCTCGCCGCCATGTCGGCTAATCCCGCCGCAATCAGTGCGTGATAGGGCCGGTGCACCTGGTCCACGCGCCTAGCGAGCTCGGCGCGATCAATCGGCTGTCGCCACAGCGCACCGTGGCGATGCGTCCGAGACGGGATCAGACCGAGACCGTGGCGCGCGCGAGGCCCGACCGGAGCGGGTGATATGTTCCGGATCGCTGCGGGGTCGACCTCTTCTTCGTCCCGGTTGCAATCAATGACCGCCCGGGGAACCGGCTGCACGACCGCCCCGATGCCGGCTGAAATGGCTCGCCACGCGAGCCGGTCAACGAGTGGATCTTCAAGAGCTTCGAGCGCCAGCCGCCCCTGCGACGCATTGGCCAGGATACCGGCATCATAGTCGCGGCCCGAATGCGGCACCGACAGAAGGACGGGCAGGCTCGCGCGGGGCGGGTGAACAATTGCGGGAGGATAGGGGTTCATCGGCAACAGGTTGAGCCTAACCGTGCCAAATGCGGACAGCAATCGCTTCCATGCATTGCGCGTGCTGGAAAATATTTAAGGTTAGGCGCATAGAGAGAATGCGATGATCAGGATCCTGCTGGCCGAAGACGATACGTCGATGCGCGAATATCTGCAGCGCGCGCTGCAACGTGTCGGCTATGATGTCGAGGCGGTCGGTTGCGGAACCGAAGCCATGCCGCTCCTCGAAGCTGGCAAATATGATCTGCTACTGACCGATATCGTGATGCCGGAAATGGACGGCATCGAGCTGGCGCAAAAGGCCAGCGCAATCGACCCAGCGATCCGCGTCATGTTCATCACGGGATTTGCCGCAGTGGCTCTTCAGGGAGGCCGTACGGCGCCCGAAGCCAAGCTGCTCAGCAAGCCGTTCCACCTGAAGGATCTCGTCGCCGAGGTTGATCGCCTGTTCCAGACCGAGGACCAGCACGGCCGCCTATAACTGTTGTGCTCGGCGGTCCTTTAACGATTGCAGCACCTGCCGCGCTAAATCCCCTTGCGGGACCGGCGTTCGCCCCTTAAAGGCCCCCTCCAGATGTTCCCGCCGGCCCGCCGGCGGTTACCCCGGGTGGGCGTGTAGCTCAGTGGTAGAGCACTGTGTTGACATCGCAGGGGTCGCAAGTTCAATCCTTGCCACGCCCACCATTTTTTCCGCAGAAAACAGCCGTTTAGATGGTGCTGGCCGAGGCACGTTCGCGCCAGTTTCGGCCCGATTCGCGCATCGGCGTGCCACTTTTTTGGGCACGTGCTGGGCACGGATTGGCCGGCCCGAGGGCGTTAGGTTTTCGTTAGCCACGATTATTTCGTTTGGCCCGATTGACGGCAAAATCGGCTCCACCGATACTAATGATGGCGCCGGCTCCCTTGGGACGATCGGTGGCCGGCTTCACGCCATTGCACAAGCTAGACGCTCGTGGATCTCTGGCCATGGTGTGAAGTGCTTTGGCCAGGGATCCGCGGGCGTCGGGCAATGGGAGCATCCCTTGGCTCGAAAAATTTCTGCCCATGCGCGACCAAGCCGGCGCATGGGACAGGCGGCGGTGGAGCAATCTATCCAGCCGCAAAATCCGGTGAGGACTGCGTTCGCTGAGCTCGCCGCCAGGATCGAAACTGGCGGCGAGGGAATGTCGGCGGGCGCGATCGGTCAAGTCCAAGAGGGCGCGGCCGCAAGCCAATTCGCTCGCCCTCCGCCGGTCGAGCGTCCTGGGGCGACGCCATTGGCAGCGCCCCATCTTCTCACGCCCCAAGACATCGCAGCGCGGCTGCAGGTCGAGACGATCGATGCCCGGCGGTGGGTCTTGAGGCTCTTTAATCAGCACGGAGTGCCCTTCATTCGTGTGCGCGGTCGCTTCCGCGCCACCGAAGAGCAATACCGACAGCTTGTGGAACGACTATCATGCTCAGCATGCGCCAGCGCGGGAAAGCGCAAATCTACTACATCCGTGGTTCGGTCTCGCTCGGGTCGAAACGCATCGACGTCCCAGAGTTCAGTTCAGGCACGAGTGACCGAGATGCTGCGACGTACTTGAAGAACGAACGGGAAACCGAACTTACGCGAGAGCTAATGTTCGGACCCAGGGCGCAAGTAGCGAGAGCTACCATCGCCGACGCGTTCCACGAATATCTGACGAAGCCGGAAAGGCCGAATTCGTCGGATGTGATCCGTGTCGGCAAGATGAATGACTTCGTTGGCGAAATGAGCATGGAAAATCCTCATTCCGTTTGGCAGAAGTTTCGAGAGGCGCATCTGGTCGAGCACGCCCCGGCTGGACAGGATCGTTATCGATCAGTCCTACAGGCCGCGATCAACGTTTACCGGAAAAACCGCAATCTGGAGCCCATCCGGATTGCGACAATTTCGTTCAAGAACAAAAGGGTGCGATTCCTCAGTCGCGAGCAACGTGATCTCCTCATAGCATCGTACGCGCCGCATGTGCAGCCGATCGCGACAGTGCTCTGCTTTCAAGGCTGCCGTACCCAAGAGGGCTTGCAGCTTCAGTGGGGCATCGGCGGCGTCGACATGGAGCGCGGCACGATTTTCTTCGCGCGAACCAAATCTGGGGAGCCCCGGACGGTCGCGATGCATCCTCGCGTTCGCGCTGTGCTCGAGCCATTATGGGAGAGCAGGGGACGGCCGTCTGATGGCCATGTCTTCCTCAACATTGACGGCAAACCTTACCAAGACACCCGGGACGCCAAGATCCAGGGGGGGAATCCGTTGAAGAGTGCCCACAAGACGGCATGCAAACGTGCCAAAATTCTCGACTTCACACCGCATGACTGGCGACACCATTGGGCCAGCCATTGCGTGATGGCCGGCATCGTTCTCCTGACCATCCAGATCATGGGTGGCTGGAAGTCCCTTCGAATGGTGGAAAGGTATGCCGCGGTCGATACGCCGCATCAGCACGACGCCGTCCTCAAAATTACGTAGCTGGTGAAGCGCTTTTAAGCGCCCTTCTCAGTCGCTGAGTGCTGCTCGCCAACCGCCCGTAAGCAGACTTAGTCAGCGTCGGTAGGATTGTAGGACGTGATGGCCAAGACGGGATTCCCAACATGGATCCAGGTCGTTATTCCGATGATAGCGAAATCAATGGTTATGCCATCGATGTCGGGGGAGCAGGACGAATGGCAGGCAAAATTCAGGCGATACGCTTCAAGCAATGGCTTCCCGAATGGGACGAATTCGATTTCGATCCCAGCCAGCACCGTCGTAAGCCCGACGCGCACATCCTCTTGTTTTCCATGCCGGCAGTCCAATTGCGCGCGCTCAGCGGCGTCTATCGCCGAACGCGCGACAATGACGGCGGTGAAGGCCTGCAGCGGCTTCACGATCCCAAGAGATCGGCGGCGATTCGCGATTTCGTGCGCTACGGTCATCCCTACAGCGGCCTGCCGATCGCCGCACGTGACGACTCCTCGGCCGCCATGCGCAAGCCCGGCTGGTTGCCGACCGCAATTGTGGTCAACATCTTAACCAAGGACGACGAGCGACGGGGCCGGAAAGTCGACCCCAGCGATCTCGTATCGATCAGCGACGATGGAAACAGCCGGGGCGAGTTAACGCTGCCGTACGCAGACCGGCTGGAACAATGGACTCCGTCGGCTCTCGAGCCCTTCGAAGTGATCGATGGTCAGCACCGGCTTTGGGCTTTTGATGAGGCGTTGAAAGACGGCAGCCTTCCCGGCGACTTCGAGCTCCCGGTGGTGGCATTCACCGGCCTCGACGTTGGGTGGCAGGCATATCTATTCTGGTCGATCAATGTGTCGCCCAAGCGCATCAATCCCAGCCATGCTTTCGACCTGTTTCCGCTGCTGAGATCGGCCGAATGGCTGGAAACCTTGTCAGATTTACGCATCTATCGTCAGGCGCGCGCGCAGGAACTGACAGAAATCCTCTACGCACAGCCAGAAAGCCCCTTTCACAATCGCATCAACATGCTCGGCGAATCCTCGCGGACGGCGCCCCGTGGCGCGGGCGTTACGCAGGCGGGCTGGGTACAGGCGATCACCACCAGCTTCCTCTCGACCGGCAGCGGGCGTTCCGCTTCCGGTCTGTTCGCTGCCGACGTTACCCCGGCCACGGGGCCGTTGCCTTGGTCGCGCCCCCAGCAAGCTGCCTTCCTCATCGCTTTGTGGGAAATGGTGCGCCGCGCGATCCTCGACGGCAAGTATGGCTGGGTCGACCAGCTAGTCCATGCCGGCGGACAGGAGAGCCTCGCGCACGACTCGGCTGACGCCTTCACCGGCAACCGCACCATGCTGAACCAAGAGCAAGGCGTTCGGGGCGTCCTTGCCGTTGCGAACGAAATCTTCTTCGCGCTTGCGAAGCTCCGGCCCAAGTTGTTCGACCTCGATACTCGGATCGTCGCGGGCGCGGCTACGACGCCGGAAGATGTAACCCTAGCACTCACTGAGCTCGAGCAATCCGAGCTTTTCGACCAGGTCCGCGCGTTCGGGGCTGCGATCGCCGGCTTCGATTGGCGCTCCGCAGACGCCCCGGGCCTGTCGGACGAGCAAAGGCTGCTGAAGCGCGCGTTCCGGGGCAGCAGCGGATATGTCGCTCTTCGCGAGCAATTGTTTCGCCATCTTTCGAGCGGCCCTAAGCCCATCGGCGACATTGCCGACGAAGCGCTGAAGCGCCTAGCCTGAGATGACCGCACAGCTCAGCGTTGCCGACCGAACCAGCCTCGCGCTCGCCGACCCGGCGGTTGTCATCAACGCGCTCGGCCGGTTCAGGACGCAGGCCTGTCCTCCTTGGCTGCCGGCGGGCTATCCTTACTCTGATGGCGCGTTGCCCAAGGCGCAGGCCGCGTTCGCAGCCGTCTCCGGCGCTGATATGCTTGAGGTCATTGCCGTCCGTGGGCCATTGCACGCGGTCGACGGCTGGACGTACCTTGGACGAGCATTATCGGCGCTTCTTGCCGGACAGGCGCACGCTTCGCGACATCTCGCCTATTACGCCGAGCTTCGCGCGGCCTTGTCGATCCTGGCAAGCTCCGGAATCGGAGTTTTCAATCGCCGCAATGCCGTCATCGACAGCGCTGGGGCCGTGCACTTGCTCGACGAGCATGGCACGCACGACATGGCTTGGCTGGCACTGGCGGAGTGGTCGACGGCGCCATCGAGCGTCAAGCGGCTCATTGGCCCGATCGGTTTCGCCGGCGCGTCCCTTCTCGATCCTTTTCGCGAGTTCTTTCCGGCTGGAGTTTCAACGGCCCTCGCGCAGCTTATGACCGAATGGGGCTTCGACCTTGAGCAAGGCGTGTCCGACCGCGACCAGCGCAACTGGTCGAGCTACCAGCCGACGGCGCTCGGCCCTATTACTACCACACCAGCTGACGACGCGGCCTTCCTCGCCATGTTCTGGCACGCGTGCCGCCCCAACGGCGTCGAACTTGAGCGCCACCTCCTGCGCATCCTGCTCGAAACTGAGGCCCGCTCACATTTCCTTACGGTTGCCGATTATGAACATCGCTACGATCGGCTGCACGAAAGCGTCAAAGCCGTCGTTCCGTTCGATTTTCTAAAGCGCGTGACCGACCCAATTGACCATGACTTCCTGATCCAGATGTCGGTAAAGACATTGCCGGCCCCGCCTTATGCGATGATGTGCCGCGCCGCTTTGCTGCTGCGGTTGGCGACGGGCATGGCCGAAGACAATCTACGTGCCGCCGGCGTTCAGCCGTGCCACCATTTCCAGGAGTGGTGGCAAGACTTCGGCGCGAGTCACGGCTTGTGGGCGCCGGGCATGCCACCCGCTGCCAGCGCTGATCTCTGGTCGGATATCGACCTCGCGCTCGAGGAAAGCGCGTTGGCGCCGACCGGCCATCGGCTCGAGTGGGTGACCGCGCTTGCCAGCAATGCAGTCCGCGTCTGCGAAACGGAGCGGGCGGCGCTTTGGGGACTGTTTCAGTGAAATATATGGGCTCCAAGCGCGCCATGCTGGGCAATGGCCTAGGCGAGGCGCTCGGGCGCTCGCTCGGCGAGGTCAATCGCGTGTTCGATTTGTTCACGGGCTCGGCCGCCGTCGCGTGGCACATCGGCCAACGCTACGACGCGACAGTGCTGGCGAGCGACCTCCAAGAATACTCAAGGGTTCTGGCCGCGGCGGTGATCGAGCGGACCGAGGCAGTGACTGATCGGGTCTGGGTCGACAGTTGGATAGAGCGAGCATCGGAGCGGCTGTTTGATCATGCGCAATGGGCCGAGATAGCCAAACTCCAAGAAAATCTGGGCAAAATCGGCGCTTCGGAAGCGGCGTCGAGCGCGCGCGACCAATATCTTGGAGACGGTTTTCCGCTGAGCAAGGCTTATGGCGGTTATTATTTCTCAATGTGGCAGGTCGCATGGCTGGATGCCTTGCGTGCAACCCTGCCCAGCCAGTCGGGTCTTCGCGACCTTGCCCTTGCGAGCATTATCCAGGCAGCTAGCCGCTGCGCGGCATCGCCTGGCCATACGGCCCAACCTTTCAAGCCGAACGAAAGCGCCGGTAAATTCCTGATCGAAGCTTGGCGGCGCGACTTGCCTTCCATTGTTCGCAGTCGGATCGACGATATCGCGCCGCGCCATGCAAAGCGCGAAGGGAAGGCCCATTGTATGGACGCAATCGAACTCGCCGACCGGGCCAAGCCGGGCGACCTTTGCTTCCTCGATCCGCCCTATTCAGGTGTCCACTACAGCCGTTTCTATCACGTCCTCGAGTCCATCGCACGCGGTGACGTGGGCGAGGTTTCGGGTTCGGGGCGTTATCCCAACCGGAGCGACCGCCCGGTCTCGGATTTCTCGATGTCCAGCAGGTCGAAGCGCGCCTTCGACGATCTGCTCGCGGTCTTGGCGCGGCGGAAGGTGGCAGTGATCATTACGTTTCCGGCGGGCTCTGCGTCGAATGGCCTCAGCGGCGAAGACGTCAAGGCGCTCGCTGCCGATCATTTCCGCATCGAGGAAGAGAAGGTCTCGTCGCGCTTCTCGACGCTCGGCGGAGATCTAAAGCACCGAGCGGCACGTCAGGACGCTGACGAGCTGATCCTGACCTTGTCGGCAAACGTGTAAGGCTCATTGCTCGCGCGAACAGTGGGTCCATTGAGGCCGCATGCAGCCGACTGAACGAATGGCTGAATTTCGGCGTCCTTGATCACGCAAATTCATGGCGATAGCGGCAAACCATGAGACCGTTCGGCTCGGGTCGCTTGGATTAACTTAGGAGTTGCGACGGCATGAAGATTCAGACGCAGCGGCAGATGATTGACCGGCTCATTCCGACCTTTCCGGCGATTGCGAGCGATTTTGAAGAATTCGGCGGCAAGTTACTCGACCATTTACTGCAAACGCCGCTCGAGCATTCGGGCGTGAACTACTTGGGACTGCCGGTCAGCAGCGTGCTCGACAGCACCAGCGACGATGGTGCTGTCGTCGCACAATATTCCTCCGAACGGGGTTATTTCGCCGCCGGCATGGACAAGGCCTATACCGACATCGACAAGGCGCTCAGTCGACGACCAAATGCGAGACGCATTCTGCTGATCGCCGCGGAAAGAAAGCGGCCGATTGCCGCCGACGATTTCAAGAAAAAGGTGCTCGCCGAGCCACGGATGAATGGCCGTTCCATCGGGATTTTGGGGGCGCAGACCATCGCGGGTCTGATAGTGCGCAAGCTCCTTTTCAACGATGCAGCTATCGAAGAGTTATCGCAATATCTCCCGGTTCTTGCGGAGCTGCGCGACGAAGCTGCGCGTGACCGGCTGTTTCCGACGCTACAGTCGCAGCATAGTCCAAGGCCCTTCATCAACGCCGAGATCAGCCAGCGCCTAGCCAGCAGCCCGTGCCTCATTCTGACGGGCATCGGTGGCAGTGGAAAGTCCGCCGCGGCAACCGCCTTCGGCGTCGAAAGCGTGCAGAATTATCATCTGAGGATTTGGCTCGAGCCCGAAGAATACAGGGGCGCGACCGCGCTACAGGGCATGCCGCTCGTTCGGGGCGGAGCCAAGAGGAACATCGCGAACTTGTTGAAGCGCCAGCGCTGCCTGCTGGTTATAGACGATCCATCACATGACATCGAGCAAGCGCAACTCGCGACCCTTTGCGGTCCGGGATCACACGTGTTGGTGACCGCGCGCGCGAGCCTTGCTGGAGAGTACCGCATGCCGGAGCTCACCCCGGAAGAGGGTCAGGCAGTCCTCAACGGATACCTCGAGGAGCCTTGCCCGCCGGAGATCTTTGCCAAGGTCTGGGCCACCGTCGGCGGCCATCCTTTGAGCTTGGCGCTGATGAATGCAGCCATTCGCAACGGGGCGACTTGGGAAGACCTCGCGCTCGATTGTCGCGAGGTTGGCCAGTTGGCGGATCCGCAGCAGCGGCTCGCTGACCGCTTGCTTGATCGCTACCGGAGCGTCCTCAGGGACGAGCTGTCGTTCTTCCGCTGGGCAGGACGGCCGGAGTCTGACTACCGTTTTGCGCGCGAAGCGATACTGCCCGCTGGAATCCGTAAGCTCAACGACCGTGCCCTTACCTCGTCGGACCGACCGACGGCCGTGCGTCTCCACGACGTCGTGTTCGCCAGCCTCTCTAGCCTCGATTGGTGGAGGGCGGATGAGGATAGTCGCTGGAACAACATGCTCGAGTGCTATCTAGCTAAGACGTGCGATCTTAATGACCTCAGCTTCCGGACCGCAGCACTTAGTTTGCGCGATCGCTTGTTTGCTCTCGTGAACAGTGGCGACCGGCGGCCCGCATACGTGCTCGCACTGCTCGAAGTCACTAGCCCTGAGAGCAGCGAGGAAATAGCCGTCGAAAACCCGGTTAACCGGGCGAAAGTGGTCTCGGCCGCCGGCCGGTCCGTCCATCCTCTGTTGATCCGCGAGATCATCGAGACCTTTGAATGGCAATATCTGCGCGCCAAGCATGACGGGAGCGATCAGGCTTCGGCCTACGTGAAGGAGGGGTTGGGGCTTTTCACAGACTTGCTCAGTCTGCCGGGACTCACGTCGCGGCAGCGATCGGAGGTCCGCCACCATTTCGGAAAGGCGCTGGCTTGGGCCGACCGGCACGAGGACGCTTGGCGCGAGTTTGAAGCCGTACTCGCCAGCGATGCGCCGCTCGACGCGTCGCGGCTCCAGCTAATGCGCGGCTACAAGAGAGAGGGCGAGAATGAGAAGGCGATCGCTCTTGGTGAGGAAGTCATCAGCGCCGCCGAAGCGCAGCCTAATAAGATATCGCCCTCGCTACTTCTTGCCGTGTTACAAGCCATCCCTTGGCGGGAAAAAGCTGCGCGTGAGCTAATCCTGAGACCGCGCCAGGATTTCATTGTCCGCACCATCATAGAAAATGCCAAGGCGGGCCTCGAGCAGGCCTACGGTACCTTGGCCGCTGTCGCGCGGTATTGGTCCCAAGAGTCTCCTGCAGTCCTCGAAGATGTTTTGCAGGCGGTACCGAGGCCGGACATTGCCCGGTTCGAGAGCGATGATGCGCGTGCTGAATTTGGCGACGTCATGTTCGAGTACGGCCGCAGCCTTGGCTCCGACGGGGGGGCTGCGTTGCAAGTGGCCTTAGACCTGTTCGAAAGCTCGGCAGGCCTTTCGCCGTTCCACGAGCAGCGGAAGGCGGAGCTTCTTATAGAGTTGGGTCGTGCTGGCGAAGCCGAACCAATCTTGAGGGCGCGAGGAGACTTGGAAACGAATTGCTGGATTCAGCGCCTAATAGCGCTCGCTCTTGCCCGCCAAGGTAGGCCCGTGGAAGCCTTGCATTGGATCGACCTTGCCTTGGACAACCAAGCTTGTTGCTCGCGCTTCCATGAGTTCTGGGAGCATCGGTTCGAGATTCGCGCGGCGCTTGGAGAGGGTGATGCGATGGACGATTTGCGCACGGCGGGCGCGCTTGCGCCATTAGGACCCATTAAAGATCGCTTGCTAGCCCGCGCCGCGATTTCTTCGAAGTGAATGCTTGTACTCCGAGGGGCATTAACGATCCCTCTGGGAAGGCGACAAAGGTTGAGATCAGCACGGTCCCGCTTACTAGTGGGGCGCTGCTCGGAAGCTGAATGTCGGCCACCGGTTGGTTGAGAGAGCGGTTCTGTTCAGCGCCGATCACAGTCGTTCCGAGCGATCTTGGACAGACCTGCGAGCAGGCAAACATTCAGATTTCGATCGCTGCTTTGCCACGGCGATCAACTCGCAGTCTCGCTCAAACGCGGCAGTCCGTGCTAAGCGCTCGATCCGCCCAAGGTAGGGATTGATAGAGCGCTCGAACCCTCTCGAACTGACCGTCGAAAGGCGGCAGGTCCGAAATTTCCAACCTGAGCGTTTCCCATTCTCTCGCCGCTCGCGTCTTGACCTCCGGGTCGTTAATTGACTCTTGGGTGGGCTCAATGTCGCGCGTCCGGCATTTTTCGATGAGTGTGGTCAGGATTTGGTGCCGGGCGGCCTCGTCGACGGGATTTGTCTCGAGAAGGAAGGCGATGTCATACACGTCTTGTCGCCTGTTCCGCTTTCGAATGGGCTGCTGAAGCAGGGCTCGGAATTTCTCGGCGATCAACTCTTCGACGGTGAACGCTTGCACGGCCACGGCGGCCCGCAGGAGATTGAGTTCCTGAAACGCATATACTTGGTCGCGGAAACTGATCTCGATGATGAGAATACGGCCGGCACGGCCCTCTGCCAGCGCCACCTCCTGCTTCGAGCCTCGATCTGCTGACCCTATCCGAAGCTCTAATGCGGGGAAGCCTGCATCTTCGAAGAGTTCGGGCCTTGGGCGTCGACGGACTCCCTGCACGCGGCAAAGCAGGTCCAAGTATCCCAATTTCCGAGCGGCGGCAGGCAAAGAAGCATCCAGCTCTTCTCGCAGCAGTTCGTCGAAGCCATCAGGGGGGACGGTCGCTGAAAAATCGACATCTCCCGTCACGCGCTTCGAGCCGAACGCGATCGCCATTAATGTCCCGCCCTTCAGGACCAGGCTCTGGTGCAGGGTCTCGGACAGTCCAATGGCGGCAAGCACGATCTCGGTGACTTGCCGGTCGCGATGTAACTGCGGGTCAGGGCGTGCAGCGTCGACCCAAGCTCGAATGTCAACATCGACGGTATCGGAAGGCTCAGTCGGTTCAGACATTAAGTGCGATCATCCATTTTTCAGAGAATCTACTGCCGTACGGCGACTTGGGGTCGAGCTTTCGCGAGCCACCCCGCTGAGCGCAAGCCATCCACTTTTCGACAGCCGGATTTGAGACGCCGAGCAATTCATCGAGGATGTAGCCCGCGCGAACCTTCAAAATTGGACTGTCGAACGCTTCAACTGCATTGATGATCTCGTCCATGTTATCTTCCGCATACCGGTGAAAGACATCCAGCACGTGATGGATGCCTCCGCAGAGATCGGCCTGGTCGAGCATGTCGACGAAGACCCTTCCAAGCGGGGCTATGCGGCTAGCGGTGCCAGCGATTGGTTCTGGCTTGGCTGGATGGCGTGTCTCGTGCAATACAACCTGCCTACGCCGCACTTCGGGTTTCAAACCGATACGCATCAGTTGCGGCAGCGTGGAGGGGTGCGGCTCGCAGCTGAAGTCTTCGCTCATCTTTACATCACGCAATGCGGTCCAGAGCGCACGCGCAGGGGTGGTCATGTGTAGTGCTTCAGGGGATCGGTCCGTTAGGCCGTATCTCTGCATGGCCGAGAGATGCGAAACGTACGCGAAGGGGTCCACTAGACAGATGGCCTCATCCGCCGGTGGCGCTGTGGCCGCTTGCACCACACGCCAGACGCCGGCATTGAAATCGTCGTCGGGCGCCAGGACCAAGCGCTTTTCAAGTGTGCGTATCATGGCTCGAACGTGTGATCGCGCCCAGATCGAAGGTACACGAATCACCTTTTCGCCGCCCAAGCTGGGCTCGTCGAGCAAGGGGCGCACCTTCAGATAGAGAGTGTATTCTGTGACGAGGGCCGTGCCTTGCTCCTCCAGCAGCTTCGCGATTGCGTGACTAAAATATAGCGACACAGCATTGAACTCCATACGTCCTAAGGAC
The DNA here is from genome assembly GCF_003583725.1 of Sphingomonas edaphi. Classification (GTDB taxonomy): domain Bacteria; phylum Pseudomonadota; class Alphaproteobacteria; order Sphingomonadales; family Sphingomonadaceae; genus Sphingomicrobium; species Sphingomicrobium edaphi. Next base: position 456,813 of record NZ_QXTF01000001.1, on the reverse strand, counting down.
GTATGGAGTTCAATGCATGCGTTGTCAAGTCAATCTTTGGAGAGGTTACTCATTATGGAATCAGCATCACAGGCCCTACGTCCTAAGGACGTAGGGCCTGTGATGCAGTAAAAGCAAGTCTTTTTGGACAAAGACTGCATCGCCATGCCGGGCTGAGCGTTAGCGATATCGCGGCGAAGTCTGAAAATTTCGAAGGTAGCGGTATCGCAGCACACCACGGTGCTGGGATCCTAGCCTTTTACAAAGCGTAGTCGGCGCCTTGCTCAAGCGGATTATTGCCGAACATGATTCATCAAACACGGGCGCCAATCGGTGAACAGATAACAGCCCAAATTTGAATCTGTTAGGCGGCCATTCGCGAAACCAGGGCGAAGCGAGAACCATTCGCGGGATTCATTATACGGATGCAGCTAGCCGTTTACGACTTTTCAATCGTCGCCGCGTGAGTAGGATGACGAAGAGGGGGACGCGTTTTGTCTGCTGACAGTCTTGAGAGTGCATTCGAGGCATTCCGTGAGGAACTGGATTTTACGGTCGAAGCCTCCGGTGAAAGTCCGGCCGCCGCATTTTTCCGCATTTTCGCGGAAACGGCCGCCGAGAACGGCGATACAATTGATCTGATCCATACGCCGGTTCGGAGGGAGGGCCGGGGAGGCTATCAGGTAGATGGCGCAGCGTTCGATTCCGAACGAGGGGTCTTGTACCTCGCCATTTGCGACTTCCGTGGAATTGACACCCTAGAGACGATCAACAGCGCCGACATCGATGCACTTACCCAAAAGGTGCGCAGGTTTATCGAGTTTGCCGTAGCTCCGGGTAATCTGGAGGCTTTTCCAGCGCAATCTCCGGAGTTCGAAGCTGGCCATGCGCTCGCATTCCAGACAGCTTCAGTTCGCCGTATCCGCGTTATGGTATTTTCCAACGCGCGCCTGTCGACCCGAAGGCCGCCCGAGCCCGCTCCAGAAATTACCGGCCTGCCGGTAGTTTACAACTTTCTCGACTTCGCGCGATACGCCAGCATTGTAAGCTCGCGGGGCAGCCCTGAGCCGATCACTGTCGATCTGCAGTCACTTAGCGGAGCGCCGATCCCCTGTTTGCAGGCATTCGGTGCCGACGATGATTATCAGTCGTATTTGATCGCGCTGCCGGGGACCCTGCTCGCTGATATCTACGGACTCTACGGCGCAAGGCTGCTGGAGCAGAATGTCCGCACGTATCTCCAAGCTCGGACAAAAGTGAACAAGGGCATCCTGACAACCATCAAGGATGCTCCGCACATGTTTCTGGCCTACAATAATGGTCTTACGGCTACTGCGTCGCGCGTAGATACGGTCAGAACTGCAGATGGCTCGATAGCGATTGCCTCGATTGATGACCTCCAGATCGTCAATGGCGGTCAGACCACGGCGTCTATTCTATATGCACGGGACCGGTCAGGGGCAGATCTTGAAGGCGTGTATGTCCAGATGAAGCTTTCGGTGGTGAAGCCGGAACTCATCGAGAAGATCGTGCCGCAAATCTCGCGGTTCGCTAATACTCAGAACAAGGTCAACGAAGCCGACTTCTTCGCCAGCCACAAGTTCCACGTGACAATGGAGCAGATTTCGAGGCGTCTTACGGCTCCGCCGCGACCCGGCGCTACGTCAGGTTCAAAGTGGTTCTATGAGCGGGCTCGGGGTCAGTATCGAGACGCGAGAGCCTACGGAACGCCGAAGCAGAGGCGCGACTTCGATCTGGAGTTTCCTGCTGCCCAGCTGATCGACAAAACAGATCTCGCGAAGTCCGAGCTGACATATGCGGGGTTGCCCCATGTGGTTTGCCAAGGAGCCCAGAAATGCTTCCTGCACTTTGCCGACAAGGTTGAAGGCGAATGGGCTACGTCGGAACTCAGCTTCAACGATGAATGGTACAAGGCGGCTGCCGCCAAGGTGCTGTTGTTCCGCTGGGTGGACCGTATGGTCGGTCAAGCGGATTGGTACCGTGAGGATAGAGGCTACAAGTCCCAGACAGTAGCCTACACGATTGCTTGGCTTGCCAGTAGGGCGAGAAAATCCGGGAAGGCCGGCCTCAACCTCCAGCTCATCTGGAACAGCCAGGACGTTCCCGAAGAGATTGCGGAGGCAATCCGCCAGCTCGCGCCCCAGATTTCGAAGGCAATCAAGGACACTCCTGAAACGGTCCGGAACGTCGGAGAGTATTGCAAGAAGCAGGCTTGCTGGAACCTCATCGACCGGATGACCTTCAACGTTCCGGAACTTCCTGAAGCCTTGTTACTGGACAAGGAGGAATCAAAAACCGCTGCGCGCGAGGGCAGGGCAGTCCGGCAAATCGACCGGGGAATTGAGCTCGAAACGCGCATCCTCGCCTTGATGCCCTATGCGCAGAAGCTGCATACGCAAGCCGATCGGATGCGTTTGCTGTCGCCGACATCCAGGTCGGCCCTTGCGAAACTGGGCTCAGGAAAATTTCCTCTGCCTCCCGGCGACACCAAGGCAATCGGCGACCTTCTCAAGCGGATGGCTGAGGAAGGATTTGACACTGCATCACTAGACGGCGGGTCCGCGAAGTCGGTCAGCCCGACAACCGACACGATCAAGCTGACGTCGACCGCCACCAAAGTGATCCGGATCTGACCGTGGGATGCGGATGCCCGAATGCGGCTGCGAGACGTCGATGACCGCCTTGCCGGTGGATGCCGCATGGACGGTGAGGGGAACCCAGCTCGACTTGGTTGTCGGGGAAGATCCGCTCGGTGTGTCCGCGGACGAAATCTATTCGATCTTGTTCGACGGCAATACAGCTGTCCGAGGGCGTGAGCTCAGGCTGGGATCGCGTCCGGAGGGTCTGTCATTTTCCCGCTATCCCGCAAGCCTTTCGGTCGAGGCATGTCTTCCGGATCCCTCGCAGGATGGCGGGCTTTCCTGCAAGGTACTGGCAAGGGCAGGCGATCACGAGGCTGAAGTTTCCCTCGAAGAATCCGCGCCGGACCACGTCGTGCTGGGAGGAAAATGGTATCCGCTGGCGTCAGGCGCGCTCGCGGATGCCGCAAGGGGTCTGGCCGCGTGCGGCATCTCGCAACCCGGCGCCATTTCCCTTCGACAATATCTTGAGTTGCGCAAGCACGCGGCCGAGTTGCCCGGCTTCGCCGACAACGTTCCTCTGGCCGACTCCAAGCCGGAGTTCGTGCCGCAGAGAGAGACATCGCAGCTCATATCTTTTCGTGGTGATCTTTATCCCTACCAGCATGATGGCTGGCAGTGGCTGACATACATCTGGAGCGAACGGCTCGGCGCGATCCTTGCGGACGAGATGGGTCTGGGGAAGACCATACAGCTAATTGCGCTGCTGGCAGCGCCTGAGCGCGACGAGGCGTCGCCGTCACTGGTGGTTGCTCCATCAACGTTGATGGAAAACTGGCGACGGGAGGTGGAGCGGTTTGCGCCCGGCCTGAAGACAGTCATCCATCAAGGCGCCCGGCGTACCGGCGATTATCGCGCACTGCTTCCCTTCGACCTGACCATCACCTCCTATGAAACGGTGGTCCGTGACAGCAGCATGTTCGAGATGATCGACTGGCGGACCGTCATCCTGGACGAGGCGCAGGCAATCAAGAACGCCGGGACGGCGCGAGCCCAGGCCGTCAAGGCGCTAAGACGCCGTTGCGGTATCGCCGTAACTGGCACGCCGGTTGAAAACAGCCTCACTGACCTCTGGTCATTATGCGATTTCGCTGTTCCGGGTTTGCTCGGCGACCAGCAGTCTTTTGAAGCTACCTATCCGAACGACCGCCTCGGCGCCGCTGCACTTGAGCCAATGACTTCACCCATCATGCTGCGGAGGCGAGTGGCGGAGGTTGCCAAGGATCTTCCCGAGCGGATTGATATCCCACAGGTCCTGCTGCTGTCCGATAGCGAGGCCGAGGAATATGAGAGGATCAGACTGGAGACGCTGGCTGAGTTCCCAGCTGCCGGCGCCCTGGTTGCTCTTACCCGGCTGAGGATGTTCTGCGCGCATCCAGGCTTACTCGACGATACGCCGATCGGCATCGAGGAGGGCTTGCAGTTCACAAAGACTCAGCGACTGTTCGAGATCGTAGACGAGGTGTTCAGCTCACGACAAAAGCTGCTCGTATTCACGTCTTACAACGAGATGGCCGACCTGATCGTAAGAATTGCCCGTGAACGGTACGGCGTGTTTGCCGATGTTATCAACGGCGCCACGCCAATCAGCGACCGCCAGGGTGTCGTTGACCGGTTCTCCGAGGAAGTCGGGCCTGCGATTCTGGCCCTTAATCCAAAGGCTGCAGGGGCGGGACTGAATATCACCGCCGCAACGCATGTCGTTCACTATAATCTCGAATGGAACCCGGCGGTTGAAGACCAGGCGTCGGCACGTTCCCATCGCCGGGGCCAGCAGCGTCCCGTGACCGTCCACCGCCTGTTCCTTGCGGACAGTGTGGAGGAGGTGGTGAACGACCGGATCGCGCGAAAACGAACTCTTTCGGAGACAGCGGTTGTCGGCGTTGACGGCAAGGCCGAGACCGTCGCGGATATCCAGCGCGCACTACAGCTCAGCCCGGTAGGAAGGACAAGAAAATGACCCATGCCATTTCGAAAGTCCTCAGTCCTAACGACACCGGGGAGACGGGCGCTCACCAAGCAGGAATTCTCGTTCCTAAAGATTCCGAAATACTCGGCTTCTTCCCTACTCTTCCGGCAGATGTAAAAAACCCTCGCATGCATCTCTACTTTCGAGATGACGAAGGGGCGCAGTGGGAATTTGCTTTCATTTACTACAACAACCGGTTTTTTGGCGGGACACGCAACGAGTACAGACTCACAAGGATGACGCCGTACATCAACGGAAATGGGCTGAAAGCAGGGGACGAACTCATCCTGGAACGTCATCCCGGCGGCGCCCGTACGGTTACATTCCGGCGAAGCCGGGCTCCGGTCGTGGAGGAGGGCGTCCTGCGGCTGGGATCCGGATGGAAGATCGTCGCCGCGTAGCGATAAGTTTGAAAGGGAGCAGCAATGGCAGTTGAATCGGTTGAGACACCGCCCGATCCGGAGCGGATGATCGAGGGCCTGCGGGACACTGGCTACAAGTTCAATACGGCAGTTGCCGATATCGTGGACAATTCAATCGCTGCGCGCGCGACGCTGGTCGACCTGCAAATCCTGATGGACCTCAGGAACAACATCCGTGTGTCCATTGCCGATGATGGCGAGGGCATGGACCGCGAGGGCCTCATCAACGCCATGACCTACGGGTCGCGGCGGCGTTCGGATCCCTCGAGTCTGGGCAAGTTCGGTCTCGGATTGAAGACGGCGTCCACCGCATTTTCTCGCCGTCTCAGTGTGGTGTCGCGGCCTGGCGACGTTCCCGCCCTGGAAGCGACATGGGATCTGAAGCATGTCGCTGAGCAGGGATGGAAGCTGCTTCTGTCCGACGAGCCGGACGCCGAGGCGCTTGAGCATCTGAACGAAGTAGCGCCGCACAAATCGGGTACGGTTGTGCTGTGGACGGACGTCGACCGCCTGATCAAGGACTATAGGATGCCCGGCGGCAGCGCGGCTCAGAATGCGCTGAACAAGGCCATTGGCGGCCTGCGCAGTCATCTCGCCATGGTGTTTCAGCGTTTCCTCGACAGCAACGACAAGCGGGCACGCGATGTCATCATTCGAGTCAACGGTGAGAAAGTTCTTCCTTGGGATCCCTTCTGCACCGAAGTGTCCGACAAGGTCGGTGACCACGAGCAGAAGGTTGAGATCGGCGAGGGGAAGGAGGCGAATTTCGCGTTGCGGGCCTACATCCTCCCAAGGAAAGAGGAGTTCCCGTCAGACGCGGCCCTGAAGCAGTCGCGGCTCGGCAATGATACCCAGGGTATCTACATCTACCGCGAGAACCGCCTCATCCAGGAGGCTACCTGGCTGGGCATGTATTCCAAGGAGCCGCATGGTTCGCTGCTGCGTGTCGAATTCTCCTTCACTCACGAGCTGGACGAAGTCTTCGACATCGATTTCAAGAAATCGCAGATCAGCCTCAACGAGGATCTTTGGCTATACATTCGGGACCGTTTCCTCACCGCGCCCCGTCGGGAGGCCAACAACCGTTATCGCCAGGGGAAGAGGAGCGAGGCTCGCAAGAAAGCGTCCGGCTATCATGACTCCTCGAACCGTAACATCGGATCCAAGGAAGGTGAGATCGGCGGGGCAAACGTAGACGTCCAAAATCCCAACACGGGGATGTCGCAGCTCACTAACCGGAACGGCACCTTCCGGATCAAGCTTAAGATTGGACATGCTCAAAAGCCGGGCGAGCTCTTCGTCCAGCCAGTCGATCAGCTCGACGACAACGCTTTATTCGAGCCGGCAATCATTGACGGCCATAAGGCCGTCCGCATCAATACGTCTCATCCCTATTACCACAAGGTCTATGTGCCGAATTTGGCCCAAGGGGTGACGGTTCAAGGCATGGACTCTCTCCTCTGGGGGCTATGCGTCGCCGAGCTCAGCACGATCAGTGACAGCACTGCCCAACATTTCGAAGAAATGCGCTTCGAAGTGTCCCGGATTCTTCGCAAGCTGGTAGAGGACCTGCCTGAACCGGATCTTGAGGATGTGGCGGCCTGATCACGGGCTGCTGGCGCAGCAGCTTGGTGATCATTTTGGAATAGCGTTGGAAGGCAGGCCACTGCCTTCCAAGGGCGGGTTTCCGGCATTCGAACTGTCACCGCTGAACTGCCCACCCGCCGACGCGTTCCGCATCGCGGTCCGGACACAATGGCGAAGCCTGCACCTCACCTTTCAGCCGGGTGCCTATGCAGGCGAACTGGTTCTGCAAATGGGCAGGGCCAGCCCCGAGCGCCGCGCTCTTTTCGTTCAGCTGGCAGGCAAGTGCGAAGCCGAACGGGCGCGCATATCGTTCTCCGTAAATGGTGCTGCTTTGCGTGTGGAAGCAGCGGAATCTTGGCCGGAGGAGTGGCGCCGCCTAGACCTCGCTCTTGAGAAATCACCTGCAACCGTCAACACCGAGAGCTTCGCGGATAACGATGGTGAGGTTTTCAGCTGGACCAGGCGGTTCACGGGATTGGTGCTGGCACTGGTGCCATTGGAAGAAGATGTTTCCGACGAAGATGAAGTCGGCGGCTATGAGGGACTGCCCGAGGGAGCTGCAATCAGAGTTGCAGTGAACCGGTACGAGCGGAGCCGCATCAACCGGGCAGCCTGCATCGAGTTACAGGGTTCCGTTTGCAAGGTCTGCAAATTCGACTTCGAGGAGGCATATGGCGACACGGGTCGCGGCTTCATCCAAGTGCATCATGTCACGCCAGTGTCGGAAATCGGGGAAGGGTATCGCATCAATCCCGCGAAAGACCTCGTTCCTCTGTGCGCGAACTGCCATTCGATGGTTCATCGCAGGACACCACCCTTCACCGTCGATGAGCTACGTGAAATAAGGTTTCGCGGGAAGCGGACGGGTCGGATCAGTGGCCTCTGATTTCGCCTTTCGGGCTATCACTCGTTAGCCAAGACGCGAGGCGAGCAGAAAGTCTCTCTGTCGATACTCGGGCAGGACCCTTCAGTGCACATTCCCAGACGTGCAGTTGGCGCCATCCCAAACGCTCTAGCTCCTCCGCTACCGTGGCGTCCCGGCTCCTGTTGCGCTCGATTTTTTCTCGCCAGAATTCCGTCCGGGTTGCTGGCAGACGGAACAACGCACAGTCATGCCCGTGCCAAAAGCAGCCATGGATATGGATGATTGCATTCCAGCGCCGGAGTACAAGATCAGGCTTCCCGGGCAGATCTGGAACATGCAACCGAAAACGAAATCCCGATGCGTGCAGTATACGCCTGACCACCAGTTCCGGCCGGGTGTTGCGCCCGCGAATGCCGGACATCATCCGGCTGCGTGTTTCTGATGATACTACGTCAACCAAAAGCCTGAACGGACTCTCCGTGCCTAGGGGCCGAAATGCCAAGAATTCTGTGAAGCGCCGGTTCCATATAGCGGGCAACGGTCTCTACGACCGGCACGACGACGGCATTCCCAAACTGGCGATATGCCTGCGTGTCCGAAACCGGGATGAGCCATTCGCGGTCACCCCCCTCGAATCCCATTAGGCGGGCACACTCCTTCGGCGTCAGCCTTCTCGGCCGACGCCCCTTCTGCTCGACCAGTATTTCGGATCCGTCCTTGAAATACCGGGCGGATAGGGTCCTCGCGACGTCTTTAGGGCCAACCAAGCCATATCCGAAGCCGTTTCCGGCCTTTTCGTGTTTCTCGCGATAGGCCTGAAGATAATCCCAGAGCTTCGTGCTTAGCGTATATTTGGAATCAACCTCGTTGTGGGACTGGAGGATGGCACCCATCTTCGGCCAATGCTCCTTCGGAGGTATCACATTGTCAAAACCGTCAAATGTGAAGCCGGCATCTTCTCTGAATCCGGCAATGAATATTCGTTCGCGCTTCTGCGGAACCCACGGCTCCGCACTGATCACTCGATGGCTAATCTTGTAGCCGAGATCGTCTTCAAGAGTTCGCCGGATGACTTCAAAGGTGCGTCCCTTGTCATGCCTTTGGAGGTGCTTGACGTTTTCAAGCAGGAACGCTGCCGGCCGGTGATGTCGGAGAATGCGTTCAATTTCGAAGAACAGGTTGCCCTGCTTCGCATCCTCGAAACCGTGCTTCCGTCCGAGCGAATTCTTTTTCGAAACGCCAGCCAGAGAAAAGGGCTGACACGGAAACCCTGCAAGTAGGACATCATGCCTCGGGATGCGGCCGGGGTCGGCCCCAAACGGAGTGATATCCCCGACCATCACGTGATCGTCCTGCTCGGGAAAGTTCCGGGAATACGTAACCTGTGCCCAACGGTCCCATTCGCTGGTGAAGACACACCGTCCCCCAATCGCCTCAAAGCCAAGCCGAAGGCCGCCAATGCCGGCGAACAGGTCAATAAATTCAAATTTCGGCTGGGCAGCAGAACGATTGCGCCTTGCAGCCAAATCGCGGAGTCGATCTCGGACCAGTTTTGGGACTTCACTTTCACCCGAAATGTACCGCCTGATTTGGCGTCCGGAGATGCCGAGTTCGTTTTCGGCTTCGTCCAAGCCAAGTCCTGACCGGCGCAACTCGGCATCAAAACCGCTCGTCAAATCGTGCATTGTTACCCCGCCGGTACTGGGAAGATTTCGGACATCCTGACCAGATCATTCCCAGTTGCGCAACGGGATCTCTCCAACAAAATCTGTGGATAAAAAACCGTCCTACGGGCTTCATAAATCCGTTGCGCCCGCCGTCGCCCCAACAACGTCTCACCTATTAAACCCCGGAGCATTGCTGCTCCGGGGCCAGCGGAATCGAACGGGGCGGTCCCCACTAGTTGGAAGTCGGATCGCGTAGCTGGTCGCTTTTCTTAAGCGCGGCGTGCAAGGCTTGGGCGGCCGGAATAAAAACCTCCAGTTGCGCCGGGTCTAGCTTGGAGAAGCTCGCAAGGTTACTGCAGAGCCCGCGAGATGCCAGAAGGCCAGTATCCGATATCGCCATGAGCGTTTTCGCTGACGTGCCCTCAAAATGTTGCAGATCTTTCATCAGGGGCTGCAGCGTTTCGCGAACGCCGTCCCCGACGATTGACCTGACGTGCGCCGACTTGGCAATTTGGCCGAGTTGTGCCGCCATCAAAGCAGATGCCATCGCGAATCCTGGTTCCGGATTGAGGATAATCTGATCCAGAGGAAGCGCACGACGAAGCCGGTAGGCCTGAAGGCCCGGCGGAACATACGGCACTGTCACCTTGGGCACAGGAAGCTGGTCGATCTCCTTGCCAAACAGCTCCGATCCATCGCGCTGGTTCCTGATCACCGCAAATTCCATCGTCGAACCAAACTGTTCATAAAGATCCTTCACGCTGGCGCCCGAACCAGCCTTGTTGGGGCTGGTGACCGCTTGGATGATCAGTCGTCCGCCTTGAGCGTGCACGTGCGCAGCGATTTCCTGCAGTCGGCCGGAAACCTCTTGGCCAGCGCTCAGGAGGTTGGCGCCAGTGTCAACCACGGCGATGTCCTGCGCCTTCACCTCATTCAACCAGTCCGGTAGTTCGCGGTGGTCGTCGAACTCCCCGGACCATTCCAAGCGGTCCGCCGAGGAGGGGCCATTGCGCGTCGAAAAACCCCTGAGGCCGGGATCGACGTCCAGCACAGCGACGCTTCGTCCGGCAAAACGGGCGAGAGCCATCAAGATCTCGCTCCAAGTGGTCTTACCGTCGCCACCGCCGTTGTTGATGATCAGGATCAGCGTGAATAGCACTGTCTCAACCATGGCTTGGTCTCCTAAGCGTTAGGTTGCGAGCTGGAAGGGAAGCCGGGATCGTTGCGCTGGCCGAAAAGATTCGGCAGCGAGCCACGGGGTGCGGCACATCCCTGCTCGGTCAGCGGCTGTCCGAACGGGGGCGTTGCCGGCAGCGGCGTGCCGTTACTGCTCGACGGGCTGCCGCCGCTCGACGCCCGGTTTGCGCCGGCGCGCTTCTTCCCGCGCTTGGGCGCCGAGCGGTTGAACGCCGTGCGGACTGCAGAAGCCTTTGCCTCGTCGTCGTACATGGCAGCAGCGATCTGCTCCCAGGTCCAGCCCGCTGCTCGCCGCATTCTGATTTCCGGCAGCAGGGCGCGGACCTCGTGGGCGATCGACTGCTTCTTCTGTTTCCGGGGCGGCGCGCTCCCGTTCAAACGCGTCCTCAGCGCTTCTATCTTGCCTTCATGACCGTCAATGCCAGGGTTAGCCATCATCAATTCCTTTCTGGCACCAAAAGTACCAAGCGAAAAGCAAGACGGAAAAGACACCAATCAAAAATATAATTTAAGTATTGACACGCGGCATCAGGCTTGATCCGCGTAACGGCCTATCTTCGACCTTTGCGTATGGCAGATCATCTGGCATCCTTTAGGGATGACGAAGCAGGATTCAGTAATTACTAACAGGCAGTTAACTATTTTCATTGTTGGCTGCACTGGCGGGGACTTGCTCTACATGCGGCTTGTTGACGCGTCACCTCGCGCGCCAGTCTGCACGCTGAGCGATGCGGCCGTCATTGCGCCGATGCCGCGCCGAGGTTCGACACACACGCCGCACCACGAAACGCGCGAGGCATTAGCGCTTACCGGCTCTCATCAACGAAAGCGGAATTGCGACATGCCAGCTCATGGAGTGCCGCCACTTGCGCTTCCGCAGTGTGCATCAGGGCCCCGCGATTGCGCTGATCGTGACACAGCATTCGCGCCTTGGTGGCCCGCCCATGTCGGAAGGCCGCGCCGTGGCGGCACCAACGGCGCTCAGGAGAAAGGCACAAGAGTGGTGGGCGCTCCGCTCCGCTCTGCGCTCCGGAGAAATGAAATGATGAAGCAGGATGGGCCCGGTGCACCCCAGACCCGTCTTGCTGCTCGGGGGGAACCTTCTCGCAGCGGGGAGGCAGGTAGGTGAGCGACAGGATCAAGTTTGGGCTGTCCATGCCGAAGTCGCTCGAGAAGCGAATAAGCGTGTGCGCCAACCGGGCGCGCATGGATCGATCGCCCTACATCGTGTCCGTTCTCGACGACGCACACCCGGAGCCGACCCCGGCATTGGCTGCCCTCGGGGAGATCATGGCGATCAAGGAGTACCTGCTGTTGTCCGGGGAGCGATCGGTCGACATGGAGCGCCTGGAATCCCTGGTCCTGCAGCTCTGTAGAGCGGCCGCCCGTGAGGCCGGACAGTGATCGGCAAGCTGATCACGATGCGAGGGACTCGCCTATGGAAAGGCGTACCTTGGGCTGCCCAGCGCGTGCGCGGTATACGGAGCAGCGTGGTTGCGCTCACCACCTACATTGTCGATGCCGACCCACATGCCCTTGTCGTTGAGCGCGCGGCCGAGGTGCTTTCGCTGACCAGCTACGCCATGGCTCTGGACATGCTTGGGGTTGAACCGGGCGAAAAGGTCGAGGAGTGGGGCAGCCGCAATCTGGTCGGCCAAGATCTCGAAAGCTGGCAGCAGCAGATGATTGCGGTAGCAACGATGGCACCAGCAACAGCCAAGCCCATGCTCCACATCATACTTAGCCTCGTGAATGGGGAGGAATGGGCGGAGGGGCAGGCCGACGAAGCCATGGACATCCTTCTCCAGATTCTTGGACTGGCACGGTGCATGATAGTCTGGTCACGGCACGGGAACACAGCGAACCCACACCTTCACTTGTGTGTCATCAGAGTCGATCCGGTAACTGGCAGCACAGTCGGGTCGGACTGGTTGATCGACGACCTGCACCAAGCGGTGGCGCTAATCGACGAGCGTCAAAATCGGGCGAGGACGCCGGACGCGCTTTATGTTGCGCGTGGCGGCGCCGTTTATGACGTCGCCACAAATGCGCTCGTTCGCGACGCGCAGGGAAAGTACCAGGCCGGGTGGTACAAGCCGTTCGACCGGAAGAGAAACCACCTTCCGGCCGCTCTCCGTGAGGCCAAGGCGGAATTGATTGCGGCTGCCCAGCAAGCGTCCACTTGGGCCGAACTTCATCTCGCGTTCGCCGAGGCAAAAGCCGTGTACGAACGCAAACCCAGTGGTGCCCGCATCCGCCGTGGCAGTAGCGAAGTAAAGGCGTCACTGGTCGATCCCAGACTATCGCGCACGCGGTTGGAAGAGCGACTGGGAGCGTTCGAGCCCGACCCGGCCAAGGTGAATCTTGCCTTCGAGGCCTTTCGAGCCAATCTTGATGCCCAGCGGGCAGACCTCCGGGCGCGCCGGGAACGCGAAAAGGAGCGCGTCAGGACGCGAGCGGCGGAGACCCTGACGCGCCTCCCGGCCGGAAAGAAGGCCGTTTTCAAGGAATTGATCGAGGCGGAGGCCCAAGCAGCCCGTTCCGCAATCGGTGATGCTTTCAAGGCGGCCATCAAGCATTGCACGGATCAGCGCCGCGTCGAACATAAATGGATGGCGGAAGGCCAGCCGGCCTACGCGCCCGTCTCTATCCCAGCTATCTTTCTGCCCGGAGATAACTCGGTTGACGCCGAAACGCGGGGCAAACGCGATTCCCTCCCGAAAACCTTGGACTGGTCGACCGAATACCGGGACGAGGCCGCGCGGCACCTGTTCACGGACCATCGCCATCTGATCACCCTGGATGAACCGGAATGCATACAGGCAATCGACGATGCTCTTTCTCTCGCCGCGGAGCGGTGGCGAGATGTTTTAGCAAAAGGCCCTCCAGCATTCCTGCATCTCGTCGCAGAGCGATCGGCCGAGCTTGGCTTGAATGTTGTCGGCGAAGACGGCCACGCCCTTGAGCGGAAGCCCGACATTCCGTCGCCTGCAGAAGAGACCGAACCGAAGCCGGCTCGTGAAGCCGACCCGGTTCCCGACCCCGAACATGAAAAACGCGTGGCAGAGGCAATCGAGCGGCTTTTGGCGCTGACTTACCTGCCCCTGCGGCGAACGAGGCCTTCAGTAGATGGAAAGTCGCGGAGGACTGGTGACCTTGAGCTTGTACTCGACGACCCCTTTGGCTTTTACGATGACTATTTGAAGGACGTTCCATCTCTCGCGGCGGATAGGCGTATCCAGGAGGTGTTTGAGGAGCATCGGGAAGCGCTTTTCATGGACCTCAGCGCGAGGCTGCTCTCGTCCCCTGCTGGCGCTTTTCCGACAACATTTGAGGAGTTTCGCGAGTGTCTCCCGAAAACAGATCTCAAGCTCCATCGGGCATTTCGCCTTGTGCGAGATGATGAGGATTTCGGCGCGATGGTTCAAAAGACGCATACTATCAGGTCACGCCTTGAGCGCGAGGCGCAGACATTCAGCCGGCAGCAGCAACGACAGCCGCCGCTGCAACACACTCAGAAGCAACAGGATGCGGCAACTTTGAGCGTCCCGTCAGGGCCTGAGTTCGACGTTCTGGACGCAGTTTGGTCCAAGACTCGCGGAAAGTCTCACGAGTAGGGCTAAGGCAGGATCGTCCTTCTGTCTCCATCTGGCCAGCTTGCCGAAGCGTCGCCGGTCAGCCGTGTTGCGGTCTGAACGACGCTACCCAGTGGGATATCGCAAAGACTTAGGCCGGCGCCCCGCGAAGGAGAGGATCGCCGCGAAAGCGCGGCTCGAAATCAGGAAGAGGGAAGGCTGGTTGAACCGGAAAGATGAAAATGCCGCGTGGCGGCTCGGTTCGGCTGATGCCTCAACCTCTGGAAAGACAAGAATATGCTACCTGTGCTCGACCTCGCACCCGACGGTCACATCGACCCGATCCCGCCCGTCTGCGCCCGCCTCCAGCGCCTGATGCTCGCCACTGCCACGATCCACGAAGGAGACGTCGTTACATCGCCCGAGCAGCGTTACCCCGAACTTCGGAACACGTTCTTGATGCCGATCGCCGGCACGATCATCGCAGCCACCAAATGCGACCGGCCGCTCGGCACCCGCGAAGTGCAGGGTGTAGCCTCTGTCCTCAATCAGGATGCAATCGTCATTCGACCGAACGAGAAGGCGCTCGCAACCTTCGACGTGATCCTTCGCGGGGCTGCGCGACCGTTTTGCGGCTACCGGCTGTGGGTTGCTCAACCCTCGGGTTGTGCTTGGCTTGTGCCTACCGCTGGCGAGATGGCATTCATCCGCTTTGATCCACTCGGCCTCGAGGTCACTTGCCTCCCGCCATATGACAGCCAAACGCAGCGGCAACGCGGCTTGCGCCACGGCCGCGAGTTTCTCAACGTTGCCATGCAGGGCTGGTTCTGATGTCGCGCGCAAGGAAGAAAAAGCTCCTCGCTGAGGCCGCCGCGCCTGAATTCTTGCGGGCGTTGAGAACGTTCTACCACGGGCGGCCCGGCGATCTGTTCACTTCTGCACGCTTTTACTGGCCGGCAGGAAGCGGGCTTCGTCAAAGCATCGCCACGCACTTCCTTGCGAAGCGTCGGCCCGCAGGAGCAGACAGCCTGGTTGATACTGCTGCCAAGGTTGAGGTTCTGCTGCCTGCGGACGTGCCGGAGGACTATACGGATCCGGACTTTCTGGTCGCGAGTTACATGGCCAGGCTGCCGGTTGAAGAAACATCCGCCTTCGCGCAGCTTACAATGAGTTTTCCGGATGCCACGAACCTGCACGGCCCATGGGAAGCGGCCCGGTCCTGGCTGCGGGACTATTACGTTGAACGTTTGGGGGTGCCCGTGGTGGCGATCCTCCACGCACCGTTCCTCGCGGAGAGTGCCTCACCCGTGCATCTGCACGCCTTAGTCTTGCTACGGAAGGCTACGGCGTTCGGATGGTTGTCGACGCGTCGCGACTTGGCAGGAGATAGCGGGCT
Source organism: Sphingomonas edaphi (assembly GCF_003583725.1). GTDB lineage: Bacteria > Pseudomonadota > Alphaproteobacteria > Sphingomonadales > Sphingomonadaceae > Sphingomicrobium > Sphingomicrobium edaphi. The sequence continues at coordinate 441,496 of NZ_QXTF01000001.1, read as the reverse complement.
TGAGGCCGCGGCGGCGAGCTGGCAAGCTTGGCCTATGCGCTAATCTTTCGGGGGGTCGAATTCTCAATGAGTTCGACCTCACCACCCGAAGGACAGTCGCGAGCCCATGATGAGGGATTTGAGAATGCTTGTGGGCGTCAGTTGGGCAGATAATAGTTTTGATACTGCTAAGTGCATGGTAAAACGATCAAAAATCCTTCCTAGTCCCGGCATTGACATCGCAGGGGTCGCAAGTTGAATCCTTGCTAACCCCCACTTTGCCTTCAATCGCTGGAGATTGCCTAGCTCAGCGCGGCTTCACAAACTTGAGTGTCATACGGTCGCTTTCACCGATGGCGGCATATTTGGCGCGGTCCGTATCCTTCAATGCGTAGCTGGGCGGCAGCGTCCAGACGCCGTTGGGCCAGTCCGCCGTATCTTTCGGATTGGCATTGATTTCCGAGGCGGCTTCCAGCTTGAAACCGGCGGCTTCCGCGAGACGGCGAACTGTAGAAACCTTGATGTATCCGCTGCTGCGCTCGCGCTCGTCGCTGGCGTCTTCGGGCAGGCGGTGATCGACTACTCCCAGAACTCCGCCTGGCTTCAGCATGGCGTATGCTTGGCGGAAGGCCTCCGCGCTGTAATCCTGCTTGTCGTCGCGGCGATACCCCATGCGCCAGTTGTGCACGTTGCGGAAGGTCAGCACGACGTCGGCGGTTCCATCCGGAACGCGCGTTGCGTTGGCATCGAATGCAGGGAAGTCCGCGGTCTCGATTGAACCATAGAGCGGCGCATTAGCATCCTTCAGCTTTTTGATTCCGCTCATCCCCCAATCTGGCGCCACGGCGTACAATCGCCCGCCACCGGCCGCGAGATAGGGGGCAAGGATTTCCGTGTACCATCCGCCGCCGGGCCAGATTTCGACAACCGTGTCAGACGGCTTCACACCGAAAAAGCGCAGCGTCTCTGCAGGATGGCGATAGGGGTCGCGCAGCCGGTTGGCTTCACTGCGGGTCGGGGCCGCGACGGCGGCGGTCAGCGCGGCGTCCTGCGCAGCGCCCCACTGGGTTCCAGCGACGGTCTGGCAAGCGGCAATCGGAAGCGCCGCTCCCAGCAGGATGGCGGCGAACAACGGCTTCACGGTCATCGATCTTCCCCTAGAGATGGACTGGGGAAGATGTGTGGCAAGACCGACGGCGGCACGCAACCGCCGCCCGTCGAAAACCAAAGTTAGAGGCAGCTTTCCAGGTAAGGCTGGTCGAAGCCGAACTGCTTGGCCTTTTCGAGCGTATAGGGACGGAGGCCCATCGAGCGATATTCGCCGATGATTTTTCCGTCCGCGGTCTCGTCCAGATATTCGAACTTAAACAGTTCCTGGGTGACGATGACTTCGCCTTCCATCCCGATAACCTCGGTGATGTTGGTGGTGCGGCGCGAGCCGTCGCGAAGGCGCTTGACCTGAACGATCAGATCGACCGAGTCTGCGATCTGGCGCGAAATCGCATCCTTCGGGATCTTGATGTCGCCCATCATGACCATGTTTTCCATACGGGCGAGGCATTCGCGCGGGCTATTGCTGTGGAGCGTAGCCATCGAACCGTCGTGACCCGTGTTCATGGCAGCCAGAAGATCGAAGCACTCCTGGCCACGAATTTCGCCGAGGATGATGCGGTCGGGACGCATACGCAGGGCGTTAATGACTAGATCGCGAATCGTGATCGCGCCCTGGCCTTCGAGGTTAGGCGGACGGGTTTCCAGCGGCAGCCAGTGCGGCTGTTGTAGCCGGAGTTCGGCCGCGTCTTCGATGGTGATCACGCGCTCGCCCGGGTCAATCATCTTCGACAGGGCGTTAAGCATGGTCGTCTTACCGGAACCCGTACCGCCGGAAATAACGATGTTCATCCGGCTGGCGCCTGCGATCTTCAGGCAAGTCGCCATTTTCTCCGACATCGACCCGAACCCGCGCATCATGTCGAGCGTGATGGGTTTCTCGGAGAACTTACGAATGGAAATTGCCGTGCCACGCAGCGACAGGGGCGGGATGATGACGTTGACGCGGCTGCCGTCCTGAAGGCGGGCGTCAGCCAGCGGCGTGGTCTGGTCGACGCGGCGGCCGACCTTGTTGACGATACGCTGGGCGATCTGGAACAGGTGTTCCTCGTCGCGGAACTGGATTTTTGCCAGTTCAAGCTTGCCCTTGCGTTCGATGAAAGTCTGGTCTGGGCCATTGACCATGATGTCGCTAACGGCCGGGTCGGCGAGCAATTCTTCCAGCGGACCGAGGCCGAGCAATTCATCGACCAGCACCTTTTCCAGCGCAAAGGTTTCGCGGCGGTTGAGGTTAATCTTCAACTCGGCAAGGACTTCCGAGATGATCGGCCGGAATTCCTCGGCCAACTCGTCCTTACCCAAAGTGGCTGCTGCTTCGGGATCGACACGCTCCAGCAGGCGGGGAAGCACTTGCTCCTTGATACGGTGAACCGCCGCTTCGAAACCTTCAGTCTTCGATGAGGCAGCGTCGCCACTGGCGTTCTGGCGGTTGTTAAGCCGGTCCATCGCCCCCATTGGCGGCCCGGAAGAAGCGGGGGAATCGCTCTCCGGCTCGGATTCGGCCGGGAAGTCGTCGACTGGCGGAAACTGATCGCCACCGACTGGTGCCCCGCCGCCCTTCATGGGACGCGCCACGCCGAAGGAAGGACGCTGACCTGCGCCACCCAGTCCATTGCGTTTGCCGAATGCGTTCATGAGAGCCAACCGTTCCCGTTTTGCATCAATTGAATTGGTGAATAGCCGGCAAACTTTGAGAAAAGACTAACTTCAATCAAAGAAGGCACGGCTTAGCGCTTGGTCCAGGTGAGCCAACCGCTCGCGACATAATTCCAGACGGAGCCGACGATCGCACCGGCGATGCCGGCCAGCCACCAGCCATGATATTGTTCGTAGACCAGGCTGCCGATCCCGACGTTGGCGATCGCTCCAAGCGCGCAGACCAGATAAAAGGACAGGAGGCCGCCGACCCAGGCGAAGCCTTTCAACTGCCGATCGCGATAGGTGAAGCGGTTGTTCAGCGCGAAGTTGAAGGTCATTGCGCCAAGCACGGCAGCAGCCTGTGCTACGGCGAACGCGGTCCCGAGCATGTTGAGGGTGAAGTAAAGCAGCGCGAGGTGGACGGCGACGCCGAGTGTCCCGATTGCTCCGAACTGGACCAACTTGACCGGAACGAAGCGCCCGACGGTCTTGTCGAGTAACAACTCGAGATATTCGAGCGCTACCATTTCATCGAGCTTGCTGGCGCCATGCTGGCGAGTACCGAATGTGTAGGGAACTTCGCCGACGCTTAAGGGACGGGGCGATGACGCCACTAAGTCGAGCAAGATCTTGTACCCGACATTGCTGAGCCTTGGCGCCGCTTCCAGTAGCACGTCGCGGCGTACGGCGAAAAAGCCGCTCATGGGATCGGACAGGCGGGTCTTCATGATCGGCGAGGCGAGGGCGGTAGCAAAGCGGCTTATTTTCAGGCGCGTGTCGTCCCATTCACCGGTAGAGCCAGCGCCCGCATAACGGGTGCCGATGGCAAGCTCATGTCCCTCGCGCGCAACGGCGCGGAACAAGTCGGGCAGCACTCGCTCGTCATGCTGGAGGTCAGCGTCGATGACTGCGACGATGGGGGTTGTCGATGCAAGGGCGCCTTCGACTACTGCGGAAGACAGGCCGCGTCGGCCGATCCGACGGATCAGACGAACCCGGCGATCTGCCTGCGCAATGGTCGTCAGGAGTTCAGGCGTGCCATCAGTCGACCCGTCATCGACGAAAATCGCCTCCCACTCGATACCAACAAGCGCGACGCCCAGCTTTTCAAGGAGCAGCTCGACATTTCCGACTTCGTTCAGCGTCGGGACGATAACGCTGAGTTCGAGCGGTGCATCGGCGACCGTAAGACTGCGTTCGACGACTTGGTGAAACATGGACGAGTGACCCCCTGGAAGGAGCCGCCACCCAAGCAGCTTAAGGTAAAAGGCTAGTTAACGTTGCCTGCCCTTGGTCCGACCTTCAGCTGCCACACGGTCACGCCGTCGACGCTTTTCGATTCTCCGTCCGCTGTCCGAAGCACGGGCCGATAATCTCTTCCCAGCGCCTGGCGGAGGATGGCGATAATCTCGCGCGGATGGCGACCCTTGCGAGCCTTCCGCGTCACGACAACCGCCGGCCGCGCAGCCAGGATGAGCGATAGCTCATCCGCCGTGTCCACGCCAACGGCATCGCGCTCGGTGATAAGGACGAGGTGGTCGGGGAACAGGTATCGGGTGGGGCGGCAGTCGGGGAAGTCCATGTACAGCCTACTCGGCCCGTCCGCGACATAGACACAACCATCACCTTTAGCTTGCCGTACCGTCTCCCGAATGTCCCGATAGAGCGCAGCTTCGCGCCGGTTGTCGGGCCAGTCGAGGATAGACCCCTGGATCAGGCAGAAAGCCATGTAGCCGGCGAAGAACAAACGGCCCGGCCGCAGGTCGTAGAAGATTGCCGCGGCTACGCACAAGGGCGAGATCAGAGGCAGCGCGTAGTGATCGAAGAATGCGGGGACGGACAGGTAACCGAGCAGCGCCGCCCCCAGCCAGCCGGCCAGCAAAGCCGTTGCCGTAGTCCACCGCGATACCCGCGCCAGACTCACCATCCCGATGCCGCTCATGATGAAAAGCGGGAAGAGATAAAGGAACAGCAGGCCGACGCCGGCAACGCGAGCCAGAGGCGACCAGCTCTGCCTCTCGAAGATTGAAACGAAGTTGGCGTAGACGTAAGCATCGGCCGACGCCGGTCCTTGGAGCCAATACGTGACGAAACAGGCCAGCGTCGGCGAGAGTGCTACGCCAACCATGGCAATGGCCGCCCCGACAATAAACGCTAGGCTCCTGCCGGAGTGGTGAAGCAGCCAAAGGAAGCCTAAACCGACAAACGCGCCCTCGACGAAGGTCGTCTGTTTTATTGTCATCGCTAGACCGCACAGGAGCATCGCGACGAGCGCATTCGGAACGATCGCTGCCTTCCGCTCAATCGAACGGAAAAGGAGCAGGACTGCGCCTGCGATCAGCAGGTTGTAGAAAACGGGGCTTTGGCCATTTTGCCCGCCGTAGAGCGGCAGTACGACCAAGTAGGTGACGGCCGCCATCAGCGCCGCAATCGGACTGGTGAACCGTAGCGCGATCTGCCGGATGGTCATCGCGGTTGCTGCTGCAAAGGCGGTCGCAACCAGGTTCAACGCGATGATCGAGCCCCCGCCGATCGCTGCGACTAGGGCATAGACTACAAACAGGCCGAGTGGCTTGCGGTCCCACACATCGAGATAGGGCCAATGGCCGCGCAGCAATTCCTGCCCGGCGAGCAGATAGAATTGGTCGTCGACGTGCGCGACTGGGTTCCACCAGCTAACGATCCGCGTGGCGATCGCTACTGCAATGATGATTGCGAAAGCAGGCGCGGCGGCGGCGAGGCGTTCGCCGCCCTTCGAAACTGGCTGCACGGTCTGCATATTCCCCCGAACCCCCGGCGTCACGGCCGACGGTCATGCATTCCTTAATGGGGGAGCCTTGTCTAGGCTTCGGCGCTTTCCGCTAGAACGGTCAGGCCCTTGTCGCCGACTTCAGCGAAGCCGCCCGAGACCTTGATGGTTTCCGGCTGGCCGCCCGCGGTCTTGAACACCTGCAGGCTCCCGTCCTTCAGCGTCGTCATGAACGGCGCGTGGCCCGCCATCACGCCGAAATCGCCCTCGACGCCCGGCACGACGACCATGTGCACTTCGTCCGAACGGACGAGCTTTTCCGGAGTCACCAGCTCGAAATGAAGGTCGGCCATCGTCTTACTTCTTTCCCTGGGCGGCGGCGTCGAATGCCGCGGTCGCCTTTTCGAACTTGTCCCGGCAACCCGGGTTGCAGAAGCCGACGACCTGACCTTGATAGAGCGTCAGGCTGTCGGCCTGCACCGGGTCGCCCGACCAAGGGCAGACCCGGTTGATGCAGTCGTCGAGGCGGAGAGAGCCCGCCATGACTTCTTAGGCGTCCTGCGCCAGCTTCTCAGCCTTGGCGACGGCTTCTTCGATCCCGCCGACCATGTAGAACGCCGCTTCCGGCAGGTGGTCGTATTCGCCGTTCACGACCGCCTTGAACGATGCGACGGTGTCTTCGACCTGGACGAACTTGCCCGGAATGCCGGTGAACACTTCGGCCACGTGGAACGGCTGCGACAGGAAGCGCTGGATCTTTCGCGCGCGGCTTACGACCAGCTTATCTTCTTCCGACAGCTCGTCCATGCCCAGAATGGCGATGATGTCCTGCAGCGACTTGTACTTCTGCAGCGTCTCCTGAACCGCACGGGCCACTTCATAGTGCTCCTGACCAACGACCGCCGGCGTAAGGACGCGGCTGACCGAGTCGAGCGGGTCGACCGCCGGGTAGATGCCCAGCTCCGAGATGGCGCGCGACAGCGTGGTGGTGGCGTCAAGGTGGGCGAACGAAGTTGCAGGCGCCGGGTCGGTCAAGTCGTCCGCCGGCACGTAAATGGCCTGCACCGAGGTGATCGAGCCCTTGTTAGTCGAGGTAATGCGCTCCTGAAGCGCGCCCATGTCGGTCGACAGGGTCGGCTGGTAGCCCACGGCCGACGGAATACGGCCGAGCAGCGCCGACACTTCCGAACCCGCCTGGGTAAAGCGGAAGATGTTATCGACGAAGAAGAGCACGTCCTGGCCTTCCTGGTCGCGGAAATATTCCGCCTGGGTCAGGCCCGACAGCGCGACGCGGGCACGGGCGCCCGGCGGCTCGTTCATCTGGCCGAACACGAGAGCGACCTTCGAACCTTCCGGCGTCGGGTTGCCGTCGGCGTCCTTGGCGATAACGCCCGCGTCGAGGAACTCGTGGTAGAGGTCGTTGCCTTCGCGGGTGCGCTCGCCGACGCCGGCGAACACGCTAACGCCGCCGTGGCCCTTGGCGATGTTGTTGATCAACTCCTGGATCAGAACGGTCTTGCCGACGCCGGCGCCGCCGAACAGGCCGATCTTGCCGCCCTTGGCGTAAGGGGCGAGGAGGTCGATGACCTTGATGCCCGTGACAAGGATGCTGGCTTCGGTCGACTGGTCGACAAAGGCGGGGGCTTCCGCGTGGATCGAGGCGGTCATGTCGCTGCCGATCGGACCGCGCTCGTCAATCGGTTCACCGATGACGTTCATGATGCGGCCGAGTGTCTTCGGGCCAACGGGCACGCGAATCTGCGAACCGGTGGCGGTAACGCGCTGGCCGCGGGTCAGCCCCTCGGTCGAGTCCATCGCGATCGTACGGACGACGTTCTCGCCCAGATGCTGCGCGACTTCGAGGACCAGGCGGTTGCCGCCGTTGTCGGTCTCAAGCGCTGCGAGGATCGGGGGAAGCTCGCCTTCGAACGCGACGTCGACGACGGCGCCGATAACCTGCGCGACGGAGCCGACGAGGTTGCCGCCGGTGGTCGTTGCGGTCGCTGCGGCGGCGGCCTTCTTCGGCGCGGCCTTCTTGGTCTTGGGTTCAGCGGCGGTGGCCATGATCGGTATCCTTGCCTGTGTTCTTTAGAGCGCTTCGGCGCCGGAGATGATTTCGACGAGTTCGGTGGTGATCGCCGCCTGGCGTTGGCGGTTATACTGGATTGACAGGCGATTGATCATGTCGCCCGCGTTGCGCGTCGCATTGTCCATCGCGGTCATCTGCGAGCCGTAGAAGCCAGCGGCGTTCTCCAGCAGGGCGCGATAGATCTGAATGGCGACGTTGCGCGGCAGTAGGTCGGCGAGGATCGCTTCCTCGTCCGGTTCATATTCGACCGCAGCTGATGCGGTGCTGCCCTTGTTGTTCGCGGCGGCGGGTGCCGGGACGACCGGGATGATCTGGTCGACCTGCGGCTCCTGCGCCAGCACCGACTTGAACTCGCTGTACGCGAGGTGGGCGACATCGAACTGGCCGCTCAGGAAGCGGTCGGTGATGTCGTCTGCGATCGCCTGGGCGTCGGCATAGGCCGGCGACTTCATCCCGCTGGTATCGTGGTCGGCGATGATCGATTTGGGGAAGGAGCGGGCAATCACCGGCCGGCCCTTGCGGCCAACGATGTAGAACAGGACAGTCTTGCCCTGCGCCTGAAGTTCTTCCGCCTTCTTGCGAGCTGCACGGACGATGTTGGTGTTGAACGCACCCGCGAGGCCGCGATCGCCGGTGGCGAGCACGATCAAGTGGGTCTCGTCCTTACCGGTGCCCGCAATCAGCTTCGGCGACTGCGGACCGACGGTCACCCGGCTCGCCAGCGAACTGACGACTTCCGACAGCCGTGTCGCATAGGGGCGGCCGGCCTCGGCGTTCTGCTGCGCACGGCGCAGCTTCGCCGCTGCGACCATCTTCATCGCCTTGGTGATCTTCTGCGTCGACTTCACCGAGCCGATGCGAAGCTTCAATGCCTTGAGGCTGGCCATTGCCTACGCTTCCTTCAGCGACTGCTTAAGCGAACTGCTTGCCGAACGCGGTGAGCGCGTCCTTCAGCTTCTTCGCAGTGTCGTCGTCCAGCGCCTTGGTGTCGCGGATCGTCTTAAGAACGTCGGCGTGGTCCGAGCGCAGGAAAGCGAGCATCGCTGCTTCGTAGCGGGTCACGTCCTTGACATCGACGCTGTCGATGAAGCCGTTGGTGCCGGCGTAGATCGCTGCAACCTGCTCTTCAACCGGCATCGGCTGGTACTGTGGCTGCTTGAGCAACTCCGTCAGGCGGGCGCCGCGGGCCAGCAGCTTCTGGGTCGACGCATCGAGGTCCGAACCGAACTGGGCGAAGGCAGCCATTTCGCGATATTGCGCCAACTCCAGTTTGATGGAGCCGGCGACCTTCTTCATCGCCTTGGTCTGTGCGGCTGAGCCGACGCGGCTGACTGACAGGCCGACGTTAATCGCCGGGCGGATGCCCTGGTAAAAGAGGTCGGTTTCAAGGAAGATCTGGCCGTCGGTGATCGAAATAACGTTGGTCGGGATGTAGGCCGACACGTCGCCCGCCTGCGTCTCGATGATCGGCAGTGCGGTCAGGGAGCCGTTGCCATTGTCGTCGTTCAGCTTGGCGGCGCGCTCCAGCAGGCGTGAGTGGAGATAGAACACGTCGCCCGGATAGGCTTCGCGGCCCGGCGGACGGCGCAGCAGCAGTGACATCTGGCGATAGGCGACGGCCTGTTTCGAAAGGTCGTCGTAAACAATGACGGCGTGCATGCCGTTGTCGCGGAAATATTCGCCCATCGCGGCGCCGGTGTAGGGCGCGAGGAACTGCAGCGGGGCAGGCTCAGACGCGGTCGCGGCGACGACGATCGAATATTCCATCGCGCCATTTTCTTCGAGCGCGCGGACGATCTGGGCGACGGTCGAACGCTTCTGGCCGACGGCGACGTAAATGCAATAGAGCTTCTGGCTCTCGTCATCGCCGGCGTTGGCCGCCTTCTGATTGATGAAAGTGTCGAGCGCGACGGCGGTCTTGCCGGTCTGGCGGTCGCCGATGATCAGCTCGCGCTGGCCACGGCCAACGGGAACGAGTGCGTCGAGCGCCTTGAGGCCGGTCTGTACCGGCTCGTGAACCGACTTCCTCGGGATGATGCCCGGCGCCTTCACTTCGACGCGGCTGCGCTGCTCGGCGACGATCGGCCCTTTGCCGTCGATCGGGTTGCCCAGCGCGTCCACGACGCGGCCCAGCAGGCCCTTGCCGACGGGGACGTCGACGATCGTTCCGGTGCGTTTGGCGGTCGTGCCTTCCTTGATGGCGCTGTCCGACCCGAAGATCACGACGCCGACGTTATCGGCTTCGAGGTTGAGGGCCATGCCCTTGGTGCCGTCCTCGAACTCGACCATTTCGCCGGCCTGGACATTGTCGAGGCCATGGATGCGGGCGATGCCGTCACCGACCGACAGGACGCTGCCGACTTCGGAGACCTGCGCGTCGGCGTCGAAATTCGCGATCTGGTCGCGGATGACGCGGGAAATTTCAGCGGCGCGGATGTCCATCATTCAGCCTTTCATCGCCAAAGCGAGCGTGTTGAGTTTGGTTTTGATCGAGGCGTCGATCATCTGGCTGCCCAGACGGACGACGATGCCTCCAAGAAGCGAGGGATCGACCCGGGCGTCGATCGCGACATCGCGGCCGATGCGGGCCTTCAAATTGGTCTTGAGCGCGGCAATCTGGCCATCGTCCAGCGGGTGGGCTGAAACGACTTCCGCCGTGGTCTCGCCGCGGTGGCCGGCGGCCAACTGGCGAACCGACTTGATCACTGCCTTGAGCTGCGACAGCCGGCCGTTGTCGGCCAGCACGCCCAGGAACTTGGCGGTGATCGGGTCCAGGCCCAGCGAAGGGACAAGGGCACGGACTGCCTTGCCAGCTTCGGCGCGGCCGACCAGCGGACTGGTCGTCAGGGCGCGGAAGTCCGCCGATTCGGCAATCGCCGCCTCAAGCGAATCGAGGCTGCGGCTAACCGCGTCGATCTGATTTTCATCACGGGCAAGACCGAATAGAGCAGTGGCATAACGCCCCGCTAAACTGGCCTGAATGCCGCCGGAATTCTCCACGCGCTCGAAGCTCCAGACAAAGAAATTTGCCCCATGCGTTGAATGGGGCACAGCGGAAAAACCGCGCGCCCCCCATGGGTTGGCGCGCCCCTAGCAGGGGGTGGCGAACTAGGCAAGGCGGCTATCGCTGGTTTCAGCGCAAGCGGCGGGAAGCGGCACGCCTTTGCTCCGCTTATGGGGGCGCCATGACCTACCGAATCCAGGGCCTCGACCCATCGCCATTCGCCCATCTCAAGGGGCAAACCGACCAACAACTCGCGGCCCATGGCGCGACGAGGGTAATCGCCGACGCGCCGGTCGGATTTCCATGCCGCGTTACACTTGATGATGCGCAGCCCGGGCAGGCGATGCTGCTCGTAAATCACGTTTCGCACGACGGTAGGAATCCTTACCGCGCGTCGCACGCCATCTTCATCAGCGAGGATGCCTGCGATCCGGCGGCCTTTGTGGACGAGATACCTCCGGCGCTTGACCGACGTATTCTGTCGCTCCGTGCCTTCGGAACGGACGGCATGATGATCGATGCGGCGCTGGCACAGCCCGGAGAAGCTGATGATGTGATCCGTCGCCTGCTCGATAACGGCGCGGTCGACCATGTCGACGCTCATAATGCAGTCCGTGGCTGCTTCGCTGCGAGGGTCGATCGTGACTAGATCGCCTTGCTGAAAAAGCGGGTGAAAGGCGTGTCTAGGTAATCCGAGAAAGGGCCACTCGGCTCAAAACCTTCTCGCTCGTAGAGTCGGGCGGCCGCCGCAAATTGGGCGGTCGAGCCGGTCTCGAGGCTCAGCCGCGTCATGCCTTCTTCCCGTGCCACGGCGACAATATGGTCGAGGAGCGCTTTGCCAACGCCTCTACCCCGCGCGCCATCCCCGGTCCGCATCGACTTCACCTCGCCATGGTCGGGTCCCAGCCGTTTCAACGCGCCGCACCCGAGCAGTTCATTCTTTTCGCGCAGGGTGAAAAAGCGGATGTCCGGTGACTTGAGGCCGTCGGCCGGAAGGACGTGGCAGGCAGAAGGCGGGGATCCTGCCCTCATCTCCGTAAAATGCTGGTCCAGCAGCTGTTGGACATCGCGATGGTCCAGCTCGCCTTCATGCACCGACCACAACCGTTCGTTTGCAGTGTTGGAATTCATATGCTCGACCAGTTTCCTTTCTTTCAAACTGTCAATTCCTTGGTGCTGAACGTTATAAAGCTGGCGCCACGTTCGTGGTCTGCGCACTAACTTTGGTGCTTTGACCGCAAGCGATGGGAAGCGCGACCTTGGGGCGTGACCTATGTTAGGTCCATGCTGATGCGAACAATTGACGCGATAGACTCTTGGGACGCCGCTTGGGACGCCTTCGACCGGCGGGACCGCAGCTGGGACGGGCGGGTGATTGGTGCCGTGAAATCCACCGGCATTTATTGCAAGCCAAGCTGCCCGGCGCGGCGCCCGAAACGCGAAAATGTCGAATTTTTCCTCGATGCAGAGTCGGCGCGCTCCGCCGGCTATCGTGCCTGTCTGCGCTGCAAGCCCGACGAGGTCGGACGCGACCGCGAGGCGGTGGCGCAAGCGGTACAACTGATCGAAGCGGCAGAAGAGCCCCCGCTGCTTGCTGAACTCGCCGCCGCCGTGGGTTATGCCGAACATCATTTCCAGCGGCTGTTCACCCGCGACATGGGCGTGTCGCCCGCCGCTTACGCCCGCGCCGTCCGCGCCCGCCGGGCGGAAGCCCATTTGCAGGAGGATAAGCCGGTGACTGAAGCAATGTATGATGCTGGCTACGCCGCTCCCAGCCGCTTTTATGCCGATGCCAGGGACCGCCTTGGTATGACGCCCTCCGCATGGCGCGACGGCGGTCGCGGGGAAACGATCCGCTATGTCGTCACGGACAGTCCGCTGGGTTCATTGCTGGTGGCTGCCACAGCTAAAGGGATTTGCAGACTAACTTTTGATGAGGATGATGCGGCGCTCCGCAACCGCTTTCCCAACGCAGATATTCAGCCTGATGACGGTACCATTGCGGCTTGGGTCGAGGGCGCACTGTCAGCCATCAACCATCCGGAATCCGCGCCTGAACTCCCGATTGACGTCCGCGGCACGGCTTTCCAGGAGGCCGTCTGGCGCGAACTTCGCAGGATTCCTGTTGGGCAGACCCGCAGTTATGCAGACATTGCCAAGGCCGTGGGCGATCCTAATGCGACCAGGGCGGTCGGTACCGCGAATGGCGCCAATCCCGTGGCGGTGCTCGTGCCATGCCATCGCGTCATCCGGTCGGACGGGTCGCTGGGCGGCTACGCTGGCGGTCTGGACCGCAAGCGGAAATTGCTAAGTGCCGAGGGAGCCCGCTGGAAAGAGCAGGCGTCCCTCGACTTCTAGTGTCTCAGCTGTCGTCGCCGGACCTGCGCTTGCGCTCGGCTTCAGCCATATCGGCGGATAGCTTTTTGTAAGCTTCGTCCACCTTGTTCGCCTCGATCAGGTCAACGACGTCCCGCATCTTCTTCGCATTCTTCGATTCATGCGGGGCGATTGCGTAGGGCATCAGGATTGACCGGGCGAGTGGGCCCTTCTTCTCGGCTAGCAGCTGGCGCGCCAGCACTAGGCGGACTTCCGGGTCGAACAGCGCCATGTCATAGGCTTTTTCCAAGCCAATCACCGCGCTCTCCGGCGGTGTCACGCCTTCATAATAGTAGGTCAGATAGTTGTAGTAGAGTGGCGTCGGATGGTCGCTGTCGTTCTCGAAGGCCTTCGAGAACCATGTGCGCGCTGCCGCCATCTGCGCTTTATCGGTCCGGCCACGCTCGAAATGAATGCGACCCTTGATGATTTGGGCGTCGATCGAGTCGGGCTTGATCGCCAAGGCCCGATCGACGGCTGCTTCAGCTGCCGGCAATCGGGAAGCGTCGAAGTCCGACCAGTCGAGTTCGGCCTCCGCCAGCGCAAGCTGCGCTGCAAAGCTGCCCGGGAGCCTCTGCGCAATTTGCTGCGCGTCTCGGGCAACGTCTGGAGCCAGCTTCTTGTCGACGCCGCGCTTGCTCCGCATGACGACATCCATGACTGCTTCCTCGTCCGAGGCCAGCCTGCGCATCGTAACCTGCGGCGGAGAGTAGTTGGCAGGACGCACCTGGACGCCAGGCAACCTGCCGCTCTTATACTTGATCAGCTCACGATTGAGCTTGTCGAGGTCGCCGAAAGCGGCGCGGGCGGCCTCGGCCGGAGCGGTGCCAGCGTTGATGGCGCGGAGATACTGCTTGAGCTGGCCTTTGCGGCTCGGTTCGAACGTCAGATAATGGTTCAGCAACCAGCCGACGGAATAATAAGCATAAAAATCTTCGCCGGTCGGCTTGTTGCGACTGGCCAACAGCCGTTCGACCGGAACGTTGATATAGTTTCCGAAGAGCGCGTCGGACCGATATTGGGGCGGATTGCCTAGATGGAAGCTGCCATCGTCGTTTAGCACCATGGTCGCTGCCGTTTCAGCAAAGCCTTCCACATACCAGGACGGATAGGCCGCCGAGAAATGCTGGAACATGAAGTGATGGGTATATTCGTGGAACATCACGCTCTGGGGATCGAGGTCGGTTTTGCTGCTCCGCCCACGGGCACCCAGCAGTTCCCCGGTCCCGCGCTTCTCGTTCTTAGCCGGGGTGAATGAAACCGAACCGCCCAGACGCGGAATATAGAAGCCGGCAACGCTACCGGAGCCTGCGAGCCTGCCGATATCGCGCGTATCGCCGGTGCGGAAGACCGTTAGGCGCTGCGAATCCGACTTGATCGGGCTGAAGTCGACATTCTGGAGAGAGCGAAGCGAAATATCGACGCGTTCCATCTTCTCGGCGAACTCTTTCGCGTCCGCGGCCGAACTCTCGGAGTAAACGATGAAGTGGTCGGTTTTGGCTTCCCACCATTCCGCATAGGCTGCACTCGGAAACATGACTGTTGCGGAAAGCAACGCCGCAAATTGAAAACGCATTCTCACTCCCCCGATAAATCCCCATCAAACTGTAACGAGCCAGAACCGTTTGAAAAGACCCCTTTTTTTGAAACGCCTCAGACAAAGCTATAAGGGTCGACATCCACCGCGACCCTGACTTTCGAACTCCACTCAACCCCGCCCAGCCAGTCGCGAATAACGTCCTGGACGTCCAGCTTCCGCGCCGCGTGCACCAGCAGCCGCTGCCGGTGACGGCCGCGCAGCATTGCGAGCGGGGCGGGCGCCGGACCAAATACCGCCATCCCCTCTACCGACGGCGCGGCTAAGCCGATCCGCCGAGCGACCGCCTCCGATTCCGCCTTGTCTTCACTGGACACGACGATCGCGGCGAGCCTGCCGAACGGCGGCATTCCGGCGTCGCGCCGCGCCTCGGTCTCTGCTGCGTAAAATCCGAGCGCGTCACCGCCCACAAGCGCGGCAATAACGGGTGCATCCGGATCGTGCGTCTGGACTAGCACGCGGCCGGGCTTATCGCCGCGGCCGGCACGACCCGCGACCTGTTGGATCTGCTGGAAGGTTCGCTCCGCCGCTCGAAGGTCACCGCCCTGCAAGCCAAGGTCGGCGTCGACCACCCCGACCAGCGTTAAGTTGGGAAAGTGATAGCCTTTGGTGATAAGCTGGGTGCCGACGACGATGTCGATCTTCCCCGCCTCCATGGCATGGACGAATTCGGCAGCGCGGGCAGGGGACCAGATGGTGTCGGACGTGACCACTGCGGTGCGCGCCTCCGGAAACAGTTCGGCAACTTCGTCGGCGATGCGCTCGACGCCCGGGCCGCAAGCCACGAGGCTGTCCTCGTCACCGCATTCAGGACACTGCTTTGGCGGCGGCATGACATGGCCGCAATGGTGACAGGCGAGCCGGTGCATCAGGCGATGCTCAACCATCCACGCCGTGCAATTGGGGCACTGGAAACGATGTCCACAGGTCCGGCAGAGGGTCAGCGGCGCAAAGCCGCGGCGGTTTAGGAACAGAAGCGACTGCTGTCCTGCCGCGAGGTTCGCCTCCAGCTCCGCGACCAGGCTTGGCGCGATCCAGCGTCCCCGCGGCGGCGGGTCCTGCGTCAGGTCGATCGCGCGGATGGACGGCATTTCCGCCGCCCCGTGTCGCTCGGTCAGTTGGAGTTCGCGATAACGGCCGATCTGGACCATGTGCCTTGTTTCAATTGCGGGGGTAGCCGAGGCCAGCACGACAGGAATCTCCTCGAAGTGCCCGCGCATCACGGCCACGTCCCGAGCATGGTACTGGACTCCTTCTTCCTGCTTGAAGCTCGGCTCATGCGCCTCGTCGACGACAATCAGGCCGAGGTTGGCGTAGGGCAGGAAGAGTGAGGACCGGGCTCCGACCACGACTTTCGCATCGCCGTTGGCGATGGCTCGCCACGCGCGGCGGCGCTGAGAAGATCGCAAATCGCTATGCCAAGCGACCGGTTCACAACCGAATCGGGCCGTGAAGCGAGTAAGGAAGGGCTCGGTCAGCGCGATTTCAGGCAGAAGGACTAGAACCTGCCGACCTTGCCGGATCGCTTCAGCAATCGCTTCGAAGTAGACTTCGGTCTTGCCCGATCCCGTGACGCCGTCGAGCACGACAGGGTCGAACCCGCTGCCGATGGCTGAGATCAGGCTATCAGCGGCCGCGGCCTGTTCTGCGTTAAGAGCCGGCGGTGCAAAATCCGGATCGGGTTCGGGTAACGGCTGGTCGGCGTCGACCTCGACGCGCTCCAGTGCCCCAGCGTTTACCAGTCCGCGAACCACCGCGTCGCTAACCTCGGCGTGGGACGCAAGCTCCCGCACCGTACCTTGCCGTCCTTCGATGCGCGACAGCGCCTGTTCGCGCTGCGGGGTCAACCGAGGCGGCACCAGACCGGTCGGCCGATACTCGATCATCTGGCGGGGACCCGCCAACGCGGATGAAGAGGGCAGGACCATTCGCAGCACGGCGGCGAGCGGCGAGAGGTAGTAATCGGCGGTCCATTCGCAAAGCCGGCGAAGAGGAGCGCTAATCGCCGGAACGTCGACGACGCCGGCCAGCGGGCGAAGCCGGTTGTCGCCAATCTCTTCAGTCGGAAGGCGGTCAGCTTCCCATGCAACGCCAATCAACTGGCGCGGCCCCAGTGGCGCAACGACAACGCTTCCCGGTTTGACCGCCATGCCATCCGGCACCCGGTAATCGAGCGGACCTAGAGCGGCATTTAGCGTAACGACCCGAGCGCGGGGAAGCGGCACCTTGGGTTAGCGGCCGCGCTTCTTGCGGTGGCTGTCGAGGTCGAGCACGGCGGTTTCTTCGCCTTCTTCCGGCATCAGGCCAAGGCGGCGAGCGACTTCCTGATAGGCTTCGGCCTCACCGCCAAGGCTCTGGCGAAAGCGGTCCTTGTCCAGCTTTTCACTCGTCTTCATGTCCCACAGGCGGCAGCCGTCCGGGCTGATTTCGTCAGCCAGGATGATGCGGCTGTAGTCATTGTCCCAGATGCGGCCGAACTCCAGCTTGAAGTCGACCAGCCGGATGCCGATGCCAGCGAACATGCCGCACATGAAGTCGTTTACGCGGATTGCCATGTCGGCAATATCGTTCATTTCGTCTTGGCTGGCCCAGCCGAAGCAGGCGATATGCTCGTCGGCGATCATCGGGTCGCCCAGCGCGTCATCCTTGTAGTAATATTCGATGATCGTGCGGGGCAGCTGCGTGCCCTCCTCGATCCCCAGCCGCTTCGACAGCGAACCCGCCGCGACGTTGCGCACGACGACCTCGATTGGCACGATCTCGACCTGTCGGACCAGCTGTTCGCGCATGTTGATCCGGCGGATGAAGTGAGTTGGCACGCCGATTGTCTGCAGCGCCGTGAAGATATGTTCTGAAATGCGGTTGTTGAGGACGCCCTTGCCGCTGATCGTTCCGCGTTTCTGTGCATTGAACGCGGTGGCGTCGTCCTTGAAATACTGGATCAGGGTGCCCGGCTCGGGACCTTCATAAAGGATCTTGGCCTTGCCTTCGTAAATCTGGCGGCGACGAACCATGGGCGCTGGAGACTCCGGTCGGAACGAGAAGAGGGGCGGCTATAGGCGAGCCGCCCCCCGTCCGCAATCGAACCGTCCTGCCATGTTCAGGCAACGCCCGCGCGCCCGCCACGTGAATGGGCGGAGCCGCTCCACGGGGCCCGAAACTGGATCGCGGCAATCAAGCTGAATGTCCGTGAGGTGCTGGCGATCAGCCGATCGATGCCGTCGTGCAGCGCGTCACGGCCATCCTGGTAATTGCGGTCATAAAGTTCGTCACGCATGTCGTCCTCCCTTTTGGCGTTGAAGATAATCAGGCGGCCAGGTTGACCGGCCGCTCGTCGGACCGTTCCGACCAGTTGCGATGAAGAAGCTCGAAATTGCGCGCCGTGCGTCGTGCCTGGCTGGTCAGCGCCGCGCGAATGGCGGCGCCGTTCTCGACGAACTGCGAAGGTTTGAACTGGTAGGTCATAGCGACATCCTCCTTTCCGGCGGCGCCGGCGGTGGGCTGGGGAGAGGGCCGCCGGCGCTAGGGGGGATTTAATGGACCAGCGCAGTCGCCGCCAATGAAAGACTGGACGGTTTCGATAAGCTCAGCTTATATATTCACCGACATGCGCAGGTTGCCGCCACTATCCGCCATCCGCGTCTTCGAGGCCGCGGGCAGGCTGGAAAATTTCACTGCCGCAGCGAATGAGCTGGGGATGACGCAGGCAGCCGTTTCCTATCAGGTGAAATTATTGGAAGGCCGGCTGGGGGCGGCATTGTTCCTGCGCGAAAAGGGCCGCGCGAAGCTGACTCCGCTGGGCGCCCGCCTGCTTCCCCAACTGACTCAGGCATTTGACGCGATTGCGACCGCCTTCGCCTCGCATCGTGAAGAGGACGAAGGTCTGCTGACCGTTTCGACCACCTTCACCTTTGCGAATACCTGGCTAGCCTGGCGGCTCGGGGGTTTTCAGGTCGAGCATCCCGATCTCGCGGTGCGGCTGGCCACCGGTAATAAGTTGGTAGACCTGAAAGCCGGCGAAGCCGATGTCGCGATCCGTGCTGGAGTGGGTCCTTGGGACGGCCTTGAATCGACCGAGCTGATGCCGGTCGATTTCTCGCCGATGTGTGCGCCCTCATTTCTGAAGCGGATTGAAGCGCAGCTGGGCAGGGCAGTGGAGCCCCGCGACCTGCCCAACCTTCCGCTCATCAGTCCCGAAGACATTTGGTGGGATGCCTGGTTCAAAGCGGCGAACGTCGAAGGATCCAGTCGACCGAGGCGTGCAGGACTCCGGCTGGACAGCCAGGCCGATGAAGGTCACGCGGCGATGGGCGGGCAGGGGTTCGTGCTGCTCACACCCGCTTTCTGGCATAACGACATTTCGGACGGTCGGTTGGTCCAGCCCTTCGACCTCACTGCGACGGCGGGGTTTCGCTACTGGCTGGTGGTTGCGCCCGAGCGACGGCAGGTGCCGAAGATCAAGCGCTTTCGCGAGTGGTTGTTGGCCCAGGTCGCCGAGGCCGGCCTGCCGCCGCAGCCACCGCCTCTTCCTGCTGCCTGATCATAATACAAGAAACCCCGGGAAGCAGCTGCTTCCCGGGGTCGCTTTGCTTGGCCGTAGCCTCGCTCTCGCTTAGCCGCGCTCCGGCTCCGGCGGCGGCGGGGGCGGCGGCGGCGGCGGCGGCGGCGGCGGGCAAGTGTCCGTCGCCAGGATCACCGAACCGTCCGGGCACGTCTGCGTCGCCGGAGGCGGCGGCGGAGGCGGGGGCGGGGGCGGCGGGGGCGGAGGGGGCGGCGCGGCCGATCCGAAGTTGAAGATCAGGCTCGCAAGC
This sequence comes from Sphingomonas edaphi, assembly GCF_003583725.1. Taxonomy (GTDB): domain Bacteria; phylum Pseudomonadota; class Alphaproteobacteria; order Sphingomonadales; family Sphingomonadaceae; genus Sphingomicrobium; species Sphingomicrobium edaphi. The sequence continues at coordinate 422,143 of NZ_QXTF01000001.1, read as the reverse complement.
AGGCTGTGCGAGCGGAACTTCTGCTCGAAATCAGCAAAAGCCACCGCGTTGGTCGTGACGACGGTCGTGACCGGAGCGGTGGTGCCGACAACAACCGTTTCCGGGTTGCCTGCCAGCGCGAGGCCGACATCATCCGAGAAGTTAAGGTTGCCGGTCCGGAAGTAGCGATACTTCAGGCCCAGGTCGACGTTCGGGCTGAGCGCGTAGCGGACACCGGCGATGAGCTGGTAAGCCCATGCGCTATCCTTCTCGCCGCCGAACTTGACGCGCGCACGGCCGAAACCGCCGCCGCCGTAGAAGGAAAGGCCGTCGTCATCGCCAAAATCAACGAGGGCATTGATCATGCCGGAAAGGACGGTGGCCTTACCGTCAAGATCGAAGTCCGCTGAGCTTAGTGCCGGCAGCGGGTCGACCGGATCCGGCGCAACGTCGGCGTCAGGCCGATTCAGGTCCGCATTCAGCGCATTGATGAAGTCGTCGTCGACCTGGAATTCATCGAGCTTGGCGCGCTTGTAGCCCAGTTCGGCTTCCAGCCGGAACATGCCGAAGTCGTAGCCGATGATGGCGTCGACATCGAGGCCCTTCTTGTAGTCGAAACCGAAGGCGTCTTCGGCGGTGAAGTCGGACGGGCCCGCAATGAGCGGAGTCGTCGCGACAGTCTGGGTGGTGGTGTAGTCGACGAAGACATCGCCGTCCTGGTCCTTGGGGAACATGATGCCCCCTTCGATCCCGACGTAAGCCTGGCCGTCCCGCGCCTGTGCCGGCGCGGCGATCGCGACTACCGCGACCGCTGTGAGTAGGTATCTCTTCATGCAACTTCCCCTTTTCGCTGAACTTGCACCGGCCAAACCGTGGCACCGCATCAAAGGTTGCAGCGAATTAGCGCTGGGAAGCGTTTGGCCAGCCCGCTGTTGCAAAGCGGCCACAGTCTCAGCCAGTTTCAATTGAACGGGGAAAAACTTTTTGTCCTGCCGGTTGTGCAGTCATTGGCAGCTAGGGTTAATATGCGGCCGTGTAAGGAGCTGGATGTGCAACGGAATTTTTTGAAGACCGCCGCTTTTGCGACCCTCTCGCTGCTAGCTACGCCCGCTGCTGCCGCGACGCAGGCAGCGCCCGGGGCGGTCGCTGTCCAGTCGACCGCATCGGTACGTCCCGATGTCACCCAATTTTACCAGGTCCGCAAGAATCCGCCGGTCTGGTTCCGTGCGGGCCAGGCGGATGCGGGGCCTTTACTGGTTCAGATGCTTCGCGATTCCTCGATCGAGGGCTTTGCCCGCGGTCCGCAACTCGCCGGCGAAGTGGAAGGCGCGCTTGCCTCGGCACAGGGAGGAAATGCTGCGGCGGTCCAAGCCGCCGAGCGCGTGCTGTCCAACGCTTGGCTTCAATATGTCCAGTTCCTCCGGTCGCCGACGCCCGGGATGATCTACGGCGAGAAGTGGGTGACGCCGATCGTCCCCAATGCTTCGCAGGTGCTGGTTCCGGCCATGGCCGCGCCGTCGCTGTCGGCGCATATGAAGTCCGTCGCCGCGGTCAATCCAATCTACTCCTCGCTTCGCGATGCCGCGCTGGCCCAGGCGAAGCTGCCCAACGGTGGGACCGCTGCCAAATATGCTGCAAACCTCGAACGGGCCCGCTCTATTCCCGGCAAAGGCAAGTATGTCGTCGTCGACGCCGCCACCGCGCGCCTGTGGATGTATGAGGACGGCCGTCCGGTCGATTCCATGAAGGTCGTTGTCGGAATGCTCGACTTCGCAACCCCGATGATCGCAAGCGCAATTTGGTACACGACGTTCAATCCGTACTGGCATGTCCCGGATCACTTGGCGCGTCGGGCCGCTGCGAAGGTCATCAAGGAAGGTCAGCCCTATCTGAAGCGGGTGGGCTATGAGGTTGTCGACAGCTGGAGCGATAACGCAAAGGTGCTGCCGTGGGACAGCGTCGACTGGAAGGCGGTTGCTAACGGCACCGCGAGCGTGAAGCTTCGCCAACTTCCAGGCGGGGCAAATTCGATGGGCAGAATGAAGTTCAACTTCGCCAACAGCGAAGGCATCTACCTGCACGACACGCCTCAGAAAGAATATTTCAAGCGGTCTAATCGGCATCTCAGCAATGGTTGCATCCGGTTGGAGGACGCGAAGCGTTTCGCCGACTGGCTGTTCGGGCGCCCGGCTGCTGCGCCGACTGCGGCGGCGGAGCAGCATGTGCAGTTGCCGCAGGGCATTCCCGTCTTTGTGACGTACCTAACGGCCCAGCCTCAGTTGGGTGAGGTGGCTCTGGCATCGGACGTCTACGGTCGAGATGCACGGGCTAGCGCTCGCACTGCAGGAGTTCAGGCAGGCGCTGGTAACTGATTACTTCGATCAGGGATCAGCCGACCTCGCCTTGTGGCTCACTAGACTTCGCTTTCGCGTCTTTCTGCGATGCGTGACGAAGTAAAAACTGCGTAATTGAGCTGCTGGCACACGAAACCTTCCGCGCGCCGGCAACACCAATACGTATTAAGCGAACCTGGCGATCAATAGGTAGGGGTGGCGGCACGTGGTGTTTGCTAGCCTGAAGAGACGTGCCGAATTAGCTCATTAAAGGCGCCCGTTTTCTACCCAATTGCGTAATTAACGCAGTTTTGACGCTTGATTATTCAAATAACTAACGATTGTTAATAACAATCCGCATGCCGTTGCCAGGTGCTGGGTCGGCAGAGCGGAGGAAGCCATGTTAAAATTCAACGTGCTTATCGCGGCCATCTGCATTTCCAGTGGGCCCGCGCTGGCCGAGCCGGTCGTAGTTCGCGCCAATCCTCAGCCGGTTTTAACGGTTTACGTTGGCTTTGCGGACCTAAACCTCGCATCCTCGACCGACAGAGATTTGCTCCGGAAGCGGATCGGCCGAGCAGCAGCTGAGGTGTGCGACTATAGCTACGGCCCGACGACCTTGTATGAATATCGTGAAGCTCGGGGCTGCATGCGGACGTCACGGGCGGATGGGTATCGCCAGATGGAACAGTTGATTGCGATGCGATCAGCCGGAATTGCGTTGGCCGCATCCACCGTTGCGATACGCGGCAACTAGTGTCGAACGTTCACTGGATTCAGGCGGGACACTGGCCTGTTCTAGATGGCCCGTCGGCTGCTGAGTCGGCAGGCCTAGTTAAGCATTAAGAGTGCTTGGCCGACCCGCTAATTCAAATAAACAAGGATAGCGCTGGTGAGCCGTGCTGGATTCGAACCAGCGACCTACTGATTAAAAGTCAGTTGCTCTACCGACTGAGCTAACGGCCCTCGACCAGCGAGAGCGACCCGTTAGCGGGCGGGACGGCGCTTGCCAAGGCGCATCGCGAGTTGGCGGGGTGTCTTTTTCCCGTCGATCCGCCAATCGGGCGCAATTGCTGCGAGCGGACCCAGCACGAACTCCCGCTCGTCAAGGCGGGGGTGGGGGATGGTGAGCGTACGGGAGTGATACCTGTGGCCATCCCATGCGACCAAGTCGAGGTCGAGGACACGCGCCGACCAGCGTCTCCCTGGGCGGCGCCCGAATTCCCGCTCAATCGTCTTGACCGCCCCGAGCATCTCGCACGGCTCCAACCTGCTCTCGACCAGTGCGACGGCGTTGGCAAAGTCACGCCCCGCACCGCCGACCGCCTTGTTCAGGATGATCGGGGAGGCGTCGAAAAGAGTGAAGTCGGCATCAAGGCGGGCGATCGCAGCCTCCACTACGCCGGACGGCCGGCCGTAACGAACGTGGCGCCGGTTCGAACCGATCGCGACGGCATAGAGATGCGTTGCCTGAGCCATTGGCGCTCGCCTAGGCTCAACCCATGGATTTCACCAGCCCTGCCGACCTGTCGCCTCTTCCGAACGCGGAGGCGCCGCGTGATTGCCCGCTTTGCCCGCGACTCGTCGCGTTCCGAGAGGATTGCCGCGCGGAGCATCCTTCTTGGTGGAATGCGCCGGTCCCTGCTTTCGGCGACCCGGCGGCCTGGCTGGCAATCGTCGGCCTTGCGCCGGGCAAGCATGGTGCAAACCGGACGGGACGGCCGTTCACGGGCGATTACGCCGGCGACCTCCTTTACGCGACCATCGCAAAGTTTGGCCTTAGCGACGGCGAATATCGGGCGGATCGCGGCGACGGACTGCGCCTGAATGGCGCCATCATCCTCAACGCGGTTAAATGTCTGCCTCCGCAGAACAAGACGCTACCGGTCGAGGAATCGAATTGCCGTCCCTTCTTGATGACGGCGATCGACAACCTGCCTAACCTCGATACGTTCATCGCTCTCGGTAAGGTCGCCCACGATACGCTTTGCCGCAGTTTCGGAATCCCGGTCGCGAAGGCCCGTTTCGCGCATGGCGCCCAACACGAATTGCCCGGCGGCCGCCGGCTGATCGATAGCTATCATTGCAGCCGCTACAACCAGAATACTCGGCGTCTCGACGCACCAATGTTCGAAGACGTTTTTCGGGAGGCATGCGATGGCCGATGAACTGCGAACCGCCCGCCTTGTTCTGCGCCGGGCGACGATGGAGGACACCGGGGGGATGCACCGCGTGATGAGCGACCCGACGGCGATGCGCTACTGGTCGACCCCGCCGCACCGGTCGATGGACGAAACCGAACGCTGGATGCGGTCGATGGTTGATGCCGACCTCTCGATCAGCGATGATTTTATCGTCACCCTGGACGGTGCGCTGATCGGCAAGCTGGGTGCGTGGAAGCTACCGGAAATAGGCTTCCTGCTGGCGCGGGAAACATGGGGGCAAGGCTATGCCAGCGAAGCATTATCGGCGTTTCTCGAGCGTCGAAAAGCTGCCGGATCCGATCGCCTGACGGCAGACGTCGACCCGCGAAACGAACCCTCGCTGCGCCTCCTCCAAGGTCACGGCTTTGTCGAAACGTGTCGCGCGAAACGGACTTGGTTGGTCGGCGACGAATGGTGCGACAGCGTCTACCTCGAAGTGAAGCTGACCTAAATATCCTGAGTGAGGCGACCGTAGAGCTCCGGCCGGCGATCGCGGAAGAAGCCGAAGGCGGCGCGATGGCGCTTGGCCGCAGTGATGTCCAGCGTCGCCACCAGTACGCCTGTCTCGTCCGCACCGAACTCCGCCAGCAGGTCGCCCCGCTCGTCGCAGATGAAGCTGTGGCCGTAGAAGCGCTGGCCCTGCTCGGTCCCGATCCGGTTTGCTGCGACGACCGGCACGACGTTGCTGACCGCATGGCCGATCATCGCCCGGCGCCACAACCGCGAGGTATCGAGGTCGGGGTCGTGTGGTTCGGTGCCGATTGCGGTCGGGTATAACAGGATTTCCGCGCCCATCAGCATCATCGCCCGCGCCGTTTCGGGATACCACTGGTCCCAGCAGATGCCGACGCCCAACGTCGTCCCCGCACCCGGCCACACTTTGAAACCCGTGTTTCCCGGCCGGAAATAGAATTTCTCCTCATAGCCAGGTCCGTCGGGAATATGGCTCTTGCGATAGACGCCGGCTACCTTGCCATCTGGCCCAATCATGGCGAGCGAGTTGTAATGATGCGGGCCGTCAGCTTCGAAGAAGCTGGTCGGGATCCAGATATCCAGTTCGTCCGCCAGCTTCTGCATGGCAAGGACGGACGGATGCTCTCCGGTTGGTTTCGCCGTCGCGAACAGCCCTTCGTCCTCGACGCGGCAAAAATAGGGACCTTCGAATAATTCGGGCGGGAGTACGACCTCGGCCCCCTTGCCGGCTGCCTCGCGAACCAGTTCCGACACATTACTGATATTCTCGGCCGTATCTTCGCCGAACGCCAGTTGAAGGGCCGCGACCGTGATTTCCTGGCTCATGCTGGCACCTGCTGGCTGATGCAGTGAAAGCTTCCACCGCCGGTGAGGATATGGTCGGCGCGAAGGCCCACAGCGTTGCGATCGGGAAACAGCTCCTGGATCGCCTCAACCGCCAGCGCATCGTTCGGTGCGCCATAGAGCGGCACGACGACCGCCGCATTGCCGATATAGAAATTCATGTAGCTCGCCGGGATGATCTCGCCGTCCCGCTCGATCCTGCCGGGCGAGGGGATGGCGACCACGTCGAGGTCCGCATCGAGTAAAGTTTCCGCGGCGTCGGCATAGATCGCGGCGTTGGGATCGTCCGGAACCGCTTCGGGGATCGCGACCCGGCCCGGCCCTATGAAGCGCGCCAGGTTGTCGACATGCCCGTCCGTATGGTCGTTCTCCAGTCCGTCGCCGAGCCAGACGACGCGCGTCGCGCCGAGATCCTGCTTCAGCCGCTCCTCAACTTCTTCCTTGCCGAAACCCGGGTTCCGGTTCGGATTGAGCAGGCATTGCTCGGTGGTCAGGAAGGTTCCCGTCCCGTCGCCCTCGATCGCGCCGCCTTCAAGGATCCAGTCGGCCTTCGAATAGGGCAGAGACGCAAGTGCGGCGAGTCGCTCGCCGATGCTTTCGTCGCCTTCCAGCTCATATTTGCCGCCCCATCCGTTGAAGCCAAAGCCCTGGCCGCGGCGGTTGGTGCCCGTCCCGGCGACGATCGCGCCCGTGTCGCGCAACCAGATATCGCCGAACGGCTCAACGATCACCTTGGCGAACGGCGCAAGACTGCGCGCTGCGCCTGCGGCTGACTCATCAGCTGCGACCAGCCATACTTCTTCGCCCTTGCCGTCGGCGTGGACGGCGGCGGCAAAAGCGGCAACCTCGGCCTGCGCGGGGCCTAGGTCGTCTTCCCACAGGTCGGCGGCGCTGGGAAAGCCGATCCAGACGGCGTGGTGCGGAGCCCATTCGGGAAGTGGCAGGAAAGTCATGGGGAGGGCGCCTAGCAATCGACGGCCCATGCGCCAAGCACCACCTTGATTTTCGAGGTGTGATCGGCCCTAGTGCATGCGCCGAACCGGGGGGTGTAATGCGTTTAATTGTTCGCGCGATGTTGTTCGCGTCCGTTTCCGTTGCGGGTATTTGCGCCGAGGCCCAAACTCTCGAACAGGATGCCGCCGCGTTCGGCGCACGAGAAGCGGTCGCGGCGCCCGACTTATCTGCCGATGGCAGCACCGTGCTCTATCTCACGCCCGGCCCGGGTGCGAAGACCGTTGCCGTCACATCCAACCTCGTCTCCGGAAAAAGCGCGACAATTGTCAGTTCCGATGGAAACCCGGAAAGCTTGGGCGCTTGCCACTTTGTCAGCCCGACCCGCATCGTCTGCAACTTCGGTGGGCTGGTCGAGAACACTACCACAGGCGACTTGATCGGCTTCAATCGACTGGTGGCACTCAATACTGACGGCGGCGACGCAAAGCTGCTCGGCCGCTCGGAGTCGGTTTGGGATTCACGGCTTCGTCAGAACGACGGCTACATTATCGACTGGCTGGACGGGACCGACAACAGCGTCTTGATGAGCCGAGACTATGTCGCCGAGCAGGGAAAGATCGGCACGAACATCGTGCAGAAGAAGGACGGGCTGGGCGTCGACCGTCTCGATACTTTGACAGTTCGTGGCAAACCAGTTGAATCGCCTCGCGACGGCGCCGGCATGTATATGAGTGACGGGCGCGGCAATGTCCGCCTGATGGCCATCGTCGGTGCGCGGGACAGCGGCATGCTGACCGGCCGGGTCAAATATTTCTATCGTACGCCGCACTCTCGCGACTGGAAGCCGCTCGCAGAATCGGAAGATTACGACCTGCAACCGCTCGCGATCGATGCCGCATCAAACCAGCTTTACATGCTCAAGAAAAAGGAGGGGCGTGACGCCCTCTACACGGTGAAGCTGGACGGCAGCCTGGCCACGTCGCTGGTCGCCGAAAATGCGCGGGTCGATATCGACGATGTCGTACGATTTGGCGGTGGTCAGCGCGTGATTGGCTACACCTTCGCCGAAGAAAAGCGGAAGACCGTCTATTTCGACCCGGAATTCCGCGGCCTCGCCTCCTCCTTGTCCAAGGCACTGCCGCATCTTCCGCTAGTCGAGTTCGTCGACGCCAGTCCGGACGGTCAGAAATTGCTGGTTTTTGCGGGCAGCGACAATGATCCGGGCCGCTACTATCTATTCGACCGGACTGCGAAGAGCCTCAACGAGGCAATGCTGGCACGGCCAGGCCTTGAGGGCCGCACGCTCGCCACGGTCAAGCCGGTGACCATCCCCGCGGCCGATGGCGCGTCGATTCCAGCTTATCTGACCCTGCCACCGGGCAAGGAAGCCAAGAACCTTCCGGCAGTTGTCCTTCCGCACGGCGGCCCGTCGGCTCGCGACGAATGGGGTTTCGACTGGCTCGCCCAGTTCCTCGCAGCGCGGGGTTATGCCGTGCTGCAGCCGCAATACCGCGGGTCGGCGGGCTTTGGTGACGCCTGGCTCAACGAGAACGGATATCGCAACTGGCGGACGTCGATTGGTGACATCACGTCATCCGCCCGGTGGCTATCCTCGCAGGGCATCGCTGACCCCGGCAAGCTCGCTATCGTCGGCTGGTCCTATGGAGGCTATGCGGCCTTGCAGTCGGCTGCGACGGAGCCGTCGCTCTATAAGGCGGCCGTGGCTATTGCGCCGGTGACCGATCTTGCGCAACTGAAGTTGGATTCCAGGAATTTCACCAACTCGCGGTTGCGGGATCGGCAAATCGGCTCGGGCCCGCACGTTGCGGAAGGCTCCCCGATAAAAAATGTTACTGCGATCCAGGCCCCGGTGCTGCTCGTCCACGGCGATATGGACGCCAACGTCCGCTACGCGCATTCGCAGCGAATGGACTCGGCTTTAAGGGCAGCTGGCAAGAGCAGCGAATTGCTCTCGTTAAAGGGCCTCGACCACCATCTCGATGACGGCACGGCCCGGGCTCAGATGCTGACCCGCATTGGGTTGCTGCTCGATCGGACGATTGGCAAATAAGCATAAAAAAGGGGCGGTCCCGATTGGAACCGCCCCATTTTTTGTAAGCCAGTAGAACCGATTAGCGCGAATAGAATTCGACGACCAGGTTCGGCTCCATCTTCACCGGGTAGGGAACTTCATCAAGCGTCGGGACGCGCGCGAAGGTCACCTTGGAGTTGCCGTCCGGCGAGACGTAGTCGGGAATGTCGCGCTCGGCCAAGCTCTGCGCTTCGAGAACCAGCGCCATTTCCTGGGCCTTGGGTCCCAATTCGATGACATCGTTCAGGTCAACGCGGCGGCTGGCGATGTTGCACTTCACGCCGTTTACGCGGATGTGGCCGTGGCTGACCAGCTGGCGCGCGGCCCAGATCGTCGGCGCGAACTTGGCGCGGTAAACGATCATGTCGAGGCGGCGCTCGAGCAGGCCGATCAGGTTCTGGCTGGCGTCACCCTTCATCTTCGATGCTTCGAAGAAGGTGCGCTTGAACTGCTTCTCGGTAACGTCGCCGTAATAACCCTTCAGCTTCTGCTTGGCGCGCAGTTGGATGCCGAAGTCCGACACCTTGCTCTTGCGGCGCTGGCCATGCTGGCCGGGGCCATATTCGCGGCGGTTGACCGGGCTCTTGGGACGTCCGAAGACGTTTTCGCCCATGCGGCGGTCGAGCTTATACTTGGCGCTGCTGCGCTTCGACATGTGTTATCTCCAATTTGCTTCACTCATGTCCGGACCGCACCGCCTGGCCATTTGCCAGCCGCGACCACCGCTTCACCGGACGTGCAGGGTCAATTGCGAGCCGCGCGCCTAGCGGAGCGGCCCGGCATCGTCAAGTTTCGTGCCGCTCAATCGGGACGGCCGCGCTTCAGTTGGCCGCCACCGCTGGTCAAGCTGTTATTAGCCTCGTTTTGCTCGCGGCAAGTCTCGCAGCTTCGGCCCGAACGATTCAGCGTTGAGGCAGGCGGGGCGGATTGCCGCACCGATGCTGTGATCGCATTCGAATCTCCCAAAACGAAAATTGGGCTGGTGCGGTCCGCCGAGGCGGATTTCAGCTGGAAGTGACGGAGGGCGACCCAGCGACTTTGGCCCGCCGGCAGGCGGCCGAGACGTGCGGGCTGCGCTTCCCCATTGATACCATTGGCAATTGCCCGTGCCGAGACGAGGATTGGGCCATCAGCGCGATAGCCCCCCTCATTGGCCACAAGGACATGAAGTGTGTCGCCGTCCAGCCGCATCTCCTTGATAGCCAGGTCCGGAAACATTCGGTCGTCGGCATTAAGATGCCATTGTGACAGCGTCCGGTTTTCGCCTGCCATCGGACCTTGGGGAGGATCGATGCCGTAGACGATGTCGGGATTCCCCTGCGCGGCGGCGGCAAGGAAGGCGAGAAGAAGAGTGGCGGACATCGGCCTGTCTCCCTTTGCTGGGACGGCCTTAATGATGCGCCTCTCTTTGGCGGCCTGCAAGCCACTCGACAGTCGGCGGCTCGCCGTTACAAGGCCGGCATGGATCCTGAAGATTGCAAGACGATGGTCGATGTTCGCGCGGGCGTCGACGAAGTCGACCGCCAGGTTGTGGCGTTGCTCGCCCGCCGGTTTGGCTACATGGACGCAGCAGCGCGCATCAAGCCTGATCGCGAGGCGGTGCGTGACGAATGGCGCAAGGCCGACGTCCTCGCCAAGGTTGATGCAGCGGCCGAACAATTGGGTGTCGATCGCCGGCTCATGGCGCGGTTATACGAGGATCTCATCGAGACCTCGATTGCGCATGAATTTGAAGAATTCGACCGCCGACGCTCATAGAGCGGCCGGCAGTTCAACCGGGCTTAGCCTTCGGATTTCTTGCGCAGGGCCCATTCTTCGGCCGTCAGGCAAACCCGCGTGCCACCCAACCGGGACTCCGTCGCGCCTTCGCGCTTGCAAATCTTGCGCTGCTTGGTGGCCGGCTTGGCAGCCGCAGGCGCCGGAGTCGCGACGGAACCGGCGTCCGCAGCAGGGGCGGGCGTCGACGTGGAGTTTTCCGGGGCGCCGGCAAGCAGAAACAAGCTGAGGAGGACGGTAATCATTGGTTTTTCCTGGCAGATTCGACGAACAAAGGATGCCTTTAAGCAGCAGCGTTTGAGAATTTGAATAGCAGCTAACTGTTTTTCGACGAACGGATGGTTGTCAGCGCCCGGAGCATTCCGCGAAGCGCATTAATTTCGCGGCTCGACCATTGCGGTTTAGTCAGGATTGTCCGGATAGTTGCTCGTGTCGCGGGCGTTCGTTCGGGTGGATAGTAATAACCCGCATTTTCCAGCGATTCGTCAAACTGTCCGATCAGGCCTTCAAGGTCGGCCATTGGGGCAGGCGGCTCGATTTCCTTGGCGGTGGGTTGCGCAAGGTCCGCCCCTCGCGACCATTCATAGGCCAGCAGGATGACGGCCTGGGCCAGGTTCAGGCTACCGAATTCGGGATTGATGGGCACGGTGACGATGCGATTGGCGAGTGCTACATCTTCGCTTTCGAGGCCCGAGCGTTCCGGCCCGAACAGGATGGCCGCCCTGCCCGCGGTCGCCCAGATTTCGCGCGCCATTTCTTCCGGCCCTACGACCGGCATGATGAGGTCACGTCGCCGGACCGTCGATGCGAACACCAAGCCGCAATCCGCGATGGCGTCGGCGACCGTGTCGAAAATTTGGGCCTTTTCCAACACTAGGTCTGCGCCGCTCGCTGCGGGGCCGGCGTCTGGGTTCGGCCAACCGTCGCGCGGCGCTACCAGCCGCAACTCGGTCAGGCCGAAGTTGAGCATCGCCCGCGCCGCCTTACCGATATTCTGGCCGAGTTGCGGGCGAACGAGGACGACGACCGGCGGCATGCTGGTCAAAGCAGCTTGTCCTGCTCGCCCGGGGGCGTTTCCTGGCCGACGCGCTCGGCAATCTCGGCGAAATCGCCCGGCTCGCTGAAGTCCTTGTAAATGCTGGCGAAGCGAATGTAGGCGACATGGTCCAGCGCCTTCAGGCCGACCATTACCGCCTCGCCAATGGCGACCGTGGTGACCTCGTCGCCGCGAGTTTCCAGCTGCCTCTGCACGCCGCTGATCAGCTGATCTATCTTGGCCGGATCGATATCGCGCTTGCGGCAACTGTGGCCAATGGCGCGTTCAAGCTTAGCCCGGTCGAAGGGCTCCCGCTTTCCATCCTTCTTCACGACCGTCAGTTCGCGAAGCTGGACGCGCTCAAACGTGGTAAAGCGCGCGCCGCAGCCTTCGCATTGCCGCCGACGCCGGATGGCCGCACCGTCTTCCGACGGGCGGCTGTCCTTCACCTGGCTGTCTTCATGGGCACAAAATGGACAGCGCAACGGTCAGCCCTGGTATATAGGAAAGCGGGCGCACAGCGCGCGGACGCGGGCGTTAACCGCATTCTCGATTTCGCTGTTTCCGTCGATGCCATTCTTCTGCAGGCCTTCCAGGACGTCGGCGACCATGTCGGCGATCTCGCGGAATTCCGCTTCGCCAAAGCCGCGCGTGGTTCCGGCCGGCGAGCCAACGCGAATGCCGCTGGTCTGCATCGGGGGGAGGGGGTCGAACGGAACGCCGTTCTTGTTGCAGGTGATCCCTGCATGCTCGAGGCTTTGGTCTGCGTCCTTGCCGGTCAGTCCAAGCGGACGGAGGTCTACCAGCGCGAGATGGGTATCTGTGCCGCCGGCCACCAGGTCGGCTCCGCGCTCCTTCAACCGGCTAGCGAGCGTCTGCGCGTTCCTGATCACTGCCTTCGCGTAAGATTTGAAACCCGGCTCCAGCGCTTCGCCAAAGGCTACCGCCTTGGCTGCGATGACGTGCATCAGTGGCCCGCCCTGAAGGCCCGGGAATACCGCCGAGTTAATCTTTTTCGCAATGGCCTCGTCATCGGTCAAAACCATCCCGCCCCGCGGACCCCGTAGCGTCTTGTGCGTCGTTGTCGTGACGACATGCGCATGGCCGAATGGCGTCGGATGTTCGCCCGCGGCGACCAAGCCGGCAAAATGGGCCATGTCGACCATCAGGTAGGCACCGACCTCATCCGCGATGGCGCGAAACTTCGCGAAATCGAGATGACGAGGATAGGCTGAGCCACCGGCAATGATCAGCTTGGGCCGGTGCTCCTTGGCCAGTGCCATCACCTCGTCGAAATCGACCAAGTGATTGTCGGCGCGGACGCCATACTGGATCGCATTGAACCATTTGCCCGATTGGGCGGGAGGCGCGCCGTGGGTCAGGTGGCCACCGGCGGCGAGGCTCATTCCCAAGATCGTGTCGTTGGGCTTGAGCAGCGCCATCATCACCGCGCCATTGGCCTGTGCACCAGAGTGCGGCTGGACGTTGGCGAAGCCGCAGCCAAACAGCTGCTTGGCGCGCTCGATGGCGAGCGATTCTACCGCGTCGGAAGGCTCGCAGCCCTGATAGTAACGGCGACCAGGATATCCTTCCGCATACTTATTTGTGAGGACAGATCCCTGCGCCTCCAGCACAGCGCGGCTGACGATGTTTTCGGAGGCAATCAGCTCAATTTGCGTCTGCTCGCGGACCAGCTCCGCCTTGATCGCTTCGGCCACCTTGGGGTCCGCTTCGGCAAGGCGCTGGGTGAAGAATCCCAGCGGCTGGACGTCGGTCAGGTCGGGGGCGGTAGCCATCAGTCGGAGTCCTCTAGGAGGTTTGAGAGTTGGTCGATGCGGCGCTGGTGGCGTCCGCCGGCGAAGTTGGTTTCGAGAAAAGCCGAAACGCATGCTTTGGCCATGTCACTGCCGATCAGGCGTGCGCCGAGCGCCAGCACGTTGGCGTCATTATGTTCGCGGGCGAGCGCGGCGGAGAGCGGATCATCAACGCGGGCACAGCGGCATTGCGGGTTGCGGTTAACGGCGATCGAAATCCCTATTCCCGACCCGCAGACGACGACGCCACGATCGGCATCGCCACTGGCGACCGCCGTGGCAAGCTTTGTCCCAAATTCGGGATAATCCACGCTTTCGGGTCCATTAGTGCCGAGGTCGGTAACGGCGTGCCCGGCTTCTCTCAGCCAGGCAACAAGTTCGTCTTTCAGCAGATAGCCAGCATGGTCGGCCGCAAGTGCAATTCGCATGGCCGTCCCGTAGGCCAAGTACTCGGGATTCGCCAGCATCAAGCGGCCGTTGTAGCGGCCATTGTCTTTATTTGTGTGAACCGGCCTGCGAGGGCGTCAAATAAGTTTGCGTCCCCGGTGCCGACTAACAGCTCAACATTGTCGAAACGCGACTTATCGTTGAAATTATAGCTGCCGACCCATGATGTCCGGCGCCCACCGCCCTCAATCAGCAAAAATTTCGCATGCATCGGCAGATCGTTCGGATCAGCAACCCGTCGAACAGCCGCGCCTGCCTCGGAGAGGATTTGGATGGCCTTTTCGCTGACCCGACGGGTCGTGTCGTGAACGAGTAGATCAACTTTGCCTCCGCGGCGCGCGCATCTTGCCAGCGCCCACGTCAGCGGGCCCTTTTTCAGGTGCGAGATAGCGCCGCGGATATGGGCTCCCCGCCCTAACAGGGCGATCGTTGGCTCTACTACCAGGTTACGCAGGCGTGGATAAAAGTACAGGCGGGTGTCGCCATCCGTAGCGGGCAACCAGGACATATACCGGAGCCACTTCGACTCGATCGTGGCCATTCGATCGACCATTCCTCTAAGCGCTCGCGTAAGCTTCGGACGTTCGATTCCGATGAGGAGGTTATGTCCGCGGTCCTGATCGCCGATTTCGGCGATTACGTCGGGGTCTTCGGGTTCATCCCCGGAAGGGTTAAATGAGCCGATCCAGCCAATGTCTGGATGAGAAAAAGCATAAATTTTGGCATGGATGTGGCCTTTTTCACCGCGCCCCCCGCGGCTTGAAGAGACGTGAAGGCCGCCGCCAAGACCATGCTGGCGAAGCATCGCGATGACGGCGTCGTTTGCACGAGGTTGCCGCGGGTGTTCTTCCAGCACCAGTTGCACTGCGACGCCACGGTCGCTTGCCCGCATCAGTGATTCTGCAAGCGCACGATCGCGAAAATAGTAGGTCATCCAGTCGATGCGGCTGCCGGGCGGCGAAGCATCAACATAGGACTGGAGCAAGTTTCGGAGGCGTCGGGGCTGGAGATCCGGCCCGCCGAACTCGACGCGACCCAGACTCATGATCAACCTACTTTGCCGAGCAAGCGGGATATAAGTCGCTTCCTGCGTGGCGACGGCAGCGAGCGGATCGCTTCGCCGATTGCGACTGCTCGCGCCTGTCCGATCATGTCGCGCCCGACATCGAGCAGGCGGGCCGCCAGATCCGCCTTGCCGTATGCAACAAGGGCGACCACCGCGCGTAAAACGGATTGCCCGCCGTCGGACTTTCCAATTTCCAAGACGAGAGCTTCCCTGCGGAAAAAAATGGCGTCGGCGTAAGCCAACCGACCCGATCGTTCCCCCTCGCGCAAGCCAGCATTGCGAATGCCGAATGAATTATCGGCGCGATAACGCTTCAACTTGAGAAGGTCGATCAGTTCGAATCCCTGCGCATTCATAAATGCCTCAATGTCCGCAAACAGCGGCTGGCCCTTGTATCGTGCGAAGAACGACACTTCGATTTCGGCAAGGATGACAGATTGTAAAGCCGACCGCGCGCCTTTCAGCACGAGCAGTTCGCTACCCTGCGTATCGACCTTCAGAACGTCCGGTTTGAAGCCGTCGCGTTTTGCGAGGTCATCTAGTCGCTCGATCTTGACCATCTCGCTCGCAGTCACAGCGCTGTCGCCTGACTTTTTCCTGTAACGACCAAACTGCTCCGGATCGGGCTCGAGGAACGACGACATGTTGACCATTTCGGTCAAAAAGAGTTCCGCCTCGCCCGCCGCCTCTCCAAGCGCGACCGGGTAAACCCGCGTCGCGCCACGTCCGAAGCTACCAGTGGCAGCGGCTTCGCGGGGATCAAACAGGATGTTCGAAAGCAGAGGGCGGAAGTCGTCCCATCGGCTATGTGTTCCGCCAGCGGACCCGACGTCAACCAGCGTCAGCGTTAGGTCCGCGGGGAGTGCCTCGATGAGGCTGGAAACCTGCACGAGCGGTCAGGCCGCCTTGCGAAATTCGAGTTCCAGCCGGCCCCAGATCTCGACAAGCGCCGTCGTAAGTTCCGCCATCATGGCTTCGCTGTGCGTCGGCCCGGGTGTAAAGCGCAGGCGTTCGGTTCCGCGCGGAACCGTCGGGAAATTGATTGGCTGGACGTAAAGACCATATTCGGCGAGCAGGATGTCGCTGATCCGCTTCGCCTTGACCGGGCACCCAACCAGCAACGGCACGATGTGCGTCACGCTCTCCATGACCGGCAGGCCCGCGTCCCGGAACCGTGCCTTTAGGCTAGTCGCCCCTGCCTGCTGGGCGAGCCGCTCTTCGTTAGATTGCTTCAGGTGCCGAACGGACGCGAGCGCTCCGGCTACCAGCACGGGCGACAGGCTGGTCGTGAAGATGAAGCCGGGCGCGTAGGAGCGGATGCAGTCGATGATCGTCCGGTCCGCGGCGATGTAGCCGCCCATCACGCCGAACGCCTTGCCGAGCGTTCCTTCTATGATGGTCACCCGATCGGCGACTTGGTCGCGCTCCGAAATTCCGCCGCCATGATCGCCATACATGCCGACCGCGTGGACTTCGTCCAAGTAGGTGAGGGCGCCATACTTGTCCGCAAGATCGCAGATTTCTCCGATCGGCGCGACATCGCCGTCCATCGAATAGACGCTTTCAAACGCGATTAGCTTGGGTGTTTCCGGAGCTTCCTCGCGAAGCAGTTGCTCGAGATGTTCGAGATCGTTGTGCCGGAATACTCGCTTCTCGCAACCAGAACTGCGGATGCCGGCGATCATCGAAGCGTGGTTGAGTTCATCCGAAAAGATGACGCAGCCGGGTAACAGCTTGCCGAGCGTCGAGAGCGCGGCCTCGTTCGACACATAACCGGAGGTAAACAGTAGGGCCGCCTGCTTGGCGTGAAGATCCGCGAGCTCGGCTTCCAGGTCCACGTGATAGTGAGTATTGCCGCCAATATTGCGTGTTCCTCCCGAACCGGCGCCGACGCTGTGCAGGGCTTCTTCCATCGCAGTGACGACGGCCGGGTGCTGGCCCATGCCCAGATAGTCGTTGGAGCACCACACCGTGATCGGCTTGGGCCCGTTATGCCCGTGGAAGCAGTGAGCGTTGGGAAAGCTGCCCTTGGTCCGCAGGATGTCGATGAAGACGCGATAGCGCCCCTCATCGTGCAGGCGATCGATCGCCGCCTTGAATATCCGGTCGTAGTCCACGCTAATCCCTTCGCTCGTCGCGCCTTTACCGTTGGAGGCGGGCGATTTCCATTGCGAACGACTCGCAACTATTCACAGAATGACCACCGTATTTAGGCCAAATCCGGCGAGTGACGTCACCAATTGCTTCGGTGGCGGTGCGGTGAAGACCGCAATGCCGTCAGGAGCGCTTTCCGGCCAGGCCTGTCCTTTGGTGAGAGAGGAAATCCGGCGCGCGATGCCCGGGCCACCGTCGACCTGCGTGACGTTTGGCAGTGCTTCCGACAACTCGTCGGCCAACAGGGGGAAATGGGTGCAGGCGAGGACCACAACGTCGAGCTCATGGCCGCGCGGATGGTCGAGCATGGCTTCGACCGCCCGGTGAACATCTTCGGCGGCGACCGCCACCCCTGCCAATTTCGCTTCCGCCAGCTCGACGAGCTCGGGGCTGCCGTGCCGAATGACCGTGCAGTCGGAGGCGAACCGATCGGCCAGGTCATCCACATAGGGCTGACGGACGGTCGCCTCAGTGCCCAGCACGCCGATCACTCGCGATAGCGACAGCTCGGCTGCTGGCTTGATCGCCGGAACAGTGCCAACGACGGGAATTTCCAGCGCTGCGCGGACATGGTCGAGCGCAATGGTCGAGGCGGTGTTGCAGGCTATGACAGCCAGCCGGGGGTGGAAGCGTTCAACCAACCTACCAAGCAATGCGGGGACACGAGCCGCAATCTCCTGTTCGGAGCGGGTACCGTAGGGAAATGCAGCGTTATCGGCCGCGTAAACGATCGGAGCGTTTGGCAGCAGAGCCCGCGTTGGTCCCAGAACTGACAAGCCGCCGACACCTGAATCGAAAAAGAGAATAGGAGCGGATGGATCCATCGGCGACGGGCTAGGGCCAAGTGCGGGTCCGCGCAACATTGCGACCGACAAACGATCTGCTACGCAAGCGCGTCATGACGACTTCTCATTTGATTGCCCTCGCCGTCGGCTACTGGCTCGGCTCCATTCCCTTCGGGCTATTGCTGACCCGGCTGAGTGGTCGTGGCGACATAAGGGAGATCGGGTCGGGCAACATCGGCGCCACAAACGTCCTGCGGACCGGATCAAAGGGACTGGCCGCTCTGACGCTGCTCCTTGACGCTGCCAAGGGTGCGTTGGCCGTGATGCTGGCCCATCGTTTCTGGCCTGAAGCTGTCAGCTATGCTGCGGCAGGTGCCCTGGTGGGGCATCTTTATCCGGTGTGGCTGCGCTTCAGAGGCGGGAAGGGCGTAGCGACCTTGCTCGGAATCCTGATTCCGTTGCTGCCCGTCGCGGCGGCAGTCTACGCACTGGTCTGGATCGGGCTGTTGCTCGTCATCCGCATTAGCTCGGTTGCAGGCATGGCCGCAGCAGCAAGCGCTCCAGTTACTGCCGCGATAGTGGGCGAGACCGCGCTCTTTCCGATGCTGCTTGGTTTTGCACTGCTGATCATATGGAAGCACAAGGATAACATTCGGCGCCTTGCTAAAGGTGAGGAGCCCCGCGTGGGCCGCAAGGCAAAGTGACGTGCACGCGCCAGGTTTGCTTAACCGGTTACGGCTAACTCGCACGCCCGGCATCGCACCCATAGCCTATCGCGAAATCATGTTCCGCTTTGGTATTGAAGCGGCACTGAAAGCCCTTCCATATTTTGCCCCCAGAGATCGCTGCGGACGTGCCGGAAGCGCCTCGGCCGATTGGCGGCGTGCTAGCGCTCGTGCGCCAAGCGAATGGGGAGGGCCCGGCGTGCGGATGAACGCAAAATTCAATGGGCGGGTGCTCCCCGAAGACTGGGCTCGCTCGTCGCCAGTCCCGTCAACATCTCTTCCGCCAATCTGGCGCCCACGCGAGCGCGCCCCAATAGTTGCTGGTGGAGCTGAGCTCGACGAGCGTTTTGAGCGTAGCGCGGCGGCAAGGCCAGTCTTCCTTAGCGGCTTGACGGCCAGCTGTGCCGCCCGACAATCGCGCGTACGTACGTAAAGGAATGCGCCAAGTTGAAACTCGTCGTCGTTGAATCGCCTGCCAAGGCGAAAACCATCGAAAAATATCTCGGTCCAGGCCACCGTGTGCTGGCCAGCTATGGCCACGTCCGCGATCTGCCGCCGAAGGACGGATCAGTGAACCCCGAAGACGGCTTCGCGATGGATTGGGAGACCTACCCCGACAAAGCAAAGCAACTGAAGGCGATCAGCGATGAGGCGAAGAAGGCCGACGCCCTAATCCTTGCGACCGACCCCGATCGTGAAGGCGAAGCAATCAGCTGGCATGTCCAGGAAGTGCTTAGAAAGAAAAAGGCACTTCCCCAAACGGTTGAGCGCGTCACTTTCAACGCCATCACCAAGTCTGCGGTGACCGAGGCGATGGCCCACCCGCGCGGGCTCGACGAAGATTTGATCGATGCGTACCGGGCCCGTCGCGCGCTCGATTATCTGGTCGGTTTCACCCTTTCTCCGATTTTGTGGCGCAAGTTGCCGGGGGCCAAGTCGGCCGGCCGAGTGCAATCGGTGGCACTTCGATTGATCGTCGACCGCGAGCGAGAGATCGAACTCTTCAAGGCGCAAGAGTATTGGCAGGTCTCGGCAACCTTCGAAGCTGACGGAACGCCGTTCACGGCGCGCCTCGTCGGGCTGGACGGGAAGAAGCTGGACCGCCTGTCCATCGGCGACAAGGGATCGGCCGACGCTGCAAAACAGGTGGTCGAAGACGGCCGGTTTACGGTTGCCTCGGTCGAGACCAAGCCCCTAGCCAAGAATCCGCCGCCGCCGTTCACAACCTCTACGCTGCAACAGGAAGCGGCGCGAAAGCTTGGCTTTTCCGCGAGCCACACGATGCGTCTTGCACAGTCGCTCTATGAAGACGGGTTGATCACCTACATGCGCACGGACGGGGTCCAAATGGCAGGGGAGGCGATCAGTGCCGCCCGTAAGGTCATCGCGGACCGTTATGATGCGGGTTATGTTCCCGACAAGCCGCGCCAGTACAGCAGCAAAGCAAAGAACGCGCAGGAAGCGCACGAGGCAATTCGTCCGACGGATTTTGCCAAAGATCGCGCGGGGTCGGGCGACCACGCTCGTTTGTACGCGCTGGTGTATAATCGCGCGCTTGCCAGTCAGATGGCGTCGGCCCGGTTAGAGCGAACCACGGTCGAACTGACCGACGGGGCCGGGCGGGCGACGCTTCGCGCGACGGGACAGGTCGTTCTTTTCCCCGGTTTCATGGCCCTTTATGACGAAGGTCGCGACGATCCGCAGGATGAAGAATCGGGCCGCATGCCCGCGCTCCGTACCGGCGATTCACCAGTGAAGACGCGTGTCGATGCGGTGCAAAGCTTTACCCAGCCGCCGCCGCGCTTTTCGGAAGCGAGCCTGGTCAAGCGACTGGAAGAGCTCGGCATCGGCAGGCCCTCGACCTACGCCGCCACTCTGCAGACGCTCAAGGACCGCGAATATGTGCGGCTCGATAAGCAGCGATTCATTCCTGAAGAGAGCGGGCGGCTCGTTACCGCGTTCCTCGAGCGGTTCTTCGAACGTTATGTGAACTACGACTATACGGCCGAGTTGGAAGAAGAGCTGGACGATGTGTCTGGCGGCCGGCTGCGCTGGCAGAAAATGCTCGAGGACTTCTGGCGCGACTTCAAGCCCAAGGCGGGCGAGGTCATGGACCAGAAGCCCTCGGAAGTGACGGCGGCGCTCGACGAATTCCTTGCGCCCTACCTGTTTCCTGACAAGGACGATGGCAGCGATCCACGCGTTTGTCCGCTATGTGGGATAGGAAGGCTAGGTCTTCGCGGCGGAAAATTCGGCGCCTTCGTCGCCTGCTCAAACTATCCGGATTGCAAATATACGCGCCGCTTTGGCCAGGGCGAGGAAGCGGCCAGCGATGGGCCAGCGGAGATCGGCAACGGCATCGAGCTCAAGAGCGGGCGTTTCGGACCTTATCTGGAGCGTGACGGCACGCGGGCGTCGCTTCCCAAGGACGTACCCCAGGACTCGCTCACGCTGGAGATGGCGGAAAAGCTGCTGTCCCTACCGCGCGAAATTGGCGCTCACCCCGAGACCGGCCTACCCATCGTCGCGTCGATCGGTCGTTATGGCCCCTACCTGCTGCACGACGGCAAGTATGCGCGCTTGTCCTCTACCGCCGAAGTGTTCGACACCGGAATGAATACGGCGGTCGTCAAACTGGCGGAGGCGGCGGCAGGCGGCGGCCGTTCGCGAGGCGCCTCACGTGAGCCGATTGCCGTGCTCGGTGCGCATCCTGAGTCGGGCAAGGAGCTCAAGGTGCTGGAAGGCCGCTTCGGACCGTACGTCAGTGACGGCGCAACGCATGCAACCTTGCCGAAAAGCGCCGATCCAAAAGCCGTGACGCTGGGCGAGGCCATCGCACTGATCGATGCCAAGGCAGCGAAGGGGCCCGTGAAAAAGGCGAAGCGCAAGGCTCCCGCGAAAAAGAAGAAGAAAGCCTAGCGCATGCTGCAGGTGCGGCATTCCGGATCGGCAACGAGCCGGATCTGGCGCCAGGTCAAGGTCGCACCGTCGAACAGGTGAAGGGTTCCGGCTGCATCCGGGCCGATGCCGGAAAGCGCCCGTATCGCCATGAGCGCGGCGAAATTGCCGACGGTTCCCGTCAGCGCGCCGAGTACGCCGAGCTCAGCGCAGGTATCGCAATCGTCCGTGTCGAAGGCGTCGCCTACGAAGCAGCGATAGCAGGGACGACCGTGAAATAGAGCGACCTGACCCTGGAACTGCTGTGCGGCTGCCGATAGCAGGGGAATGCCGAGCGAAACCGCAACATCACTGACAGTCAGGCGCGTGGCGAAATTGTCCGTGCCGTCGAGGATCAGGTCGTGCCCAGACAGCAAGGAGGCAGCATTGTCCCCGTCGATGCGCGTCTTGATGGCGCTGAACCTAACGTGCGGATTGCGCGCCCTCGCAAAATTGACCGCCAGCGTCGCCTTGGCATTCCCAATGTCCGCTGTTTCATAAAGCGGCTGCCGCTGCAGGTTTGACAGGTCGACCGTATCTGCATCAATGATCGTCAGCTGTCCGATACCGGCTCCGGTAAGAGCCGGGATAACGGCTGCACCGATCCCACCCGCGCCAACAACCGCCACCTTGGCCTGCTTCAGCCGAAGCTGGCCGGCTCCGCCAAGCTGGGGAAGAACGATATGCCGCGCGTAGCGGTCAAGCTCGTCGTCAGAGAGAGCCATGACCGCCGGTCGAGCCGAACCCGCCCGCGCCGCGCTCCGTTTCGCATAGCTCCTGTACCTCGTCGAACTCCGCGAGGGTCACGGCAGCCGGAACCAGTTGGGCGATGCGCTCGCCGCGGCGAATAGGGAATGCGTCGCGGCCGTGATTGATCAACAGCACCTTGAGCTCCCCGCGGTAGTCGCTGTCGATGGTGCCAGGAGTGTTAGGAACAGTGATGCCATGCTTGAAGGCGAGGCCTGAGCGGGGGCGAACTTGGATTTCGTAGCCTTCGGGAATGGCGACGCGAAAACCCGTCGCAACCGCATGCCGCTCCCCCGGCTGCAAATCAACGTCCTCAGCCGCCACAACATCCATGCCTGCCGCACCTGGTGTTGCATAGGTCGGCAAGGGCAGCCCCTCCCCGTGGGGGAGGCGCGTCAGTCGAATACGGATGGTCATGAAAGTTCCTGTGCTATTCGGGAAATCAGGTGTCGCGCGACGTCTTCCTTGGCGGCTTCGGGCCAATCTTCGACCCCGTCCGTTGTTACCAGATGGACGCGATTGCGCGAGCCGCCCATCACATCGCCCGACACGTCGTTGGCGACGATCCAGTCTGCCTTCTTCGAAGAGAGTTTTGCCTGCCCGTTTGCGACCACATCTTGGGTTTCCGCCGCGAAACCGATTAGCAGGGAGGGGCGATCGGGTCGTGCCGCCAGCGTCGCCAGTATGTCGGGGTTGGGCGAAAAGTGCAGCATTGGAGGTCCCGACGACTTCTTGAGCTTCTCCGCCGCCGCTTCGACTCGCCAATCGGCAACTGCGGCAACCAGAATGGCGACATCAGCGGGAAGCGCCTCAGCAACGGCATCGGCCATCTGCTGCGCCGTTTCGACATCGATGCGGACCACGCCGCCTGGCGTCGGCAGGGCGACAGGACCGGAAACGAGCGTCACCCGCGCTCCCGCCTGAGCCGCCGCTTCGGCAATGGCAAAACCCTGCTTGCCGGACGAACGGTTGGCAATCACGCGCACCGGATCGATCGGCTCGTGGGTTGGGCCTGCGGTGACGAGGACATGCTTTCCCGCCAGCAAACCGGACTCGGCAGGGGTATGGCGAGAGATGCTGCCAAGGAACGGCTCCATGCGCCGGTAGATATCGTCCGGCTCGGGCAACCGGCCCGGACCGAACTCACCGCAGGCCATTGGACCCTCATCTGGCTCCAGCACCGTGGCCCCGTCGGCCTTCAGTTGGGCGATGTTCCGTTTCGTTGCTTCATGTTGCCACATGCGGACGTTCATCGCCGGCGCAACGACTACCGGCTTGTCGGTTGCCAGCAGTAGCGTGGTCGCTAGGTCGTTGGCGTGGCCGCTCGCCATCCGCGCGATGAGGTCGGCTGTCGCCGGACAAACGAGAATAATATCCGCGGCCCGTGAGAGTTGGATGTGGCCCATCTCTGCTTCGTCCTTCAGGTCCCACAGCGACGTATAGACAGGGCTTTCTGCAAGCGCGGCTAGGCTCATCGGGGTTACGAAGTGGGCGCCCCCCTCGGTGAGGACGGGCGTAACCCGATGGCCTTCCTTACGGAATAGACGGATTAGTTCGGCCGCCTTGTAAGCCGCGATTCCGCCGCCAACGATCAAGAGGATGTGGCTCATGAGGCTGGATATGGAGTGCGGCGCATGGCCTTCGCAAGGTCAGACACAGCCTTGGGTAGAAACACCAGCCCCATGAAAGACAGCGGCGCCGCGATCAGCGCCCAGTAGAATGTGTCGGCGCGCGCAAAGAGCGCCAGCATCGCGCCATACCCAAGCAAGAGTAGGAATGCCCTCAACGCCCAACCCGTTCGAACCGATGCCCAGCCGAACAGGGATAGCAGCAGCAGCGACGCGGCCAGAGCGTCGGGCAGCTGGATTCCAAATGTGACCTTGGCAAGGCTTTTGAGCGCAAAGTGGACGCCGAGTAGGCCCGACCAGCCCGGCGACGCCGGATCCTGCGGTTGAATGACTTGCCCAACCCAGTATCCATGCAGCGTCAGATAGCCCGCAAAGACCGCAACGATTGCCGCCCAACCTGCCGCTTCGCGCCAACGCCGTTCAATCACCGCCAGCCCGCCCATCGCTAGGATCATCGGCAGCGAAAGTTCACGCACCATCAGGGCCAGGCAACCCGCAAGGAGAGCAGGCCAGGCGCGGGTAGGGCGTCGTAGCGCGATCATCAGCGCCATCAGGAGCGCCGCCCAGCTTTCATGGAACAGGCCGGTCATCGGCTGCAGCAGGCCACCTAGGCCGCCGCCGATCAGCACCATCGATGCACCCAAGAGTGGCAGCTGCAGTATCGGCTTCAGCAAAACCCACCAGGCAACAATCAATGCCGCGGACAGGGCCCAGACCAGGCCAATCATCACCGGCTCTCCAAGCGCGGCGTAGATGGTGGCATGGGTCGGCAGGCGGACGGTATAGAAGGGCTTCAATGGGTAGTTGGCGGCGCGCTGCTCTCGGGCGGCGGCGTCATAATAGCTCTCGCCGCTGCGAACGTCTCTAATGATGTCGCGATAAAGCTGGAGGTCGCTGTGCTGTGCTTCCGATGTCCGGAGCTTGGGCGCGGGGGCCCGTTCCGGTGACCAGCTTGCGAAGGCAATCAGCGCAACCAACACCGCTACGACGACGAAAGCTGGACCCCGGCTCCACCCTTCGAACCTCGTCTGGAAGCCCCCCAGCTCCACGTCAGGCGACCAGGGAGTAGGTGACCCCTGCCGCAACCGCAGCGGATATCGCCGCGATTGCCAAGGGCCCAAGCCAATTCTTGCGCTCGATTACTTGCACATCGGCGAGTGGTGGTGGCGGTGGTGCCGCGCCGGCGGGCGGGTATGCGGCATCGATGCGCCTGATGAGGTCCGGGATCACCTTGAACGCGCGAACCGTCTCGACAATGCGGTCGGCATAATAGGCCTCGGGCCCCAACTCGGTTCGCAACCAGTCCTTCAGAAAGGGCTCGGCCGCTTCCCACATGTTGATGTCCGGATCGAGCGCAGTCGCCACGCCTTCCTCCATCACCATTGTCTTTTGCAGCAGGAGCAGGTGCGGCTGCGTCTGCATCTCGAAGTCGCGCGTAATGCTGAACAGACCCTCCAGCATCCGGCCGATGCTGATGTCCTTAACCGGGAGGCCGCGGATCGGCTCACCGACGGCCCTAAGTGCGGTCGCGAATTCGTCGACATTGTGATGGGCGGGGACATATTGCGCTTCGAAATGTATTTCGGCGACGCGGCGATAGTCGCCCGTGATGAGGCCATAGAGAATCTCGGCAAGCCACAACCGGGCGCGCCGATCGATGCGCCCCATGATACCAAAATCGATGACGGCTAGTCGGCCGTCGGACAGTGCGAACAGGTTTCCTTGGTGCAGGTCGGCGTGGAAATAGCCGTCGACAACTGCCTGGCGCAGGAAGGCGCGAACCAGGATGAAGGCCAACTGCTTCGGGTCGTGTCCGGCGGCAATCAGTTCGTCGCGCTTGGACAGCTTGATGCCGTCCAGCCATTCCAGGGTCAGGACCCGCCGAGCCGTTCGTCCCCAGTCAATTTCTGGAACGTGGAAGCCGGGCTCGGCAACCATATTGTCGCGCAGCTCTGACGCGGACGCGGCTTCCCGTTGCAGGTCCAGCTCGCGCCGTGTCCATTGTTTGAAATGAGCGATGACCATCCGCGGTCTGAGGCGCTCGGCTTCATCCCCGCCGTGAACTTCGACATGCGCAGCTGCCCATTCATAGGTCTCAAGCGCTCTTGCGAACTCATCCTCAATCCCCGGCCGAAGCACTTTGACGGCGACCTGCCGCCCTTCGGTGGTAACCGCGCGATGAACCTGCGCTATGGAAGCCGCGCCGACTGGAACTTCGTCGAATTCCTTGAACAGAGTTTCGAGCGGCGCTTCCAGCGCCAGTTCAATCGCTGCCTTGATCGCCGGGAAGGGCGCCGGGGGAAGAGAATCCTGCAGGCGCAGCAGGTTTTCCGCGGCAGCCTCGCCGACCAGGTCGGGCCGAGTCGCCAGTGCCTGACCCAATTTGATCGCTGCCGGGCCAATCTCCTGCAGGGCAGCGGCGTAATCCGGCACCGCGGGCTGGCGCGTTCCAAAGCGGGCAAGCCGAACCAGGCGGCGCACGTTCGGCGGAGTGAGCGGGTCGTGCTCGATCCCCTGCAAGGCGCCGTGCCGGGCAAGCGTCCGGCCCCACCGTAGCAGGCGCCAAAGATGCGTGACGGCTGCGGTCAAATCAAATCTTCCAACCGCCGTGAATGGCGACCAGCCCGCCAAGGATCGGCTCGACGCTCGTCGACTTGAAGCCGGCGTCCTCGATCATCTTGCGGAAGGCCTCCATGCGCGGGAATCGCCGAATGGATTCGACGAGGTAGCGGTAGCTGTCTTCGTCCTTGGCGACGACCTTGCCGATCTTGGGGATCAAATGTTCCGAATAGCGATCATAAAGTTCGCCAAAACCGGGCCATTCGCTGGTCGAAAATTCGAGGACATAAAAGCGGCCGCCACGCTTCAGAACGCGGTGCGCCTCTCGGAGGGCCGCGGGAATGTCGGTAACATTCCGGATCCCGAACGCGATCGTGTAGGCGTCGAAATTGGCATCGCCGAAACTTAGCGTTTCGGCATTTTCAACCTGCCAGGTCAGCCCGTCGATCCCGCGGCTTTCGGCGCGCTCCATTCCGACGGCCAACATGTCGGGATTGATATCGCTCACGGTGACGGCGGCGCCTTTGGCCGCCATACGGAAGGCGATGTCCCCGGTTCCGCCTGCCATATCGAGGATACTCTCGCCCGACCGCGGCTTCACCTTGGCCACAAAGCGGTCCTTCCACAGCCGGTGCATACCGCCCGACATCAGGTCGTTCATCACGTCATAGTTTCGGGCAACAGAGGTGAAAACGCCGCCGACGCGCTTTGTCTTCTCTTCGGGCGTGACCAGTTCGTCACCGAAATTGACCTTGTCCATGACAGCGCCCTAGCAGGGAGATTGGAGGGGCGAAACGCCTCTTGTGCCGCAAAGGATGTCATGCCCGAACTTCCCGAAGTCGAAACCACTGTGCGTGGGCTGGAACGTGTGTTGAAAGGGCGGCGTCTAACCCGCGTGGAAGCCCGGCGGGGCGACCTGCGCCGCCCGTTCCCGAAGGATCTGGGCCAGCGGCTAACAGGTTCGACGGTCACGCGACTGGGGCGCCGCGCCAAATATGGGCTCGTCGACACCGACCGCGGCGACACCATGGTCTTCCACCTTGGGATGTCTGGTCACTGGCGAGTCGATCCAGCGTCACTGGACAAGCATGATCACCTTGTCATCGACCTGGACGACGGGCGCCGCGTCAGCCTTCGCGATCCGCGCCGGTTCGGATCGATCGATCTGGTCGCGACCAAAGACCTCGCCGATTGGCCGGCATTCACGGCGCTCGGACCCGAGCCGCTCGGGGAAGAAGTCGATGGCGACTGGCTGAGGCGCAAATTCGACGGCCGGATCGCCGCGGTGAAGCTGCTACTGCTCGATCAGCGCATTGTAGCGGGCCTTGGTAATATCTATGCCTGCGAAGCGCTGTTCCGCGCGCGCATCGATCCGCGAAAGCAGGCCGGGCGGATCGGGAAGGCTAAGCTCGCGGCGCTGGCCGATGCGATCCCAGCGGTTCTCAAGGATGCCATTGAAGCTGGAGGTTCGACGCTACGCGACTTTATCGCTCCCGATGGCGAACTGGGCTATTTCTCGAAGCAATTCGACGTCTATGGACGGGAAGGGGAGCCGTGCCGCGATGGCTGTGCCGGGAAGGTCAAGCGGATCGTCCAGGGTGGGCGTTCGACCTTCTTCTGCCCGTCCTGCCAGAGGTGATGCCTCCGGTTGACGCGAATCGCCCTTCCGGCTAGGGGAGCGCCACGCCGGTGCGACCCACACGGGTAACGCGCCGCTTTTTCTTTGATACACATGAGTTTGTGAGGACGATCGATGGCGAACACGCCGCAAGCCAAGAAGCGCATCCGCCGCAACGCTAACCGTGCGGCGATCAACGGCGCCCGCGTCAGCCGTATCCGCACCTTCATCAAGGCCGTCGAGTCGGCGATTGCTGCCGGTAAGAAGGACGATGCCGCCGAAGCGCTAAAGAAGGCCCAGCCGGAAATGGCTCGCGGCGTTGCGCGCGGCGTGCTGCACAAGAACACCGCGTCGCGGAAATTCTCGCGCCTGACCAAGCGGGTCGCCTCGCTCGGTTAATTGCGCGTTTACGTTCTGTTTCGAGACGGGCTGTCGGTTTACCGGCGGCCCGTTTCTTTTTGATGACTCAAAAAAGTCTAGGGATTCCCGCGATTCGCGAAATCGTCATTTTGGCGTTCCCGGGATAAATGCCAGAAAACTGCCAATTTCGATGGTTTTTGGCCGCTTCCCTCTGTCAAGTCCGTTTATTTCATGTTGATGAAAATTCGGGTCTTGAATCCCGCGCCCCACACTTTCAAAACGGCCTTTCCGGCGGCGAATCCCGCACCGGGGGGCTAGCGACTGGGAGCGACCTGGACGTGCCGACTCGTGTCGGCCGCGACGGTGTCCCATGTCCGGCAAAGTTAGGTTTGGGGAGGCGCGCGCCAGTGCACGGCAGTCGGGAAAATTTGTCTTTGTCCGACGCCGGCATTCCAGTCAGCGACCATGGCGTTCCCGCCCCGCTCGAAGCGGCCTGGGAATCCATTCGGGCCGGCCTCCGGCGTGACTGCGGCGCGCGAACTTTCGACGGCTGGCTGAAGCCAGCCGAACTCGGCGCCTTCGACGGCGAGTCAGGCGAGTTGGAAATCGTCATGCCGAGCCAGTTCATGGCGGACTGGGTGCGAAACCACTTCGGCGAGCGGCTGGCCCTTGCATGGCGCTCCGTACTGCCGATCGTTCGCGACGTGATGGTCACGGCCGCAGCAGACGGGCCGCGCCCGTCGCCGCTGCTGATCCTCGAGGAAATTCCGGCCGCGCCCGTGGCGCCGGCCGAGCGCGATCCGGCAGCTCCCAACTTCGATCCGCGCTACCGATTTGAAACCTTCGTCATCGGCAAGGCGAACGAAGTAGCTGCCACCGCGGCACGCACGCTTGCGACCGCGGACAGCGTGGCGTTCAATCCGCTGTTCATTCATGGCGGCACGGGCCGGGGCAAGACCCACCTGCTGCATGCAATCGGCCAGACCTTCCTCGAACGGCGTCCGGGCGCACGCGTCGTGTCGATGTCGGCCGAGAAGTTCATGGTCGAGTTCATTCGCGCCCTGAAAGAAAACGACACGATTGGATTTAAGGGCCGGTTGCGGTCGGCAGACTTGCTGCTGATCGATGACGTCCAGTTCATCGCCGGCAAAGATTCGACGCAGGAAGAGTTCTTTCACACGATGAACGAGATCATCACCGCGGGCCGCCGCCTGGTGATCACTTCTGATCGCGCGCCTCAGGACCTGGATGGGATCGCGCCGCGCATCCTGTCGCGCCTCAGCTGGGGCTTGGTCGCGGACATCAACCCAGCGGACTATGAGCTCCGCCTCAACATTATCGACGTCAAGCTTGGCGCTCTTCCGGGCATCGATATGCCCCGCGGCGTAGTGGAGTTCCTTGCCCGCCGGATCTCCAGCTCGATCCGCGAGCTTGAAGGCGCGCTCAACCGTATTGCGGCTTATGCGATGATGACGGGCCGCACGATCGACGTCCCGTTTGTCGAGGAAGTGCTGGCTAATGTGCTTCGTGCAAATCAGCGCCGCATTTCGATTGACGAGATCCAGACCCAGGTCGCTGAGCATTACCGCATCCGCAAGGCGGAGATGACTTCGGCACGCCGCGCGCGAGAAGTCGCTCGGCCGCGCCAGGTCGCCATGTACCTGTCCAAACAGCTGACGCCCAAGTCGCTTCCGGACATTGGCCGCCGCTTCGGTGGCCGCGACCACACGACCGTCATTCATGCGGTCAAGCAGATCGAACGCTTGCGTGCCGCGGACTCGGAACTTGATGCCGACATCCGCCTGCTGACACGCCAGCTGGAGGGCTGAGGGGGGTTAAGGGCTTAGGGTCGGTTCGCCGGCCAGCGCCCGATTGAGGTCCAGTCCCCAACTGGTCGGGGACCCGTCCAGACCAAAAGTCTGGACGGGTCCCGTTCTTTCCGTTGCGGCAAAGCGAAAGGCCTGCCAGGTTTCCCGGGCAGGCCTTCGTCTATGGGCGCTAGCTGGCGCTTACCCCTTGACCTTCCGTTCCGGCGGGACGGTAATCCGCACCGTTTCGCCCGACCGGCCGGGGAAGCCCGTAAACATGGCCTCAATTAAGTTGGGGACAATCGTGCCGAGGTTATCGGTTGCCGACTTCGCCTGAGCACGACCCTCAAACAGCGAAGCATTGTCCGCCTTGCGGCGAATGTTCACGTCGAGTTCGCTCTTGTAATAAGTGTAGGTCCGGACCGGGTCGCCGAACGGCGAATACCAGTAGGGATCATCCCAGCCCCAATAGAAGGCCGAGCGTGGCCCGTAGTAACGGTAGCGCGAATAGAAAGGCCGCCCGTAGAAGCCGCGATAGAATGGATCGTAGCGGTTGTATCGGAACGGATCCTCGACCACGGCGAGGTTACCGTCGTCGACCTTATACCCGACCTGAACGACCATCGTTGCATCGTTGACCGAGGAAGCTCGCGCATAACCTTGCGCCTGCATTGCCTGCGAAACTTGCTCCGCATAACGAGAGAATTCCAGGCCGCCCATATTGCGGGCATCCATCGGGACCACCACGAAGCTCTGGCCCTGTGGAGCCGGCATCGCCTGGTAGCGGGAAACCTTGGTCGGGAAGCCCGTCGCACAGGCCGACAGGCTTAGCGCAGACGCGCCGAGCATGATCGCGGCGCCGAGTAGTTTGATACGCATAATTACATCCCCGAGTCGAAAAACTCTTGTCTCGCGGGAGGATAGCACGAACCGTGCTGAATAGGCGATGAAGCGTGGGAGTCGCCTGGGCGACTCGAATCAGGATCGCAGGCCGACGGCGCGATAGGCTTCGTGAAGCGTCGGCGCTGCCAGCTCAACGGCTTTCTCCGCACCCGCCGCAAGGATGCCATCGAGCATCGCCGGATCATTCCGCAATTCGATCAAACGCTCGCGGAGCGGCGCAAGCAGGGCGATCGTCGCATCCGCCAGCGCGGGCTTGAAGGCACCGAAGCCTTGGCCGGAAAACCGCTGCAGAACCGCTGCCGGAGATTCCCCGGTTACCGCAGCCATGATTCCCACGAGATTCCGCGCTTCCGGCCTACCGGCCAACAACTCCGGATCGTCGGGCAGGGGCTCCGGATCGGTCTTCGCCTTGCGAAGCTTTTGCGCGATGACGTCATCACTATCAGTGAGATGGATGCGGCTCGCCTCCGACGGGTCCGACTTGGACATTTTCGACGCTCCGTCGCGAAGGCTCATCACGCGAGCTGCGGTGCCGCCGCCGATGTAGGGCTCCGGCGCAACGAACAGCTCGACGTCGAAATCATTGTTGAACTTCACCGCGATGTCGCGAGCCAACTCGATATGCTGCTTCTGGTCCTCGCCGACCGGGACGTGGGTCGCCTTGTAGACGAGGACGTCGGCGGCCTGGAGCACCGGATAGGTGAACAGTCCGACGCTTGCGCCTTCGCGGTTTTTGCCAGCCTTGTCCTTCCATTGCGTCATGCGATTAAGCCACCCCATTCGGGCCGTTCCCTGGAGAATCCAGGCAAGTTCCGGATGGGCTGGAACCGCGCTTTGCGCAAACAGAGTGGACTTGGCGGGATCAATGCCGCTGGCTATCAGCGCCGCCGCCATTTCGCGGACGTTGCCCCGCAGGATGGCGGGATCGACATCGACGGTCAGCGCATGAAGGTCGGCGAGGAAGAACAGGCATTCCGCCTCATCCTGCATGCGGACCCAGCGAAGGATCGCGCCCAGCAAATTGCCAAGGTGGAGGTCGCCTGTCGGCTGGATCCCGGAAACCACGCGCATCGGCTGATCGGTCATTGGACGGGCTTTTTCCTTCTCAGAGCGGCGATTGCTTCCCGATCCATTCCGCCAATCATCCACGCGACAGCAAAATAGATCGCGCCACCGATCCCGACGAGCGCTCCCAAGGCGAGAACGCGCTCGACGACGCCGCCGAGGAACATGTCGCCGGCCAAAATGCGGATTCCGTAAAGCGCCGCAGCCATGGCCAGAGCGGCGATCATCTGCTTTGAAATGCGAAGGACCAGCCACGCCGGCATACGAAAATGTCCCTTTGCATAGAGAATGCCGAACAGGAGCGCGAAGTTGATCCACGCGCTGACGGAAGTCACCGTCGCAAGACTGTAAATGCCAATTATGGGAATGAGGACGAAGTTGGCGACGATCCCCAGGCCGAGCACGGCCATCGCGATCCGTACGGGAGTCTTGACGTTCTTGCGGGCGTAGAAGGCGGGCGTCAGCACCTTGACCAAAACGTAGGCAGGAAGTCCAGTGACCAGGATTGCCAGGATGTTGCCCGTTACGCGCGCGTCTTCCACGCTATATTCGCCGCCCTGGTAGAGGGCGCCGATGATGGGACCCGCTGCGACTACAAGCGCCAACGTGGCAGGTAAGGTTAACAGCATCGACAGGTCGAATGCGCGAGCCTGCACGTCTGACGCGTCGTCCTCATTGCCTCGTGCAATCGCTTGGCTGATTGCCGGGAGGATGGCGACGCCAAGCGCCGTTCCGATAATCGACAAGGGAAGTTGGTTCAGCCGGTCAGCGTAGGAGAGCTTTGTGAGCGCGCCTTCCCCAAGTTGCGATGAGAAGTAAGCGTAAAACAGCTGGCTTATCTGATAAACGCCGGCTGCAAGCGTCGCGGGCAGCACTAGGATTACCAGTTCGCGCACTGCTGGCGTCAGGCGAGGCTTACCAAAACGAAGCTTCACGCCTGCCTTCTGCACCGCGACCCAGCAGAGCGCGAACTGCAATATTCCGCCCACCAACACAGCCCAGGCCATGTAGCGCACCACCTCGATCTTGTCTGACGGGGCGATCAACAGCGCTACGATTAGCGTAAGGTTGAGCAACGCGGGCGCAAACGCGGCTACGGCGAAACGCGTCAGGGAATTCAAGATTCCTGACAGAAGGGCGACTAAGCTGATGAACAGCAGGTAGGGGAAGGTCCAGCGGGTTAACTCAACCGCCAACTCCATTTTCCCCGGCGTGTCGGCATAATCTGGCACAACCAACAACAGCACGCCCGGCATGAAAACCACGAACAGCAACGTGACGGCCAAGAGGGCCGGCATGAACACCGAAAGGATTTCATTGGAGAACGCCTCAGCTTCCTTATCCCCGCCGGATGCCAGCCGTCGGCTGAACAATGGGACGAAGCCGGACGAAAAGGCACCCTCCGCGAAGAGTCGGCGGAAGATGTTCGGGAGCAGGAAGGCGAGGTTGAAGGCGTCGTTGGCGTGGCTGGCGCCGAGGATCCGCGAGCCGATCATGTCCCGGGCGAAGCCCAGGACCCGGCTGACCATGGTCAGGCCGCCGATCGACCCGATCGCCCGATAAAGGTTCAAGGACCCGCCTTCTAGTTAGGCGTGGCCGACCGGGGGCTCGCCATCGCCGCCCGGCTGGCCCTGCGCCTGCTGCTGAGCTTCGAGCTGGGCCATGTAGGCGGCGCCGAAATCGATCGGGTCGAGCAGAACGGGTGGGAAGCCGAGGTTCTGGACCGCTTCGGCAATAATCTGCCGCGCGAACGGAAAGAGCAGGCGGGGCGCCTCGACGAGAAGGAACGGCGGAAGTGCGTCCTCTGGAATGTTGCGGAAGCCAAACAGGCCGGCATAGCTGAGGTCGATGATAAAGTGCGTGCCGTTGGCGGACTTGGCGCTGACCTCGACCTTCAGGATGACTTCGTGGACATCGTCGCCGATCTTGCCCCCGTTGATGCCAAACTGGACATCAAGCGCTGGCTGGTCTGACCATTGGAATACCTGCGGAGCCGACGGGCTCTCAACCGACAGATCCTTGATGTATTGCGCGATCGTGCCGGCCTGCGGCGCTTCTGCGGCACCTTCGCCCATTGCTTCGGGGGCGGCGGTGGTGGTGTCCTGGTCAGCCATGGATTGTCCTTGAGAATCGGCGTTTGAATGACGGAGGCGTGGCGCCGAAACTGCGCCAAGCTTTCGGGGCGAGCGACTAGCAGCCACGCAACTACGGCGCAATGCCGCTGGGGCGGGACGGAGCGCCCTTTGAATCCGCGCGTTGTCTGCACTATGTTGGGCCGTAAAGCTTCTCACTTGGAACGGATTCTTCTTTGACCGCGATTGTCATCCTTGCGCTTGTCGCTTTGTTCATCGGCCTGCGCCTCTACAGCGTGCTGGGTGAGCGCACCGGGCATGAGCAGCCCATCCTGAAACCTGCCGACCCAGAGCAGGCTGCGGCCGGCGTCGACGCACGGTCACATCCCGGCCCGGCGACGGCGACTCCCGCCAGCGACGTCGATGACATGGCGTTTTTGCCGACTGCAGGGCCAGGCGTTCGCGCGCTGCTGGCTGCCGATCCCTCGTTCGATGTCGCCCGCTTTCTCGAAGGATCAAAGGCTGCCTACCGCCTGATCCTCGAGGCATTCTGGAAGGGCGAGGTCGAATCGATGCGTCCCTATGTCGACGGCCATGTGTTCGACACGTTCGCCGGAGCGGTCGAGGAGCGGGCCAAGGACGGCCTCGTGCTCGACAACCGGCTGGTCGCGATCGATCAGGCGGTCATCGCTGGTGCAGAACTGGATCGCAGCGTGGCGCTCGTTACTGTGCGGTTCGAAGCCGATATTGCCGCCGTCACTCGCAACAAGGACGGTGATGTCGTCGCTGGCTCGCTGTCGGACGCGGTGCAGACGCGCGATCGCTGGACGTTCCGCCGCGATATCGCATCGCGCGATCCCAACTGGCTCCTCGTCGAAACCGACGAGGAAGAGTGAGGGTCCTTCTTCGCGCGCTGGCGCTGTCCGCCAGCCTGCTCGTTGCCGCGTGCGCTACTCGCGGCCCGCAGCCGGCCGAGCCTGTGACACCGGCGCCTGCGCCGACGCCTGTTCCGTCGCCTCCGCCGCCTGAAAATGCGCGGGCGGCGGGTGCGTCGCTTGCGACGCCGGCGCTGCTCAATGCTGCAGAGTCGAGCCGGGCGTTAAGGGCGTTTCGCATTAGTTGCCCGGCGCTGGTCAAACGGCAGGACCAGTCCGGCCTGACCACCGTTGCCGACTGGCGGCCCCTGTGCGCAGAAGCTGCAACCGTTACCGAAGCCGGGGCGCCTGCATTCTTCCGCGACCGGTTTGAATGGGTTCGTGTTGGTAGCGGAGAGGCGTTTGCCACGGGATATTATGAGCCGGAAATCCGGGGGTCGCGTACCCGGCAGCCGGGCTATAATACGCCGGTATATGGCGTTCCCCAGGACTTGACCCGCTGTACCCGCCCCGATGGCGGGCAGGGCAGGGGGCGAATCGACGAAACGGGAACGTGCGTTCTCTATTACACCAGAGCGGAGATCGAGGACGGGGCGCTCGTCGGCAAGGTGCCGGAGATTGCATGGGTCGCGGATCCGATCGATCTTTTCTTCCTGCAGATTCAGGGGTCGGGGCGTCTGTTACTGCCTGATGGCGGCGTCATGAGGATCGGTTACGCTAACCAAAACGGCCGTGAATATGTCGCGATTGGACGATTGTTACGGGAACGGAACATCCTGCCGGCGGGCGGCGCTGACATGAAGGCGATCGTCGCGTGGATCCGTGCTAATCCGGAAGAGGGCCGCGCACTGATGCGGGAAAACCTCAGCTACATCTTCTTCAAGGAACTGATTGGACCCGGTCCCTTGGGTGCGCTGAACGTGCCCGTTACGCCGCGCGGGACGGTGGCGACCGATCCGAAATTCGTTCCGCTGGGCGCACCGGCTTATCTATTGATGGAACGGCCCGAGGCATCCGGCTTATGGGTGGCGCAGGATACTGGCGGGGCGATTAAGGGCGCCAATCGCTTCGACACCTTCTGGGGCGCGGGGGCTTGGGCCGAGGCGACTGCCGGGGGGATGTCGTCGAAGGGCCGTGCGATCATTCTGTTGCCGAAGGGCACGGTGGCCCGTGCGCAACCTCTCCCCTGAAGAAGCCGAATTGTGGGCGAAGGTCACCGCAACCATTCGCCCGTTATCGCGCGAGCCTTTAGAGTCCGAGCCGGAGCAAAGGTCTCCTGTGACTTTGGCTCCACCGCGAGGAAGAGTTCCTCCACCGAGGCCGGTTGCAAAGATATCAAAACCTGCTGCAGCGCTCCAGCAGGCGACGCTGGACGGGAGTTGGGACCGCAAGTTGCGGACTGGCAGGATCGATCCAGACCGGACGCTCGACCTGCACGGGCACGGACTGGACAGCGCGTGGGAAGCCATCGACCGTGCACTCGAACGCTCGATTGCTGCCGGCGAGCGCGTGCTCCTGTTGATTACCGGCCACGAGCGGAAGGGTGACCCGCCGCTGCTGAGAGGACGGATCCGGGCGGCGGTTCATGATTGGTTGGCGGTTTCCCGGCATTCGTCGCGGATTGCGGCAGTACGGGCAGCGCACCGGCGCCATGGCGGGGGAGGAAGCCTCTATATCATCCTTCGCCGGACCTGACCCTTCCACCCTTTTTTAACCTCACCTGTTTAGGACTGGGCCGATATCCCGTGACAGGAAGGTCCGGGCGGCGAGGGGCGGTCTGATTTCCACGTTGAAGGAAGGTACGGCGCAGAAAGTCAGCAACGCCCTTCTATCGGGCGCGGCAGGCTTTGCTTCGTTCGTATTTTCGCTGATCGCCTTCCTCTACATCACTAGCTTCAACGAGCAGGTGATCGCGTCGATTGTCGCAGGCGCCTTCTGCCTGCTGGTGAGTTACATCGCCTCCGAACGGCCGAACAGCGAGAGTGCCCGCGCCTTGTCAGCGTTGGGTGAGCGGCTGCTCGCTGTGGAGCAGGGCGACCTAACTAGCCCAACACCCAAGATCGTCCGGGACTCGATGCCGAAGCTCGCCACCGCCGTCGACAGTCTCTTCGCCGAGGTGCGTGCGTCGATCGAGAACGCCCACGCACTCGGCATGTACGATCCGGTTACGTCCCTGCCAAACCGGCTGCATTTCCGCGCTGAAGCGGACAAGATGCTGGCATCGCGAGCGCAGGATGCGCTGGCTGCGATGCTTTTCGTCGACCTTGATCGGTTTAAGAACGTCAATGACAGCCTGGGCCACGCTCGCGGTGATCAGCTGCTCATCATGGTCGCCAACCGGCTGCGCGTGGTAGTCACTGCCGAAATCGGCGAAGGCGCAGGTCCGCGTCCGCTGCTTGCGCGCCTAGCGGGAGACGAATTCACCATCTTCTTCCCAACCATGGAAGCTGCAGCGGACGCCGAGCGCGTGGCCCGCCGCATCGCCTTGGCCATTTCCGAACCGTTCGAACTGCACGGTCACAGCATCGATATCGGCGCGTCGGTCGGCGTTGCCCTTGCGCCAGAGCATGGCAGCACGATCGAATCGCTGATGCGTGCCGCCGACATTGCCATGTACCGTGCCAAGAATAGCGGCGGCGGCCGTTATTGCCTGTTCAGCGAGGAACTGGCCGAAGAGCATCAGCGGAAGATCGACACGGAAGCCGCGCTGAGCGAGGCGGTACAGCGCGGAGAATTCGTCCTCGCGCTCCAGCCGCAGCTCAGCTTTGCAACCGGCGAAGTGAGCGGCGCCGAAGCTCTTTTGCGCTGGAATCACCCGCGAGAAGGGATGCGGCTTCCTAACAGCTTCATTCCGGTGGCGGAACAGACCGGCATCATCGCAGAACTGGGCGACTGGGTCATTGCTGAGGTCGCCTCGATGCTGGCTGAATGGCAATCGCAGGGTATCGAGCGCCGCCTGGCGTTTAACGTCAGCCCACGCCAGCTCGACCGGGCCGACTTCTTCCAGCGACTTCGTACGACCTTGTCCGACGCGGGTGTTCCGCTATCGCTGGTCGAACTTGAATTCACCGAAAGCGCGGCGATGGAATGTTCGCAGCATGTGCTGGACGAAATTGCCGCGCTGCGCCGCGAGGGCGCGTCGATCGCCATCGATGACTTCGGCACCGGCTACTCCAACCTCGCCCGGCTGCGCACCATGCCACTTGATCGCGTCAAGTTGGACCCGTCCCTGATCAAGGATATCGAATCGAGCGAACAAGCGCGTGTCGTGGTCCAGGCGGTGGTCCAGTTAATCAAGGGTGTCGGCGCGGAGATCGTGGCGGAAGCCGTGGAAACGGCAGCACAGGCCGATATCCTTCGCGCCATGGGGTGCGAGACGGTGCAGGGCTTTGTATTCGCCCACCCAATGTTCGAGGAAGAATATCTGAACTGGACACAAAACGCCGAGCGCGGATCGCGCAGCGTCGCCTAGTTGAACAGCTTGTCCAGGACCCGGCCGTAAATCCGCGACAGCGTGCGGATATCCTCGACCGCCGCATGTTCGCCCACCTTGTGCATCGTCGCATTGGGCAGGCCGAAGTCTACCACCGGGCAGAGGCTGATCAGAAACCGCCCATCGGACGTGCCGCCGCTGGTCGATAATTCGGGTTCGATCCCGGTTTCCTCGCGGATCGCCGACACGATTAGGTCGTAAAGCTCGCCCGGCGGGGTCAGGAACGCCTCGCCCGAAATCCGGGCGCGGACCGACGATCCGGGCGCTTCCCGCTCAACGACTTCCTCGACCATGCGGACAAGGTCTGCACCCTTTTGCAAATTGTTGAACCGGATGTTGAGCTGGGCGGTGGCCGAGCCGGGAATGACGTTGCTGGCCTGCGTGGGCGTCGAGATTGCCGTGAATTCCAGGTTTGATGGCGGAAAGGCATCCGTGCCGTCGTCCAGGTGATGGTCGGTCAAGGCATTCACAATGCGCGCAAGGCTTGGCACCGGATTATCGGCGCGATGTGGATAGGCAACGTGACCTTGCGTGCCCAAGACGTCGATCCACATGTTGACCGATCCTCGTCGGCCGATCTTGATTGTGTCTCCCAGCCGGTCGACCGATGTCGGCTCGCCAATCAAAATCATGTCGGGACGAATGTCCCGCTCGTTCAGCCAATCAATGATGCGCGGCGTTCCGTAGGTCGCATAGCCTTCCTCGTCGCCCGTGATGAGCAACGATAACGTACCCTTTTCCCGAGGGGCACTCGCCACCGCGGCGATAAAAGCCGCGATCGCGCTTTTCATGTCGTTGGCGCCGCGACCGGTCAGAATGCCATCCTCGATCACCGGATCGAACGGGTCGCTGCTCCACCCTTCGCCGGGGGGAACGACATCGACATGGCCCGCAAAGCCGAAATGCGGCCCGCCGGACCCACGCATCGCTACCATGTTCTCGGTTGGTCCATCGGGCGCCTCACCTAGGACGAAGCGATGCACGGCGAAGCCAAGCGGAACCAGCGCCTCTTCGAGCAGGTCGAATACCTCGCCGCGCGCGGGCGTGATGCTGGGGCAAGCGATGAGGCGCCGGGCGAATTCCACGGGGTCGATGGACGAAGTCATGACGGTGGCGTAGCAAGGCTGTCGCCATGCCGAAAGTCGATCTTGCCCAAATCGAAGAAAGCAACCGCACCGGCTATCCGCCGCCCTATTCCGATGATGTGAAGGGCCGCTGGGCCCGCCGCCTCGGTCCGGTTCTCGGCTTAGAGGACTTCGGCGCAAATATCGTCCGGCTGGAGCCTGGCGCATGGTCGAGCCAGCGCCATTGGCACGAGGCGGAAGACGAAATCCTCATCATGCTGGAAGGGGAGGCCGTGCTGGTCGAGGAAGGTTCGCGCACGACCCTGAAGCCCGGCGATGTCGCCGCCTGGCGCAAAGGCGTAGCCAACGGCCATCACTTGATCAACGAAAGCGGGTCCGACTGCTCATTTTTCGTGATTGGCCGAGCGCCGGCCGCCGACTGTCACTATCCGGACATCGACCTGCATGTGGACGGGGCGACCAGCCGTTACGTTCACAAGGACGGCAGTCCCTACTAGTTTGAGGGCGTTTCGTATTGCTCAATAACCCAGGGTTCTTCCTGGGCGAGCTCGATCCACTCGACGACATCCGCGCGATGCAGCACTGCTTCCATGTATGTCGCGGCAAACGGAGGGATGGGCACGCCGTAGGTTACGAACCGCGTCACCACCGGCGCGAACATGATGTCCGCCGCGCTCCAGTCAGAGAAAAGATATTCGCCTTCGCCGCCGTGCCTTGCGCGCGCCTGCGCCCACAGGTTCAGGATTCGGACGACATCGGCCTCCACTGCGGGTGACAAGGGGACCGATCCGAAATTCTTGCGGACGTTCATCGGCAATTCTCTACGAAGCGCCGAAAAGCCAGAATGCATTTCGGCTGCCATCGACCTAGCCATCGCGCGCGCCGATTCGTCTTCGGGCCAGAATCGCTCGCGCCCGACGCGGTCCGCGCAGAATTCGATGATCGCCAGGCTGTCCCAGACGACGCAGTCGCCGTCCCAAAGGATCGGCACCTTGCCCAGCGACGGCGCGAATTCATCGCCTTCGCGGCGCTGCTCCCATGCTTCATCGAACAGCGGAACAACCAGTTCCTCAAATTCCAGTTCGGCATGTTTCAGTGCCAGCCAGCCACGCATCGACCAACTAGAATAGGCCCGATTGCCGATAATCAGCTTCATTGAAGGACCGCCTCCAGGATTGCGGTTCTCAACTCCGGCAGCCCCGCGCCGGTTTCACTGGATGTCGGCAGGATGAGCGGATGGGCCGCCGGATGCTTCGCCGCCTCGGCGCGGATGATCTCCAGGGTCTTATCCAGCTCCGTCGGCTTCACCTTGTCGGCCTTGGTGAGGACCAGGTGATAGCTCACCGCTGCATCGTCGAGCATCTTCATGACGTCGCGGTCGACATCCTTCAGACCGTGGCGAGCATCGATCAGCACCAGCGCGCGCTTCAGCACTTGGCGCCCGCGAAGATAGTCGTTGATCAGGAAGCGCCAGCGCTTGACCATGTCCTTGGGCGCTTCGGCAAAGCCGTAGCCTGGCATGTCGACCAGCCGGAACACCAGCGGATCCCTGCCGACGTCAAAATAATTCAGCTCCTGGGTGCGCCCAGGGGTGTTCGAAGCGCGCGCCAGCTTGTTGCGGTTGGTAACCGCGTTGATCAGCGAGC
This sequence comes from Sphingomonas edaphi, assembly GCF_003583725.1. GTDB lineage: Bacteria > Pseudomonadota > Alphaproteobacteria > Sphingomonadales > Sphingomonadaceae > Sphingomicrobium > Sphingomicrobium edaphi. The sequence continues at coordinate 380,665 of NZ_QXTF01000001.1, read as the reverse complement.
TCTTGCCGACGTTCGACCTGCCAGCGAACGCAATCTCTGGCACAGTCGGGTCGGGCAGGTGCTGCAGCTGCGGGGCCGACTTCAGGAAGTCGATCGGCCCCGAAAACAGCTTGCGTGCCCGCTCGGGAAGGTCGTCCGTTTCGATCATTTTTTCGAGACCACCGGTTCGGTCGGCGGGTTCATTTCATGGTCGTAGCGGTAATAGAGCCACTTCTGCTGCGCGATGGTCAGGATGTTGGAAACCACCCAGTAGAGCTGCAGGCCCGCAGCGAACGGTGCCATCACGAACATCAGAATCCAGGGCATGAAGCCGAAAATCTGTTGCTGTACGGGGTCCATCTGCTGCGGGTTCAACTTGAACTGAAGCCACATGGTGACGCCAAGCAAAATCGGCAGCACACCAATGGCTAGGAAGCCCGGCGGCGTGAAGTCGAGCAGGCCGAACAAATTGACCGGGGTCAGCGGGTCTGGCGCGCTGAGATCCTTGATCCACAGCGCGAACGGTTGGTGGCGCATTTCGACGCTTACCATCAACACCTTGTAGAGCGCGTAGAAGACCGGAATCTGCAGCAGGATCGGCAAGCAGCCCGACGCCGGGTTGATCTTCTCAGTCTGGTACAGCTTCAGCATCTCCTGCTGCAGGCGCTGCTTGTCGTCCTTATAGCGTTCCTGGAGCGCCTTCATCTTCGGCTGGACGCGGCGCATGCCGGCCATGGAGCGGAATCCCTTGTCGGCAATCGGGAACATGAGCAGCCGAACGATGAAGGTCAGGCAGATGATCGCCACGCCGAAGTTGCCGGTGACCTTGAACAGCCAGTTGAGCAGGTCGAAGATGGGCCGCATGAACCATTCGAACCAGCCCCAGTCGATCGACTTGGACAGCTTGGTGACCCCGGCATCCTCATAAGTGTCGAGCAGGCGCTTCTCCTTTGCGCCAGCGAACAGGCGGGTGTCGCCGCTGACCGCCTGGCCTGGGGCGACAATGAAGGGCGCTCCGGCATAGTCAGCCTGGTAGGCGCCGCTGGCGCTCTTGCGCAGACTCGCTTCGATCGGTGCGCCATCCGCCGGGACCAGCGCGGTCAGCCAATATTTGTCGGTGAAACCCAGCCAGCCGCCGCGGCTGTCGCGGGTCACGCCAGCCTTGTTCTCGTCAAGTGTTTCCCAGTCAACGCCATAGTCTGCCTTGCCTCCGAGGAAGCTGATCGGACCAACATGCTGGGTCCAGGTCGACGGGTCGGCGCTCTTCTCGGAGCGGCTGGCCAGCCCGTAGGAACGGAGCCCAACGGCGCCGGTGCCCTGGTTCACGACCCGCTGCTTGACCGAGAAAAGATAGCCGTCGTCGATCGATAAAATTAGCTCGAACCGCTGGCCGGTCGGGTTGCTCCAGCTTAACGTGACTGGCTTTCCGGGCGCCAAGGTCTGCGAGCTCGCGGTCCACAGCGTGTCCGGGCCGGGCGTGGCGATGCCCTGTCCGGTCCACCCAAACTGGGCGAAATACGCCTGCGGTGTCCCGGCCGGCGAGAGAAGACGTACAGCCGGGGAGTCCTTAGCAATCGATTCTCGCTGTTCGACCAGCACGAGGTCGTCGATCCTGGCGCCCTTCAGATTAATCGATCCCTCGAGGCGCGGTGTTTCGATGCCGACACGGGGTGATTCGGCCAACACCACGTCGCGGTTGCGGATCGCACGCGGCGTATCGGCGCCGGGATCGGCCTGCGGTTGGGGAAGGGGCTTAACCTTGCCGTTGTCGACCTGCTGCGTCTGCGGGCCGGCGGTCGGGAAAAAGGTATCGGACAAGAGGCTCCAACCGATCAGCACCATCGCGCTCAACACGATGGCGAGGAGCATGTTCTTATTGTCGTTCACTTTGCTCTCTTGTCCTTGAATGTCAGGGGACCGGATCCGGACCCTGTCCCCCCCAGGGATGGCAACGGAAGATTCGCTTGAGCGCGAGCCAACCGCCCTTGGCGGCGCCATAGCGCCGAAGTGCGGTGATCGCATAGGCCGAACAGCTGGGCTGGAAGCGGCAGGAAGGCGGCAGGATCCTGCTGGGTCCCAGTTGCCACCCACGCGTCAGCAGGATGAGCGCCCGGGCGATCATGCCGCGGCAAGTTTCTTCAATGCGCGCTTCAGCTCGAACTGCAGGCTCGCATAATCGCGCTCGATGCCTCCAGACCGGCCGATCAATACATGGTCTGCGCCGGCAATGCCGTGATCGGCGAGCGTCTCGCGAGCAAGGGAGCGAAACCGTCGCTTCATGCGGTTGCGGACGACGGCGTTGCCGATTTTCTTGGTGACCGTGAACCCGATGCGCATTTTCGAATCGCCATCACCGCGCGGGCGGACGAGCAGGACGAAACCGGGCATGGGGGCGCGCTTGCCGCGGTTGGCGGCGAGGAAATCCGCGCGCTTGGTCAGGATGACTAGGCGCTGAGCTTCTTGCGGCCGCGGGCGCGGCGCGCGTTCAGCACCTTCCGTCCGCCGACCGTCGCCATGCGGCTGCGGAACCCGTGCCGCCGCTTGCGGACCAGATTGCTCGGCTGGAAAGTGCGCTTCATCGCTCATGCCTTCAAAATCGAATGAGAAAAGGCCGCCGAAGCGGCCGTTGTTGAGGGCGCCGATAGTCGGATGGGCCGATGAAGTCAACGCTCCGGATCGCCCGGCATCTCAGGAGCGCGCACCGGTGGACCGGGAATTTTCGACGCGACCGGGCCTTCTGCCAGCTCGTCGGCGGGCGGCGGACAGCCAAGTTCTTCGCGCTCCTTGCGAATCTCTTCACGGCGCTTGGCGCTTTGCCGCCGAAGCCCCCAATCGGCCCAGCGCCCTGCCTTCGGCTGCCACCGCTTGAAATGAACGTAGCGGCGCTTGGCCCACATGCTCGTCTTAAGGACCATTGCCAGACCGATAGCGAACACGAAAATGCCACCCGGCCCTGGAATGACGCCGGCCAGTGGCGACAGCACCATCAGAAGAACGCCGACGACGAATATCGTCCACTCGACCACCGGATGGTCGATGAAGGCCTGCCATTTTTCACGCGTGAACATGGGCGGGCATGTGGGCAGGCGAGCTAGCCGCGACAAGGTGCCTGCGCATCGTTCCGGCGACCGGCTAGGCTCGCTCTGCCGAAGCTAGGGGGACGGTGCCCAGGCTCTCCCGCTATTTCTGGCGGGGCGTTTTCAGATCTTCGCCCGGGCTTTGCAGCTGGCCCGCCTTTTGCGCCAACACGGCTTCATGCAGTTGCGGAACGCGATTGCCGCGACGCGACCCAGTTCGCCCGAAACATCCTGAAAGCGCGGGTCGGCGAATTGCTGCTCGTCGAGCTGGACGACCGGCATGCCTGTTCGAGGCTCGGGAGCATTTCTTCGGAGGGACTTGCGAGATTTTGCCATACCGAGCCTTTCTCGTCCGTGAAAGCCTCACGGGCCGGGTTGCCCCGCGTTCCCGTCGTGCTAAGGGGACGCACGCGTGCCCCCGTGGCGGAATTGGTAGACGCGCTCGACTCAAAATCGAGTTCCGCAAGGAGTGTCCGTTCGAGTCGGACCGGGGGCACCATCGAGGCTCGACGATATGATGGCTTACCGCGCCATCTAGCTAAGCCGACCGCCGATGGTAATGTCGCACCATGGATGCGCGCACAGGGGCAACGGGCGATTCGCATGGCAATGACCTGGAGTCGCTCCAGGTCAAACGGGTGCGACTGCTTGCATCACTGACGTTGATCGGTGGAATCGGCCTGTTGCTGGCAACGCCGTTCGCATTGCGCGCCGGTGCCGAATTCTTCCTGCCAGTCACCGCGGCGCTCGTCGTTGCCATCGCGCTGGTGCCGATGCTGGAATGGTTCGAGCGGCGCGGAGTGCCGCCCAAGCTCGCATCAGGGCTGTGCGTCCTGATCTTTCTGGCGATCGCGATATTTGCGGTGGCGGCCATCGTCATTCCGGCGATCGACTGGGTCGCGCTCATCCCGCAGCGAATCAATCGGGTGACCGAAGCGCTTGCGCCGCTGCTTGACCTATATTCGAATCTCGAAAAGTTCATCGATCAGACCGCAGCGAAAATCTCCATTGAGGCCGACAATGCGCGGACCGTGCGGGTCGAAACGCCGAATTCCATGCTCGGGATTATTACTGCATCTGCGCCGCATGCCGCCGTACAGCTGTTTTTCGCGCTGCTGGTCATTTACTTCTTCCTCGCTGGTTGGACCGGCATGCGAAAACGCACCATCGTTAGCCGCGGCAGTTTTGAAGGCGCCCTGACCACGGCCCGCGTCATTCAGCAGACAGTCGACGCGACCTCGACCTATATCGGCACCATCACCGTCATCAACGTTGCTCTGGGGGCGCTGACCGCAGCTATTCTTTGGGCGCTGGGGATGGATTCACCCCTCATGTGGGGCGGCATCGTCGCGGTGCTCAATTATATTCCCTACTTGGGGCCGATCGCGGCATCGCTCCTGCTTGCACTTGGCGGATTAATGACTTTTGTCGATCCGTGGGCGGCGCTGCTGCCTCCGGCCATTTTTATCGCGCTTCACATGATCGAGGCGAATGCGATCACGCCGATGATCGTTGGGAAGCGCCTGACTATCAACCCGCTGCTGATCCTAGTGTCGCTGTCCTTTTGGGCCTGGGTCTGGGGGACGACGGGTGCGCTGCTGGCCGTACCACTGCTGATTATCTTCAAGACAGTCTTCGCCGCGGCCGGCACGCCGGACATTGCCGGCTTCCTGTTCGAGGACGGGACGCTGACCCATGTCGGCGAAGATGAAGAAAAAGACGATTAGGCTTGTTGACAGCCCAAGGGGCCTGACCTAGTTGGCCGCCCACGCCAAAGCGCGGGTGTAGCTCAGTTGGTTAGAGCGCCGGCCTGTCACGCCGGAGGTCGCGGGTTCGAGCCCCGTCACTCGCGCCATTTTCTTCATATCGATGACTGGGATGGCCGCTCGTTCGGGCCAGGTCAGTTGCTTGCCGCCGCGCTGCTTGCACCAGCGCCGAAGGCTGCCTGGTTGGCCGTCGTGTTCTCTCCGCCACCAAGGGCGTAACGCAGGTTGTCAGACGCGGCGACACGTTCGACGTAGGGCGTGACCTTGACCTTCTCGACTGCGTCACGGGCTTCCTGGCTGAAGCGGACGCGGACGCGGCCGCCCGCCTCGGTCGTGACCTTGGCGCCGGCGGCTTCAAGCTTTTCGACCGTTGCAGAGGCCTGTTTCGTCGCAGGCGTCACGTGCGGCACGCTTAGCGCAGCAAGACGTAGCGCGGAGGGATTAGCTTCCTGGCGCGACCAGCGGCTGGTAAATGCCGCCGGCTGGCCCCAGCTGCCTGTCCAGCGATAGAAGATGTGCGCGCCCTCGACCGTCGTCTTGACCAGGCTCGAGGCCCAGTAAGGAACAACATAATTGGCGTGATAATGGGTTGCATGGCCGGCCGGCGCATAGACGCGGCCGGACAGCATGTCGCGGGCGACCGCCTGTGCGCGGTTCCAGAGTGCCGGGACGGGGCGGCGCGTCATAGATCCGTCACAGGTGAAGGTGAACTGACACCCGGTTGGACGCGTCGACCCTTCATAGACCACGCCGCACACGCTGCTCGGGAATGCCGGATGACGGACGCGATTGAGGATCACCTGTGCCACGCCTCGCTGGCCGTCCGTGCTTTCCTGCCCCGCTTCATAGTAAATGGCGCTGGTCAGGCATTCGAGCGCCCGCGCCCGCACCTCGGCCGAGGCATTGCCCATCGAAAAGGGGCTGGCGGCACTGCCGGCGCCCGCCACGGGTATTTTTGCATTGACCGCGACCGCGGTCTCGGGCGCGATTGGCCGGAGATCGTAGGGCAGGGCGGGCGGGGGCGCAGCGGGCGTCGAAACGGCGTCCCGCGCTTTCTGGAAATCCGGCAGTAAGGTTGTTGCCCCACTCGCTTGGCCAAGGGCCACGAGGCCCACGACCGACAATGCCGCGGCCGCGACGGTTTCCCGCGGATGGGTGCGCCAGGGCCTCAAGGGCTTGGAGAAGAGTGCAATGGTCATGGGGCGTGGTGATTTGGTGCCCCAATACACTTAAATCAATGAACCGTCGACGAACGGGTCGTTTCAGTCTTTGAAATGTCCCGATTCCATCCAGCGGAGAAGGGGTTTGAGCGGTAGAATCCAGGCGATCCCTGCCACTAAATAGAAGGCGGACTGGGCCAGGATCGGCCAATTGCCGACATGATCCGCCGCTGATGCGATCAGCACCGCCCAAACGACAATCAGTGCCAAAATGAAGAAAATGCCGGCGGGTTTGCGCCAGCTCGGCTGATTCATCGGAACAACTCCAGGCCCGACGGCGATCCGAAACCGTCCAGCGGAATATCCCAGGCGTCGGCCGGAATTTCCCCTTCGATCAGTTGAATCTCCCATCCGACGCCGATCAGCTGCGCGCCTCTGCGCCGCAAGTCGCCGACAACTCGGTCGTAATGCCCTTTGCCCTGTCCCAAGCGCGTTCCCTTTCGGTCGATGGCGAGCAGCGGTAGCAGGACGAGGTCGGGATACACCGCCGGTGACGACAGGGCTGGCTGGTCGACGGACCACGGGCCCGGGCTGGTAGGTTTGCCCTCGAGAAAGCGGAAAGGATCGAGCCGGTTTGCAAATGCGGGGTACGCGATGGTCCCGCCGTACTGGCGAGCGATTTCAAGTGCCGGCAAGGGGCTAATTTCCATGGTCATCGGACAATAGCCGCCAATGATTCGCGCTTTCTCCAGCAGCGGGCGCAGATGTTCCACCAGAGCAAGTTCAAGCTGGCTCTTCCTTTCCAGATCAAGGTCTTCCACGAAAGTCTTGCGACGCTCTCTCGCCAGCCGGCGAAGCGCAACCTTGTTGGCGGGAAGGGGAAGTGACGGGACCACCATGGCCGTTTGCTCTAAAATCCTCTGACGCCAAGAACGTCAGGTGGGCACCGTGTTCCCGGACCAGGGTCCAGGTAGGGACAGCTCCCATGGATCGGAAATCGCCTCAGGGATATTATCAGCTCGTACGAGGCAGAACCCGTCGCCACCTACTTAGGCGGCGCCGGCGTTATGCTCAAGGGCATCGGCGAGAGATTCGAGCCGCTGAGCAAGCTGTTCTGACCGTTCCACCAGCCCCGGATCAATGACGGTCTGTATTTCGGCCTGGCGGCCGTCGACCAACTGATCTGCCAGCAGAAGAGCGGCGAACAACAACTGGCGCGATTCGGACAAGGTACCGAGCCCAGCCAGAGCCTCCCGGCTTTTGGCGTCCACCAGTGATCCGGCGGCGCGAAGATTTTCTTCCTCGCCGTTACGGCACGCCACCCGATACAGTCGTCCGGCGATGGTGAGTTCGACTTCAGCCATCTTGGCGGCCCGCGTCCCTCAGCAACTCGTCCAGTTCGGCTAGCGCACCGGCAACCTTGGCGCGCAGTGCTTCGTCACGGCCGACATGCATCGCCCCGCGCGCGACCGAGCGTTCGATGCGCATAAGCGCTCGTTCGGCCCGGTCCAGTGCGTTTTCCAGCGGCTTAGCGTCCATCGTTCATTGGCCTAGGCAAGTCCGCGCCGCACCGCAAGAAGCCCGTAAGGTTGACGCCGCGCGGTCGTGCGACAATAGGCACCAAACCATCGGCCAGCCGAATCCCGCCAACCGGCCGACCCATGGGAGAATTCATGCCGACGCAACGCCGACTCGCCAATGCCATCCGTGCCCTGGCGATGGATGCGGTCGAGGCCGCCAACAGTGGCCATCCGGGCATGCCGATGGGCATGGCCGATGCCGCCACCGCGCTTTTCACACGGCACCTGAAATTTGATGCAGCCGACCCGCATTGGCACGATCGTGATAGGTTTGTTCTATCGGCGGGCCATGGGTCGATGCTGATTTACGCCTTGCTCAATTTGACTGGCTACGAACGGCCGACGATGGACGACATCCGGAACTTCCGGAAGCTAGTCAGCCCGTGCGCCGGTCACCCTGAAAATTTCATGCTGCCAGGCGTTGAAACGACAACGGGTCCCTTGGGGCAGGGACTGGCGACTGCGGTCGGCATGGCCGTCGCCGAACGTCACCTCAACGCGATCTACGGCGACGACCTGGTCGACCACCGCACCTATGTCATCGCGGGTGACGGTTGCCTGATGGAAGGTATCAACCACGAAGCCGCCGGCCTTGCGGGACATTTGAAGCTCGGCCGGCTGATCGTCCTTTGGGACGACAACCGGATCACCATTGACGGGTCGACGGAGCTCAGTCGCAAGGAAGACGTGGTTGCCCGCCACGAAGCGATGGGCTGGCACGTTACCGAATGCGACGGCATGGACAGCGGCAAGGTGTCGAAGGCCATTGAAGAGGCAATCGCCGATCCCCGCCCGTCGCTAATCCGTTGCAAGACGATCATCGGCTACGGCGCCCCGAACAAGCAGGGCACTGCTGCCACGCACGGCGCCCCCCTCGGCAAGGACGAGATTGCCGCGGCGCGCAAGGAACTTGGCTGGGACCTCGAGCCTTTCGAGGTGCCCGACGATGTCGCGAAGGCGTGGCGGGAGGCCGGGTCGCGCGGCGCCTCTGAGCGTGCGGAGTGGAAGAAGCGCCTGGAGGCGAGCGGCAAGGCAGCCGACTTCAACGATCGCATGGCGGGGAAACTCGACGATAGCTGGCTGAAGCCTTACCTAGATGGGCTGCTTGCTGATTTGCCCAAGGTCGCCACGCGCAAGGCGTCGGAAATGGCACTGGAGGCGATCAACGCCGCCAACATCTCTACGATCGGCGGCTCGGCCGACCTTACCGGTTCCAACAATACCAAGACCAAGACACTTCAGCCGCTTACGTCGGACAATTACGGCGGGCGCTACATCTATTACGGCATCCGCGAATTTGGCATGGCCGCTGCTATGAACGGCATGGCGCTACACGGCGGCGTCCTACCCTACGGCGGCACCTTCCTCGTTTTCAGCGACTACAGCCGGGCCGCAATCCGCCTCGGCGCCCTCCAGACGGCCAAGGTTGTACACGTCATGACCCATGACTCGATCGGCTTGGGCGAGGATGGCCCGACGCACCAGCCGATCGAACATCTGCAAAGCCTTCGCGCCATGCCGGGCCTGCACGTCTATCGGCCTGCTGATGCGGTCGAGACCGCCGAGTGTTGGGCGGCTGCGTTGACCAATGACGGGCCGAGCCTGCTGGCCCTGTCGCGCCAGAACCTCACACCGATGCGTATCAAGGCGGAAGGCGAGAACCTTTCCGCCAAGGGTGCCTATCGCCTCAAGTCTGCACAGGCGGCTCGCAAGGTGATTCTGATTGCGACCGGTTCGGAAGTTGAGATCGCCGCAGATGTCGCGCGGTTGCTTGAGGAACGCGGCATCGGCGCCGATGTCGTGTCGATGCCGTGCACCGAAGCGTTCGATGCTCAGGATGCTGCTTATCGCGAAGACATCCTGCCTGACGTGTCGAACCGTGAGATTCTTCGCGTGTCCATCGAGGCCGGGACGACGTTCGGTTGGGAGCGCTACACTGGGCTTCACGGCCTTCGGTTCGGGATCGACCGTTTTGGCGCGTCGGCGCCGGCCCCAAATCTGTATGACCATTTCGGGCTGACCGCGCCCAAGATCACCGAGCGCGTTGTCGCGCACCTCAAAGCAAGGGAAATTGCATGACCAAAGTCGCCATCAATGGCTTCGGCCGTATCGGCCGTCTCGTTGCCCGCGCCATTCTGGAGCGCGACGACCACGACCTGGAACTGGTCGCGATCAACGACCTGGCCGACGCCAAGGCGAACGCGATGCTCTTCAAGCGCGACAGCGTCCACGGCCCGTTCCCGGGCGACGTCAGTGCCGAGGGTGATGTGATGATCGTCAACGGCAAGCGCATCAAGGTGACCGCGGAACGCGATCCCGCCAAGCTGCCGCACAAAGAACTGGGCGTCGACATCGCGCTTGAATGCACCGGTTTCTTCACCGACCGAGAAGGCGGCCAGAAACATCTGGATGCTGGCGCGAAGCGGGTCCTGATTTCGGCCCCTGCGAAGGGCGCTGACCTCACAGTCGTTTACGGCGTAAACCACGACAAGCTGACCGCCGAGCACACCATCGTCTCCAACGCCAGCTGCACGACCAACTGCCTGGCCCCGGTCGCCAAGGTCCTCAATGACGCCATCGGCATTGAGCGCGGTCTGATGACCACGATCCACGCTTACACTAACGACCAGAAAATCCTCGACCAGATCCACAGCGACATGCGCCGTGCTCGCGCTGCCGGCATGTCGATTATCCCGACCACGACCGGCGCGGCCCGCGCGGTTGGCGAAGTTTTGCCCGAGTTGAAGGGCAAGCTCGACGGATCGGCAGTTCGCGTGCCGACTCCGAACGTGAGCCTCGTCGACCTGACATTCACGCCGGGCCGTGACACAAGTCGGGACGAAGTAAACTCAATCCTCAAAGCAGCCGCCGACAGCGGTCCGCTGGCAGGCATTCTCGACTATACCGATGAGCCGCTGGTTTCGATCGACTTCAACGGCGCACCGGCAAGCTCGACCGTGGACAGCCTTGAGACAGCCGTGCTCGAAGGCAAGCTCGTTCGCGTTGTCAGCTGGTACGATAACGAGTGGGGCTTCTCGAACCGCATGGTCGACACGGCGGGCGCCATCGCCAAGCTGATCTGACCGCCATGGCTCGCTTCAAGACGCTCGACGATCTGCCCGCCGATCTTACCGGTAAGCGGGTGCTGGTGAGAGTGGACCTCAACGTGCCGATGCAGGGCGGGTCGGTCAGCGATGACACCCGCCTGCGCGCGGCATTGCCGACGATCGAGGAACTGGCGGGGAAGGGGGCAATAGTCCTACTCCTGTCGCATTTCGGACGGCCCAAAGGTCATGTCCGTCCCGATATGTCGACGGCATTGCTGGTTAGCCCCCTCACAGAATTATCGGGCCGGTCGGTTCGCTTCATTGAAGATTGTCAGGGACCCGAAGCGGAGCGGGCCATCTCGATCATGCTACCGGGGTCGATCGGGATTCTCGAGAACACCCGCTTCCATCTTGGCGAGGAGGCGAATGATGCCGAACTCGCTAAGGGAATGGCCGCGCTCGGCGACTATTACGTTAACGATGCCTTTTCGGCGGCCCATCGCGCCCATGCGTCGACCGAGGGCGTTGCCCACCTCCTGCCAGCCTTTGCTGGCCGGGCAATGGAGGCGGAGCTGTCGGCGCTGCAGAAGGCATTGGGTAAACCGGAGCGGCCTGTCGCTGCCGTTGTCGGTGGCGCCAAGGTATCGACGAAGCTCGCGGTGCTGTCGCACCTTGTCGGCAAGGTCGATCACCTGATCATCGGCGGCGGGATGGCGAACACCTTTCTGGCCGCTCGCGGGGTCGATGTCGGCAAATCGCTGTGCGAGCGGGACCTGATTGGTGAGGCGGAGAGCATCTTCGATCGCGCGGACGAAGCGGGGTGCATCATTCACTTGCCGTACGATGTGGTTGTGGCGAAAGAATTCGCGCCCAATCCGCCGTCGCTGCGCACGGTCAACGTGCACGAAGTCGCGCCGGACGAAATGATTCTTGACGTTGGTCCGGCTGCCGTCGAGGCCCTCTCTGATGCGTTGAAGACCTGCCGCACGCTGGTCTGGAATGGCCCGCTGGGAGCTTTCGAGACGCCGCCGTTCGACGTCGCCACTGTCTCACTGGCAAAAACTGCGGCGGCGCTGACTCAGGACGGCAGTCTGGTCTCCGTTGCTGGTGGCGGCGACACGGTTGCGGCGCTTAATCAGGCCGGCGTTGCGCAGGATTTCACTTTCGTCTCGACCGCTGGCGGGGCGTTCCTCGAATGGATGGAAGGCCGAGCCCTCCCGGGTGTCGCGGCCCTCGAGCAATAGGACGGACAGGATGACCAACGAAGAGATGCGTGCGCGGATTGCGCAGGGTGATGGGTTCATTGCGGCACTGGACCAGAGCGGAGGCTCTACGCCCAAGGCGCTACAAGGCTACGGTCTCAATGAGGATGCTTGGTCCAGCGACGAGGAAATGTTCGACCTCATCCACCAGATGCGCAGCCGCATCATTACTTCGCCTTGTTTTGGATCGGGCAAGGTGCTCGGCGCCATCCTGTTCGAACGGACCATGGACGGTCAGGTGGGCGGCAAGCCGACACCGCAGGCCCTGACCGAGCAGAACATCATCCCCTTCATCAAGATCGACAAGGGCCTCGAGGACGAGGTCAATGGCGTGCAGATGATGAAGCCGATGCCGGAGCTGGACGCACTGCTGACCCGCGCCAAGGCGCTTGGCGTGTTCGGCACCAAGGAGCGCTCGGTTATCAACGCCGCCAACGCCGAGGGCATCGCGGCCGTAGTAAAGCAGCAGTTCGAAGTCGGTGAAGCGGTGCTTGCGTATGGCATGGTCCCTATCATCGAGCCGGAAGTGAACATCAAAAGCGCGGATCGCGCCCAGTCGGACGTCATCCTCCGGGACGAGATATTGAAAGCGCTCGACTCCGTTTCGGCGCCCGTCATGCTAAAGCTGTCGATCCCGGCCGAAGCGGGCCTGTTCCAGCCCTTGGTCGATCATCCCAAGGTGCTTCGCGTTGTCGCGCTGTCGGGCGGTTTCGGCCGCGACGAAGCCTGTCAGGAACTGGCGAAGAATCCCGGCATGATCGCCAGCTTCAGCCGCGCGCTGCTGTCTGACCTTCGCGCTGATATGACAGACGAAGAGTTTGATTCGTCGCTCGGAACTGCGATCGACGACATCTACTGCGCGTCGGTGGCCTGATCCCGGTCAGGGCCGGCTGTAGGCGAAGGTGAAGCGATAGGCTTCGCGCTCAAGCGATCCCAACGATCCTTTCGGCGGATCGACATTCACCAGCGTCAGCATGCCACCATAGATGCTGGCGGCCTGTCCGAGCGTGAGTTCGTGCCGACTGATCTCGCCGCCGCCCGGCGCGCCAACTGCCACGAGCACGCGCACGCGTCCGGCCCAGACGCACTCGACGCGCGCTGGGCACCGGCTGTCCTCGACGACTTCCAGCGGCCGGAGGCGAAGCCCGTTGACTTCAGCGGCCTGGCCGAGTCCCGCAACCGGGCCTGGCGGAGGTGGCGGGGTCGATTTCGGCCCGCAGGCGGCCAACGCTAACGCTGCGGCGATCGGAATGAGCAGTTTCATTGGACGAAGCCTCTCCCCACGCTATTGAGCGGCGCATGATTGAGGATGAAGCCGACCTGTCCGCCTTTCCCCCGCCCGAGCGCCGCGAGCAATGCCAGCTGTACCTCATCAGCTCGCAGGATGTAGGCGGAAATTTCTCTGACCGGTTGAAGGCCGCGCTTTCCGCTGGACCAGTCGCCGCTTTCCAGTTGCGTGTGAAGGGCATTGACCAGCACGAACTTGCACGGCTGGCCGAGCCGTTGCAGCGCATTTGTGCAGACGCGGACGTTGCCTTCATCGTCAATGACAGCATCAGCCTCGCAAAGCGTCTCGATGCCGACGGCGTACATCTGGGCCAGTCGGATGGTGACGCGCGCGAAGCGCGCTCCATTCTTGGGCCGACGAAGCAGATTGGTGTGACATGTCACGCCAGCCGGCATCTCGCGATGGAGGCAGGGGAGGCGGGTGCCGATTATGTCGCGTTCGGTGCCTTCTATCCCACCACGACGAAGCTCAGCGAGCATCGCCCGGATCCGGCATTATTGAGCTGGTGGGCATCGCTGTTCGAAATTCCCTGTGTGGCAATCGGTGGAATTACCCCCGACAATGCCGCGCCGTTAGTAACCGCGGGCGCCGATTTCGTTGCGGTGTGTAATGCGGTCTGGGGATCGGACAACCCGGGAGCCGCGGTGCGCCGGTTCAATGAAGTCCTGCGCGGTGAGCCAGCCAACTGAGATGGCGGCGCATACGGCGCCACGCGCTAATCCGAACAACCTCCCTGTCCGGCCGCTGCATCACCGCGCTCTGGTTGTCGGAGGTTGCGCGGATGGCGCCCGAATATTGCATTTTGTCCGTGCCGAGGCTGGAGCGCAGTAGTTAGACATCCTGCCCTGATCGGTCCGGTCGCGATCGGTCCGGCCGCATGGAATGGGCGAAGTCTTCAGTGAACCGGACCGCTTCGCTCGAGCGGTAGCAATTGAACAGGCAATAATCGCAGGGATATTCCTGCGTGTAAGCTCGTTTCACCTTCTCATCGAAGTGAGGAGAGCTGCGTGCCCCTGTATCGCCGCGTCGCCATCGGCCTGTTCGCCGCCACGAGCGCCGTCATTGCCGTTGCCCAGTCATCGCCTTCCGCCCCGGCCAAGCCGTGGGTCGCGCCGGGCACTCCAGGCAGCGAGATCGACGGGACCATCTTTCATGCGCAGGTCCTGCTCAACACGATGGGGTTCTCGACCGGCGTAATCGACGGGAAGAACGGAATGGTCGTCAAGTCTGCTATCCGCGGATTCCAGAAGGCCCGCGACCTGCCCGTGACCGGCGAACTCGATGGCGCGACAAGGCAAGCTCTGTTGCGTGAAGGCAACCGCCCGTCGACAGTGACCGTGAAATTGTCTCCCGCCGATATCAGCGGTGATTACCTCTATCCCTTTCCCAAGAAACCGGAGGCGCAGGCCAAGGCAGAGGGACTCAAGTACCGCAACATGCTGGAAGAGGTTGCCGAGCGTTATCACACGACACCGCGCACGATCATCGCTCTGAACGGCCCGACCGCTCTCATCGGCATCGGTCAATCGCTTCGCCTGCCCAACGTCGTCGCGTCCCGTACCGACTATGAGGGGGACCTGAAGCCGGAACATGCCGCGCTGATGCGCAAGCTCAACGTCGATGCCGGGCAGCCGTCCGGCGACCATATCGTCGTCGACAAGTCCGAAGGCCTGCTCAAGGTGATGGACAAGGACGACAAGCTCGTCGCGCAATTTCCGGTAACGACCGGCTCGGGCTACGACCCGCTGCCCATCGGCAACTGGAAGGTGACGACCTACGCTTACAATCCGCCTTTCCACTACCAACCAGACCTTTTCTGGGATGTCGATGATGGCAAGCAAGATCAGAAGCTGCCGCCGGGACCGAACGGCCCGGTCGGGGTGGCTTGGCTCGACTTGACCAAGGAACATTACGGAATCCACGGAACTCCCGAGCCTCAGACGATCGGACGGGCTGAAAGCCATGGCTGCATCCGCATGACCAACTGGGACGTTCTGCGGCTGTCGCGCATGATGAAGCCGGGCTTCAAGGCCGTATTTCAGGCCTAGGGAAAGACTATGGGAGCGATCGTCAATCGAATTGGAAGGGTAGTTGTCAGCAGCGTCCTACTCGCGGCTGCGACCATTTTCTACTTCGGCATTACCGGCACCATCGCTCCCAACCAGGTCGCTGTGAGCACCGACACTGTCGTCAATCCCGCAGGTGATGCGGCGCCGGTCGCGGTCGGCAGCGTAGTCGTCGGCCCTGCCGGGTTGGCAATCCCGGTCGCCGGCGTTCGACCTGGTCAACTGGTCGATACCTACACGCAAGCAAGGGCAGGGGGCGCTCGCCGCCACGACGCTATCGATATCATGGCGGCAACGGGCACGCCGGTGGTTTCCGCTGCCCCCGGGCGGGTCGAGAAGCTGTATTTCAGCAACGGTGGGGGCGGGATCTCGGCGTATGTTCGCTCCGACGACGGTCTTTGGAATTATTACTACGCTCACCTCAGCGCCTATGCACCCGGGCTGCGTGAAGGGCAGCGCCTGCATCGCGGCTCGCCTGTCGGCTATGTCGGGTACACCGGGAACGCCAATCCGGAAGGACCGCACCTGCACTTCGCCGTCAACCGCATGGCGCCAGGTGAGAAATGGTATCAGGGCACGCCGATCAACCCCTATCCGCTTCTTGCCGGAAACGCCGCGAAGCGTTAGGGGCGCATCGCAAGTTTTGCCGGGAACCTGCGACAAGGGCGCCCGGGGCTCTTTCAACAGTCAAAGCGGAAAGCGGATCGCATGAAGATCAGCGGTGTGGACATTCGTCCCGGCAACATCATCGAATATGAAGGCGGCATCTGGCGCGCGGTGAAAATCCAGCACACGCAGCCTGGCAAGGGTGGCGCCTATATGCAGGTCGAGATGAAGAACCTCATCGACGGCCGAAAGACCAACGTCCGCTTCCGCAGCGCCGAGACGGTTGAGCGCGTTCGTCTCGACACAAAGGACTTTCAGTTTCTCTTCGCCGACGGCGACGACCTTACCTTCATGGACAAGGAAACCTACGAGCAGATCACGCTTCCGCGCGACTTGCTCGGCGATGCGGCTGCCTTCCTCCAGGACGGCATGGATGTAATCATGGAACTTCACGAGGAGCGGCCGATCAGCGTCCAGCTTCCCGACACGATCGAAGCGACGATCGTCGAAGCCGACGCAGTCGTGAAGGGGCAGACCGCCTCGTCCAGCTACAAGCCGGCGGTGCTCGACAACGGCGTTCGCATCATGGTCCCGCCGCATATCGCGAGCGGCACCCGCATCGTCGTTGACGTCTACGAACAGACATACGTCCGCCGCGCCGACTAATGGTTAGTCATTCCGGCCTGATCACCGTCATGACGCGCGCCGCCCGGAAGGCGGCGCCGCGTCTTCGCCGCGACTTCGGCGAAGTTGAGCAATTGCAGGTCTCGAAGAAGGGGCCCGCTGACTTCGTTTCGATGGCCGACAAGCGTGCCGAGCGCACACTGATCGACGAGCTTCGTAACGCCCGTCCCGACTGGGCGATCTATTCCGAGGAATCGGGCGAGATCGAAGGCGATCCCAACAAGCCCCGCTGGATCATCGATCCACTCGACGGCACGACCAACTTCCTCCACGGCGTTCCACACTTTGCCATCTCGATCGCGGTTGAGGACCGCCGCGCCGACGGCAAGGCGGAAATCACGCACGGCATGGTCTACCAGCCGCTGACCGACGAGAGCTTCTGGGCCGAAAAGGGCCGGGGCGCATGGCTCGCGGACCGTCGCTTGCGCGTCTCCGCCCGGCGGCACCTGGACGAAGCGTTGATCGGGACCGGCCTTCCGCACTTCGGACGCGGCAATGTAGCGACCTGGTCGCGAATCTACGGTGCGATTGCACCGGAAGTGTCCGGGATTCGCCGCATGGGCGCCGCCAGCCTGGACTTCGCGTGGGTTGCTGCGGGCCGCTTCGACGGCTTTTGGGAAGACGATCTCGACATTTGGGACAGCGCGGCTGGCGTATTGCTCGTCAAGGAAGCGGGCGGCTTCGTCAGCGACTATCGCGGACAGGACCGTATGTTTGAACGCCGCGAGTATCTCGTTGCGAACGGCGATCTTCACAGCAAGCTCCATAAACTGCTGGCTGGATCGCTCCGCTAGCTTGTTGCGAGTCATTATCAGGGTTTCAGATGTTGCCCCATTAGGGGCGGCGTCCTAGAGAGCCGCCAATCTTTTTGCCCACCCGGGAGTCTCCATTGGCCAGTGTCGCCGCCGGATATCTGCCGATCCTCCTGTTCCTCGCGGTCGCGCTAGCGCTGTCGGGGGCGTTCGTCCTGTTGCCGATGCTGGTCAGCCGGCTGGCCGGGACGCACAAGCCGGATCCGGAAAAGCTCAGCGAATATGAATGCGGGTTCCCTGCGTTCGAGGACAGCCGTGCCCAATTCGATGTCCGCTTCTACCTGGTCGCGATTCTGTTCATCGTGTTCGACCTTGAAGCGGCATTCCTTTTCCCTTGGGCGGTCAGCTTGGTCGGGACGGGTTGGGCCGGTTGGGGTGCCATGATGATCTTCCTCGCCGAACTGGGCCTTGGCCTCGCATATGCGTGGAAGAAGGGAGCGCTCGAATGGGAGTAATGCTGGACCCCGCACGCAACCCCAACCCGACCGAGGAAGAAATTGCTCGGGCGGCGGGCCTTGTCCCGGGGAGCGAGCAGGAAGCCAAGTTCCTGGAAATGCGCAAGGAGCTCGACGAAAAGGGCTTCCTGGTTGCATCGATGGACGACCTGGTCACCTGGGCCCGCACTGGCTCGCTGTGGTGGATGACCTTCGGCCTCGCTTGCTGCGCGGTTGAGATGATCCACGTCAACATGCCACGCTACGATCTCGAGCGTTTTGGTGTCGCTCCTCGCGCGTCGCCGCGCCAGAGCGATGTGATGATCGTCGCCGGTACGCTGTGCAACAAGATGGCTCCTGCGCTGCGCAAGGTGTACGACCAGATGAGCGAGCCGAAATACGTCATCTCGATGGGTAGCTGCGCCAATGGCGGCGGCTACTATCACTACAGCTATTCGGTCGTTCGCGGTTGCGACCGCATTGTGCCGGTCGACATTTATGTCCCGGGCTGTCCGCCAACTGCCGAAGCGCTGCTCTACGGCATCATGCAGTTGCAACGGAAAATCCGTCGCGAAGGAACGATCGACCGGTGAGCAGTCCAGCCCCCCTCATCAAGGAGCGAGAAGGCTTCGCCGATGCTTTCAAGGTGGCCATAGGCTCGGCCTATGTTACCCATAAGGATGCCGTCGGCGAGTTGACGTTCACGGTGACCCGGGAAGGCCTGGTCGAGGCCGCGCGCATCGCCCGCGACCAGTTCGATTATCAGCAATTGATGGAAATCGCAGGCGTCGACTATCCAGAGCGCGCCGAGCGGTTCGAAGTTTGCTACCACTTTTTGTCGATCACCGCGAACCACCGCGTTCGCTTGAAGGTGACGGCTGACGAGGAAACGCCGGTGCCGAGCCTGACCGGCTTGTGGCCGGTCGCCGGTTGGCTCGAACGTGAGGTGTTCGACATGTACGGTGTTGTCTTCTCGGGTAACGCCGACCTGCGCCGAATTCTGACCGACTATGGTTTTGAAGGGCATCCGCAGCGCAAGGATTTCCCGCTGACCGGCTATGTCGAGCTTCGCTATTCCGAAGCGGAGAAGCGGGTCGTGTACGAGCCCGTAAGCTTGCCGCAGGATTTCCGCACGTTCGACTTCCTGATGCCTTGGGACGGTCCCGAATATCGTCTGCCAGGCGATGAGAAGGCTGTGCCGCAGGCGCCCGGAGCGCCGAGCCCTGCGCCGGCCGCCAGTGCTGCGCCCAAGGTTGAAGCCAAGGCGCCGCCCGCCCAGCCGAAGACGACAGACACGCCGGCGAAGACCGGTGCTGGCGCTCCCGCGAACAAGGAAGCGACCAAGGCCGCCCGCAAGCCCGCTGTTAGAAAAGCGGCAACGTCGGGCGGCAAGGCAACGGCCAAGGCCGCGCCGAAGCCCGCCCCGAAGAAGAAATCCCCGGCTAAGCCGGCGAAGGGTGACGCATGACGACGACGCTCGACTTCATGGTCGGTGCGCCACAGGGCGACAAGCCGACGGCCGGTGACCAGACGGTATCGAACTACACGATCAATTTCGGGCCGCAGCACCCGGCGGCCCACGGCGTGCTGCGCCTGATCATGGAACTGGACGGCGAAATCGTCGAACGCGTTGATCCGCACGTCGGTCTGCTCCACCGCGGCACCGAAAAGCTGATCGAATACAAGACCTACGCCCAGGCGCTGCCCTACTTCGATCGGCTAGATTACTGCTCGCCGATGTGCATGGAGCACAGCTATGTGCTGGCGGTCGAAAAGCTGCTCGGCCTCGAGGTTCCGCTCCGCGCGCAATATATCCGCGTGTTGATGGCGGAACTGACCCGCATCTCCAATCATATGTTGAACCTTGGCGCCCACATCATGGACGTCGGTGCTATGACGCCGAACCTGTGGCTGTTCGAGGTTCGCGAAGACACGCTGCAGCTGTACGAAGCGGTTTCGGGCGCGCGCATGCACGCCAATTACTTCCGCGTTGGCGGAGTCCATCAGGACATCCCGCCCAAGGTGCTGGACCGGATCGCCACTTGGCTGGATACCTTCCCGAAGATTTTCGAGGATGCGATTAGCCTCGTCGCCGACAACCGGATCTTCAAGCAGCGCAACGTTGATATCGGTACCGTTAGCAAGGAAGACGCGTTGGCCTGGGGCTTCTCGGGCCCGATGATACGCGCGGCGGGCATTCCCTGGGACATCCGCCGGGCGCAGCCGTACGAAGTCTATGACCGCATGGAATTCGACATTCCCGTCGGCACGCGCGGCGACTGCTACGACCGTTTCATGGTCCGCGTCGAGGAAGTCCGGCAGTCGGCCCGGATTATGCGCCAGTGCCTGAAGGAAATACCCGAAGGTCCGATCGGCAGCCTCGACCGCAAAGTCTTCCCGCCCAAGCGCGCGGAGATGAAGCAATCGATGGAAGCGCTGATCCATCATTTCAAGCTCTACACCGAAGGTTACCACGTGCCCGCAGGCGAAGTGTATGTCGCCACCGAAAGCCCCAAGGGCGAGTTCGGCGTCTATCTTGTCGCGGACGGGACCAACAAACCCTATCGCTGCAAGATCAGGCCGACCGCGTTCAGCCACCTGCAGGCGATGGATTTCATGATGAAGGGCCACATGCTCGCCGACACCACTGCGGTCCTCTCCGCGATCGACGTCGTCTTTGGGGAGTGCGACCGCTAATGGCCGGCCGTTTCTTCGCTCCCGACACGCCCGAACTCCGCGCCGAGTGGGGCGATTTCGCGTGGGACGACAAGCGGTCCAAGGCGGCCGCCGATATCCTAACCCGCTATCCGGCGGGGCGCCAGGCGTCCGCCTCTATCCCGTTCCTTGATCTTGCCCAGCGGCAGGTCGGCGAGATGACCGGCACGCAGGGCTGGCTGCCGATCCCGGTCATCGAGTTTGTCGCCCAGCAGCTCGATATGCCGGCGATCCGCGTGCAGGAAGTCGCCAGCTTTTACACCATGTTCAACTTGGCTCCGGTCGGCAAATTCCACGTACAGGTCTGCGGCACGACGCCTTGCATGCTGCGTGGGTCGGACGACGTCCTCGCCGCCTGCGCCAAGCGCGGGTTGAAGAAGGGCTACACCACCGCCGACGGGATGTGGACGCTGACCGAAGTCGAATGCCTCGGCGCCTGCGCCAACGCGCCGATGGTTCAGATCAACGACGATAATTACGAAGACCTGACCGAAGAGAGCATGGGCGCCGTGCTTGACGCACTTGCTCGCGGCGAAAAGCCGAAAATCGGTCCGCAGGTCGAGCGCCAGACGAGCTGCCCTGAAGGTGGCCCTACCACGCTTAAGAAAATGGCCGAGCGCAACTACGACTATCGGGGGCAGTGGTAATGGGCACCGTCATCCGCGCCATCATTGCGATCGTTGTGATCGTCGTCGCCTGGAAACTGTTGAAAGGCCTGCTGGGCCTGATCGTCGGGGTCGTCGTCGCTGCAATTATTTTTGTCGCGGCTAAGAACCTTATCACCGGCGGCGGCAACAACAAGCGCATCGGAGGGCCCGATGCTCGCTGACAAGGACCGCATATTCACCAATCTCTATGGCTTTCAGTCTCCCGATCTGAAGGCTGCGCAGCAGCGTGGCGACTGGGACAAGACTGCCGACTTGATGAAGATCGGGCAGGACGAGATCATCGAGGTCGTCAAGGCATCCGGCCTGCGCGGGCGCGGTGGTGCCGGCTTCCCAACTGGCATGAAGTGGAGCTTCATGCCCAAGGCGCCGACCCCGGGCCGTCCGAACTTCCTCGTCATCAACGCGGACGAATCCGAACCCGGCAGCTGCAAGGACCGCGAAATCCTGCGCCACGATCCGCACAAGCTCGTCGAAGGTGCGCTGATCGCCGGATTCGCGATGCGGGCGCGGGCGGGGTACATCTATGTGCGGGGCGAATTCATCGTCGAGACCGAAGCGCTGCGCAAAGCCGTCGCCGAAGCCTATGAGGCTGGCCTGCTCGGCAAGAATGCCGCTGGCTCGGGCTACGACTTCGACCTGTTCGTCCACCGGGGCGCGGGCGCGTACATCTGCGGCGAAGAGACCGCTATGCTGGAAAGCCTGGAAGGCAAACCCGGCAAGCCCCGCCTGAAGCCGCCATTCCCGGCCGGCGCGGGCCTTTACGGCTGCCCGACGACCGTCAACAACGTAGAGAGCATCGCGGTCGTCCCGACGATCCTCCGCCGCGGCGCCGCCTGGTTTAAGAGCTTCGGGCGCGAGAACAACAGCGGCACCAAGCTGTTCCAGATCAGCGGTCATGTGAATAAGCCGACGGTGGTCGAGGAAGCGATGAGCATCAGCTTTCGCGAGCTCATCGACACCCACGCTGGCGGCATTCGCGGCGGCTGGGACAACCTCCTTGCCGTTATCCCGGGCGGCTCCTCGGTCCCGCTCGTTCCGGCCGCCCAGATAATGGACGCGCCGATGGACTTCGATGGCCTGAAGGAATTGGGTTCAGGCCTCGGCACCGCGGCCGTCATCGTCATGGACAAGTCCACCGACATCGTCCGCGCGATCAGCCGCATTAGCTACTTCTACAAGCATGAGAGCTGCGGCCAGTGTACGCCGTGCCGAGAAGGCACCGGCTGGATGTGGCGCGTGATGGAACGACTTCGCGAAGGCGAGGGCGACGTCGGCATGATCGATCGGCTTTATGACGTGACCAAGCAGGTCGAAGGCCACACCATCTGTGCGCTCGGAGACGCGGCGGCGTGGCCCATCCAGGGCTTGATCCGACATTTCCGTCCGGAACTTGAGCGCCGTATTGCCGAGCGTCATGGCATGCAGGAGGCCGCGGAATGAGCCTGTTCGTTGCGTTTGCGATGCTGGCCGGGCAGGAAATCGCCGGCACCCGCACTCCGCCGGTAGTGGTGCAGCGCCAAGTCGCGACGAGCCCGGCCGTCTCGCGCGCGGTGATGTCGGAATTCGCCCGCTGCGTAGTACGCCGCAAGCATGACGTAGCCGCCGAGGTCGTGCTCGATCCGTTGCAGAAATTGGGCAGCGAGGAAACCAAGGGCCTCTTCATCAGCGATTGCATGCCTCGTGGTTCACGCATGCGGGCCAGGGCGGTGCAGATGCGCTACGGCCTCGCCGAAGCGCTTGTCCTCGCTGACATCAAGTCCGCTCCTGCCGACCTGTCGCAGGTAGCCCCGCTGCAGCATCTTCCCTTCACCGATCGTCCGATGCCAGCCGATGTAGCTGCCGATCCCGAGCGCGTTGCCGGCTGGCAGGTCTTTGCCGACGCCGCGCAGGGTTACGCCGCCATCGCCCCGCTGGGCGAATGCGTGGTCCGCGCCAATCCAGCTGGCAGCCTCGCGCTACTCAAGACACCGGTCGAAACGGAAGCCGAAAAGGCGGCGCTCAGCGCACTCGCCCCGGCGCTCCCCGGCTGCGTCAAGAAGGGCGAACAGATCGCCATTAACCGCTTCAACCTGCGCGGAACGATCGCGCTCAACCTTTATCGACTGGCCCGTGCGCCGCGCATCGCGGTCGGATCGGGCGGAGCCCAATAATGCCTAAGGTTACCGTTGACGGCGTCGAGATCGAGGTTCCGCAGGGCGCGACCGTCCTGCAGGCCTGCGAGCTTGCCGGCAAGGAAATCCCGCGTTTCTGCTACCATGAGCGGCTGAGCATCGCCGGCAATTGCCGCATGTGCCTCGTCGAGGTGGCTCCGGGGCCGCCCAAGCCGCAGGCAAGCTGCGCACTGCCCGCTGCAGACGGCCAGACGATCAAGACCGACACGCCGATGGTCAAGAAGGCGCGCGAAGGGGTGATGGAGTTTCTGCTCATCAATCACCCGCTCGACTGCCCGATCTGCGACCAGGGCGGCGAGTGCGACCTTCAGGACCAAGCGATGGCCTACGGCCGTGGGCATTCGCGCTTCGACGAGAACAAGCGCGCGGTCGACGACAAATATTTCGGTCCGATCGTCAAGACGGCGATGACGCGCTGCATTCAGTGCACCCGCTGCGTCCGATTCGCGGAGGAAGTCGCCGGCACTCCGACCATCGGTATGCTTTTTCGTGGCGAGGACGAGCAGATCACCACTTACCTTGAGGGCGCCTTCAATTCGGAGCTCTCAGGCAACCTCGTCGATCTTTGCCCGGTCGGAGCGCTTCTGTCGCGCCCGTACAGCTTCGAAGCGCGCCCGTGGGAACTGAAAAAGGTCCCCGGCATCGACGTGATGGACGCCGTCGGCACCAACATTCGCATGGATGTTCGCGGCCGCCAGGTCATGCGCATTCTGCCGCGCATCAACGACGCGGTGAACGAGGAATGGGCCCACGACAAGACCCGCCATCATGTCGACGCGCTGGTTCGGGGCCGGCTTGACCGGCCCTGGGTCAGGGAAAAGGGCAAACTGCGGGAAGCAGGGTGGGGCGAGGCGCTCGACGTCTTCGCCAGGCAGTTCAAGAAGGCGGGAAACAAGGTCGCGGCGATCGCTGGCGACCTTCTCGACGCCGAAACCATGTTTGCCGCTAAGGCGCTGCTCGCAGGTGCGGGTTCGACCTTGATCGAGGGTCGCCAGACAGGCCTCGACTACGACGTCAGTAGCCTTGGCGCCGTCCGGTTCAATACACCGCTCGCCGACCTTGAAAATGCTGACCTCATCATGCTCGTCGGCACCAACCCGCGCTGGGAAGCTCCGCTGGTCAACACGCGACTGCGCAAGGCGGTTCGCCGCGGCGCAAAGGTTTTCGCGATCGGCCCGGAAGTAGACCTGACCTACAAGGTCGAATGGCTTGGCCAAGACCTCTCGCTGCTCGGCAAGCTCCCACAGGTAGTTGCGGACGCAATCAAGTCGGCGTCGAAGCCGGTGGTGATCGTCGGGCCGGGTGCGCTCGGCGGTGGCGCGCTGGGTGCGGCCCTTGCCGCATCGGGCGACTTCATCAAAGACGGCTGGAACGGCTTCAACGTCTTGCACACCGCGGCGTCGCGGATGGCGAGCCTACTCCTTGGCTATGCCCAAAAGGGTGGCATCGCCGATATCGAGGAGGCAAAGCCCGAACTGGTCATCCTCCTTGGAGCAGACGAAGTCCCGGCCGCCAATTTCAGCAGCGCGTTCAAGGTTTACATCGGCCACCACGGCGACAACGGGGCTGCGCAGGCCGACTTGGTCCTTCCGGGGGCCGCCTATGCCGAAAAGCACGGCACCTACGTCAACATTGAAGGTCGGGTTCAACGCAGTGAACGTGCGACGTTCGCACCGGGCGAAGCCCGGGAAGACTGGACCATCCTGCGGGCGCTCAGCGACCTTATTGGCAAGCCGCTGCCTTTCGATCGCTTTGACCAGCTTCGCGCCGCGATGATTGCAGAGGTTCCGGTGCTCGGTATTGACGGCATCATTAACATGCCTTGGGCGCCGCCCAAGCTGAAAGCCGATGCTTCGGGACCCGTTAGCTATCCGATCAAGGACTTTTACCTAACCAACGCGATTTGTCGCGCCAGTCCGACGATGCACCGCTGCTCTGAAGAACTGGTGCAGGGCCGCGAATATCTGGAGGCCGCGGAATGACCGCCTTCTTCCAGAATCTGGGGATGACCTACGACTGGGCCTGGTTCACTGCGACCATCGTCGGAATCTTGGTCATCGCGCTGCCGCTCATGCTGGCCGTGGCGATGGTCATCTATGCCGAACGCAAGATCTGGGCAGCCATAGCGCTCCGCCGCGGCCCGAACGTGGTCGGTCCCTGGGGGCTGCTGCAAAGCTTCGCCGACGGTTTGAAAGTCTTCCTCAAGGAAACCATCATCCCTTCGAGCGCCAACAAGGGTCTGTTCCTGATTGCGCCGGTTATTACCTTCACGGTGGCGCTGATCGTCTGGGCGGTGGTTCCGTTCGACGTCGGCGTGGTGCTGACCGACATCAACGTCGGCCTGCTCTACATTCTGGCGGCCTCGTCGCTGGGTGTCTACGGCGTGATCATTGCCGGCTGGGCGTCAAACTCGAAATATCCCTTCTTCTCAGCGCTACGCGCGGCGGCACAGATGGTCAGCTACGAAGTCTCGATCGGCTTCGTCCTCATCTGCGTCGTGCTCTACGCGGGCACCTTCAACCTGACCGAGATCGTGCTGGCGCAGAAGGGCAACATCGGCTTCGGCCTCTTGAACGGCCACGGGTTCAATCCGCTGCTATTCCCGATGGCGATAGTGTTCCTGATCAGTTCGATGGCCGAAACGTTCCGTACCCCGTTCGATCTTGTCGAAGCGGAGAGTGAGCTGGTCGCCGGTCACCAGACCGAATATTCGTCGATGAGCTTCGCGCTCTTCTGGCTTGGCGAATATGCCAATGTGATCCTGATGTGCGCCTTAAATGCCATCCTGTTCTGGGGCGGCTTCTTGCCGCCGCTCAATATCGAATTCCTCTACGCGGTGCCGGGCATTGTCTGGCTGCTGTTGAAAATGGGCTTCTTCTTTTTCGTCTTCGGCTGGGTGAAGGCGACGGTGCCGAGGTACCGCTATGACCAGCTGATGCGTCTGGGCTGGAAAATCTTCCTGCCGCTGTCGCTGCTCTTCGTCGTGCTGGTGTCCGGCTGGCTGATGTTCACCCGTTACGGAGTGGCCGCATGATCGCGCGCACCCTCAAGGCCTTCACGCTCTGGGAATTCCTGAAGGCGCATATCCTGACGCTGAAGTATTTCTTCAAGCCGAAGTCGACGATCAACTATCCATACGAAAAGGTGCCGCAGTCGCCCCGTTTCCGCGGCGAGCATGCGCTCCGCCGTTATCCGAACGGCGAGGAACGCTGCATCGCCTGCAAGTTGTGCGAAGCGATCTGTCCGGCCCAGGCAATCACTATCGAGGCCGAACCGCGCGAAGACGGCAGCCGCCGTACCACGCGCTACGACATCGACATGGTGAAGTGCATCTATTGCGGCCTATGCGCCGAGGCCTGCCCGGTAGATGCCATTGTGGAAGGACCGAACCTCGAATTCGCGACCGAAACACGCGAGGAACTTCTGTACGACAAGGCCAAGTTGCTGGCCAATGGCGACCGCTGGGAACAGGCGATCGCCGCCAATCTTGCCGCTGACGCGGCCTACCGTTAAGCGCGCCGCCAACTGGGGATCCGATGATCGCAATCTTCGCCTTTTACCTGTTCGCGACGCTGACCATCGCCTCGTCGGTGATGGTCATTTTCGCGCGAAACCCGGTGCACAGCGTGCTGTGGCTGATCCTGGCCTTCTTCAACGCGGCCGGCCTGATGCTTTTGCTGGGCGCCGAATTCATCGCGATGCTTCTGGTCATCGTCTATGTCGGCGCGGTCGCGGTGCTGTTCCTGTTCATCGTCATGATGCTGGACATCGACTTTGCTGCCCTGCGGTCCGGGTTCACTAAGAACCTGCCGTTCGGCCTGATCGTCGCGCTTGTGCTGCTGGCGGAGATTGTCGTCGCGGTTTCCGCCTGGAAGGCCGGGCCTGTCACAGGCGGGGCGCAGCCTGCCGCAACGACGCAGCCCAATATCGAAGCGGTGGGAGAACTGCTTTACACCCGGTTCCTCTTCCCGTTCGAAATCGCCGGCCTGATCCTGCTCGTCGCTATGATCGGTGCTATCGTGCTCACCCATCGCAGTCGCGGTGACGTTCGCGGCCAGAAAGTCAGCCGCCAAGTCGACCGCCGTCCGGATGAGGCCATCAAAAATCTCAATCCGGCCGTGGGCGAGGGGATGAAGCTGTGATCGGGTTGACCCACTATCTCGCCGTCGCGGCGATCCTGTTCACGCTTGGCGTGCTCGGCATCTTCCTTAACCGCCGCAACATCATCCTGATGTTGATGGCGATCGAGTTGATCCTGCTGGCGGTGAACATCAACTTAGTGGCGTTCAGCGCTTTCCTTGGCGATCTGGTCGGCCAGGTATTCGCCATGTTCGTTCTGACCGTCGCCGCTGCCGAGGCTGCCATTGGCCTTGCTATCCTTGTCATCTTCTTCCGTCGCCGCGGCTCTATCGCGGTCGACGACGTCAACCGGATGCGCGGCTGATGCACCCTATTGTTCTTATTGTCTTCCTTCCGCTCCTCGCGTCTATTGTCGCGGGGCTGGGCGGTCGTGCCATCGGCAAGACCGCGTCTAAGGTCATCACGACCGGCGCACTATTCGTTGCTGCCGCGCTTAGCTGGCCGATCTTCCTGTCCTACCTCGGTGGCAATGCGGAAGCGCAGGTCGTGCCTGTGCTCGACTTCATCAATTCGGGCGACCTTAGCGTCGACTGGGCGCTGCGCGTCGACGCGCTGACGGCCGTTATGCTGGTCGTAGTGACGACGGTGTCCAGCCTCGTTCACCTCTACAGTTGGGGTTATATGGAGGAGGATCCGAGCCAGCCTCGCTTCTTCGCCTATCTCTCGCTGTTTACGTTCGCGATGCTGATGCTCGTGACCGCCGACAGTCTAGTGCAGATGTTTTTCGGCTGGGAAGGCGTCGGCCTCGCGTCTTACCTGCTCATCGGTTTCTGGTATCACAAACCGTCCGCCAACGCCGCCGCGATGAAAGCGTTTGTCGTCAACCGCGTCGGTGATTTCGGCTTCAGCCTTGGCATCTTCGGTACCTTTCTTGTGTTCGGTACCGTCTCGATCCCTACAATCCTCGAAGCGGCGCCGGGTATGGCCGGATCGACCATCGGTTTCGCCGGCATGCGCGTCGACACCATGACCCTGCTCTGCCTGCTGCTGTTCGTCGGCGCGATGGGCAAGTCGGCGCAGCTCGGCCTCCACACTTGGCTTCCGGACGCGATGGAAGGTCCGACGCCGGTCAGCGCGTTGATTCACGCCGCAACTATGGTCACTGCCGGCGTGTTCATGGTCTGCCGCCTGTCACCCATGTTCGAAGTGTCGCAGACCGCTCTCACGGTTGTAACCTACGTCGGCGCCGCTACCGCAATCTTCGCGGCCACGGTTGGAACGGTGCAGAACGACATCAAGCGGGTCATCGCCTATTCGACCTGTTCGCAGCTTGGCTACATGTTCTTCGCCGCGGGCGTCGGCGCCTATGGCGCGGCCATGTTCCACCTGTTCACCCACGCCTTCTTCAAGGCGCTGCTGTTCCTTGGCGCCGGCTCGGTCATCCATGCCATGCACCATGAGCAGGACATGCGTTATTATGGCGCTCTCCGGAAGGAGATCCCGCTGACTTTCTGGGCGATGATCGCCGGCACGCTGGCCATCACCGGCGTCGGCATCATGGGAGTGTTCGGGTTCGCTGGCTTCTACTCGAAGGACGCGATCCTGGAGAGCGCGTTCGCCAGCGGCACCGTCCACGGCAATATCGCCTTCTTCCTCGGCATTTTCGCCGCCCTACTAACCAGCTTCTACAGCTGGCGCCTTATCTTCCTCACCTTCTTCGGCAAGCCGCGCTGGGCGGGCAGCGAGCATATCCAGCACGCCGTCCACCATGTCCATGAAGACGAGGCGGAGGAAGCGTCGGATCACGACAGCGCCCACGATCACCATGTGAAGGGCGTCGAGGGCACGGCGGGATATCATCCGCACGAAAGCCCCTGGGTCATTCTCCTTCCGCTAGCTATCCTGTCGCTCGGCGCTGTATTCGCTGGCTTCCTGTTTCACGGCGCGTTCGTCGAACCGGAAGCGGGCGCCGACTATTGGCGCGGAAGCATCGCTTTCAGCGAGCATCTCGCGCACGAAATGCACGCGGTCCCGTTGTGGGTGAAGCTGTCGCCACTGGCGGTCATGCTGATCGGCCTCGCGATAGCTTGGCGCAATTATATCGCCAGGCCGGAAGCGCCGGCGGCATTCGTCGTCATGTTCCCGCATTTGCACAAATTCCTGATGCACAAATGGTATTTCGACGAACTGTACGAAGTCATC
Source organism: Sphingomonas edaphi (assembly GCF_003583725.1). Lineage (GTDB taxonomy): Bacteria > Pseudomonadota > Alphaproteobacteria > Sphingomonadales > Sphingomonadaceae > Sphingomicrobium > Sphingomicrobium edaphi. The sequence goes on along the minus strand of NZ_QXTF01000001.1, from coordinate 351,068 downwards.
TTTGTCCGGCCAGCCGTGAAGCTTGGCCGCTTCTTCTGGAGGCGCGGCGACGAGCAGACCATCGACCGCTTCGGCCCGCACGGGGCTGCCTACGCGGTCGGCATAGGCAACCGTCTGACGACGCGTCTGCAGTCCGGATATGTCTATAGCTATGCCCTCGTCATGCTGCTGGGCCTGATCGGCGCCGCGACTTGGGTCTTCTGGTGGGTACGATGAGCGGCATCCCGATTCTTTCCATCCTAGTGCTGCTCCCGCTAGTCGCGGGCATCGTCGCACTGTTCCAGCCCGCCAGTGGAGCGCGCTGGAATGCGCTGATCACCACGCTCATCAGCCTGGGCCTCGGCATCTGGCTCTGGGCTACCTACGATCCCAATGGCGCACAGTGGCAGTTCGTCGAGAATTACGCGATCGGCGGCGGGATTAGCTGGGCCATGGGCATCGACGGCATCGCGCTGATGCTCATCATGTTGACCCTGTTCCTTATGCCGATCTGCATTGGAGCTAGCTGGCGCGCGATCGAGAAGCGAGTGCCGGAGTACATGGCCGCATTCCTGCTGATGCAGGCGCTGATGATCGGCGTTTTCTGTGCGCAGGACCTGCTGCTGTTCTACATCTTCTTCGAAGGTGGCCTTATTCCGATGTACTTGATCATCGGCATTTGGGGCGGTGCGGAGCGTATCAAGGCCAGCTACAAATTCTTCTTATATACGCTGGCGGGCTCGGTGCTGATGCTAATCGCGATGCTGGCGATGATCTACACCGCCGGCACCTCGTCGATCCCGGCGCTGATGGCCTACAATTTCGACCCGTCGCTGCAGTGGTGGCTGTGGCTCGCATTCTTCGCCAGCTTCGCGGTGAAGATGCCGATGTGGCCGGTCCACACCTGGCTTCCCGATGCTCACGTGCAGGCGCCGACCGCGGGATCGGTCATCCTCGCCGGCGTCCTCCTGAAAATGGGCGGTTACGGGTTCATTCGCTTTTCGCTCCCGATGTTCCCCGAAGCATCGGCGGAGTTCATCCCCTTCGTCTTCGTGCTCAGCGGTATAGCCGTTGTCGTGACCAGCCTCATTGCGCTGGTCCAGCACGACATGAAGAAGTTGATCGCCTATTCGTCGGTTGCCCACATGGCGTTTGTCACATTCGGTCTGTTCGCCTTCAACCGGCAGGGCATCGAGGGCGCGCTGATTGTCATGTTAAGCCACGGCCTCGTCTCGGGTGCACTCTTCATGTGCGTCGGCGTCATCTACGACCGGCTCCATACTCGCGAGATCGCGCGCTATGGCGGCCTGGCGGACAATATGCCGATATATTCGCTGCTGTTCCTGCTATTCACTATGGCCAGTGTCGGCCTGCCGGGCACCAGCGGCTTCGTCGGCGAATTCCTGAGCCTCGTCGGCACTTACGAAGTGTCGAGCTGGGCAGCGGTCGTCGCCACCACCGGCATCATCCTTGGCGCCGCCTACATGCTCTATCTTTACTGGCGAGTTTGCTACGGCAAGCAGGTCAACGCGGACGCCGCGGCGATGAAAGACCTGAGCGTCCGTGAGTTGTGGCTGCTGGCGCCGATTGCGGCTGCCGTGTTGTGGATGGGTATCTATCCAGAATCCTTCCTGAAGCCCATGCGCGCCGATGTGGGTCGCCTGCTTGAGCGGATCGAGCGCGCGAAGCCAGCGGGTGACGCGCACCTTACCGCCGGCAAGCCGGCACCGGTCCAAGCCCATTCGACGGAAGCCCATTAATGAACTTCGCCGCCATTCTTCCGGAGATCATCCTTACCATTGGCGCGCTGGTGCTGATGATGGTCGCGGCCTTCATGGGCCGCCGCGCCTCTGCCTTATGCAGCTGGTCCGCCGTTGCCCTGCTACTCGGCGCGGCCATGGCCCTGCTGGGCGAGCCGCAGCGCGCCGGCGCCCTCTTCGGCGGTTTAATCGCTGCCGACGGGTTTGGCGCGTTCGGAAAGCTGCTCATTTACCTTTGCGCTGCTGTTGCGGTCGTCATTGCTCACAACTGGTTCGAGCGAGATTTCGAGCATGCCGCCGAATATCCGGTGCTCATCCTGCTCGCCGTCGTCGGCATGTCTGTAATGGTGTCGGCGACCAATCTCATGTCGCTCTATGTCGGCCTTGAGCTCAACAGCCTCGCCGCATACGTCCTCGCGTCCTACCGCCGCACGGACGAGCGGTCGGCGGAGGCGGGGCTCAAATATTTCGTTCTCGGAGCGCTGGCATCCGGTATACTGCTGTACGGCATTTCGTTGCTGTACGGTTTTACCGGCACGACGCAGTTCGACGGCGTCGCAGCGGCTTTCCTGCGTGACGGGACCGGGTCGATCGGCCTGCTGTTTGGCCTCGTCTTCACGCTGGCCGGCCTCGCGTTTAAAATCAGTGCGGTTCCGTTCCACATGTGGACTCCGGACGTCTACGAAGGAGCGCCGACGCCGGTCACCGCTTTCTTTGCCTCCGCGCCAAAGGTCGCCGCGATGCTGCTCGGTGTCCGCGTCTGCCTCGACGCGCTAGGCCCGGCGATCGACGCGTGGCGCCAAATCATGACATTTGCCGCGCTCGCCTCGATCTTCCTCGGCGCGGTCGCCGCCTATGGACAAACGAATATCAAGCGGCTGCTCGCCTATTCTTCGATCAACAACGTCGGCTTCGCGCTGATCGGCTTGGTTGCCGGCGGCGTCGCGGGCGCCTCCTCGGTTCTGTTCTACATGGCGGTCTATGTCGTCATGACGCTCGGTGCCTTCCTATGCGTCCTGCGCATGAAGAACGAAAATGGTGAACCCTTGGAAGGAATCGACAGCCTTTCCGGCCTGTCGCAATCACGCCCTGGGCTAGCCGCCGCGCTGGCCGTGTTCATGTTCAGCCTTGCCGGCATTCCGCCGCTGTTTGGCTTCTGGCCGAAGCTGATGGTATTTAACGCTGCCGTTGCGGAAGGCCTTTATCCGCTAGCCGTTGCGGGCATCCTCGGCACCGTCATCGGCGCCTTCTATTATTTGAAGATCATCAAGGTGATGTACTTCGATGCCCCCGGCGCGCCTTACGCAAGGGGCGGAAGTGGGCTTGAGGGGGCGCTTATTGCCCTTGCGGCGCTAGTCGTGTCGCCGCTCGGCTATCTCCTGATCGGACCGCTCGGCCAACTGACGGCCAACGCGGCGGGTTCTCTCTTCTGAGCCGAATCCGCATCGTCGAGGTCACCGGCTCGACTAATACCGACCTGCTTGCCGATCCCTCCGCTATCGAGGGCGACTGGCTGGTGGCACTGGCGCAGCAGGGCGGGCGCGGACGCCATGGCCGCGTGTGGCAGACGATTGACGGCAATTTCTTTGGATCGACGCTGATCCAGCTTCGGGCCGCCGATCCGTCTGCACCTTCACTAGCCCTCGTAGCAGGGCTCGCCCTGCTTGAAGCGGTGGAGGTTGCTGCGCCTTCCGCGCCACTGTCGCTCAAATGGCCAAACGACCTGATGCTGGGCCATGCAAAGCTTGCCGGGATCCTGCTCGAACGGTCCGGTGACCGGGTCGTCGCGGGATTCGGAGTCAATCTAGCCGGCGCGCCCGATATTGCGGACCGGGAGACGGCCGCCCTGAAAACTTATGCCGACCTGCCCCCGAAGGCCTTCGCGCCGCTGCTGGCAGGAAGCTTTTCCCGCTTGCTTGGCGCGTGGAGAATTGCGGAGCCGACTGCGCTGGCCCACGCATGGATGACCCGCGCCCATGCCGTCGGCACCCGGCTCGAAGTGCATAGCGGGCCCGGCGAACGCATTGCTGGCCGCTTTGACGGCATCGACGCGGACGGGGCGATGCGTCTGCGTCTCGATAATGGCCGCATCGAAACGATCCGCGCCGGCGACGTGACGCTCGGCTGACCCTCGCAATTGGCATCGCTTCCGGCTAGGCGTTCCCCCATGCTCCTCGCGATCGATGCCGGAAATACCAATATCGTCTTCGCGCTGGTCAAGGACGGCGAAATCCGCGCCCGATGGCGCATCGCGACCGACCCGCGCCGCACCGCCGACGAATATGTCGTCTGGTTGCGCCAGTTGCTGGACCTCGACGGCTACGGAGTGGACGACGTGTCCGACGTGATTATCGGCACCGTCGTCCCGCGTGCGCTGCATAATCTGCAGGTACTCGCTGAAAAATATTTCCGGGTGACGCCGCTGGTCGCGGGGCAGGGGGCGGCCGAATGGCCGATCGCGTTTGACGTCGATGAGCCGTACAATGTCGGCGCCGACCGCGCGCTGAATGCCATCGCCGCCCATGCCAAGCATAAGGGCGACCTCATTGTCATCGACTTTGGGACGGCGACTACCTTCGATGTCGTCGATTTCACGGGGGCCTATAAGGGCGGGATTATTGCGCCGGGCATCAATCTCAGCCTCGATGCGCTCGTCCAAGCCGCGGCCAAGCTGCCGCGCGTTGCCATTTCCGCGCCAGAAGACAACAGCGTCGTCGGCCGCACGACTGAGCGACAGATGCTGATCGGAGTTTATTGGGGTTATGTTGCGATGATCGAAGGCCTTGTTCAACGGCTGAAATCGGAAATTGGCCGTCCGGTGACGGTGATCGCCACCGGCGGCCTTGCCGTGCTGTTCGACAAGCATACGGATGCGTTCGACGCCATCGAACCTGACCTCACCATCCAGGGTCTCGATATCCTCGCGTCAAGGATTGACCGATGACTCCGGGCGAAGAACTACTGTTCCTTGCGCTCGGCGGGTCGGGCGAGATTGGCATGAACGTCAATCTCTACGGTTGCCGGGGCAAATGGCTAATGGCCGATCTCGGCCTGACGTTCGCCGACAGCGATTATCCGGGCGTCGATCTCATCCTTCCGGACCTCGATTTCATCGAGGAGCGGATGGGCGATCTTGTCGGCATTTTCCTGACCCACGGCCATGAAGACCACATCGGCGCGCTTCCCTATCTCGCCGCCGACCTCAAGGTGCCGCTCTACGCCACCCCGTTCACGGCCGGTTTGATCGCCGGGAAGCTGGAGGAAGAAGGGCTGACTGGACAGGTCGCTCTTCGAATCGTCGAACGGGGCGGCTCGGTTGACCTCGATCCCTTCCGCGTGACCTATGTTCCGCTGGCGCACTCAATTCCTGAGGGGAACGGCCTCTTCATCGAAACGCCGTTCGGCAATGTCTTTCACACCGGCGACTGGAAAATCGACGAAACGCCCGTGCTCAGCCAGCCGAGTTCGGCCGAAACGATGACCTCACTCGGTGACAGGGGGGTGCTCGCATTGGTCTGCGATTCGACCAACAGCTTCCAGGACACGCCATCGGGCAGCGAAGCCAGCGTCCACGACGGCCTGCGCGCCGAAGTGGCTAAGGCGAAGGGCCGCGTACTCGTCACTACCTTTGCTTCAAACGCTGCGCGTCTGGAAACGATTGGGAAAGTTGCCAACGAAACCGGGCGTCGCATCGCCGTGGCAGGCCGAAGCCTCGACCGTATTATTCGCGTCGCCAAGGCCACTGGCTACCTCCGCGACTTCCCGGAGCCGGTCCGCTTCGACGAGGCGATGAAGCTTCCCCGCCATGAACTGCTCGTTATCGCGACTGGGGGGCAGGGCGAACCGCGCGCCGCGCTCGGCCGGATTGCTTTCGACACACATGAGCTAAAGCTCAAGGAAGGTGACACTGTCATTTTCTCGTCGAAACAGATTCCCGGGAACGAGATCGCGATCGGCCGGATCATGAATGCCCTGTCCGACCTTGGCGTGCTGATTGTCACGGAGCGGCAGGCGCACGTGCACGTCTCGGGCCATCCCGGACGGCCTGAACTTGCCGCGATGTACAAGTGGATGCGGCCTGAGATCATCGTACCGGTGCATGGCGAAATGCGGCACATGCGTGAACAGGCCCGCTTCGCGCTGTCCCAAGGCGTTCCCCGCGCCATCATCCAGCGCAACGGCGACCTCGTCCGCTTGGCCCCCAATGGCCCGGAAAAGATCGGTGAGGAACGAGTCGGCCGTCTTGTGCTGGACGGTGACGTCATCCTTCCCGCTGACGGCGCGACGCTCAATGAACGGCGCAAGATTTCCATCAACGGCCTTATCACAGCCGCCCTGCCGATCGGCGCCGACCGGCGCCTGATGGGCGATGTGGTCATCCGTCCCTTCGGCGTTCCGGTCGAGGAAGACCGCGCCGATTTCCTCGCGGATGCCGCCGACGCGGCGGTGAAGGCTTACGACCCGACCGGCGATATCGAAAAGGTTCGTGAAGCCGTCCGGCTTGCGGTCCGCCGCTGCGCTACGCTGTGGACCGGCAAAAAGCCGATCGTCGAAGTCATGCTGATCGAGACAACGCGATGAAGTGGACGTCGGTCCTCGCGATCTACTTCCTCATTTTTTGTTTTTCCGCCTTCCTTCTCCTCCCGTTCGGAGTCCGGACTCATGAGGAAGCGGGTGTCGAGCGTGTGCCGGGCCAGGCCGACAGCGCGCCTCACAAGTTCGACCTGCCGCGCCACCTCGGTCGCGCCGCGATCCTCGCGGTGCTGCTGACTGCGATTTACGTCGCGAACTATGTCTTCGGCTGGATCACAGTCGACGATCTCGACTTCTACAATTAAGCAGCACGCTGGTCTGACGGGGCAGTCCAGACCCGCTCAACGGCGGCGCTCGATCGCCTGCGCCAGCGCGGCGTAAAGTTTGCCCATGTCCGAACTCATCAGCGTCACCGCGATCATCCCGCCATCGCGCTCGGCCAAGACGCGGCGAAGCATGGCTTCGAAATCGTGGACGTAACGGTTGACTGACCCCTGGAACTCCGGGTCCTCATCATACTGGCTGGCGATGGCTTTGGTCTCTGCCCCATCGAGCAGGCGCACGGCGCGGCGGGTGAACACGCCCCGATTGCCCTTAAGGTAGTTGTTCCAGGCTTTTTCGTCGACTTCGTCGCTCAGGATCTTTTGAACGTCGATCGAAGCCGAGTTCATCGAGTCCATCAGGAGCGAGACCCGCCGTGCGAACTCCTCGCCGCTATCGTTGCGCTGCGCCTCGCGGCTGCGCTCGATGTGCGCTTCGAGGGCGGCGGCGCTTTGCCCGATTGACAGCATCTGCGCCGTCAGCCGGTCCGAAGCCTCACGAGCCGTCTCAACCGCCTTGGTCGCCACCGCGTCGAGTTCGACCAGCTTGGCCTCGACCCCTTCCCGCACTGCAGCTTCCAGCGCTGCACGGGTTGCCAGACCAAGTTCGCCGGCGCTGTCCGGAATGACCTTGGCGATCGCTTCCCGGGCCCGCTCGGCCGCATGAGACGCAGCCTCCCGCACCTGGACCAGTGCCGCGACGAGGGCAGGACCCGTGTCGTTCGACAGTCTCCCCGCTTCCTCGCCGGCGGCAGCGATGGCCGCGCTAAGCTCGGAAAGCCGCTGCTCGGCCTGGCTGACGCCCAAGTCGACCGAGGTCATTAGCCCGGCCAGGCGCTCCTGCTGGGCATCGACGTTCGATGCGCCCGCTTCGATGCGGTTGGCAGCCTCGACTGCCGCGTCGCGCATCGAATCGACGTGCGGACGGGCTGCTTCGGCCGAGGCCAACAGTCGCGCGGCGCCAGCTTCCGCTTCGCCCAGCGTCGCCGCCATCTGCCCCTGCAGGACTAGCCCTAACTCGTCGACGCCGGTCCGCAGCCGCTCTGTCCGCTCAGCCAGCGAATCGATGCTGGAATCATGACTATTCGCCGCCGCGGACAGTGATTCCAATTCGGAACGCAGTCGGGTCAGAGCAGTCTGGACATGTCCGGCGCGCTCGTCGCCCGATCGGGCAAGGTCTAGGAACCGTTCGTCGAGCGCCGCCAGCCCGCTGTCGAGGTCGGCAATCAGTCGGTGTGACGCGCGTTCCTGCTCGGCAATTCGCGCTGACAGTCCGTCGAGCGCCGAGCCAGCCGCCACCAGCCGCTCGCCCAGCAGCTCCGACGCGTCGATCCCCGCGCGGCCGATGCCCGCTTGGCTTTGCGCGACCAGCGCGGCAACGGCCGCCGCTTGCGCGTCGATCCCGCCGCGGATTTCTGCCAACGCCTCGGCCGATCGCGCCAGGATGGCATCGACCATCGCGCCCGTTTCCCTCCCCGCGTCAGACACCCGTAGCGACGCTGCGGCGCCCGCGCTCTCGATATGCGTGAGCTGCGCGAGCAGCCGCTCCGAAGCCTCATGCACAACCGCGTCGGCTTGCTGAGCTTGCGTCGCCAGCCGCCCGACCTGCTCCTCGAACCCTGCTGCCTGCTCCGATGCGGAGCGCCCAGCTTCGCGAAGGGTATCCGCCATGCGCCGTGCGCTGTCCTCTGCCTGCGGCAGGTCAGCCAATAGTACGCCGATGTCGGTTCGCGCTGCTTCCGCCGCCCGGTCGAGTGCTGCGCCATGCTCTGCCAGCGTCCGCGATCCGGCATTGAGCTCGCTGGTGATGCCGCCCAACCGTGTCGCCGCCTGGTCGCCAAGTCCGATCAGGTCGCCGGCCATGACACCCAGCGCAGCATGGTTCTGCTCGATTTGTTGCGACAGCGCGCCGAGGATATCCTGCAATGATCGCGCCTCGGTTCGCATTGCGATCACCGAGCGCGTGAACTGCTCCGCTTCCTTGCGCCGCGTCCGCCCGAACATCAGCCAGACAAGGCCCATTAGCGCTAGCGGACCCGCTAGGATCGCGATCCATTGCGCGACCATCGGGCTCGACAGCGGCTCGGCCGACAGCGTCCGTCCGGCGGACCAGGCGGTATAAGCGGTCCACAGCAACGCCAAGATGCCCAGCGCCCACCCTAGCACCGCGCGCCCGCCCGCCGTCGCAACCTCATTCTCGTCGCGCGTCTCGGACCAGCTCAGCTGGTCGAAAATTCCGACATTGGGCAGGAGCCCATTGTCGATCTGCGGATAGGCATCCTGGCCATAGGCCGGGGCTTGATCGCTGGACGCGCGCTGCGGGCTGGTGCTCATGACCATGGAGTTTACCACCTTTGTTTTCGGTGGAAAGCGACAAACGGCGTCTTGCGGGGTGGAAATCTTGCCGCACACTGCCCTATGTCGGACGGCTCAGGGGGAAATCGTTCTTCACGCGGGGAAAGCCATGGCGCTCGGCGCCTTGATCGGTGCCTATCAGGAAGATGACGCGGGCGGGCTTCGGGCCTTGCTCCCGCTCGCTGGACGTACCCTATTCGAATATCAGGCGCGCTGCCTTGCCGGCGCTGGCGTGGCGCCGCTGATCGTCCTGGTCGAGCGGGTCCCGGTCGCGTTAAATGAAGCGTTTGATCGCCTGAGGGCCGAAGGCATCAGCGTCGTTCCGGTGAGCGACGGCAACGAGGCGGCCAGCCGCTTCGAAGGTGGCACCGAACTTGTCTTGCTGGCCGACGGCATTGCGCCCGACATGGCAGACCTCGCGGGACTGGCCGAGGAGGCTGGCCCGGCGATCGTAACCGTGCCCGACGACGAAACTCACTCGGACTTCGAGCGGATCGATGGCGCGCACCGCTGGGCCGGGCTTGCCCGGGTCGATGCGTCTATGCTGGGAGCGACGGCGGCGATGCTCGGCGACTGGGATCTCCAATCGACCCTGCTGCGTCGGGCTGTCCAAGCCGGCGGAAAGCTGGTCCCCGCGGTCAGCGGGGAGGGGCGCGGCCCGTTCCTCGCCGCGGGCGAAGCGGAAATGGCGGGCTTCGAACGTCGCTTGCTCGTCGCGTCGCGCTCCGCCCGCGAAGACGCCGTCAGCCGCTACATCCTGCCGCTGGTTGAGGAAATCGCTACCGAGAAATTGATGGAGACTGGCCTGCGCCCATCCTGGCTGGTGCAGGCGGCGCTGGTCATGACGGTCGCCGCGGCTTTCTTCTTCACCCGCGGCTGGCATTGGGGCGCGATTGCACTGCTGCTGCTGTCAACACCGCTCGACCTCGTTGCGCAGCGTCTGGCGAGCCTGCGGCTCAGTCCGCTGCCAACCACAATGGTATCGCGCCGGCTGCTCTGGCCGGCGGCAGGGCTGGCCCTTATCGCGCTTGGCTGGTTTGAGTCCCGCCATGGATCGGGCTGGGGAGCCGTCGTCGCCGCGCTCTCGGCAGGGGCCTTTGCGGAGGCTGCCCGACTAGAACGAACCGCCGCCAAGCCGCCGGGCAGCCATTGGCTGTTCTCACGGCGCACCGCCATTTGGCTGTCACTCCCGTTCGCGGCTGCTGACTGGTGGAGCGCTTATCTCAGCCTCCTCGCGCTTTACGCAGCGACCAGCTTTTTCATCCTCCAGCACTGCCGGCACCGCATCGAACGCGATTGACCCCGCGTTAACCCCATCTGTTTTATGGAAGCGGGATGATGCCCGTGGAATGGCCGCTTGCTGCATCGGCAGCCGACCGCCCGACCGATCCCGCGCGCCCAGGCGCGGGCCGTGATCGGCTGGGTATCGTCATGTCTGATTTCTTCCTGGACGACAGTGGCCGGCTGACCGACGAGGAGCGTGCGCTCATGGCCGCGATGCTTCGCGGCTTAGTGACCGAGATTGCGGACGAATTGATCGCAGCCTTGCCTACGCTACTCGTGGCGCAGGCAGAATCGGCGAAAGATCTCGCCTATCGCCGCCTGCGCCGCGTTGACCTGCTTGAACGGCGCGGACTCGTCGCGCTTCTCCTGCGCCGCGCGGACGAGCAGCAGCTGACCGGATATCGCGAACGCGGCGGCGAGGCCTTGGTCGCGTCCCTCGTCAGCGACGATGATGCTCCCGTGGCCGAGGCGGCGATGGCGCTGACGCTCGCACGCGGCCGCCGCCGCGACCGTTTCGGGAGACTGGGCCTAGAATATGACGACCTCGATGCCGAAGATGCGGTTGCGCTGACCCACTCGGTCGCCGCAGCTCTGCGCGAAAATCTGGATCGGGAAGCCGACCTGCCGCTTGGCGAAGCGTCGCGCTCCTTGTTGTCGCGCCATGACGAAGGTCGGCGCTTGGAAGCCAGCGTCGCCGCCCTCGCACGGGCGCTTGAGGCTGCGGGCCGGGCGGGCGACGACATGATCACGGCCGCCGCAAAGGACGGAGACGCGGTTCTGCTGGTCAACTTGCTCGCCCGCAGGGCCGGAATTGACGGTATCGACGCATGGAACTTCTTCACGGGTGGCGATGCTATGCTGCTGGCCAGGCTAGCGGATTGCGGTCGTCCCGCGGCTGCGCAAATCCTCGCGGGGTTCGACAGCATCACCGGCCCGGGCGCTGCGGAGCGGTTCATCGACACGTTCGACGCCATCGCCGAAGATCGTGTGGAGCATTGCCGCCGCTGGATGCGGCTCGATCCGCATTATCGCAACGCCCGCTATGCGCTTGAGCAGGCCAATGGCTAGCGCGCCGTCGGGTATCGATCCGGTGCACGGCCGCGTCGACAGGCAGGGTCGCCTTACCGAGGCGGGGCCGGCCCTGTTGCGCCTTCAAGAAGAGGCAGGTTCCCGGCTTGGGGCGCCGATCGCCATTCCCCAGCTTGCGGCAGTTATCCGCTCCGCGATGAAGCTCGGCGTGCCCCTTTCGCGCTCAGTTATCGCGGCTTCGGCGGACCAGGACCTCGACCTCTGGGTTCGCGTCGAACCCGATGCCGACGGCGCGGCGCTGGCAATCGAAGGCTGGAAGGCCCGGGCGCCGGCTCCGCCACGCTTGACCCTCGTCGCAAGCCAGTCGAGCCCGGCCGACGACGTTAGCGATCGTGCCAATTCGCTCACGACCGATGCCGAATTGCAGATCGTCGAAATCAACGACGGCCTCGTCGCGCGCCTTGGCAAGGATGCGTCTTCGCTAATCGGCAGGCCGCTGACCCGGCTGTTCCAGCTGGTCGAGGATGGCGAAGGTGTTATGCCCCTGCTCTCTGCCATCGGGAGCCGACAGGATTTCGCGCAACAGCTTGCCCGAGTGCGCGGCGGCGCCGACGACCAGCAGGTGATACTCGACGGGACAGCCAATTCCGCTGGCGGCAAGTTCGCCGGCTATGAAATCCGGGTGACGATTGCCGGCGATGGCGGCGAGCCTGCAGGCATGTTCGACCCTGTTCTGGACGAAGCATTGCGCTCGCCGCTTGACCATATCATCGCCGCCGCCGATCGCATCGTTGATCGCAGCGAGGGGCCGTTGCGCAGCGACTATGCGGCCTACGCAGGCGACATTGCCGCCGCTGGACGCCACCTCCTCTCCGTAATCCGCGCGATGACGGAACAGGAAACGGGGAACGGTGCCGACCTTGACCTCCCCGCCATCGCAGCAGAGGCTATCCAGCTCGTCCAGCCACGCGCCCAAGACCGGGGCATATCCATTGAATTCATCGGGGCACCCGAAGGCGCGCTGGCATCTGGCGAGGAACGCGGTGTCGTCCAAATCCTCGTCAACTTGCTCGGTAATGCCGTTCGCCACTCTCCCGATGGGGCTGTCGTCAGCCTGTCGATCGAGCGTCGCGGCGACATGCTGGCGGTAACGATTGCCGATTCGGGCCCGGGCATCGCCACGACGGACCAGCAGCGAATCTTCGAACGCTATGAGCGTGTTGGGAACGAGCCTGGTGGAATTGGCCTTGGCCTTGCGATTTCGCGTCGGCTGGCCCGCTCAATGGGCGGGGACATCGAAGTGGAAAGCGCGCCCGGTGAAGGGGCGCGCTTCACTCTGGTCCTTCCGGCCGCTTAGCGGTCGCCCAGCTTCACATAGTCCCGTTGCGTCGCGCCGACGTACAGCTGGCGCGGACGGCCAATCTTCTGCTCGGGATCCGAAATCATCTCGTTCCACTGCGCGACCCAACCCACTGTACGGGCCAGGGCGAACAACGCGGTGAACATCTCGGTCGGGAAACCGATCGCGTTGAGGATGATGCCAGAATAGAAATCGACGTTCGGATAAAGCTTCTTCTCGACGAAATACTCGTCGTGGAGCGCGATTTGCTCCAGCTCGCGTGCCACATCCAGCACCGGATCGGAGAGATTGAGTTCCTTTAGCACCTCTTCGGCTGTCGCCTGCATCACTTTCGCGCGCGGGTCGTAATTCTTATACACGCGATGGCCGAAGCCCATCAGGCGGAACGGGTCGTTCTTGTCTTTGGCGCGAGCGATATATTCCGGGATCCGCTTCACGTCGCCGATCTCGCGCAACATGTTCAGCGCGGCCTCGTTCGCGCCGCCATGCGCGGGCCCCCACAAGCAGGCGATGCCAGCCGCGATGCAGGCGAACGGGTTTGCACCCGACGAACCGGCTAGGCGGACGGTCGAGGTCGACGCATTCTGCTCATGGTCGGCGTGAAGGATGAAGATGCGGCGCATCGCGCGCTCGATGATCGGATTGACCTCGTACGGTTCGGCCGGGACGCCAAACGTCATGCGCAGGAAGTTCCCGGTGTAGCTGAGGCTATTGTCCGGATAGAGGAACGGCTGGCCAATGCTGTACTTGTAGGCCATCGCTGCAATGGTCGGCATCTTCGCGATCAGGCGGTGCGACGCGACTAGGCGCTGCTTCGGATCGGTGATGTCGGTGCTGTCATGATAGAAAGCGCTAAGCGCTCCGACGACCCCGCACATGATCGCCATCGGGTGCGCGTCGCGGCGGAAACCGCGGTAGAAGGTCGCGAGCTGCTCATGCAGCATCGTGTGGCGGCTAATGGTATAGGTAAACTCGTCCAGCTCGTTCTGCTTGGGCAGGTCGCCATGGAGGAGCAGGTAGGCCACCTCCATGAACGTCGAATGTTCGGCCAGCTGGTCGATCGGGTAACCACGGTGCAACAGGACGCCTTGGTCGCCGTCGATATAGGTGATGGCGCTCTGGCACGACGCGGTCGACGTGAAGCCGGGATCATAGGTGAACGCGCCGGTCTGACCGTAAAGCTTGCGGATGTCGACGACATCGGGACCGACGGACCCTTCCAGCAGCGGATACGTAAAATCGCCGCCTTCCATCGAGAATTTCGCGGTCTTGTCGGTCATTCAGTCGGCTCCAGCATTTGGTCGGCGATGCGCGCGAGGCTTTCGTTCTTTCCCAAGAGGACAAGGACGTCGAAGATGCCCGGCGAGGTCGTCTTACCCGTGAGCGCCGCGCGAAGCGGCTGGGCGAGTTTGCCTAGCTTAAGTCCGTGCTCTTCCGCAACCTTTCGCACTGCAGCATCGGTGGAATCGTGTGACCAGTGGCTAAGTTCCATAAGCGCTTTATGTGCAAGTGCGAGATGGCCCTTTGCTTCTTCCGACAGGAGCGCAGCCGCCTTTTCGTCGATCTCGAGCGGCCGCTGCGCGAACAGGAAGCCCGCGCCGTCGGCCAGTTCGTTGAGATTGTGCGCGCGCGCCTTCAGCTCGGGCATTGCCTTGATGAGCAGCGGCAGCTCTTCATAGCTCAAGCCGAGCGCGGGCGAGGTCAGCATAGCCAGTCGGGCGTCGTCCGCTTCGCGGATGTAATGGCCGTTTAGGTTTTCTAGCTTCTTCAGGTCGAACCGTGACGGCGACTTGCCGACGTGGTTGACGTCGAACCATTCGATCGCCTGCTCACGGCTGATGATCTCGTCGTCGCCGTGACCCCAGCCCAAGCGTAGCAGGTAGTTGAACAGCGATTCCGGCAAAATCCCCAGTTCGTCGCGATAGGCGTCCACACCCAGCGCGCCGTGGCGCTTACTGAGCTTTGCCCCGTCATTACCGTGAATCAGCGGAACATGCGCATAGACCGGAACTGGCCATCCTAACGCGTGGATAATCGCCAGCTGGCGAAATGCATTGTTCAAATGGTCGTCGCCGCGGATGATGTGCGTGACACCCATGTCATGGTCATCGACCACCACCGCGAGCATATAGGTCGGCGTCCCGTCCGACCGGAGCAACACGAAATCGTCGATCTCAGCATTGGCGACCGTCACGCGGCCCTGCACGAGGTCGTCGATGACCGTTTCGCCATCGCGCGGAGCCTTGATCCGGATGACATAGGATTCGCCCTCCGGCCAGTCGGTCCGGTCACGCCATTCGCTGTCGATCCGGAACGGCCGGCGCTCGGCCTGCGCCTTCTCGCGTCGGGCCGCCAACTCCTCTTGCGTCAGGTAGCAGCGGTAGGCTGCGCCGTTGGCGATCAGTTCATGCGCAACCTCGGCATGACGCTTCTCGAACTGCGACTGGAAATAGGGTTCGCCATCGCCGTCGATGCCCAGCCAAGACAGCCCGTCGAGGATCGCGTCGATCGCTTCCTGTGTCGAACGGACCTTGTCCGTGTCCTCGATGCGAAGGAGGTATTTTCCGCCGTGGTGCCGCGCGAACAGCCAGTTGAATAACGCGGTGCGGGCGCCGCCAATGTGCAGGTAACCGGTCGGCGAAGGGGCGAAGCGGGTCACTACGCCCGGAATTTTGCTGCTTGCGCTCAAGCTAGCTTTCCTTTGTCTTGGATCGCGATTGAATTGGTTGAGGGCCCCTAACATAGAGGATGCGCTGGCGGAACTGGCGCACAGGCATTTCGTCCGTCGCGCTGCGTAGCGCTTACGCTCGCGTATAACCATTACTTGAAGCTGATAGGATCCGGCTTGCGATCAGCACGGTTGCACGCCAGATCGGCGATAAACTTTGGGCAGCTTCCGCCGCGCCCCGATTAACGGATCAGAGTTCGCTCCAGACCGCCATTTCGCTACCCGACGGATCGATGAAGTGAAAGCGGCGTCCACCAGGGAAACTGAAAATCTTCTTGGCGATAGTTCCGCCAGCCTTGGTCACAGCGTCGAACGCGCCTTCCAGATCGTCTACGCGGATCACCGGTAACGGCGCTGCCAAGGCTTCGTCCGGCTGCCCGTTCAATCCAACGTCGACGTCACCAGTCGTCGTCGCCGAATAATCGGGGCCATAATCGGTAAAGTCCCAGCCAAAGGCCTTGGCATAGAAACCGCGCGTCACCTCATGCGCGGTGACGCTCGGCAGTTCGACATAATCGATGCGCGCCATCCTATTTCTCAGTAGCGCCGGATAAGGCCGGCAAGACGACCTTGGATGGTGACCTGGTCTGGCCGATAGCGCTGCGCCTCGTAATGACGGTTTGCAGGATCGAGGCGGACCATCGAACCTTCGCGGCGGAAAGTCTTCAACGTGGCTTCGGATTGGTCGATCAGCGCAACGACGATCTCGCCGTCCCGCGCGGTGTCGGCGCGCCGGATCAGCGCATAATCGCCATCAAGAATGCCTTCCTCGACCATCGAATCACCAGATACCTCGAGCGCGTAATGCTCCCCGGGACCGAGAAGAGCGGCGGGGACCGCAAATCCTTCGCTGCCCTGCAATGCCTCGATCGGCGTGCCGGCCGCGATCTTGCCATGCAGTGGGATCTCGATGGTGTCGTTCGCTGCGGCCGGCACCACTGGCCGGACCGCGGGCACCGGTGCGCTCCCGGCGACTTCCGGCATCCGGACGACCTCCAGCGCGCGCGCCCGATTGGGCAGGCGGCGGATGAACTGGCGTTCTTCGAGAGCGGAGATCAGACGGTGCACGCCCGACTTCGATTTGAGGTCGAGGGCCTCCCGCATCTCGTCGAAACTGGGCGAGACGCCCGTTGCAGACAGTCGGTCATGAATGAAATTCAACAGCTCATGCTGCTTCGCGGTGAGCATTGGCCCCTCCGTTTCGGAACGAACGGGGAACGTGTAGGAAACAAAAGTGAAGTCGTCAAGCTTGCTCGCTGCAAATTCGGAGGAACGCCGCGAGCAGATCATGGCCGTGCGCGGTTCCAATGCTTTCAGGGTGGAACTGCACACCGTGGACTGGTGCGGTCTCGTGCCGCATACCCATGATGACGCCATCGTCGCTCCATGCGTTGGCGACCAGCGGCGGCAGGGGATCCGGGATCGCAAGCGAATGATAGCGCGTCGCTGCAAGAGGCGATGGAAGACCTGAAAAGAGTCCGGTCCCGTCGTGTCGCACGGTTCCCACCTTGCCATGAACGGGCGGGGCGCGCTGCACAACGGATCCGGCGGCGAGCCCGATCGCTTGGTGGCCCAGGCACACGCCAAGCAGCGGATGACTTGCCGACATGCAGAGCCCGGCGAGTTCAACCGAAATGCCGGCACCGGCAGGCTCCCCGGGACCCGGCGAGATCACGATACCGTCGCGGCCGGCATCGATGGCTTCGCCCGCAGTCAGGTCGTCGTTTCGAACAACGGCGACCTCGGCACCGAGCGAGCGCAAATAGTCGACCAGCATGAAGGTGAAGCTGTCGACATTGTCGATCACCAGGATGGCAGGCCGGGTCATGACAGGCGCATGAGCCCGCGCCTTAATTTCCCGACCCGGTGATCCGCTGACGCGCAGCCGTGATCTTGTCTTCATTGCGCTTGACGCCTTGGTCGGCTTTCATCGCGGCAAGAAGCTGGGCGCCGAGCTCGTCAGATGCCGTTTGCTGGAAGGCCATCTGCGTCTGCGTAATTAACGAGGGATTAGTCAGCGCATTTCCAGGGATCACCTTGTTGGTCTTGACGATGAAATAGCCACGACCCTGAGGGTCAGCGACCATCCGGCTTTTTCCCTTCGCCAAGGCAAACATCATCTTCAGTGGCGCCGCGACAGCAGCATCGGCCTGGCTGATTTGAAGCCGGCGGGCATTGACCACCTGTGCGGGCGGCAGCTTGACGGTCGATCCGGCGAGCGCCTGTTGGAACGACGCGCCCCGAGCGACCTTTGCGGCGATGTCGGCTGCAACCGCGCGCGCCTTGTCGGAAGACTTCCGTTTGATCCAGTCGTCCCGGACCTGGTCTTTGATCTGGGCGAGAGGAGCAGGTGCGGATTCAATCACGCTGTCAACGCCGACGAGAGCATAACCCGCGTCGTTGGGCAGTGTTACAACTTCAGGATCATCGTCCGCCGCCATCGCGAAGCCGGCCTTCAGCGCAGGGGCGAGTTCGGCCGGGAATTTGTAGGCAGGATTGGAGCGCGCAGCGCCGGCCGCAGTGATTGCCGGGGTCGGCGTAACCGTCAGCTTCGCGGCGGCGGCGGTTTCCGCCAAGCTCGCGCCGTCGGCGATCTGGTCTTCGATTTTGGTAACGAAGTCGGTCAGCGCTTCCGTGCGCTTGTTCGCGGTCAGCAATGCCGCGATCTCGCCGCGCGACTGTGCCAGCGACTTGCCGGACGCGGCACGAACGTCATCGATCTTGATGACGTGCCAGCCAAGGTCGGACTTCACCGGGCCGACGATGCCGCCCTTCGCCGCTGCAAATGCCGCATTGGCGACTGCGTCGCCGGCTAGCGATCCGAACTCGGCGCGAGTCTGCGGGCCGACGCTCACGTCCTCTGCGGAGAGACCGGCAGGGGCGGCGGCAGCCGCGAAGGCCGCGCCGCCGCGGGCTCGCTGGGCGATGCCGTTGGCGACCGCCTGGGTCTGAACGACCGCTTGGCTGATGACCCGCGTTTCCGCGCCGCCATAGGTGGCCTGGTTTGCTTTGTAGTAAGCAGCGATCTCCGCTTCGGTCGGTGTCGCGCCGGGGACGGAAGCCGGATCGATCTTCGCAATCCGGAGCACCCGCTGTTCGGGAACGAGATAGTTGCGGCTGTTCTGCGCATAGAACGCCTGAAGGTCGCCATCGGATGGACTAAGGCCCGCGCGGAATGCTTCGGCGGGCACTAGCGCGACTTCCCCTTCACGTTGCTCGAGCAACATCGACGCGTAGGGCCTCGCAACGCCCAGCGGTACGCGCGCCTCGACCGCTCCCGGCGCCAGTACGAGGCGCTGCGTCAGCGCCACATTGAGCAGGCGGCGCACGTCGGCGTCGGTCATCTGCTGTTGCGAAAGGAATTGGGCATAGGCCTGCTCGCTGAACTTTCCATCCAGCCCGCGGGTCTGGGGAAGGCTGGCGATCTCCGCGTCCACCAGCCGCTTCGACAGGACGAAGCCATGGTCCGCGGCAAAGGCGAGCAGCGCCCGTTCGTCGATGAGCGAATCCAGCACGGCGCCGAACTGGCCGGCGATATTGGCATAGGTCGCTTCCGGATTCTGCTGGCGTGCTTGGTTAAGTACGCGCCGCATCGCCGAATCCATGTCGCGTTCGGTGATCATCTCATCGCCGACGGTGGCAAGCGAGGAACTGCTGCCGCCGAAGCTGCTCGATCTCACATTGGCGATGTCGGCCACGGCGAAGGACGCCAGAATGGCGAGCAGGAACAGGACCACGATGATGGTCCCGACCGCGGATTTGGACAGGCGGCGGAAGGCGGAAAGCATAAGGGGCCGGGTCTCGCTCGACGTAAAAAAGGAAGCGTTGCTTTAGAGGCGGTGGCAGCAAGGTTCAACGCCTTGGCTCATGCTTCCCGGATTGCTAGGCCTCGCGCCACCATTTCTGGAGGGGTAGGGCATGACGCGGCGGATGCTGGTTGCTGGCAATTGGAAGATGCACGGGGTGAACTCAGACCTCGCTGAGGTCGTGGCAATCTCCCAAGCTGGCGGGCAGGGCAGTGCCGATGTTGCGCTTTGCTTGCCCGCGACCCTCATCGAGCGCGCTGCCCGCGCCGTCCCGGGATTCGCCATCGGCGGCCAGGACGTTCACCAGGCGGCGAAGGGTGCCCATACAGGGTGCACTTCCGCCGCCATGCTGCTCGATGCCGGTGCGTCCCTAGTTATTGTTGGCCACAGCGAGCGCCGCGAAGCGCAGGGCGAGACCGATACCGACGTGAAGGCCAAGGCGGAAGCATCACTGGCGGCCGGTCTGCGCGTCATACTGTGCGTGGGCGAAAGCGACGCGGTTCGCGAGGCAGGCAGCGCGGTTGAAACCGTCGACGCACAGCTCGCGGCATCGCTGCCGTCGTCAATTGGCGACGCGGCCGGTTTAGCCGTTGCCTACGAGCCAATCTGGGCAATCGGCACTGGCAAGGTTCCGTCGCTCGACGAAATTGCCGAAATGCATTCCGCGCTCCGCAACCGCCTTGTTACCGCCTACGGACAGGCGGGCGAGCAGGTTCGACTACTCTACGGCGGTTCGGTCAAGAATTCCAATGCGGCCGAGATTTTCGGTGTCGCTAATG
Organism: Sphingomonas edaphi; assembly: GCF_003583725.1. Lineage (GTDB taxonomy): Bacteria > Pseudomonadota > Alphaproteobacteria > Sphingomonadales > Sphingomonadaceae > Sphingomicrobium > Sphingomicrobium edaphi. Next base: position 331,135 of record NZ_QXTF01000001.1, on the reverse strand, counting down.
TCGATGGCGCGCTGGTCGGCGGCGCGTCGCTGACGGCCAGGGATTTCCTCCCCATCGTTGAAGCCGCTGTCGCCTGCTGCCAGCATTAAAGCCCCGTTCACTTGCCACTCAGACGGCGTGGGCTATAAATGTCCAATCATATCAGTGGGAAAGGATGACATGCAGCGTTTAACCCGTGGTGTAGCCTCGTTTCTTCTTATTGCCGCCGCGCCATTCACACCGGCCGCAGCACAGTCGGTCGGCATGGCCGTCACCGACGTCAATGGCGGTGCGGTTGGCACCGTAACCGCAGTCAATGGCGACGTCGTAACCGTCAAGACGGATCGGCTCGAAGCCAATCTGCCGAAGGCGAGCTTCACTGCTCACGAAGGTAAGCTGCTAGTCGGCATGACCCGGACGGAGCTCAACGCCGCTATTGAAAAGGACAAGGCGGCTGCCGAGGCGTCTCTCGCGGTAGGCGCGCCCATCAAGGGTTCGGCCGGCGCCACGCTGGGCACGATCGACGCGATCGACGCCGAATTCCTTACGCTGAAACTGACGTCGGGCAAGCTGGTCCGGCTCCCGCGCGCCAGCGTGGCTGGCAGCGCGGATGGCGCTCTGATCGGCATGACGGCTGCCCAATTGGAAGCCCAGGTCGGCGGGGACGCGCCCGCACAATAACTCGGGAGCCTAGGCCATTGCGGGCGCGCGTTGAAGTTTCGGCGCGCGCTCGCTAAGTGGCGCCTAAATTCACCGGCTCTTTTTCGGATACCCCCTCGATGTTCACCTTTCTGCTAATCGTCCAGACGATCGTCGCCGCAGCACTTGTCGCGGTCATTCTCATGCAACGGTCGGAAGGCGGCGGGCTTGGCGTCGGTGGCTCCTCGGCGGGCCTGATGACTGCCCGAGGCGCAGCAGACTTCCTGACCCGTGCGACCGCGATTCTCGGCGCGATCTTCATCATCCTGTCGATCTTGCTTGCGGCCATTGCCGGCGTCAGCCGGGAGGCTACGACCGTCGATACCTCGCTCGCCAAGGAACAGCCGTTCCAGCAGACCGCTCCGATCCAGCAAGCGCCGGGCGCCCCCGCGACGGTCCCGGCCGGCAACGAGACTTCACCGGCGGTCCCACTCGCCCAGTAATCGGGCCGACCGGACCGACTTTTTTCGTTTCATTTGATTCGAGCGCTTGCCAGCGGCGGGCGCTCGCCCCTAAGGCCCGACTCCCATGGCGCGGTATATTTTCATCACCGGCGGCGTGGTCTCTTCGCTCGGCAAGGGTCTTCTGGCCGCCTCACTTGGGGCGCTCCTCCAGGCGCGTGGCTTTTCGGTTCGTATCCGAAAGTTCGACCCCTATCTGAATGTCGATCCGGGGACCATGTCGCCCTACCAGCACGGCGAGGTCTATGTGACCGACGACGGGGCGGAAACCGACCTCGATCTCGGCCATTATGAGCGCTTCACCGGCGTCTCGGCCCGGCAAAGCGACAACATTACCTCCGGCCGCATCTATCGCGACATCATCGCCCGCGAGCGGCGCGGCGATTACCTTGGCGCGACGGTCCAGGTCATCCCGCATGTCACGAACGCGATCAAGGAATTCGCGCAGAATGACACGGACGGCCTCGATTTCGTGATCTGCGAAATCGGCGGGACGGTCGGTGACATCGAAAGCCTGCCTTTCGTCGAAGCGATCCGCCAGCTGCGCAACGACCTCGGCCGCGAACGTTGCGCCTTCGTCCACACGACGCTGGTGCCCTACATCGCGGCCGCGGGTGAGCTGAAGACAAAGCCGACGCAGCACAGCGTTCGCGAACTGACCGGTTACGGCATCCAGCCTGACGTACTGTTGTGCCGCGCCGACCGGCCGATCCCGGAAAGCGAGCGGGCGAAGATCGCGCTGTTCTGCAACGTTCCGCCCTCGGCGGTCATCCAGGCGCTCGACGCCCGGTCGATCTACGACGTGCCGCTGCAGTATCATGCCGAAGGCCTAGACGATGAAGTTTTGCGCGTGTTCGGCATCACCAACGCGCCGAATCCCGACCTCGCCCGCTGGAACGACATCATGGACCGCGTCGACCACCCAGAAGGGGAGGTCACGATTGGCGTCGTCGGCAAATATGTCGGTCTGCCCGACGCCTACAAGTCCCTCCGCGAAGCGCTGGTCCATGGCGGCCTCGCCAATCGGGTGAAGGTCAACATCCGTTGGCTCGACGCCGAGCTATTCGAAAAGGACGATGCCGACCTCGCAGCCGAGCTGGAACCGCTGCACGGCATCCTCGTCCCTGGCGGCTTCGGCGAGCGCGGCAGCGAGGGTAAGATCGCCAGCGTTCGTTTTGCCCGCGAGCGCGAAGTGCCGTTTTTCGGCATTTGCCTCGGCATGCAGATGGCATGCATCGAGGGCGCCCGGAACACGGCGGGGATTAAAGAAGCCTCGACCACGGAATTCGGGGAAACGAGCGAGCCTGTCGTCGGCCTCATCACCGAATGGATGAGCGAAGAAGGCCTTCAGAAGCGCACCGCGGAAACCGACCTTGGCGGCACGATGCGGCTGGGAGCCTATACGGCGTCGCTGGCGGGTAACAGCCATGTAGCGTCCATTTACGGCACGACCGAGATCAGCGAGCGGCATCGCCACCGCTATGAGGTCAATGCCCATTACAAGGATGCGCTGGAAAAGGGCGGCTTGCGCTTCTCTGGCATGTCACCCGACGGCCAGTTGCCGGAAATTGTCGAACGGCCGGAGCATCCATGGTTTATCGGCGTGCAGTTCCACCCCGAACTGAAGAGCCGCCCGTTCGAACCCCATCCGCTCTTTGCCGGATTTATCGGTGCGGCCTTGAAGCAGAGCAGGCTGGTTTGACGCTACGGGCCGTTACGAAGTAAATTCGTAACGTCAATCCTGGCTCCAACATCAGCCCCGGGACGGGGCAGGCTGGCCAGCGTTCAGCCGGTCTTCGCGCTTGTTCCGCTGTGCTCGGCGCCTTGACTGATTCATTTGCTGTTCATGCGTGGAGTCGTTACGTTAACGACATGCAGGGGAAGCTGATTAGTCTAGCGATTCTTGGCGCGGCTCTGACGCCGTCTGCCGCCGTCGCCGGTGAGGCGATCAAGCGCCAGGCCTGCCCTAAGGCGGAACAGCCGTCACCCACGCAGCAGCGCCAGCAACAGCAGCAGCAACAGCGCTCCAAGACTTCGGAATGCCGGGTGCAGAAGGTCATTCCGCCTGTCGTCGACCCCACTCCCTACTTCCTTCTCTAGGCTCTCCGTGCGGCTTATTGCCGCGCCGTCAAAGCGCCCTTAAGTGAGCGCCATGACCAACATCGTTTCGACCCGTCTGCTCGTCCTCGGATCCGGCCCCGCGGGCTATACCGCCGCCATCTATGCCGCGCGCGCCGGCCTTTCCCCGATCGTCGTCCAAGGCATCCAGCCCGGCGGCCAGCTCACTACGACCACCGATGTCGAAAACTATCCTGGGTTTCGTGATGTCATCCAGGGCCCGTGGCTGATGGAGGAAATGCAGGCGCAGGCCGAACACGTCGGCACCAAGGTCATCTGGGACCATGTCGCGGAAGTCGACCTAACTCGCCGCCCGTTCGTTCTTAAGGGCGACAGCGGCAGCGAATATCATGCCGACGCTCTCGTCATCGCGACCGGCGCGCAAGCCAAGTGGCTCGGCCTTCCGTCCGAAGAACATATGAAGGGGAAGGGGGCGTCGGCCTGCGCGACTTGCGACGGCTTCTTCTATCGCGGCAAGAAGGTCGCGGTGATAGGCGGCGGCAATACGGCCGTTGAGGAAGCTCTCTACCTCACAAATCACAGCCACGACGTGACGCTCATCCACCGCCGCGATTCGCTGCGCGCGGAGAAAATTCTTCAGGACCGCCTGTTCGCTCATCCCAACATAAAGATCATCTGGGACAGCGAAGTGGCTGAATTCATCTCTGGCGGCTCGCCCGAAGCGCTCACTGGCCTCGACCTTCGCAACGTTAAGACCGGCGAGATCAGCCGTGTTGACGTCGAGGGCGCCTTCGTCGCCATCGGCCACAAGCCCGCGACGGAACTGTTCGAAGGCAAGCTGAAGCTTGATTCGGACGGCTACATCGCCGTCGAAACCGGCACGACCCGCACCTCGATCCCCGGCGTATTCGCCTGTGGCGACGTAATGGACAAGATCTATCGCCAGGCGGTAACGGCGGCCGGCACGGGCTGCATGGCCGCGCTCGACGCGGAGCGATTCCTGGCCGCGGAAGAATTCGACGCACTGCAGGCGGCCGAATAGCGGCAGTTGCTCATTCCACCGCGAATCGGAAGTGGACGTCGACCTAGATCAGCGCCTTCCGACGGGCGAATGCCACCAGGCGGCCGAAGGTCATGAAATCCTCGGCCTCAACGTCATCATCTTCGATTAGCATTCCCAGGCGGTCTTCCAGTCCAGTCAGAAGTGTCGCGACGGCCATCGAATCCAGCTCGGGCAGGGCGCCGAATAATTCGGTCTCCTCGTTGAAGCTGTCCACGCGATCCTTGCTGAGCCCCAACACGTCCACCAGCAGCGCGCGCAGCGTCGCTTCGACCTCGCCGCTATCGTTCAACGCCACGATCTGGATCCCCTCGAACATTTCGCCCGCGCCCCTAGGGAATGCGTCGTCGTGAGGCAAGCTTTGCACGGCCCCGTGCGGCAAGCTAGGCGGGGCAGGTGATAACGCCGGACCCGAGACCCTATCCGCTCGACCATCTCGCACGGCGCGGGGAGGGCGAGGGGGCCGCGCTCATCGTCGGTGAGCAGCGACTGACCTATTCGGATCTGGACGATCTGGTCGGCAAAACAGCCGCCGGACTTTTGGCGCGCGATCTTCGCCAAGGCGACCGCGTCGCGACCTGGATGGGCAAGACTGTGCTGGCCTGCGTCATGCCGTTGGCCGCGGCGCGGGCAGGGCTCGTTCACGTGCCGATCAACCCGGTTCTGAAGCGCTCGCAGGCTGCCCATATCCTTGCGGACAGCGGCGCCCGATTGCTAGTTGCCAACCGCTTGCGGCTGGACACTCTCGCGGACCCAGACCTGTCCGATGCAACGGCCGTCGCGCTCGAGGATTGGCGGGGCGGCGACGATAAACTGCAGCCGTCAGCCCACGACCCGAACGATTTGACGGCCTTGCTCTACACCTCGGGTTCGACCGGGCGCCCGAAGGGCGTAATGCTCAGCCACGCCAATCTGTGGCTCGGGGCGGTCAGCGTTGCTCACTACCTGGGTCTGAAGCCTGACGACCGGACGCTGGCAGTGCTGCCACTGGCGTTCGATTATGGTCAGAACCAGCTTCTGTCTGCCTGGTATGCCGGCGGGAACGCGATCGGCTTCGACTACCTGCTGCCGCGGGACGTGGTGCGCGCCGCAGGACGTCATGACGTCACGGTGCTGGCCGGGGTCCCGCCGCTCTGGCTGCAATTGGCGGGCCAGCAGTGGGGCGATGCCGGTCGGTCGTTACGCACGCTGACCAACAGCGGCGGCCACTTGCCCGAACTCATGGTTCGACGCTTGCGCGAGCTGTTTCCGAAGGCGAGGCTTCACCTTATGTATGGGCTGACCGAGGCTTTCCGTTCTTCCAGCCTCGATCCGGCTCTGGTGGACGAACATCCCGACAGCGTCGGCACCGCAATTCCCTTCGCAAATTTGCGCGTAGTTCGTCCCGACGGGACGGCGGCTGCAGCGGGCGAAGAGGGCGAGCTAGTTCATTCCGGACCCCTCGTCGCCCAAGGGTATTGGAACGACCCCAATCGGACTGCCCAACGTTTCCGCAATGGCGAGGTCTGGTCGGGTGATACCGTCGTTCAAGGAGAAGACGGCTTGCTCCGCTTCCGCGGTCGCGACGATGCGATGATCAAGGTCAGCGGCAACCGCATCAGCCCGACGGAGATAGAGGAAGCCGCGCTCACCAGCGGAGCGGTCAGCGATGCCGCAGCGTTTGGGGTCCCGGATGAGCGGCTTGGCCAAGCAATCGTTCTGGTCGTGGTAACCGCAGGAGAGGGCAAGGACGAGATGCTGAGTGCCCACCTCCGGCGCGAACTTCCTCCGCACATGCAGCCGCGCGAGATCATCTGGAAAGATGCGCTGCCGACTGGCCCTAATGGCAAGCTCGACCGAACCGCTCTGAAGGCAGAACTCGCATGAAGGCGACCGGACCCATCCCTGCCGGCTTCGAGTCCGGCGAGCGCGGACTGCTTGAAATCGGTGAGCGTGATGTCGATACATTGGTGACGCAGGCCGGCGGCACCCCCTTATTCGTCTATAATAGCCAGCGCATCGCGGATCAGGTCCGGCGCTTCCGCGCCGCCTTTCCGGCTAAGGTCGGTCTACATTATGCGGTAAAGGCAAATCCTTACGCGCCGCTGCTCGAATATGTTGCGAACCTTGTCGACGGGTTTGACGTGGCGTCAGCCGGCGAACTTGGCCGCGTCGCCCACCTTGGCTTGCCGATCAGTTTCGCCGGGCCGGGCAAACGCAACCAGGAACTGGAAACCGCGATCCGCGCCGGGGTCACCATCAACCTTGAAAGCGAAGGCGAAGCGGAACGCGCGCTGCTCATTTGCCAGCGCGACGGGCTGACTGCGAAGTTCGCGGTCCGCGTCAATCCGCCATTTGGGCTGAAGGGATCCGGCCAGAAAATGGGCGGCCTGGCCAGCCAGTTCGGGGTCGACCATGATCGCGCGCCCGCGCTCGTCCGCCGCATCGTCGATGCCGGTGTGGAATGGGCCGGCCTGCACATTTTCGCAGGGAGCCAAGCGCTTCACGCAGATGCCCTTATCGATCTCCAGCGTGAAACCGTCGCACTCGCCGCGTCGATCGCTGAAGAAGCGGGCCAAGCGCCGCCGCACGTCAATCTTGGCGGCGGTTTCGGCATTCCCTATTTCGCCAAGGACGACCCGCTCGATCTCCAAGCCGTCGGAACTGCGCTTGCCGATAGATTGGCACGCCTCCCGAAAATCCTCGCCGACACGCAGTTTTCCATCGAGTTGGGCCGCTGGCTGGTGGGCGAAGCGGGGGTCTATCTGACGCGCATTGTGGACCGGAAGGAAAGCCGCGGAAAGACGTTCCTCGTGACCGATGGCGGCCTCCAGCACCAGCTCGCCGCGTCCGGCAATTTCGGCCAGCTCCTCCGCCGCAACTACCCGGTCGCGATCGCCAACCGGTTCAACGCCGCGGCCGAGGAGGAAGTGACGATCACCGGTTGCCTGTGCACGCCGCTCGACCTGTTGGCCGACGAGGTGATGCTCCCGCGCGCGGATGTAGGCGATCTCGTCTCCATCTTCTGTGCTGGCGCCTATGGCCTCACCGCCAGCCCGGTCGGCTTCCTCAGCCAACCGATGGCCCGGGAATTGCTGGTCTAGGGGTAGATCGCCTCGACGAAGTAGAGGCCCTCCGGCGGCGCGTTGAGGCCCAGCGCCTGACGGTCCTTCGCTACAAGCGCCGACTTTACATCTTCCGGCCCCCATCGGCCATTTCCGACCTGCACCAGCGTCCCGACCATCGATCGGACTTGGTGATGAAGGAAGCTGCGCGCCGCCGCCCGGAAATGGATTTCCTCACCAACCCGCTCGACCTTCAGGCTGTCGAGCGTCTTCAACGGGCTCTGTGATTGGCAATGTACGGATCGGAACGTCGTGAAATCGTGCCGCCCGACTAGGTGCGCCGCCCCCTCTGCCATTGCGTCGGCGTCAAGCGGCACAGGAACATGCCAGACCTTTCCCCGGTTCAGCGCAGGCGGCGGTCGCCGGTTCAGGATCCGGTAGAGATAGCGCCGTCCAACGCAGGAGAAGCGCGCGTGCCAGTCGTCGGCGACTTGGCTGACGGCCGTTACGCTCACCGGCGCGGGCCGGATAAGTGCATTCAGCCCCTCGCGAAGCCGATGCTCGGTCAACGGCTTTGCCACGTCGGCATGCGCGGTCATAGCCAGCGCATGTACCCCGGCATCGGTACGCCCGGCCGCGTGCATCGCCGCCCGTTCGCCAGTCATTCGCAACAGTGCCTCTTCCAGCGCCTGCTGTACTGACGGGCCATGGTCCTGCCGTTGCCAGCCCATGAACGGTCCACCGTCGAATTCGATCGTCAGCCGCCAGCGCGTCATTGGAGGACGCAGCCCTTGGGTATCGCGAACCCTCGCAGCAGTTCGTCCGCGCTCATCGCGCTCTTTCCGGCACGCTGGAGCATCGTCAACCGAAGCGCTCCGGTCCCGCAAGCGACCGTGAGTTGCTCGTCCAGCACGGTCCCCGCCGCGCCCGTTCCACCGGCAACTTCTGCCTTCAGCACTTTCACCCGCTCGCCATTCGCTTGGAGCCAAGCGCCGGGGAAGGGGGCCAGCCCCTGGACATGGCGGGCTAGCTCCGTCGCCGGTCGAGACCAGTCGATCCGCGCTTCGTCCTTGCTGATCTTGGTGGCATAGGTGACGCCCTCATCCGGCTGCCGGACCGGTTCGAAGCCCGGCATGTCTGCGAGCACCTCAACCATCAACGCGGCTCCAAGAACCGCCAGCTCTTCAGTGAGTTGTGCGGCGTTCTTTCCGTTGATTGCCACAGTCGCCTTCAACAGCATCGGCCCCGTATCGAGCCCCGCCTCCATCTGCATGATCGTCACGCCGGTCGCCTTGTCGCCGGCCATTATTGCTCGCTGCACCGGCGCCGCACCGCGCCAGCGGGGCAGCAACGATCCGTGAACATTAAGGCAGCCCAGCCTCGGTGCATCCAGAATGGGTTGGGGGAGGATCAACCCATATGCCGCGACGACCGCGACATCTGCTTCCACTGCGGCAAATTCGGCTTGCTCGGTCTCGCCGCGAAGGCTTTTGGGGCTGCGCACTTCGATCCCCAGCTCCCTCGCCCGTAACTCGATCGCGGTCGGCCGCTCGCCCTTGCCGCGCCCCGCGGGACGAGGCGGCTGGGTATAGGCGGCGGCGACGTCATGACCAGCCTCGACCAGCGCATTCAGCGTCGGCACGGCGAAATCCGGGCTGCCCATGAAGATGATCCGCATCGTCGCCCTATGGCGCGGCTTGCGCCCGCCGCCAAGCGCCCCCTATGTCCGGCCTATGGCGTCACAGCAGATCGAAGCCCTGACTCAGGCCCTTGCGCGATTGCCTGGCCTTGGCCCGCGTTCGGCGCGGCGGGCGGTCCTGCACTTGATGAAAAAGCGCGAGGCGGCGCTGGAGCCGCTGCTGGCTGCGTTACAGGCAGTCTCCGAAACCCTCTCAACCTGCTCCACCTGCGGCAATGTCGACACTAGCGACCCGTGCATCATCTGTAAGGACCCGCGCCGCGACCAGCGACTGCTGTGCGTGGTAGAGGAAGTCGCCGACCTTTGGGCGCTTGACCGCTCGCGCCTGTTTCCCGGGCGTTATCATGTGCTGGGTGGCCGACTGTCGGCGCTGGAAGGGGTCAGGCCCGAGGATCTCGGCATCGACACGCTCGTCGCCCGCGTTGCGGCGGGCGGCATCGACGAGGTGGTGCTGGCCATGAACGCCACGCTCGAGGGCCAAACCACCGCCCATTATCTCGCCGAGCGGCTCGAGAAATTTCCCATCCGCCTCACCCAGTTGGCGCACGGCCTTCCGGTCGGCGGTGAACTCGACTATCTCGACGAGGGTACCCTTGCGCAGGCCCTCAGGGCTCGGCGTCCTGTCGCTTGAACCCATTGCCCTGAAAGACTAAATCGCCCCCATGGCCATCCTGCGCATCTACGAAACGCCCGAACCCGTCCTTCGCGAAATCTCGACCCCGGTCGAAAAGGTCGATGACGAGCTACGCCAGCTGATCTCGGACATGTTCGAAACCATGTACGATGCGCCGGGTATCGGCCTTGCCGCTGTGCAGGTCGGCGTTCCAAAGCGCCTGTTGGTCATGGACCTGCAGGAACCGGAAAATCCTGACGACCCAGAATCCAAGCCCGTCCGCGAGCCGCGGGTCTTCATTAACCCAGAAGTTCTCCAGGCATCGACTTCGAAGGTGCCTTACACTGAGGGCTGCCTGTCGGTCCCCGACCAATATGCCGAAGTGATGCGCCCCGACCGCATACGCGCCCGCTGGCTGGACGAAAATGGCGACAGCCACGAAGAAGAGCTGGAGGGCCTGCTGGCGGTCTGCCTGCAGCACGAAATGGACCATCTCGAAGGCGTGCTCTTCATAGACCATTTGTCGAAGCTGAAGCGCGACATGGTTTTGAAGAGACTCGCCAAGACCCGTCGCGAACGGGGCCTGCGCGCCGCCTAGGCGATCGACGCCGCCGCGTTGCGGCAATCTTCCGCGCACTCGCGGCAGATCTGTGCGCACAGCTTGCAATGCTCATGGTCATGCCGCTCGCACTCGGCAGCACACTGTTCGCACATGCGGGCGCAAACCTCGAGCAGTTCGCGAAGCATTGGCTGGTCATCCCCGGTGCGACGCAGGGCCAACCGCGACGTCGCCTCGCAAATGTCGGAACAGTCGAGGCAAAGGCGAATGCACTGCGACATGTCCATCGCCTCGACCATGCAGGCATCGGCGCAGCTCAAGCACATTTTCGAACAATACATTAGGTGATGGACCGCGTCGGCCAGAGTCTGGTTGTTTTGGTCCTTTGGGTGAAGTGCGATCATTTTCCGAATGGACATTTGCCTCTCCCTCTCTTGCAAACGAGAGCGAAGCAGAAGCGGAAGGGTTCCGCCACCCCCACCCGAAGGCGAAGGTGGCGTCCAGCCCCCGCTGGAATCGCGATTCTATCTTGAACGCGTCGAAATATAGATGTCGGGGGCACCTCCGCTCCGGCTCGACGAAAAGATCAGGGTCGTCCCGTCCCAGCTGACGAAAGGTCGGCCGTCGAAGCTCCCAGCAGCACTAGAGTTGCCGAGCCGCTCGGCCGTTCCCCAGGTAGCGCTGGTGCTAGAGCGCGTTGCAAACCAGATATCGGGGTCGGCGGGATCGCTGTTGCGCGTCGAGTCCCAAAAAATCGTCTTTCCGTCATGGGTGACGCTTGGGCGATTATCCGCTGCCGAACTGTTGATGCCCCCGGACACCAGGGTCGCAGGTCCGCCATCGACGCTCTGGAAAATATCGCCGGGATTGGCACCATTGCGCCGCGACCAGACCATGACCTGCCGTCCTTGGTCATCCTCATAAACGGAAGCAACTTCGTCCTGAATGCCGGGCTGGTTGATGTTCGGTCCGAAACGCTGCGGGCTCGACCATCCCTTTGGCCCCAAGCGCGTCAGGTAAAGATCGCCGGCCTGATCGTCTCGGAAACTGGTGAATATCATCTGCTTGCCTTGCAGCAGGGTCGGACAGCTATCGGTCGTGGGGCCGTTCACTGGCGCGGGAAGGCGCTCGGGCGGGCCGAACCCGTCCGACGGGCTCAGTCGGCGCGCGAAATATATATCGAAGTTGCCGGTGCGATTGGAATTGAACGCGAGAGTTAGACCGTCTGGCGAGAGACTGGAACAGCCGTCGACGGCCGGCACGTTGATGTCCGTAGAGGAGTTCGGCAACGCCTCTATGTTTTGCGGTGCGGTCCAATCGCCAAACGATGGCATTGCCATGGCCGTGCTCGCGATCAGGCAAGCTCCTCCGATAATCAGGCCAACTGAAAATTTCCTCATCCTCGCCTCCTGATGGTTGGCCGGGACAACGGGGTGGGGAGGGTTGTCCCGGCCTTGGCGGCGAAGGTGACCGAACCGGTCCGGCGGGGCGATGATGATGTCATGACGAATTGCCGATGGTGGCGTCAGGCTGCGCTTGAGCCAGAGGCAAAATGGTCATAGGTTCGCATTTCGTTCTACATTCAGGAGGGCAGGTTGGACGCCTCGTTGATCATCGTTGGGCTGGTAGCCCTCGTGCTGGGTGCGGCCATCGGGTGGTTGCTGGGAGCGCGCGGCGGCGAGCAGGGCAAGGCCGCCGCCGAATCGCTGCGGCTCCAGCTAAACGCAGTTCGCGACGAACGCGACGCGGCCCGCTCGGCGCATGAGGTCGCGGCCCGTGATCTTGCGACGCTGCAGGCTGATGCCCGTAACTTCGATGCGCGGATGAAGGACCTTCAGGAATCGAAGGATTCGCTGATCCGGCAAATGCGCGAGGTAGGCGACCAACTGCTCGAAAAGGCCCAGAAAGACTTTCTCGACAAGGCAGGCGAACGTTTCAGCGAGGCGGACAAGGCCAGCCAGGCCAAGCTCCAGACGCTGCTGCAGCCTGTCGAGGCGACTCTCAAGCGCTACGAGGAGGGCCTGCAGCGCGTCGAGAAGGAGCGTGTCGATCATTATGCCGGCCTGCGCTCCGTGGTTGAACAGGTGCGCGAAGGGCAGGGACGTGTCCGCGACGAGACCCGCAACCTCGTCAATGCACTTCGAGCTTCACCAAAAGCGCGTGGTCGGTGGGGCGAGCAGAGCCTTCGCAATGTGCTAGAGCAAGCGGGACTGATCGAACATGCTGATTTCCGTACGGAAGTCAGCGTGACGACGGAGGACGGTCGGTTGAGGCCCGACGTCATCGTCAATCTGCCCGGCGGGCGAAAGCTTGTGATTGACGCCAAATGCTCGCTCAACGCCTATCTTGATGCGTCTGAAGAGGTGGACGACGACCGGCGCGCCGCGCACCTGTCGGCTCATGTCGCGTCGGTAAAGAATCATGCGCAGCAGCTTGGGTCCAAGTCCTACTGGGCGCAGTTTGACGACGCTGCTGACTATGTCGTCATGTTCATCCCGGGAGAACATTTCCTGACCGCCGCCCTGGAACATGATCATGGTCTGTGGGAATGGGCCTTCGAGCGAAAGGTTCTGCTGGCGACTCCGACCAACCTTGTCGCCATCGCTCGGACGGTCGCCAGCGTGTGGCGGCAGGAAAAATTAAACGAGGCTGCCGATGAAATCGCCAGCCTTGGCAAGGAATTGCACTCGCGTCTTGCGACGATGGCGCAGCACATGGAACGCGTCGGCAAGAATTTGTCGACCGCCAATGCTGCCTACAACCAGATGGTCGGAAGTTTCGAAAGCCAGGTCTTCACCCAGGCCCGGCGCTTCGAATCGCTTGGCGCGGGAAGCGCCAAGGACGTCCCCACGCCGCCGATGGTTGAAGCCAGCCCGCGTCCGTTGACCAAGCTCTCGGCGCCCAAGCCTACTGCGAACGAAGACGACGCTGCGGCCTGACAGCGTTTTGCAGTGGTAATGCATGGGTTCGCCTGCAGCCAGCTGCCGGCTCTTTAGAAAGGAACCTCATCGGGAACCTCGAAGTTGGCGACCTCAGATTTCATCGGCCACGTAAACTTCGCGCATCGCTGCGCGGGCAGGTCACCTCGCCTGTTCGGCCCTAACCAAATCGATAGTTCCGGCCGAATTGGCCAAGCGCATGCGATCGCCACCGCCGGAAATGTTCATTGGCCGGGCAAGGATAGCCGATCCCTGTGTCTCGAAGGTCATGTCCGGGCACGCCATTCGCGTTGCCATCACAGCGCCCGCGGTCAGCACGCTACCTGCTACCGAATAGCCAGCGCCCAGTGAGTTGCAGCCAAACTTGGCGCCGATCCGGTCGGGAATGAAATTCATGTAAAAATTCTGCGGCGGCGTCGGTCGGCCGTTGATAGCGACCACGCGCCAGTTCGTGCCGGTCAGCGTCATGGCTCCGGATCCTGGGTAGTTTGGTTGGCCGTCCTCGCCAACCTGACCGAAAAAGGCGACTGTTGCACCGCATCCTCGATACTCGCGGCCATCGACCCGGACCTGGACTGTGTCGGGGTAGACGCGGTCACTCATGCCGTCACTGCAGCGAGCATGCACCACATTCGCCTCGATACGTGGCGTCCTGTAGATTTCTCCCGCAACCCCGTTGATTGGGCGCGGTGTCGGTTGGACGACGCGCATATTATCGCCGCGGTCGGTGAAAACCATGTCGCGGCCGATTTCCAGGTCCCAAAACGGTTCTGTACCGATTGCCCGATAGGTCGCTTCCGGCGATGGACCGCCCGGCGGGTAGGGCTGGCCATAGGGTGGATAAGTCTCGCATGCGGCAAGACCAAGGGCGAGCAGCGGCAGCGCGAATATCGTTTTCATGGCGGAACAAACCCGCGAGGCGCGTCAGCGGTTCCGCCAACTTGCCCGTACCTGGAACGCCATTACGGCCGCCGCGACCGCCGCGTTCAGGCTGTCGGCTCGGCCCAGCATCGGGATTTTTACCAGCAGGTCGCATTCGGCCTCGTAAGGCTCGGGCAGGCCTTGGCTTTCGTTTCCGATCAACAGGAAGCAGGGCTGCTCGTAAATCGGCTCCAGATAGTCATGCTCGGTTTGAAGACTCATGCCGACCAACTGACCCACGCCGCTGCGTAACCAGGGCAGGAATTCCTCCCAGCGAGCCGCTGCAATAGATTGGGTGAAAATAGCCCCCATCGACGCCCGAACCGCCTCGACCGAATAGGCGTCTGCGCAATCGTCCAGGAGGATCAGGCCGCCTGCTCCAGTCGCATCTCCAGTTCTCAGGATCGTCCCGATATTGCCGGGATCGCGCAGCGATTGGGCGACCAGCCAAAGCGGAGACCGCATCCGGTCGATGCCGGCAAGGCCGCTTTCCGGCTGCCGATAAGCTCCGAGGATCGCCTGCGGATTATCCTTGCCTGACATTTTCGAAAGGATGTCCGGCGTTGTCTCGATGACATCCGCGCCCTGTGCTTCAGCGGCAACGATAATCTCTTCTGCCAGAGGATGAATCCCGCCGGCGCTAGAATAGGCAATGATTTCTGGCAGACAGCCGCTATCGCGACCTTCCGCGAGGATGCGCAGCCCTTCAGCTAGAAACAGACCTTCCGACTTGCGCTGCTTCTTGTCGCGAAGGCCGCGGATTCGTTTGACGGTTTCGTTCGAGAATGAACTGATCTGGCGGGGCATGTGATCAGTCCTCCCCGAAGCGTCCCTCGACCAGGGCGGACAGTTCGGCCAGCGCGTGGTCACAGCCTTCACCGTCGCAATGGATGGTGATGTGATCGCCCATCGCAGCACCCAGCATCATCAGGCCCATGATCGATGTGCCGACGACGCGATTGCCGTCCTTTTCGACCTCAACCCTGGCGGGAAGGGCCGACGCGAGATTGACGAATTTGGCGCTGGCGCGGGCGTGGAGCCCACGCCGGTTCGTGATCTCGATGGTACGCGACTGGCCGCTCAAGCAGCGGCCTCGCCGAGAATTTCGGAGGCGACCGATATATATTTCCGCCCGGCTTCCCGGGCTGCGGCGACGGCCGCTCGAACGGTCATTGCCTTGCGGGCGCCCTCGAGTCGGATCAGCATGGGCAGGTTCACGCCAGCGATTACCTCGACATTCTCGCTTTTCATCAGGCTGATGGCGAGGTTCGACGGAGTGCCCCCGAACAGGTCGGTCAAAATGATGACCCCCTTGCCCTGGTCGCAGCGTTGAATGGCATCGGCGATGTCCTTGCGGCGCATCTCCATGTCGTCATCCGCGTCAATGCAGATTCCCTCGATGGCCTCTTGGGGGCCAACGACATGCTCCATTGCGGTGATGAACTCGGCCGCCAGACGGCCGTGGGTCACCAACACTAGTCCGATCATTTACTCACCCGCTTCGTCAACGCCCGCGTCACCTGGACTTGCGGGTTCTCCCTCGATCGTATCGCTTGGCGGCGAAGCGAGGTCACGATGGCGGACATTCGGCGAAAATCCCGCTTTACGCAACCGGTTCGCCATTTCGACCGCCGCAGCCACCGATCGGTGACGTCCCCCGGTACAGCCAAACGCCACCGTTAAATAGCTTTTGCCGGCGGCCCAATAGCGAGGAATGAGCGCAGATAACAGGGTCTCGATCTGTTCCATCGCCGGGGCCCAGCCGGGGTCATCGCCGACATAAGCCTGAACAGGAGCATCCTCTCCGGTTAATGGTCGCAGTTCGTCAATCCAATGCGGGTTCGCAATAAACCGCATGTCGAACACCAGGTCGGCGGTTCGCGAAATCCCTCTGGCGAATCCGAACGAGGAAATAGTCACAACCGGTTGATCGACTTCACCACCGTACCGGCGGCGAAGCTCGTCCCTCAGCTCGGCCGGCGTAAGGTCGGTCGTGTCGAGTACCGTGTCCGCGATCTGGCGAAGGGGCGCGGTCGCACCGCGTTCCCGGGCAATGCCGTCCTCCGCTGGTCGGTCAGGCGCTAGGGGATGACGCCGACGGGTCTCGTCATAGCGGCGAATTAGCTCCGTTCCGGCGCAATCCAGGTAGAGGATTTCCGGGCGAACGCCCTCGATCGATCTCAGGAGGGCCGGCAACGCTTGCGGGTCGAAACCCCGGCTGCGGACGTCCATCCCGACGGCGACGGGCACGCCCGCCCGCGACTCGCGCTCACCATGGACAAAGCTGTTGAGGAGGGCCGTTGGCAGGTTATCGACGCAATCCCACCCCATGTCCTCAAGTGCATCCAACACGGTGGACTTGCCCGCACCTGACATGCCTGTGACCAGAAGCAAGCGCGGCAAATGTCTTGGGCGGCTCGCCATGGTCAGAACTTCAGACCCAACCGGTCGAGGGCCATCGCGACCTTTGATGGCGCGGACGCGGTCATCGCATCGACGTTGATAAGGGGAATATGGACCCCAAGGATCAGGCGTTCCTGCCCATCGTCAGGCATGCGCTGAATGGTGTTGGTCAGCTCGACCACCAGCCCGACGGGGATATCGTCCACCGAATTTACGTCAACGATGCCGATGCCTCGTACTTCCAGCTTGCCCTTGATCGTCGGAGGCGCCGAAGCGACAAGCCGGTCGCCGTCGCGATGAACAATCGTGCGGTCGTCGCTGACGAGGATGAAGCCGTGGTCGAGTAGCCGAAGCGTAAGGTCTGACTTACCCGATCCCGATGGGCCCGAAATGATTACCGCGTGACCGTTAAGGGCCACGGTTGAGGCGTGCAGGTTTTCCGAACTGAGGCGAGGGCCGTTCATGCGCGGTCCGCCGCTTTGAGGCTGATGGTGAACCGTGCGCCCGAAGGCGCGTCGTCGCGGTCGGCGACATCGATTTCCCCATCATGGCCTTCGACAATCGCCCGAGCGATTGCCAAGCCCAGACCGGAGTGGCGGCCGAAGTTTTCGGCGCCGGGGCGAACCGAGTGAAAACGGTTGAAGATGGCCTCACGCGATTCGGGCGGCACGCCCGGGCCTTCATCATCAATTCGAATGCGGATTTCGTCTCCGACATGGGTTGCGGCAATTTCAACCAAGCCGCTTGGAGGGGAAAAACTGATCGCATTATCGATCAAATTGTCGATCGCACGAGCGAGACGGCCTGGCTCACCCATGACGATGGCGCTAGCGCGTCTGGGGCGTGCGAAGGCGATGCGGACGTTACCGGTTTCCCGCCGCGTCTCCCAACTTGAGACGAGATTGCCGATCAGCTCGCCCAGGTCGACCGGTTCAAAGCGGGCGCGGGCCAGCTCGGCATCCGTCCGAGCGGCTTCGCCAATGTCGCCAATAAGCCGGTCGAGGCGAAGCACGTCCTGCCGGATGACGTCGATCAACTGACGCTTCAGTGCAGGGTCGTCGATACGATCGAGGCTGTCGACGGCGGAGCGCAAGGATGCGAGCGGGTTCTTGAGTTCGTGGGTTACGTCAGCTGCGAATGCTTCGATATTGTCGATGCGGTGGCGAAGGGACTGGCTCATGTCGCTGACTGACCGGGCCAACAGGCCGATTTCGTCACGGCGCGACGGAAGGCGGGGAACCCTGACCTCGCGGGCTCGACCGAGCCGCACGCGATGTGCCGCAAACGCAATGCGCCGCAACGGCTGGACGATGGTGCGAGCCAAGAATAGGGACAACAACACCGACAGCCCGGTGACGACCGCAAGCGCGACCAGCAACGACCGGCGCTGCTTGCGGACAGTCCGAGTGAAGGACCGGTCGTTGTCGGTAACCAACAGAGTGGTTCCATCACCGACCGGCGCAGCGGCGGAGAAGACGGGCGTTAGCTCGGGGGCCAGCCTGATTTCCGTCTGGATGGCTCCGGTCCTCATCGCCGCTGCGACTTCTTCCCACGCATTTGCTCGATCGACGGCCGGTTCGACGAAATCCTCGTCGTTCTTTTCGCCGACGATGGCGTTGAATCCTCGGTCGAGGGCCCGAGCAACATCCTTGTTCCACCGTTGCATGGCGGGATCCCTCAGGCGGTAGGTCGGGCCAACCAATTGCCAGCTGTCCAGCTTGAGAGAGCCATCGGAGCCGTATATCCGGATACGGGTCTTGTTCTGCTTAGACAAACGCGCCAGCAATTCGTCGTGACGGTCGGGCGCCACGGTCGATAGGGCGGTGGCCGCCATCTCGGCTTGTGCTGCGACCTTCTGAACCCGTTCCTTTTCCAGCCGATTACGGTAGCTGTCGAGATACAGGAATGCGAGGCCAACAAGGGCAAGCGTCAGCACGTTCACCGCAAGGATGCGGTGGGCGAGGGTCCAACGTCCCGACCAGGCGAGGACGAGATCCTCTTCGCTATTCCTCTCCGAATTTATATCCGACGCCATAGAGGGTCTCGATTGCGTCGAACTGGGTGTCGACGGCGCGGAACTTCCGCCGAATCCGCTTGATGTGGCTGTCGATGGTGCGGTCGTCGACATAGACATCGTCCTGATAAGCAATATCGAGCAGCTGGTTGCGCGATTTCACGACGCCGGGCCGCTGGGCCAGAGCCTCGAGGATAAGAAATTCGGTGACGGTGAGCGTCACGTCCTTTCTGTCCCACAAGACCTTATGACGCGCCGGGTCCATCACCAGTCGGCCGCGTTCGATCAGCGGCGTCTCGGCGGGAGCGCTTTCACCATTCCCGGTACTGTTGCCTTTCGCCAGCTCCTGACGGCGCAGCAGCGCGCGGATGCGGGCTATCAGCAGCCGCTGGGAAAAGGGCTTGGAGATGTAGTCGTCAGCGCCCATCGCCAAGCCCAGCGCTTCGTCAAGCTCGTCGTCCTTTGACGTCAGGAAGATGACCGGCATGGCGCTCGTCTCGCGTACGCGGCGGAGCAGCTCCATTCCGTCCATCTGGGGCATCTTGATGTCGAAAACGCCCAAGTCCGGCGGATTGTCGGCGAAAGCCTTCAATGCGGACTGGCCGTCGGTGTAGACCCGGGTCAGGAATCCTTCGGCCTGCAGCGCAATCGAAACGGACGTCAGGATATTGCGGTCGTCGTCGACGAGCGCGATCACTTGGCTCATGCCCGCTCCTATGCGTGTCGTCCCATGGGATAGCCAGCGCCGTTCGTCGAAACAAGGGCGAGAAGGGCTGCTTTGACCGTCCTGCTTCTGGTATGTATAGGCCCCATCGCATACGTATGCGGCGAGGTCTGGGGACAGGCTTCGCCTTTGAAATTTCAGGGAGAATCGATGTGAGCGAGCGCATCCCCGCGCACCAGTTGGCGACACAGGGCATTGAAACCGGTGCCACCGTCCACTGGAACCTTACGACCGCGCCGCTGGTCGAGCAGGCGGTTTCGCGTGGTGAAGGACAGCTCGCCAAGGATGGCCCGATCGTCGTCAAGACTGGGCGCCACACCGGCCGTTCGGCCCAGGACAAGTTCACCGTCCGCGATGCGGAGACGGAAAACACGGTCTGGTGGGGCAAGTCGAACAAGCCGATGGCCCCCGAGGCCTTTGCGGCGCTGAAGGCCGATTTCCTAGCCCACCTGAAATCGCTCGATACACTCTTTGTTGCCGACCTGTTCGGCGGATCGCAGCCGGAACATCGCGTTAAGGTGCGGGTGGTCAACGAATATGCTTGGCACAACTTGTTCATTCGGACGATGCTGGTTCGCCCCGAAACGGTGGAGCTGGCCGGTTTCGTTCCCGAATTCACGATCATCGACCTGCCGAGCTTCCGCGCGGATCCGGCGAAGCATGGTTGCCGCAGCGAGACGGTTATTGCCGTCAACCTGACCGAAAAGCTGATCCTGATTGGCGGTACGGAATATGGCGGCGAAATGAAGAAGTCGGTGTTCGGGCTGCTCAATTACCTGCTTCCGGCGCAGGGAATCATGCCGATGCATTGCTCGGCCAACATCGGGAAGGACGGCGACACGGCCATCTTTTTCGGCTTGTCGGGAACCGGCAAGACGACCCTCTCGGCTGATCCCAGCCGTACGCTCATTGGGGACGACGAGCACGGATGGTCGGATACGGCTGTCTTCAATTTCGAAGGTGGCTGCTACGCCAAGATGATCCGCCTGTCGGCCGAGAGTGAGCCGGAAATCTATGCGACGACCAAGCGCTTCGGAACGGTGCTGGAGAATGTCGTAATGGACCCCACGACCCGCGAACTCGATCTGGACGACAATAGCCTGGCCGAAAACAGCCGTGGTGCTTACCCGATCGACTTCATCCCCAATTCTTCCGACGAGAACATGGGGCCGGTCCCGCGCAACATCGTCATGCTGACCGCCGACGCGTTCGGGGTGCTGCCTCCGATCGCAAAGCTGACGCCCGATCAGGCAATGTACCACTTCTTGTCCGGATACACCGCGAAGGTTGCCGGCACCGAGATCGGCGTGACCGAGCCGGAAGCGACTTTCTCGACTTGCTTCGGCGCGCCGTTCATGCCGCGTCACCCGTCGGTCTACGGCAACTTGCTCAAGGAGCGAATCGCCAAGGGCGGCGTCGACTGCTGGCTCGTCAACACCGGTTGGACCGGCGGCAAGTACGGCACGGGCAAGCGCATGCCGATCAAGGAAACCCGCGCGCTGCTCAATGCCGCGCTCGACGGCAGCCTGAAGAATGTCGAATTCCGCAAGGATCCCAACTTTGGCTTCGAAGTGCCGGTGGCGGTTCCGGGCGTCGACAGCTCGATCCTCGACCCGCGGTCGACCTGGGCCGACAAGGCCGAGTACGACCGTACGGCGGCGAAGCTGGTGGACCTGTTCGTCGAGAATTTTGCGGAGTTCGCGGACCATGTCGAAGAGGGCGTGCGGCAATCGGGGCCGAAAGTAAGCGCCGCCGCCTGACCTGCCCGTTCATCAGATCGGGCAATCTTTGGAAGAATGTCCGATCCGATGACCGCGTTTCCTATTCGCCATTTCCTGTCCGACGAAGCCGTCGCCCGTGTGGGCGAGGGCCTACTGGCGCGCAGTCTCCCGCGAGCCGAATGGACGCATGAAGCGCACTTGGCCGCGACGACCTATTTGATCCTGGGGTGCCCGGAGATCGACCTTGATGCCGAGCTTCCGGACCTGATCCGCCGCTACAATGTCAGCGTCGGCGGCGTGAACAACGACATGCAGGGCTATCACGACACGATAACGCGGGCTTACCTAAGGGGCGTCCGGCATTTCCTGGAAGTGGCGGGCACGAACCGTCCGATCCATGAATTGGTCAACGAACTGCTTCATTCGCCTATTGGCCGCCGCGACTGGCCGCTGCGGTTCTGGTCGAAGGAGCGGCTGATGAGCGTCGACGCGCGGCGGAGCTGGCTGAAACCGGACCTTGCGGCCTTGCCTTGAAGTTTTCGCGTGAGGCGGCATTTCGCAGGCCTTTGCCTGTAGGACAGCCATTTGTTGGATGCCGCTCCGTTGGATGGGTACTAGCCGTTAGTGCAGTCCCAGAGCGACACCCTCCCTCGGACTGTTGCTGATGTCCACTGAGCAGCGCTAAGTAGCTTCAACAACGTTCCTGGGCGAAGGAAGCAAAAAGATGGGCATCGGAACGGCATTGATGCTTGCTTTCAGCGCAATGCAACTTGGGTCGGCGCCAACTCTTGACGACGTTGGAGTCCAGAACACGATCTCGCTGTACTTGAAGGGCCAAGCGACCGGTAACGCTGACTTTTATCGTCAGGCGTTCCATCCGGACGCCAGATTGAGTGGCGTTCGAGACGGCAGACCCGAACAGCGAACCTTGTCCGAATATTTGGCGCTTCAATCAGGCCGGCCGGCAGCCGACGAGGGCCAGCGGAAGCGTACAGTGAGCAATGTTGTCGTTACTGGCGACGCTGCCGTCGCCACGATCGTGCTCGACTATCCGAGGGCGCTGACGACGGATCATATGTCGCTCATTCGCAGTAATGGCAGATGGCTTATCGTCCACAAACTGTACAACGTAGCGAGCAAGCGCCAGCCGAAGACCTCAAATTAGTCGTGGAATCTTCTCGGTTGCAATGGATCGAGAGCAGACGTGATGTCCTGATTACGTGTCAGTTACGTCGCCACGCTTGGCACAATTGTGGCGACGAGTGAGGGCAATTCCGGCGAGGTTTTGCTGCCGGGGAATCCAGCGCAGCCGCCTTGGCGGCCAAGCGGCAGCTGCGGCCTCGTAACGGGCGCGGTGATGGCGGGCTGATAGGCTGCGGCACGGCGCCGCTCCGCTGGCCTGCTCGACGACGCTGCGACTGTCCCCGACAAGATCGAAGATCGGTTCGGCGAGCGACTGGGCGACTTCAAGCGCGAGGCACAGGGCGAGCCATTCGGCGTCGCTACTGCTGCCCTCGCCGAGGTTATCGAAGAAACGGGTTTGACCGCATGCGACAACGGCGACTTCGATCCGCCCCGGATTGGGCCGGCAGCCGCCATCGTAGAAGATCTTTAGAGGCTGATTACGGCGGGTCACGCTTCTTCCGGACGCATGAAGCTGCTTAGCCTGAACCAAGTCGATCTGTCAGGCGTAAAGAAGATGATTGGTGATGGGTGGAGTAGACCGGCGGACCAACGAGACGGCTCAACCCTGCAAGCCGTCCAGACAGGAATTAACGCCGATCGCACGCTCCGTTACGTCCGGCTGCTCGCGATATACTCGTCCACGTTCTTGGCGAGGACGTCCATTGGGACGTTGCCGCCCTTGACCACCGCGTCGTCGAAATCGCGCAGGTCGTATTTGGCGCCGAGCGCGGCTTGCGCGCGGGAGCGCTGGCGGACGATTTCGGTGTGGCCGATCTTGTAGCCGCAAGCCTGGCCGACCCAACTGCAGTAACGATCGACTTCGCTTGCGACTTCGTCCGGCTTGGAGCCGTTCTTTTCGACGAAGAACCGGACGCCCTGTTCGCGGGTCCAGCGCTTGTGATGCAGACCGGTGTCAACGACGAGGCGGATGGCGCGGAAGGCGAGGCTTTGCAGGTAGCCCAGCCGGCCGACCTCGAAGCCGTCATAGACGCCAAGTTCGTCCGCCAACTGTTCCGCGTAGAGCGCCCAGCCTTCGGAAAAGGCGTTGAAGGCCAGCATGGTGCGGATGAGCGGCAGCTGGTTCGAATATTCGCCCTGCCAGACGTGGCCAGGAATCGCCTCATGGTGGGTGAGATCGGCGAGGTCGTACTTGCGGTGCAAATCGGTGGTGCGCAGGTTGATCCAGAACTTGCCGGGAATTGAACCGTCGATCGAACCGGCACCGCCATAGGCGCCGGGCGCGCCGGGTTCTTCCTCGGGCGGTAGGCGCTTCACTTCCAGATTGCCGCGCACCAACGTGCGGAATGCGCGGGGGAGCTGGGCGCGGATGATCTGCAGCCGTTCCTGGATAAACGCCATGATTTCGGCGCGGCCCTTGTCGCCTTCGCTGAACTTGTAGCGCGCGTCGTCGGATAGAGCGGTCATGCGGGCGCCGACGGTGCCCTGCGTGTAGCCGAGGCTTTTCAGGATGACATCCATTCGCCCGTGAAGCTCCGCCACCTGTTCGAGGCCCATCTGATGAATTTCGTCCGGGGTCATGGTCGTGGTGGTCGAGGCCTTCAGCGCCCAGCGGTAGAATTCGGGGCCTCCGGGCCGTGCCCACATGCCTGCGTCCATCGTCGCTCGTGCGCGCTGGCCCTGTAGCTCCGCCAATTGCCGTTCGAGGGCTGGGGCGATTTTCTGCTGGGCGATAGAGCGGGCGCGGGCGACCCAGTCACCGGGGATGTCCTTCGTGCGCCGTTGGATAGATTCGACCAGTCCGCCGCCTTCGCGGGTGCCCTTGAGTGTCATGGTCATCTGGCTGACCGCCTTGTCGATCAGGAACGCAGGGGCGATGAGTCCCTGGTCGCCCGCCGCCTTCAGCCGGCCAAGCTCCCCGTCGAGTTGCGCGGCATAGCCATCGAGGCGCCACAGATAGGCTTCGGCATCGGCGGCGTTCTTCACCGGATGGTCGCTGTCGAGGAAGCGCGGCACGTCGAGATAGGCGCCGACATTTTGGATGACGACGTAGGGCGTGTTGCGCCAGCCGCCGACGGCAACGTCGCCATAGGGCTGAGCAAAGCCTTCCAGCGCAGTGCGATAGGCGGAGCGGACAACTTCAACGCTGGTGCGCGTCGCGTGGGTGAGGCCGGCGGTTTCAATAGCTTCGGCACGGGCTAGGTCGGTGCGCAGCACGGCGGCGAGCCGGTCCTGCCCCGCCTGACTGCGGTCGGCGAGGCGCGAGCGAAGGATGGCGCGCGGGCCGGTGTCGAGGCCGAGGCTGGTTGCGCTTTCCGGCGACAAGGCGAGGAGATTTTCGCCAATCGAGTCAAGCAGTGCCTTGACCCCCCCCTCACCGGAGGGAATCGGGCCGCTGGCCAACGTTGGCGCGCAGCCGGGCAGGGTGAGGGCAGCGGCGCCGGCCGAAAGGGTGCCGATCACCTGGCGGCGCGAAAAGCTGAGGTCGTTCACTAAGGCTACTCCGGGACTTACGCTGGGGGCAGGGTGCGGACAGGCTCGACGGTCAGGCAGTTGCCGTCAACCCCGGTGACGGTCACGCGCTCTCCAGCCGCAGCCGGGCCGCCACGGGCGCTCCACTCGCTGTCGCCGACGCGAACCCGGCCGCCATGATCGTCGACCGGTGAGACGACGGTAACGGTCTTTCCGACCAGCCGCTTTGCGGGATCGTTGAGCTTGATCGACTGGTCTTGATGGTTCGGTTCCGCGTACCAGCGCTTGCCCAACATTACCGCCAGCGCGGTGTAGATGACGAACAGCGCAAGCTGTGGACCCAGGCCAAGGTCGAACAAAAGAGTGAAGAGGCCGGTGGCGATGGCCGCGACGCCGAGAAATACGAGAAAGAAGCCGGGAGCAATAATCTCGGCGATCAGCAGCAGCAGGCCGCCGATCGCCCAGAGCCAGCCGGCATGGAGATCGAGGCCCATCATTCGCCCTTACGCGCTTCAACCCGGGGAACTGCGGAGGAGGCGGTCGGGGCGGGTTTGTCATTGCCGAGCACAGACTTGGTCAGCTCGCCAATCCCGCCGAGCGATCCGATCAGCTGCGTAGCTTCGACCGGGAAGAGGATGGTCTTGGCATTGGGCGACGTGGCGAACTTGCCGAGCGCCTCGACATATTTCTGAGCGATGAAATAATTGATCGCCTGAGTGCTGCCGCCCTCGATCGCGTCGCTGACCGACTTGGTCGCGTTGGCTTCGGCTTGCGCGGCGCGCTCGCGCGCTTCGGCTTCGCGGAAGGCGGCTTCCTTTAGGCCTTCGGCGGACAAGATTTTCGACTGCTTTTCGCCTTCCGCCCGGAGGATTTCGGAAGCGCGCATGCCTTCCGCTTCGAGGATGGAGGCGCGCTTTTCGCGCTCGGCCTTCATTTGGCGAGTCATTGCGTTCACGATGTCGGCTGGCGGGCGGATGTCCTTGAGCTCGACGCGGGTGATCTTCACGCCCCACGCCTCCGTCGCATGGTCGACTACTGCGAGCAGTCGGGCGTTGATCTCGTCACGCTTCGACAAGGTCTCGTCGAGGTCCATCGACCCCATGACAGTGCGGAGGTTGGTCGTCGCCAGGGCGAGGAGTGAAGTGTAAAGGTCGCTGACCTCATAGGCGGCCTTGGCAGCGTCGAGCACCTGGAAGAAGACAACGCCGTCCACCGCGACCATGGCGTTGTCCTTCGTGATGATTTCCTGGCCCGGAATATCGACCACCTGCTCCATCATATTGATCTTGTGGCCGACGCGGTAGACGAAGGGCGTGACGAGGTTGAAACCCGGTTCGGCCACGCGCACGAACTTGCCGAACCGCTCGATGGTGTAACGATAGCCCTGGCGGACGATCTTGACGCTCATCATGACGATGAGCAGCACCAGGAAAGCGAGAATGGAAAGAAAGGTCAGCATGATAGTCCCCCTTGATCGCCGCCATGATGCAAAGCGTTGGCGCCATGGGGAAGGAAAATCCGCATGACGCTGTCGCTTTTCGACAGGCCGGCGGTGCTGTTCCTACCGGCAAGCAACGCGCGAGCGATCGCGAAGGCGCGGGAAAGCAGGGCGGATCTGGTGATTCTCGACCTTGAGGATGCGGTGAAGCCGGAAGACAAGGATTCGGCCCGCGACGCGGCGGTCCATGCGGTTGCCGAGCCTTGGCCGATGCCCGTCGCGATCCGGATCAACGGGTCAAAGACGGAGTGGCAAGGGCGCGACGTGGTGGCGATGATGCATTCGAGGGTCGACGTCATCGTCGTGCCCCGCACCGAAACTAGAGAGGACCTGTCCTTTGTCCGCAACCAGACAGGGCGCCCGATCGCAGCGATGATCGAAACGGCGCGCGGCGTGCTGGCGGCGGGAGAAATTGCGAAGGAAGCGGCGGCGCTTATCGCCGGGACGAATGACCTTGCGGCGGACCTGCGCCTTCCGCGCGATGCGGGGCGGTCACCGTTGCAGATGGCGCTGCAGTCGATCCTGCTGACGGCCCGGGCGACAGGCATTGCGGCGTTCGACGGGGTATTTAATGGGCTGGACGATGAGCAGGGCTTCGCGGCGGAGGCTGTGGAAGGACGGAGGCTCGGCTTCGACGGCAAGTCGCTGATCCATCCCAAGCAGATCGGACCATGTCACGCCGCCTTTGCCCCAACCGACGACGAGATTTCCCGGGCTGAGCGGCTCATCGCCGCAGCGACCGGCGGGGCGGAGCGGTTCGAGGGCGAGATGGTCGAGCGGATGCATGTCGAGGCGGCAGAGCGGCTGCTGGCGAGGGCGCGACGTGCCTGACGGGCTTGGCGAATCGCCTCTGTCCTGCCAAAGGCCCGCATGGCCGACCTTCTCCACGACGAAATCCCCCTCGGGCTCACCTTCGACGACGTCCTCCTCCAGCCGCTCGAATCAAGTGTGCTCCCGAGCGGTGCCGACACCCGCACCTTCCTGACCCGCGAAATCCCGCTGCAGATTCCGCTGCTGTCGTCCGCTATGGACACGGTGACGGAAGCCGACATGGCGATCGCGCTTGCGCAACTGGGCGGGATTGGCGTGCTTCACCGCAACATGGAAGTCGACGAGCAGGCGATGGCCGTTCGTGCTGTGAAGCGGTTCGAAAGCGGCATGGTCGTCAATCCGATCACGATGACTCCGGACCAGACACTGGCCGAGGCGTTCGAGTTGATGAAGGCCAACCGCATCAGCGGCATCCCGATCGTCGAGAAATCGGGAAAACTGGCGGGTATCTTGACCAACCGCGACGTTCGCTTCGCTGAAAATCCGCGCCAACCGGTGCGCGAGCTGATGACGTCCGAGAATCTCGCGAAGGTTCCACTGGGAACCAGCCAAGAAGAGGCGCGTCGCTTGCTTCATCAGCGGCGCATCGAAAAACTGCTGGTTGTCGACGACGCGGACCACTGCGTTGGCCTGATTACTGTCAAGGATATCGAAAAAGCGGTCGCATCGCCCCACGCCACGAAGGATTCGCAGGGTCGCCTTCGCGTCGCCGCCGCCACGACGGTGGGCGACAAGGGATTCGAGCGGAGCCAAGCGCTGATCGATGCGGGCGTCGATTGTATCGTCATCGACACTGCACACGGGCACAACCGAGACGTAGGCGCGGCCGTTGAGCGGGTGAAAGGGATTTCCAATAGTGTGCAGGTCGTCGCAGGTAACGTCGCGACAGCGGATGCCGCGCGGGCGCTGGCCGATGCTGGAGCCGACGCAATTAAGGTCGGGATCGGGCCAGGCTCGATCTGCACGACTCGAATCGTTGCGGGCGTAGGCGTGCCGCAATTGAGCGCGATCATGGCCGCGGCCAAAGCGGCTGGCGAAAAGGGCGTTCCGGTGATCGCCGACGGCGGTATCCGCACGTCGGGAGACATTGCCAAGGCGCTGGCGGCGGGTGCCTCTACTGTGATGGTTGGGTCCCTGCTAGCCGGAACCGAGGAAGCCCCTGGCGAGACTTTCCTCTACCAAGGCCGTGCATACAAAGCATATCGGGGCATGGGCAGCGTCGGCGCAATGGCGCGGGGTTCGGCCGACCGCTATTTCCAGCAGGATATCAAGGATCAGCTGAAGCTAGTGCCCGAGGGTATCGAGGGCCAAGTCCCATACAAGGGTCCTGTGCGCGACATCGTCCACCAGCTGGTCGGCGGAGTGAAGGCGGCGATGGGCTACACTGGATCGACGACCATCGAGGAACTGCAAAAGCGGGCGCGCTTCGTGCGGATAACCAATGCGGGCCTGAGTGAGAGCCACGTCCATGACGTCGCCATCACTCGCGAAGCGCCTAACTATCCGACTCGCTAGGCCATGACGCCATCCGCGAGGGTGCAGGCGGCGATCGACATCGTCGATGAGGTGATCGCGTCGGCGCGGGACGACGGTCCGCCGGCGGATACGATCGTCCAACGCTATTTCAAGATCCGGCGCTATGCTGGGTCGAAGGACCGACGCGCCGTTCGCGAGCTCGTCTATCGCGCCATCCGGCGAACTGCCGAGCGGCCCGGCAGTGGCCGCATGGCGATGCTGGGCGTCGCGGACGATGATCCGGATATTGCGGCGGCATTCGATGGATCGGCGCACGGGCCCGCGGCTCGTGGCGACGAAGCGTCCTCGACAGTCTCGTACGTGCCCGAGTGGGTGAATTCCGAGTTGTCTCCCCTCGTCGGGCCGGAGGAATGGCCGGCCTTGCTCGAACGGGCGCCGCTCGACCTGCGCGTAAATGTCGCGCGGGCGTCCCGGGATGACGTCGAAGCAATCTTCGACGGGGCAGTTGCGACCCGGCTCAGTCCTTGGGGGCTGCGGCTACCGGCGGACACGAAAGTGGACGATCATCCGGCGTTCGCCGATGGTCTGGTCGAAGTGCAGGACGAGGGCAGCCAGCTGATTGCGTTAGCGTGCAAGTCTTCCGATGGACACGACATTCTCGACCTGTGCGCTGGAGCAGGCGGCAAGGCCCTGGCACTGGCCGCTGCGGCGCCTGGAGCGAGAATCATCGCGAGCGACAATAATCGAGCCCGCCTTGCCCAGCTTGGGCCGCGAGCGGAACGGGCCGGCGCGTCAATTGCCACGCGCCTGCTCGACGGAGGCCGCGAGGAACAGCAGCTTGCCGACTTGGCGGGACAGGCGGACGTGGTGCTGGTGGATGCTCCGTGCAGCGGGTCGGGAACGTGGCGGCGCAACCCGGAGGGCCGCTGGCGGCTAACGCCGGATAGGCTCGATCGGCTGGTCGCCCTACAGAAGCATCTCCTGGATATGGCCGCTCCACTGGTGAAGCCGGGCGGGGCGCTGGTCTATGCGACCTGCTCGATCCTTCATCGCGAGGGCGCGGGCCAGGCCGCAAGTTTCTTAGGCCGTCATTCATCTTGGATGGCGCAAGATGTGCCGTTCGATGGTGGTCGTACCGATGGGCCGGGAAAGCTGCTCACTCCGGCCCACGATGCCACCGACGGGTTTTTCGTCGCGCGCTTTGTCAGGCCGTGCTAGGCCAGCGCGATTGGTTGGAGAAGATAATGCGCCTAACGCCGCTCGTTCTGTGCCTTGGCCTCGCCGCTTCGGCCGTTCCTGTCGCGGTCATCGGCCAACGGCCTGACGACCAGGTCGCGCCGCAATCCATCGCGCTGTTGAAGCAGGGAGAGACCTTGCTGGGGCAGGGAAAGCTGATCGAAGCCGACGATGCGCTAGAAACGGCGCTGGTGGTCGATCCGAAGAACCGAGCGGCCTTCAACGCCATGGCCCGTGTGGCGATCAAGCAGCAGCTTTACGGGCAGGCGATCCGCCTGACGAACCGCGCGTTGACGTTGGAGCCGACCGACCGCGAGGCGCTAGCCGTCCAAGGCGAGGCGATGGTCGAGCTGGGCGCTCTTCCGCGCGCAAAGGAAAATCTAGCGAAGCTGCGGAAGCTGTGCGGGACGGCGGGCTGTCCGCAGGTCGCGACGCTGTCGACGGCGATCGCGCGTGGGCCGGCGCTAGCGGCGGCGAAGACGGAACCGGTCGAAAAGAAGAACTAAGCGTTCGCGGTGAGGTAGCGGGCGAGGGCGACATATTCGTCCACGTCGACCGTTTCCGCGCGCCGTTCCGGGTCGATACCGAGCGCCTCCAAGGCATCGAGCGCCCCCGGCATGGCCTTCAGGCTTGAGCGGAGCATCTTGCGACGCTGCCCGAACGCTGCGGCGGTGAGCCGCTCGAGGACGACTGGGTCGACGCCTTCAGGCTCGTCTGCGGGGACGATGTGGACGACAGCCGAAGCAACCTTGGGCGGCGGCACGAAGGCGGAACGGTGCACCGCCATCGCAATGCGCGGCGTCGAACGCCACTGGGCAGCGACCGACAGTCGGCCGTAATGGTTGCTGCCGGCCCTCGCCACGATGCGCTCGGCGACCTCCCGCTGGAACATCAGGGTTAGCGACGCCCACCAAGGTCGCCATTCGCCGCCGAGCCAGCGAAGCAGCAGTGCCGTGCCGACATTGTACGGCAGGTTGGCGATGATGTGGGCACCGCGCCCGACTTGGGCTTGCTCGTCCACCTCCAGCGCATCGCCGGAGATGACCTTAAGGTGCCCAGAAAATTCCTCCTCAAGCTCAGCAAGGGCGGGGATGCAGCGGCGGTCGCGCTCGACAACCACCAGCGAGGCGCCCGCCTCGAGGATCGCCCGGGTCAACCCGCCGGGGCCAGGGCCGACTTCATAAGCATTCGCGCCGTCGAGCGGTCCCGGAATGGCGGCAATCCGCGCCAACAAATGCCTATCGAGAATGAAATTCTGGCCGAGCGCCTTGGTGGCCTGCAGCCCGTGGCGCGCGATGATGTCGCGGAGTGGTTCGACCATCGATCAGGCGGCGCGATTGCGAGCGCAGTCGCCGGCCATATTGATCGCGGCAGCCATCGCTCGCGGATCGGCGCGATCCTGTCCGGCGATGTCGAACGCCGTGCCATGGTCAGGAGCGGTCCGGACGATGGGAAGGCCTAGCGTGATGTTGACGCCTTCTTCAAAATGCAGGGCCTTCAGGGGGATGAGCGCTTGGTCATGATACATGCACAACGCGGCATCATACTGACCGCGTGCCGCGGCGTGAAACATGGTGTCTGCCGGATGCGGGCCAGTTACCCGCCAGCCTTCCGCCCTGAGCGCGTCGATCGCTGGCATAATGCAGTCGAGTTCTTCGGTGCCTAGCGTACCGCCTTCGCCGGCGTGCGGATTGAGACCGGCTACGGCGAGGCGCGGGTCAGCGATGCCGAAGGTACGCTGCAGCCCCCGCAACGCCGCCCGGCCCCGCATCTCGATAAGACCCGGCGTCAGCATTTCCGCTGCCCGGCGCAAAGGCACGTGCGTCGTGACCGGAACCGTCCGCAGACTGGGGCCAGCCAGCATCATCGCGACATTGCCGGGCGAAATGCCGCATCGCTCCGCAACAAACTCGGTTTGGCCGGGGTGGGAAAAGCCGATGCCGTACAGCTGCTGCTTGGATACCGGGCCCGTGACGACCGCCGCCGCCGAGCCTGACCTTGCAAGTCCGACCGCCAGTTCAAGAGCGTCTAGCGAGCAATGGGCGCCCGCTACGCTGGGATGCCCAGGTAGATCGGTGTCGGAAGAGTTGATCGCCAGGACCGGAAGGCCGTCATGGAACGCCTGCAAGGCCTCTGAGGGATCGTCGATGACGGCGATCGGGCCGTCCCAAACCGCCGCAAGGCTGCGTGGATTTCCGACCGCAACGAACGGCATCAAGCCGAACTGTTGTCGATGGTCCCAGCATTTCCCGACCACTTCCGGGCCGATCCCGGCGGGATCGCCCAGCGAAACGGCCAACGGCCTTATCATTGTCGACATCGTTTCCGCTTAACGGAAGTCGATCACCGCGTCACGGCGAAGGTCGCGCAGGTAACGGCGGGAACGCAGGTTGATCCGCTCCTCATTCAGCTGCGCATAGACCTGGTCAAAGCTCGGCGCAGTCGGATCGACCTCGTCGCGGCCGCACAGGACGAGGATCCGCACGCCTTCCTCAATTGAGCCGAAGGGTCGGGTTGCCTGGCCAACCTGCATTTCCATCATCATGTCCTGCAAAGCAGTGGGAAGGTCGCGCATCTTGACCTGATCGGACTCAACCACTTCGCCGTTGAACTCGCTCGCGAGTTTTTCGGCTCCGCCGCATCCGCCAATGTTCTGGCTCGCCGCCGCAAAACGGCCAACGACCGGTTCTGCCTGGGCACGGGTCGCACCCTGCGGGAAGCGGATCGAGACCTGCTTGAGCGTCAGCACGGCGCTGCGCGGATCGGCCGTCAGAATCTTTCGGACGTCCTGGACGGCAATGATGGAATAGCCACCCGGCACCTTGATTGGCGAAGAGACCATGCCGGGGCGCATCTGGCGCACGGCTATGGCTAGCTGTTCCGGAAGCTGTTCCGGTCGAACCCAGCCGAGGTCGCCGCCGACGGCGGCGGTCGATGCTTCGGAGAACTGCCGCGCATAGGCGACGAAAGATCCGCCCTGTTCGAGCGCTGCCATGATCTTCTGGGCGTTGGCGGCTGCCTGCTGCTCATTGGCGGTCGTCGCCGACAGGAAGATTTCGCCGACGCGGAATTCTTCAGTGCCTTTGGAGGCATTGAGCTTGTTGATCACGGCATTCACTTCGTCATCACCGACGCTAATGCCGCTTTCGATTTTCTTTGACTGCAATCGGCGCCACGCCATTTCGCCCAACACCTGGCGACGGATCGAACGGATCGAGGAGCCGCGCGACTTGAGGTAGACCGCCATCTGGTCAGGTGTCTGCTTCACATTGCCCGCCACGCGCTCGACGGTCTTGTCGATTTCGGCGTCAGTAATTTCGATTTCCTCAGCCTTGGCGGCCTGGATCTGGAGCGTTTCGTCGATCAGGTTGCGAAGGACCTGTTGGCGAAGGCGATCGACTTCCTCTGCGGGAATATCGGTGCCGTTGGCGATGGTCAGCAAGGCGAGACGTTGGTCGACGTCGGTCTGGGTTATGACCTCGCCGTTGACGATTGCCGTAGCCTTGACGACCGAGGGCAGCGTCGTGCCGAAAAGTTGGGGTGCCTCTGGAAGCTTAAGCGTCGCGGCCGAATTCGCCGGAGCCGCATTCTGCTGAGCGGCCACTGTCGTCGCGAGCGCGAGGCCAAGTGCCAGCGGAACGCCGCGAACCAAGCGCGCCTTGAACGTCGTTTGCTTCAATCCCACCACTAAATTCCCTTTGTCGCCAACGCTGTAGAGAGTTGCCCTTTACGCACCGGTGCTGAACGGCAGCTTAGCGGCCGATGCCCTTAAGCGCGAAATTGATCGAAAACGTACTGCCCTTCCGGAACTCCCCGATGCGTTCATAGTCGCGCTTCCACGCGACGCCAAGTTCCAGGCAATCGTCCTCGTAAGCGATGCCCAGCCGGTGTCGTACAGGCTCATAGCCATCTGCGAGGCTCAATGGGTCTTCATCCTCACCAGTGAGGTCGAGGACGGTAGATCCGAATACTGACCAGTAGCGATGGAATTGCCACCGGCCGGCAAGTCGCAACTCTTCCTTGTCGCGCAGATCCTCGACGGTCGGCGAGATGTCCCGGTTCAGTCGGAGATAGCCGATCTGGGCATAAGTGAGATCCGTGCCGACGGTGAGGTCAAGCTCGTTGCGGCGGACGGCGAAGTTGTCCTTATCGAGGCGATAGCGATGCGTCAGGTCGATAAACCGCCCGAACTGTACGCGCGTGCGTCCTACGATATCGGAAAAGCTATCCGTGAGACCCGTGCCGTCCGGGAAAATGCTCGGTTCCCGGGTCAGGCGGTAACTTTGCCCGACAACCGTGTGGATCGCCCATTTCGGACGGTCGACCGCCCATTCAAATCCGTATGTGATGCGCGATCCGTCTTCCCAGCGGTCGTAGCCGGGGAAGCGGTTGAGCGCGAACAAGTTGCTATCCTCCAGGTCAACCGCGCGAGCATCCTCATTCGGAATGCTGAGGTTGGGCGTGGGCGGTGTCAGGACGAGCTGGACGCGAGGGGTCAGCCGCTGCGTGCCGCCCCACAACTCACCAATCAGCGGCCATTTGAGATCTGCGGCGAGCGCGCCGATGCCCCGGAACTGCCAGCCGTCCTCGCCACGGTAGATGGCGACCGGCGTCTCGCTGGATTCGTCCGTGTGATAGGCGTCGGCGCGGGCGTAGGCCGTCAGGAGAAGTTCCTGGCCCATGCTGGTGATGCGGCGTAGTTCCCATTTCGCGCTCGCGAATGCGCGCTGGGTGTCTTGGCCATCCCGGCGCAGAATAGCGAGGCTGTTTGCCTGTACTTCGAATTTGCCGCCAAGCCAGGGGTCGTCCAGCCGGAACCGAGCGTCCACTGCTGGAAGCGCGATTGGGATTTGTTCCTGGTCGTCGCTTGAGCGGAGGCCCTGGAATGCCCATCCGCTGATCGACACATAACTGTCGAGCGAAATCCGCTCGGCATTGATGAAATTACGCAGGCGGTCGTCGCGGGTGATATCGTAGCGCCGCGCCACTGTCTTGTCGGTTGCGACCCGGAATGATCCGGTGACCGTCCAATACGGGTCCAGCTGGAACCGACCATTTCCTTCGAAATAGCCCCGAATGCCGTTGCGATCGCTGAGGGTTGTCGCGGCCGGGTCGGGATCGGCATCCGGAATATCGCCGTAGGTAATGAACGCTCCAAGTTGATACGCGCCCTTTGAAGTCAGGTGACGCCAACGTGCCTCAAACGCAGGCGCGGAGTGGGTATAAAGATGGGGCGTAACGGTCAGGTCGCGATCGCGGTCGACGCGCCAATAATAAGGGAGGCTGAGTTCAAGCCCATTATTGCTGTCGACGCGAATGCTTGGAACGAGGGCGCCGGTGACGCCCCCCTTTTGCGAGCCGTCGCCGATACTGAAGATCGGCAACAGCGGGATCGTCATGCCGAGGATAGTTAGCCGTCCGCCGGCAAACCGCACCCGACCGGTCGAGGAATCCTGCACTACCCGCGCGGCATTGATCTTCCAGCTCGGATTTCTCGGGCAGCCTGCCGGCGTTGTGACCGGGCAGGGCGAGTAGACGGCGTTGGTGAGTTCGGTCGTCGTGCCGCTGCGCGTGCCCCTAACCGCGGCGATGCGGCCACCGCTTTCCAGGACGATTAGGAGGTTGTCGATCGTGCCATCGCGCAGGGTGTCGGTCAGGTCGACGCGATCACCGATCAACTTGTCGCCGCCCGGATTGATGACCACCACATTGCCTTCGGCTACGACCCGGCCGCTGTTGCGGTCCCAGCTGACCCGATCGGCGGCCAAGTAGTTGCCGTCGCGGGACATGCGGACTTGGCCTGACGCGGTAAGCTGCTCCGCGCCGCTGTCGTAAATCACCTCGTCTGCGCTGAAGTCGACCGTGGGTTCGGCAGCCGGCTCAGCCGCGGGCGCGTCGTCCTGCGCACGGGCCGCCGGTGCCAACGCAAGGAACAGCGGCAATGCCGTCAAGCCCAGGCCAATCGATCGCACTGCCCGCAAGTTTCCGCCCGGTCCCATTCTGGTTGAAGAACCGCCTATTGCAGCTTGTCCGCGAACCGGCAATCCGCCTTGGGACGAGGTGCCCCTTTGCCTTGGCGCGGCGCACGCCGTAAGGGGGCGAAAACTTTGGCTTCATCGCATTCGAGGAAATTCATGCAGATCCGCTTTGCCGACACTCGCCCGACCGGCGACTTCGCCGTTGTCATTCCGTCCGCGGGAAAGAGCCGCCCGGCCGTCGACGCACTGGGTGCGGAGCAGGCGAGCGTCGAGGCCGCTCTGAAACGGAGCCGCTTCGAAGGTGATAGCGGTTCGGCGGTGGAGCATTTCCTCGCCAGCGATAGCGGGCGCCGCCTGCTGGTCGTTGGGACCGATCCCAAGGGTAAGGACGCTGCCGAGAAGCTGGGCGGTAATGCGGTCGCGAAGCTGCTCACCTCCGGGGAGGCGTCGGCGGTCATCGACCTGACGGGAATGGATTATGATGCGGACGCGGCAGCGCGGGTGGCGTTCGGGGCGGCGCTGCGTAGCTGGCGTTACGACCGGTATCGCACGAAGCTGAAGGACAAGCAGAAGCCGACGCTGACAACCGTGACGATCGTCGGCGGCGGGACCGGGGCCGAGGAACGCTATGCCACACGCTACGCGGGTGTGGTCGAGGGCGTGGCGCTGACGCGGGAGCTGGTAACGGAACCGGCCAACATCATCTATCCCGAAACTTTCGTCGAGCGCGTGTTGGAAAGCATCAAGGGCGTGGGCATCGAGGCGCAAGTGCTAGGCCGCGATGAGATGGCGCGGCTGGGCATGGGCGCGCTCCTCGGCGTGGCGCAGGGCTCTGTGCGCGAACCTAAGTTGTTGATTTTGAAGTGGAATGGCGGAAATGCCGGTGACACGCCGGTGGTTTTCGTGGGCAAGGGCGTAACGTTCGACACGGGGGGCATTTCGATCAAGCCGGCGCTTGGTATGGAAGGGATGAAGTGGGACATGGGCGGCGCGGGTGCCGTCGCCGGCGCGATGAAGGCGCTGGCGGCGCGCAAGGCGAAGGCCAATGTCGTCGGCATCTGCGGGCTGGTTGAGAACATGCCCGACGGCAATGCGCAGCGCCCGGGCGACGTGGTCACGACCATGTCGGGCCAAACAGTCGAGGTAATCAACACTGACGCCGAGGGGCGGCTGGTGCTGTGCGACGCGATGACTTGGGCGCAAAAGCAATTCAACCCGAAGGTGATGATCGACCTCGCGACTCTGACCGGCGCGATGGTCATCACGCTGGGCCATGAATATGCCGGCATCTTTTCCAATGACGATAAGCTGGCGGCTAGCCTCATCGCGGCAGCCGACAAAAGCGGCGACAAATTGTGGCGGCAGCCGCTGGGCGAGGCCTACGACCGGCTGATCGATTCGGACATTGCCGATATGAAGAATGTCGGCCCGCGCGAGGCCGGTTCGATCACCGCCGCGCAATTCCTGAAGCGCTACGTCGACGAAGGCGTGACCTGGGCGCACCTAGACATTGCCGGGGTGGCCTGGTCGAACAAGGCGTCGGCAACTTACGACAAGGGCGCGACCGGCTACGGCGTGCGTCTGCTAGACCAGTATATCGCCGACACCGTCGACGTCTGATCCGGACGGAGCGCGCCGCGATGCAGGTGGACTTCTACCAGCTTGGCGGCGCACCGTCGGACGGCATCGTGGCGTCGATCGCAGCCAAGCTGATCGACGAGGGCCAGCGGCTGCTAATCGTTTCGGCCGATGAGGGCGCACTGGCGCGGCTCGACCGGCAATTGTGGGACCAAAGCGCGGCGAGCTTCCTGCCGCACGGACTGGCCGGCGGGGCGGACGATGCCTCTCAGCCAATCCTGCTGTCGCTAGGGACGGACGCGCCAAACCGTGCGCGTAACATGCTGATCGCCGACGGCGAGTGGCGTGACGCGGCACTGGCCTATGACCGCGCCTTCTACCTCTTTGACGCGGAAACGCTGGAGGGCGCCCGACTGGCGTGGAAGTTGTTGTCCGGGCGGGACGGTGTGGAGCGCCATTACTGGGCGCAGGAAGAGGGGAAGTGGGTGAAGAAGGCCTGAGCCTTGCCCTTCCGACCCGCTCCGGCTAGGGGCGCGGCCAACTTCTCATTCCATCACGATTTTTTGGAGCTTCCCATGGCGGTTACCCGCACCTTTTCAATCATCAAGCCCGACGCTACCCGCCGCAACCTGACCGGCGCGGTCACTAAGATGCTGGAAGAAGCTGGTCTGCGCGTCGTAGCGTCGAAGCGCATCCACATGACCAAAGATCAGGCCGAAGGCTTTTACGCGGTCCACAAGGAGCGTCCCTTCTTCGGCGAGCTGGTCGAGTTCATGATCAGCGAGCCGGTGGTGGTCCAGGTGCTGGAAGGCGAAGACGCCGTCGCTCGCAACCGCGATATCATGGGTGCGACCAACCCGGCCGACGCCGCCGAAGGCACGATCCGGAAGACCCACGCGCTGTCGATCGGCGAGAACAGCGTCCATGGTTCGGACAGCGACGAGAATGCGGCGATCGAGATCGCCTATTTCTTCAAGGATGAAGAAATCGTCGGCTAAAAGCCGATACGCTAAACCGGAAGTCATATCCGGGAGAGGATGGCCGTCGGGGAAAATTCCCCGGCGGCCTTTTCTTTTCGACCAACGGCGGTGGCGGGAGTCCTTGGCGAGGCATATCATTCGGCTGGTAACGTCAAGGAGTGGAGGCGCATTGGTGATGCCTCGTTCGTTCCTGTTGGTCGTATTGACCGCCTTTCCGACACTGGCCGCCGGTGCCGTGGGCGCCGTGCACGCCCCGAAGATTCAGCGCCCCCAACCCGTCCCGACGACGCCCATGCCGGCTCTGCCGCCCGCGATCATCGACGACAAGCTGGCAATAGGCGGGGAGGACATCAACGCGCGCAAAAGCAACACGCGAATGACGGTAGAGGTGCGGGTGAACGGCCGCGGACCCTATCGCTTCCTGGTGGACAGCGGAGCCGACACGTCGGTGGTGGGGCAGCGGATCGCCCGCGACCTGTCGCTGCCGATGGGCAATGCGGTCACGTTGCACGCGATGACGGCGAGCGCGCGGGTCGACACGGTCCAGGTTGCCGAATTGTCGATGGGGCAGAGCACCATTCGCGACCTGCAGATGCCCGCGCTTCGCGAAGAGGATTTGGGCGGCGAGGGAATGATCGGGATCGACGCGTTGGTCCAGCAGCGGCTGATGATGGATTTCGAGAAGAGGGTTATCAAGGCCGAGGATGCGCGGCAGCCGGCGAAAATGCTGGCAGGCGAGATTGTTGTGACGGCGCGGCGTCACCGTGGCCAACTGATCCTGACGCAGGTCAAGGCAGCAGGACAGCGCGTGGACGCGGTGGTCGACACAGGATCTGAAATCTCCATCGGTAACACGGCCCTGCGGGACAAACTGCTGCGCAAGCGACAGAAATTCGAAACGGTCGAGGTGACCGGCGTCACCGGTGTTACGGTGCCAATTCAGATTGCGCGGATCGAGCGGCTTCAGCTTGGATCGGTCACGTTAAGCAATGTGCCGATCGCCTTTGCCGACGTGCCGCCGTTCAAGGTTTTCGGCCTGTCCGACCAGCCTTCGCTGTTGCTTGGCACGGACCTGCTGGCGACGTTCCGCCGGGTTTCCCTGGATTTCCGGGCGCGAAAGGTTCGATTTCAACTGCGGCGTTGCGGGACGTCGGGCGTGGTCATCAGCACGGCGTCATCCTTCTGGTCGACCAAACTGTCGTCTGGCGACAATGAAGAGGTGTGCCGGAGAGACCGTTATTAGTTGGAACGGCGATAAGTCCAGCGATTGGGCTTGCTGCCGTCCACGAGGCTGATTTCGGCGTAGATACCGTCGGCGGTCAGGCGATAAATTATCCGCTGCGGATAATCGTGCACGTGGTTGCGCCATTCGATTTCGGTCGCCGTGGCGCGAACGACAGGGAATGAGGCGACCGGAGCGCCTTTCGGCGAGGCGTGGAATACGGGATTGCCCAAAGTGTCCCGTTCGATGCGCATCCATTCCCAATGAGTTACGCGGTCTCCCTTCCCGGTGCGGGCGGAGCCCATCATCTGGCCGCCCTTAGGCGCCGTCCAGCACTCCTCGGTCCAGTCATCGGCTTTCCGTTCGATCCAGCAGCCCGCAAGGAAGGCCGGCAGCGGCAGGTTGGCTGAAGGTTCGGCAAGGGCGAGTATGATGGCCAACATGCGAGCGCTCCGAGATTGGACGTCTGCTTCTGGGTGTACCAGATTGGAAGCGGGCTGTCCGAGAAGGGCCGCCGTTTTAGTGGGTCATCGCAACACACGCTTCGAAATGCTTGATGGGAGCTTAGAAGCCAAGCGTCTTCAGGGCGTCCATTAAGCTGTCTGGCGATCTCGTCCAAGCGCTCCTGTGAGTGGACGCTGAGGTTGGCGCCCTTTGGGAAGTACTGCCGCAGGAGACCGTTCGTGTACTCGTTCGAGCCGCGCTGCCACGGACTATGCGGGTCGCAAAAGTGACTGCGGCATCGGTCGCAAGCGTAAACTCCTTGTGGCGCGCCATCTCCTTGCCGCGATCCCAGGTTCGCGATTTGACCAGCTCGCCGGGAGGCGATGCGCCTGTTTGAGCAGGGCCGTGAACACCGGCTGGCTGGCGCCGCGGCTACTCACCTTGGCCAGCAGCACGTAGCGTGAGTGCCGCTCGACCAAGGGATGATTGCGGATGCTTTAGGCCTCCGGTCCGATCAACCGAGCTCCCGTGGCAGCAGGATCAGCGGGTATACCGTGTTACGCGGAAAGAACGCATCCTACGGCCGGCAGGCCCGCGAGCCGAGCGCGAAGAGGCTTCTCTGGATTAGCGGGCGCGTTTGTAATGCATGGCGACGGCGCCGCTGCGGAGCGGCGTGGCCGAGATCAGCTCGAGCCGTCGCGTGCTTGGCAGCCCGCTCTGGTAAAGGGTTGGGCCGTGGCCGGCGATCCTGGGGTGGACGAGGAGTTTGTACTCGTCGATCAGATCTAGCCGGTCCAGCTCGGTCGCGAGCTTGCCGCTCCCGAGGAGCACGCCGGCCGGGGTCGCGTCCTTGAGCCTCTGCACGTCCGTGCGCAGGTCGCCGGCGATGTGGTGGCTGTTGGTCCACGGGAAGGCCTTTCGCGTCGACGACACCACGTACTTCGGCTTGGCCTCCAGCTTGATCGCCCACTCGCGTAACGCCGAAGGCGCCTCCTCGTCGCCGCGGGCGACTGCTGGCCAGTAGCTCTCCATCATCTCGTAGGTGACCCGACCCCACAGCATCGCCCCGCTCTCGCCCATAAGATGGGTGAAGAAGGCGTGCGTCTCGTCGTCGGCAACTCCCTCCTGGTGGTCGACGCAGCCGTCTAGGGTGACGTTGATGCTGAAGGTCAATAATCCCATAAGGTTAGCCTAAGCCAAACTCTGGAGAATCCGAAGAGGTCTTGCTCGCGGTTGATGTTCAACTTCAGCAATGAGTCGGCGCCGGACGTAACGCAGTTTGATGAATGAACGACCGGAAACGAGATGGTAGCCAACTAGCGTGATTCAGCCTTGTGAAGCGCCTCAAGCGCGGCAAGTTCATAAATGGTCATAGAGGCAGAATAGCGCCCGACCTAGTGACCGAAATGGGTTGCGGGTTCAGACGTTCAGAACTCGTCCGCGGCCCGCA
Organism: Sphingomonas edaphi; assembly: GCF_003583725.1. GTDB lineage: Bacteria > Pseudomonadota > Alphaproteobacteria > Sphingomonadales > Sphingomonadaceae > Sphingomicrobium > Sphingomicrobium edaphi. The sequence goes on along the minus strand of NZ_QXTF01000001.1, from coordinate 289,912 downwards.
TCAATTTGGTGAATCGTTGCGGGGCGCATTGGCGCCAGCTTCGTTCCAGCCAGTCGTTCACTTGGCCCCAGTCGACGTCGCGGCGGTTGAGCTTGAGGCCTAGCCAGCCGTTCGCGCCGTAGTATTTGGGCCAGTAGTAAATGTCTGGCTGCGCCTCGATCAGGCCGGTCATTTCGTCGGGGCCGCTCGCCTTAACGAGCAGGCCGACCGCTTTCTCGCCATGGTGATGGTCCGCGATGATGGCGAACAGCTTCGCGGTCTTTTCGTTGCCGACGCCCCAGCCGGGCGACCCATGACTTGTCTTGCGTATGACTTCCGGCAGGCGAGAGGCGAGTGCGTCGACCTGTTGCTCGATCCAGCCCGCGTCGAACGGGCGGGCTGCGTAGCGGCCGAGGATGCGCGGGTAGAGCTGATGTTCCGCGATCAGTACTCGATCTGCAAGCGTTTCCGCCGTGTCGCCGCGCAGGACGGCGACCTCGACCTGGCCGAGGATTTCGCCCGAATCCAGTTCGGGGGTCACTAGGTGGACGGTCGCGCCGGTGATCGTGTCGCCATTGTCGAGCGCCTGTTGCTGCGTGTGCAGGCCCTTGTACTTCGGGAGTAGCGAGGGATGGATGTTCACGATGCGGCCCGCCCAGCGCGCGACGAACGCGCTAGGGATGATGCGCATGAAGCCGGCGAGGGCGATGAGATCGACGCCGGCCTTTTCCAGCGCTGAGTGCAGCACCTCCCAGTAGTCGGCGCCGAGCGACTTCGCATCAAGACGGATGACCGGCGCCCTTTCTGCCTCCGCCAGCGCGAGGCCTGGAGCGTCGGGCTTGTCTCCAGTGACGAGCGCGACGTCATAAGGGCAATCGTCAGCGCGGCTAGCGTAGAGGAGCGCCGCCATGTTCGAGCCGCGGCCCGAAATCAGGACCGCGACGCGCGCCTTATCCATGATGAATGGCGGACCAGTCTTCGCGAGCGCTCCAGGTCTCGGCGCTGCCCCTTACGGTGCAGCCTTTTTCGCCCGCCTGGATCGAGCCGATGTGATGGACGGTCTCACCGGCAGCTTCGAGTGTGGAGGTGACATCGTCGGCCAGATTGGCGCGGACTACAGCGATCATGCCAATGCCGCAGTTGAAGGTGCGAGCCAGTTCACCCGGCTCGATCGCGCCTCCGGCCTGGAGGAAGGCGAACAGGCGGGGCAGGGGCCATGCGTCGGCGTCGACCGTCGCGTGGGCGCCTTCGGGAAGCACGCGCGGGATGTTCTCGAGTAGGCCGCCGCCAGTGATGTGAGCGAGGGCGGCGATTTTCCCGCCGCGGACAAGCGGAAGCAGGCTCTTCACGTAGATACGGGTCGGTTCGAGCAGCAGGTCGCCGAGGAGACGGTCCTGGTCGAACAAAGCGGGTCGATCGAGTTTCCACCCGTTGTCGGCGATGAGCCGGCGGACGAGGCTGAAGCCATTGCTGTGCACGCCGGAGCTGGCGAGACCGAGGATAACATCGCCGGGCCTAACGTCGTTGCCTGTGAGCGCCTTCGCGCGGTCGACCGCGCCGACACAGAAACCGGCGAGGTCGTAGTCGCCTTCGCTGTACATGCCGGGCATTTCCGCGGTTTCGCCGCCGATCAGCGCGCAGTTGGCCTGGCGGCATCCTTCGGCGATGGAGGCGACAACCGCGGTGGCGGTGGCGTTGTCGAGTTTCCCGGTGGCGTAATAGTCGAGGAAGAAGAGCGGCTCCGCGCCCTGCACGATAAGGTCGTTTACGCACATCGCGACAAGATCGATGCCGACGCCGTCGTGGCGGCCTGTCTCGATTGCGAGTTTGAGCTTCGTGCCGACGCCGTCGTTCGCGGCGACCAGCAGCGGATCTTCATATCCCGCCGCCTTCAGGTCGAAAAAACCGCCGAATCCACCAAGCTCGGCATTCGCGCCAGGGCGGGCAGTGGACTTTGCGAGTGGGCCGATGGCTTTCACCAGAGCGTTGCCGGCGGCGATCGACACGCCAGCATCGGCGTAAGTGAGCGGCTTTTGCGTCATGTCGAAGCCGCCTAGCCATATCCTGCTTGGAATTCCACGCCATTGTCGCCAAAAGCGCCCTGATGCTTTTTCGCCGGCCTGCTGTCCTCCTTTCCGCTGCCGTCCTCGCCCTCGCCGGGGGCGGGACTCTCGTTGCCCAGATGGAGGGCGCGGAGCGCGGTATCCTTCCCATCGACAGTTCGGGAACGCTGGAAATCAGCGGGATCAAGGTCGATGTGCCGGGCAAGGATGCCAATTCTGCGCGATATGCGGGCTGGCGTGAGGCGCAGAGGCAAGGCTTCAAGGCGCTGTGGGCCAAGACCAACAAGCGGCCGTTGAGCGAAGCGCCCAACCTGTCGGATTCGGTGTTGGACACGCTGGTCAGCTCGATCGTCGTCGAGCGGGAGCAGATCGGGCCGACGCGATACATTGCGACGCTGGGCGTGCTGTTCGATCGCGCGCGGGCTGGCGAGTTGCTGGGTGTCCCGGGCCAGACAACGCGATCTGCGCCAATGCTGCTGATCCCTGTCGTGACGATGGGCGGGGCGGAGACAAGCGTCGAGCTGCGCAATCCGTGGCAGCGCGCCTGGGCCCAGTTCCGCACCTCGCAAAGCCCGATCGACTACGTCCGCGTTAGCGGACTCGGCGTCGATCCGCTGCTGGTCAATGCGGCGCAGACCCGGCGGCCCGCGCGCGGATGGTGGCGCAACGTGCTCGACCTGTACGGCGCGGCGAACATCCTGGTCGCGGAAGTGCGGCTGGACCGGCTCTATCCGGGTGGGCCGAGCAAGGGGCGCTTTATCGGAAAGTTCGGGCCGGACGGGAAAGTGCTGGGAAGCTTCGAACTGACCGCCAAGGACAACGCTGACTTGCCGCGCATGATGAACGAGGGAGTCCAGCGAATGGACGAGCTGTTCGCGCAGGCGCTGGCGGCAGGAATTGTTCGTGGTGATCCCGACCTCATAATCCAACCGCCGCCGGTCCAGGAGGAAGAGGTTGTCGAGGAGGCGCCGAGCGTCCCTGCCGTCATGTCGGTATCGATCAGCTCGCCCAACGCCGCATGGTTGGATTACGGTCTGGCCGTTATCCGATCGATCCCGGGCGCGCGGATTTCCGGGTCTGGCAATGTGATTACCGTGACCTACAGTGGCGGGCCGTCGGCGCTCCGGGACCAGTTGATCGCACGCGGGCTCAGCGCCAGCGCTTCGGGAACATCGATCAGCGTCACGTCGGCGCCCGCCACGCTCAATCCCAGCCCGGCGCCGCAGAGCAGCCCATCGCCGTGAAGGGTCGCCCGGACCAGATCGCGCTGCCGCTCGACTGGCCGCAGGTCCAAGCAGACAGCCGCTTCATCATTGCCGACGCGAACCGCGAGGCGTTTGAGCATTTCCGCGGCTGGAGCCTTTGGCCGGTAAAGGCAACGATCCTGACGGGTCCTCCGCGGTCGGGTCGGTCCCTTCTCGCGCGGGCCTTCGTCGAGCGGGTACACGGGCGGCTTTACGACCGAGCGGAACGGCAGAACGAGGCGGACCTGTTCCATGCCTGGAATGCCGCGCAGGATGACGGGCGGCCCCTGGTGATGATTGCCGACGAGGTGCCACCGCAGTGGGAAATCGCGCTTCCGGACTTGCGGACGCGGCTGGCGATTACCCCGATCGCGCGGATTGGCCTGCCCGATGACGAGCTGTTCCGGTCGGTCATCCGGCTGCTGTTTGCCGACCGGGGCGTCCATATTCCGGAGGAGGCGCTGAAATATATCTCCGAGCGGGTAGAACGAACCTATTGGATGGCCGAGCGGGTGGTGGAGACCATAGACCGTTTCGCCATTGCCGAGCGGGCACGGCTGACGCTGCCAACTATCCGCCGGGCCCTTGGTGACGGCGGCATTCTGGAGGCTAGGGGGGCGGCATGAACGTGGAGCGCAAGATCGCCGAAGCGCCGGCCCGCCTGTTTAACCGCGAGCTGAGCTGGCTCGCGTTCAACCGGCGCGTACTGGAGGAAGCGACCAATGGCGCCCATCCGCTGCTCGAGCGGCTGCGGTTCTTGTCGATTTCAGGCACCAATCTGGACGAATTTTTCATGGTGCGCGTTGCGGGCCTGAAGGCGCATCAGTTGCAGGGTATCGACGACCTTAGCGCTGACGGGATGACCGCGACGCAGCAACTCGACGCTATCGCCGAGGAAGCGGACGCTCTGGTCGTGTCGCAACAGGCGGAATGGCTGGTCCTTCGCGAGGCACTGGCCGAATCCGCATTGCAGGTTGTGCAGGAGGGGGGACTGACCGGCGAAGAGCGGGCTTGGCTAGCGGATCACTTCCGCGAGCAAGTCCTGCCAGTACTCACCCCGCAAGCGATCGACCCGTCGCATCCGTTTCCCTTCATCCCCAATGGCGGGTTCAGCCTAGTGTTCGACCTCAGGCGCGGTAAGCGGGCGGAGCCGGTCGTCGAACTGCTGATGATCCCGCCGACCTTGCCGCGCTTCCTGAAGCTGCCGGGCAAGGAGATGCGCTTCATTGCCATGGAGAATGTCGTCCGCGCGCATTTTGACCAGATATTCCCAGGCTTCGAGAAGGTCGGCGCCGGCGCGTTCCGCCTCCTGCGCGACAGCGACATCGAGGTCGAGGAAGACGCTGAGGACTTGGTTCGGTATTTCCGCAGTGCCATCAAGCGGCGGCGGCGCGGGCGGGTCATCCGTATCGAATTCGCGGCTGACACGCCCGGAGACCTGGAAGCAATGGTTCGCGAGGGTGTCGGAGCGGACTCGGCGCTGGTTGTCGAAAGCGCCGGCTTCATCGGGATCGCCGACTTGGGGCAGTTGGTCGAGGTTGAACGGCCGGACCTAAAGTTTCCGCCCTACACGCCACGCTTTCCGGAGCGGATCATTGAGCATGACGGCGACTGCTTTGCCGCCATTCGGGGCAAGGATTTCATCGTTCACCATCCATACGAAAGTTTCGAAGTGGTCGTCGCCTTCCTGCGGCAAGCGGCCGAGGATCCCAATGTCGTCGCGATCAAGCAAACGCTTTACCGGGCGGGCAAGCAATCGGCGATTATCGACGCGCTGGTTGCAGCAGCGGAAGCCGGAAAGTCGGTCACCGCGGTCGTCGAACTGAAGGCGCGCTTCGACGAGGAGCAGAACCTGTTGTGGGCAAGCCGGCTCGAGAGGGCGGGCGTTCAGGTAATCTACGGCTTCGTGGAGTGGAAGACGCACGCCAAGATCTCGATGGTCATCCGACGCGAGGGCGCGGTGATGCGGACCTACTGCCACTTTGGAACGGGCAATTACCATCCTACGACGGCGCGGATTTACACGGACCTGAGCTATTTCACGGCTTCGCGGCGCGCGGCGCGAGACGCCGCCAAGCTATTCAACCTGACCACCGGCTACGTGCAGCCCAAGGGCCTGGAGCTCTTAACCCTCAGTCCGCGCGGGCTCCGGGAAAAGATACTGGCGCTGATCGATGCGGAAATCGCGAACGCCAAGGAAGGAAAGCCGTCGGCCGTCTGGGCGAAGATGAACAGCCTGGTCGACCGGCAAGTGATCGACAAGCTGTACGAGGCAAGCGAGGCGGGGGTGTCGATTGAATTGATCGTGCGGGGCGTCTGCTGCCTGCGGCCCGGCGTGCCGGGGCTGTCATCCAACATTCGGGTGAAATCAATTGTCGGCCGCTTCTTGGAGCACAGCCGAATATTCGTTTTTGCAAACGGAGCGCGACTGCCGCATCGCAAGGCCAAGGTCTTCATCAGTTCGGCGGACTGGATGCCGCGGAACTTCGACCGGCGAGTCGAATATATGCTTCCAGTGGAAAACCCCACCGTCCATGCACAGGTGCTCGACCAGGTCATGATCGCCAACCTTATCGATAATGAGCAGAGTTGGGTCCTGGGCGCTGACGGCAGCTACAGCCGGTTGAAGCCCGGGAAGCGCCACTTCAACTTGCATCGCTACTTCATGACGAATCCGTCCTTGTCCGGCCGCGGACAGGCGTTGGCAGGCAAAGCCGTGCCGAAACTTCGATTGACGCAGCGAGGCTAGCGCCATGGCCATCAAGCGTTTTGGCCCGGTCGGGATCATCGACATCGGGTCCAACAGCGTCCGCTTCGTCGCCTATGGCGGCGCAGCGCGGGTGCCGTCGGTGCTGTTCAACGAGAAGGTCATGGCGGCGCTCGGCCGCGGGCTGCCAAGGGACGGCAAGCTTGACGACGAAGCGATGGCAAAGACGCTTCAGGCGCTGGCCCGTTTTCGGCGGCTCGCCAGCGAAATGGGCCTGAAAAAGCTCCATGCGGTGGCGACAGCGGCGGTGCGCGATGCCAGCAATGGGCCGGCATTCCTGAAGAAGGTCGCGGCGGTCGGACTGAAGCCTAGGGTGCTTCCCGGGCCGGAAGAGGCCGAGCTGTCGGGCTTGGGGGTGATCTCGGCCATTCCCAAAGCGAACGGTGTCGTTGCCGACCTGGGCGGCGGAAGCCTGGAGTTGATCGGGGTCGCGCGAGGCGGGGCGGGCGAGGGGATTTCCCTGCCGCTGGGCGTCTTGCGCGTCGGCACGGACCCGGACCTAGGAGAGCTGGTGCGCAGCATCCGGTCAGCCCTGAAATCGAGCCGACTGAAGGACGCGGCGCGAGGACATAGCCTCTATCTTGTCGGGGGATCGTTTCGGGCGCTTGCACAACTGGACATGAAAACAGCCGGCCATCCGCTTCCGATCATTCACCATCACCGAATTCCCCAGTCTCGGCTGAAGGATTTGCGCGGCGTCCTGCAGACGCTGGAGCTTGCCGAACTCAAAGCGCTTACCGGCATCACTTCCTCGCGCATCCCGACGTTGCCGGCGGCAGTGACTATCCTTGAGGCACTAATCGACGTGCTTGGACCCAGACGCGTGACGGTGTCGGCGTTTGGGCTGCGCGAGGGCCTTCTGTACCGCGACCTCGACGACGCGACGCGCGATGAAGACCCGTTGCTAGCTGCGGCGCTGGAGGTCGGGGAGAAGCTTGGCCGCTTTGGTGATCATGGCGCGGCGCTGGACCAGTGGATGGATCCTTTGTTTCCCGACGAGCCGACAGAAATGCAACGGCTCCGGCTGGCCGCTTGCCTGTTGGGAGACATCGCATGGAACGCTCACCCCGATTACCGGGCGGAGCGTGCGGTCGACATGGCCATCCACGGCAATTGGGTTGGGATCGACGCGTACGGTCGGGCCATGCTGGGCCGCGCCCTGTGCAGCGCATTCGGCGGCGATGGTGGGTTCAGCGAGGACCTAGGCGCGCTGCTGCCGGAAGATGAGACAGTCCGCGTCATAGCATGGGGAAAAGCGCTCCGTCTTGCGCAGCGCCTGAGCGGTGGGACTGAGCCGCTGCTTCGCAAGACCAGTATCGCCCTTGCCCCCAAGCAGGTCGTCCTGTCGGTTCCGTCAAAATATCGCGAGCTTTATTCCGATGCGGTCGAGCGGCGGCTGACCCAATTGGCAAAGACGCTGGGCCGCGTAGGCGAAGTCCGCTTCGTTTAACCGCAGCGCGCGGTCTCGACCCGATTGGCGTCGTCGAGCCCGATCGTCAGCCGGTCGCCGCGGAAATCCATCGTGACTACCCCGCCCTTGGGAACCCAACGGATCATCCGCGCGCCAGACGCAGCAAGCATCCGCCCGCCTAGTTCCTGGCTGGCGGGTTGGCCGACGAACTGTTCGAGCGCCTCGTTATTGCAGGCCATTACCGGCTCACCGGTGCCGGGATGGCCGGACGGAGTAGTCATGCAGGCGGAAAGGGGTACCATGCCCAGGGCAATCATCAAGCTACGCATCGAAAAGTCCTCCCGCGTGATCGGTTTCGAGGGCATCAAGCGATGGCGGCGCTGTCCGGTTCCTGAATGTCTTGCTGAATACGGCTCATCTTGAGCTTGCCGTTCTCTATTGCGAAAGCGAGGCGACCTTCGACGAGGTCGAGCGCGTCGCGGCCAAATTCCTCGAACCGCCAGCCAGACAGGATGTTAAGTTCACTGCGCACACCAGCTGCCAGCGCCTCAAGCTCGTCCGAGCGGGCAATGAGCTTGGCGGCGACGCCGGCTTCCTTGGCGCGGATTTTGAGCAACAGTTTCAATAGGTCGCTCACTAGCGCGGCATCCTTCGTCAGGCCCGGACGGCGCGGCTCGCGGGCCGGCAGTTCTTCCGGGTCGAGCGGGGTAGCTCTGGAGAGAGCGACCATCAGCCGGGCGCCGATGTCGTTGTTTCGCCACCCAGCGGACAGGCCGCGAACCTTGCCGAGATCGTCCTGCGATTTGGGCGGATGGCCGGCCAGGTCGTTGAGCGTGTCGTCCTTGATGATGCGGCCGCGCGGCAGGTTCTTCGACCGCGCCTCGGTTTCGCGCCAGCCGGCGAGCGCCTTCAACCGGCCTAGAACCGCCGGGTTGCGGCTTGGCAGCTTCAGGCGGCGCCAGGCATCTTCCGGTTCGAAGGCGAAGCTGGACGGGTCGGCGAGTCGCTCCATTTCCTCGTCTAGCCAGGCGCCCCGTCCGGTCTTCATCAGCTTCTTCACCAGCTTGGGAAAAATCGTCGCAAGATGGGTAACGTCGGCGATGGCATAGTCGATTTGTCGCTTGTCGAGCGGGCGACGCGACCAGTCGGTGAAACGCGCGCCCTTGTCGAGATTATGCCCGAGGACGCTTTCGACGAGGTTCGAATAGCCAATCTGTTCGCCGTAGCCGAGCGCCATGGCGGCGATCTGCGTATCGAATAGCGGGTTGGGCACTTTGCCCGTCAGGTTGTGAATGATTTCCAGGTCCTGGCCACCGGCGTGGAAAACCTTGAGCACTTGGTCATTGTCGACAAGCAGGTCGAGCAACGGATCGAGGTCGAGGCCGTCGGCCTTGGGGTCGATGGCGGCTGCCTCGTCCGGGCTGGCGATCTGCAGCAGGCAAAGATCCGGCCAATAGGTGTTCTCGCGCATGAATTCGGTATCGACCGCGACAAAGTCATGGTCTTTTATGCGGGAAACGAGGGCGGCGAGGTCGTCCGTGGAACTGATAAGCGGGTGAATTTTCATCTGCGGCGGGCCATAGCGACACCGGCGCGCCTTGACAAAGGCCATGACGGAAGGTGAAGCGACGGCGCGAATTTTTCCGCTTATCGCCAGCCTTTATCCCAAGAGAATTTACGCATGCACGCCTATCGCACCCACACTTGCGCCGACCTTCGCGGTTCCGACGTCGGGTCGACCGTCCGCCTGTCCGGCTGGATCCATCGCAAGCGCGACCATGGTGGCGTTCTGTTCATCGATCTGCGCGACCATTACGGCCTGACCCAGGTCGTTGCCGCAGCAGGGAGCGAGGCGCTGAAGACGCTGGATGCGCTCCGCGCCGAATCGGTGGTGACGATCACGGGCGATGTGGTGATGCGCGAGGGCGGGGCAGTGAACGCCAAGCTGGCAACCGGCGATATCGAGGTCGTGGCTCGCGAGGTCGAGGTCCAATCTCGCGCGGACGAATTGCCGATGCCGGTGGCCGGGGAGCAGGATTATCCGGAGGAAATCCGGCTTCGCTATCGCTATCTGGACCTGCGCCGCGAGCGGCTGCACGCGAATATCCTGCTGCGATCCAAGGTTATCGCTTCGATCCGTCAGCGGATGATCGCGCAGGGCTTCACCGAGTTCCAGACGCCAATTCTGACCGCCTCGTCGCCCGAAGGCGCGCGCGATTACCTGGTGCCCAGCCGCGTCCATCCAGGCAAGTTCTACGCGCTTCCGCAGGCGCCGCAGATGTTCAAGCAGCTGCTGATGGTTGCCGGGTTTGACCGATATTTCCAGATCGCGCCCTGTTTTCGCGACGAGGACGCTCGCGCCGACCGTAGCCCGGGCGAATTCTACCAGCTCGACTTCGAAATGAGCTTTGTGACGCAAGACGATGTGTTCGCGGCGATCGAACCGGTACTGTCCGGCGTGTTCAGCGAGTTCGCCGGGGGCAAGTCTGTCACTCCGGCGGGTGAGTATCCGCGTATCCCATACAAGGAAGCGATGCTGAAATATGGCAGCGACAAGCCGGACCTGCGCAACCCGCTGATCATCCATGACGTCGGCGAGCACTTCAAGGGTTCGGGCTTCGGACTGTTTGCAGGGTTGGTCGAAAAGGGCATGGCCGTCCGCGCGGTGGCAGCCCCGAGAACCGCTGAAAAGAGCCGCAAGTTCTTCGATGACATGAACGAATGGGCGCGGAGCGAAGGCTTCGCGGGGTTAGGCTACGCGACCCGCAAGGGCGGCGAGTGGGGTGGTCCGATCGCCAAGAACCATGGCGCCGACGGCATGGACAACATCGCGGAGCAGATGGGCATCGGTCCTGACGACGGGATCTTCTTCGCCGCGGGCAAGGAAACGGAAGCTGCAAAGCTGGCGGGCTTTGCGCGCACCCGTGTGGCCGAGCAGCTCGGCCTGATCGAGGAGGGTGCCTTCCGCTTCTGCTGGATCGTCGACTTCCCGATGTTCGAGTATAACGACGAGCAGAAGAAGGTCGACTTCAGCCACAATCCCTTTTCGATGCCGCAGGGCGGAATGGAAGCGCTGGAAACGAAGGATCCGCTCGACATCCTCGCATGGCAGTATGACATCGTATGCAACGGCGTGGAGCTAAGCAGCGGTGCTATCCGGAACCACCGGCCCGATATCATGTACAAGGCGTTCGAGATCGCCGGGTACAGCCGCGAGGAAGTCGATACCAGCTTCCCGGGCATGATCGGTGCGTTCAAGTTCGGCGCGCCGCCACACGGTGGATCAGCGCCGGGAATCGACCGGATCGTCATGCTGCTAGCCGACGAGCCGAACATTCGCGAAGTCATCCTCTTCCCGATGAATCAGAAGGCGGAAGACCTGATGATGAACGCGCCGGCGCCGGTGACGGCCAAGCAGCTGAAAGAGCTGTCTATCCGGGTGATCGCGGACGGAACGCCCAAGGCCTGACAACGGCTCGTGGCATTCGTGCCACGTTGGGACGAATAAGGCGTCGGATCGAGGACTCTCCCCGATTGCCGGGCAGAATCCTTTGAGTTACGCCTCGCCTGTGCCGATTGATTTAACAGAATTTGAACGGGCGACGCCGTTCGACGGCGATCCTGATGCAGCATTAGCTGCGTTGCAGGACCGGTTGGCGCGCCTGCAAACTTCGCAGATCATTCATCGCAAGCGATCGATCATCCTGTTCGAAGGTTGGATCGGATCGGGCAAGAAGGGCGCGCTTCGCAGGCTGGTCGGAGCATGGGACCCAACGCATGTGCGGGTGCGGAACGTCGGCGGCGCGGACGCGGCGGACGACGATCGCCATTGGCTGGCGCCGTTCTGGAGCGGCCTGCCGGCGGCGGGAGATACAACAATCTTCTATCGCAGCTGGTACCGCCGCATTGTCGAGGAACGTGTTGCGGGCCGGCTGGACGACAAGCGCTGGGCTCGGGCGTGCGACGAGGTCAACGAATTCGAGGCGCAGCAGCGTGACCACGGGACGCTTGTTGCCAAGCTGTTCTTCCACGTCTCGGCCGAGCGGCAGATGGCCAATTTGCGCGAGCGGCAGGCCGATCCGTGGAAGCGGCACCTGCTGTCAGAAGAAGATGTCGCCGGGCTGGGGCAGCGGGAGCGGACCGTCGACGTGCTGCATGACCTGTTCAAGCAGACCGATACGCGCTGGGCACCGTGGCATGTGATCGATGGTGGCGACGCACAGGGCGGGTGTATCTCGGCGTTGACTGTCATTGCCGACTTGTTCGCAAAAGCGATGCCGGCCGAGCCGCCCGCTGACGGCGACACGGTGGTGCAATTTCCGCCGCAGCAGAAGGCAAGCTAAGCTGAAAGCCCTGCGTCCGGATATCGAATTTCCATGATTTCGTAGCTTTTTTCGCCCGCGGGCAAGCGAACGATCCGCTCGTCGCCTACCTTTGCGCCGACCAATGCACGGGCAATCGGCGCTGACCAACTGATCCGTCCGGCCGATGCGTCGGCTTCGTCCTCGCCTACCAATGTCAGAATCCGGCGCTCGTCCTGTTCGTCGGCCAGTTCGACCGTCGCGCCGAAGCGAACGGTATCGCGCTGCTCCTGATTTGCCGGATCCACGACCTTTGCTTGCTTCATCACTTTCGACAGGTAGGACAGGCGGCGATCAATTTCCCTCAGGCGCTTTCGACCGTAAATGTAGTCGCCATTCTCCGACCGGTCGCCATTTCCCGCGGCCCACGCGATAGTATCAACCAGCTTGGGCCGCTCGGTACCGAACAGTTGCTCATATTCGCCGCGGATGCGCGCGAAGCCTTCCGGCGTGATGAAGCGCGGCGGACGGTCCGCCATAATCTCGTTTCTCAGCCCGGTCGTGAAGACTTGCCGAGGTATGCGGAGATGTGAACCGGTTGCGGTCCCGGCAGGCTAGGATTCAGCCGATCGTAGACAACGCTGTTTTCCAGAACGCGCTGCACATAGCCGCGCGTCTCCATGAACGGGATTTTTTCGATCCAGGATATGATGTCGACGTTACGTCGCGGGTCGCCGTAGGCGCGGACCCATTTGCGAACGTTACCCGCACCGGCGTTATAGCTAGCGACGGCGAGCGGATAATTGCCGTCCCACGCATTGACCAAGCGCTGGAAGTAAGCGCTGCCGAGCATAACATTGTAATTGGGGTCAGACGTCAGGCGCGCATAATCGTAGCCATAGCCCATCTTGCCGGCTTGCTCCCTGGCGGTGCCGGGCATGAGCTGCATCATCCCGCGCGCACCCGCGTGACTGACGGCACGCTTGTCGAAGCTCGATTCCTGGCGGGTGATGCCGTGGACCAGTGACCAGGCTCGACCCGAAGGGACGCTGTAGGCGTGTGTCGGGAAGGCAGCCTTGTAGTAAAATGCGGACCCCGCGTTGCGAGCGGAACGGGCAGTCCAGACGGCCAGGTCCGGACGCCCCGACGCCGTCGCGAGTTCGACAGCGAGCAGCCGGTCGGCGTCAGTGGTCACATCTTCGGACAAGGCTCGGATGAAAAGGGTTTGGTCGTCCCAGCGCCCCTGGCTGCCCAAGGCGCGGAGTGCCTGGACCAGCCGCTTCTGATAAAAAGCCGAGCGCTGCGCCGGAGTAACCAGCAGCGAAGGTGTTCCGGCGGGAGTGGGGACGATGCGGCCCAGACGCTCCAGAGCCAACTGGCCATAGAACAGCTCAGGCGTTGCCGCCGCCCGCTCAAAATGAGCTCGGGCGTTCATAGGGTCGCCGGCTTGCGCCGCTGCCCGGCCTGCCCAGTACCATCCCTTGGTCGCAACCTGCAGCGAGCGCCCGCCCTTGGCGTATTTGTCGAACAAGCCGACGGCGTCGCGCGGGCGGTTGAGTCGCTCGATGGCGGCGGTGCCGGCAAGCCAAGTCAGGGTCGTATATTTGTCGCGAACGCCATAGCTTTTCATGCTGATGTCCGCACCGGGCGCAAAAACATCATCGACTTGGCGGGCGATGTCGTAGGCCACCTGGTACTGGCGGTCGGACATGGCGCCTTGGGCCAGCAACTGCATCATTTCATAGAAACGATCCGCGTCCGTAGGCCGGTAGGTGAAATTGTGCGGTCGTGCGAACAACTGGCGAGCCGCGGTCTCGTAACCCGACTCGCGCAGGTAGCGCGCACGATCCATCATCAGGCCCGCATCGGACGTCACGGTCCCCGCTACGGCCTGATAGCGCGTATCTGCGTCCGCCATCTTCGACAGCATGGCGATACGTGCGTTGAAGGCGCCGCGCCGGGTCGGCGTCGTCCACGGCATCATGCGGTAAGCGTCGGTGGTCTTCTTTTCGAACAGAAGCGCGTCAACCCGCTGGTCATGGTCGTTGGCCGTCATCTGCGAGCCGAAACGCGCGAACAGAGATTGCTCGTCGTAAGCGGATAGGTCGGCGGAAGTCCAGGCGCGGCGGGCGGCAGCGAGCGCCTCGGCCGGCTTGCCAGTTGCCAAGAAGGATTCTGCCAAACGTGCCCAGCCATTGCCGGTCGTCGGTTCATCCGTTCGGAAGAAGGAAATGACGGTCAGCGCATTCTCGCCGGGCCGCATCTGCTTTTCGGCATTGCGGCGAAGCGCGCTTTCCCCGGGCCAGCCGGGGTTAGAGGTCACGAAGCGTGCGTAGTCAGCGAAAGCATAGCCGCTGGCGGAGCGAAGGCGGCGCCAGTCGGCCAGCGCGTAGTTAATGTCCTGCGAAACGGCGGCGGAAACGGCCGGTCGCGGCGGACTGGTCTGAATCACAGGCTGGACTGCAGCACCAGCGACAGCGGAAAGCAAAAGCGGAACGATAATCGTCATACTCCTCATGCTGGACATCCTGCAGGACCCGTCCTTATCAGGCGGTGAACGACGCGTCGTAGCCGGGGCAACCTAACCCCGCAGACTAGTCTAGGTGAAGGAAAAAATTCATGTTTTTCGGATCGATCCCGGCGTTGGTGACGCCTTTTGCGGCGGGACGAGTCGATTATGCGATATTCCGAGAGTTGGTTGAATGGCAGATCGACGAGGGCAGTAATGCGCTGGTGCCGTGCGGCACGACCGGGGAATCCGCGACACTTTCAACCGACGAGCATCGCAAGCTGATCGAGTTAACCGTCGAAATCGCGCGTGGGCGGGTGCCGGTCATCGCCGGTTGCGGGTCGAACAATACTGCTCATGCGATCGAGCTGACGAAAAACGCCAAGGAAGTGGGCGCTGACGCGGCATTGCACGTGCCGCCCTATTATAACCGTCCCAACCAGGAGGGCATCTACGCCCACCTCTCTGCTGTGGCGGACCTCGACATTCCCATCGTGCTTTACAACGTGCCGGCCCGCACGATCACCGATATCGCTGTCGAGACGATGGCCACGCTGGCGCGCCTGCCAAACGTGGTCGGCGTGAAGGACGCGACCGGAAACCTGGCTCGCGTGTCAGCGCAGCGCCTGGCCTGCGGAGCGGAGTTCGTCCAGCTTTCGGGTAATGACGACATGGCGCTTGGTTTCAACGCCATGGGCGGGGTTGGCTGCATTTCGGTTACTGCCAATGTCGCGCCCGCGCTTTGCTCGCAATTCCAGGCAGCAATGCGGGAAGATCGCTGGGAAGATGCGCTGGCGTTGCAGGACCGGCTTTATCCGCTGCACGCGGCGCTATTTACCGATGCTTCGCCGGGCCCAGTCAAATATGCCCTGTCGAAAGTCATGGTCGACTTTCCGGCCGAGCTTCGGCTGCCATTGACCGAGGCGTCGGCTGCGTCCAAGGCGGCGGTCGATCAGGCCCTGGCGCATGCGGGGCTCGTCTGAGGGTAATTTGTCCAAGCCGCTCCCCGTCAAGGAATTCGACAAGGCCAAGGTGGTCGCCGAGAACCGGCGGGCGCGGTACGACTATTTCGTCGAAGACCGGTTCGAAGCGGGAATCGAGCTGAAAGGCACCGAGGTCAAAGCGCTTCGTACCGGCGAGGGATCGATCGCCGAAAGTTATGCGCTGGTCGAGGGCGAGGAGGTCTTCCTTATCAACTCCTCAATCCCGCAATATGGCAATGCCGGTTACAGCAGCCATGAACCACGCCGGCGCCGCAAGTTGCTGATGCGCGGGCGGGAAATTGCGAAGCTGTACGGCGCAATCAACCGGCAGGGGCTGACGCTTGTCCCCTTGTCGATCTATTTCAATTCGCGGGGGCGCGCGAAGGTCGAACTGGCGCTGGCGCGGGGCAAGAAGGTCCACGACAAGCGCGAGACGATCAAGGAACGTGACTGGAAGAGGGAACAGGGCCGTTTGTTGAGGCATAATGGCTAGTCGTCCCAATTTCTGGCAGCGCTTCCTGCACAAGAATGCACCATCGCGAGAGGAAGTTCTTGCCAGCCGCTGGCTGAAGCCTTTCGGTCATCGCGTCGCTCATTCCGAACTTTGGCGATTCACGCGTCGATCGGTCCCGCGCGCGGTGTTCGCAGGTCTGTTCATCGGTATTTTCCTAATGGTTCCGGGCTTGCAGATCGTCGGAGCGGCGCTGCTGTGCATACCAATGCGCGGGAATATTCCGATCGCGGCTGCAATGACCTTTCTATCCAATCCAGCAACGACGCCCTTTTTCTTGGTGGCGGCGATCGACGTCGGCAATCGGCTCGGATTCCATGCCGACCTCGCTGCCTTTGAGCGGTTGAGGACAAGCGGGGCGAGCGTGGGGCGCTGGTTCTCCTGGTTGCTGTCCGACGCGGCGCCGGCGCTCGTATCAGGTCTTTTCGTCATAGGACTGGGTCTTGCGTTGATCGGATATCTAGTGTCGCTCGTCGGATGGCGCTGGTGGGTCGGTCGCAAATGGCGGCAACGTTACGCGCGATCGGAATAACGCTCTAAGTTCAAGTATTTCGGGAGGGGAACATCATGCGGAAGTATATTGCGATCCTGGCTGCGGGAACCGCGCTGGCCGGTTGCACCACGGCGACGACTAGCGAACCGGTACCGGCGACGCCTGTCGAGGTTCCGGCTCCGGCGCCAGTACCGCCGGCTGCTCCTGAGATCGGAACCTTTGGCTTCGACGTGGCAGGCATGGATCGCACCGTCCTTCCGGGCGACAATTTCTACCAGTTTGCTAACGGCACTTGGGCGAAGAACACGCCAATCCCGGCCGATAAGTCCAACTATGGCATGTTCACGAAGCTGGACGACCTTTCAAAGGAGCGGACCCGTTCGATAATTGAAGATGCGGCGAAGGATCCAAACAGCAAGATCGGCATCGCTTATAACAGCTATCTCGATACCGCTGCGATCGATGCTCGCGGTCTGGACGGAATGAAGCCGTGGCTGGACGAAATCCGCTCCCTTTCGAGCAAGTCGGGCTATGCCGCGCTTGCTGCCAAGGCCGATCGCCTCGGTATCGGTGGCCCATTCGGCGAGTTCGTCAACCTCGATGACAAGCAGAACGACCAGTACATCCTGAACATGGTCCAGGCCGGGATCGGCATGCCCGATCGCGACTACTACCTGAAGACCGACGCCAAGATCGCCGAGACCCGCGGCAAATATCTCCAGTTCCTGACCAGCATACTGACGCTGGCCGGTGAATCCAATGCTCAGGCCCGCGCCAAGGCAATCCTTGATTACGAAACCACGGTCGCCAAGGCGCACTGGACGCAGGTCGAGAGCCGCGACGCGACCAAGACGTACAATAAGCTGACCATCGCCGAGTTGCAGCGCCGTGCCCCAGGCTTTGATTTCCGGACCTATCTCAATGGCGTCGGCGCGAAGGGCGACCAGGTCATCGTATACCAGCCGTCGGCCTTCACCGGCATTGCGGCGGCCGTTGCCAAGGCCCCGCTTGGCGTGCTGAAGGACCAGCTGCTCGTCCGGTCGATGTCGACCTATGCGGGGGTGCTACCCAAGAACGTCGACGACACCGTTTTCGCTTTCTACGGCACCGCGCTGTCGGGCACACCCCAGCAGGAAGAGCGCTGGAAGCGAGGCGTGAGCTTCACCAGCGCGGCGCTGGCCGACGAGGTCAGCCAAGTCTACGTCCAGCGCTATTTCCCACCGGAAACGAAAGCGGCCGCTGACGAGCTGGTCAAAAATGTTCTGGCAGCAATGGGCCGCCGGATCGACGGCTTGGCCTGGATGGCGCCGGAAACCAAGGCGCGCGCCCGGGCCAAACTTGCGAACTTCAACGCCAAGATCGGCTATCCGGATCAGTGGCGCGAATATGCGGGCCTCGACATTCGTGCGGGCGATGCTCTCGGCAACGCGATGCGCTCCGCCGAGTTTGAGCATGAATATCAGCTCGGCAAGCTTGGTGGCCCGGTCCGCAAATGGGAGTGGCTGATGACTCCCATGACCATCAACGCTTACGCCAATTTCAACATGAGCGAGATCGTCTTCCCGGCGGCAATCCTGCAGCCGCCTTTCTTCGATCCGCACGCGGACCCGGCAATCAATTATGGTGGTATCGGCGCGGTGATCGGGCATGAAATCAGTCATCACTTTGACGACCAAGGCGCGAAGTACGACGAGAACGGTCGTCTCAACGAGTGGTGGACTGATGCCGACCGCAAAGCTTTCGAAGCGGCCGGCAAGGCGCTGATCGCCCAATATGATGCCTATGAGATATTCCCGGGCGCACGTGTCCAGGGCGCCTTCACGCTAGGCGAAAATATCGGCGACCTCGCCGGCCTGACGGTCGCCTATGACGCCTACAAGCACTCGCTGAACGGGCAGGACGCTCCGGTGATCGACGGCACGACCGGCGACCAGCGTTTCTACCTCGGTTGGGCGCAAGTCTGGCGGCGCAATTATCGCGAGGCCAACCTTCGGCAGCGATTGATCACCGATCCGCATTCGCCCTCGGAGCAGCGCGCGGCCGTCGTTCGCAACCTGGATCCATGGTACCAGGCCTACAATGTACAGCCGGGCCAGAAACTGTATCTTGCCCCCGAACAGCGCGTTCGGATGTGGTAATTGATCTACGAGCAGATCGACTTCACTGACTCCAAGCCGTTTGACGGCGGCCTGCGCTGGCTCGTTCCAGCGTTGGTCGCCGCAGCGGCAGCCAGCGGGGCGCTGCTCTTCTACTCTATCGGCGAACCAATATTTGCCGGCCTCTTTCTCGCCGGTTTCGTCGCGATGTTAGTGGCGGCGTTCGTGATCGATCGGCGCGGTGCGCGTTCCATCGAAGTAGCGCCGCTCCTCGTTCCGGACCTTGAGCTTGTGGGATCGGCCTTGGCGCTGTCCACCGACCCGGTCGCGATGACCGGCGCAGACGGCGAGCTAAAATCCGTCAACGCCGCCTACCGTGCTCGCTTTCCGTCGCTTACGTCCCCGACGGACCTTGGAGACGATGAGAGCGTTCGCGGCCAGTTAGCATCGGCACGGGACGCAGCTCTTCGCGATGGCCAGCACCAGCTCGCTGATGTGCCGCTTATCGGCGGAACCGTCGCGGTCAGTGTAGCGCGGGCCGGAGCGCGGCAGGACTTGCTGCTGTGGCGGTTCTCGGGCGCGGCCGAACCCGACCTAATCGACGTCGCCGCTGAGCGCGTAGCGGGCGCGACAGGTGAGCGGTTGGCATCGGCGGGAGTACTTGCCGCGCTGGTCGATGACGACGGCCGCCTGGTGGCGGCCAATCGGCCGTTTGCAAACCGGGCGTTGGGCGGAACTCCGCAAGCTTTGCATCCGCCCACGTTCGACCAGCTTGTCGATCATTCCGAAGGCGGCTTGCTGCGCCTCATAGCAGAAGGGCCGGACGGTCCGACGTTCCGGGGTGTTCATGTCCCGCTGGACCTTGGCGGCGAGGGCGGTGCGGGAACCCTGCTGCTTTTCGAATCGAATGACGGGCCCAGCCTGGCTAATTCCACCAATGTTCAAGTGCTGCTGGAGATGCTTCCGATTGGCTTGGCGCTAGTTGATCGCGACGGTCGGTTCCTGACCATGAACAAGGCGTTTCGTATCGCAGGTGGACTGAAGCTCGACGACATGCCGGCCTACCCAGGGGACCTTGTCGTCAAGGAAGACAAGGCGGCCGTGGCCGACGCCGTCCGGCGCAATGCCCGCGGCCCGGCGATGTCTGGCGATTTGCCGGTCCGCCTGAAGCATCAGCCGACAGAGCCCGTCGCGCTGACGGTTGCGGGCCTGAGAGGCCTTGGCGACGCCGCGGTCCTGCTCCTGCTCAAGGACAATAGCGAGGAAGCAAAACTCAAGCGGCAGGTCGCCCAGGCGACCAAGATGCAGGCCGTCGGCCAACTGGCGGGCGGCGTGGCACACGATTTCAACAATATTCTGACAGCTATCATTGGCCATTGCGACCTGATGCTGATGCGGCACACGCCGGGTGATACCGACTATGACGACATCCAGCAGATCAAGTCGAACTCGAACCGCGCGGCAGGCCTGACGCGGCAGCTGCTTGCATTCTCCAGGCAGCAGACGTTGCGGCCGCAGATCCTTCAGCTTCCCGACGTGGTCAGTGAAGTGTCGCACCTGTTAAAGCGCCTGCTCGGCGAAACCGTGCAACTAGTCGTCAAGCACGGCCGCGACCTTGGAGCTGTGCGCGCCGATCCTGGGCAGCTTGAGCAGGTCATTGTCAACCTCGCGGTCAACGCCCGAGATGCAATGGCAGGCGGGGGCGGCGGAACGCTTACTATCCAAACCTACGCGGTGAAGGCGGACCAAGTCGCGGACCTTGGCAGCGACATCTTGCCCATCGCCGACTATTCCGCGCTGTCGATCGCCGACACGGGTACGGGCATATCGGCTTCCATCCTGGGTAAGGTGTTCGAGCCCTTCTTCACGACCAAGGAAGTCGGCAAGGGGACGGGACTTGGGCTGTCGACCGTTTACGGCATCGTCAAGCAGTCCGGTGGGTTCATTTTTGCCGATTCCAAGGTCGGATCGGGTACGCGCTTCACCATTTACCTCCCTGTCCATCATGTCGATGAGGACAAGCAGGCCGGAGCGAAGAAACCCAAGGCCGCCGACGCGGAAAACGAGCTTTGGGGTACGGGCACGATCCTGCTGGTGGAAGACGAGCCGATGGTGCGGACCGTCGCCGAGCGGGCCCTCACCCGTCATGGCTACAAGGTGTTGACCGCCAACAATGGCGAGGAAGCACTGGAGATCGTCGACCGGGGCGACGAGATCGCGCTGCTGATTTCGGACGTGGTCATGCCCCTGATGGATGGACCAACGATGGTGCGAGAGGCGCGTAAGTCGCGGCCCGACCTCCCGATCCTGTTCATGTCGGGCTATGCCGAAGAGCAGCTGAGGAAGTCGATCGACATCGCCAACGTTGCCTTTCTTCCTAAGCCCTTCTCGGTCCAGGAATTGGCTGAAGCGGTCCGCAAGGCACTGACTGATAAATAGTTCTTTCCTCCAGCGTAACGGCTGCTATTTCGGTCGCCATGTCTGTTTCGCGTTCCATCCTGATCGTCGAAGACGAGCCATTGATCGCCATGATGCTGGAGGATTTCATCCTCTCGCTCGGGCATGAAGTCAGTGGCAGCTGCGACAGTGTGCCCTCTGCGCTGAAGGAAGTGGAGAGCGGTACGTTCGATCTCGCGATCCTCGACGTGAACCTCAAAGGCGAAAGCGTCTGGCCGGTTGCAGCGGCGCTACGTGAGAAGGGAACACCATTTGTTCTTGCAAGCGGCGGCCATGTCGATCCGCCGCCCGCCGAATTCGTCGACGTGCCGATGATCGAAAAGCCCTATACGATCGACCGGGTCACGCCGGTCATCGATGCCGCGCTTGCACAGGCTGAAGGCTGAAAGCGGGCAGGAAGTTCTCCTCTTGTTCCGCGAGAACAAATAGGATACATCTTTGTCATTGCGGGGGGAATCTCGGCTCCCGATTGACGAGGGGAACATGTTCATGTCAGCGCAACTCAAGGTCGTCGGAGTGAGTGGAGACAGCGTGAATACTGATCGTCAGAAGGCACTAGAGGCAGCGCTCGCGCAGATTGATCGCGCGTTCGGCAAAGGCTCGGCCATGAAGCTGGGTAGCCGCGAGAAGATCGAAATCGAAACGGTATCGACAGGATCGCTCGGCCTCGACATCGCGCTGGGGGTCGGTGGACTCCCGCGCGGCCGCGTTATCGAGATTTATGGACCGGAAAGCTCGGGCAAGACGACCTTGGCGCTGCATTCGATTGCCGAAGCGCAGAAGACCGGTGGCACGGCGGCATTCGTCGACGCTGAACATGCGCTCGATCCGGTCTATGCCAAGAAGCTGGGTGTCGACATCGACGAGCTGATTGTGTCGCAGCCCGACACCGGCGAACAGGCGCTGGAAATCGTCGACACGCTGGTTCGGTCGAATGCCATCGATGTGCTGGTGGTCGACTCGGTCGCCGCTCTCGTTCCGCGGGCGGAAATCGAGGGCGAGATGGGTGACAGCCACGTCGGCCTCCAGGCACGCCTGATGAGCCAGGCGCTGCGTAAGCTGACCGGTTCGATCAGCCGTTCGCGCTGCACCGTCATCTTCATCAACCAGGTGCGCATGAAGATCGGCGTCATGTACGGCAATCCGGAAACGACGACAGGCGGAAATGCGCTGAAATTCTATGCATCGGTCCGTCTCGATATCCGCCGCACGGGTCAGATCAAGGACAAGGACGATATCGTCGGCAACGCCACCCGCGTGAAGGTCGTCAAGAATAAGGTGGCACCGCCCTTCAAACAGGTTGAATTCGACATCATGTATGGTGAGGGCGTTTCCAAGGTTGGCGAAATCCTGGACCTCGGCGTCAAGGCAGGTCTGGTCGAAAAGTCCGGCGCATGGTTCAGCTATGACTCGATCCGTATCGGCCAAGGTCGCGAGAACGCGAAGCAATACCTTAAGGATCATCCGGAGGTTGCACAGCGGCTGGAAAATGCCATCCGCGGCAAAACCGAAGAAGTGGGCGAAGCGCTGATGGTCGGTCCGGACGCCGGCGACGACGCCTAACTTATACCTGACGCAATGGACTAAGGGCGCCCCTCACAGGGCGCCCTTTTTCGTCGCTGCGCTATCGCTCCAACCGCGCAAACAGACGGCCGCGTTCCGTGAGCAACACCAGAACCAGTGCCGCTACTCCGCAAACGGCTAGCCCGGTCGTAAAGGGCACATGACTCCCGTCGAACAACTGGCCGATGGCGAGGCCGATCAGCGCGCCGCCGATCGTGCCTGTCACGCCTTGTACCGACGAAGCCGTGCCGGCGATCGACGCCATGTTACTCATGGCAAGCGTACCGAAATTTGATGTCGTAAATGCGAAGGCCACGAACGTCAGACTCATCATCAGTACGAACAGCCAGAGCGGCTCAACAATGGTGGCCGCGAAGAGTGCGTGGAGTGATGCCACCACGACAAAGCCAATCAATCCGCCGTGTCCAACCCGCCTCAAACCAAAACGTCCCACGACCCGGGAATTGGTCCAACTGGCCAGCGCCATGGGCGCAGCAACGGCCGCGAACACAACACCGATCATATCGGGCGCCTTAAACACGTCGAACACGATTTGCTGGATCGAGGCGATATACGCGGTCAGGCCACCGAAAATTGCGGTCAGCGCTAGGGTGTATCCAACCGACAGGCGGTCGCTTCCGGCTTCGCTAACGGCTCGCCCAATTGCGCCTGCATCAAGGGCGCGGCGATATTCGGGACGAAGTGTCTCGGGAAGGCGAAAGAAGCTCCACACCCACATCAACACACCATAGCCCGCCAGCACCATGAAGATCAGCCGCCACGGTCCGAACAGGAGGATCAGCTGGCCGACGGAAGGGGCCAGCACCGGCACGAGCATGAAGACCATGAAGACCAGGCTCATCACCCGAGCCATCTCTTCGCCTTCGAACAGGTCACGTACCATGGCGGTAACCAGCACACGCGTAACAGCGGCGGAAGCGCCCATGGCGAACCGGCCTGCAATCAGCAACGGGAAAGAAGCCGCGATCCCGCATAACAAAGCAAATGCTGCGTAGAGGGCGATGCCGATCGCCAGAATAGGCTTGCGGCCGAACCGGTCGGCCAGCGGTCCCCAGAAAATCTGGCCGATACCGAAACCGAAGAAATAGACGACAACGACAAGTTGGCGGCGATTTTCGGTTTCCACACCGAGAGCGTCGCCGATCGCCGGCAATGCGGGGATCATCGCGTCAATGGCAAATGCGTTGAGCGCCATCAGACCCGCGAGAAGGGCAACGGTCTCGCGAGGGCCGGACCGGCGCTCGCCGGGCGTTTCGGGCAGGGCGATGGGCATTGTTGCCTGCTGGCGCATTGCGCGCGGCCGTGCAACAGATACGCCTACGTCGACGACAATAAGAGGGGGATATGCGTCTTCACCGTCGCCAACTTCTGGCAGGCAGCGGCCTGCTCGCAGCCGCCTCGATGACCGGGCTGGCCAAGGCGGCCGCCCAAGACGCCGGCGATCTGCGGCCAATGAAGCTTCCCCCGCCGATCGGCCGCGACGAGCGCATGGCCCGCTTGGCCCGGGCGCGTACTCTGATGGCTAAGGAGAATATCGGTGCAATCGTCGTCGAGCCGGGCGCTAGCCTCGATTATTTCACGGGCGTCCAATGGTGGCGGTCAGAGCGCCTGACTGTAGCCGTCATCCCTGTCACGGGCGATCCAATTATCGTCACTCCCTTCTTCGAAAAGCCATCGGTCGAGGAAAGCCTCGGCATAGCCGCCGAGGTGCGGACCTGGGACGAGCATGAGGAGCCGCTGAAGCTTGTCGCTGAATTTCTGCGCTCGCGCGGTCTCGGTGCTTCGCGGATCGGGATGGAGGAAACAAACCGCTACTTCATCATAGACCGGCTGACACAGCAGCTACCGACCGCGAAACTCGTCAGTGCGAACCCTGTCGTGCGCGGTTGCCGGATGATCAAGACGGGGGCCGAAATCGCGCTGATGCAGGCAGCTTCCGACATCACGCTGGCAGCCTTCGCCCATAGCTGGGCGCGCCTGAAGGCTGGTATGACCCCGGCGGATATCGACGCAATAATCGGTTCCGCCACGCGCGCGCTCGGCGGAAGCTACGATGGCGGGCTTGTATTGCTGGGCGAGGGGACTGCCTATCCCCATGGAACGCACAAGCCGCAGGTGATCGAGCGCGGGACCAATGTGCTCTTTGACTGCGGTTGCGACGTTCATGGGTACAAATCGGATATTTCTCGCAGCTTCGTCTGGGGCGCGGATCCTACGTCGGAGCAGCGAGTGGTATGGCAGCAGATGCGTCGGGGCCAGGACATCGCCATGGCGGCCGCTAACGTGGGTGCATCAGCGGGCAGCGTCGATGAAGCCGTGCGGAAGGCTTACGAAAGCTGGGGCTATGGCCCCGGCTACAAGCTGCCCGGCCTGTCACACCGCACCGGTCACGGGATCGGAATGGAGGGGCATGAGCCAATCAATCTCGTCCGTGGCGAGCAAACGCCACTGGCGCCCGGCATGTGCTTCTCCAACGAACCAGGCCTCTATTTGCCCGGTAAGTTTGGCATCCGGCTGGAGGATTGCTTCCACATGACAGCGAGCGGCCCGAAGTGGTTTACCGAGCCGCCAAAGTCGTTGGAGGACCCGATCGGGCGCTCGGCCGCTTGACGCATCGGGCGCCACCCGCAATGCGTTGGGCGGCACAACAGAGGGAAGTTTAATGACGACGAGCGAGCAGAAGGGCATCGCCCTGCAGTGGCAGATGCTGATAGGGTTCCTCGTCGGACTTGTCTTCGGCCTTATTGCGAACGCCGCGGCGGGTGACGCGGCCTGGGTCGAGTGGCTGTCGACGTACATTACTGGACCCGTCGGCCAGATTTTCCTCCGCCTCATCTTTATGCTGGTGATCCCGCTTCTGTTTTCGGCCTTGGTGGTCGGCATTGCGGAAATGGGTGACATCGGCGCCTTGAAGCGCGTCGGGCTGAAGACACTGGCCTTCACCATCGTGGTCTCGGGCATCGCGGTCGTCCTGGCGCTGTTCGTCACCAATTTTTTCCAGCCGGGCGCGGGAGTGGATCAGGCGTTGGCGCAGCAACTGCTGGCCGATGCGCGGGAAGGGGCTGGCGCAATTCTTGCGGGGCAGGCCGACAAGCCGTCGGGCGTCGCCGCAGTGCTAGCGATCATCCCGAATAACGTCGTCGCAGCAATGTCGGCCAACGACATACTCGCGGTAATGGTCTTCGCGCTGATCTTCGGCATCGGCCTCCTGCTGACCGATACGCCCCAGGCGCGAATGTTGCAGAATGGCATCGAGGGCATCTTCCACGTGTCGATGCGCCTAATCGGCTTGATTATTCGCCTCGCGCCCATTGCCATCGCCTGCTTCATGTTCAACCTGGCGTCGGTATTCGGGTGGGACCTTCTGGTCAGGCTGGGCGCCTATGTCGGCGTCGTGCTGCTTGCGCTCGGCGTGCATATGTTTGTCGTCTATCCAATCGTCCTCAGGGTCGCGGGCGGCGTTTCGCCGGTCTGGTTTTTCCGCCAGAGCCAGGAAGCCATGGTCATGGCCTTTTCAACCGCGTCGTCCAATGCGACGCTGCCGACGGCCATTCGCGTAGCCGAAGACAAGCTAAACCTGCCGCGGCGGGTAGCTAGGTTCGTGTTGACCATCGGCGCGACCGCCAACCAAAACGGAACGGCCATCTTCGAAGGCGTCACCGTGCTGTTTCTTGCCCAATTCTTCGGCGTGGAGCTGACGCTGGCGCAGCAGGCGCTGGTGCTGTTCATCTGTATTCTGGGAGGCATCGGCACAGCCGGCGTTCCGGCAGGATCGCTGCCCGTCGTAGCGTTGATCCTCGGAATGATTGGAGTGCCGCCGGAAGGCATTGGCCTCGTGCTCGGCGTGGATCGCTTCCTCGACATGTGCCGAACGACGCTCAATGTTACTGGCGATTTGGCCTGTGCGACGGTCGTCAGCCGGGGCGAAGACCGCGAGGCGCCGGAGGACCTCACGCCTGCCGCGCCGCCAACGCCGGCGTGAGCCCGCTAGACCGGCTCGATCGCCGATACACTGCGATTTTTTGCGACATTTGGGGTGTCGTGCATGACGGCGCCGGATTGCTGCCAGGCGTACTTGAGCGATTCGAGCGTTTCAGGAGCGAAGGACGAACGGTCGTCCTTTTAACCAACGCGCCAAGGCCGGCGGATACCGTTCAAGCTCAGCTTGATCGGTTCGGCCTCCCACGCGACCTGTATGCCGCCATCACTAGTAGCGGAGAGGCGGGTATTGCCGCGCTGACCGATCCAACGCGTCCGGTGGGGTTCATTGGAACCGAGGCAGATCGCTCCGACCTCCTGCGGCATGGCGTTATGCTAGCGGATGAGCAGTTCACCGAGCTTGCCTGCACCGGGCTGGACGAGCCGTCGGGCGATCCGGCCGACTACACCGAGCGGCTAGAGACGCTTGCAGCTCACCATGTGCGGATGCACTGCCTCAATCCTGATCGGGTCGTTATCCATCAGGGCCGCCGCGAGGCGTGCGCGGGTGCGCTGGCAGATATTTACGAAGGGCTCGGCGGGGAGGTCGTCTGGTACGGGAAGCCGCACGGACCGATTTACGACCATGCCCGGAAGCTCGCCGGAAACACGTCGAAAGAGGCAATGCTTGCCATTGGCGATGGGCTGCCAACCGACATTCTTGGCGCGGCGCGGTACGGGATCGACGCGGTGTTCGTCAGTCACGGCATTCATGAAGGTGAACCCGTGCCGGACGATTTTGCACGCCGGCACGGGCTTGGCGATTGGCATCCCATCATAACGGTGCCGGGACTGGCCTGAGCATCAGGCCGGTTCGGCCACGTGCTGCTTCATCACCTTCTCGGCCAAATGACCGTTGAGCTCGGCCAGATGGTCGAACTCCGCCTCGTAGCTGGCGAGGCCCTGGCTTAGGGAGCGGAGTTCAGCCTCGAGTCCATCGAGCTCGCTCTCCGGAATCAGCGCTTCGATCCGGTCCCAGCCGGTCCAGCCATCGCGCGGGCCCATGCCCAGCATCTGGCCCCGGCGGCTGGCAACGGCCGAGGACACTCGGCTGCTTGACGCCGCCGGCGTCACGAGCACCAGTTTCTGAACCGGCTCAAGCAGATGCGCGGCTGCCTGCGCAAGCGCTTCCTGCATCGCGATCCGGCCGGCAAGGCGGAAGGCAAGTTCGCTGGAATCGACACTGTGGTAGCTGCCATCGATGAGGGTTACGGCGACGTCGACGACGGGGAAGCCAAGCGGCCCTTTGCCCATCGCGTCACGCACGCCCTGTTCGACTGCAGGAATCCACTGCTTCGGGATGGCGCCGCCGTGGATTTTCTCGTCGAAGTTGAATCCGTCGCCACGGCCCAGTGGGCGCACTTCGATGATGACGTCGCCGAACTGGCCGTGGCCGCCAGACTGCTTCTTGTGCCGTCCCTTCATCGTCACCGGTTTCCGGATGGATTCCCGGTAGCCGATTGACGGCGCGTGATGCTTCACTTCGACGCCGTAGCGCCGCTTGAGCTTGGCCAGCGTCGTCTTGAGATGCTCATCGTTGACGCCGCGTAACCTCATTTCGTGGCTGGATTCGTCCTGTTCGAGCGACAGGCTGGGGTCTTCCTCGAGAATGCGGGCAAGCGCTCCTGACAAACGCACATCGTCCTTCCGGTCGGCAGGTTCGATTGCCAGCGCGCAGTTGCGTGAGGGCAAGGAGAGTTCGATCGGTTGGGGCAAGGCGGCGCTGCCCAGCCAGTCGCCGGCGCGGACACCATCGGCCTTGGCCACCGCGACGATGTCACCGTCCTGCGCTTCGCTGACCTTGGCAGTTTTGTCGCCCTGGACGCTAAACAGCGCGCCGAGACGACCAGAATGATCGCTGGACGAATTGAAGTCGGAGCTTTCATGGATCGCGCCGCCAAGCGCCCGGGTCATCGCCAGCCGGCCGACGGAGCCGCCGTGGGAGATTTTGAAGGCATAGAGGGCCGGGGACTCGACACCGAGGCGGTTGGCCGTCGATTCCGGTCCCGGCGCTTCATGGCGGAGCGCCTTTAACAGACGGCGAACGCCACAACCGTTCTCAGCCGAACCGAACAAGACCGACACTCCCAGATTGTCGCCCGTCTCGCGCTTAAGGTCGGCGAAGATCGTCCCCGGTTCGGGTACCTCGTCCATCAGCAATTGTTCGAGGAGGGCGTCGTCATGGTCGGCGAGTTGTTCCAGCAGATGGGTGCGCGCCTCCGCCTCGCGCTCGGCGAGGTCATCGGGCAGCGCAATCTGCTCAGACGGCTTGCCGGGGACGTAATGAAACGCCCGTTCAAGCGCGACATCAACGAAGCCGGTGACCTTGTCGCCTTCGCGGATCGGAATTTGCCGGGCGATGAGCGGCGACACGCTCATCGGTTGCAGGGCGGTAAGTAGGTCGCGGATGCGGCCATGAGCCTGGTCTATGCGGTTGACGAAGAGGATGTGAGGTATGCCTTGTTCGTCGAGCATCCTAAGGGCCGGCGCGGCAAGCGCGGCGCGCGAGGGATCGGGATCGACGACGACGATGGCGACGTCCGCAGCGGCAATGCCGCGCGCGGCGTCGGCTGAAAAGCCGATCGAGCCAGGCGCGTCGATGATCGCGAATTTACCGCCGAGATAGGTGAAGTTGTAGAGGTTGGTTTCGGTCGATCCTCCCCGGGAGCGCGCTTCCGCGCTGCTGTCACCGATGGATGTGCCGGCTCCGACCGAACCCTGCCGGTCGGTCGTTCCGCTGGCGAACAGCATTGCTTCCGCCAGACTAGTCTTTCCTGCGCCGGCCGGTCCAACCAGCGCAATGACCCTCGTGCCCGTGGATTCTCCCCCTTTTGCCGAATTAGGCATGCGACTCTCCTTCCTCCGTCTGCTTGTGGCGGGGGCGCGAGTCGCGCGTCGAGCGGCCAGCGCTCTCCAAGCAAGGAGCGTCGGACTCTTTGCATGCGAAGGCAAGAGGGCACGGCGGCCGCGCGCCGCAACATTGTCACCGTCTGGCGGGCGCAGGGGTTGGGCGCTTCGCCAACTTCACCACTCTACCGAGTGCAGTCCCGTCGCTATGATTTCCTTCGACCCACTGCCGTCATCGCGAACGCGACGAAGCAACCCAGTTTTGCGGCTGGATTGCTTCGCGATACTTGCAATGACGATGGCGTTAAGCGGCGGGGAGCAACCTTTGCTCGCCGGCTAGGCGGATGAGCGCGGCCTGCAGCTTTTCGAATGCACGAACCTCAATCTGGCGGATGCGTTCGCGGCTCACGCCGTAGACTTGGCTCAGATCTTCGAGCGTCTTCGGCTCGTCGATCAGCCGGCGTTCGGTCAGGATGTGCTTCTCGCGGTCGTTGAGGCTGTCCATTGCCTCAACGAGCAAGTCGTGGCGAACGCGGCGTTCCTCGTCGTCGGCGATGATTTCGTCCTGGAGCGGCGCTTCGGAGACGAGGAAATCCTGCCACTGGCCTTCGCCATCCTCGCTGCTGCGCAGGGGCGCATTGAGTGACGTATCGCCGCCCATGCCCATCCGGCGGTTCATTGAGATGACCTCTTCCTCGGTCACGCCGAGGTCGGTGGCTATCTTGGCGACGGCTTCGGGCTTCAGGTCGCCTTCCTCAAACGCATCGATCTGGTTCTTCATCCGGCGAAGGTTGAAGAATAGCTTCTTCTGCGCCGCGGTGGTGCCCATTTTCACGAGGCTCCACGAGCGGAGGATGAATTCCTGGATTGAGGCGCGGATCCACCACATGGCGTAAGTGGCGAGGCGGAAGCCCCGGTCCGGCTCAAATTTCTTCACACCCTGCATCAGGCCGATATTGCCTTCGGAAATCAGCTCGCTGACCGGCAGGCCATATCCGCGGTAGCCCATTGCGATTTTCGCGACGAGACGAAGGTGTGAGTTGACGAGCCGCGCCGCAGCATCGGTGTCGTTATGCTCGCGCCAGCGCTTGGCCAGCATATATTCCTCTTCGGGAGCGAGAATCGGGAATTTCTTGATCTCGCTGAGGTAGCGGTTGAGCCCGGCTTCCCCGCCCGAAGCGGGAATCGACACAACCCCTTTTCCATTCGCC
This sequence comes from Sphingomonas edaphi, assembly GCF_003583725.1. GTDB lineage: Bacteria > Pseudomonadota > Alphaproteobacteria > Sphingomonadales > Sphingomonadaceae > Sphingomicrobium > Sphingomicrobium edaphi. Next base: position 259,478 of record NZ_QXTF01000001.1, on the reverse strand, counting down.
ATCGTATCGTTCACTCCCAAGGGCCGGAGCGGCTGAGCCGCGCTCCTTACCCGTTTAAAACCTATACACCAAGCGCGCTGAACAGTTCCTGCATGTCCGACGGAAGGGCACTGTCAAACGACAAACGGTCTTTCGTGACCGGATGAATAAAGCCGAGGTGCGCTGCGTGCAGCGCCTGCCGGTGAAAGCCGAGGCTTTTCAGCAATTCGCGGTGCGCCTTCTTAGTGCGGCCGTAGACCGGGTCGCCCACCAGCGGATGGCCGATCGACGCCATATGGACGCGCACTTGGTGGGTACGGCCAGTTTCCAGCCGGCATTCGACCAGTGCCGCGTCCTTCAAATCCTTGAGCTTGCGCCAGTGCGTCACCGCGCGCTTGCCCTTGCCTTCACTGACGATCGCAATCTTCTTCCGATCGTGGCTGGACCGGGCCAGCGGAGCGTCGACCGCGCCTTCCGCAAAACGCGGCACGTCCGACACGATCGCAAGATAGCGGCGGTCGATCGAATGGTCGGCGAACTGCTTTGCCAGACCCTCGTGCGCCCGATCATGTTTGGCAACCACGAGCAGCCCCGATGTGTCCTTGTCGATGCGGTGGACGATGCCGGGCCGGGCTACTCCGCCGATGCCGCTGAGGCTTCCGCCGCAATGATGGAGCAGCGCGTTGACCAAAGTCCCCTCGCGGTTTCCGGCTGCCGGATGGACGACGAGGCCCGCGGGCTTGTCGACGACCAGCAGATGCTCGTCCTCATAAGCGATCACGAGCGGGATTTCCTGTGGCTCGTTATGCGCCGGTGTAGGATCGGGGATGGCCAGCTTGAACCGCTCGTTGCCCTTCACCTTAACCGCTGGATCGCGCACTGCGCCGCCGTCGTTAGTGAGCGCGCCAGCCTTGGTTAGAACCTTGAGCCGCTCGCGCGAAAGAGTGGGAACCTGCACGGCTAGCGCACGGTCGAGTCGCCAACCGGCCTGGCTGTCGTCCAACGCGACTTCGATGATGGTCTGCCCCCCGGCCATGCCAGTCCTATTTGGGGACTGAGTGGCGGCTGTTCAATGGCGCTAGAGCCTTGCTTCAGGTTAAAGTCTCGCGCATTGGCAATCCCATGAACGCTATCGATCTGGCGAGCCTGTTGTGCTCGCGTCTCTGCCACGATCTCCTCTCGCCGGTCGGGGCGCTCAATAACGGGATCGAGTTGCTCGCCGACGAGCAGGATCCCGAGATGCGGGAGCGCTGCCTGGAACTGCTGTCCGAAAGCGCCAAGGCGAGCGCGAACAAGCTAAAGTTCTTCCGGCTGGCATTCGGCGCGGCCGGTGGGTTTGGCGACGAGATCGACACGCGCGAGGCTAAGGCGGCACTGGAAGGTCTCTACGGCGCGGACAAGCGGACCGAGCTTGGTTGGATGGTCGCCGACGACAAGATGGAGAAGGGGGCGGTCAAGCTGCTCCTCAACCTGGCAATGATCGCGGGTGATGCCTTGGTAAGGGGTGGGCGGCTGGACGTCGGTGCGGAGCGGCGGGACGGAGCGCTTGAAATGGTCATTCGCGCCGAGGGGCCGCGCATCTTGCTCGATCCCAAGCTCCGCGAGACTATCTCTAACGGCCATTCCGGCGGCGAGGTCGAGCCGCGCGCCGCGGGAGCCTGGCTGGCGCACAGCTTGGCCGCCCAAGGGGGCGGGACGATTCGGCTCAGCGACCCTGGCGCCGACGTGCTGCTGATCGGCGTGACGCTGCCCGCACAGGGCTAACGAGCCGTTAACTCCTTGACGGCATAGAGGACCCATCAGCTTTTGAGCGTGGGGCCCTGCCGCAGATGGACGACCTGATTGCCGATTTCGTGGCGGAATGCCGGGAGATGCTCGAAGCTTTGGGCGGGGAAATCGTCGCGTGGGAGGCCAATCCCGACGATCGCGCCCGCCTCGACAGCATCTTCCGCTTTGTCCACACGGTGAAGGGCAATTGCGGCTTTTTCGATTTTCCGCGCCTCGAGACGCTTAGCCATGCGGCTGAGGATGCGCTGGCGGATTGCCGCGCTGGCCGCCGTCATCCCGATGGAGCGCTGGTCAGCGCGGTGCTGGCCGTTATCGACCGCATTGGCGAGATGATTGCCTCGATCGACGCCGGTGATGGTGTTCCTGAGGGCGATGATTCGGCACTGATCGACGCGCTGGCGCCCGGAGCGGAAGGGCCCGCGCAGCAAGTTGCAATGCCGGCAGCCGTCGATGCCGCGAGCAAGGCGAGCTCGACGCCGCGGACGATCCGCCTGTCGGTCGAATTGCTGGACCGGGTGATGTCCGGTGTGTCGGATATGGTGCTGGCCCGCAACGAGCTTGCGCGCCGGCTGCGAGAGGCGCCGGATGACGTCGCGGTCGACGGCGCGTTCGAGCGACTGTCCGGCATTATCGCCGAAATGCGCGATGCGATTACGCGCACCCGCATGCAGCGGATCGAGAATTTGTTCGTCGCGCTGCCGCGCATGGTTCGCGACCTGTGCACGGAACTTGGCAAGCAGGTGCTGGTCGATATCGACGGCGGGGATGTCGAGCTGGACCGCGAGATGATTGAGATGATCCGCGATCCGCTGACCCACATCATTCGCAACGCGGTCGATCATGGCATCGAAACGCCGGCGGAACGGCTGAAGGCGGGCAAGCGCGAGATCGGCCTGTTGTCGGTCTCGGCGCGCCAATCGGGCAACCAGATCCTAATCGAGATCGCCGACGACGGCAAAGGAATCGAAGCGTCGAAGCTGGTCGAAAAGGCAGTTGCCAACGGAGTGATCGAACGCGAGGTGGCTTCACGACTCAGCCGGTCAGAGCAGCTGGCGCTGATCTTCGAAGCCGGCGTGTCCACCGCCAAGGAAGTGACCGCGATCTCCGGACGTGGCGTAGGAATGGATGTCGTGCGCTCCAACGTCGAACGCATCGGCGGCTTGGTCGAGCTGGATTCGACGCCGGGCAAGGGCACGCGAATGGTGCTACGCGTTCCGTTGACGCTGACGATTATCCCGGCATTGACCGTTTCAATAGGCAGCCAGCACTTCGCCATTCCTCGTTCCGCGATCGAAGAGATCGTCCGCGCTAACGGCGGCAGTGTCACGCTGGAACGCATCGGCGGCGCAGGGGTCGCGACCATTCGTGGTCGGCGCGTACCCGAAGTCGCGCTGGCCGACGTCCTCGGCTTGCCGAGCGCCATGAACGACCAGGAGCGAACGCTGATCGTCCTTCGTCCGGCGGGCGGCGATGTATATGCGCTGGCCGTCGACCGCATTCACGACCACGAGGAGCTGGTGGTGAAGCCGGCGGCGCCGGCCGTTATGGCGACTGGCCTTTATGCCGGCACGACGCTGGCCGACGATGGCAGCCCCATCCTGCTGTTCGATCCGGCGGGCCTGGCCCAGGTCGGTGGCGTGCGGCTGGAAACCTTGGAACGGGGAGGGCACACCGCCGATGTTCCCGTGGCAGTCAATTCGAACGAGATTCCCGTTCTGCTGTTCCGCGGCTTGGATGGAGCGCGCCGAGCGCTTCGCCTGGGCGTCGTGGACCGCATCGAGGAAGTCGCCGCGGACGCCATCCGCCCGAGCGCCGGTCGGCTTCGGGTCCAGCTTGGCGAAGCGATCCTGCCGCTGGCGGGCGTCGAGCGTCCGGACGAACTCGACGGCAAGGTGCGCGTGTTCCGCCTGAACGACGGCACTCATGAGATCGGCTACGCCTTCCGCGAAGTCATTGACCTGATGTCCATCGAGCGCGACGTCATCCCGGCGGATGTTCCCGGCGCGATAAACGGGGTCACGCTGATCGGCGGCGAGCCGGCTGAACTGGTCGACGCGCACTGGTTGTTCGCGGAGCATCTTGGCACCGCGGCCCGTCCGCAGACGCAACTGGTTTGCCGCCTGCCCGAGGGCGACGCCTGGATGCAAAACATGCTGCGGCCCATTGTGGAGGCGGCAGGCTATCTGGTGATAGGTGACGGTGACGAACTGTCCGCCGACCTGACCATCGTCTCGCACGGCGAACCGGTCCAGTCCGCGCAGTCAGGCAGGGTCCTTCGCCTCGCAACGGACCCGGACCAGGTAAACGGCCAAGACAGCATTTATCGGTACGACCGGACGGGGCTGCTTCTTGCGATCAAGTCGGCCAGCGGAGGGAACCGCTAATGAACGAATTGCTGCTCATCGTGTCGATCGCCGGTAGTCGGGTTGCGCTTCCAGCCGCCGCGGTCGAAAGCGTTGTCGAACTGGAGGCGCTGATCCCGGTGCCGCGCGCGCCGATCCATGTCGCCGGACTCTCTGCTCTCCGCAGCCGGGTGCTGACAGTGATCGACTGCCGACGTTCACTCGAGCTTGGCGCCACCGTGCTTGACGACGGCAGTTTGCAGGAGGCGGCGGTCGTCGAGCTGGACGGACATCATTATGCGCTGACTGTCGACGTCGTCGAAGACGTCGTAGAGGCCTTGTCCGAACCCGCTCCGATCCGTGCGGCGATGGGCGACGGGTGGGAGCGTGTTTCCAAGGGCATGGTGGAGACGGAAGAGGGCCCGCTGCTGCTGGTGGATATTCCGGCGATTATCGCAGGCCCGGCCACGGAAGCTCGGGCAGCTTAAGAGCTTCGTTACCCTTGTCGCGTACTGAACCGGTTGAAACTTACGGAAAGTCCACATGAAAACCTGCCTCATCGTCGACGACAGCAAGGTCATTCGCAAGGTCGCCCGGCATATTCTCGAGACGCTCGATTTCCAGGTCGACGAAGCAGGGGACGGGCGCGAGGCGCTCGACCGCTGCGAGGCGAAGATGCCCGACGTCGTTCTGCTCGACTGGAACATGCCCGTTATGAGTGGCATGGAGTTCCTGAAACTCCTTCGCCAGCGCGGCCATTCGGACCAGCCGAAGGTGGTCTTCTGCACGACGGAAAACGACATGGCGCACATCCGTGCCGCCCTGGAGGCGGGTGCGGACGAGTATGTAATGAAGCCGTTCGACCGCGAAACGCTCCACATCAAGCTGCAGCTCGTCGGCGTCGCCTGAGGTCCGCCTGATGACGGGGGCGCTCGCCACCTCGCGGACGGGGCAGAACCTCGGATCCGGGCCAGCCTTGCCAAGGCCGATCCGCCTGATGATCGTCGACGATTCGATGGTCGCCCGGGCGGTGCTGAGCAGGATGATCGACGCGGACCGCAATTTCGAGATCGTCGGTGTCGCGGGTACGGCCGAGGATGCGATCGATGCGCTTGGCCAGGTCATGGTGGACATCGTCTTGCTCGACCTGGAAATGCCTGGCGTCGGCGGCCTGAAGTCGATTCCCCGTATCCTTGAAGCTGCCAAGGGCGCCAAGGTTCTGATTGTGTCCTCGCTGGCCGAGGAAGGAGCGGAAGAAACCGTCGCCGCCCTTGCTTTAGGCGCAGCGGATACCTTGCCCAAGCCAGGAACCGGCCGCTTCAACGGGCGCTTTTCTGAGGTGCTGCTCGGCAAGCTTAGGGCGCTGGGATACGCGGATCGAGGAATGGCCCGCCCAGCACCTCCGCCCGTGGCGCGGCAGTTGCCTTCCAACACCGACGTTCCGCTGCAGCTGCTGGCAATCGGCGCGTCGACAGGCGGCATCCATGCGCTGGGCGCGTTCTTCGCAGAGTTGCCCAACCGGATCGGCGTTCCAATCCTTATCACCCAGCATTTGCCGCCCGCCTTCATGAGCGTGTTTGCCCGACAACTTTCCGCGACCGCCAATCGCGAGGCGTTGGTCGCGGAGGACGGAATGAAATTGCTCCCCGATCGGATCGTCATCGCGCCGGGCGATGCTCACTTGGTCGTCGACGATATCGGCGGAACGCTGGTCGCGCGGTTGTTGAAGCACAAGGTGAGTAGCGGCTGCATGCCTTCGGTTGACCCGATGCTGGCTTCGGCTGGCGGAGTCCTAGGGGCAGGAGCGCTAGGCATCGTCCTGACGGGCATGGGCCGTGATGGCGCCGAAGGCGCCAAGCGCCTCGTCGAAGCTGGTGGCGCCGTCATGGCCCAGGACGAGGCCAGCTGCGCTGTATGGGGCATGCCTCGGGCTGTCACTGAGGCCGGATTGACATGCGCCGTACTGCCGCCCGCCAAGCTTGCCCGACGCGTAAGCGGTCGTGTTCAGGAGGCCGTGTGCAAGTAAGCGACAGCAGCAGCCGGATCCTCGCCGGTCTGTTAGAAGCCCGTACCGGTCAGCAGCTGACGATGAGCCGCCGCTGGCGCATCGAAACTGCGCTGTCCACCCTGCTCCGCGAACGCGGCATCCCGAGCCTCGACGAGCTGATCACGATTTTGGTCATGGGCCGCGAACCGAGCCTTGCCACGCAGGTGGTGGAGGCGTTGCTGAACAACGAAACCTATTTCTTCCGTGACCGCACGCCGTTCGATTTACTCGCCAAATCCGCTCTCCCGAAGCTGATTCAGCATCGGCAGTCGACGAAGCGGCTGAGAATCTGGTCAGCCGGCTGTTCAACTGGGCAGGAAGCCTATTCGCTTGCGATGATGTTCGCGGAAGACCCGCTGCGCTGGTCGGGGTGGACGATCGACATTCTGGGCAGCGATGTCAGCGAGTCGGCCGTTCGGCGGGCACGCGATGGAAGTTATAGCCAGTTCGAGGTGCAGCGAGGCCTCGGGATTGCGCAGATGATCAAATGGTTCGAGGAACATGAGGGCGGCTGGCGCGCGGTCGAGGCGCTGCGTCGCAACGTCCGTTTCCAGGTCCACAACCTTCTGGAGCCGGCGCCGCACCCGGGCGAGTTCGACATCGTCTTGTGCCGTAACGTGCTGCTATACCTGAACGGTGATCGCCGTACCCAGGTATTCGATCGAATTGCGGGTGCGCTGCCGGCAGACGGATATCTGATGCTTGGCGCTGGCGAGACGGTCATCGGCCAGACGCGGCGCTTCGAAGCCGATAGCGAAACCAGGGGCTTGTACCGTCTGGCTGCCAGGGCAGATGTCGGCCAGGTCGCGCTGGGGGCTTGACCCGACTCCATCTGGCATGCGCCATGTGGCAATGCGAGTGACGCGCCGGCCATCGCCAAACTTCGACGAACGCGCGCTGCCCGTGTCGATGATCGTCCTTCACTATACCGGGATGCCGGACGCCGAGGGCGCGCTCGACCGGATGACCTCGCCAGACGCGAAGGTCTCGGCCCATTACTGCATCAAGGAAGATGGCGAGATCATCCAGCTTGTCGAAGAGGACAAGCGGGCATGGCACGCCGGAAAAAGCTATTGGCGCGGCATCACCGACGTGAATTCGGCCAGCGTTGGCATCGAGATAGTCAATCCCGGTCATGAGTTCGGCTATCGGCCCTTTCCGGACGAGCAAATGGCCTCGGTCATCCCGCTTGTTGCCGACATTAAGGCGCGTCACGGCATCGGCAGGGGCAATATTGTCGGTCATTCCGACATCGCGCCATCGCGCAAGGAAGATCCGGGCGAACTATTTCCCTGGTGGGAATTGGCCAAGCGGCGACTGGCGCTGCCCAGCCCATCGCGGGACCTGATGGATCCCTACTGGACCGACGCTGGGTTCCTGCTGGCGCTGGAGCGGTTCGGTTATGAGGTCACCGACACGCAGAAGGCCGTCATCGCGTTTCAGCGGCGCTTTCGGCCAGACTTGATCGACGGGATTATCGATGGCGAGTGCCGGGCCAAACTGCTCGCGCTCTTGCTGCCCCGTCCGCAATAGCCCATATCCCGCACTGTCAGGGGACCGGGCGGCCGCGGCCCCGCACTTGTTGCGGGGGCGAGGAAAGTCCGGGCTCCACGGAACAACGGTGCCGGGTAACACCCGGCGGCCTCGGCGAGAGCCGGGGTCAGGGAAAGTGCCACAGAAAGAATTCCGCCTGTCTTCGGGCAGGTAAGGGCGAAAGGGTGCGGTAAGAGCGCACCGCGCGGCCGGCAACGGTATGCGGCATGGCAAACCCCACCGGGAGCAAGACCGAATAGGGGTGGCACATGGGCCTGTTCCGGCTCGTCGCCCGGGTTGGTTGCTTGAGGCGGTCGGTAACGTCCGTCCTAGACGAATGGTCGCCCATCCCCCGCGTTCGCGGGGGTGGACAGAACCCGGCTTACAGGTCCCCTGGCACTTTAAGTTTTCGAAGCGCTGGCGAAGCGGTAGCGCGACCATTAGGTGTAAGAGTGAATGGCCCGCCAAACCCGATCCGACGACTGGGGATTCCCTCGCTGGCGCCCCTATGGTGCCAAAGGCCGCGAAGCCGTGCGCGTTCGCCTGTGCGACCGCGAAGGCTGCGGTGAGCCGGGCGACCGGCCGGCGCCCAAGGCGCCAAACAGCCCGGAACGCTGGATGTTCTGCGAGGCGCACGCCGCGGAGTACAACAAGAATTGGAACTACTTCGCAGGTCTCAGTGCCGAAGAAGCTGCGAAGCGGGCAGCGGAGGAGGAGGCCGGCGCTTCCGCCTTTCGAAAGAGCGCGCATTACGAGTGGGCGGGTCCCGGCGACGGTACCCGCAGCCGTGACGAGATGCGCGCGCTGAGCGCGCTCGACCTCGACCCGGATGTAGATTTCGCGGCGATCAAGGCGGCCTACCGGCGGCTGGCCAAGGAATATCATCCAGACCGGCGCCAAGGTGACCAGGAAGCCGCGGTGAAATTCCAGACAGTCCAGGCGGCCTACGACTTGCTTCGCCGCGCCGAGGAGCGGAAGACGGGCGCCAAGCTCTAGGGATTAAGCATGAACGTGCCGGTGGCATGTGCCACCGGACGTTCGGGATCGCCACAATGCGCAAGGCCCCGTACGAAGGCGACTTGCCGGGTTAACTTATAGCATTCGCAGCGGGCGATTACGGTCTCTCCCTTCAGCGCCGGCCGCAGATAATCCAGACGCAGATCGATGGTGACGAGCGGCTGGAACTGGCCGAGCGCCATCCAGACGGACGTGCCTCCGCACGTGTCGACCAGGCTGACAATCGCGCCCGAGGCTAGGATTCCGCTGTCAGGAACCCCGACCAGCTCTTCGCGCCAGGGCAGGGCCAGTTCGACCCAATTGTCGGCAGAGGATCGATATTCGATGCCGAGCGCGCGACCGTGACCGACCTTTCGCGCCAACTCGAAGAAGCGTTCGGGATCGAACCCGCCGCCACGCTGCTGCGCGTCAAGTTCAGGAATGTCGCTCATGCGGCGGCGAGCCGAGCGGCCGTGTCGTGGACGAGGGCGATCATGTTGGGGACGCCCTGCGTGCGGTTCGACGACAGCTCGCGGGTCAGGTCGAACGGGCCCAGTAGCGCCTTGATATCAATCGCCGCTACGTCCTGTGGCGATCGGTCCTGAACCGCAGCAAGGATCAATGCGACGACGCCTTTGGTGATGGCCGCGTTGCTGTCGGCGAGGAAATGGAGCCGCCCGTCAGGAAGCCGGGTCGGATAGACCCAGGTTGAGGAAGAGCAGCCGCGCACCTTGGTCGCGTCCGTCTTCAGCGCTTCCGGCATGGGATCCAGCCGGCGCCCCAGCTCAATCAGCATGCGGTAACGGTCCTCGCTGTCGAGAAACTCATATTCTTCAGCGAGGTCGGAAAGGGAAGGAAGGTCAGACATGGGGGGCTAGCGCCTAGCGCGACCCGGGCAAGCTGTCATCTAACGGTCGCGCAGCTGCTCGATTTGGCGGGAAAGCGTGTCTTCCTTCTCCACCGCGATCCGCTCCAGCACGTGGATGCGCTCCTTTAGTTGCTTGACCTCGTCTCGAAGGCGAAGCGTTTCCGCCTGTTCCTGGGGAGGAACACGGGCCGAGTCATCGCGGTTGCGGTGGCTGTACTTCGCTTTCAGTACCGTCGCGATCATTACCGACACGACGATGATCGCAACCATTTCAAAGGGGTTCACTGGACCTTGTCTCCTTGCGCGAGGCGGGGAGTGCGCAGCGCCTCGATCTGGGCAGCGGTTTCGATTCCGCCGTCCGTCACGATCTTTTCCAGCACTCTGACCCGCGCTTCAAGCTCTGCGTTCGACGCGGCATATTGAGCGGCCTTTTCCGCAGCCAGCGACGTCTCAGCCTCCAGCTGTTTTTCCTTGTAGCGAAAGTGACTGCGCGTCCACATGATCATCATCAACATCGGCATGCCGACGACGATTAGCAGTGCAATGGTTTCTCCCGGACCCATCAGGCGTGGCCTCCTTTGTCCATCGCCAGCCGGTCGATCTCCTGGGCGAGGCGCGAGGGTTGATCGGTTACGATCCGCTCAATCGTTTCAAGCCGGTCCTTGACTGAGCCAAGCTCCGCGCGAAGCTGCGCGTTCTCGGTGGTCAGCAGCTTGATCCGCTCCTGGGATTCCCGGTCGGTATGGGGGTGGAGCGCCTTTCCCCAGCTATTTTCCAGCGGGTAGCCATTCTTGATCCTGAGCCAGGTTGTCATGACCCAGCCCCCGACGCTGACAGCCACGATGACCGCGACGTAGGGCAGTATTTCTCCAACGAACCTAAAGGTTTCCAGCTTTTCCGGATCCATGATGACTTCCCCCGTCTTATCTAGCGCAGCTGCTCAATTTCCCTGGCTAGGCTGCGGTTTTCGGTCGTGACATAGCTTTCGATGTCGGCAAGACGGCGATCGATGTCGCGCATGCGGCTGCGAATATCGCGAGCGGTCCGGGCAGGCGACTGGCGCACGCCCTGCCAGAAACGTTGATGCTCCTGGTCCTCGATCGCCAGTTCGCGCGGCTTGTCGTCGGCGATGAAGCCGGCGACGAAGTATAGCGGAAGCACGCTGCCGCCGCTCATCAAGACGGCGCCAACGACCATGATGCGGACGAGGGTGACGTCGAGGCCCGTATAGTCGGCAATCCCCGAGCAGACGCCCATGACCTTGCCGTGACGCTTGTCGAGATAGAATTTCGTGCGGCTTGGCGGTTGCGTGGGCATAGCTCTTACTTCTCTTCTTCCAGGAGGAGACGCTGGCGGCTGGTTTCCGGCAGGCATTGCTGGCGCCAGTTGGGGTTCTCGGCCGTCATGATCCGCTCGATCGTGCACAGCCGATCGTCGAGCCGGCGGGCCGCGTCGTGCAGTTCATCGAGCAGTTTCTCGTCCGATCCGGTCAGCGTGGCCGCGGTCTTCCAGCGCGTGATGTAGTGGAACACCAGCCACGGGAGGCCGATGAACAGCGTAACAATTGCGATCAACGGAATAAAAACTTCGTCCACTTATGCCCCCTTGGCCTTCAGTGCGGCCTTCATTGCTTCCAACTCTGCGTCGACCTTGTCGGTCGCCTTGAGCTCGGCGATTTCCTCTTCCAGGCTTTTCGGCCCGGTCATTCCCAGCGCATCCGCGCGCCCTTCGGCGAAGTCGGCCCGGCGCTCCAGCTGTTCGAAACGGGAAAATGCATCCTCCGTCCGTGCCCCGTTCAGCATCTCGCGGGTGCGGGCGCGGGTCACAGCGCTCTCGATCCGGGTCGCGATGGCATTCTGGCGTGCCCGGGCCTCGCGCAGCTTCCCCTGAAGCTTGGCGATATCGGCCTCATAGCCCTTCAGCGTGTCCTCGATCGCCGCGAGCTCCGTCCGGAGGCCATCGGCCATGTCGGCTGCCTTCTGCCGTTCGAGCAGCGCCGCCTTGGCCAAATCCTCGCGGTCCTTGGAGAGGGCGAGTTCCGCCTTCTCGGTCCAGTTGGCCTGGAGGTCTTCAAGCCGCACCAACGCACGCTTCATTTCCTTACTATCGGCAATCGAACGTGCGGCGGATGCGCGGACCTCGACCAGCGTTTCTTCCATTTCGAGGATGATCATGCGGATCATCCGCGCCGGATCTTCGGCGCGGTCGAGCAGCTCCGTCATATTGGCTGCGAAAATATCCCGAGTCCGGGAAAAAATACCCATCGAGCACTCCAGCTTGATAGCCCTGTTGCCAAATCTAATGCAGGGCTTGTGCCAAAATTCCTGTTACACCGAAATTCCGGCATTTCTGCCAAATTTCGACCAACGACTGCGTGAAATATCTTGCCAGATGGTGGGATTTACCACCAGATGTTGGGTGTGGAGCGGACCAACCAATTTGTCGGGCAAAGTCTTGCCTTCCTCGACGCGGTCGAGCGGGCGAGCCGTGCTGCGCCGCTCAATCGTCCGGTGCTCGTAATCGGAGAGCGCGGGACGGGCAAGGAATTGATCGCTGAGCGTCTGCACCACTTATCGCAGCGGTGGGCCGGACCGCTGGTCACGATGAATTGCGCCGCGCTCCCGGAAAATCTGATTGAGGCCGAATTGTTCGGTCATGAGGCAGGTAGCTTTACCGGCGCAGCGAAGACCCGTCACGGGCGTTTTGAAGAGGCCGACGGCGGAACCCTTTTCCTCGACGAACTGGCAACCTTGTCGTCGCCCGCGCAGGATCGCCTACTTCGTGCAGTCGAATATGGCGAAGTGACGCGGATCGGCGCGTCCAAGCCCATCCAGGTCGATGTGCGCATTGTCGCGGCAACCAACGAGCATTTGCCCAAGTTGGTGGAGCAGGGACGGTTCCGTGCCGACCTGCTCGACCGGCTGTCGTTCGAAGTCGTGACCCTGCCACCGCTTCATGCACGCAAGGGCGATGTGCCGCTGCTCGTTGAGCATTTCGGGCGACGGATGGCGGTCGAACTGGACTGGCCGAACTGGCCCGGTTTTTCGGAGCGAGCCCTGGCAGAACTTGAACGTTACCAATGGCCTGGCAACGTGCGCGAATTGCGCAACGTAATTGAGCGCGCTGTCTATCGGGCCGAAGATCCTGAGCGCCCAATCGATGCCATTCAGTTCGATCCGTTCCAGTCGCCGTGGGTGCTTGGCGATGACGCGAAGTTGCCTTCGCCGGCTAATGTTTCGGTGGCGGACGGAGAGCCTTCAATTGCAACAGCCGCGCCCGATGGCCAAGTGTTTCCCAGTTCGACCGACGACCTGCGCTCCGCCGTGTCCAACTATGAACGCGCGTTGCTGGAGGACGCGCTGGCCCGCAATCGCTTCAACCAGCGGGCGACCGCGACCGCTCTGGGGCTAAGCTACGACCAGCTTCGCCATGCACTTAAGCGGCACAAGTTAATGGACGCGGCTGCCGGCTGACGCGCTTTTGCCACGAAAATTTGGAGCATCGCGCGCGTTGGGTTGTTAAGGGAGGCGAACGACTCATCCACCCGAGAACAATGGAGCATCGCCATGGCTTTTACGCTGCCTGACCTTCCCTATGCCAAGGATGCGCTGGCGCCGCACATGTCGGCGGAAACGCTGGAATTCCACCATGGCAAGCATCACAAGGCCTATGTGGACAAGGCGAACGGCATGATCGAGGGCACCAACCTCGCCGACGCATCGCTGATTGAAGCCATTCGCGCGGCGAAGGACCAAGGCAACAAGGGCCTATTCAACAACACCGCCCAGATCTGGAACCACAGCTTCTTCTGGCAGTGCCTGGCGCCGGCGGGCTCGACCCGCGCTTCCGGCAAGCTGAAGGAAATGATCGACAGCGACTTCGGCGGCGAACAGGCGCTGTTGGAAAAGTTGGCAACCGAGAGCGTCAATCATTTCGCCAGCGGCTGGGGATGGCTAATCCTTAACAATGACAAGCTGGAAATTACGTCGCTCCACGACGCGGACACGCCGGCCGTACACGGCATGACGCCGCTGCTGACAATCGACGTGTGGGAGCATGCCTATTACATCGATTACCGTAACGAGCGGCCGCGGTTCGTGAAGACCGTGCTCGAAAACATCATCAACTGGGACTTCGTCGCCCAAAATCTGGACGGCAAGGGCCTCGACCGCGCCGATCAGCAGCAGACCGCGAGCGCTACTGCTTGAGGCGATAGCCGGTCCTGAAGACCCATATGATGGCGGTGAGGCAGGCGGCTATAATCGCCAGCATCACCGCCACGCTGGCCCAGACGGGCACGTCCGCGACGCCAAAGAATGTCCACCTGAATCCGCTGATCAGGTAAACTACCGGATTGAACAGCGTCACAGTCCGCCAAGGCTCCGCTAGCGCGCTGATCGAATAGAAGGCTCCGCCGAGGAAGGTGAGGGGCGTCACGATCAGCATGGGAATGATCTGGAGCTGCTCGAAATTCTGCGCCCAGATGCCGATCACGAAGCCGAGCAGGCAGAATGCGGTCGTGATCAAGAACAAGAACATCAGCATCAGCAACGGGTGTTCGACCCGCACATCGACGAACAAGGTTGCGGTGGCGAGGGTGACCAGTGCCAAAACCATGCTTTTCGTTACCGCCGCGCCTACATAGGCGAGCACGGTTTCGAGGCTAGAGATTGGTGCTGAGAGGAGTTCGTAGATTGTGCCGGTAAACTTCGGAAAATAAATGCCGAAACTGGCGTTGAAAATTGACTGCATGAAGACGGACAGCAGCGTCAGGCCTGGCACGATAAATGCGCCGAAGCTGATGCCGTCCATGTCGGTCATCCGGCTGCCGATGGCTGCGCCAAACACCACGAAGTAGAGCGCGGTCGTGATGACCGGCGTAACGAGGCTCTGCCACAACGTTCGAAGCGCGCGGGCCATTTCGAAACGATAGATGGCGTAGACGCCTTCGCCGTTGAAACCGCCATTCGTCATTTGGCTCGCTCCTCATGCACCAGCCCGACGAAGATATCTTCCAGGCTCGATTGGCGGGTGGACAAGTCCTTGAAGCCGATGCCGAGGTCGCTGACCCTGCGAAGCAGGGAAGGAACGCCCGTCTTCTCGGCATTCGTATCGAATCTGTAGCAGAGGATGTGACCTTCATCCTCGAGCTCAAGGTTCCATTCGGCGAGCTCGCCCGGGATTTCCGCCATTGGCTCGGCAAGAGTCAGCTTGAGCGTCTTGCGACCGAGCTTCTGCATCAGGACGTGCTTGTCTTCAGCCGCGATTAGCTCGCCGCGGCTGATGACGCCGACGCGGTCGGCCATTTCCTCGGCTTCCTCGATATAATGGGTTGTCAGGATGATGGTCGTACCGTCGGACTTCAGCTTACGAACGATGTCCCACATGTCCCGGCGAAGCTCGACGTCGACCCCCGCAGTGGGTTCGTCGAGAAACAGGATGTCGGGCTCGTGGCTCAGTGCCTTGGCGATCATCACCCGGCGCTTCATGCCGCCTGACAGCTCCATCATCTTCGCCTTGCGCTTGTCCCACAGCGAAAGGCGCTTCAACAGCGTCTCGATCTTCGCCGGATCGCGCCGCTTGCCGAATAGCCCGCGGCTGAAGGTGACGGTCGACAGCACGCTTTCGAAGGCGTCGGTGGTGAGTTCCTGGGGGACCAGCCCAATGCGGCTGCGCGCGTGGCGATAGTCTTCCAGATGGTCCTTGCCATCGACCAGCACCGTTCCCCCAGACGGCGTGACGATGCCGCAGACGATGTTGATCAACGTAGTCTTGCCCGCGCCGTTCGGGCCGAGCAGCGCGAATATCTCGCCGCGCCGGATGTCGAGATCGACCGCCTTCAGCGCCTCCGTGCCGCTGGCGTATGCCTTGCGGAGTCCACGGATGCTGAGGATGGCGTCGGTCATTCGATCGGTCCCGGCTCGGCGGCCTTGGGTTCATCGTCGGTCGACAGGCCGTGGCGGACAAGCATCGGCACGTTAGCCAGCGCGAACAGCAAAGTCGCGGGGATTGCTCCCCACAGCTTGAACCCGATCCAGAAATCGGTTGTGCTGTTGCGCCAGACCGCCTCGTTGACGACAGCCATGACGGCGAAAAACAGAGCCCAGTTGCGGGTCAGCTTGCTCCAGCCTTCCTCGCTCAAACCCGGATACGCACTGCCGAGCACGGCCTTCAGCAGCGGCCGTCCAGTCGCCAGGCCGAAGCCCAGCAGCGCTGCGACCAGAGCATAATAGATCGTCGGCTTCACCTTGATGAAGGTTTCGTTGTGGAGCCAGATCGTAAGGCCGCCGAGCACCAGAACCATCACGCCTGAGAAAAGGAGGAGGGGCGAGACATGCTTGTATCTGATTGCCGAGAAGATCAGCGCCGCCATCATTGCGACCATAAAAGCGCCGGTCGCGACAAATACCTTCAGCGCTCCCGGGACGGGCGCGAAGAAGTTGACAAGGAAAAAGACGAGCAGCGGGCCGATATCGATGAGGAGACGCGCGCCGCTGCCGGGTTCCTGCTTCTGTGCGGCGGCGTTCATGCCGGGAGCCCCGCAATAGCCCGCGCGACAGCGCGCGGATCGAAGGGCCGAAGGTCTTCTATGCCTTCGCCGACACCGATGGCGTGGATTGGGAGGCCGAACCGCTCGGCGGCTGCAACAAGCACACCGCCGCGCGCGGTCCCGTCAAGCTTGGTCATGATCAGGCCGGTGACACCAGCGTCGCGGCCGAAGACTTCGATCTGGTTCAAGGCATTTTGTCCGGTTGTAGCGTCAAGGACGAGGAGAACATCGTGCGGTGCTTCAGGGTTCAGCCGCCCGAGCACGCGCCGCACTTTCGACAATTCTTCCATCAGGTGCGATTTGTTCTGGAGCCGGCCGGCAGTATCCACGATCAGCGCGTCGATGCCGGTAGCGGTCGCCTGCTTGACTCCGTCATAGACGATGCCTGCCGCATCGCCACCTTCCTTGCCCGAGATGACCGGCGCGCCGATCCGGTTGCCCCAGATCCTGAGTTGCTCGATCGCGGCTGCGCGAAACGTGTCGCCGGCCGCCAGCATGACGCCATAATCCTGTTCCTTCAGCAGGTGCCCCAGCTTACCGATTGTCGTCGTCTTGCCTGATCCGTTGACCCCGATCACGAGTATCACGTGCGGCCGTGGAAAGCCCCAGACGTCGAGCGGCTTTGCGACGGGGGCCAGGATCTTCTCGATTTCCTCCGCTAGGATGGTGCGCAGGCCGCGTTCGTCCAGTTGCTCGTAGCGGCGGGCGGAAATGGCATCCCTGATCCGACGCGAAGCTTCGGGTCCCAGGTCTGAGGCGATCAGGGCTTCCTCAATGTCGTCGAGAGTCGCGGTGTCGAGGGCGGCCTTGCTCGTCAGCCCCGAGATATTTTCCCCCAGGCGGTCCGCCGTCTTCTTGAAACCGCCTGTGAGGCGTTCGAGCCAACTCATTCAAAAATCCCGGTTAGTGTTTCTTTCTGGCGCGCAGTGATGAACGCGGTGCCGATGTTCCCCCGCGCGGATCCGGCGATTTGAACCGGCGCGAAACCGTCGCTGTGCCCTTTTTCCCTGTTCTCGACCAGCACGCACTGTCGACTACCCACGAGGCCGTCGAGCCAGCGGTTGCGGCGGATGGCGGCGGCATCGCGCATCCGAGCAGCGCGGGCCTTGACCGTTTCCCGCTCCAGTTGCGGCATCCGGGCCGCCGGCGTGCCGGGGCGGGGCGAGAAGGGGAAAATATGCGCGGCGATAATGTCGCAATCGTCGAGCAGGGCGAGGCTGTTCATTGCCGCCTCCTCCGTTTCCGTCGGGAAACCCGCAATGAGGTCGGCACCGATAGTGACCTCACTCCTCGCGGCCTTGAGCCGTTCCACCGTCCGCACGGCTTCCGCGCGGCTATGGCGGCGTTTCATCCGCTTGAGGATCAAATCGTCGCCGGCCTGCAGCGAAAGGTGGAAGTGGGGGAGGAGGCGATGCTCACCGGCAACCAATTCCATCAGCGCCTCGTCGATCTCGATGCTGTCGAGCGAGGAGAGACGGAGACGCTTCAGCGCTGGCAGATCAGCGAGGAGGCGCTGGCATAGCAGGCCTAGGCCCGTTTCGTAGCTGGTGATGTCGACGCCGGTTAGGACGATCTCCTTCGCGCCTGAATGCAATTCGCAATCAACGGCATCGCGGACGGCTTCGTAGGGAAGCGAGCGGCTCGCCCCACGTGCCTGCCAGATGGAACAGAATGTGCAGCGATGATCGCATCCGGTCTGGACGGCAACGAAACTGCGCACGCGTGACAGGAAGCCAGCCGCGACGGGAGGCACAGGCGCCGTCATGACGTCACTGACAACTACCTTGTTTTCATTGAAGAAAGCGTCGACGTGATATTTGTCGGCATTGCCGATGACCTTGGCGACCTCGGGCATGGCCGCAAAGCTGCTAGGGTCGAGCTGGGCAGCGCAGCCGGTGACGATGATGCGCTTGTCCGGTGCCTCGCGGTGGGCACGGCGGATGGCCTGCCTAGTCTGGCGAACCGCCTCGTTCGTCACCGCGCAGCTATTGACGATGATGGCGTCATCACCTGCGTGGGCCCGCATCGCCTCGCTTTCCGCGAAGTTCAGTCGGCAGCCGAGCGTGATGGTCTCGGCCGGCATCAGGCAAACTGCTCCAGTTCGATCTCGCCTTTGAAAACGTGAGTGGCCGGACCCTGCATCCGGATCGTCTCCCCCGGCGCCCACGTAATGGTCAGCTCACCGCCCCGCATGTGGACGCGTACCGGTGACGTGACCATTTTCTGGACGATGGCGGCGACCGCGGTGGCACAGGCGCCCGTTCCGCACGCGAGGGTGAGGCCGGAGCCGCGCTCCCAGGTGCGCAGGTAGATGTCGCCTTCGCGCAAGGCAGCGACGTTGACGTTAATCCGATCGGGAAAGGCGGGGTCGTGCTCGATCGACGGACCAAGTTCGTCGAGCTCTATGATCCGTTCGTCGGGCACGAAGAACACGACATGAGGGTTGCCAACGCTAAGCGCCAGGGGGTGTGTCAGCGGCCCCCACGCCATCGGCAAACGCGCGGTGTCCATAGGATAGCTGAGCGGAATGTCGTCCCAGCCGAACCTTGGCGCCGGCAGGTCGACCTCGACCCCGCTTCCCTTGCTCGATCCCGCGACGATCCCACCGCTAGTTTCCAGCGTCTCCGCGCCCGTCAGCGCGACGACGCAGCGCGAGGCGTTGCCGCAACTTTCGACTTCGCCCCCATCGTGGTTCCAGATTCGCATCTTCACATCGGCGATGGTCGACGGTTCGAGCAGGATCAGCTGGTCGCAGCCAATGCCCAGCTGGCGGTCGGCGAGCGCCCGGGCCAACTCAGCGGTCATGGCGACCGCCTGTGTCCGACCGTCAAGAATGACGAAGTCGTTGCCGAGGCCGTGCATCTTGTGGAATTGCCGCGTCACGCCGCGGGACTTAGGGAGCGCGTCGCGGCGAGTCCACTGGGGCTTGCCCGCAAAAGGAGAGGAAAAGTGCCCAAAGCTGCGTCAGACGTCATGCAATCGATCATCTTCGCGGCGGTCGTCGACGCGGTAGAGGCGCTCAAGGCGTCATCCGGCGGTGTCCCGAACGCGATGCTGCGTGACCTGCAGAGCCTGCATCGAAATGCCGCCTATGCCGACTTGCCAAAGGCGGTTCAGGATTCCATCGGAATAAGCGTCCGTGCCGCGTTCAATGAGCTGCTGAAGGAAGGCTATGCGGTCGGCCCCAAGGGCCAGGTCCAGCAATCTAGGCCGATGGACCGCGTGCCGGAACGCCAGCGTAGTGGTCCAGGCGACCGTCGCGGACCGGCCGACCGGCGCATTGTCCGCAAGGGCCCGGGCCGCCGCGATGGCGAGCGCCCGGGCGGTCCCGCCGGCAAGGGACCGAGGCCGGGTGGTCCGCCGCGAGGCAAGCCAACGAAATGATTCCTGGTCCGTCGGAGCTTGCGCCGGCGCTCATCCAGTTCTGGTTCGGCGAGGTTGGCAAGGATCGCTGGTTCGCCAAGGACGCGGCGCTAGATGCCGAGATAAAGCGGCGGTTTGCTGATGCGCGCGAGGCGGTGCTGGCGGCCGAGGCCGAGGGATGGCGGGACTCGCCGGAACATCTGCTGGGCGCGATCCTGCTACTCGACCAGTGCAGCAGAAATATTCATCGTGGGTCGGCGCGGGCGTTCGAGGCCGATAAGCTGGCTCTTGACCTTGCCAAGTTGTCGCTGGCGCGGGGATGGACACAGGCCGCTCCCGAGGACTGGCAGCAATTCCTGCTTATGCCTCTGATGCATAGCGAAGACGCCAAGGACCAGGAACGCTCGGTCGCGGAGTTCCGGCGGCTCGGTCAGCAGGAAGCGCTGGATTTCGCTGTTATGCATCGCGACCAAATCGACCGCTTCGGCCGGTTTCCGGGCCGAAACAAGGCATTGGGAAGGGTGAGCACAAAACACGAGCGGGACATCATTGATCGCGGCGAAATTTTCTGACGACCTTCGGCCGCTCCCCTGTGCCACCTTGACCTCCGTGCCTCTCTCCCGTAGGGCGCGCCTCGTCTTTACGGACATACATCGATGGGCGTCCCTCGGGACACGCTGGCCGGCGAGTTTTCGCCCGCCGGCGTTTCTTGCGTTTTCGTCGGTCGGCATGAGGAGTTTTTGATGTTCGACAGCCTTAGCGATCGCCTTGCCGGCGTCTTCGACAAGCTTCGCGGCCGCGGGGCGCTGTCGGAGGACGACGTGCGCGGTGCGATGCGCGAGGTTCGCGTCGCGCTGCTGGAGGCCGACGTGGCACTACCTGTAGCGCGTGACTTCGTCGAGCAGGTGACAGAACGCGCGGTCGGCGCCGAGGTGATCCGATCGGTCACGCCGGGCCAGATGGTCGTCAAGATCGTCAACGACGCGCTGGTCGAGATGCTGGGCAGCGAGACGGCCGAGCTGAACCTCGACGTCAATCCGCCCGCCGTCATCATGATGGTTGGCCTTCAGGGTTCCGGTAAGACCACGACGACCGCCAAGCTGGCGAAGCGCCTGAGCGAGCGGGAGCGCAAGCGGGTGCTGATGGCGTCACTCGACGTCGCCCGTCCGGCCGCGCAGGAGCAGCTGGCCGTGCTTGGACGCCAGGCGAATGTCGATACGCTGCCGATCGTCGCGGGCCAGACGCCGGTGCAGATCGCCGAGCGCGCGCTGCAGTCGGCGAAGCTGCAGGGCTATGACGTGTTGATGCTCGACACGGCGGGTCGCCTACACGTCGACGATGCGCTGATGAGCGAGATGAAGTCGGTCGCCGCGGCTTCGCGCCCGGTCGAAACGCTGTTGGTAGTCGACAGTCTGACCGGTCAGGACGCCGTCAACGTTGCCAAGGGCTTTGCCGGCGAAGTTGACCTGTCGGGCGTGATCCTCACCCGGATGGACGGCGATGCACGCGGCGGTGCGGCGCTGTCGATGCGCGCGGTCACCGGCAAGCCGATCAAGTTCGCTGGCGTTGGCGAGGGGCTGGAGGCACTGGAAGCTTTCCACCCGAACCGTGTCGCGGGACGCATCCTGGGCATGGGCGACGTCGTATCGCTGGTTGAGCGGGCGGCTGAGACAGTCAAGATTGAGGATGCCGAAAAACTCGCCCGCAAGATGGAGAAGGGCAAGTTCGACCTCGACGATTTGCGCCTCCAGATCAGTCAGATGCAACGGATGGGCGGCCTCGGTGCGCTGGCCAATATGCTTCCTGGTATGAAGGGCATGAAGGGTGCGGCAAATATCGATGAGAAGGCGCTGGTTCGGCTTGAGGCGATGATGAGTTCGATGACCGCCAAGGAGCGCGCCAAGCCGGAAATCATCAATGCCAAGCGCAAGATTCGCGTTGCGAAGGGCAGCGGAACCACCGTTCAGGAGGTCAACAAGCTGCTGAAGATGCACCAGGAGATGGCGAACGCAATGAAGCGGCTGAAAAAGCTTGGCGGCTTCGGCAAGCTCGCCGCGATGTTCTCCGGCGGGGGCATGGAAAAGGCACTGGGCGACCTGCAGGCGGGAGGCGGCCTCCCTGGCGGCCAGATGCCTCAGCTGCCCGGCATGCCGGGCGGGGCGGCCCCGTTCAACCTTCCGCCGGGATTCAACAAGTTTTCAAAGAAATAGCGTAATATTCTGAAAGGACTATAAAAATGGCAGTTGCAATCCGTCTGGCCCGTGGTGGCTCCAAGAAGCGTCCCTATTACCGCATCGTCGTTGCGGACAGCCGCAACTCGCGCGATGGCCGTTTCATCGAGAAGGTCGGCACCTACAACCCGCTGCTGGCGAAGGACTCACCCGAGCGCGTGAAGCTGGACGCCGACCGCGTGTCCCATTGGTTGAGCGTCGGCGCACAGCCGTCGGATCGCGTCGCCCGCTTCCTTGATGCCGCCGGCATCAAGGAGCGCGCCGCCCGCAACAACCCGAAGAAGGCCGAACCGGGCGAGAAGGCCAAAGAGCGCGCCGAAGAGCGTGCCGCCAAGCTGGCCGAGGCCGAAGAAGCGAAGGCTGCCGCCGCTGCAGCCCCGGCTGAAGAAGCTCCGGCGACTGAGGAAGTGACCGCGGAAGCTCCGGCAGCCGAAGAAGCCGCTGGCGAAGCCCCGGCCGAAGAAGCCAACGAAGCGACCCCGAACAGCGACGCTGGCGACGAAGCCGGTGAAGCGACGGGCGAAAGCGCTCAGGAACCGGCCGAAGGCGCTGCTTCTGACGAAGCCGCCAAGGCCGAGTAATCATGACGTCACCGGCAACCGGGAAGCGCGTGGCGCTGGCCGCCGTTGCCGGGGCGCATGGAGTGAGGGGCGAGTTGAGGCTCAAGCTGTTTAGCGACAGTGTCGAGAGCCTCGCTCGCCATTCGCGATTCATCGTGGGCGATCGCGACGTAAAGCTTTGTGACATCCGCGAAGGCGGTAAGACCGCCATCGCCCGGTTCGAGGGCATTTCCGACCGGAGCGCCGCCGAGGCGCTGCGCGGGCAGTTGGTCGAGATCGATCGTTCTGAACTGCCTCCCTTGGAAGAGGGCGAATATTATCACGCCGACCTAGTGGGACTGCCGTGCTTTGACGAAGCCGGCCACCCGGTCGGCACAGTCGCTGCGGTCGAGAATTTCGGGGCCGGTGATTTGCTGGAAATCGAAAAGGCGGACGGTCGTAAGGCGCTGATTCCGTTCCGCGACCCGATCGCCACTTTTGATGAAGACCGTATCATGCTCGACCCGGAGTTTCTGGCTTAACGCCGCAGCGGCTCCCGCTGCGCAAGGTCATTGCGGATCGTCGTCGAAGCGACACCGCCTTCACCCATCGCATGACTGATCTGGTCCAGGCCGTGGACGACATCACCGGCGGCATAGAGCCCAGGGACGCTGGTCCGCTGGTGGCTATCAACGCGGATGCAGTCATCGCCAGCCTGCGCCGCACCCAGCATTTCCGCTAATTGCGTGTGGGTGTCGCTACCAAGCGCGGGGTAGATGCTGTCGACGGTGATGTGCTGGCCGCTTGCGCTTAGGGTGATGTCATCGTCGCCCGGCTCGATTGCCTCGACCGGGCCGTCGACAAGTTTGACGCCTGCTTCAGCGAGCCGTTCGAGCTCGGCGTCGTCTAGTGCATGGGCGCCATCAGGAGCGACCAATGTAAGGTCGCTTGTGTAACTTCTGAGGAAGATCGCCTCGCCAGCGCCGCGTTCGCCCGTACCGATAATTCCGACGCGCTTGTCGGTGATTTCATAACCATCGCAGATCGGGCAATAGCGGATGAGGCCCCGGGCCAGTGCGTCGTCGTGGGCTTCAACATCCATCGGCGGGCGGCGGTTGGTGACACCAGTGGCGAGCAGGACCGTTCGCGCTGTGACGGGGCCAGAACCCCACTCGGCGTTGAACAGGCCGCTTTCCGCGTCGCGCTCGATCCGCGTGACTTGCCCGTCCTCGATGCGGGTGCCGTAGCGCCGGGCCTGCTCCTTCATCCGGTCGAGCAAGTCGGTTCCCTTGATGCCTTCGGGATATCCGGCGTGGTTGTGGGTGCGCGGAATCCAGGCGGCGCGGCTTTTGCCTCCATCCACAACCATGATGTCGAGATGATAGCGTGAAAGGTAGATCGCGGCGGTCAGCCCAGCCGGGCCACCTCCAATCACCAGACAGTCGAGAGGCTCCTCTTCCATCTGCTCTCAATGCCAGGCATGGCGCGCAAGTTCCGCTTAAGCTAACGGCGCGGCATGACATTCCGCGCGACCGTGTTGACCCTTTATCCTGACATGTTTCCCGGGCCGCTGGGCCAAAGCCTTGCGGGGCGCGGACTGAGCGAGGGCGCATGGTCGCTCGAAGCGCGCAATATTCGCGACCATGCGATCGACAAGCATCGGACGGTCGACGACACGCCCGCTGGTGGCGGTGCGGGGATGGTGCTTCGCTGCGACGTTATTGCCGCCGCGCTTGATGCCGTCGCGGACGGGCGGCCGATGCTGGCAATGACGCCGCGCGGGGCGCCGCTGACCCAAGGTCGGGTCCGGGAGCTTGCGGCGGGCGAGGGTGCGATCATCCTATGCGGCCGCTTTGAAGGCTTCGACGAGCGCATATTCGAGGCGAGGACGGTCGAACCAGTCAGCATCGGCGATTATGTGCTGTCGGGGGGCGAACTAGGCGCTATGGTGCTGCTAGACGCTTGCGTTCGACTGCTTCCCGGGATAATGGGCGCGGCCTCCAGCGGAGAGGAGGAGAGCTTCGAAGAAGGGCTCCTGGAATATCCGCACTATACCCGACCCGTTGAATGGGAAGGACGCACGATCCCCGAAGTGTTGCGATCGGGGGATCATGCGAAGATCGCGGCGTGGCGAAAGCAGCGCTCGATCGACGATACACGGCTACGGCGGCCGGACCTGATCGAGTGCCATGGGGGTGCTCGGGAGGCGTCGCCCTCTGGTGCGCAACGGAAAAAATAGGGTCTTTAAGACAATGAACCTGATCCAGATGCTCGAAGCCGAGCAAGTCGCCGAGCTCGAGAAACTCCGCCCCATTCCCGAATTTCGTCCCGGTGACACATTGCGCGTCGGCGTGAAAGTCACGGAAGGCGAGCGCAGCCGCGTGCAGATGTACGAAGGCGTTTGCATCG
The DNA here is from genome assembly GCF_003583725.1 of Sphingomonas edaphi. Lineage (GTDB taxonomy): Bacteria > Pseudomonadota > Alphaproteobacteria > Sphingomonadales > Sphingomonadaceae > Sphingomicrobium > Sphingomicrobium edaphi. The sequence goes on along the minus strand of NZ_QXTF01000001.1, from coordinate 234,833 downwards.
CCCGCGCCAACAAGGGCGTGAATTCGAACTTCACTGTCCGCAAGATTTCGTTCGGCGAAGGCGTCGAGCGCGTCTTCCCGCTCTATTCGCCGGCGCTGGATTCGATCGAGGTCGTTCGCCGTGGCGCCGTGCGCCGCGCAAAGCTCTACTACCTGCGCGGCCGCCGCGGTAAGTCGGCGCGTATCGCCGAGCGCCGCGACACGCGTCCCGCGAAGGGCAGCGAAGGCAAGGAAGCCTAAGCTTCACGCCTGTCGACGAGAAACGGGGCGGTCCGCTAGGAGCGGGCCGCCCTTTTTCGTGCCTGTCACAGTCGGGCAGGAACGATCCGGACGCTGCTGTCGGGCAGATATTGCGGAATATGGCTCGATGGCCGGGCATCAATGAGCGGTTTGCCCTGCGGCACCATGGCGTAGCGGGTACGGATCAGGTCGGCCACGACCGGCTTCGCCGTGCCCAACCGAACTTCAAAGACCATGCGGCCGCACGACCGGCCGGAACAGCGCAGCATGATCGTACCTTTGCCCGCGGAAGCTGGAATAGCGCGCGCTTGCCCGGCGATGCCCATGGCAAGCACTGGAACATCCTTGGCAAAGCGCAGGCCGACGGTGTCCGCCCCTGCCGGATCGATCGAAAGCCGCACCGTCCGCTTTCTGCCCTGCGCAACCGAAGAGAGCACGGCGATGCGGGGCGCGGGCAGGTCGATCGTTGGGGCGGGAGCCAACCAGCGCTTCGCGGTTGAATTGCGGAGCGTCGATTGTTTCCATCGGCCGAACCGCGACCAGCCGTCGGGAAGGGGTGCCAGTCCGTTCGACACGGACCACTGCCTTCTGGCGGCCACATCGTCGCGCAGATAGTCGAGAGTGAGCCGGCCTGGTCTTTCCGCGGTCGTCCGCGGGACGAGCATCGCGCCCAACACGACCGCGCCGGCGATCACTCCAACAGCGCTGAGTATCCAGCGGTCGACGGCGTCGGTCACCTCTATAAGGAACGGCAGCGCGGCGAGACCGGCCAGTGGCGCGACTGCCCATAGTGGACCATCGACCAGCAGCAATTCGAGCATGGCGAGCAGCTGGGAGAACATCAGCAATTGGATCGCGGCGGCAAGCCAGAAGAGCATCGTTGCAACTTGTGGCGTCTTGCGGTTGGCGAGCAGTCCGCCGATAGCGACGGCCGGTGCCGCGATGAAAAAGATAGAGGCGCCCGGGAGGACAATGGTTGCGACGCAGCCGAGAACCAGTGTCAGAAGCCATGTTGCAGCGCGAAGGCGGTGACGTTTGATCCCGCCGGTCATTCGCGCCAGGACCGCCATTTGAGCGGTCAGAACCACGGCGTAAATGGTAAGATAAGGCAGCAACGGACTTGCGCGCCAGAAGGCGCCCGGACGGATCAGGCCAAAGAGCCAGCCGACCAGCACAGCCAAGGCGACGCCGGCGACCCAAGCGAGGACGACGGTCGCGAGCGGACGCTTCAACGCGCCGATCTTCCAGCTGACTGCTAGTGCGGCAATCGCAAGTACACCAAGCGCCGAAAGAGAGACCTGAAGGGGCAGGGCCACGAACAGCCGGCCGGCAATGTCGGTGAAAACCATCCTGCCACCGTCGGCATCAGGGTCAGCCCGGGCCATGACGCGCGTCGCAGCAAGCACTTCGCTACCCATCTGGAACAGGCTCGCTCGGTTGAGCGCTTCGACCGTGTCGCCGGACGTGTGGTAGCGGGTTTCGTTGCCGATGATCGCATAGCTTAGCGTCTTCCACCCGCGCGCCTTGAACACTTCGACATCGGTCGTGTTGGGAATTAGCGTCGCCATATCGGTCGCGATGGAGTTGGCGTTGGGCCGCTGGCTTGATTGGGCATAGGCGATGATCGCGGGGCCGTTGGGCACGTTCGTTTCGAACATCGTCGCCGGGCCGGAAACGCCGCGCGCCTCGATATTGATCAGCGCATCGACGGAAGATGCCAGCGGGTCCTGCGCCGCGAATGCTCCCGCCCCGTTCAGCCCAAACTCTTCTCCTTCGTTGAACAGGAAGGTGACGGGACGCGCCGGGGGCTGAACCTTCAGGACGGCGGCGACCTCGAGCAAGGTCGCGATGCCAATGCCGTCGTCGGAGGCGCCCGGTCCGGCGGGCGAGCTATCGTAATGTGCATTCAATAGCAGGCGTCTGCCCGTCGCTGGACCGATCGACGCGACCACATTGCGGACATGGCTGCAGCTGACGGTGCGGTGCCGCGGGCTGGCTTGGCAATCGTCGGCCTCGCGGACCTGTGGCGTCAGGCCAATGGCCCGAAGTTCCGCGACCAGTCGCTCACGGACTGCGTCGTTTGCCCCCGTGTCGACGGAGTGCGGCCGCTGGTCACCCAGGATGCGCTGGAGGCGTGCAAGTGCGCGGAAAGTATCGAATTGCCCTGCCGCTATCTGCGCCGACGCGCTAGGCGGCGCGACCAGCGAGCCCTTGATCGCGAACGCGCACATCAGCAGCAGGAAAACGCCCAGCACTCGCGCCGCCTGAAGCTTCATCGCGCATTCCCCCCGGTCCGGCCAAAGTCGTTGACTTTGCAGGCTCGTTACCTAGGTGCAATGGGGATCACACAATCGAAAGTTGGACAAGCCATGGGCTATCGGGTCGCGGTCGTCGGCGCTACCGGCAACGTCGGGCGGGAAATCTTGAACATCCTGAGCGAGCGGCAGTTTCCGCTAGCGGAAGTGGCAGCGGTGGCCAGCCCGCGTTCGACCGGCGATATCATCGATTTCGGCGAGAATGGCGAAGAGCTCAAGGTCAAGAACCTCGAGCATTTTGACTTCGAAGGCTGGGACATGGCGCTATTTGCGGCGGGGTCGGAGATCAGTAAACTCCACGTGCCTCGCGCCGCCGGCGCGGGCTGCACGGTCATTGACAATAGCTCGCTGTACCGGATGGACCCGGACGTCCCGCTGATCGTGCCGGAAGTAAATGCCCACGCGATCGACGGCTATCGCGCCAAAAACATCATCGCCAACCCCAACTGCTCCACCGCCCAAATGGTTGTTGCGCTGAAGCCGCTGCACGACGTCGCGCGCATCAAGCGCGTGGTCGTAGCGACGTACCAGTCGGTTTCAGGCGCCGGTAAGGCCGGCATGAACGAGCTGTTCGAGCAGAGCCGCAATATCTTCGTCGGTGATCCCAACGAGCCGAAAAAGTTTACAAAGCAGATCGCGTTCAACGTGATCCCGCACATCGACAGCTTCCTCGAAGACGGATCGACCAAGGAAGAATGGAAGATGGTCGCCGAAACTAAGAAGATCCTCGATCCCAGAATCAAGGTAACCGCGACCTGCGTCCGCGTGCCCGTCTTTGTCGGCCACAGCGAAGCGATCAACGTCGAATTCGAGGAAGAAATCAGCGCGGAGGAGGCACAGGCCATCCTTCGCGAGGCGCCGGGCATCATGCTCATCGATAAGCGCGAGGACGGTGGATATGTAACGCCTGTCGAGTGCGTCGGTGACTATGCGACCTTCGTCAGCCGCGTCCGCGACGATTCTACCGTCGACAGCGGGCTCAGCATGTGGGTCGTCAGTGACAATCTGCGCAAGGGTGCCGCGCTGAACGCGGTGCAGATCGCGGAACTGCTGGGGCGCCGCCACCTGAAGAAGGCGGCATGAGCCGTGGTAAACTGACCATGGCTTGCAATCTGGGTTAATCTCGGCAAGGCGCTGCGCGTAGCTTTCAGGGGTAACCGATGAAGCAAGCGGATAAGATGACCGGCGGCTGCGCATGCGGAAAGGTGCGCTACGAGGCGGAGGTCGAGAATGACGACGCCTATCTGTGTCACTGCCGGATGTGCCAGCGTGCAACCGGCAGCATATCCATCGCTTTCAAGAACGTGCCTCAGTCGAAGGTTAACTGGTTGTCAGGCCCCGATTGGTACGACAGCTCGCCAATTGCCAGGCGCAGCTTCTGCGCGTCCTGCGGAACGTCGCTGGGCTTCCAGTTCAAGGAAGGTCCGAACATGGACCTGACCGTGGCCTCCTTCGATAAGCCGGGCCGGTTCAGACCGACGTCGCATTTCGGCGCGGAGTCGATGCACCGGCAGTGGATCAACACGACCGGCTTGAAGGAAATGAAGACCGAGGAACATCAGCCCCTCGTCAACAAGTGGATCGCCGCCACGGGCAAGATGCCTGACTGATGGAGTTCGCCACGCACTATTTCGAGGCGTCAGACGGCGTGCGGCTCGCGTGGCGCGAGTTGGGCGAGGGGAGGCCGGTCGTCCTGCTCCACGGGTTATTTAGCGACGGGCAGACCAACTGGTTGAAGTTCGGTGCCGCTCAGACCGTGGCAGGGAAGGGCTTCCGGGTCATCATGCCGGACCTTCGCGCCCACGGGCTCAGCGACAAGCCACAGGATGCGTCGGCCTATCCGCGCGGGATTCTCGCGCGTGACCTCCACGAACTCGTCGCGCATCTCGCCCTGACCGACTTCGACCTCGGCGGTTTTTCTCTCGGCGCGCGAACCACCGTGCAGGCGGTCGGCGAGGGGGGCGCGCCGCGCCGCGCTGTGCTGGCAGGAATGGGCATCGAGGGCTTGAGCGACTGGAACCGCCGGCAGGCGTTCTTTCATGAAGCGATCGCCCAGTTCGACCTCGCCCGACGTGGTGACCCTTGGTGGATGGCCATCCAGTTCATGAAGACGATGAAGATAGACCGGGTCGCCGCCGGTCACCTGCTACGCACATTCGAAGACGCGCACCCCGAATGGCTGCAGGCCTTCACCATGCCAACGATGGTGCTGTGCGGGACCGAGGATGAGGACAATGGGTCGGCGCCGCAGCTGGCCAATGCCCTGCCGGACGGACGATACGTCGCTATTCCGGGCACGCACATGTCGAGCGTAACCAAGCCCGAATTCGGCATGGCCCTAGCGGAATTTCTCGCCGCGCCTTGACCTTCGCGGCGCATCGTCCCACCAAACGCCCACGCGAAAAACAGAAACGATCCAGGACGAGGACCCTGCCTGTGAAGAATCTTGCTGCTTCCGTATCCCTTGCCGCGTTGGCGCTCGCCGGTTGTGCCACTACGCCGCCTGCCCAGATGGCCGCGACGGCGCCGACCGCCGATTCTGCTGCCGCAGCTAACGCCGATTATCCGCTGACGCCGGAAGGCGCTCGTGCCTTCGTCGCGGCTGTCGAGAAAGACCTGTTCGACCTCAGTATCATTTCGGGCCGCGCGCAGTGGGTCAATTCGACCTACATCAACGACGATACGGACGCGCTTGCCGCCTATTTCGGCACAATCGGCACGGAAAAGGGCGTCAAATACGCTTCCGAGGCCGCCCGCTACGCCCGGGTGCAGGGTCTGGATTTCGACACGGCGCGCAAGCTCAACATCCTGCGCGGCGCGCTGGTTCTGTCGGCCCCGAACACGCCGGGTGCGGCGGCTGAACTCAACACGATCGCAACCCGCCTTCAGTCGACTTACGGCAAGGGTCGCGCCAGCCTCAACGGCAAGGTGCTGACGGGCGATGACGTAGAAGCACTGATGGGTACCAACCGCAACCCGGCCGAACTGGCCGAAATGTGGAAAACCTGGCACGAGAATGTCGGCCGCCCGATGCGGAACGACTATACGCGCATGGTAGAAATCGCGAATTCGGGTGCCCAGGAACTTGGCTATGCCGACACGGGCGCGATGTGGCGTTCCAACTATGACATGACGCCCGACGAGTTTGCGGCGACCTATGACCGGCTCTGGTCCGAAGTAAAGCCGCTCTACGACGATCTCCACTGTTACACGCGGACCAAGCTTAACCAGAAGTACGGCAATGGCGTCCAGCCGGCGACCGGCCCGATCCGTGCCGACCTGCTTGGCAACATGTGGGCGCAGGAGTGGGGTAACATCTACGACGTCGTGGCCCCGAAGGGGGCGGGCGACCTCGGGTATGACGTGACGGACCTGCTCGTCGCGAAAAAGAAGAGCCCCACCGACATGGTGAAGATCGGCGAAGGCTTCTACACCTCGCTCGGCCTCGCCCCGCTGCCGGCTAGCTTTTGGGAGCGTAGCCAAATTACTCGCCCGCGTGACCGCGAGGTCGTCTGCCATGCATCGGCGTGGGATTTAGACAACAAGGACGACCTGCGCATCAAGATGTGCACCAAGGTAAATGGCGACGACTTCGTCACCATCCATCACGAACTGGGCCACAACTATTACCAGCGGGCCTATAATCAGCAGCCTTACCTGTATCTCAACGGTGCGAACGACGGCTTCCACGAAGCGATCGGCGATTTCGTAGCCTTGTCGATTACGCCCGAATATCTGGTGCAGATCGGCCTTCTAGACCGTTCGAAGGTGCCGTCGGCCGACAAGGACATCGGCCTGCTGCTCCGCCAGGGCATGGACAAGGTCGCCTTCCTTCCGTTTGGCCTGATGGTCGACAAGTGGCGTTGGGGCGTATTCAACGGATCGATCACGCCGGCCAATTACAATCAGGCCTGGGTTGACCTGAAGAAGCAGTACCAGGGCATCACGCCACCGGTCGCGCGGTCGGAACAGGACTTCGACCCGGGCGCCAAGTTCCACATCCCGGGCAACACGCCCTACGCCCGCTACTTCCTCGCGCGGCTGCTGCAGTTCCAGTTCTACAAGGCGGCCTGCGACATGGCAGGCTGGAAGGGTCCGCTCCACCGCTGCAGCTTCTACGGCAACAAGGAAGTCGGCGCCCGGTTGAACGCCATGATGCAAATGGGCGCGTCGAAGCCGTGGCCGGATGCACTGGAAGCCTTCACCGGCAACCGCGAAATCTCGGGCAAGCCGATGCTTGAATATTTCGCGCCGCTGCAGGCGTGGCTGAAGCAGCAGAACCAGGGCAAGCAGTGCGGCTGGTAACACTGTTGAATTAGTAGAAAGAGGATCGGCCCGGTCGAAGGATCGGGCCGTTTCCTTTCGCGGCCTCCTGCGGCGTCAGGCGCTCGCGGCTTCGCTCGCCACAACCCAAGCTAAGGCCTCATCCCATTCTTCAGGGCCGACCACTCAATAGCTGATGTTTGGCAGCATCGCGCTCTCCAGGCGGCTTCCGGCGCGCATCCACGCCTGGTCCGCGACCACGGCTACGCGGCCGAAGCGGTCGAGCTTGCCAAACAGGGGCAAGGCGCGGGACAGGTGATGGGGAAGGGCCGACAGTTGCATTCCCCCGATACCCTGAGTCTCAACGAAGACATGGACCTTGCCAGGCCGCGCCATGATCGCGTCAGTCCGGTTCATGATGGCGTAGAGGTCGTCTCCTGTGATGGTGCCGCTGATTTCCAGCGCGAGCACATCGTCGGGGCTGTCGATGAATCTGTGCATGTCGCTGGCGTCCTCTGGCTGCGAGGCTAGCATCGCCGAAACCACGCATCTGTGCCAATCGTGAGAACTACCTTGAGGCGTTGGGCAGCGCGCCCGCTGCACAAGGCGCTTAGATTGGTAAAAGATGTCGCGGAGCCGAGCATCCTGGTCGATCCCAGCCGGCAGCCAGACCCTTCCGCCGTTCAGGGAGGTGGCGGAGCGGTCGAGTAGGGCGCGGTGATTTCGCTACCCAACGCTGCTTCTTGCCGCAATGCAGCAACTCCCATATCTGGGCGGCATGACATCGACCAACGACATTCGCCGTAGCTTCCTCGACTATTTCGAGAAGAACGGTCACGCGCGCGTCCAATCCGCGCCACTGGTGCCGCACAACGACCCGACGCTGATGTTCGTCAACGCGGGAATGGTGCCGTTCAAGAATGTCTTCACGGGCCTAGAAAGCCGGCCCTATTCCACCGCGACCTCGTCTCAGAAGTGTGTTCGCGCGGGTGGGAAGCATAACGACCTCGACAACGTCGGGTACACGGCGCGGCATCACACCTTTTTCGAGATGCTCGGGAATTTCTCCTTCGGAGATTATTTCAAGGATCAGGCAATTCATCACGCGTGGACCCTACTGACGAAGGAGTGGGGCCTTTCGCCTGAGCGGCTGACGATCACCGTTTATCATACGGACGACGAAGCCTTCGACATTTGGAAAAAGGTTACGGGGTTCGCGGACGAAAAGATCATCCGCATCCCCACCAAGGACAATTTCTGGGCAATGGGCTCAGACGGGCCCTGCGGTCCCTGTTCTGAGATTTTCTACGACCATGGTGACCACCTTTACGGCGGACCTCCGGGCAGTCCGGATGAAGATGGCGACCGCTTCGTGGAGATCTGGAATCTGGTTTTCATGCAGTTCGAGCAGGCGAACGACGAGATCGTCGCCGAACTGCCAAAGAAGAGTATCGACACCGGCATGGGGCTGGAGCGGCTGGCGGCGGTGCTGCAGGGTGTCCACGACAATTACGACACGGACACTTTCAAAGCGCTGATCGAGGCATCGGAGGAATTGACCCATACCAATGCGGTCGGCGATCAGATGGCCTCGCATCGCGTCATTGCCGATCACCTCCGTTCATCCGGCTTCCTGGTTGCTGATGGCGTCCTTCCTGCGAACGAGGGCAGAGGCTATGTGCTGCGACGTATTATGCGCCGCGCCATGCGCCATGCCCACTTGTTGGGTGCCAAAGATCCGCTCATGCACCGGCTGGTGCCGCAGCTGGTTGCGGAAATGGGGCAGGCATTCCCCGAACTGGTCCGCGCGCAGCCGCTGATCGAAGCGACGCTGCTGCAGGAAGAGACCCGCTTTCGCCAGACTCTGGCCAATGGCCTGAAGCTGCTGGACGAAGCGACCGGTGGGATGGCTGACGGCGGGACGCTGCCAGGCGCGACGGCCTTCAAGCTCTACGACACGTTTGGCTTCCCCTACGACCTGACCGAGGATGCGCTTCGGGCGCGCGGCTTAAAGGTCGACCGGCAAGGCTTTGATGCGGCGATGGCCGAGCAAAAGGCCGCGGCTCGCGCGGCCTGGAAAGGCTCGGGCGAGAAGGCCAGTGATGAATTATGGTTCGACCTCGCCGAGGAAGTCGGCTCGACCGAATTCACCGGCTATGCGGGCCATGACGGGGAAGGCGTGGTCCGGGCGATTGTCAAGGACGGAGCGCGGGTAAATGAAGCGAACGAAGGCGAAACCGTTACCATCGTCCTGAACCAGACCCCATTTTACGGTGAGAGCGGCGGACAGGTCGGTGACTCCGGAAAGCTTACGTCGCTCAAAGGTTTCGAGGGTGATGTTCAGGATACGTCTAAGCCGCTTGGAAGGCTCCATGCGCTCCGGACGACCGTGACAAAGGGGAACGTGTCGGTCGGCGAGACGCTTCAACAGTCGGTTGACGTGGATCGGCGCTCGGCGACCCGCGCTAATCATAGCGCGACACATCTGCTGCACTCCGCGCTTCGCAACGTCCTTGGCGGCCATGTGACGCAGAAGGGCAGCTTGGTCGCGCCCGATCGGTTGCGGTTCGACTTTTCGCATCCCAAGGCGCTGACCACCGAAGAAATTGCAACAATCGAGGCGGAGGTGAATGCCGAGATTCGAGCAAACGAGCCGGTTTCGACGCGGCTGATGACGCCGGATGATGCCGTGGCCGCAGGCGCACTGGCGCTTTTCGGTGAGAAATATGGCGATGAAGTCCGGGTGCTCAGCATGGGACGTGACGCGGATACACGCCGCTATTCGGTGGAGCTGTGCGGCGGAACGCACGTCAACGCCACTGGAGACATCGCTCTGTTCAAGATAATCGGTGAAAGCGCGGTCAGCTCCGGCGTTCGCCGCATCGAAGCGCTGACGGGCGAAGGCGCATTGGCGTGGCTTAACGCCCGTGACCAGCGCCTAAAGGATGCTGCGGCGACCCTCAAGGCGTCGCCCGACGAGGTTCCCGCGCGGATTGCTGCCTTGGTGGACAACGCGCGGCGCCTAGAGCGCGAGCTAGCGGATGCGAAGAAGGCGCTAGCGATGGGCGGCGGCTCGCAAGGTCAGGCGGCTGGACCGGAGCAGGTCGGGGGCTTCGGCTTCCTTGGACAAGTCGTGGAAGGCCTCGATCCCAAGGGCTTGCGGGGTGAAGTTGACTCAATGAAGCAGCGCATCGGTAGCGGCATTGCTGCCTTGATCGCGGTCAATGACGGTCGGGCTAGTGTTGCCGTGGGCGTAACCGAAGACCTTGTCGGCACGGTCTCCGCCGTCGATCTGGTCAAGGCGGCAGTCGGGGCTCTCGGCGGCCAGGGCGGCGGCGGAAGGCCCGACATGGCGCAAGGCGGCGGGCCGGATGGCGACAAGGCGCAGGAAGCCTTGAGTGTGATCAAGGATGCGCTGGCAGCCGTCGCGGCTTAGGCCAAGGAATCGCGCACACGTCGGCGACCGAGGCTTGGCTCAACGTCAAGCTGTCCCGATTCCATGATCTCGGCGCGCAACTCGCTCCGTTTCTCATGGATCGAGGCAATGACCGGACCCATGGCGACGCCAATATCGACCAGCACAGCCTCGGATAGCTGTAAGGACGCTTCCAGCGCTTCGGGCACGGCATCCGTAACACCTGCTCGGTAAAGCGCACCAGCGTGCTCGGCATCACGGGCGCGGGCTATGATCGGGAGGGCGGGGTGCTCTTCGCGAAGGCGCTTTGCAATCCGGGCTGTCAGCACGGGATCATCCATCGTCAGAACCACGGCCCTGGCTTTGTCGAGGTCGAGCTTCCCGATCAGTTCCCGTCGAGACACATCGCCGTATAGCACTGAATAGCCTGATCTTCTCGCTTCCATGAACCCGTCGACATCGCTGTCGATCGCCAGATAAGGCCGATCATGTTCATCCAGCATATCGGCGACCATCCGGCCAACGCGGCCAAAGCCAAAGATGACGGTTCGGCCTTCGATCGGCGGGTCCTCCTCGCTGGCGGCGGCGGCATGGTCCACACGGCGCGCCGCCAATCGGCCGAGGCTGGCCAGCAAGGGCGTCACGGTAAGTCCGATGGCAGTCACCGCGGACCAGAACGCAACGGTATCAGGCCGAAGGATCCCAGCAACGCCTGCCGCTCCCAAAACGATGAGCGTCGTTTCCGATGGGCTAGCCATCAGGACTCCAGTCTCGGCTGCAACGCCTCGCCTCGCACCTGCCATCCGTAGCAGCATGCCGGTCACTAGGGATTTGACGAGGATAACCGCGGCCAACGCACCAAGCAGAGACGGCCAGTCTTCAACAAGCGCCCGAACGTCGATCCGCATCCCGACGGCGATCAGGAAGACGCCCAGCGCCAGCCCCTTAAACGGCTCGGTCACGACTTCGACTTCGCTTCGATATTCCGTTTCGGCGATGACGAGGCCTGCAACGAGCGCGCCCAGGATCGGGGAAAGGCCGACAGAAGCCGTGGCGGTTGCCGCCAGGATCACGACAAGCAGCGAAATCGCAAGGAACAACTCCGGCTTCTTGGACCGGGCGGCCTGCGCGAACAGTGCGGGCAAAGCGAACCGGCCAACCAGCCATATGACGGCCAAGACGATTGCGCCCTTGATGGCAACTGAGCCGAGTCCTGCCGCGGCCGATCCGCTAGCGGCTCCAATGAGAAAGAGCATGGGCACGAGTGCAAGATCTTCGAAGAGGAGCATTGCGAGCGCTGCACGGCCAACTGCGCTTTGAGTTCCGGAAATCGGAAGAACCAGTGCTGTAGACGACATGGCGAGCGCCAGGCCAAGCCAAAGGGCACTTTGTGGCTGCCAGCCAACGAGCCAGAGAGAGCCGCCAATCAAAACGGCCGTCAGCACCATCTCGGCCGCGCCGATTCCGAAAACCTGGCGGCGCATCGCGATCAGGCGCCGGAAACTAAGTTCCAGTCCAATCGAGAAGAGAAGGAGGACAATCCCGAGTTCCGCGAAGGGCTCGACGACAGCCTCGTCCGTAATCGAAATCCATTGCAGCCATTCGTAGCGGCTCGTCAGCGACCCAAGACCGAACGGACCTGCGATAATGCCCACGATGATGAAACCGATCACCGGGTTAATCCGAAACCGGGCGAATGTCGGAATGACGATACCGGCCGCAGCGAGGATCGTCAGGGCATCGCTGAGCGCGGGAGTGATCGTCATTTCGCTGGCCATGCGCGCCTTGAAGCATGGGGACACAACATTGTCACCGCATCGTCGCGAGCATTTGCGCGTTCGAGCTTAGGAAGGACAGGACGACGCCGAATATCTTGCGCGGAGGCGAAAAGGTCGAGCGGGATTCCAGCGGCGGCCGTTCCAAGGGTTCGGACGTGAAAATGGTAATATCCACGATCCACATCAATCGCCACGACGAAGGAAGAGGCACAGTATATCGTTGGGAACGCACAAGCCGGAATCCTTGACCAAGTCGCGAGCGCGGCGTCATGACGTCAACTGATGGAACAGCCCCATGACGTACTGATCGTTGGCGGCGGCCCGGCCGGAATGATGGCTGGCCTGCTTTTTGCCCGGGCCGGCATCCGCGTGAAGGTCATCGAGAAGCATGGGGACTTTTTTCGCGATTTCCGGGGTGACACGGTCCATCCCTCCACCATGGAAGTGCTCGCGCAACTGGGTTTGCTCGATCGTTTTCTAGACCGTCCGCACAATCGCGTGCACAGCGCGCGCATCCGCATTGGCGGGCGCGAATGGACGATCGGCGATCTGTCGCACCTCGACACGCCGGCCCCCTTTATCGCGATGATGCCGCAATGGGAGTTCCTCGACTTCCTGCGCGATGAGGCGTGCGGCTATCCCGGCTTCGTGCTGGCCATGGAGGAACCGGTCGAAGCCTTCACGCAGAGCAATGGCCGCGTCGACGGCGTTCGATACAGAAGTGGGCGGGAAGAGCGAGCCGGGAGGTTGGTGATCGCGGCGGACGGCCGGGGTTCGCTGGTCCGCACGCTCGACATGTTGCCGGTCGAATCGCTTGGCGCGCCGATGGACGTATTGTGGTTCAAGGTTCCCAAGATCGATGACGGTGGCGATGCGCTGCGGGGCTCGGTGGAACCCAACCGAATGGTCGTGCTGATTGATCGGGACGACTATTGGCAGGCGGCCTTCCTTATACCCAAGGGCCAGGAAGTTGCGGTTCGGTCTAAAGGCTTGGGTTGGCTCAGGTTGGAAGTCCAAAAAGCATTTCCAGACATGCAACTGTCCGGTGAGTTTCTGACGAGCGATGACGACTTAAAGCTGCTCAGCGTTGCCTTGGACCGGCTGACCGAGTGGAGCCGGCCGGGACTATTGGCGATCGGCGATGCGGCCCATGCAATGTCACCGATAGGCGGGATCGGCATCAACCTTGCAATTCAGGACGCTGTTGCGGCCGCTAACATCCTAGCGAAACCGCTTGCGAGCGGTCAGTCCGTCGACACATTGCTGCCGCGTGTTCAGGAGCGCCGGCTGTTTCCGACCCGGATCATCCAGTCAGGCCAGAAGGCTGCCCAGGACAATATCATCGGCCGCGTGCTGCGCGGCGGGCCAATCCAAGTGCCGGCACTGATCAGATTATTGGACCGTTACCCGTTGCTGCGGCGGATACCGGGCCGCATCATCGGCCTTGGCATCCGCCGTGAGCGGGTAAAGTCGCCTAAAGCTTACGCCTGAACCAAGCCCTGCTCGGCCATCGCCGATTCCAGGTTCTCTCGGATCGCTTCAAAGAACTGCTCCGTCGTCATCCACGGCTGTTCCGGCCCGACGAGAATCGCGAGATCCTTGGTCATCTTGCCGCTTTCGACGGTCTCGACGCAGACGCGCTCCAGCGTTTCAGCGAACGCTACCACTTCCGGGGTCTCGTCCAGTTTTCCGCGGAACTTGAGACCACCGGTCCAGGCGAAGATCGACGCGATCGGGTTGGTCGACGTCGCCTTACCCTGCTGGTGCTGACGATAGTGACGGGTGACGGTGCCGTGCGCCGCTTCGGCCTCGACCGTCTTGCCGTCCGGGGTCATCAGCACTGACGTCATAAGGCCCAGCGAGCCGAAGCCCTGCGCGACCTGGTCCGACTGGACGTCGCCGTCATAATTCTTGCAGGCCCAGATGAATTTGCCGCTCCACTTGAGCGCGGATGCGACCATGTCGTCGATCAGACGGTGCTGATATTCGATGCCGGCCTTTTCGAACGCTGCCTTGAACTCGGCCTCGTAGATTTCCTGGAAGATATCCTTGAAGCGACCGTCGTAAGCCTTGAGGATCGTGTTCTTGGTCGACAGATAAACAGGCCAGTTCCGCTGCAGCCCGTAGTTCAGGCAAGCGCGGGCGAAGTCGCGGATCGACGCGTCGAGATTGTACATGCCCATCGCTACACCGGCTGACGGGAAATCGAACACTTCATGCTCGATCGTCTCGCCATCTTCGCCGACAAACTTGATGGTCAGCTTACCCGGGCCAGGAACCTTGAAGTCGGTCGCCTTGTACTGATCACCGAATGCGTGACGGCCCACAACGATCGGATCGGTCCAGCCGGGGATCAACCGCGGGACGTTCTGGATGACGATTGGCTCACGGAAGACGACGCCGCCCAGGATGTTGCGGATCGTGCCGTTCGGCGACTTCCACATCTTCTTCAGGCCGAATTCCTCGACGCGCTGTTCGTCAGGGGTGATCGTCGCGCACTTCACGCCTACACCGTATTGTTTGATCGCGTTTGCAGCGTCGATCGTGATCTGATCGTCGGTCTCGTCGCGCTTCTCGATGCCCAAGTCATAATATTTGAGGTCGATATCGAGGTAAGGGAGGATCAGCCGTTCGCGAATCCACTGCCAGATGATGCGGGTCATCTCGTCGCCGTCGAGCTCGACGACCGGGTTCTTCACCTTGATCTTGGCCATTTCTAATGTCCTGTGCGCGCAAAATTTGGATGGGCCGCGCCTTAGGCAAGCGGGCAGGGATAGGCAACCGGGCGGATTGCCCGGCGCTTCGCTTGTCCCTAAGGACGCTGCCATGGCCGTTATAGAAAAGCCCGATAGCCACGTAACCGCCGTCAAGTGGCGCTTCCCATCGGTTCATCCCGAAGGACGCAAGTTCACCCTGATCGCTGCCTTCCTGACGCTGGTCGGATTCACTACGCTGCCGAACATCTTCGGCTGGCTGCTGGTCGGCCTGACGATCTGGGTCGCGGCCTTCTTTCGTGACCCCATCCGGACCACGCCGCAGGACCCCGATCTGATTGTCGCGCCGGCCGATGGCTTGGTAACGATGATAACTCGCGTCAGCGCGCCGGTTGAATTGGCGGGCGACGGCGGTCTAGCCGGGGAATTCACTCGCGTTTCGATTTTCATGAGCGTGTTCGACGTTCACATCAACCGGACGCCCATCGCGGGAACCGTGCGGCGAATCGCCTATGTTCCGGGCAAATTCCTGAACGCGGACCTCGACAAGGCGAGCGAGGACAATGAGCGCCAGCACTTCTTGGTAGAACGCGAAGACGGGCTGAAGATCGGGTTTACGCAGATCGCGGGTCTCGTGGCGCGGCGCATCATGTCGTTCGTCAAGGAAGGCGACCGCGTTGTGGCCGGCGAACGCGTTGGCCTGATCCGCTTTGGGAGCCGGGTTGACGTCTACCTGCCGGCCGGGACGGGGACGCAAGTGCTGCTTGGCCAGCGGACGATCGCCGGCGAAACCATCCTCGGGCAGATCGGCATCGACCCGCAGCGGGCCGGAACCAGCCAGTGAGCGACTTTCCCGAGCGCCGCGGCCTGCCGTTTCGAGCGTTTGTGCCCAATGCGGTTACGGCTTTGGCCCTTTGCTTCGGTCTTACCGGCGTGCGTTTCGCGATCGGCGAAGAGTGGGAAAAGGCGCTCGCGGCGATCGTTGTGGCCGGCGTACTCGATGGCATGGACGGGCGCATCGCCCGGGCATTGAGGGCGCAGAGCAAGTTCGGTGCTGAACTCGATAGCTTGTCCGACAATATCGCCTTTGGAACGGCGCCCGCTTTGATTGTATTCCTTTGGTCGCTTCAGTTCGCGCCAAAGTTCGGCTGGACCGCTGCGCTCGCGCTGGCGGTGTGCTGCGCGCTGCGGCTTGCACGTTTCAATGCACGAATCGACGCCGACGACCAGCCGCACAAGTCGGCGGGCTTCAACACCGGCGTGCCGGCGCCGGCGGGGGCTGGCTTGGCATTCGTGCCGATTTTCCTGTGGCTTATTACCGGCAGCGAGTTGTTCCGGAGTTGGACCTTGGTCCTTCCCTGGACGCTGTTCATCGCCCTTTTGATGATCAGCAGCCTGCCGACCTATAGTTGGTCATCGATCCGCATCAGGCAGGGCTGGCGGCTGTTTGCGCTTGCGGGCGTGGCTCTGCTTGGCGCCGCACTAATCAACGAGCCTTGGATCACGTTGCTGGTGGTATCGCTGCTTTACTTGGCGATGCTCCCCTTCAGCATCGCCAGCTACAGCCGGGTCAAGCGGCGGCGCGCATCGCCGGCCGTACACGCATCGGCCGCGACGCCGGATAGCGTTGGCTAAATCGTACCGTCACTGGCCGTACCGAAGCAGGAGGTTGAGCAAGCCAGCTGTTGCCGGACAGCGCGGCTAGGATCTTGCCGCCATCGTTCCGGGCGAACCGTGCGAGCATGGCAACAGCAAATCCAAACAGGGCGATGGTTGCGACAGTGGCGAGCATCGGCGGTTTTCCTTCCGTTCGCGCTGAACAGTTCAAGAACGAATTCGTTCCAAACTGGTCGGCATTGGCTTCAATTCGACCGATGTTCTGCAAACGTTCTATGAGTGTCAAGCAATTTCGTTCTTGCTATGTTCCAACTGGAATAGTGGCTGCGCGAAGTGCTTGAATAATCTGGCATCATCCAGTAGGTGCCCCGCCATCCCACAGGCGGACTCACCATAGCGGTGCCGGTCAACGACCGGTTACTCGGGTCCGTCGAGGCATAACCGCAAGGAGACTATCCCTATGGCGACCACCGTCGTCACGATGCAGCAATTGCTCGAAGCCGGAGCGCACTTCGGCCACCAGACCCACCGTTGGAACCCGCGGATGAAGCCGTACATCTTCGGCGACCGCAACGGCGTTCACATCATCGACCTTTCGCAAAGCGTTCCGCTATTTGCCCGCGCGCTCGACTTCGTCCAGCAGACCGTTGCCCGCGGCGGCAAGGTCCTGTTCGTCGGCACGAAGCGCCAGGCGCAGGACGCCGTGGCTGAGGCTGCCCGCGCCTCGGGCCAGCATTTCGTCAACCACCGCTGGCTGGGCGGCATGCTGACCAACTGGAAGACGATTTCTAACTCGATCAAGCGCTTCAAGAGCCTCGAAGAGCAGCTGTCAGGCGACACCGCCGGCCTTACCAAGAAGGAAGTTCTTCAGCTGACCCGCGAGCGCGACAAGCTGGAAAACAGTTTGGGCGGCATCCGCGATATGGGCGGCCTTCCGGACGTTATGTTCGTTGTCGACACCAACAAGGAAGAGCTGGCGATCAAGGAAGCCAACGTCCTTGGCATTCCGGTCATCGCGATCCTCGACAGCAACTCGAATCCGCAGGGCATCGCCTTCCCGGTTCCGGGCAACGACGATGCGAGCCGCGCCATCCGCCTTTACTGCGAAGCCGTCGCCAGTGCAGCGTCGGCCGGCAAGTCGGGCAACGCTGCATCGCGTGGCGAAGACATCGGCGCGATGGCAGAGCCGCCGGTGGAAGCCGCGCTCGAGGCATAAGCCCCAACACGAACGACTTTTCGGGGGCGTGTCGCGGGGGCTTGGGCTTCCCGCGACGCGCCCCATATTCCCATTTGGAGGATTTGACATGGCTGAGATCACCGCCGCTTCGGTGAAGGAACTGCGCGAGCGCACTGGCGCCGGCATGATGGACTGCAAGAAGGCGCTGGCCGAAAATAATGGCGACCTGGAAGCGTCGGTCGACTGGCTGCGCGCCAAGGGTCTTGCCGCGGCCGCCAAGAAGGCAGGCCGTACGGCCGCAGAAGGCCTGGTCGGGGTTGCCGTTGACGGCACGAAGGGTTCCGTCGTCGAGGTCAACTCGGAAACCGACTTCGTCGCCAAGAACGAGCAGTTCCAGTCGTTCGTCGCGGAAGTTGCGAAGCTCGCGTTGAATGCCGGTGGTGACATCGAGGCCCTGAAGGCTGCGTCCTTCCCGGGCGGCGGCACCGTCGAAGAAGCGCTGACCAACAACATTGCCACAATCGGTGAAAACCAGTCTCTCCGCCGCACGACCGTCCTGGAAGTGCCGGAAGGTGTCGTTGTGAGTTATGTTCATAACTCGGTTGCGGCAGGCATGGGCAAGATCGGCGTGTTGGTTGCGCTGGAAAGCGCGGCATCGGCCGATACGCTCAACGCGCTTGGCAAGCAGATCGCGATGCATATCGCGGCCGCCAACCCGCTGGCTCTGGACGCCGACGGCCTGGACGCCGGTTTGATCGAGCGCGAGCGCGCGATCGCCATCGAAAAGGCGAATGAGAGCGGCAAGCCCGCGAACATCGTCGAAAAGATGGTCGAAGGATCGATGGCAAAGTTCCGCAAGGAAAACGCCCTGCTGAGCCAGCTGTTCGTGATGGACAACAAGACCCCCGTCGCCGACGTCGTGGCGCAGGCTGGCAAGGAAGCCGGTTCGCCGGTCAAGTTGGTCGCTTTCGAGCGTTTCCAGCTCGGCGAAGGCATTGAAAAGGCCGAAAGCGATTTCGCGGCGGAAGTCGCGGCTGCCGCCGGTGTCAAGAAGGACGAGCCGGTCGCCTAAAAGCGCCGCTCGCCGCCATTAAAGGCGGTTGGCAGAGGGGCGGGTGCGCCGTAAGAGCGCATCCGCCCCTTCGCATATCCGCTATTCGCCAAAGGAATGACCGCAGATGACCCGACCCCGCTTCGACCGCATCCTGCTGAAGCTGTCGGGGGAGGCGTTGATGGGGCCCGGCCAGTTCGGCATCGATCCCGACACGGTCGCCAACATGGCCGCAGAAGTGAAGGCGGCGAAAGAGCAGGGCCTGGAAATCTGCCTCGTTATCGGCGGCGGGAACATTTTCCGCGGTATGGCCGGCGCCGCGAAGGGCATGGATCGTGCCCAAGCCGACTATATGGGCATGCTCGCAACCGTGATGAACGCGCTCGCGGTTCAGAACGCGCTGGAGCAAATGGGCGTCGAAACGCGCGTCCAGTCGGCAATCAAGATGGACCAGGTCTGCGAGCCGGTCATCCGCCGTCGCGCCGAGCGGCACCTTGCGAAGGGCCGCGTCGTTATTTTCGCAGCGGGCGTCGGCAGCCCCTATTTCACTACCGACACCGGCGCGGCGCTGCGGGCGGCCGAGATGAAGTGCGATGCACTCTTTAAGGGCACCAGTGTCGATGGCGTCTACGACAGCGATCCCAAGATCAATCCCAAAGCGTCGCGTTATGACGTCATCGGTTTTGACCGGGTGCTGGCCGACGACCTGAAGGTCATGGATGCAAGCGCGGTTGCGCTTTGCCGCGACAATAATATCCCGATCGTTGTGTTTAACATTCGCGAACCTGGCAACCTTGCAAAGGTCCTCGCCGGCAGCGGAACGGCAACGGTCGTAATGAACGAGGAGTGAGAGGTATGCCTTCGTACGACAAGAATGACATTCAGCGCCGCATGACCGGCGCGGTCGAGAACCTCAAGCACGACCTGGCCGGACTGCGCACCGGGCGCGCCTCGACCGCACTGCTCGATCCCATCCAGGTCGAGGTATATGGCGCCAACATGCCGATCAATCAGGTGGCGACGGTTTCTGTGCCCGAGCCGCGCACAATCTCGGTTCAGGTCTGGGATCGCAGCAACATTACGTCTGTTGAAAAGGCGATCCGCAATGCCGGCCTCGGCATCAACCCGATTGTGGATGGTCAGCTGATCCGCCTGCCTATTCCTGACTTGACCGAGGAGCGCCGCAAGGAATTGGCGAAGCTCGCCGGCCAATATGCGGAGAAGGCGCGCATCGCGGTCCGCAACGTGCGCCGCGATGGCATGGATGCGCTTAAGACCGACGAGAAGAAAAAGGAAATCAGCGAGGACGAGCACAAGCGTCTCGACGCCGAAGTCCAGAAAATGACCGACGACACCATTAAGGAAATCGATGCCGCCGCTCATTCGAAGGAACAGGAAATCCTCGGCAAGTGAGTGCAATTCCCGCCGCGACCGATGGGGCGCCCCCCCGCGCCGGCGGGAGCGGAGCCGTACCCCGGCACGTCGCCATTATCATGGACGGAAATGGGCGCTGGGCGGCAAAGCGGGGACTGCCGCGTGTTGCGGGCCATCGTGCCGGTGCGGAGGCGGTGCGTCGTACCTTGCGCTCGGCCGTCGAGATGGGCGTCGAAGTCCTTACGCTTTATGCCTTTTCGTCCGAAAACTGGCGCCGATCGGAAGAGGAAGTCAGCGACCTTAAAGGACTTCTTGGTTTCTACCTCGAGCGTGAGCTTGCGGAGTTGGAACGGGAAGGCGTGCAACTCCGGCTGATCGGCGACCATAGTGCGTTCGGCAGTGATCTTGCGCAGCGGCTGGAAAAGGCCGTCAAGCGAACTGCTCACAATCGGCGGCTCACGCTGGTTATCGCGCTCAATTATGGTTCGAGGTTGGAAATTGCTGCCGCTGCCAAGCGGTTGGCGGCCAAAGCCACTTCCGGTGAAATCGACGTAGGCGCGATCGACGAGCAAATGTTTGGCGCGGAGCTGATGACCAGCGAGTGGCCCGACCTGGATCTGCTCATTCGAACGTCGGGCGAAAAGCGGTTGTCGAACTTCCTGCTGTGGCAGGTGGCTTATTCGGAGCTGGTGTTTGTCGATACGCTCTGGCCTGACTTCGACGAGCGGGCGTTTAAAGCCGCGCTTGAAGAATTTTCTGCGCGCCAACGGCGCTTCGGAGGCCGATGAAGGAATTACTGACTCGAACAGTGGTTGGCGTCGTCCTGATCGTCGTCGCCCTGGTCGAAGCGATTCTGGGCGGCTGGCCGTTCGCCGTCATGGTCGCCCTCATTGCCACCATCATGTACCTTGAATGGTCCAGGATCGTGGCGGGATGGGGTGTTCTGTGGAAGATTTTCGGCTTTGCTTACTGTCTTTTGCCAGCCGTCTCCCTGCTGTGGATCCGCGAGCGCGCAGAATTTGAAGGCATCGGTACCGGGTTCGACCTTCTGATGTGGGTCTTCCTGGTTGTCTGGTCGACCGACATCGGAGCCTACTTCGCCGGACGGGCGATCGGCGGCCCGAAACTGGCTCCGTCGGTGAGCCCAAACAAGACCATTGCGGGACTGGCGGGCGGAGTCATCAGTGCCGCAGTTGTTGCGGGCGCATGGGCGGTTTCCACCGATCTTCCGCCAATTCTGCTTTGGCTCGCGGCGCCATTTGCGGTTGCGGCGCAAATGGGCGACCTTTTCGAAAGCGGCCTGAAGCGAAAGGCGGGCGTGAAGGATAGCGGGACCTGGCTGCCCGGCCATGGTGGGCTGCTCGATCGGCTGGACGGTCTTGTGCCGGTCGCGCTGCTGACAGCGAGCTTCATGGTAACGGATTGGCTATGACTCCCCGGAAGGTCTCGATCCTTGGCGCTACCGGATCGGTTGGCACGTCGACCCTCGATCTGGTCGAGCGCTATCCAGACCGCTTCGAGGTGATCGCTCTGACGGCGGCCCGCAATGTAGAGGCGCTTGCCGACGCCGCCAGGCGAACCTCGGCGAAGCTGGCCGTTATCGACGATCCCTCGTTGCTCGAGGAATTGCGATCCCGACTGGTGGACACCGGCTGCCGTGCCGAAACCGGGCGAGATGCTTTAGCGGAGGCAGCTTCCGGCGATGCGGAGCTAGTTGTCGCAGCCATTGTTGGCTGCGCCGGGCTGGAGCCCGCCATGGCGGCTGTCGAAGCCGGCAAAACGCTCGCACTTGCAAACAAGGAAGCGCTTGTCACGGCGGGCGACCTGATGACGGGGGCTGCTGCTCGTAGCGGATCGGTAATCTTGCCGGTAGACAGCGAGCATAATGCTATTTTCCAGTGCCTTGCAGGTAATGATTGCAAGCAGGTATCAAAACTCATCCTGACCGCAAGCGGGGGTCCGTTCCGCACGAAGTCGGTCCAGGAAATGGCATCGATGGATGCCCGTGCCGCGGTCGCCCACCCGAATTGGTCGATGGGCGCCAAGATCAGCGTCGATTCCGCGACGATGATGAACAAGGGCCTTGAACTAATCGAGGCGCATCATCTGTTCGGCTGTCCGTCCGGCCAGATCGACATCCTCGTTCATCCGCAATCCGTCGTTCATTCGATGGTGGAATTTATCGATGGGTCGGTCATTGCGCAGCTTGGCAGTCCCGACATGCGAATCCCCATCGCCTTCGCGCTGTCCTATCCGGACCGTGTCGACACGGGCGTCGAGCGCCTCGATCTTTCGAAGGTTGCAACGCTGACTTTTGAAAGTCCGGATCCGGAGCGCTTTCCTGCCCTGAGGCTTGCGCGCGCGGCGTTGGAGGAGGGGGGCAGCGCGCCCGTTGTACTCAACGCCGCCAACGAGGAGGCGGTGACTGCATTTCTCGGGGGGCGGATCGGTTTCCTCGATATTGCGCGCACAGTGGAGGAGGCAATGGCTCGAACCAGCGCATCCGCGCCCCGTTCCATCGCCGATGTCATCGACATCGACCGTTCGGCAAGGGCATTGGCGCAGCATCTGATGACTGAATTGGCCGCCTGATGTTCGACCAGCCTCCGCTGTGGTTCATCGCCGTCGCCTTCCTGTGCGCGATTGGCCCGCTCGTCTTCATCCATGAGCTTGGCCATTATCTGGTCGCTCGCTGGTTCGGCGTGGGCGCCGAGCAGTTCTCAATTGGCTTTGGCCGCGAGGTCGCTGGATGGTCGGACAAGCGCGGCACTCGCTGGAAGGTCGGTTGGCTGCCGCTGGGCGGCTACGTCAAATTCGTCGGCGACATGAATGCTGCGAGCCAGGCCGACGCTGATGCTGAGCTGTCCGCGGGGCAGCGCTCCGTGGCGTTCCACAACAAGCCGTGGTGGCAGCGATTCCTCATTGTGTTGGCAGGTCCGGCCGCGAACTTTCTGCTGGCGATCGCAATATTCGCCGCATTTTTCGTGGCGCTTGGGCGGCCAGCGACCAATCCCGTCGCGCAGGTTGTAACGCCCGGCAGCGCTGCCGAAATGGCTGGCATCCGCGTTGGCGATCGCATCCTCGACGTTGCGGGGCAGGGGACGGACTCCCTGGAGGATATCGCGCGTATCGTGTCGATCCGTCCGGGCGAGCAGGTTACGATCCGCTACCAGAGAGGCGAAGCAATCGCCTCAACCGACGCATTGCTCCAGGTCGAAGAGGTCAAGGACCAGTTTGGGCAGAGCTTCCGAATTGGCCGACTGGGAATCGGCCAGGAGCGCAGGGAATTCGAGAAAGTTGGCGTCGTTGAGGCCATTCCCGCGGCAACGGGCTATACCTTTGCGCTCACTCGCTCGATGATCGACGGACTTTGGCAAATCATTAGCGGGCGACGGTCGACCAAGGATCTCGGCGGGCCGCTTAAAATGGCCCAGATCGCCGGCCAGCAGGCAAGCCTCGGTCTTTTCGAATTCATTCAGCTTGTTGCGCTGTTTTCAATTAATCTGGGATTCATCAACCTCTTGCCAGTTCCTATGCTCGATGGCGGCCATCTTGTTTTTTACGCGGCCGAGGCGGTCAGGCGGAAACCTGTCAGCATCCGGGCGCAAGAATGGGCATTTCGTGGCGGACTGGCGATGCTCTTGGCATTGCTGGTCTTTACCACGTTCAACGATCTGGCTTCTTTCGGACTGTTCCGGTGACGTGGCGCTTGATTGGTTGAAAGCGTTGGGGCAGGGCTAGAACATCATCTGCGGCGCCATTGTTTTGTGGTGTCGCCCATCAGCATAGGGCGGGGACGCGCGTGATTTTCAGCAATTCGGTAGTCAGCAAGCGGATGGGCAGTCTGCTCCTCGCGGGAACCATCCTCGGCGGCTGGGCGGCCCCGGTCTGGGCTCAGGAAACATCCGCGGCGCCAGCTCCTACGACGCCTGCTCCCGCGGCGCCTGCTCCGGCAGCACCCCAGGCGACACCGGTTACGGTGGCTGCTCAGTCAGCCGGCACTATCCGGTCCATTCGCGTCGACGGCGCTGAGCGTCTCGAGCCAGAAACGATCCGTAGCTACGCAAATCTCGTTCCGGGCCAGGAATATACGACCGAGACCCTCGATCAGGCCCTGAAAGACCTGTACGCGACTGAACTGTTCGCCGATGTCGTCATCAGTGGTGCCGACACCGGTAACCTCGTCATTACCATTCGCGAAAATCCGGTGATCAACCGCATCGTGCTTGAGGGCAACAAGCGCATCAAGGCGGACAAGATCACGCCGGAAATAAAGCTCGCGCCTCGCCAGATCTTTACGCGCTCGAAGGTCCGGGCGGACGTTGACCGGATCATCGAACTTTATCGGCGGCAGGGGCGATTTGCTGCCCGGGTCGAGCCGAAGATCGTCCAATTGGACCAGAACCGCGTCGATCTGGTGTTTGAAATCACCGAAGGCGACAAGTCCAAGGTTCGTGCGATCAACATCATTGGTAACGAGCAGTATGACGACGGCCGGCTTCGCAAGGAGATGTTTACAAAGCAGGCAGGCGGCTTGCTCGGGTTCATCAAGTCGAATGACAGCTATGACCCGGACCGGCTGGCTGCTGACCAGCAGAAGCTGCGCGCTTTCTATCTGACCGAGGGATATGCTGACTTCCGCGTCGTGTCGGCGCTGGCAGAGCTTACTCCTGACCGTCAGGATTTCATCATCACTTACGTGGTTGAAGAAGGGCCTCGGTATAAGTTCGGCACGGTTGAAGCCGAGAGCCAACTTCGCGACTTCAACGACGCGCGGGTCCTGTCGCTGGTAAAAATCCGGCCGGGCGATTGGTTCAACGCCAAGCTCGTCGAAGACACTGTCACCGGACTGAACGAAGTAGCGGGCGCGCAGGGCTATGCGTTCGCGGACGTTTCGCCGTCCTATGATCGTGACGCCGAAAAGAAGCTGATGAATCTGACGCTGCGCGTAGCGGAGTCGCCGCGCGTCTACGTCGAGCGGATCAACATCCAGGGCAACACCGTCACGCGGGACAAGGTGATCCGGCGGGAGTTTCGTCTCAACGAGGGGGATGCCTTCAACTCTTTCAAGGTGAAGCGTAGCCAGGATCGTATCCAGAGCCTCGGTTTCTTCCAGGAAAACCTCGAGATCAAGCAGGCGCAGGGCTCATCTGCCGACCGCGTCGTTCTCAACTTGGACGTCGAGGAGAAATCGACCGGTGAACTCCAGCTTTCAGCTGGTTATTCAAGCCTGGAACGTTTCATCGTTTCCGCGTCCATCGCCCAGCGCAATTTCATGGGTAAGGGGCAGCAGCTTTCGGCCGGGGTCAACTACTCCCGCTATTCGAAGTCCATCCAGCTCGGTTTCACCGAGCCCTACCTCTTCGACAAGGCGATCCTGCTGGGTGGCGAGATTTACCGGCGCGATTACAACAGCTTCAATTTTATCGGTAACGAGCGCAACCGCACCTACGGCCAAACGTCGACGGGCGGCGGAATACGGCTCGGCTTCCCGGTCACGGAATATGTGACGTTCGGGACGCGCTACTCGCTTGTTCTCGACAATATTACACTGAACAAGGATACGTTCTTTTCTGATACCGACGGCGATGGCGACCGTGAGTGCAATCCCAACCTGTCCAGCCAGTATCTCTGCGACGAACTCGGAAGCCGTGTGACTTCGTCGATTGGCTATACGCTAGCCTTCGACAACACGAACAGCATTCGGGCGACGCGGGGTCAGCGGCTTGTGCTGTCCCAACAGTTTGCGGGTCTTGGCGGCGACGTGAAGTATCTGCGTACCCAGGCAGATGCGACCAAGTACATTGCCCTGCCAAAAGGTTTCGTGCTGTCCGCTCACCTAGAGGGTGGCTATATCCATCCGCTGCAGGATTCTCCGGGGCCGTTCCGCGACGCTATCAGGTTGAACGATCGGTTTTTCGGGGCCCAAATGCGTGGTTTCGATATTCGCGGCATCGGGCCCAGGATCCAGCGCTATCGCTACGCTGACACCGACGGAAACCTCGACACGTCGGACGATAATGTGGTCAGCGATTCGCTAGGTGGTCGCGCTTATTATATGGGGCGCCTAGAAGTTGAGTTCCCGACCAGTTCCGGACTCAAGAGCCTCGGCCTCAGGCCGTCAGCATTTCTCGACATCGGCTCCGTATGGGGTCTCAAGACGCCCGAGCTGGCTGGGGAAAGGCTGGGCCTCTGCGTCACGCCTGCGACGGACGACACTGACCCGGACGCTGTGCTTGGCGTGCCGTGCCCCGATGGGACGACGTTTGTCGGCGGTTTCAAGGAGTTTTTCCGCGGCAACTCACCCAAGCCACGCGTTTCGGTCGGTATCGGTGTCAACTGGGTTTCGCCTTTCGGCCCGCTACGCCTCGATCTGGCCAAGGCGCTCGTCACCCAGAAGGGCGATGAAACCAAGCTCTTCTCATTCAACGTAGGGACCCAATTCTGATGATGACCCGTCTTGCAGCTGCGCTTGTCGCAGCAACCGTCCTTGCCACTCCGGCATTGGCGCAACGTGTTCCGGCGGCCGCAATCGCGGTTGTCGACCTCGATCGCGTCGGTCGGGAGTGTAACGCCTGCCGTACTGCCGCGACTGCTCTTCAATCGCAGGTGACGGCCTTCACCAACCGTCGCAACACGCTGACTCAGCAGCTGCAGCCGGAACGGCAGTCGCTGACAACGGCAGTGCAGGCGCTCAAGGGAAAGCAGCCTGACGCCGCGCTCACCGCCCGGATCCAGGCGTTCCAGCAGAAAGAGGCCAGTGCAGCGCAGGAGTTGGAGCGTCAGCAGGCGCAGATACAGCGTAACCAGGCCTACATCAGCCAGCAGGTTAACGCGAAGCTCGTCCCGCTGCTTCAGCCAGCGATGGAACGCCGCGGCGCCAACGTGCTGATGGATAGCGGAGCGGCACTTCGCTACGCCACGACGCTCGATATCACGAACGATGTACTCGCCGCACTCAACTCGGCTCTGACTAGTGTTGTAACGACGGCTCCGGCGCAGCCCGCGCAGCAGACGCCGCAGGGCCGATGATCGAAGCTGCTTCTGACGCCGCCATTGGACCGCTGGACGTTCGGCGGGTGATGGCGGCGTTGCCGCATCGGTACCCGATGCTGCTGGTGGACCGGGTCGAGAGCTTGGTCGTCGACAAGTCGATCTCAGCTATCAAGGCGGTCAGCATGAATGAAGGCTTCTTCCAGGGGCATTTCCCCGGAAGGCCGATCATGCCGGGCGTGTTGATCGTCGAAGCGCTTGCGCAGGCCGCAGGTGTGCTTGCGGTCGAAAGTCTTGGCCTCGCGAACAGCGGGAAGCTGGTATATTTCATGGCGATCGACGGCGCTAAGTTCCGCACACCTGTGGAGCCCGGATGCCTTCTTCAGCTCGACGTCGAATTCGTCCAGAAACGATCAAGTGTCTGCAAGTTCGCTGGACGGGCGTCGGTGAACGGAAAGCTCGCGGCAGAAGCTAACTTCACCGCAATGATCGCTGATCCGCCGGCTGCTTGACGGTCCATTCATCGGCGCCTGCCAAGGTAATCCGAAAAATATTCTCAAAGCGCTCGTCGGACAGCAGTTCGGCGGGCGCTTTGTCTAGTTGAACGGCGCCGTCCGCAACCAAGATCGCACGGTCGAAGTGCCGCAATTGCGAAAGGTCGTGCACGGAAACGATCAGGATTTTCCCGGCATGCACCGCCTGCCTGAAAATCTCCAGAAAGCGAATGACCCAGTAAGGATCGAGGTTCGACAGGGGTTCATCAAGGAGAATGAGCTTGGGGTGGGAAGCCATTGCCCGCGCCATTAGCACTCGTGCCCTCTCGCCGGTTGACAGCTGATTGACGGGACGATCAGCGAGAAGGTCCAGTTCCAAGGTATGCAGCAACGCCTCAATTCGACTTGGATCTTCTGCGTCTGCACCCAAGCCGAGCAGATCGCGGACGGGTATGGGCCATGTAATATCACGCGAAGCCGGCATGAAGGACAGCAGACGGCGCCGACGCGCCGGTGGTGTCCCATCGACGCATTCTCCATCGACAAATACATTGCCGGCGGCATTTTCGACACGAGCAATGGATCGCAGCAAGCTCGTTTTGCCGCCGCCGTTGGGACCGACAAGGGCAACCAGGCTTGGGTCACTAATGACAAGATCTGTCGGGTGAAGCCGGGTTGCAAGCGCCAGCCCTCGGGCGACCAATGACGTCATGCCGTCATACTCCGACGCATTCCGACGACTAGCCAGATGAACAAGGGCGTTCCAAGCAGCGCTGTCAGAACGCCGACCGGTATGGGGCGATCAAGCGGCACGGCGCGGACAATCAGATCCGCGCAAACCAACAGGAGCGCCCCGATGATGGCGGCTGGCGCCATCGCTCGTCCCGGGTGTCCGCGACTGAGTTTGCGGGCAAGGACGGGTGCGATAAGGCCCACGAAGCCGATCGCGCCTGCAACCGCAACGCACGCACCGACGGCGACGGCGGACAATGCAATGACTTCCAAGGAAAGCTTCCGAGGTCGAAGACCGCTCGACGCCGCCACGTCTTCGCCCAAGGCGAACAGGTCGAGTGCTGATGCCCGGCGAAGCAAAAGAAGGACAGCGACGGTCGCGGGGAGAAGGGCAGCGGCCACTTGGCCAAAACTGCGATCGACGAAGCTGCCCATCAACCAGTCGAACGAGTCGTAAAAAGCGAACGGGGATGGGGCAAGCGCAAGCGCGAGACTGGTAACTGCCCCGGCCGCCAAAGAGATTGCCAGACCCGCCAGCAAAAGCGTCGCAGGCTCCGCCCGTCTGCCAGCGAGCACAATCAGGAGTGCCAGCGCCGCAAGAGCGCCAGCGGCGCCACAGGCGGCCAACGCGAGCGGCTGGGTGAGGCCCAGCCAATAACCACCCAGGACTGCCCCCAGAGCGGCACCGGTCGATGCTCCGCTGATATCGGGTGAGGCGAGCGGATTTGCGAAGACGGCTTGCAGGGCGGCACCGGCAACGCCGAGGGCCGCCCCATATCCGAGGGCGAGCAGGACTCGGGGCAGTCGCAATTCGAGCAGAAGCAATCGGCCGAGATCAGGATCGATGTCCCATGCAGCTCGAAGGGAATGCCATGGTAGCGCGAGATGCAGTGCGACTGCAAGAATGGCTGCCAAGGCTATGATTTTCTTCACAGTCTGGCCCTGAGGCGATCGATTTCGTCAAGCATTATTGGGCCAGCGCAGGTCCAAGGCCTGCCATCGGTTTCGACGATTTTTGAACCAGCCGGGCTTGCAAGTGGATGTGCCAGCCATCTCTGCCCCAGTGATGCCTGCCGCCGACGATAATTGGAAAGCAGCACAACGGATGGCGGGTGGATCGCCATCATTTCTAACGTTGCCCTGCCGCCGGGAAGCGGACGCTGTCGCAGGCCCGCAAGCTTCATCCATTTGCCTGCGAGGGTATCAGGTCCGGTACTGTAACCACCCTGATTGAGGAGGATGGCGTCAAGCTGCGCCTGCCGGGCGGCTGACAGCTTGTGAAACCGCTGCAACCACGGTCGGGCGCGCTCTGGGTGACCGAGCAGCCCCGCAACACGTTCCATGTTGCGCGCAACGTCTGCCGGAGATTGCGGGGTGGGGAGATCGATAGATCGAAGCCCCATGCGGCTGGCAATCTCAGCGCTTGCCTTCCCACCGCCGCTCATTGTTAGGACGATAGTCGGCCGTGTCGAAATTGCGCTTTCGAGGTCGCCGCTATTTGAGGCGATGCCATTTGCGCGGCGCCACAGAACGGAATCCAACCGGTCGCCGGCCAATCTGCTGAGGCTAGCGATTTCGTAAGGCCGGGCAAGCAGCAGTAGATATTCGTCCGTGCACAGGTTCAGTGACGTCACCCGGATGATCTGGCTAGCGATCGAGAGCGAAACGGAGACCGGCATGAATGGTCCTTCCTTCAGTTCGATAGCCAACCAGATCCTGGTTCTGGTTGCCGATCATGTTGGCCAGGCGAACGCTCAGCTGAACCGTCTCGTTGATCGCATAAGCCGCTCGCGCATTTGCGAGCCAGTAGCTTTGGAGATTGACGAGGTCATATGGCGCGCTGTCGCGTCGATCGCGATGACGGCCGACGAAGGTGAGAGATGCCCCATAGGTCCACCGGCCCGCCTCTCCGTCCGCCGAGATAGAACCGCTATGTTTTGGCCGACGCTGCTCGATCGTCGCGGGCATTGAATGGAATTTGCGCTCGGTCGCATCGAGGTAAGAGTAGTTGGCTGACAGTCGTGCCAACGGGGAGGGAGCCCAGTTCGCTTCGAACTCCACGCCGTGCCGACGGCTGACACCATTCGCGTTGAGGGTGCTGGAGAAATCGGAACTGTCGACGATCTCATCCTTGAGGCGCTGATGGAAATAGGTGGCAGCAGCAGAAAAATGACCGCGTGCCACTCGCCCGGCAATCTCCCAGCCGCGCGACTTCTCCGGCCTCAACGACGGATTGCCCACGAAAAATCCCGGGAAATACCCATATAGGTCGAAGAAGGTCGGCTGAGCGATCCCTTCTCCATAAGTCGCGATTACTGTCATGCCCTCTGTAAAGTTGACCTTCATCGCGGCGCGAAGACTTGTTGCGTCCTTGAACCGGGAAAATTGGTCATGTCGCACGGCAACGTCGGCCGAAATCGGACCAAAACTGCCGCCCCGCCACTCGGCCGTAAGCGAATGATGGCGGCGTGAACGGTCCTGGTTTGTCAGGCCAAAACTATTCTCGTCGCGCGCATGGAATTTCTCCGTTTCCGTTTCCAGCGCTGCAATGAATCGATGCTTTCCAAACCGATAGCCGCTCTCCAGAGTAATGGATCGCCGATCAGCCCAGCTTTTGTTGATGAGCGAGCCGTCCAACATGTTGCGGTTCGACGATCCAAGCAGGCTCGCGGATAGCGCAGCATAACCGGCGTCGCGTCGGCCATATTCGGCATAGAGCCGACCGGCGGCAATGCGGTTGCGGCTTTCGTCCAGCGTGTCAGCCCGCTGAAAGGTGTCCGGATCATAACCATCGAACTGGCTGTAACCAGCGGTCGCAAAGGCAGACCCGCCCAATACGAACGCCGGTGATATGCCGAACCGACCGGACGCGCGCATGGAGAGGTTGCGATACCCGTCGCGCTCGCCATCACCCTGATAAGCGTCGACGCCGTCGCTGCCCTGGCCCGCCAGGCCAAATGCCAGACCCCGATCTGCGGTGCCGACCGCCGAACTAAGGGAAGCTCGCCAACTGGAATGGCTGCCAGCTTCCACCTGCCCCTGAGTCGTCCCAGTCCCGGCGGGCTTTCCGTCCACTGACACCACGCCGCCGATGGCTTCTGACCCCCACAAGGCGGACTGCGGTCCCCTAACCAGGGTGATGCGATCAGCGAGATCGGCGTTGAGCAACTCGAAGCGGGGTTCATTACCCGCTGCGGGATCGTTCGCCCTGATGCCGTCGACGAAAAGAAGACTGTGATTGGCCTCCGCGCCCCGGATACGCAGCTGAGCCTGCGAACCGGTCGGACCACTTTCCGATACGGCAGCGGATGGCGCCAATCGAATGACGTCGATCGCTAAAGGGCTACCGAGCCGTTCGATGCGCTCCGCGTGAATGACGGTCACGCCGGCGAAGCTGGATTGGACGGTTTCGGGCGACCTCGACGCAGTGACGACGATCGCGGGCTGGTCTGGCAGAGGTAAGTCGGGCATTTCAATCCTTCCGTTCCATGACATGTCGTCACGGAGGGAAGGCGCGCCTGCCCACGTCCCGCGGCTGGTCCCGGCCGGGAAACGGACGACGGCCAAGGCGGGTATCTGACTTCCTTCGACTGGCGCCGAAGTCACAGTTGCGGGCACAGTGCCGGATGTTCGCCGGCTTCCCCCTTCGCCGGCGGCATTACACCGCCGGAACCCTAGTCCGTTGTTGCGACTGCAGCCGGGGAGGATGCCTTGTCAAGGCGGGCCACGTCCGCTAGGGGCGCCTCGTACTTTTCCGGCTGGTCGGAAACCAGCCATTCCAAAGGAAACTGATCATGAAGAGCGGGACGCACCCCGATTATCACTTCATCACTGTCCAGATGACGGACGGCACGACCTACCAGACCCGATCGACGTGGGGTCAGGAAGGCGATACGCTGCAGCTCGAAATCGATCCGAAGGCCCATCCGGCCTGGACCGGTGGCCGCGGCCAGATGCTTGACGCTGGCGGCCAGGTCGCGCGCTTCAACAAGCGTTTCGGCGGCCTTACGCTCGGCAAGAAGTAAGCGGTATGAGCGGGCATCCCGGGCACGCCCCGGGATCCCCCATAGTGATGCAGGCGCCGGTCATCGAGACCGAGCGCCTGCGTTTGCGTTCGTGGCAGAAGGCTGACTTCAGGCCTTACCATGAAATCATGAAGCATCCCGACGTCCATCGTCATTTCGGTCCCGAGCCAATCGGCGCCGAGGAGTGTTGGCGCCGGATGTTGGCAGCCGTTGGCGGCTGGCAATTCAACGGGTTCGGCACGTGGGCGGTCGAACGCATTAGCGACGGCAAGCTCATCGGAAATGCCGGATTATTCACCGCCTGGCGGGCGCTGGAACCGGAATTCGGCGAGCAGCCCGAGATGGGATGGATTTTTTCGAGCGAAGTCCATGGGCAAGGCTTCGCTGGAGAAGCCTGCCGCGCGGTCCTCCAGTGGGCCGAGGCGAACCTCGCCCCGACGCCGATTTGGGCTATCATTGCCCCTGAAAACATCCCGTCACTGAAACTAGCCGAGCGCCTTGGCTTCACGAAGACGGCCGATACCGAGTATCACGGCGATCCAACGGTGGTGCTGCAACGCCCGGCCTGGGCCTGAAGGCTGGGGTAGCGGCTAGAAGGCCGCAATCCCCGTGATCGCCCGGCCCAGAATCAGCGCATGCACGTCGTGCGTACCTTCATATGTATTGACGGTTTCCAGATTGGCGGCGTGCCGCATGACCTGGAATTCTGCACTGATGCCATTGCCGCCGTGCATGTCGCGGGCGACGCGGGCAATATCCAACGCCTTGCCGCAGTTATTGCGCTTCACCATGCTGATCGTTTCCGGGATCAGCTTGCCTTCTTCCAGGCGTCGGCCGATGCGCAGCACGGCCTGCAGACCCAACGTGATTTCCGTCACCATATTGGCGAGCTTGAGTTGCACTAGCTGAGTGGCGGCGAGGGGACGGCCGAACTGCTTGCGATCAAGCGTATACTGGCGTGCCGCGGCGTAGCAGGCCTCTGCCGCGCCCATCGCGCCCCAGCCAATACCGTAGCGGGCTCGGTTCAAGCAACCGAAGGGACCCTTGAGGCCGCTGACGTTTGGCAGCAAAGCGTCCTCCCCGACTTCGACGCCATCCATCACAATCTCACCGGTGATCGACGCGCGAAGCGAGAGCTTATCTTTGATCTTGGGGGCGCTGAGGCCCTTCATACCTTTTTCCAGGATAAAGCCGCGGATCGCGCCGCCATGCTCTTCCGACTTAGCCCAAACGACGAACACGTCGGCGATGGGTGAGTTGGTGATCCACATTTTGGTGCCGGTCAGCTTGTAGCCGCTCGCGGTCTTCTCGGCCCGTGTCCGCATGCCGCCGGGGTCCGAGCCCGCGTCTGGTTCGGTCAGGCCGAAACAGCCGACCAATTCACCCTTGGCCAAGCCAGGCAAATATTTGCGGCGCTGTTCGTCAGATCCGTAGGCGTTGATTGGATGCATCACCAAGGAGCTTTGCACCGACATCGCCGACCGATATCCCGAATCCACGCGCTCAACCGCCCGGGCAATGAGGCCGTAGCTTACGTAACCGAGCCCCGCGCCACCGAATTCTTCAGGGATGGTCGCGCCGATGAGGCCCAACGAACCCATTTCGCGCATGATCTCACGATCGAAGTTTTCGTTGAGATAGGCCTCGGTGACCCGCGGCTGCAGTTTCTCCTGCGCGTATGATTCCGCCGTATCGCGGACCATACGCTCTTCGTCGGTCAGCTGATGGTCAAGATCGAACGGATCGGCCCAGTTGAACGGCAGGATGGCAGGCTCGCCCACGTTATTCTCCGCGTGAAGAGGTTGTTGGGGCGCCCTTTAGCCTCGCTAACTGGGCTGCGCCACCCCACCGCCGTTGCCGCCGCCGCCGAAGCTCTGTTTCAGGGTCAGTCCCAAATTCAGGTGACGGTTCCGCTCCCGAAATTCGTTGATGCTCCCAACCGGTGTTGCACGGTTTGGGAAGAATATCAGGCGGTTTCGGTTGCCCGACGTGTCAAAGGCATTGTCGACGTCAAAGGTGATAGTCGTGCCCGGACGCGGGCGATACTCGACGAAGGCCGACCCAAAGGGACCACCATTGTAGTTGGTGTCGAACTCGTCCGTCCGGAAAAAGGTAAATCGATCGCGATCATTTATCACGATGCCGTAGGAGAAATCCTTGAGGTCGTGACGGACATCGACGCTCCATTCCCAGTCAGGGAAGAAGCCGGAGAAGTTACGGTTCCGGCCGCTGATTGGGTCTTCCACGCGGGTGCGCTGCAATTGCCCATTGAATTTCACCCTAACGCCTTTGAGGCCTAGCTTGGTCAGCGGCGCATCAAGGGTCAATCGCGCAAAATAGCGCTTGCCAGTGCCGAGGTTGCCCGGTGCATCAAAGCCGTTGCCCTCATCGTCAAAGAGCAAGACACGGTCCTGCAGGTCGTTGACCAGGTCGTAGCCGAGATCGAGTTTGGCCAGGCCGTCGCCGAGAATGGGATGTTCGAGCGTACCACGGAATTCCCAGGTCTGTTGCGGAACGAGGTTGGGATTGCCGCCATTGACTCGGTCGACCGACAGTTCGGCCGTGCTGATGAAGTCGTAAAAGTCGAGTTGGGCGACGTTCCGGCGGACCGAAAGCTGTCCATGCCATCCATTGCCGCCCTTCCAGTCGAGGGTCAGACTGGGCTTCCAGAACCGGAGCGTGCGATCATCGGTCGTGTCGCCGCGAACGCTGATATGCGAATATTCGTAATTAAGGCCGGCATCGAGGCGGATTGCGCTCGATAATTGGCGACCAACTCGGACATAGGCTTCGGCGCGCTTTTCCTTCACGGTTGCGTCGTCGATCGGCAGGTCGATCTGGACGGGATCGCCGCCTGCGAGGAATTCGAAGAACTGGACCTGGTGGTCGAGCGTGTTCAGTGCTCCCTCGACGCCCGTCTCAACCGAAAACCCGGAGAGATTCGACCGTGTCCAATTGAGGCGCAAAATGGATTCATTGCGCTGGGCGTCCTGTAATTGCTCGAAACCGCCCAACAGCTCGCCGCCACCGTCAGTTCGGAAGCGATAACGCTCCAGGTAGTCGCGCTCGCGACGCGTTGCCAGACCGACGAGCTTGATTGCGCCACCCGCTAGCGGGCGCGTGACGTCTCCACCAATCTCGAACACCGGGTTCTTGAAGTCTTGCAGCAGATCGTCGTCGCGCTCGTCGTCGCCGGACGGCGTCACATGGTTGCGCTGCGTCAGGTAGAATTTGCCCGGTGACCACCGGCCGTTGAGGCGGATCGCCTTGTCCTGCGCTTGTTCTAGTGCCCAACTAGCCGAAACGTAGGGATTGAAGTCGCGGTAGCTGTTATACTTCCGGCGGAACTCGATCAGGTCGCCGGTCTCGGGATCAGTCAGCGTGTCAGTGCCTTCTTCCAGGTTCAGCACATTGCCGGTCCCGGCCGAAAGGTTGATTGTCGATGCGCCCCGGCGAATGAGAGCGGACGCGGAAACGTCAGGAACAACGCGGCCCGTGTAAAGGCGACGAACCGATCCCGTCACATTGCCATCGATGC
This sequence comes from Sphingomonas edaphi, assembly GCF_003583725.1. Classification (GTDB taxonomy): domain Bacteria; phylum Pseudomonadota; class Alphaproteobacteria; order Sphingomonadales; family Sphingomonadaceae; genus Sphingomicrobium; species Sphingomicrobium edaphi. The sequence continues at coordinate 199,108 of NZ_QXTF01000001.1, read as the reverse complement.
CGCCATCGGATGACAGGATGACGTTTAGGACCTGGCTGCGCGTGGCATACTCAGCGCCAAATAAATCGCCCGGCCCAACCTCGACCCGCGCGACGCGGCTGGCTGGAATGCGTGCAAGGGTCGTTTCCAGCGTTTCAGATTTAGAACTTGGGCGAGCCCCGTTGATGACGACGTTGCCCGCTGCGCCGGAGAATCCGCGGGTGTCGAGATTGCCGAGGTCCAAGGCAAAACCTGGCACCTGCCGCGCGATATCGAGCGCGTTCCGCGGAGCATATTGATTGAAAAAGGCAGAGTCATAGCCGGTCGTCCGGGCGGACGCCGCGGTTACAGCGGACAGGTTGCCGCCATCTTGCGCCGTCGCAGGCGCCGCGATTCCTATGGATAGTGCGAACAGGCTCAGCCCATGTCGGACGCGACGCATAAAAACTCCCCCTTGAAAACTTTCGGTCGGGCTATTCGGGTTTGATTGGCGAGAGGAGCCGCGTTCGATCAATCGACAAACGGTTCGACCGGGCGATGAATGGCGGAGAGGGTGGGATTCGAACCCACGGTGAGCTTGCACCCACGGCGGTTTTCAAGACCGCTGCCTTAAACCACTCGGCCACCTCTCCGCGAAGCACGGTCATGCTGGCTTCAGACAAGCCCGCCTAAGGCAGGGCGATGGGCTGTGCAAGTCGCGGGATGAATGCAATGGGCGTCGGCGATGTCCACCGCTAGCCTTTGGCCAACGGTAAAGGGGATGGTGATGATTTCGCGTGTGGCGTTGCTTACGATAGGCTTGGCAGGCAGCAGTCTTGCGGCCCAGGCTGACCCCTTGGCGCCTTTGCCCGATCGCCGGGTAACTCAAGCTGCCGTGCAGGCACCATTCGCACAACCGGCATTACCGACGCCGATTGTCACGGGATTCGCCGGTTACAAGCAGTATCTGAGCAGCAAAGCACGCGCAGCCCGAGTGCGCGAAGCAACTATCCAGGCAACAATCCCGTATCTGGCACTCAATGACCGCGTTATTCGTCTGGATCGCGCGCAACCGGGCGGCGTCAACAATCCCAACGCTATTCCGCCTTTCGAGCCCTATCGCCGCCGCCACGTGACATCGTCGCTGATCAGCCGGGGCAAGGCGCGCTATCGGGCCAACTACAGCCGGCTGGTCGACATCGACCGGCGATATGGAGTTGAGCCGCAAGTTTTAATGGCAATCTACGGCCATGAGACCAGCTATGGTGCGGTCACTGGCGGTTTCGATCTGCTCAATGCTCTCGCGACGCTCGCATATGAAGGTCGCCGTCGATCATTCTTCGAAGATGAGTTTGTTGCTGCGCTCCAGTTGCTTGACCGCGGAACACCTAGGTCTCGCTTGAAGGGTAGCTGGGCCGGCGCCACGGGTTTTCCTCAGTTCATGCCGTCGAACGTTCTTCGGCTTGCAGTCGACGGGGACGGGGACGGTTACGCAAATATCTGGTCGAGCGAGCCAGACGGGCTGGCGTCAATCGCCAATTACCTGCGCGACGCGGGTTGGAAGCCGAACGTGCACTGGGGAATTCCAGTCCGGGTACCGTCCACGCTCAACCGCGCGGCAATCGTCACTCGCTTGACTGCGCCGCGCTGCGAGGCCGTTTACAAGCGCCATAGCCAATGGAAAACAATGCGGGAGTGGCGGGCGCTAGGGGTCCGGCCGGTTCGGCGCACGCTACCAGACAACGAAATGGCAACGCTCATTGAGCCCGACGGGCCAAATGCGACCGCCTATCTTCTCTCGACCAATTACCGCGCGATCCTCGATTATAACTGTTCAAATTTTTATGCGCTTTCGGTTGGGTTGCTGGCCGATGCAATCGCTGGCGATTGAGCGCGGGGCGCGCTAGACCCTCACGCTGTTCCTCCATCCAGTCCGGAGCCGTCGACCCCAATGATCCGTGCTACCTTGTTCATCGCTGCAGCCTCCCTCGTTGTCACCTCGGCCGCACCCGCCAAAGCGCCGCCGTTCGATACGGCAGCCCCCATTGCCTATTTGCTCGACCTGTCATCGGGGGCGGTCCTTCTTTCCAAGGATGCAGACCGGCGCATCCCGCCAGCGTCCATGGCCAAAATGATGACGACCAACGTCGCGTTCGAGTTGATCGACCGGGGCGAATTGCCTCTGAACAAAATGTGCACCGTCCGGCCGGAGACATGGCAGAAGTGGCACGGGCCGCAGGCCGGATCGACCATGTTCCTTTCGCCAAACGAACAGGTCAGCGTCGAAAACCTGCTGCATGGCATCGTCACGCTTTCGGGCAATGACGCTTCCGTGGTTCTCGCGGAATGCATCGCGGGAACCGAGGAGGCATTCGTCAATGTGATGAATGAAAATGCCCGCCGCCTCGGCCTCACCAATAGCCGCTTTGGAAACTCAAACGGCTGGCCCGATGAAGGACGGACGTATGTCACGGCGCGCGATCTCGCGACCCTTGCTCGGGCTGAAATCGAAAATCACCCGAAATTGTACAAGCAGTTCTACGGGCAAACGAGCTTCACTTGGGGCAAGACGCTCGGCTCTGGCGCCGCGATCACTCAGGCAAACCGCAACCCGCTGCTCGGCAAGGTTGCCGGTGCGGACGGCCTGAAGACGGGGCACACCGAGGAGGCCGGCTATGGCTTCACCGGGTCGGCCGAACAAAATGGCCGACGCCTGATCATGGTTCTCGCCGGTGTCGATAGCTTCACGGGACGCATTAACGAATCCGTCCGGCTCATGGAGTGGGGCTTCAACGCCTGGCAACTCAAGCCACTGTTCAAGGCTGGCACCTCTGTGGGTAACGCTAAGGTCCAGCTGGGGAGCGACAGCGAAGTCTCGCTCATCGCGCCCCGCGATCTCGCGGTGACGATCCCTGCTGGCGTCCTGTCCAAGGTGGGCGGAATGAAGATTCGTTACCAAGGACCCGTCAAGGCACCCATCGCAAAGGGACAGCATATTGCGGATCTCGTCGTCGCCATGCCCGACGGTGAGCAGGTAATGCCGTTGGTCGCAGCAAATGCCGTCGATCAGGCAGGATTTTTCGGCCGGATGTGGATCGGCCTGAAACAGCTATTCGGCATGGCCTGAGGCAAATCGGGTGGCGCGTGGTCGCTTTATCAGCCTGGAAGGTGGGGAAGGGGTGGGAAAGTCCACCCAACTGACAGCGCTTGCGCAGGCGCTCGAGGGTCGCGGTCTGAAAGTCGTCGTCACACGAGAACCCGGGGGAAGTCCCGGCGCCGAGGCGATCCGCAAACTACTCCTGGAAGGCGATGAAAAGCGCTGGAATCCGCGTTCGGAAGCCCTGCTGTTCGCGGCAGCGCGATCGGACCATATCGAGAAGACCATCGTTCCGGCCCTGGAGCGCGGCGAGTGGGTGTTGTCGGACCGGTTTCTCGATAGTTCGCTGGCCTACCAAGGGGAGGCTGGGGGGCTCGGCATCGATGCCGTGCGTGACCTTCACCGGTTCGGGAGCCAGGATTTCCTTCCCGATCGTACACTTGTCCTGAGACTCGAAGACGATGCGGAAGGAGCGGCGCGTGCGCGGGTCCGCGATGGAAATCCGGGCGACCGCATCGGATCGCGGCCCCCGACCTACCATGCCGCAGTAGATGCAGGCTTTCGTGCGATAGCAAGCAAGGAACCCGATCGGGTGAAGCTAATCGATGCTGGCGGAACGGCGGCGACCGTGACTGCGCGGCTGCTTTACGCACTGGGTGATCTGTTGCCGTGACACTCATGGGCCAAGACACGGCGGTCGACCAATTCGCATCGGCATGGCGCTCCGGGCGCGTTCATCATGCGTGGCTGCTGGCCGGTCCTAAAGGAGTCGGCAAGGCAAGCTTCGCGCGAGCTGCCGCGCTCCGTTGCCTCGCAGAGGCCGCGGGGCCTGCTGTTTCATCGCCGTGGCCCGAAACACCGACGGATCACCCCGTCTCGCGGTTGTTAGCGGCGGGATCGCACCCCGATTTTCGCTGGATCGAGCGCCTTGAGAATGCCCGGGGTGACGGATTAGCCCGCAACATCTCGATCAAGCAGATCAGAGAGTTATGGAAGCTATTCTCGGTGGTGCCATCGCAGTCGCCGTGGCGAGCCGTGGTAATCGACAGCGTAGATGATCTGGAGGGCCCCGCGGCGAATGCCCTGCTCAAGATGCTGGAAGAGCCGCCGCCTAACAGCCTGTTTTTTCTGGTTAGCCATTCACCGGGACGATTGCTTCCGACCATCCGGTCGAGATGCCGGCGGCTTGAATTTCATCGCCTTAGCGATGACGTCATGACGTCACTTATAAATCATTGGGACGAAAGCAAAAATTGTAAAGATGTCCAGGCGCTGGTCGACGTTGCGCAAGGATCGATTGGGGCTGCCATGGAAATGGCCGCGCTCGACCTTGCGCCGTTGGCAGCCGAGGCGCTGACCATTCTTCGCGACGGTGATCCCGATAATGGCCGCCGCTCGAAACTCGCGAGTACCCTGTCCGGGAAGGCAGCGGCCGAACGTTATGCTGCATTTCTCTCCCTTGTTCCGCCGCTTATCGCCAAGGAAGCGGTGGATCGGGAAGGCGACAGCCTGGCGCGAATCCTCGAGGCTTATTCCCAAGCGCGTGAAACCAGCGCAATTGCGCCCAGATTGTCCCTCGATCCGGCGGCGACGGTGTTTCATATCGGCGGCATTCTCGCGTCCGCCTCCTTGAAGCGCTAGGGGCGGGCGGCTAGGGCCTTGCCCATGGCCGAGCCCTTCTACATCACTACCGCTATCAGCTATCCCAATGGTCGACCCCATATCGGCCACGCCTACGAGGCGATCGCTGCCGACGCCATGGCGCGATTTCGCCGCGCACAGGGCCGCGACGTGCGTTTCGTGACCGGAACGGACGAGCATGGACTAAAAATGGTTCAGACGGCTCGCGCCGCAGGGCGGGATACGCTCGATTTTGCGACCGAAATGTCTGCTTATTTCAAGGAAATGTGCGCCCGACTTAACATTTCCTATGATTGTTTCATGCGGACTAGTGACGCCCCTCATCACAAGGCCAGCCAAGCGATCTGGCAAGCGATGGAAGCGGCCGGGGACTTGTACCTTGATCGCTATGAGGGCTGGTACTCGGTTCGCGACGAAGCGTTCTACGACGAAAGCGAGCTCGTCGCCGGGGAGGGGGGCGAAAAGCTTTCTCCGCAAGGAACCCCCGTTGAGTGGACGGCCGAAGAGACCTGGTTCTTCCGCCTTTCGAAATATCAGGAGCCGCTCCTCAAGCTGTACAACGAACAGCCGGGCTTCATCATGCCGGAGGGGCGCCGAAACGAAGTTGTTCGATTTGTCGAAGGCGGCCTCAAGAATCTGAGCGTCTCACGGACCAGCTTTGATTGGGGTGTCCCCGTGCCGGGCTCGCCAGGCCACGTGATGTACGTCTGGGTCGACGCACTCACGACTTACATGAGTGGTTTGGGCTACCCGGACATGGGCGGAGATTTTGCGCGGTACTGGCCAGCCGACGTCCATCTCATCGGGAAAGACATTGTTCGCTTCCACGCGGTGTATTGGCCGGCGTTCCTGATGTCGGCGGGATTGCCCCTGCCGCGGCAGGTGTTCGGCCACGGCTTCATTCTTGCCAAGGGCGGTGAGAAGATGTCGAAATCGCTCGGCAATGTGGTGGATCCGATGGAAATGGCAGATCGCTACGGCGTCGACGCGCTCCGATATTTCCTCCTTCGAGAAGTTAGCTTCGGGCAGGATGGAGCGTACAGCCACGAGGCGATCGTCAATCGAGTGAACAGTGAGCTAGCAAACAGCTTCGGGAACCTAGCGCAGCGCAGTTTATCGATGGTTTTCAAGAATCTGGGCGGGGTACTTCCTCCGGCTGGTGAACTCTATCAAGACCGGGAGTTGCTCGATCGCGTCGATCACGCATGTGAAAATCTAGCCAAGGAATTCGACCGCTTTGCGTTCTCGGTCGGCCTCGATGCCTGGATGGGGGCGGTATTCGCCTGCAATGCTTATATTGACGAGGCCGCCCCTTGGACACTTCGCAAGACTGACCCCGAGCGAATGGCGGCGGTACTTGGCACGTTGATTTCCGCCATTCGGAGGCTCGCCGAGGCGGTCGCGCCTGTGATCCCAGAGTCTGCCGGCAAGATCATCCACCTGATTGACAGCGGAAAAGACGGCGCGCCCATTGACCAGCCCGTCCCGTTGTTCCCGCGGTTGGAGCTCGAAGAGGAGGCGGCATGAGCCTGATCGACAGTCATTGTCACCTCAATTACGAGGGTCTCGCGGAGCGTCAGGACGAAGTCCTCCAAGCGGCAAGATCGCGCGGCGTTCGGGGCTTTCTCAACATTTCGACCAAGCAGAAAGAATGGTCAAATGTGGTCGGCGTTGCCGAGCGCAATGATGACGTCTGGGCGAGCATTGGTGTGCATCCCCACGAGGCCGACACGCACCCAGACCTAGGCGCCGCCATGCTGATAGAAGCGGCCGGTCACCCGCGTGTGGTTGCGATCGGGGAGTGCGGACTGGACTATTATTACGACAAGTCGGATCGAGCGGCGCAGCGTGAGCGGTTTCAGGCGCACATCGAGGCCGCCCGGGCAACGGGTCTGCCTTTGGTCGTCCACACCCGCGACGCTGAGGAGGATACGGCAGACATTCTGACCCGCGAAGTCGGGAAGGGGGGCGTCGCCGGTGTGCTGCACTGCTTTACCGGAAGCGCGAGCCTTGCCCGGACTGCCTTGGACTTGGGCTTTTATGTTTCCTTGTCAGGGATAGTGACGTTCAAGAACGCCAAGGAACTTCAAGAAACGGCGAAAATCATCCCGCGGGACCGGCTGCTGGTCGAGACGGATGCGCCATTCCTTGCGCCGGTGCCTCATCGTGGCCAGACGTGCGAGCCCGCTTTCGTTGCCGATACGGCTGCTTTCCTGTCGGACCTGCGCGACGAGCCGCTTGATGAGCTTTCCGCCGCAACTACCGCCAACTTCTTCAGACTGTTTGATAAAGCCGCCGCGTGAAGATCAGGATCCTCGGCTGCGGTACCTCTTCCGGCGTGCCGCGGATCGGGAATGATTGGGGCGATTGCGATCCATCAGAGCCCAAGAATCGTCGCACGCGATCTTCAATCTTAGTGGAAAGCGCAGGCGAGCGGCTGCTGGTCGACTGCGGACCGGACATGCGCGAGCAGCTCATAGCGGCGGACGTCGATGCGATTGATGCCGTCCTGGTGACGCACGACCATGCGGACCATTGTCACGGCATCGACGATGTGCGGCAACTTTCCCATCTCATCGGGCGGCCGGTGCCGTTGCTGGCCCGGTCGGAAACACTGCGGCGACTTGGTAAGCGATTTGCCTATGCCTTTGATGGATCGCCACTTTATCCGGCAGTCGTGATGCCAGTCGAAATTGGCAAAGAATATCTGTTGGGAACTGCGCAGCTGAGTTTCACCGATCAACCTCACGGCGGAATTACCTCGCTCGGTATTCGCATTGACGAGGGTCAGGCTACTGCAGCTTACGCCATCGATTTCCACGACTTAACCGATGATATGGCGCGTTTGTATCAAGGCGTTGATCTGTGGATTTGTGATTGCCAGCGGCTTGAGCCACATCCAACGCATGCCCATCTTGATGCCGTACTCGGCTGGGCCAGGTCTCTAAATGTCGGGCAATTGTTGCTGACGCATCTCGACAAGAGCATGGATTATGCCACGCTTATTTCGGTCTTGCCCGACTGGGCAGCGCCTGCGTTCGACGGACAGGAGTTCCTTTTGTGACGAACGACTGGATGCTCGGCAGCCTTTACCTGCTGATCGCCATGATGCTGGTCGGTGGATCATTGATTTCTCGTCGAGAACCCTTCGCCAAACTGCTCACTATGGCGCTCGCATGGATTGGCATTTTCGGCGCCGGCTTCGTGCTTTTTACGTTCAGAGATGACCTTGGCTATGTGGCGCAACGCATCAAGGCCGAAGCGACTGGTGATCCGGTCGTTGAGGACCAGGAAGTGCGGATCCCGATGTCCATCGACGGCCATTTCTGGGTTGAGGGCTCGTTGAACGGCAGCCCGGTCAAATTCCTCGTCGACAGCGGAGCCACAATGACCACGATTGGTCGAGAAACGGCGAAGGCTGCAGGCGTTCCGATCAGTTTAACCCGCAACCAGGTTGTCCGCACTGGCAACGGGATGCTTCGTGTCTCAACAGGAAAAGCGGATAGCCTTGCAGTTGGGCCGATCGAGCGGACGGATGTTGGCATTCATGTCGCAGACCATGAAGACTTGAATGTTCTGGGCATGAATTACCTGTCGTCGCTGCGGCGCTGGGGAGTCGAGGGACGATGGCTTGTGCTAGTAAGCTAATCCCATGAAATCGCTCTGCTATTAGCTGTTCGCATTTAACATAATACATATTATCATACTTCAAGGTGTGCTGAGATCTGCAATGGAATATGAGCACTTCCCTCAGGAATCGGATGTCACTGATCGCCAAGGCCGTGACGGTGCGGCCCTACATCGCCTTGTGCAGATCATGGCTCGCCTACGGGACCCTGCAACTGGGTGCGAATGGGACCGTGTACAGACGTTCGATACGATCGCTCCGTTCACGATCGAGGAAGCCTATGAAGTGGCGGACGCCATCCATCGTCGGGACATGGCTCAGTTGGCCGACGAGTTGGGAGACCTGCAACTACAGGTCGTTTTCCATTCACGCATGGCTGAAGAACTCGGCCATTTCTCGATCGCAGACGTGCTGACTGCCGTCTGCGACAAACTTGAGCGGCGCCATCCTCACATCTTTGGCGATGCGGCCGATGGTGGTCATCACCTGTGGGAGGTCATCAAAGCCGAAGAACGAGCCAGCCACCCGGACAAGAGCGCTCTGAGCGGCGTTGCCCTCGCCCTCCCAGCCCTTGAGCGTGCCGCAAAGCTTCAAAAACGTGCAGCCAGGGCCGGATTTGACTGGCCGGACATTGAAGGGCCGAAAGCAAAAATTCGCGAGGAGCTCGACGAAATTGCTGCGGCACCTCCGGAGGAGCTCGAGGAGGAGGTCGGCGACCTCCTATTTGCCGCCGTAAACTTCGCACGGCATCTGAAGATCGACCCGGAAGAGGCCTTGCGAAAGGCTAACCGGAAATTCGAGGAGCGCTTCCGGGCGATCGAGGCAACCCCAGGCTTTAGTGACCTTTCACTTGAGCAGATGGAGCAGCTATGGATCGCCGCCAAATCAGCTAAAGGCGCTGGAAGCGAGCCCAGTTCTCGGGACTAAGCTTCACGGCCAGATGTAACCGGTCTCCCTCGCTTCGCTGCTCGACAACCTCTCCACGCGCATGAAGCCACGCCGCCCTGGTCCCGTCGCCCGCCTCCAGCGTTAGTTGATGTGTTTGCGCGCCTGAGTGGAGTTCGCCCGCAATCACTTCGCGCAGGTCGTCGATTCCATCACCGGTAATTGCCGATACGGGCACGACGCGCTCTTTCCGCGCAGCTTCTGTCAAAATTCGCGCCCGGTTTTCGTCGTCGAGTGCATCGATCTTGTTCCAGACTTCGATCCGCGGCGGCGACTCATCCTTGTCCAAGCCCAGAGACGCCAAAACTGCCTCGACATCGGCTGCCTGAGCTTCTGAGTCAGGATGGGAGATATCGCGGACGTGCAGGATCAAGTCAGCGGACTCCACCTCTTCCAGCGTTGCACGAAACGCGGCGACCAATTCAGTTGGAAGATTTGAGACAAAACCGACGGTGTCTGAAAGGATCGCTTTGTCAAAGCCCGGTATTTTCACGTGCCGCATGGTCGGATCAAGCGTTGCGAACAGCAAATCCTCGGCCATCACTGAAGCCTGCGTCATACGGTTGAAGAGCGTGGACTTCCCGGCGTTCGTATAGCCGACCAGCGCGATGACGGGCCAAGGCGCTTTTTGACGTCGGTCACGGTGAAGTCCCCGCGTTCGCGTGACTTGGGCGAGTTCCTTCCGAATCCGTGCCATCCGGTCACGGATCATTCGCCTGTCGGCCTCGATCTGCGTTTCACCAGGCCCGCCGAGGAAGCCGAAGCCGCCGCGCTGACGCTCAAGGTGGGTCCAGCTGCGAACCAGCCGGCCTGCCTGATAATCTAGGTGGGCCAGCTCGACTTGAAGCCGCCCTTCGGCCGTCGCGGCACGCTCGCCGAAGATCTCCAGAATCAGGCCAGTGCGATCAATGACCTTGCACTTGGTCAATTCTTCGAGGGTCTTCTGCTGGACAGGTGACAATGCCGCGTCGACGAGCAGCAGCGTTGCCTCATTTTCTTCGGCGATCGTTGCGATTTCCTCGGCTTGCCCTTTGCCGAACAAGCTTGCTGGGCGAACCTGGCGAAGCCGGTAGGACCTCTTCGCCACGACGTCGATGCCGATCGCCGCCGCGAGACCGGCTGCCTCCTCGACCCGGGCTTCGATCGACCGCAGTCCTCCCTCCCCGACGCGTTCGGGTACGACGAGCAAAGCTCGCTCCCCACGCGTTACGCCGCTGTCGTCATTGCGATTAAAAACGCTCAGCTATCATCTCCCGCGCCTGACTCGTCTTCGCCCAATCGGAGCGCCTCATGAGGCTGCATGGTCGATATTGCGTGCTTGTACACCAACTGGACTTGCCCTCCTCGCTCAAGGAGCAAGGAAAATTGGTCGAAAGCACCGACAACCCCTTGAAGCATTACGCCATTCACCAAGAAGATCGTCATCAGTTCCTGCTGGCGTCCGGCGGCCTGCAGAAAAATGTCCTGCAGGGCAGGCCTTCGACCATTGCCCCCCTCCCCGACGCTTGAAATAACGAGGTCCGCTGGCGGTTCGGCGGGCATGATTGTGGAGATCGCATGCTTATATACGAGCTGGCTGCTTCCGTCGCGCCGGAGCAGCAGCGAAAAGGCGTCGAACCAGGTCACGATCCCCTGGAGCTTAACACCCTTGACCAGGAAAATGGTCACAGGTGTCTTGGATCGGCGGATCGAGTTTAGGAATTGATCCTGCAAACTCAGCGTCTTTTCAGCCATTGCTTAGACTATTCCTCATCACGCTTATCGCCGAGTCCAAGCGCCTTCAGCTTTCGGTGGAGCGCCGAGCGTTCCATACCGATGAACGATGCTGTTCGAGAGATGTTGCCGGAAAAGCGGCGGATCTGGATTTTCAGATACTCCCGCTCGAAACTCTCCCGTGCTTCCCGTAAAGGCGAGCCCATAATCGCCATCGATGCACCCCCGAGGCCCGCAGAGCCTTGTGAATCGATGATCTCTTGCGGCAGTAGATCGACCTCGATGCATCCAACGCGATCCCCGGGCGTGAGGATTAGGGTGCGCTCGATAATATTCCGGAGCTGGCGGACATTCCCCGGCCAATCATGCGCCTGCAACGCGGCCATCGCATCCTTTGAGAGCTCCGGTGTCTGGATGCGCCGTTCGGCAGCGAAGCGAGCCAGGAAGTGGTTGACCAGCTCTGGAATGTCCTCACGGCGCTCGCGCAGCGGGGGAATTCGCACGGGGACGACGTTCAGCCGGTAGTATAGGTCTTCGCGGAACCGCCCCTCGCTGATTTCGTCCGCTAAGTTCCGGGATGTTGCGGACAGCACGCGGACATCAACCTTCACAGGTCTTTGGCCGCCGACGCGAGTGTAACTTTGATCGGTCAGTACCCGCAGGATCTTGGCTTGCGTCGTCGCCGGCATGTCCGCGATTTCATCGAGGAACAGCGTTCCGCCGTGGGCTTGTTCCAGCAGCCCCGGTCGTGAAACGCCGTTCTGTTCGATCCCGAACAGCTCCTCTTCCACCCGCTCCGGAGTCATCATTGCGGCAGAGAGCACGATGAACGGCGCTGCCGACCGCGGACTCCAGTTATGGATCATCCGGGCAGCGATTTCCTTGCCGACGCCCGCGGGTCCGGTGATCATTACGCGGCTGCCCGTCGGGGCGACGCGTTTGAGGGTCGCCCGGACCGTATTGATCGCAACCGACGTGCCATCGAGCTGATCGTCCGGGCCGACCTGCATTCGAAGGTTGGCATTTTCCCGGCGCAGCCGGTCGGTTTCGGTTGCCCGCCCGACCAGGTGCAGCAGCCTGTCTGCCTTGAACGGCTTCTCAATGAAATCGACGGCTCCCTCTCGGATAGCGGCAACGGCGGTGTCTAGATTTCCGTGGCCGCTGATCATCAGCACCGGCAGTGTCGGGTCGCGACCCTTGATCTGTTCAAGCAGTTGCAGCCCGTCGAGCTTTGAGCCCTGAAGCCAGACATCGAGCAGGACTAGGCTGGGCCGCCGGTCATCGATCGCATCAAGCGCGCTGGTGCTATCTGCAGCTGAGCGGACCGCGTAGCCCTCATCTTCTAGGACGCCTGCAACGAGCTCCCGAATGTCGGCTTCATCGTCCACTACCAGCACTTCGAGCGCCATTAGCTTGGCTCCTCCTCATCATATTCGTCGTCGTCACCCTTGGTGCGGAGCGCCGCAGGGCCTTCAGTTTCCAATGCCGCCAATCGGTCGGCATCGAAGGCAATCCGCACTCTCGTTCCTCCCCCGGGCCGGTCGAGAAACGCTATTTCGCCGAGATGTTCTTCGACGATCTTCTTAACGATTGCGAGGCCCAGCCCGGTTCCGCGAACGCGCGTCGTCATATACGGCTCGGTCAGCCGCTCTCGGTCCTGCGGCAGGCCAATGCCGGTGTCAGTGATGTCGAGCACCAGCTGCTCGTCGTCGCGGCTGATCGCGAGATCAATCCGATCCCCGTCAGGATTACCATCTCCGGACTTGCGTCGGGCTTCGATAGCTTCGACCGCATTCTTGACGACATTGGTCAAGGCCTGGCCCAACTGTCTGCGATCGCAAACCAGTGGAATTGGGCCGGTTGCCGGGTCTAGTGAGAAAGAAATGCCTGGATGAGCAACTTCATGCAGGAAGAGCGCCGCGCGGGCGATGTCGTGCACATTCTCCTGACGGAAAACAGGCTTGGGCATCCTCGCGAAGTTTGAGAACTCATCGACCATGCGCCGTAGGTCGCCCACCTGCCGAACGATCGTGTCGGTCAGCCGTGAGAAGGTCTCGGGATCCGAGCCGATCTCGCTACCGTAGCGGCGCTGGAGCCGTTCGGCGGCTAATTGGATTGGCGTCAGCGGGTTCTTGATTTCGTGAGCAATGCGGCGGGCAATATCCGACCAGGCCGCGCGACGCTGGTCGCTCAACTGTTCGGTGATGTCGTCAAACGTCAGCACCGAGCCGTCGGCGTACCGCATCCGCTTCACAGCGAGCGTCCGTTGGCCTTCAACCGAATGGATGAGAACCGTCGCTTCCCGCGCTTCGCCGGAAAGAAATTCGTCCAACTCCGGTGAAACGGTACGCACGTCCTTGCCTTCGATACCTTCCTCGCCATGCTGAAGGAGCGTCTCGGCTGACCGATTGGTCAACTGGACGATCCCCTCCCCGTCGACGGCGATCACGCCCGCCGTCACGCTGGAAAGCACCGCTTCGATGAAGGCGCGGCGGGTGTCGAGTTGCTGGTTGGCGGCCATCAAGGCGCCAGTCTGCTCTTCAAGCCTGCCGGTCATCCGGTTGAAGGCCGTGCCCAACATGGCGATTTCGTCGGTCGGCCGTCCGACGGCTACGCGCGCGGTAAGATCGCCTTCCTCGACGCGGCCAGTGGCATCAACGAGCTCCTCGACGGGCCGCAGCAATCGATCTGCAAGCTTCAGAGCTGCAAAGATGGACAGGGCGACGATGACGAGTGCACCAGCCAGCAAAGCGGCATTGAACTGGAGTTGGTTGGTGCGGCTCCGTTCCAGCAGGGTGCGATAGTCAGTCAGCACGCCATTCGCCCGCTCGATCTGCTGGCGGAAGTCGTCACTGACCTGGCGCGCTACGAACAGGTAGGTTCCTGGCTCATTGCCGACAGGCGCAAGTACCGCAATCCGACCGCGTGTGAGCACCTCGGCCGCCTGTGTCTTGCCTTTGAGTTGAGTGAGCGCCTGAGCCACCCGCGATGGGTCGATCAGGCCCTCGTAATAGTTGATCTCGTGAACGACGTTGAGTTGTCCACTGGCATCGATAGAAATTACAGCAGCTTCGTTGAGGCTGCGCTGGTAGGTCTGGTAAGCCAGAAATTCTCTGAAGCGCGGGTTCTCCAAAGGCTTCGGGCCAAGGACTTTGTAGAAATCCTCTACCATTGTGACGCCCTCGGCGCCGACCCGGTTCACTTCACTATCGTAAGCAGACTGGGCAAGCGCGACCGTGTTTTCCAGCATTCCGCGCGCCCGGTCGGAGAACCAGAACTCAAGGCCTGATTGCAGCAACAGCGCGGCGAAAATCGAGACGATTACGGTCGGGACGGCGGCGATGACCGAGAAAAGAGCGACCAGCCGAGTGTGCAGTTGGCCCGTTCCAATGGCGCGGTTGGCGGCCCGTGCGTTCGCGATTTTGCGCGACAGGAGGACCATGAGAGCGATCGACGGAATGAGGTTTGCAACGAGCAGCAATGCAATTTGCGGCGGCGACAGCATGACGCCGGGCGCTGCTTCGCGAGTCAGGACTACATAGCTGAGCGCAAGCGTTCCCGCGAGCAGGATGCCAACGGCAATGGTCGCCCAGTTGTAAATGCGCCCGCTGGCCTTCTCCCGCGCGAACCAATTGGCTGCGCGCCCGTCAATCAACCCGGAATCGGCCACTTGTGCGTCCATCTAACGCCGGGCGTAGCATGGACGCGTTGCATAAAAAACACAGTTTGTGGGATTAGGCCGCCGCCTTCTCGAGCCACGGCAAATAGAATTCGCGCAGCATGCCGATGACCACGGCGGGATCGTCCTGGGTGTTCACCCGATTGCGAAATTCCGCAGAGCCGGTGAGGCCCTTTGTGTACCAGCCGATATGCTTGCGCGCCAAGTTGACGCCGGTCTGGCGACCGTAGAGCGACTGCATCGCGTCATACTGCTCGAGGATGATTGCCAGCTGTTCGTCGAGCGTCGGGTCCGGCTTGTCGCCGTCGCCCGATAGGTCGGCCATCACCTGTCCGAGCAGCCAAGGCTTACCGTAGGTACCGCGGCCGATCATTACCCCGTCCGCGCCCGACTGTTCGAGGGCGGTGCGCGCGTCTTCTCGGCTGCAGATGTCGCCGTTGACGATGACGGGCAGCCGCGTCGCGTCCTTTACGCGGCGCACAAAGATCCAGTCAGCCGATCCCTTGTACATCTGGTTGCGCGTGCGTCCGTGGATCGTGATCATCTGGATACCAAGGTCTTGGGCAATCCGGGCCAACTCGGGTGCGTTTAGGCTGTCGTGGCACCAGCCCATGCGCATTTTCAACGTTACCGGGACTTTGACGGCCTTGACCGTTGCTTCGATAATTGACGCCGCAAGTGGCAGGTCGCGCATCAAGGCAGAACCGGCATCGCCGTTGACCACCTTCTTGACCGGGCAACCCATGTTGATGTCGATAATCGCCGCGCCGCGCTGCTCGTTGAGCTTCGCCGCTTCCGCCATTTCGATGGGCGCGCAGCCTGCGAGTTGAAGGGAAACCGGCTCCTCGCTCGGGTCCCAAGCCGCCTTTTGGAGCGACTGGCGCGTTTCGCGGATCATCGCCTGGCTGGCGATCATTTCGCTAACCGTCAGGCCGGCGCCGAAGCGCTTGACGATCTTTCGGAACGGCAGGTCGGTGACGCCCGTCATCGGCGCCAGAATGACAGGCGCGTCGATGGTCACGGGTCCGACCGAGATGGGCTTCGTCAGGCTCATGGGAAGGCGCGCCTTTACATGAAGGCCATTGAGCGGGCAAGGCGCGCGCCATGATCGTCACGGCACTGATTGTCGCTGCCGGCTCGGGAAGCCGGCTGGGAGGCGACGTCCCCAAACAATTTCAACGGATTGGCGCCAAGTCGGTACTGGCCCATGCGGTCGACGCGCTGGCGTCCCACCCAAGAGTGAACCAGGTTCGCGTCGTCATTGGCAAAGGCCAGGAAGCCTTGGCTCGCGAAGCCTTGGGTCAGCGAGAAGTTGGCGAATTGATCGTCGGCGGAGTCGAACGTAGCGACAGCGTTTGCGCCGGCCTGACCGCTGTCGAGGGTGACGTCATCCTCGTTCATGACGCTGCCCGCCCTTTCTGCCCGCCCGACGTGATCGATCGGTTGCTCGATGCGTTTGCCGGGCATGATGCGGCTGTCCCGGTGCTTGCTGTCGCGGATACGCTGGCCCGATCGGACGGCAAGCTGGGCGAAGCCATCGACCGCAGGAACGCCGTACGGGTCCAGACGCCGCAGGCCTTTCGCCTTGATGCGCTTCGCCGAGCGTATGCGAGCTGGGCCGGCGAAGCACCGACGGATGAGGCCACGGTCGCCCGTGCGTCGGGCATAGACGTTGTTGCGGTTGAAGGTGACGTCATGCTCGACAAGCTCACGACTGCTGCCGACTGGGCGCGAGCCGAATTCTTTCAGGAGGCAAGGATGATCAGCCGGACGGGAATGGGCTTCGACGTGCATGCTTTTGCCGGGCCAGGACCGATCATGCTGGGCGGGATTGAGGTTCCGCATGACAAGGGCCTGGCGGGCCACAGTGATGCTGACGTCGCGCTTCATTCCATCACTGACGCCCTGTTGGGCGCAGCGGCGCTTGGCGATATCGGGGCACATTTTCCTCCATCCGATCCGCAATGGAAAGGCGCTGCGAGCGAGGTATTCCTGGCACACGCGGCTGATTTGGTCAGACGCGAGGGCGGGATCATCGACTGTGTCGACTGCACCATTATTTGCGAGGCACCGAAGGTGAACCCTTACCGCGAGGTGATGCGTTCCAGAATCGCGGAGATTCTCGACATCTCCCTGTCATGCGTCAGCGTAAAGGCGACAACGACGGAAAAGCTCGGTTTTGCCGGCCGCGGCGAAGGTATGGCCGCACAAGCGGTCGCCACAATCAGAATGGAACGTCAGCAATGAACGACTTCATCCTGCCCGAGGATATGGTCAACAAGGCTCGGGAAGTCGTGGAAGCAAACCGCAAGGCCGGCCGGCGGATCGCCGTCGCGGAAAGCTGCACCGGAGGGTTGGTCAGCGCAGCCATCACCGAGATCCCGGGTTCCTCCGACGTATTCGAAGCGGGTTACGTCACCTATTCCAATGACGCCAAGATGGCAGAACTCAACGTCTGTCTGGACGTGGTCGAGACATTCGGCCCGGTCAGCGTCGCGACGGCATGGGCTATGGCGCAGGGCGCCCTTGAAGCCTCTGGTGCGGATGTTGCCGTCGCTGTGACCGGCATTGCGGGTCCGGACGGAGGGACTGAACAAAAGCCCGTCGGTACCGTCGTGTTTGCGCGGGCGGAGAAGGGTGCCGGGGCGGACCAGGTCGTTGCCGACCAAAAGCTATTCGATGCCACCGGCGGCCGATCGGGCGTGCGGCGTCAGGCGGCGCTTTGCGCGCTGGAACTGCTGTTGCCGTAAAGCGCGGCCGCGCGCTGTTCGAACGCGCCGGTCATGCGCCGCAGGGCGCGATCGAACATCTGGCCGGCAAGTGTCTCGAATATCCGGGACTTGAACGCGAAATCGACCGAGAAATAGACGTCGGTCCCGCCGTCTGCCGAGGGATCAAAGCGCCACTCGTTCTTTAAATATTTGAGCGGGCCTTCGACATAGTCGACAACAATATGGTTGGGCCGTTCCTTGGTAACGCGGCTGGTGAACCGTTCCTTGAAGGCATTGAAGCCGACGATCAGGTCCGCAACGATTTCTGTGTCGCTGGACGACCGAATGCGGACGGCGGACACCCAAGGCAGGAACTCGTCATAGCGCGCTACATCGGCGACGAGGTCGAAGAGCTGCTCGGGTGTATAGGGAAGATGCTTGGTTTCGCTATGCCTTGGCATCAGGCAGTCACGCCCCCTGCCCGGGCCAATTGCGCGGACCGCGCTTCCTGCATCTTCCGGAAATCGTCGCCGGCATGATAGCTCGAGCGGGTCAGCGGCGACGCGGCGACCAGCAGAAAGCCTTTGGCGCGAGCGATCGAGGCATACGCCTTGAATGCATCCGGGGTGACGAACTCTTCGACATTCGCATGGCGCGGCGTCGGCTGGAGATATTGGCCCATCGTCAGGAAATCGATTCCGGCGGAGCGCATGTCGTCCATGACCTGGTGCACTTCGAGCCGCTGCTCGCCCAGGCCGACCATAATGCCCGACTTAGTGAAGATCGATGGATCGAGCTTTTTCACCTGCTCGAGCAGGCGAAGTGAAGCATAGTAGCGAGCGCCAGGCCGGATGGTGGGGTAGAGCCTCGGAACGGTTTCGAGGTTGTGGTTGTAGACGTCCGGGCGCGCGGCAACGATCGCCTCTACCGCTGCCTCATGCTTGTTGCGGAAATCCGGGGTCAGAATCTCGATCGTGGTATCCGGTGTCTCGCGACGCAGCGCCTCGATCACCTTCACGAACTGCGATGCACCGCCGTCCGGCAGGTCGTCGCGATCGACCGAGGTGATGACGATATGCTCCAGCCCCAGCTTAGCCGCCGCGATGGCGACATGCTCAGGCTCCAGCGGATCAACCGCGCGAGGCATGCCTGTCTTCACGTTGCAGAAGGCGCAGGCGCGGGTGCAGGTGTCGCCCAGAATCATTACGGTCGCGTGCTTTTTCGTCCAGCACTCACCAATGTTTGGGCAGGCCGCTTCCTCGCAGACCGTTGCAAGATTCAGCGAGCGCATCAAGCGCCGAGTTTCGGCGTAGCCTTCGCTGACGGGCGCCTTGACCCTGATCCAGTCGGGCTTGCGCTGTTTGGGAGGAATGGGAAGCGGAGCGTTCATGGCGGGCCAGATAGCGATTTGGAGCCGACCTTGCCACCCCCGCCCTCGCCCATTAACCGGCGTGTCCAAAAGGGAGTTCATGGATGGAAGGCTTCGGAAACCTGCTGGCGGGCTATCGGCGCTTTCGCGCGAACCGCGTAGAAGCGGAGCGCGAGCGCTGGAAGGAACTGGCGGAAGGCCAGTCACCCAGAGCCATCATCATTGCGTGTAGCGATAGCCGGGCCGATCCGGCGACGATCTTCGACACCGATCCAGGAGAGATTTTCGTCGTACGAAACGTCGCCAACCTCGTTCCTCCCTACGAGCGCGGTGGCGGACGCCATGGCGTATCCGCCGCCCTCGAATTTGCCGTAACCCAACTCAACGTCCCCGAAGTCATGGTGATGGGCCATGAGCGGTGCGGTGGGATCTACGCCGCGCTAACCGGCTGTTTCCACGAGGCGCCGGTCGGCGAAGGCGGGTTTGTCGCCGCATGGATGTCGCAAATCGAGGATCGCGCCGAGGAGATTTCCAAGGCTCATGGCACCGGCGAGGAGGCCCAGCGCCTATTGGAGGAAGTCGCAATCCGACAGAGCCTCGAAAACTTGCGCACCTTTCCATTCGTCGCCGAGCGCGAAAAAAATGGCACCCTGAAGCTCGTCGGGTGCCATTTCTCCATTCGCGATGGCGAATTATGGATGCTCGACGAAGCGGAAGATCGCTTCCGCCCCGTCTGAACATTTGCGACTAACAGCGCGTGTTATAGTCGTAAATCGGGTTACCGTACTGATCGACGTAGTAACAATAGCCGCGCGTATCGCGGTAATATTGGCGACCTTTGATAACCGCACCGGCAACACCGCCGAGGATAGCGCCAGCGACTGCGCCTTCGATCGGGTTCACGCCGGGAACGACTGCGCCGATGGCCGCACCAGCCGCGCCACCGATGGCCGCGCCGGTAACGGCACGATTTGTCTGATTGTTGTTGCCGTAATACGGATCGTTATAGCCGTAAGGATTGGTCGCGCAGGCCGACAGCGAGACCGCCAAAGTCGATGCGAGAAGAATTCGTTTCATGGTTCTGTTCCTCCGATACACAGGCACTAGTCCCCGCCCCTGCAGGGACTATGACGTGCAGAGGCCGGTTTCGTTCCGTTGCCGTTGCGGTGAGAACAGGTGTTGGGAGCAGGAACTGAATGACTGACCGTAGCGATTACGCCGAAGTCGAACTAAACATCGCGCTGCTAATCGATGCCGACAATGCGTCCCCGGAACACTTGGACGAGGTGCTGCTCGTGCTGGGCGAACTGGGAACCATCAATATTCGCCGGGCCTATGGCAATTGGGCGAAGACCAGCCTCAAAGGCTGGGGCAATCTCACCGGTCTTCACTCGATCATCCCGATGCAGCAGTTCGACGTCGTCAAAGGCAAGAGCTCGACTGATATGCGCATGACCATTGACGCGATGGACCTGCTCTATCGCGGCCATGTCGATGGGTTCGGGATCATGTCCTCAGATTCGGACTTTCTTCCCCTCGCCCAGCGGATCAGGGAAGACGGACTTCCGGTTTATGGTTTCGGTACGACCAAGACGCCGATGAGTTTCCAACAGGCCTGCACCCGCTTCTTCGACGTCTCGGCCCTCGTGAATGCCAATGACGAACAACTCGAGGCTCCCCCGGCCGCGGAAGGCCAGCGCCGGGTAGACGATGAGTTGCTCCAAGTGCTGGGAGCCGCTTTCAAGACGTCGAAGCGCGACGAGGAAGGTTATGCCAGCCTGAGTGAGATGGGCCAGCGGGCCAAAGCCGTGTCGAGCTTTGCGGTGCGCAACTACGGTTTCACGCGGCTGTCCGACCTCATCAAGGCCGTTCCGAATTTCGGGACCAAAGTTGGGGCCGATGGGCGCATGATGGTGAAACGGCTTCGCTGACAGGAACGCGCCCTCACCTCACCCGTTTAGGGTGCGACGATTCTAGAGGAGAGCCCGGATGTTTGGACGCGAAGATGCGCCGGAAAACGAACTGCGCAAGAAGTTCTGGAAAGAGCTAGACGATTCCGCCTTCGTCATGCTTGGACTTCAAGGTGTCGAAGATAGCCGGACCCGCCCGATGACCGCCCAGGTCGATCGCCCGGAGGATGGCGACAAGGAAGATGGTGGGACCATCTATTTCTTTGCGTCGCGAAGCGAGCATCTGGCCAAGGACATGGGGCAGTCGCACCGCGCCATCGCGACCTTCGCTTCCAAGGGTCACGGCCTGTTCGCCCATATCCACGGGACGTTGGCGCTAGACAATGACCGCCAGGTGATCGAGCGCTTGTGGAATCCGATCATCGCCAGCTGGTACAAGGATGGCAAAGACGATCCTGACCTCGCGCTGATCCGCTTCGACACCGACCGGGCGGACATCTGGGAGGCCACGCCAGGCGCGACGATGAAGGCCGCCGCGCTGAAGATGTTGTTCGACATCGATCCGGGCAAAGAGCATCAGGACGAGCACCAGGCGAAGGTCACGCTCTAAGCTTGATGCCGATTGACAGTTACGGACGCGAAACGCAGCATCGTTTCCGTCCGTTTCTCGTTTAGCAAAGGATTGCCATGACCCGGATCGACGGCCGTTTCGCCCCGGAAGCCTTGAGCCTGCTCCGCATTGTCGCCGCGCTGATCTTTTTGCTCCACGGCAGTTCAAAGCTGGTTGGCTTTCCGCCCTCCCCTATGCCGCTACCCCCGGCTGGATCGTTCATGTGGATCGGGGGCTTACTTGAACTCGTCGGCGGACTAATGCTGCTCATTGGTCTGTTCTCGCGGCCGGTTGCGTTCCTGCTCTCGGGTGAGATGGCGGTCGCCTACTGGATGTTCCACGCGCCCAAATCGACGTTCCCGTCGGTCAACGGCGGCGATGCTGCCATCCTCTTCTGCTTCGTCTTCCTGCTGATCGCGGCGGCAGGCCCCGGTCCGTGGAGCCTCGATGCGGCATCCCGCCGCAAGCGCGCCGTGATCGCCACGGAGGATGCGACTGGCGAACCGCTCCCGTAAGAGCAGTTCGCCAGCAGCAAAGGTTTAGCGGGTGAGCTTCTTGTAGGTCATCCGGTGCGGTCGATCCGCTTCCGGACCCAGGCGACGCCGCTTGTCTTCTTCATAGGCTTCGAAGTTTCCTTCGAACCATTCGACATGACTGTCGCCTTCGAACGCGAGGATGTGCGTCGCGAGACGATCGAGGAAGAAGCGGTCGTGGCTGATGACCACGGCGCAGCCGGCAAAGTTCTCGAGCGCGTCTTCAAGCGCACGCAGCGTTTCGACGTCGAGGTCGTTGGTCGGTTCGTCCAGCAGGAGGACGTTGCCGCCTTCCTTCAACATCTTGGCGAGGTGAACACGGTTGCGTTCGCCGCCGGACAGCTGGCCGACCTTCTTCTGCTGATCGACGCCCTTGAAATTGAAGGCGCCGACATAGGCGCGGGTCTGCATTTCCTGCTTGCCGATCGTCATCAGCTCATGACCGCCACTCACTTCTTCCCAGACATTCTTCTTGGGATCGAGCGCATCGCGGCTCTGGTCGACATAGCCAAGGCGAACCGTCTCGCCGATCTTGATCGATCCGCCGTCGGGCTGTTCCTGGCCGGTAATCAGCTTGAATAGCGTCGATTTGCCGGCGCCGTTGGGACCGATGACGCCGACGATGCCGCCCGGCGGCAAATTGAACGACAAATCCTCGAACAACAGCTTGTCGCCATAAGCCTTTGTCAGGCCCTGCGCCTCAATGACGTTGCCGCCGAGGCGTTCGGGCACTTGGATGACGATCTGGGCCTTGCCGACCGACCGCTTCTCCGATGCTTCGACGAGTGCATCGAATGCTTTGATACGGGCCTTAGACTTAGTCTGGCGCGCCTTCGGCGACTGCCGGATCCACTCCAGTTCTTCCTTGATCGCCTTCTGGCGACCCTCATCCTCGCGCGCTTCCTGCTCGATGCGCTTCGCTTTCTTGTCGAGGTAGGTCGAGTAATTGCCCTCGTAGACGAAGTATTTTCCGCGATCGAGCTCCAGGATCCAATTCACGACATTGTCGAGGAAGTAGCGGTCGTGGGTGACGAGGATGACGTTGCCCGGATAATCGACGAGGTGCTTTTCGAGCCACTGGACGCTTTCGGCGTCGAGGTGGTTGGTCGGCTCGTCCAGTAGGAGGATGCTGGGCTTCTCCAGCAGCAGGCGGGTCAGCGCCACCCGACGCTTTTCGCCGCCCGACAGGCTCGTGACTGGGCTGTCGCCAGGAGGACAGCGAAGCGCATCCATCGCGATCTCGAGTTGGTTGTCGAGCGTCCACCCGTCGACGGCGTCGATCTTCTCCTGGAGCTCGCCCATTTCGGCCATGAGCGCGTCGAAATCCGCGTCGGCGGGCGGATCGCCCATCAACGTGGAAATCTCGTTGAAGCGGTCCATCATCTGGGCCACTTCCTTCACTCCTTCGCGAACGTTTTCCATGACGGTCTTGTTGGGATCCAGCTCCGGTTCCTGCTCAAGGTAGCCGACCGTAATGCCTTCACCTGCCCAGGCCTCCCCTGAGAATTCCGTGTCGCGACCGGCCATGATCTTCATCAGGGTCGACTTGCCGGTACCGTTCGGACCGACGATGCCGATCTTGGCGTCCGGATAGAACTGCAGGTGGATGCCGTTGAGGACGGGCTTGGGGGCGCCGGGGAAGGTCTTAGTCAGGCCCTTCATGACGTAGGAATATTGGGCGGCCATGGGGTCGCGATGCTCCGAAACAAGTGGGGATTTGCCCGCGCATGTAGTCGCAGGAGCGCGTGAAATCCAGTGCTAGAACGCCGTCAGTCGCGCCCGACCATGTCCTCTGCATCAGCGAAGCGATAGTCGCTAAACGTCTCCCGCAACGTCTTCTTGCTGAGCTTACCCGTGGCCGTGTGAGGAAGCTCGTCCACAAACTCGATCGCGTCGGGAAGCCACCATCGAGCGACGTGGGCCGATAGATGGTCGCGGATCCGGTCGGCGCAGACGTCGCTGCCGGGCGCCTTTACGCAGATTAGTAGCGGCCGCTCGTCCCATTTGGGATGCGGAATGCCGATCGCGGCGGCCTCGGCAACGCCGGGGCAGCCCACGGCCGCATTCTCGAGTTCGATCGAACTGATCCATTCGCCGCCGGACTTGATTACGTCCTTGCTGCGATCCGTGATCTGCATCGTCCCGTCGGCATGAAGGATGGCCACATCCCCGGTGTCGAACCAACCGTCGGGAGTGAGCGAATCATGTTCTTCCTTGAAGTAGCGCTTCACGACCCAGGGACCGCGCACCTGCAGACGCCCGCTCTCCTTACCGTCCCGAGCCAGCACATTGCCCGCGTCGTCGACGATGCGGTGTTCGATCCCAAACGGAACGCGTCCTTGCCGGCAGATATAGCCCATCTGTTGTTCGTCGCTGAGGCTTTCCCACCCGTGCGGTGGTGCGCCCATCGAGCCGATTGGCGAAGTCTCTGTCATGCCCCACGCGTGGCCTACCTGAACCCCGCGATCGCGGAACCATTTGATCATCGCCCGCGGGGCGGCCGAACCGCCGATCGTCACATATTGCAGGCTGCCCAGGCCCTCGCCTGTCCGCTCGATATGTTCGATCATGCCCAGCCAGATGGTCGGAACGCCGGCCGAGTGACTGACCTTTTCATCATGGAACAGCTTGCACATTTGCGCGGGTCGGTAATCGGCGGACAAGACCAGCTTGCAGCCCGTTAGCGGCGCCGCCCAAGGGATGCCCCAGGCATTCGCATGGAACATCGGAACGATCGGTACGACGACAGCACGCGCGGAAAGGTTGAACACGTCCGGGGCGGCTTCGGCGAGCGTGTGCAGCATCGTCGAGCGATGCTCGTACAGTACGCCTTTGGGATTTCCGGTTGTCCCGCTTGTGTAGCAAAGCGCGCAAGGATCGCGCTCGTCGCCATCGACCCATTCATAAATGCCGTCCTGACCGGCAATCCAGTCGGTAAAGCTGATGTCGCCCTGCCAGTCAGCCGGCGGGTCGAAACAGACATAATATTCGATGCTGGTCCAGCGCGGCTTCATCTTCTCGACCAGCGGCGCGAAGGCATGGTCGTAGAGCAGCACGCGGTCTTCCGCGTGGTTGGCGATATATTCCAGCTGGTCGTCGAACAGGCGCGGATTGATGGTGTGGAGGATGCCTCCCATTCCGATCGCGCCGTACCAGGCAGTCAGGTGGTGGGCATGGTTCATGGCCAGCGTGGCGACCCGGTCGCCCGGCTTTATTCCCCACGCTTCCAGCGCCTGCGCCATCCGGCGCGCGTCGCGGCCAACTTCCTTCCAGTTTGTCCGGGTGATCGTGCCGTTGGCCCAGGCGGACACAATTTCGCCTTCGGCATGTTCGCGTTCCGCATGATCCACCAGCCGCATCACACGGAGCGACCAGTCCTGCATTGCTCCCAGTTCTCCCACGCCGTCACCCCCGAGCGTTAACCATAACCGAGCAAACGCAATCTTGACGGACTGCGCGGGGGATACAAGCAGGATTTTCTACAGGGATGCGGGGATTAGAACGGCATCTTGAAGCCGGGCGGCAGCTGCAGCCCATCGGTCATCGATTTCATTTGCTCTCCCGCCGCCACGTCGGCCTTGGCGCGGGCATCGTTCAAAGCGGCGGCAATTAGGTCCTCGAGCATCGATTTTTCCGACGGCACCATCAGGCTGTCGTCAATCGAGACTCCCAGTATGCGACCCTTCGCCGTCGCCTTGATCCTAACCAGGCCGCCGCCCGAAGCACCTTCCACTTCGACCTTGTCGAGATTGTCTTGTGCCTGCGCCAGCTGCGCCTGGGCAGCTTCGGCCATTTTCATGATTTCTTCGAGACTGGGCATGTCAGGCCTCTTTCTGGTCGATCGATTCAAGGGTCGCTTCGGGAAACTGGTCGAGTAGCGCCCGCACATTCGGTTCTTCAAGCACTTCGGCGCGCATTCGTTCCTCTGCCATCGCTTCCTGCTGATGGAGCGAAGGCGCCCCGCCCTCATCGGTCAGGCGGACCTGCCACGCCGTCCCGGTCGCCTCCTTGGCCGCGGCGGCAAGTTCCCGTGGAAAATCGGGGCCAAGCGGTTTCAGCGGCTTCAGCGCGAGTTCGCCGGGCGCAAAACTGACCAACCCGATGTGGTCGCGTAGCTGAAGGCCGAGCAGCTGACGGCCCTGCCGCTCAATCGCATCGACAAGTGCCGGAAAATCGGTGACCGCGTTGACCGGCGCTTCAGAAGGTGGCGGGACAGTGGCAGGCACCGCTGCGCTTGCGGGTGCGACGCCGCCGGCCAGGATCGCTGCCAAGGCCGACGGGTCGGGCATGTCGGCCGCATGAATGATGCGAAGCAGCGCCATCGTCGCTGCCTCATGCGGGTCCGGAGCGATGTTGACGTCCTGCAGCCCCTTTAACAACAACTGCCAGAGACGGTGCAGGCTAGCCCAGCTCATCCGCTGCGCAAGTTCGGCGGCCGCATCCCGTTCCTCGGCAGATTGAAGCAAGTCTGCCTTGGCACCCGCCTTGGACCGGGTCACGGCATGCATCGATTCCATTAGGCCACGGATGAGCGAGGCCGGATCGATGCCCAGCTCATGCGCCTGGTCCAGTTGGGCGAGGGTTGCAGACAGGTCGCCGGCCAACAGCGTGTCGAGCAGCCGGCGGACCCGGCCTCGGTCGGCCTGGCCGAGCATGTCGCGCACCTGTGCCGCGGTGACGCTACCCTCCCCATGAGCAATCGCCTGGTCGAGGATGGAAAGGCCGTCGCGGGCGGAACCTTCGGCAGCACGTGCAATAGCCTGCAGCGCCTCGTCCTCCACCTCAACGCCTTCGGCTTTAGCGACGTGCGCAAAATGCTCCGCCAGCTTCTCGGCAGGGATGCGGCGCAGGTCGAACCGCTGGCAACGCGAGAGGACCGTGACCGGAACCTTGTTAACCTCGGTGGTTGCGAACAGGAATTTCACATGCGCGGGCGGTTCCTCCAGTGTCTTCAGCAGCGCGTTGAACGCGCTTTTCGACAACATGTGAACTTCGTCGATGATGTAGATCTTGTAGCGGGCTGAAACCGCCGCGTAGCGAACCGCCTCGATAATCTCGCGTACGTCGTCGACGCCGGTGTGGCTGGCGGCATCCATTTCGATAACGTCGATGTGACGCCCATCGGCAATCGCCCGGCAGGGTTCGCAGACGCCGCAGGGATTGATCGTTGGACCTCCCTGCCCGTCCGGACCGATGCAGTTCAATGCCTTGGCAACGAGCCGCGCTGTCGAGGTCTTGCCGACGCCGCGGACGCCCGTCAGCAAAAACGCGTGGGCGATCCGGCCGCGCTCGATCGCATTGCCGAGCGTCGTCACCATTGCGTCCTGTCCGATCAGCTCGGAAAAGGTCTGCGGACGATATTTGCGAGCCAGTACGCGATAATGGCTATCCGCTGCCGGCTTGGTCTGTTCGGGAAGATCGAGGCCCAGGCCGGGCTCATCATTTTGGTCGGGTGAATCGGACATCGGGACCTTTGTAGGGTCGACCTGAACAACCGTCACGGCATTTTGGGAGGTGGAAGCCGGTGACCCGGGACGAAATCGTTGTGGCTGCTTCCTTCCGGATCTGACCAGGTTGGCGACAGCCCCGCCCACCGACTTCCGCGGCGGCATATGGCGACGGAAGTCAGCAAGCGCAAGCGCCTAGCGATCCAGATTATAAGCCCCGCCCGGCATCTGGACCGTCAACGACCCGAGATCTTTTGTCAGCATGATCTGGCAGGCGAGCCGGGACGTGGGACGGACCTGCCATGCCAGGTCGAGCAAGTCATCCTCCTCCTCGCTCGCCGGAGGAAGGCGGCCGAAGTCTTCCTTCGCAATGATGACGTGGCAGGTGGAGCAGGCCATCTGGCCCTCGCAAGCACCTTCCAGCGGCTGTCCCTCGGCCTGGGCCAGATCGAGCAGATTCGTCCCTTCGGTCGCGTCAACCTCATGGTCGAGCGTGCCGTCAGCTTTGAGAAAGCGCACTCGAATCATGCGGATAGACCCAATTGTTCGCGTGCTGCCTCGTCGATGCGGCGGCACGCGGATGCCAATTCCTCTTCGCCGGTGTAGCGGCCAAAGCCAAGGCGGATGGACGAACGCGCATCCCGGTCGCCAAGCCCGATGGCGCGCAACACGTGGCTGGGGCGGCCCGACCCGCTGGCACAGGCGGAACCGAGTGAGAATGCCACGTTGCGTAGGTCTGCCATCAGCCGCGCCGCGTCGAGGCCGGGTCGTCGAATGTTCAGATTGCCAGCATAACGCTGTTCTTGGCTTCCGTTGATTAGCCAGCCTTCATCGAGGGTTGCTCGCGCTATTTGCGATAGCTTTCGAACATGCACAGTGTCCGCGTCGCGGCGCTCTGCAGCCAGCCGGGCCGCTTCACCCAGGCCTACGCATAGTGCGGGGGACAAGGTGCCCGAGCGCAATCCCAGTTCCTGCCCGCCGCCGTGCATCACCACGGCGGGCTCGGCGCCCCGCCGCATCCACAGGCCGCCGATAGCCTTTGGACCGTGGATCTTGTGACCGGATATGGCAACGAGATCGGGACCCGGCGGAATGGCCATTCGTCCGAAGCCCTGGACCGCGTCGCAGAGCATCAGGGCGCCGCGGTCGTGCGCAATGGCGGCGAGATCTGCGATGGGCTGGATAACGCCGATCTCGTTGTTGACCAGCATCGCCGAGACCAGCGCCGTGTCGTCGTCGATAGCCAATTCCGCGGACTTCAGGTCGACCAGTCCGTCCGGCCCTACGCCCAGTCGAACCACCTCGGCACCTTGCTCCTCGAGCCAGTCGACACTGTCGAGAATCGCAGCATGCTCAGTCGCGATCGTCACCAGCTTTCGCCGGCTCGACCGTTCCATCGTTCCTTTGAGCGCCCAATTGAGCGCTTCGGTCGCGCCGCTGGTGAAGGCAAAGCGGCCGCCATCGAGGCCGACAGCCGCCTCGATACGATCGCGAGCGATTTCTATATTGGCGGCCGCTTCCCGTCCCCAAGTCGACGGGCTGTGCGGATTAGCGAATTTTTCCTCGATCCAGGGCCGCATGGCCGCCAGCACTTCCGGCGCAACTGGTGTGGTCGCCTGGTAGTCGAGGTAGATCATGCCGCTTTGGAACGGGACGCGATGCGCTGCCACTCGGCGAGGAATGCGTCGACGTCGGATTCGGACGTTTCCGGTCCAAAACTAATGCGGAGGAAGCCGGCGGCCACCTCGGGCTCAATGCCCATTGCTGCGAGTACCGAGCTTCCTTTCATTGCCCCCGACGAACAGGCACTACCGGCGGAAACGGCGATACCCGCGAGATCGAACTGGACGAGGAGCGAGGCGCTGGACGCGCCGGGTAGCGAGATTGCTCCGATCGTCGCGACACGTGGCGATTCTTCGCCGATCACGATGCCCCCATTGGCCTTTACGCCCTCCTCGAGGCGCGAACGGAGTGCGGATAGACGCTCCATGTCATAAGGCCGGGCAGCCAGCGCAGCCGCGAACGACATGGCGTTGGGCGTATCCTGCGTGCCGCGGCGATAGCCTTTTTCCTGCCCGCCGATCGCTTCGAGCGTGGCTAGGTCCTTGACGAGCAGCACGCCAATGCCCGGCGGTCCGCCGAGCTTGTGGGCGCAGGCGGCGATGAAGTCGGCATCGGGCAGCGGCATCTTGCTTGCGCCCTGCGCGCAATCGGCAAGCAGCAGCGAGCCGGTGTTACGCACTTTTGAAGCGATCCGATCCAGCGGCTGGATGATGCCCGTCTCATTATTAACTTGCTGGATTGCTACGAGCGATGGCCCTTCCGCCAGCACGCTATCAAGCACCGCTTCGTCGATCAGGCCGTTAGACATGACCGGAATGACCTTCGATTCAGGACCCATGGCGAAGGGTACGATCGCATGCTCGGTCGCGCCGTGAGCCCGGCCAGCAATCTTGGCGCGCTTTGCAGCGATTTCCACGGATTCGCTCGCCCCGCTCGTGAAGATGACGTCATGACGCCAACCCAGCACTTCGCGGATCGTATCGCGAGCTTTCTCAAGCAAGGCGCGCGAGGCGCGGCCTTCAGCATGCGGCGAACTGGGATTGGCCCAAGCATCGAAGCCGTTAAGCAGCGCGGCGCGGGCTTCGGGGAGGACATCGGTCGTTGCGGCGTGATCGAGGAAAATGCGGGTCATGAAAGCTGAGGAATCCTGCCGTTGCCAGAGCTCGGGCCAGCCCTATATAGGAGCCGCCGCCGCGGTGCACCCTATCGCGGTCAAAAGTTTCACACCGTAAAGCGAGCGCCCATGCCAGAAGTGATTTTTCCCGGACCCGAAGGCCGTCTGGAAGGCCGCTTCACCCCCGGCCCGCGCCCGCGTGCGCCAGTTGCGTTGATCCTGCACAGCCATCCGCAGGCCGGCGGGACGATGAACAACAAGATCGTGCAGCTCCTCCACAAGGACTTTGTCCGCCGTGGTTTTGCGACATTGCGCTTCAACTTTCGCGGCGTTGGCAAGAGCCAGGGCACGTTCGACAACGGCATCGGCGAGCTGAGCGACGCCGCGTCGGCGCTTGACTGGGTCCAGCAGATCCATCCTGAGGCCGAGGTCACTTGGGTTGCTGGCGTCAGCTTCGGCGCGTGGATCGGCATGCAGCTTTTGATGCGCCGCCCGGAAATCCGCGGATTCATCTCAATCGCACCGCCGGCAAACATGTATGATTTCAGCTTCCTCGCGCCCTGTCCCGCATCGGGCATCATCATCCAGGGCGAAGCCGACGAGGTAGTGACGCCGGGCGCGGTCCAGAAGCTGGTCGATAAGCTGCGCACCCAGCGCCACATCACGATCGCCCATGACACGATCCCGGGCGCGAACCACTTCTTCGCGAACGAGCTCGACCTGCTCATGAAGAGCGTGGATGATTACCTCGACTTCCGCCTCGATCCGAGCTGCCCGATCCGCTGAGTTAAAGGGTCCAGATCAGGACGTTGACGACGAAGACGATTCCGCACGCGATCATCAGGAATCCGCGCTGCTTTCCGTTGGGCAGGCGAAGGCTCCGGATGCCAAATATGATGAGCAGGACGGCCGCGATCATCGTGATGGCCAATGCGGCGGATGCGGTCGTCCCCAATTCGGTTCCCTTCACGGCTTCTTAACCCGAATCCGCCATGCTGCGCGCCATGCCGGAAGTCCAGCAACAACAGGTTCGTCTCGAGGAAGCGTTCGAGCGCATCGAAGAAACCATCCTCCCCTGCATCGCAATGATGCTGGATACGTTGCTCGACGCGTCGGCAAACCTTGCGGAAATCGACCCCAAGGTGTTGATTGCCGAACTCCAGACGCTGGCCGCAGAACTGGAAGAACTAACGCGCGCGGTTGAGCGAAACTCCCCGGCGCACGTCGAACCTGGCGAATATCGGATCGCCAACGGCTAAGCGACCAGCCTGGCGTGAAGCGCCGGGTCGATATTACCGCCTGACAAGACAATCACCGTTTCCGGGACAACCGCGACCTTTTCGGAGAGAATTGCGGCAAGCGACGCCGCCCCGCCCGGCTCCACGGTCAGACCATGCTCGTGCCACGCCCAACGCACCGCTGCTGCCACTTCGGCATCGCTGACTGCGGCGCCTCGCGCGTTCCTCGCGGCGAGAATTCCGAACGTGATCGGCGAAACCTGCGGCGTCTGAATAGCGTCGCACATCGTCGCCGGCGCGTCCTTGCCAACAGGGACGATTGAACCAAGAGCGAGCGACTGAAGCATGTCGTCCCACCCGTCCGGTTCGATCGGAACTACGTCAGCGTCCGGGCATGCCAGCGCAATCCCGGCTGCGAGGCCGCCCCCGCCGCAATTGACGACAACTCGGGACAACTGGCCCGCGCCGCTAATGCTCAACTGCTCGGCGAGCTCGAGGCCGACCGTACCTTGCCCAGCAACAATGTGCGGATCGTCGAAACTCGGTACGACCGTTGCCCCAGTCGATTCCGCAAGCCGCTCCGCGATCGCGACCCTGTCTTCAGTCCGCCGGTCGTAAAGCAAGACTTCGGCGCCATGCGACTTGGTGTTCTCAATCTTCAGTTCGGGCGCGTCCGCCGGCATGACGATGGTTGCAGGCATGCCCAGCCTCTTGGCCGCGATCGCTACGCCCTGTGCATGATTGCCCGAAGAAAAGGCGACGACACCCCGCCGCCGCTCTTCATCGTTCAACTGCAACAGCCGGTTGGTCGCCCCGCGCAGCTTGAACGAGCCGCCGGTCTGCAGAGATTCGCATTTAAGCCACAGCCTGTGACCGCGAATCTGCGCTTCGATTAGCGGGGTCCGCTCCACCCAGCGGGAAATTCGCCCGGCCGCTGCCAGAACATCATCGCGTGTCACCGTCAGACTTTCAGCCAAGCTATTGTACTCCTTAGATATTCGATGAAGCGAGCCATGTAGAGGACTGCACGAGGGCCGACGACTTTATTGGGGGTCCAAAAAATCTTTACATGGGGGTCCGCCAACCATATATCGCGCCTCCGCTGCCCCATGGGACTTCCAACCGCAAGGCAGCTTTATGTCGAACTACCCGTTGGAGGTCCCTTGAATTGTTCAAGCACCATAGCGCGCTGGGGCTAGCGACTGCCCTCCGACCGGTTCAGCCGGTCACGCTTCTTCGTCCGCATGCCGCCAAGCGTGCTGCCCGCTTCTTCGTGGAGAAGTTTCCGGGTAAGTCGCTTTATGCGGTCAAAGCCAACCCGTCGCCGGATCTGCTGAAGATCCTTTGGGACGCAGGCGTCACACACTACGACGTCGCTTCGCTCGGCGAAGTGCGCCTTGTAGCGGCGACGCTGCCCGGTGCGACCTTGTGCTTCATGCACCCGGTGAAGGCCGAGGAAGCAATCGCGGAAGCCTATTTCACCTACGGCGTGAAAACCTTCAGCTTAGATACGCTTGAGGAGCTGGACAAAATCGTCCGCGCGACCTCGACCGATGGCGTGCCCGCGACCGATCTTAACCTGCTGGTGCGCCTGCGGGTTTCGTCGGATCACTCCAAGCTTAGCCTTGCTTCCAAGTTTGGCGCCGAGCCCGGGGACATCAAGCCTCTGCTGATGGCTGCGCGCCAGGCGTCCGACGCGCTGGGTCTCTGCTTCCATGTCGGCAGTCAGGCGATGAGCCCGTCTGCTTATGGTGAAGCAATGGGCCGGGTCCGCGACGCGATCGTCGAAGCAGCTGTCACCGTCGACATCGTCGATGTTGGCGGCGGTTTCCCCAGCTGGTATCCGGGCATGGAGCCCCCTGCCCTGGAAGCCTATTTCGAGGTCATCCACCGTTCGTTCGAAGCGCTGCCGATCAGCTATTCGGCCGAACTGTGGTGCGAGCCGGGCCGAGCGCTGTGCGCAGAATATGCGAGCGTGCTGGTACGCGTCGAAAAGCGTCGCGGCAGCGAACTGTACATCAACGACGGCGCCTATGGCGCTCTGTTTGATGCGGCGCACATCGGTTGGCGTTATCCGGTCAAGCTGATCCGCGAAGGTGGATCGGACACCCGTGAGATGCCTTTCAGCTTCTATGGACCGACGTGCGACGACCTCGACCACATGGCTGGGCCGTTCGAACTGCCCGCCGATGTCCAGGCTGGCGATTATATCGAAGTCGGAATGCTCGGTGCCTACGGCTGTGCCATGCGCACCGGCTTCAACGGCTTCGGCGTAGAGGATCGGGTTATCGTTGACGACGAACCCATGGCCTCGCTTTACGCGCCCCATTTGGAACGCGTGGCCGCTTCGAACGTCATCACGCTGTAGCGGCGTTGTGCTCCGGCAGGGCCGGAGACTAGTGGAAAAGTTGGACCGGTCCCCGGCATCTGCCGGGGGCCGGCCTGCATTGGAGATTTGAATGAGCATCGACACCCTCCACAAGGTCCAGGACGAGAGCCAGATCAACGACACCCGCAAGGCTGAGCTGCTCAAGACCGAAGTCGAGCATATCGACATCACTTCGTTCGACGCGCGTCCGATCATCGATGCCATGGGCAAGATGAGCTTCACCAGCCGCGATACTTCGCGCGCCGCGGGTCTCTACAACCAGATGCTCAATGATCCGGCATGCTCGGTTATCTTGGTCGTTGCAGGGTCGACCTCGGCGGGTGGCTGCATGGACCTCTACACCGAGCTGGTGAAGAACAATATGGTCGACGCCATCGTCGCCACCGGCGCGACGATCGTCGATATGGATTTCTTCGAAGCGCTTGGTCACAAGCATTATCAGGCGAACGAAATCCCCGACGACGATACGCTGCGCTCGCTTTACATCGACCGCATCTACGACACCTATATCGACGAAGTTGCGCTTCAAGATTGCGACCACACGATCGGCAAGATCGCCGACAGCCTGGAGCCGCGTCCCTATTCGAGCCGCGAGTTTATCAAGGAAATGGGCAAGTGGCTGGCCGCGGGCAATGCCAAGAAGGCCAACAGCCTGGTGCAGACGGCCTATGAGCACGATGTGCCGATCTTCTGTCCGGCATTTGTCGATAGCTCGGCGGGCTTCGGCCTGGTCAAGCATCAGGTCGATGCGATGAAGCGCGGCGGCCACTACATGGTCCTCGATGCCATCGCCGACTTCCGCGAACTGACCGACATCAAGATCAAGGCGGGCACAACCGGACTGCTGATGATCGGCGGTGGCGTTCCGAAGAACTTCACCCAGGACACGGTCGTCTGCGCGGAAATTCTCGGCCATGACGATGTCGAGGTCCACAAATACGCGATCCAGATTACCGTAGCCGACGTTCGCGACGGCGCCTGCTCCTCATCGACGCTCCAGGAAGCTGCCTCGTGGGGCAAGGTTTCGACGGCGCTCGAACAGATGGTCTTCGCAGAAGCCACCTCGGTTCTACCTCTGATCGCCAGCGATGCTTATCATCGCGGTGCTTGGAAGAACCGCGAGAAGCGCCGCTTCGCGAAGATGTTCGACTAATTCGGTTGCACACCGAAACGATCTGACGCACCCTCCCCTTGGTTTATCCAGGGGGAGGGATTTTCATGAGTTACAGCCCGCTGCTCGCGCCGGTCGTTGCGCTGGTCGGTTGGACACTCGTCGTCATGTTGTGGATGCTGGTATCGCGTGGGCGGGAATTTCGCCGGCTCGGCATCAACTTTTCAAACATTCCTGCCGGTGGCCGCGGCGTTGACCTGGAAGGCCGGGCCGACCCCAAGGCTCAGTGGAAGTCCCACAACTACAATCATCTCATGGAACAGCCGACGATCTTTTATGCGATCGTCATCTCGCTCGCGCTCATGGGCATGGACCAGCCGATCAACCTCTGGCTCGCCTGGGGCTATGTCGCTTTCCGGGTGATCCACAGCCTGATCCAGTGCACGTCCAACATTGTCCGTTTCCGACTGCCGGTATTCGCGCTGGCTTCGCTGTGCCTGTTTGGCCTGACGCTGCATGCGGGACTGCGGATCCTGCACGATTGTCTCGGCTGGTAGCCCCTAACGGCTGAAGGCAGCCGCCAGCTCGACGTGGGTCGACCATCGGAATTGCCCGACCGGCCGCACCCGGTCGAGGCGGTAACCGCCGGCAACCAGCATTTCTGCATCGCGCGCAAAGGTCGCGGGGTTGCAGCTGACGTAGGCGATGCGCGGCACCTCGGATTTTGCCAACTCACGCACCTGCTCCAGTGCGCCGGCCCGGGGTGGGTCGAGCACGATTGCATCGAATGCCGCCAATTCCTTTGGGTCGTACGGTCGGCGATAGAGATCCCGATGCTCGACTACCAAGGTCCTGCTCGCGCGCGAGGCTGCCAGCTTCAGTGACAGCACGGCGTCGCGAGCGGCCTCCGCTGCGGTTATTTGGCCCTCCAGCGAAAGCGCGAAGGTACCAAGACCGGAGAATAGGTCGCCAATGCGGGCGGCCCCGGCGCAGGCGCTGCGGACTTCCTGGACGAGCGCGGCTTCGCCATCGGAGGTCGCCTGGAGAAAGGCTCCCGAAGGAAAATTCACCGGCGTGCCACCGAGCGTTACAGTGGCGGGCTGCGGCTCAAACCGGGTTTCGGGGCCATAGCCTTCGTCAACGCTCAGCCGGGCCAGACCATGCTGCTCGCAAAAGTCGGTCAGGCGCTCGACACTTTCGAGGCCGGTCACCTCCACACCCTTCAGCGAGACGTCAACGCCTTGATCGACCAAGCTCATTTGCATTTCACCCGATCGGCGAGCCGGCAGGATGACGTCAAGCAGGCGGCGCAGCGGCGCTACAAGTTCGAACAGCGCGGGATGGAGCACATGGCATTCGGCCATGTCGACCAAGCGGTTCGACCCGGCTTCGTTGAAACCGATAAGGACACGCCCACCCGCCCGCAAGGCGCGCAGCGAGGTGCGGCGGCGGGTCCGCGGCGGCGAGAGATGCGGTTCAGCGATTTCTGTTTCCAGGCCATGCTGAGCGAGGGCGCCGGCCACCCGGGACCGGCAATAATCGGCATAGGCGGCATCGGTCAGGTGCTGGAGCTGGCAGCCCCCGCAGGCTGGAAAATGGCGGCAAGGCGGCTGCTGATGGCCGGGTCCCTGTTGGAGCGTGCCGTCGTCGAGAAGCATGTCGCCCGGAACGCCAAACGCTACGTGCTGTCCGCCTGCAGTGACCCCGTCCCCCCGGGCGGCAATGCGAACGATAGGATCGCTCATATGGCCGCGATCAGATCGTCGGCAATCATGCGAGGCCCGGCACGTTCCGCGGCGCTGCCGTGCAACCAGACACCCGCGCAAGCAGCCTCAAATGGAGGGAGGCCGCGCGCGCGCATCGTCGCGATGATCCCGGCAAGCACGTCGCCCGTGCCTGCGCTGGCTAGCCATGCGGGCGCCGGCGGCGCGAAGCCGAGGCGGCCGTCAGGTGAGGCTACCAATGTATCCGGGCCCTTGTAGACGACCACCGACTGCGAGCGACTGGCCGCGGCGAGCGCGCGCTCGGGCTTGCTGCCTTCAAGTTCTCCGAACAGCTTCACGAACTCGCCTTCGTGCGGGGTAAGGATGACGTCATGACCGTGCAATCGCTCCGGCTCGCCGACCAGGCCGATGGCGTCGGCGTCGATAACGATCGGTCGCGGCGCCGTCAGCGCGAGGGTCAGGACCTGCGGAATGTCGCCAAGACCGGGTCCGACAAGAAGGCAGCCGACGCGCGGATCATTGAGGACGGCCGTGTCCGTCTGGACGATGGCTGCCGGAAGTCCGTCGATGGCACGCGACGTGCTAACTCGAACATAGCCGGCACCGGCGCGCGCTGCCGCCCTAGCTGCCAAGGCGATGGCGCCCGGCATTTTGCCCGCAAGGCAATGCACCAGGCCGCGGTCGTACTTGTGGCCCGCCGGATCGAGCGGCGGAATCTGCGGAGCACCAATTTCAAACCAATTGCTTTCGGCCGCTATGCCAATGTCGGCGAGGACCAATCGGCCGAGATGCTGTTTCGCCGGCATCAGGCAGTGTGATGGCTTCAACGCGCCGAAGGTGACGGTCAGGTCGTAATCGCTGACCGTAGAAAGGGTCGAGCCGTCATCGGACGCGATGCCGCTGGGAAGGTCGCAGGCCACCGCTACGACTGAGCCGTCGACCAGTTCGGTCAACCGGCCGGCAATCTCCGTTTCGAGGCCTCGCGTCAGGCCGGTACCGAACAGGCAATCAACCAGGATTTCGGCCGGTCGCGCTTCGACAAAGGGTTCGACCGGTCCGGCCCATTGCGACGCCGCCCATCGCGCGGTGTCCGAGGCTGGCTCGGCAAGGGCCGCAACCCTGACGTCATAGCCTCTCGCCGCGAGGTGACGGGCCGCGACATAGCCGTCGCCGCCATTGTTGCCGGGTCCGGCAAGGACCAGCGTGGGGCGCGGGCCGATGAAAAGGTGGATGGCCTCCGCAAGAGCTTTGCCCGCGCGTTCCATCAGTTCGGTTTCCGGTACGCCCGAAGCCGCCTCGGCGGAGCGCATTTGATCGGCGGTCAGGATCGGGCGATTCATGAGCGCGCCCCTAGCGCAGAATGCTTGCCAGGCGCCACCAGTTAGACGGGCATTCATCGGCTGCGCGGGCGCGCGCTGCCTCACTCTCGAACAGGGCAAAGCAGGTCGCGCCGCTGCCCGACATTCGGGCGACGGTGACGCCATCTCGCGAGGACAGCCAGTTGAGCAACTCGCCAATTTCGGGAACGAGCGCCCGCGCGGGCGGCTCGAGATCGTTTCGTCCATTGCGCCAATCGCCGAGCGCGCCGCGATCCACTCCATCCCATCGCGCGAACACGTCCCTCGTCGATAAAGCGATGAGCGGATTGACCAGCAGGATTGGCGAACCTGGAATCGACGGATCCTGCACAAGGTCCAGCCGGTCGCCCGCTCCCACCCCCCGCGCCGTCATGCTGAGCAGGCAGGCCGGGACGTCTGAGCCGAGCCGTGGAGCTACCGCAGAAGCAAGCGCCGGGTCGATGTTCCAAAGGCGGGTCAACAGTCGCAGCGTCGCGCCCGCGTCGGCAGATCCCCCGCCGATGCCGGAAGCAACGGGGAGATTCTTGGTCAGTGTCAGCGATGCGCCGTTATCGATGCCGGCAGCGTCAGCCAGATGCTGCGCGGCATCGAGTACCAGATTGTTCGAAGTCGATAATTCTGCCGAGAAGGGTCCCTTGACTGCAAGGCTGATTCCGTCGGCGGGTTCGGCTTCGATCTTGTCGCCATCGACGCAAAAAGCGAACAGGGTTTCCAGCGCATGACGGCCGTCCGGCAGCTTTCCGCGCACATGCAGAGCAAGATTGACCTTGGCCGGAGCCGGCTCCGAAATCCGCATCAGGGCGCCGCGGTCGCCGGCGTGAGCCCCGTTTCGAGTTTCGATTCCAGCCGCGTCTTGGTCGCGTCATCGGCGTTCACCAGCGCCGCGCGCCAGGAGAAACGCGCCTCGATGCGGCGGCCTGACGTATATAGGGCATCGCCGAGATGTTCATGGATTTCGGCCTGCGACGGGTCGCCGGCGGCTGCCTTGCCGAGGGTCTCGATGGCTTCGGCAAGCTGGCCACGCTTGAACAGGGCCCAGCCAAGCGAATCCGTGATCGAGGCATCGTCTGGCTTTAGCGCGCTGGCCTTCCGGATCATCGCCTCGGCGGACTCCAGGTCTTCGCCGCGTTCCAGCTTCCCATAGCCCAGGAAATTGAGGACGATGGCGTTGTCCGGCTCGATCCTCATCGCTTCTGCGAGGTCGGCCTTAGCTTCCGCCCAGCGATTGGCCTGTTCGAGGCTGGCGGCCCGAAGCAGGTACAAGGTCCACAGGCTGTCTTCGCCAGGTTGGACTCTTGAGCGCGAAATAGCCTGCTGGTAGGCGGCGGCCGCTTCGGCGTGCCGGTCCATGTCGCCAAGCACATTGCCCAGGCGCGCGAAATCGTGGGAGCCCGCCGAGGGCAAGGCTACCGCCGCATTGGCCCGCGCTAGCGCCGCCGGATACTGTTTGCGATCACTTAGCAGGCGCACCTCGACGTCGAGCGCCTCGCCGGCAAGCAAATCGTTGGCCGGAACGGTCTTGAGGACCGCGAGCGCGTCTTCGTCCCGGTCGGCGCCGTCCAGCAGCAGCGCGAGGAGGATCGTTGCTTCGCTGTTCGAAGGATTGGCGTGCCGCGCGACCTGTGTGAGCGCGATCGGCAGGGCCTTGTTGTCGTCGCGACTCAGCTCGATCGCTAGCGCGATCAACATTTCCGCATAGCCCTCCGCGGGTGTGCGAATCGCCATGTCGAGCGATTGTCCGGCCGAGAGTCTGGCGCGCCCTGCGGCCAAGGCCTGGTCCCCGCCCTGCAGCATTCCCAGTGCATCCTGCGGCCGTTTCAAGCGCACCAGAGCGTCCGCATAGGCCAGCCGAAGGCGAGCGCCGCGCCCACCGCCCCGCTCGACGACCTGCCGAGCGATCGGCAGCGCCTCGTCGGCTTTGCCCATGGCAAAAAGCATCGCAGCGCGCTGTTCGTCCGCGATCGGCCGAAGCGGACTGGTTTCCGGCAATGTGAGGAGTGAAGCCGGTCCGCTCTCCTTGCGACGCGATGTCTGCTCCCACGCCCTCACCAAAGGAGCGAACAGGTCGACCTCAGTCGTCGTGACGCCTTTTTCAAGGTCCGTCACGGCCTGTTTCGCCTTGCCCTTACGAAGCGAATCCGCGGCCAGCATGAGCCGAGCGTCGATCGGCAATTGCTCAGCCGGCAATTTTCGCGCCAAGGAAATCGCCAACTCGGCTTGTCCGGACTGAATGGCCGTCGCGATAGCCCTGCGCGCGATGGTGCGGTCCGCCGGATCCGCTGCGGCCATTGCTGCGAACAGCTGGGCCGAGCGCGCCTCGTCCCCCTGCATCTGCGCGGCCCGAGCCTGCACATAGGTCGACAGCGGCGCAGCGGCGGCTAGAGGTGTCGTCGTTAGCGCCGAGGCGAAGAGCAGGCCGGCAAGGCGATTACATGTTCGGATAATTGGGTCCTCCGCCGCCTTCGGGCACGACCCAGTTGATGTTCTGCGTCGGGTCCTTGATGTCGCACGTCTTGCAGTGCACGCAATTTTGGGCGTTGATCTGCAGCCTGGGCTGCCCGCCTTCTTCCACGATCTCGTAAACGCCGGCCGGACAGTAACGCTGCTCTGGCGCGTCATAAAGGGCGAGGTTGACCTTAATCGGAACTTCCGCGTCCTTCAGGGTCAGGTGGATCGGCTGATCTTCCTCGTGATTGGAGTTGCTGATGAACACCGACGACAGGCGGTCGAAGGTCAGCTTTCCGTCCGGCTTTGGATAGGCAATTGGCTGGTAATGGTCTTTCCGGCCGATCTGCGTGTGATCGGCATGGTGCTTCAGCGTCCAAGGCGTCTTCAGCTTCAGGAAATTAAGCCACATGTCGATGCCGGCAAAGACCGTTCCGATCGTGCCGCCCCAGCGTGCCACAGCTGGCTGTGCATTGCGCACGACCTTCAATTCGTCAGCAATCCAGCTAGAACGCACCGCCGGTTCATAGCTGTCGAGCACGTCCGAGCGGCGATCGGCCTCGACCGCCGCGAAGGCAGCCTCGGCCGCCAGCATGCCGGACTTCATTGCAGTGTGTGTGCCTTTAATGCGCGGAACGTTCACGAAGCCGGCAGCGCAGCCGATTAGCGCCCCGCCCGGAAAGGCCAGTTGCGGGACCGCCTGCCAACCGCCCTCGTTGATCGCCCGAGCGCCATAGCTGACGCGCTTACCGCCCTCGATCTCGGCCCGGATGGCAGGATGGGTCTTCCAACGCTGGAATTCTTCGAATGGCGAGAGGTACGGATTCTTGTAGTCGAGCGCCGTGACGAAGCCGAGCGCGACCTGGCCGTTGGCTTGGTGGTATAGGAAGCCCCCGCCCCAAGCGTCGTCTAGCGGCCAGCCTTGCGTATGAATAACTCGGCCTGGTTGATGTTTGTCCGCAGGAACGTCCCACAACTCCTTGATACCTAGGCCATAAACTTGCGGTCCGGAATCCTTGCGCAGGTCGAAGATGCGGGTCAGCTCCTTAGTGAGGTGTCCGCGCGCGCCTTCCGCGAAGAAGGTGTAGCGGGCGTGCAATTCCATTCCCGGTTGGTAATCGTCGCGGTGCGTCCCGTCGCGGGCGACGCCCATGTCGCCGGTTGCGACGCCCTTGACCGAGC
Organism: Sphingomonas edaphi; assembly: GCF_003583725.1. GTDB lineage: Bacteria > Pseudomonadota > Alphaproteobacteria > Sphingomonadales > Sphingomonadaceae > Sphingomicrobium > Sphingomicrobium edaphi. The sequence continues at coordinate 157,743 of NZ_QXTF01000001.1, read as the reverse complement.
CGTCGTCGTTGAACAGCACTTCCGCCGCCGCGAAGCCGGGAAAAATCTCGACCCCGAGCGATTCCGCCTGTCCGGCGAGCCAGCGGGCAAGGTTGCCGAGGCTCGCGGTGTAGGTGCCCTCGTTATGCATGAAGGGCGGCATGAAGAGCGCTGGGAGCGAATATTTGCCCTTGCGGGTCAGGACCCAGTGCAGGTTTTCGGAAACCGGGACGGTGAGCGGGCTGTCCTTTTCCCGCCAGTCCGGAATGAGTTCGTCCAGCGCTTTGGGATCGATCACGGCGCCGGACAGGATATGGGCGCCGACTTCCCCACCCTTTTCGAGGATGCAGACGCTGAGGTCCTGGCCTTTTTCTTCAGCCAGTTGCTTCAGCCGGATCGCCGCAGCCAGGCCCGCAGGGCCGGCGCCAACGATGACAACATCATATTCCATCGATTCGCGCTGGCTCATATGACCCTTTCCGTCGTGCGCCGCCGGGCGTACCGGCATATGCAGCCCTGCCAATTCCTTGACCGCGCCGTCAACCTTGGACGACAACAAGCCCGATGAACGCCGAACCATCAACACAAGGCCAGCGCGCAGCGGCCAGCCTTTTGGACTGGTGGCTGGATGCTGGCGTCGATGTTGCGGTGAGCGAAGAGGCGCGCGACTGGCTGGGTCGCAAGCCAGCGGCGATTGCGCCCATCACGGCGGCAGAGGCCGATACGCCGAAGCCGTCCGACCTCGGAGGCTTCCGCGAGTGGCTGTCGATCGGCAGTGGCCTTCCGCTCGACGGTCCGGGTGCGATCCGCATCGCTCCTCACGGCGATGAAAATGCGCCGGTCATGCTCATTTCCGACCTTCCAGGGCGGGAGGATGCGGCTGATGGAAGGCCGATCGGCGGCGAGGCGTGGGCTCTCACGGGCAAGATGCTGGCTGCGATCGGCATGTCTGCCAACGATGTCTACAGCGCGTCGCTGGCCTGCTTCCACGCGCCGGGCGCCAAGATCGGACGGGCAGAACTGGACCAATGCGCCGCCATCGCTCGCGATCATGTGCGACTGGCGAAGCCGCAGCGGCTGATTCTGTTCGGAGATGCGCCGTCGAGAGCGCTGCTGGGCGAACCGCTGGCCCGAGCGCGAGGTCGCGTTCACAAGGTCGAGGGTGTACGGACCATCGCTACCTTTCATCCGCGCTGGCTGCTGCAGCGGCCGTCTGACAAGGCACTTGCCTGGCGCGACCTGCTGCTATTGATGAGCGAGGAACAGTAGATGAAGTCGGTTGCAGTGTTGGCCTGCGCGGGCCTGTTTTCGTTGCCCGCTGCCGCCCAGCAAGCGGATGATCCGCTCGCACCCCTGGATCCTGTGCCCGCCCCGCAGACGGTATCACCCCCCGTCACAACGCCGACCCCAGCGCCGACCCCAGCGCCGACGCCGGCACCCGCACCACCGCCCCGCGTGATACCGCGCGACTGGCGGGGCGTTTTCGCGGCGATCGATGCCGGTGACTGGGAAGGCGCCCGGTTGGGCATTGCCGCCATGCCGGCCGGGCCGCTGAAGCCTTATGCGACGGCAAAACTGTTCGCCGCCCGGGGATCGCCAGTGGTGGCGCTACCGGACATTACCGCGCTGCTGGCCCAAGCGCCGGAACTACCGCAGGCGGAGCAGCTGTCCCGGCTGGCCGTGACTCGCGGCGCGACGCAGGCGCCGGCGGTCTACCTGCCTCGCCCGACGATTCCGCTAGGCCAGGCGCCACGGCGCGGGCGTACGCGGCCGGTACAGGGCGAGCCGGCGGCGGACGCCTTGCGGATCGCGCTGGAGCCGTTCGTGAAGGTAGATGACGGGCCGGGTGCCGAGGCGCTTTACCTGCAGGCAGTCCCTACCCTCTCCTACGAAGCACGGGCAGAAGCCGCCCATCGCGTCGCTTGGATTTATTTCGTTGCTGGACGGGATGCGGATGCGCGGCGGATCGCGACCGAGGGCCGCGTCGGCGCTACCGGCGAATGGGCGGCCCAGACCGCGTGGATTGCCGGGTTGGCGTCCTGGCGCCTGAACGACTGCGTCGCAGCTTATGACGGGTTCCGTGAGGCGGCACGGCTCGGCCGCGATGCCGAGTTCAATGCGGCGGCGAATTACTGGACTGCGCGCGCCGCCCAAGCCTGTCGCCGGCCGCGTGAGGTGTCGCCGCTGTTGAGGGCCGCAGCACGCTCGCCAGAAAGCTTTTACGGCCTGTTAGCGCGCGAGGCGCTTGGGATGGACAAGAGATTGCCCCAGTCCGCAGCGGCGCGTGACGTCGATCATGTCGAAAGCCTTCCAAATGTGTTGCGTGCTGCGGCGCTAGTTGGCGTGGGGCGCCGGGCGGACGCGGAAGAGCTACTCCGGCATCAGGCGAAGATCGGCAATCCGGTGCATCACCGCGCGCTGATCAGGATCGCGGCCAAGATGAACTTGCCGGGCGCGCAGTTCTGGCTGGCGCACTTCGGGCCCGTAGGCGCGTCATCCGACCCGGCCGATCGCTATCCGAGGCCAAACTGGACGCCCTACAATGGCTGGCGGGTCGATCCAGCACTCGCCTATGCCCACGTCATCCAGGAATCGAATTTCCGTGCTGAGGCGGTCAGTCCCGCAGGCGCGGTCGGTCTGATGCAGGTGCGACCCGGAACGGCCGGCGACACCGCGCGGGCTCGCGGAACGGGCGCCAGCGTCGGCACCGCTGCTCTCCAGGACCCATTGGCGAATATCGATTACGGGCAGGCGTTCATCGAGCTCATTCGCCGCAACGGTGCGACCCAGGGCCAGTTGCCGAAGGTCATCGCTGCTTACAATGCGGGACCGGTGCCCGTGGCGCGCTGGGCCTATTACGACCGCGGCGATCCGCTTCTTTGGATCGAGAGCATTCCTTACTGGGAAACCCGATTTTATGTCCCGGCGGTCCTTCGCAACATGTGGGTGATCCAGGGACTGGAAGGCGAAGCGACACCGACGCTGGACGCGCTTGCACAACACAAATGGCCGGAATTCCCCAACCGCTAATTGATGTTCTTGTTTTGTTCTACGTACTGGGGCATCCTCGCGAGATGCCGGTCGAGTCGATTCAGGGGCGCGGAGCGCCGCGCAACGCCACTCCCACCCGCTTCAACCTGAAAGAGCGGCTGGTCGAGGGCGACTGGCTGGATAGTGTCGAGAGCCTCGACGGAATCGTCCCGCGCCGGACGACCGTGACAGTGGAGAAGCCCAGGTCGATTTTGACCAGGAACAGCTCGCCGGACATCGGGTTCGACAGGTCGGTCAATCCGTATCGAGGGTGCGAGCATGGATGCATCTACTGCTTCGCGCGGCCAACCCACGCCTATCACGACTTGTCGCCCGGTTTGGACTTTGAAAGCCGGCTGTTCGTTAAGCCTGATGCAGCCAAGCTTCTTCACGCGGCGCTGTCGCGTCCAGGCTATGAGGCCGCGCCGATAGCGCTCGGCACCAACACCGATCCCTACCAACCCATCGAGGAGCATTGGCAAGTAACGAGATCGGTCCTCGAACTGCTGCTGGAAACGAAGCATCCCTTCACGATCACGACCAAATCCGACCGAGTTCTTCGCGATCTGGACATCATTGCACCTGCGGCCAAACTGGGCATTGCATCCGTGGCCATTTCGGTGACGACGCTCGACCCGAAAATCCATAAGACGTTAGAGCCACGGGCTCCCGCGCCCCGCAAGCGCCTTGCCGCCATTCGGACTCTGATTGAAGCTGGCGTCCCCGCGTTCGTGTCGATCGCGCCGGTGGTTCCGCAAATCACCGATCATGAGATGGAAAGCATCGTCGCCGCGGCGGCAGAGGCTGGAGCGCGCGGCGCATTCTGGTTGCCGGTTCGACTGCCGCACGAGGTGGCCCCGCTCTTTCGAGCGTGGCTGGACGAGCATTACCCCGATCGAGCTGGAAAGGTGATGGCCACGATTAATTCGATCCGCGGCGGGCGGGACAACGATCCGAATTTCTTCAGCCGGATGCGTGGCCAAGGCGTGTGGGCCGACCTCCTCCGCACTCGTTTCGAAAAAGCTACGAAGCGATACGGTTTGCCACAGGCGCGCTTCGCCCTTCGCCGCGACCGTTTCGAACCACCGCAGGGCGATCAGTTACGATTATTGTGACGACTTTTTCGACAAACGGCGGTGACAGCGGGGTCAACGCTGGCTAGCCCATGCATCATGATCCGCACGCTTGTTGCAGCCGCTCTGCTGTCCACCGCTTCCGCCCTCCCCGCCCAAACGATCCCGAGCCCAGAGCGCATTGGTTTACTGCGCGACGCCGCGCTGGAAAGCGACCAATATGCCTGGGACATCACGGAAGGGCTAACGACGGAAGTCGGGCCTCGGCTCGCCGGTACGGAGGCAGAGGCGCGGGCACGAGACTGGGCGGTCCGAAAGCTGACCGCCATGGGTTTTGCGAATGCCCGCATCGAGCCGTTTGACATGCCGGTCTGGACTCGCGGGGAGGAAAGCGCTGAAATCATCGAACCCTTCCCCCAGAAGATGGTCGTGGCCGCACTGGGCAACAGCGCGTCGACCGGGCCACAGGGTGTCAGCGGCGAAGTGGTGGCCTTCGACAGCGTTGATGCGCTGCGCGCAGCGCCGGATAGCGCGGTCCGGGGCAAGATTGTTTTCATCGACCACCGGATGATGGCGAACCAGGACGGATCGGGATACGGTCAGTTCGGTGCACCCCGTCGCCAGGGACCGACCCTTGCGTCGCAGAAAGGCGCGATCGCCATTGTCATCCGGTCGGTCGGCACGGACCATGATCGACTGCCGCACACTGGCGTCATGTCGTTCGACAACGGCGCTAAGCCCATTCCCGCCGGCGCGCTATCCGTTCCCGACGCCGAGCAGATGATGCGGATCATCAAGCGGGGCAAACCGGTGACCATGCGCCTGGTGCTTGTCAGCAAGAGTGTTGGCACGCGCCAGTCAGGCAATGTCATCGCCGAGGTTCCCGGGCGGGACCCCTCGTTGCCGCCGATCCTGGTGAGCGGCCACCTCGATAGTTGGGACCAGGGTACCGGCGCAATCGATGATGCGTCGGGTGTCGCAATCGCCGCAGCAGCCGCCAAGCGCATTATGGACGCCGGCCGGCCGCTTCGTACGATTCGGATCGTCTGGTTCGGCGCGGAGGAAGTCGGCCTGTTCGGCGGCCTCGACTATCGCGCCCGCCACGGCAAGGAGCCGCACCACGCGCTGATGGAAAGCGATTTCGGCGCCGACCGCATCTATCGCGTCAACTCCAAGCTGGGCACGGCGCGTCGCGCCGAAGCGGAAGCGATTGGCAAAGCGCTAGCCCCGTTGGGAATCGTCACGGGATCGTTCGAACAAGCTGAAGGATCGGATATCGGCCCGATGCTGGCAGATGGAATGCCCGGTGTCGGGCTGAGCCAGGACGGCACCCGCTATTTCGACATCCATCACACGGCGAACGACACTCTCGACAAGGTCGATCCGGCTCAACTTCGTCAGAATGTCGCGGCGTGGACTGCGGTCCTCGCGGTGCTTTCTGGCGGCATTGAGGAGCCGAAACGGTCCAAGCGGCGTTGACCCTTCCGGACTGCCATTTCCGGAGAACGATCATGCGTCTTTTCATTGCCCTTCCCCTCCTCGCGCTCGGCGCGTGCCAGGTGACGACCGATGACCAGAACGACCAGGTCACGGTACAGTACAATCAGGATGTCGCGGAAAACGGCATTGCAGATGCCGCCAATACTGCCGAGGACCTTGCCGGCAAGGTTAGCAATGACGTGCAGGCCACGGCAGACAAGGTTGAAAACAAGGTCGACAATGTAGATGTCGACGTCGACGTCAAAACAAACGGCGATACTGCGACCGCCAACGCGAATTAGACTTTTCGCCTCCGCAGTGCGCTGCTAGGCGGCTCCCAAGTCGGGGAGTAGCGCAGCCTGGTAGCGCATCTGCTTTGGGAGCAGAGGGTCGCAGGTTCGAATCCTGTCTCCCCGACCAACCTCCGCGACGAATCGTCCGGGGGCGGCCACCACGCGGCTCCTACGACGCTCGGTGTCCGAAGCGCACGGTGGGGCCTGTAGCTCAATTGGTTAGAGCTGGCCGCTCATAACGGCTTGGTTGCGGGTTCGAGTCCTGCCGGGCCCACCAGGCGCGTCACGCCTTGGTGGCTGGAATGGCCAAGACAACCTGCTCGGCTGTAAAGCGCAACGTTCCGCCCGCGAGCCGAACGAGACCACGTACGAGCCGTAGCGCGAATCCCAGGCCAAGCTTCGACGAGGCATCCTCACCCGCCAATTGGTGCGACGGGTCGAGCATCTGCCGGTCTGTCAGGTGATGGGTCGCCTGTGGGCGGGTAACGGCGAAGTGGCATTTGCCTCGATCTTCTCGAACATCGACCTTGATCGTTTCATCGGCAGCCGACGCATCGAGCATCGCGCCAAGCAACCGGCGCAACAGCCGCTCCGTCAGATCGCGGTCGAGCAGGTAGCGATGATCTTCCGAAACCGGCGCGACGCGCAGGTGTACGCCACGTTCCAGCGCCTTTGCCGCTAGTGCCTCAATCGTCGCAGGCAGGAAATCCCGAAGCGGCTCGGGCGGCCTCCTTGCCGCCGTGCCTGTCTGCACCTGTGCTGCAAAATCGAGATCCTCGATCGCCGCTAACAAGATCCGCGCCTGCAACACGATCTCGGCTGCGCGATGGCGGTAGCTGCGATGGGCAGGTCCCAGATATTGGCCATCGATGATTTCGGCGAAGCCGATGATGGCGTTGAGCGGGGTCTTGATCTCGTGAATGGTTTCGCGAAGAGATTCCGCGTCATTGGCCAGCGCCATTTGACGCCTGGGCGCGGGTAGCTCTGGCTCCTCTTCGCCCTGTCGCCGCGCGATACCGCGATAACCCAAGAAGCGGCCGTCAACCGGCGAAAAGGCTGGAATCCCGCTAAGCCGCCACTCCCCTTCTATCGCCGGGGTGGCAATGGTGAGCGACGCCGCATCGAACGGGAGCCGATCTGAAAAGGCGCGAACGAGTTTCCTGTCCGCCCCCTCGTCACCGGGCAGGCTGCGCCCGATTAAAGCCCCACGCGGCGCGCCTTCAACCCAGCCGATCTGACCCGATGCGTCGCATTCCCAACTGAACAGCATTGGGTCACCGGGCGCGCGAACCTGCACCGCCGGCACCGCCTGTTCTGTAGGGCCTTCCGCGAACTTCTCGACGAGCGGCGCAAGTTCCTCGCGCCGTGCCTTGAGCCGTTCGATGCGAGCCACCAGTTCGCTGATAGAAGGGACGTGTTCTTCCGACTCATCCGGAATTGGCGCGGTACCCGAGCCTGACACCGGTAAATCCACCTGCTCGCCGCGCAGCGAACGGATAAATGCTCTTACCTCCGGGCTTGCCGCGGCTGTCACCTCGGCCCAGCCGCTATCGTCCATTTTCGCCGACGAAAGTAGCGGAGCCGCGACCTCCAGCCGGTCGGCAGCAAATATCGCAATCAGGCGCGGCTCGCTTGCCCGGCCCGCAATGCTCCTGGCGGTCGCGGCACGGATCGGCCGGGCCACGGTCCGAAGGCCCGCGCGTACCATCGTCAGCGCGGCGTCCAGCAAGGCAGGATCGATACTGTCGTGCGGCCGGGAAAGCAGGTCCACGAGCTGACGCCACCGGACGGTCCGGTCGTGCGCATCCGCCACCGGTTGGGTCATCACGGTCTTGAGGCGGTCGTCGAAGCGCACGTTTGTTGAATGTCCTTCGCGTTTACGAGCCAGATGTGGGGTCACCCGGCACTTGGCGACAGGGGGTGACGATTAACCATCCCGTTTCGGGACAATGAAAAAGGGCGGCGGACCCATCGGCCCGCCGCCCCCAATCATTTCGCGATAGGACGCGTGGGCGTCGTCAGGCCTTGGTGCTGAGGTAGGTCAGCCAGAGTTTCGCAACCTCGGCCTGCGCGCCACCGGCAGCATTCAGCGCGGCGGTCGCACCAGCCTTATCGCCGGAGCGAGCAAGCGCCATGCCGAGCCGCAGGTTCACGAGATCCTTGTCTGCGCCGGCCTTCCCGAGCGCGGCGCGGTAGAGGTCAGCTGCCTGAGCATAGTCACCGTAGCCGTAATATGCGTCGGCGATCACCATTACCTTCTTTGCGTCGCCGCCAGCCTTCGCGGTGCTGGCCGAAGCAGCCAGCGACGCGCGGTCGCCCTGCGACTTGGTCGTTGCCGACGCATACATTTGCGAGAAGGTCGCCTTCGACTTGTCGATCGCCTTGGCCGCAAAGCCCTGTTCCAGGACGGCCTTGGCCTCGCCCGGATAGCCCTTCAGCATCAGCGCATTGGCGAAGCGATAATAATCGTTTTCGCCGGAAAGCGCTCCAGCCGCATGAGCGAGGCGCATCGAGTCGATGAGCGCACTGTCTTCCAGCTGGCTGTTGGTCTGGTAAATGACGATCGTGTCGCGCCAGTTCTTCGGCGTCGGGTAAGCCTTGACCCAATCACGGCTAAGCGTGACGGCGGCCGGGCTCTTCGCCTTGTAGGCGAGCGCAACGGCGCGCTTGTACCAAAGCTCTTCCGGCTTCTGGCCGGCGGCAACGCGTGCCCCGATCGCCTTCTGGAACAAGGCGACGGCGTCCGCCGGACGGCCCTGTGAGTTGCGGACTTCGCCGAGCATGATCATCGCATTGACGTTGTTCGCGTCCAGCTTGAGCGCATTTTCGTACGCAGCAGCTGCCTGGTCGTACTGTTTGGCATTCGACCGGAGGCTGCCCAGATTATTGTACAGATCGATGCTTTGGGCGGAGTCCACCACGCCGGAAGCGAGGACAGATTCGATCGCCGCCGCGACCGCGGCGTCGTTCTTCGACGCAACGGCGGCCTTCAGCTCAAGCTGGCCGACGACATATTTGTCGTCGTTCGTCTTGGCCTTTGCCTTGGCGGCCGCGATGGCAGCAGGAATGGCGGCCGTGTTATTGGCGTTCACCGCTTCCTGAAGCGCGACGATTTCCTTACGTGCCTGGCTCGAAATATTGAACTTACGCTCTGGGGCCGCTGCTGCGGGCTTGTCCTGGGCAAGAGCCGGCGCTGCGACCGCAACAGATGCAGAGGCCAGCAAGACAGCCAGCACGCCTCGATTGAGCTTCATATTTCTCTCCTTTCGTTCCGGGCATCAACCAGCGTCGCCCGGCATTAGAAAATCCAGTGGCAGCCCCCATAAACGGCTTGCCCGATTGCGGGAAGCGCGAATGGCGGCAATCCCATGAACCGCGATTGAACCACTTGAAAACCCACGCGAAACCGGTGCTAGACCGATGATGCATTCCGCGTTCCTTCGCGCGCGTACATGCGCGTACGCGGGGTGGCGCCGCGACTGCCTATCGGCTAGCAGCGGAAAACATGGGGGTTAAGCCGGCGATGTGCTGGCGATTCTTCCGCGTACCGACAGAAATAGAAACGACAGGATTTTTCCTTGGCGACCAAGCCTCCGGCCGACGACAGCACCCTGCCCCCTGACCATGGTGACATTGCTCCCATCTCCATCGTCGAGGAGATGAAGACCAGTTACCTTGATTATGCCATGTCCGTGATCGTCAGCCGTGCGCTGCCGGACGTGCGCGACGGGTTAAAGCCGGTGCATCGTCGCATCCTGCATGCCTGCCAGGAGGCGGGCTACGTGGCGGGCCGGCCGTATCGCAAGTCGAGCCGCATCGTCGGTGACGTCATGGGTAAATATCACCCGCACGGCGACCAGGCGATCTACGACGCGCTGGCGCGCATGACGCAGGACTGGTCGATGCGCGTTCCGCTGATCGACGGCCAGGGCAACTTCGGCTCGATGGACCCCGATCCGCCCGCTGCAATGCGTTACACCGAAGCGCGCCTCGCCAAGGTCGCGAACTTCCTGCTGGGCGACATCGACAAAGACACGGTCGATTTCCAACCCAACTATGACGCATCCGAACGCGAACCGCAGGTCTTGCCAGCCCGCTTCCCCAACCTGCTGGTCAACGGTGCAGGCGGAATCGCGGTCGGCATGGCGACCAACATCCCGCCGCATAACCTCGGCGAAGTGCTCGCGGCCTGCCGGGCCTATATCGATGATCCGGCGATCAGCGTCGAAGGTCTAATGGAGCATGTGAAGGGCCCGGACTTCCCCACCGCGCCCCTGATCCTGGGCACCTCGGGCATCCGCAGTGCTTATACGACAGGCCGCGGCTCGATCCTCATGCGCAGCCGCGCCCATGTCGAAGAAGGCCGCAACGACCGCCGCTCGATCGTCCTCACCGCCATACCCTATCAGGTCGGTAAGTCGGGCCTGGTCGAAAAGATCGCCGAGGCCGCGAAGGAAAAGCGTATCGAAGGCGTGTCGGACATTCGAGACGAGTCCAACCGCTTGGGCGTCCGGATCGTGATCGACCTGAAGCGCGACGCGACGCCCGAAGTGGTGCTGAACCAGTTGTGGCGGCACACGCCCGCTCAGTCGAGTTTCCCCGCCAACATGCTGGCGATTCGTGGTGGCCGGCCAGAAACGCTCTCGCTGCGCGATATCATCGAAAGCTTCGTGACGTTTCGCGAAGAGGTCATCACCCGCCGCTCCAAATATGAGCTGCTGAAGGCGCGCGAGCGGGCCCATATCCTGCTTGGCCTCGTCGTCGCTGTCACGAACCTTGACGAGGTGGTGAAGCTGATCCGCGGCTCGTCGACCCCGGCCGAAGCGCGCGAGAAACTGCTGCTTCGCGAATGGGACGGTGCGCAGATCCGCCCCTACATCGCCCTCGTAGAAGCGGTCGAGCCGCAGGCGGCGTCGGTCACTTATCGTCTCAGCGAAGCCCAGGTGAAGGCGATCCTCGAATTGCGCCTGCACCGCCTGACCGCGCTGGGCCGCGACGAAATCGGCGAAGAGTTGGAAGGCCTCGCCAAGAACATCGGCGAATTGCTTGAAATCCTTGGTAATCGTGCCCGTCTTTATGAGGTCATGCGTGAGGAATTCGATGCGGTCGAGGCCGAGTTCGCGACACCCCGCGTGGCGGAGATCGCGCCAGCCGCTGACGGTATCGATGACGAAGACCTGATCGAGGTTGAGGACATGGTCGTCACCGTGACCATGACCGGCTACATCAAGCGGACGCCCCTCGCGCTGTTCCGCGAGCAAAAGCGCGGCGGCAAGGGTCGCAGCGGCATGAGCACCAAGGACGAGGATATCGTCACCGAGTTGTTCGTGACCTCGACCCACAATCCGGTCCTGTTCTTCACCAGTGTCGGCCGTGTCTATCGGATGAAAGTGTGGAAGCTGCCCGAAGGCGGCCCCACCGCCAAGGGCCGACCGATGGTCAACATCCTGCCTCTCGCTGCGGGCGAGACAGTGACGACAGTGCTTCCGCTTCCGCAGGATGAGGATGAGTGGAAGAATCTCCACATCATGTTTGCCACGGCGCGCGGTACCGTCCGACGCAATAGCATGGACGCGTTCACCAACATCCCCACGGCCGGAAAGATCGCGATGAAGTTCGGCAACAGCGACGAAGGCGGTGCTGAGGATGACGGCCTCGACCGCCTCATCGGCGTTGACCTGCTGACTGAGGACGACGACGTCCTCCTCGCTACCAGGCAGGGCAAGGCGATCCGCTTCGAATCCACCGCAGTGCGCGAATTCCAGAGCCGTGCTTCCATGGGCGTTCGGGGCGTTCGGTTGGCCGAGGGGGACGAGGTCATCTCGATGTCGATCCTCCGCCGCGCCGGCACAACGCAGGAGGAACGCGAGGCCTATCTGAAATCGCCCAAGTGGCGCGGCAACGACAGTGCCGATGGCCTGTCGGACGAGCGCTACGCCGAAGTCGCGGAGAAGGAGCAATTCCTCCTGACCATTACCGAAAACGGCTACGGAAAGCGCAGCTCGACCTATGAGTATCGCCGCACCAACCGTGGCGGCCAGGGCATCATCAACATTGTCACGTCCGACCGGAACGGCGGCGTTGTCGCCAGCTTCCCCGTGAAGCCCGGCGAGCAGCTGATGCTGGTCACGGACCAGGGTAAGATGATCCGTACGACGGTGGGAGATATCCGTATTGCCGGCCGCAACACGCAGGGCGTAACCATCTTCAACGTTGCCGATCGTGAGAAGGTCGTATCCGTCGCCAAGATCGACGAGAGCGAGGAACAGGAAGTCGAACTCGAGGCCGGCGGGGATATCGCGCCCGACAGCGGTGCGACGGTTGGAGAAGATCTAGCGTCCGGCGGCGAAGCCTGAAGAGGAACGGGGACGTCGGCGGGCGCGTTGAAATGGAAACCATAGAAGGAGACCATGATGCCGCTCGCCAACAACGCCCTCGTTCTTGTTACCGATGGTCGCAAGACGCTCTATTTCCGCAACGAAGGTGACATCAACCAGATCGACCTTCGAACGGAAGCGCATGACGAGCGCGAGGCACTGGAAAACAAGGACCTGAGGACCGATGCGCCCGGCACGGTTCAACAGTCGGCGGGTTATGGTCATTCGACCTATGAGGAAACGGACTTCAAGCAGCTCGAAGAAGATCGCTGGGCGCATTCCGCGGCGGAGGAAGTGAACCGTCGGGCGCTAGCGAACGATTTCGATGCTCTCGCGATCATCGCACCGCCCAAGACACTGGGCGAACTCCGCAAGAAGCTCCACAAGGAAGCGGAAAAGCGGGTGGTGTGTGAAATTCCCAAGGAGATGACGGGCCGCCCGATCCCCGACATCGAAGCGCTCATCGTCGGCCATACCGCGCCGGAAGCCCCGGCCGCCGTCTAGGCGAATAGGTCCACCCGCTCGGCATCGCTCGCCACGGCTTTTAGCAGTAGCGAGCGATGGCAGCCGGCAGGTTCGCGTTCGAAGCAGAGCAATGCGCTTGGCTTCTCCGCTGCGAGCTCGCGCATTTGCGCTGCCGCGACGACCGCTTCCGGCAAGTCGAGCTGGCCAGCGTAGATGCGCTTAAGATCCGAATGGCGTCCCTTTCGTGCGGCCTCGCGCCCCTCGGCGGGCGTGCCTAGCGCCTTGAAGTGGACGTAGTCGATGCCTGCTTCCGCGAGCGCATTGCGTAGCGGGGTCTTTGAAAAGCTTGGACGGCGCGAAAGTGGCAACGCGCGGACATCGATGACGCGTTCGACGCCCGCCTCGGTTAAGGCGCGAAGGAATTCGTCCATGGTCGCGGCTTCGTAGCCGATGGTGAAGATGCGCATGGACCATATGTAGTGATACGCCTAGGGGATCGCCATGTCCCATGACGTCCATATCATCGGTGGCGGGCTCGCCGGTTCCGAAGCTGCATGGCAGTTGGCCGAAGCCGGTCTCAAGGTCCGCCTCAGCGAAATGCGCGGCGGTGGCGACATGACGCCCGCGCACGAGAGCGACCGGCTCGCCGAAATGGTCTGCTCAAACAGCTTTCATTAAGCAGACCAGCTGACCAAGTGATTCAATTTGTTGGCGTTTTTCCTTCAGAATGAAAATGAACTGGTGTGGGGAAAATGTGGGGATTTTGACCCACAGTCCCGTCAAGCTATTGTTTTTGCTACTTTTTATGCGATCGAGATGGTCTGCTATGTTACCGCGTATCTGAGAAGTTGAGTGATGCAGAACAGGGATTTTGTAGCGGCATTAGAGCGCAAGTGTTTGGCCGTGATGGTTCTCAATGACGATCGGTGGGTGGGCATATGGCCCGATTCCTTCGGGCGCTACTGGCTCGTCGAGGGAACCGTAGATAACTTGGAACCGCTGCGAGAGCATTTCTATTGCGGCGACTATGCCAGTGCCTACGAGAGATTCATGGTTTGGTGGGAAGCCGATTTTGTCGGCGCCCCAACGCGCAGCGATGGGGGGCTGCGGGTAATTAAATAGCGCGCCAACCGCAAAATGAACTTAACGGCCCAAGGCTTTCCGCGCTCCTCCACTAAGTGATGCCAAAGGCACTAGTTGCGCCACCTGAAGCATCAGGGCCACGTCTTCGTTCCGGAGGGGTGAGTCATGTACCGAGAAGCGCTTGATCCGATCCCGCTCGGCAGCAGCGATGTCGCCAAAGGCGGTGTAATTTGAGTTGATAGAATTTGCGTCAGGAGTGACTGCCTTCAGGAGCAGAGGCGACTTAACCTCGACGACCGCGAAATCAATCGGCCAGAGACGCCCGCTTTCACCGCGATATTCATACTCGCTTGCGATCGTATGCTCCGGAACAATTTCCGCGAGAGTGTCATGAATACGCTTCCGGAGTTCAGATACTTTTCGATGCAAGACGCGCGCCGAAGTCTCAGCTGAAGCTTGCGCAGCCCCATTTGCCACAGCCAATATGGCTGAAAAGAGCCATTCTTTGTCAGGAACGTCCGCAACGAGACTACTCTCATTGGCCATCAGGCCAAATCTGTTGCAGGCCTTCTTTAGGCTAGTTTCGAATGCCGCCTCGTCGCGGCCATGGATGAACGCCGATCTAGCCGCGTCGCCCGCGTCGGTTACGCGAAATCCATCACCGTATTTTGAGATATGCACAGCAACGCGATCGAATGACGGATAATAGCAGTGCGTCTCGAAGCGCACTCCGTATTCTGTCGTCTGGCAAAGGTCATTCTTTGCGAAGAGATTGCGGAGTTCGTCACAGTTCATCTGACTCCCCCTTCCCTTGCAAATAAGCCAGCCTGAGCGGGCAGTGCCACACTTCGCTGGCCCGCAGCCAGTGTCAAATTTACAGCATCTGCCACTATGTCCAAAGCGTGTTCAAAACTGGTTACCGATCCGACCAACGGTTTCCGGAATGGTAACTCGCCCAACCCCTGCGCCCGAACCCATTCCCTATGTTCCACCCAAGGGTGAGTATGCGGGCCACAGACTTCCCGCGGCAAGCTTGGCGCATAGCGCCGGACCGCGAACGGGTTTTCCTTTCGCTCATTGTCCGGGACGACATCGAGCCTGAAGATGGGCCTCTGATTGTAAATCACGCTGATACTTAACTGCGTGAAGCTGCCATCGCACTCGAAGCATAACATGCCACAAGCGATGTGCATTGCGTCAATAATAGGCCAACGACTCTGCCAATCGCGGCCTCTGCCACTCGCTTTCACCCACGGCGGCATGAAACCATCGCAGGTTTTATATCCCTCGATGAAAGTATCTACGCTGGAAACTTGTATGTCCGACACGGGTGAGACGTTATATTTCGCTTCCGAAAGAGTCGAGCGCGCGGCGACATTGGCTAGAGCGGCACGTTCAGTGTGGGGATTTTGTGGGGATTTAGGGTCCCCAGAGTCCCAAAAAGCGCCTAAATGCCCCCTCAAATGACATATCAAGTTCACATCATCGGCGGCGGACTGGCCGGGTCTGAAGCAGCGTGGCAACTCGCAAATATGGGAGTTTCCGTGCGTTTATCCGAGATGCGCGGCCTCGACATGACACCCGCGCATGACACTGATTTTCTTGCAGAATTAGTATGTTCAAACAGCTTCCGGTCCGATGACGCCGAGAATAATGCGGTCGGCTTGTTGCACCAGGAAATGAGGACGCTGGGATCGCTCATCATGGCCTGCGCCGACGAGCATCGAGTTCCCGCCGGGTCAGCCCTTGCGGTAGACCGCGAGGGATTTGCCGGAGCGGTTACCGGTCGCATCACAGGCCACCCCAATATCGACGTCGTTCGGGAGCGGATCGACGAGCTACCTGCTGCGGGACAAACGATCATCGCCACGGGACCCTTGACGGCGCCCGGCCTGGCACAGGCGATTGCGCGAGTGACCGGGAGCGACGCCCTCGCCTTTTTCGATGCGATTGCCCCGATCATTCACCGGGACAGCATCGACATGGACGTGTGCTGGATGGCCGCGCGCTGGGACAAGGGCGGCAAGGACTACATCAACTGTCCGATGAACAAGGAGCAATACGAGGCGTTCGTCGCGGCTTTGAACGAGGGCGAGAAGACCGAGTTCAAGGAATGGGAGAAGGACACGCCGTATTTCGAAGGCTGCATGCCAATCGAAGTGATGGCGTCCCGCGGCGTCGAAACGTTACGCTATGGTCCAATGAAGGGCGTCGGCCTAGATGATCCGCGCACCGGCCGATGGCCCCATGCCTGTGTCCAGCTTCGCCAGGACAATGCGCTGGGCACCTTGTGGAACATGGTCGGCTTCCAGACCAAGCTGAAGCATGGCGAACAGGTGCGGATTTTCCGCACCATCCCGGGCCTTGAGAATGCAGAGTTTGCGCGGCTTGGCGGCATCCACCGCAACAGCTTTATCCGGTCGCCGGAACTTCTCGACGGGCAGTTGCGGCTGAAGGCCCTACCCCACGTCCGTTTTGCCGGCCAGATTACCGGCTGCGAGGGATATGTGGAAAGCGCGGCAATCGGACTGCTGGCGGCAAGATTCGCCGCCGCGGAGACAAAGGAACGCGAACTTCCCGCACCGCCGCCGGAAACCGCGCTCGGTGCGCTGCTCGGTCACATCACTGGTGGAGCGAACGCCGAGACCTATCAGCCGATGAACATCAACTTCGGGCTGATGCCGCCGATTACTGGCCCGAAAACCAAGAAGGCCGATCGCAAGCGAATTTACACTGACCGGGCTCGAGATGCGCTGAAGGGTTGGCTGCCGGAAGCCGAGGCTGTTCCCGCCTAGCCACAGCTGCAGGCTGGCCTCGTATTTCGTTTTGGTCGTCGCTGCATATTCCGCCGTCCCGATGCCCAAGGCGGACCGCGCTGACTACATTTTCGCTAAGACAATCCTCCAAATAGCTTGTGTGAAAGCAGGCGGGCTGCGCGGCCAGGTGTTGCTTCCGGTTCGAATGGTGATCCGCCTTGACGCATATCGCGCGCAGCGAGGGCAGCAAGACAGGTCAGCGGGCGCAGTCTTCGTTCGAAAGTCGCTGTGATTGGCTGGCACGCGCCCAATGGCGCCAAACCTCTGCGGGCATAGTCGGCCCGTGCGAAAAGCCTGCCTGCTTCGGCAACGTTTGCATTCGGGGTTCTCAGCAGCTTGGCACCCATAGCGAACAGTCGCTCACCCCTAACGAGGGCTGCTTCCGTGTCGGCGTCCTCGTCGAGTAAGTGTGCCCAGCCCTCCTCCAGCGCTGCCAGGTCTTGCCCGGTAACTCCTTGCACCAGCAACTCCGCGACGGCCGCCTGCAAGCGCGGCTCAGGCGGCGGCGAGCCAGAATCGAGCCGGACCAGCGCGTCCCGCCACCAGGCGAGGCGGATCGCGCCGAGCGCGGCCTGCGTGGACGACGCCACGATATCGGCCATGGCATCATCGATCGCGAACAGTGCATCGAAAGCCGGCCGCAGCTCGACCGGCCAATAAAGCCGGACGAGGTCGCGGTCCCGCAACGCCTTAGCGATAGGTGACGGCCTTTACCGCTTTCACCACATCGTCCGCCTTGATCAGCGCCAGCTTTTCGAGGTTTGCCGCATAGGGAAGCGGCACATCTTGGTCGGTAACACGCAGGACCGGTGCATCGAGGTCGTCGAAACCTTCTTCCATGCAAATCGCCATGATCTCGCTGGCGATTGAGCAGGTGGGCCAGCCTTCCTCGACCACGACAACCCGATTGGTCTTGGCGAGTGACGTCAGCACGGCCTGCTTGTCGAGCGGGCGAAGCGTGCGAAGGTCGATCACTTCCGCCTCGATGCCCTCGGCGGCTAGCTTGTCCGCCGCTTCGAGTGCCACTCCGACGCCGATGGAATAGCTGACCAGAGTGACGTCATTGCCCTCCCGCATGATCCGCGCTTTGCCGATCGGAAGAACATAGTCGTCGACTTGTGGTACGTCGAAATT
Organism: Sphingomonas edaphi; assembly: GCF_003583725.1. Lineage (GTDB taxonomy): Bacteria > Pseudomonadota > Alphaproteobacteria > Sphingomonadales > Sphingomonadaceae > Sphingomicrobium > Sphingomicrobium edaphi. The sequence goes on along the minus strand of NZ_QXTF01000001.1, from coordinate 140,014 downwards.
CTGGCCGTAGAGAAGCTCATTCTCTAGGAAGACGACCGGATCTTCGCTGCGGATTGCGGCCTTGAGAAGCCCCTTGGCATCGGCGCTGTCATAGGGCGCGATGACGACGAGGCCCGGCACACTAGCATACCACGGTCCGTAATTTTGGCTGTGCTGCGCGCCAACGCGGCTCGCCGCGCCGTTGGGGCCGCGGAACACGATTGGGCAGCGCATCTGGCCGCCAGACATGTAATTGGTTTTGGCAGCCGAATTGATGATGTGGTCGATCGCCTGCATGGCGAAGTTGAAGGTCATGAACTCGATGACCGGCTTCAGGCCGCCCATCGCCGCGCCCGACCCCAAGCCCGCAAAACCATATTCGGTGATCGGCGTGTCGATGACACGCTTGGGGCCGAATTCGTCGAGCAGTCCTTGCGTGACCTTGTACGCGCCCTGGTACTGGGCGACTTCCTCGCCCATCACGAAGACGCGCTCATCGCGACGCATTTCCTCCGCCATCGCGTCGCGCAGTGCTTCGCGGACGGTTGTTGGCGTCATCGCCGTGCCTTCGGGGATCGCCGGGTCGGCCATCGTGCTGGTGTCGCGCTTTGGTGCGACCAGCTGGCTCGTTCCGCTGTCTGCCTTTACGGGCGCCGCAGTCGGTTCTGTGGCCTGTTCTGCAGGGGCAGGAGTAGTAGCGGCAGGTGCTGGCGCGGCGGCCTCCCCCTCTCCCCCCATCATCGCGATGACCGTGCCGACCTTCACGCCGTCGGTGCCTTCAGGAACGAGGATTTTCGAGATCGTTCCTTCATCAACGGCTTCGAATTCCATCGTCGCCTTGTCGGTCTCGATCTCGGCCAGGATGTCGCCGGACGACACGGTATCGCCTTCCTTGACCAACCACTTGGCGAGCGTGCCCTCTTCCATCGTCGGCGACAGCGCCGGCATCTTCAGTTCGACGCCCATTAGTAGGTCTCCACCAGTACGTCGGTATAGAGTTCGGAAGCATCCGGCTCAGGCGCTTCTTCAGCGAACTTCGCGGCTTCCACCACGATGTCCTTGATTTCCTTGTCGATTGCCTTGAGTTCGTCTTCGCCGACGCCGAGCTTGGTCAGTTCCGTGGCGGCATGATCGATGGGGTCGTTGCCCTCGCGATAGCTCTGCACCTCCTCGCGCGTCCGATACTTTGCCGGATCGCTCATCGAATGGCCGCGATAGCGATAGGTCTTGAGTTCGAGGATTATCGGGCCCTTGCCGGATTGCGTCCATTCCATCGCGACCTCGGCCGCCCCGCGAACCGCCAGCACGTCCATGCCGTCTACTTGCAGACCGGGAATCTGGAAGCTCTCCCCGCGTTTGTAGAAATCAGGTTCCGACGCTGACCGCTCGACGCTGGTCCCCATGGCGTACTGGTTATTCTCGATGGCGTAGATGACCGGGAGGTTCCAGAGCTTCGCCATGTTGAAGCTTTCGTAAACTTGGCCCTGGTTGGCAGCGCCGTCGCCGAAATAGGCGAGGCAGGTGCCGCCATCGTTCGAATACTGGTGCTTGAAGGCCAAGCCGGTGCCGAGCGCCACCTGCGCACCGACAATGCCGTGGCCGCCGTAGAAGCCATGTTCGACGCTGAACATATGCATCGAACCGCCTTTGCCGCGGGAGATACCGGCTTCACGGCCCGTCAGTTCGGCCATGATGACTTTCGGGTCGATGCCATAAGCGAGCATGTGACCGTGATCGCGATAACCGGTAATGACGCTGTCGCGCCCCACCTTCATCGCCGACTGCAGGCCAACGGCGACCGCTTCCTGACCGATGTACAGGTGACAGAAACCACCGATCAGCCCAAGTCCATAGAGCTGCCCTGCTCGCTCCTCGAAGCGGCGGATCAGAAGCATCTGCTTGTAGAAGTCGAGCAGTTCTTCCTTCGACGCGTTGTAGCGCGCCGGTTCCTTGGGCCGCTCCCTGTTGGGTGTCGCGGGCGCTGCAGTCGTCGCAGCGGATTTGCGGGCGGTTTTCGCCACGTAGCTCTCCACTTTATCGTTGCTTGGGCGCGCTATAGGAGCGGCAGGCCGCAAAGGGCAATGCCGTAGCGTCGGACCGACGTGATTCTAGTCTTCGAGCGGGACTACGACCTCATCAGCCCGGACCAATCCGAGTTCCTTGCGGACCATTTCGTCGGCCAGGTCCGGGTCCGCGCGGCGCGGATCGAGCAGAGTCGAGCGATGCCGAAGCCGGTCGCGCTCCCCTTGCAGCGCGGCCAACTCCGCCTTGCGCACTTCGAGCTGTTGCGAATATCCCCGCCAGGCGAACAGCCCGTTCGGACCGGCAATCGCATGGCCGGCGAAGGTGCCGACAACAAGCAATGCCACCGCGGGCCACAGCGCGCGGCGGATCAATCCGATACTCTTGGGCTTCCCCCTCATAGGGTCCAAAGAATCAGAAAGACGCCATGAAGGCAAGTGCTTTCAGGCAACTGATTCAAATAAACTTTTCCGGAACTTACGAACGCTTGTAGGCGCGTAGCGCCGACAGTCCCGGATAGCGCGCTGCGTCGCCCAGTTCTTCTTCGATACGAAGCAGCTGGTTGTACTTGGCGGTGCGGTCGGAACGGGCCAGGCTACCGGTCTTGATCTGGCCGCAGGACAGCGCGACCGCGAGGTCGGCAATGGTTGAATCTTCGGTTTCGCCAGAGCGGTGCGACATGACCGCGGTATAGCCCGACGACTGAGCGAGCCGGACTGCGTTCACGGTCTCAGTCAACGTGCCGATCTGGTTGACCTTCACCAAGATTGAGTTAGCGATACCGTCGCGAATGCCGTCGGCCAGGCGGCGCTCGTTGGTGACAAACAAGTCGTCGCCAACCAGTTGCACGCGTTCGCCTAGGCGATCGGTCAGCGCCTTCCAGCCTGCCATATCGTCCTCGGCCATGCCGTCCTCGATCGACGCGATCGGATAGGCGTCGCACAGGTCGGCAAGATAGGCGGCCATCTCGTCCGGGCTCAAGGTGCGATCCTCGCCTTCCATCCGATAGGCGCCGTCCTTGAAGAATTCTGTCGACGCGCAGTCGAGCGCGATCAGCACATCTTCGCCGAGAGCGTAACCGGCCGAGGCCGTCGCTTCGGCGATGAGGTCGAGTGCGGCGCGAGCCGACGCGATGTTGGGCGCGAAGCCGCCTTCGTCGCCGACTGCGGTGCTAAGGCCCTTGGTGTGCAGCGCCGACTTCAGCGCGTGAAAGATTTCCGCACCGCAGCGAAGGGCTTCCGAAAAGCTGTCAGCGCCAACCGGCATGACCATGAACTCCTGAAAGTCGATCGGATTGTCGGCATGGGCGCCGCCGTTCAGGATGTTCATCATTGGCACGGGTAGGATCGTCGCTCCGACTCCGCCGACGTAGCGATACAAGGGCAGTCCCCTCGCCTCCGCGGCGGCGCGCGCGGTCGCCAGGCTGACGCCGAGGATCGCGTTGGCGCCGAGCTTGCCCTTATTGTCCGAACCGTCGAGATCGATCATCGCCGCGTCAATTTCGGCCTGGTCCTCCGCATCGAAGCCCAGGATCGAGTCGGCGATGGCGCCATTGACGGCGTGGACGGCGTCCCCAACCCCCTTGCCGCCCCAGCGCGACTTGTCGCCGTCACGCTTCTCGACCGCTTCGTGGGCGCCCGTCGATGCGCCCGACGGAACGGCAGCACGGCCCAGTGAGCCGTCCTCCAGGGTCACGTCGACTTCGACCGTGGGGTTGCCACGGCTGTCCAGGATCTGGCGGGCGTGGATGTCGACGATCGCGGTCATTGCAGTCCCTTTTTCGATGAAGCGGCCGGTGCGCTCGATGCGGCCCCTATACGGCGCGCGTCAAAGCGTGCAACTTTGCTAGTCGTCACCGGAACGATGGCCCGGTCTGCCGGGTTGATTGGACCAAGAAGGAGACACAGATATGGCCGACCAGGATAACAAATTGCCCGAAGGTACTGACAGCATCGTCGCCGGTGCATCGGTCACCGAGAACGAGGAGGCCCTCATCGTGAAAGAGCCCACCGCCCGCGACAAGGCGATCGAAAAGTTGAAGACCGGCAGTGAAAAGCTGTCCGGGCAAGCCGCTGACAAGGCGCGCGGTTTCGTCGGACAGGGTCTTGAACGATCGAGCGAGGCGTTGGCTAATGTGTCCAAACTGGTCGGAGACACGGCCGCCGGCCTGGATGAGCGGCTTGGTCAGGAATATGGCGATTACGCTCGCAAGGCCGCAAGCGCGATCGAGGAAACGGCAAACAAGATCGCATCGAAGGATGCCGACGAACTTATCGAAGACACGCGCGAATTCGTCCGCAAGAGCCCCGGCGTTGCCCTGGCCGGCGCGGCGGTGCTCGGGTTCGCTCTGGTCCGTCTCGTAAAATCGGGCCTCGACCAGGGCAAGTCAGACAAGAGCTGATAATGGCGGACGGGGGCGTGGACGAAGATGAGAAGCCGGTCGGCGAGCTGTTCGGTCGTCTGATCGACGAGAGCAAGGCTTATGCCAAGGCGGAGCTTGGCTTGGCCAAGGTCACCGCGGAGGCAAAGGCGCAGGCGGCGAAGAAGCCCGCGTTGCTGGGAATCGCCGCCTTCCTGTTTCTTCAGGCGGCGGTAGTCGTTCTCTGCATCACCCTCGCTCTCGCCCTGGCGACCCTCATCGGGCCCCTGGCGGGTGGACTGATTGCCACCATCGTCGCACTCGGCATTGCAGCCGGCCTTGGCCTGATGGCGAAGAAAGCGCTGGAGAGCGGCCAATGACCGATACGCCAAAGGTTGCCGCGGCGCGCATCGAAGTCGCCAGGACCCGCGCCGCTCTGATCGAAACCGCGCGCGAACTGCAATTACGCCTTCAGCCAAAAACGTTGGCCAACGAAGCCTGGGAGAAGGCCAAGGAAAAGGGCGCTGACCTTGCCGAAGATGCTGTCGACGCGGTTCGCAAGCGACCGGTCGCCGTGGGCGGCGTAGTCGCGGCCCTGACGATGTTTCTTGCGCGGGAGCCGATCAAAGATGCGGCGGTCAAATTATACGACGCCATGACGTCATCGGATGAACCCAAGCCCCCACCCGCTGCGTTGGAAACCCGAGAGAAACCAGTGCCAAAACCGACGGTGCGGGGGCGCGTTCGCAAATCGCCCGCGCCGGCCAGGAAGACGGAGAAAGCAACATGACAGCCAATTCCACCCGCAACGATACGAGCAAGGCCGCATCACCCAGCTTCCGAGATCGGGCGGAAGACGCTTACGAAGGCGCGCGCGAACGGGCGATCGAAGCCTACGACAGCGCCCGGGAGCGCGCTTCTGAAGCTCGTGTTAAAGCAAAGGACGGGATTGGTGAGGCTCCGCTGCTCGCGCTGGGTGGTGGCTTGGCGCTTGGAGCTCTGCTCGCTGCCCTCCTTCCCCGCACCAAGGCCGAGGACAAGCTACTGGGGCCCGTGGGTGAACGCATCACTGGGGGCGCAAAGGCTGCCGCCGACGCCGCCAAGGAAGCTGGTCGGGAAAAGCTTTCCGAGCTGAATATAACCCGTGACGCGGGCACAAGCGCCGTCCAGTCGCTGGTTCAAGGACTTAGCGAGGCGGCCAAGAGTTCCGGACAGGCCGCCATCGGCGCAGTTCGCAAGAAGGATTGACCGCCTTGCATCAATTGGCTGGTTCGCATTCCGGCCAATTGATGCTAGCGGGCGCGCATGAGCAAGCTTCACCTGGTATTCGGTGGCCGCGTCAAGGATCCGCGCGGCCTGGACTTCGTCGACCTAAGCGCCATCGACCTCGTCGGCCTGTTCGACAGCTACGCTGCCGCCGAAGAGGCGTGGCGGGGCGCCGCGCAGCGCACGGTCGACGATGCTGAAATGAAATACGTGGTCGTACACCTGCACCGGCTGCTGGAGCCCGACGCGGACGGCATCGCCCGTCCCAAGTCGAACGCTTAAGCTTTCCGGTAACGCCAAAGTAGCAGCGGGCGGTGGAGAGCCAGCCCGGCAACGAAACCACCAATATGGGCGGGCGTCGCCAGCATGACACCCTGCCCGCCAGCCAGAAACTCGCTCATCCACTGAAGCGCAACCCAGGCCACCAACAGCCAGCCGATGTGGATCCAGCGATTGACCTTCTGGTTCTGCGTGATTTGCTTCGGGCGGCCAAAGAACACCGCGTACAGACCGAACAGGGCGCTGATCGCACCGCTCGCGCCTACCATGGGCACGGGGCTGCCGGGATCGGTTGCGAATTGCGCCGCGGCTGCTGCTCCGGCGCCGATGATGTAGGCCAAGACGAGACCCGACCCACCGACAACCCGTTCGACCTGACTGCCGGCAATGGCGAGCATCACCATGTTTATGATGAGGTGAAGCCAGCTTCCGTGCAGGACTGCGGAAGTCCAGGGCGTCAGCCACCCCGGCAACGCGCCCGAAAACGTGATGATTCCGCTCAGTCTGGCGGGAATGAACCCCCCCATCATGACGAAGCGGTCGAGCCCCGACAGGATCGCGAGCGCCGAGATCGCCACCGTAACCAAGGCGATGATCGCGGTGGCGCTCCTGAGGCGAAGCATCAGATGAATTCGATCTTCGCGATCTCGTAGTAGCGGTCGCCCGCTGGGGTCGACACTTCGACCTCCTCGCCCACTTGACGGCCGATCAGCGCACGGCCGAGCGGCGAGTTGTAGCTGATCCGCCCGACCTTAGCGTCCGCCTCGGTCTGCCCGACCAGTTGGTAGCGAATTTCCTTGTCGTTTTCATCCAGCAGCGAAACAGTCGCGCCGAACACGACCTTGTCGCCCGACAGCGTGGTCGGATCGATCACCAGAGCGCGGCTGAGGCGGTCCTCAAGCTCGGCGATCATCGCCTCGACCTGGCCCTGCCGCTCCTTTGCGGCGTGATACTCGGCGTTTTCGCTGAGATCGCCGTGCGCACGAGCCTCCTCGATCGCATCGATGATATGCGGCCGCTCGAGCTTCAGGCGCTTCACTTCCTCGCTCAGCTGGCGATGCCCTTCCGCCAGCATCGGCACCTTGTCGCTTGCCATGTCCTCACTCACCCCTTTGCCAAAATCCGCCCCGGCGCCGGTCAGTTGATTCGGCGCATCGTCGGACGGATTGTCAGAAAAATATCGGTTTCAGGCCGAATAATAGGACTGCAGCGACTTTACTTCAAGCGCATGGCCCCGGAGCGCCTCGATCGATCGCGCCGTCGCGACGCTCGCCGCGGCGGTTGTGAAGTAAGGCACCTTGTTCTTCAGCGCGGCCTCGCGGATCGCTTGGCTGTCTTTCAGCGATTGCCAGCCCTCCGTCGTGTTGAAGACCAACTGGACATCCCCGTCGACGATGCGGTCGACGATGTGCGGCCGGCCCTGCGCCACCTTGTTCACCCGCTCGACCGGAAGACCCTCCGCCTCAAGGTGCGCGGCGGTGCCGCTGGTTGCGATCAGCTTGAACCCCAATTCGACCATCTTGGCCGCGGCCGGCAGGATATGGTCTTTATCGGTGTCTTTGACAGACACGAAAACCGTCCCCGAGTCGGGCAACTTGACGCCCCCGCCAATCTGCGACTTGGCGAAGGCTATATCGAAATTCGTATCGATGCCCATGACTTCACCGGTGCTCTTCATTTCCGGTGACAAAACAGGATCGGTGCCCGGGAAGCGCGCGAACGGGAAGACCGACTCCTTGATCGCGATATGGTCGATGTCGCGGTCGATAGGATCGAACGACGCGAGCGCCTCTCCGGCCATGACGCGCGCTGCGATCTTGGCTACCGGGCGGCCGATGGCCTTGGCGACGAACGGCACCGTGCGGCTGGCGCGCGGATTGACCTCGATCAGGTACACCTCGCCGTCCTTCACCGCGTATTGGACGTTCATCAGTCCCTTGACGTTCAGCGCCAGGGCCAACGCCTTCGTCTGCCGTTCGATCTCGGCAATGAGGTCGGCCGAGAGGCTGTAAGGCGGGATCGAGCAGGCGCTGTCGCCGCTATGCACCCCTGCCTCTTCGATATGCTCAAGGATGCCGGCAACTGCGACGTCCGTCCCGTCGCAGATCGCATCGACATCAACTTCAGTCGCGTCGCGAAGATAACGGTCGATCAGCACAGGGGAATTGCCCGACACCTGGACCGCCGTCGCGATGTAATTGTCGAGTTGCTCCGGCCCGTCGACAACTTCCATCGCTCGCCCGCCCAGAACGTAGCTGGGTCGCAGCAGGACGGGATAACCGATGCGCTCGGCAACCGCGATCGCTTCGTCCCGGCTTCGTGCCAACCCGTTGGAAGGCTGCTTGAGGCCCAGCTTGTCGACCAGCTTGGCGAACCGCTCGCGGTCTTCGGCAAGGTCGATGCTGTCAGGCGAGGTGCCGAGAATGGGAATGCCCGCAGCCTGGATTTCCGCCGCCAACTTCAGCGGGGTTTGCCCGCCCAGCTGGACGATCACGCCTTCCAGCGCGCCCTTCTCCGCCTCTCGGTGGAGGATCTCGAGCACGTCTTCGCCGGTCAACGGTTCGAAATAGAGGCGGTCCGACGTTTCCGGGTCGGTCGACACCGTCTCCGGATTGCAGTTGACCATGATGGTCTCAAAGCCGGCTTCCTTCAGCGCGAAGGATGCGTGACAGCAGCAATAGTCGAATTCGATGCCTTGCCCGATCCGGTTCGGCCCCCCGCCCAGGATGACGACCTTACGGCGGTCACTGATGTCCGCCTCGTCTTCCGGCTCGCCGAACAGCGGGGCCTCGTAGGTTGAATAGAGGTAGGGCGTGGCCGCATCGAACTCTGCCGCGCAACTGTCGATGCGCTTGAACACCGGCCGGACTCCAAGCTTGAGCCGTGCCTTGCGTACTTCTTCGGCGGTCACGCCGCCGGTCATTCCGCGAAGCGCGTCGTGAACGATGCCCGACCCATAGGCCGCCGCCTCGGACATTTCCCGCTCGACATGGGCAGAGCGCAGGGCCAGCTGCGCCATACGCCCATCGGAAAAGCCCATGGCCTTCAGGCGCCGCATTCCCGCCGCGTCCTGGGGAATGCCCTCCGCCCGGATCTGCTCTTCGGCACCGACGATCTCGGCTAGCCGCTCGAGAAACCAAGGATCGAAACCGGCAATCTCGTGGATACGCTGGATGGTGAAGCCGTGACGCAGCGCCTCAGCTGCGACCAGCAAGCGGTCAGGAGTTGCTCGGGCAAGCGCGTTCTCAATTTCCTCGGGCGACGCATTCTCCAGTTCGCGTACCCGGTCGAGTCCGCACAGGCCCGTCTCCAGCCCGCGCAACGCTTTCTGCAGGCTCTCTGCAAAATTTCGCCCGATCGCCATGACTTCGCCAACGGACTTCATCGCGGTCGACAGCAACGGGCTGCTGCCCTTGAACTTTTCGAAGGCAAACCTTGGGATCTTGGTAACAACGTAATCGATGGTCGGCTCGAAGCTGGCCGGTGTTGCGCCGCCCGTTATGTCGTTGGCGATTTCGTCGAGCGTGTAGCCCACTGCCAGGCGCGCGGCGACCTTGGCGATGGGAAAGCCGGTGGCCTTCGATGCCAATGCCGATGATCGTGAAACGCGCGGGTTCATCTCGATCACGATCATCCGGCCATCCTTGGGATTGACCGCAAACTGGACGTTAGAACCGCCGGTTTCGACGCCGATTTCCCGGAGCACCGCGATGGATGCCGACCGCATCCGCTGATATTCCTTGTCCGTGAGCGTGAGAGCGGGCGCTACGGTGATGCTGTCGCCCGTATGGACACCCATCGGGTCCACATTCTCGATCGAGCAAATGATGATGGCGTTATCGTTCCGGTCCCGGACGACCTCCATCTCATATTCTTTCCATCCAAGCAGGCTTTCCTCGATAAGCACCTCGTTAGTCGGGCTTGCATCCAGGCCGGACTTTACGATCGCCTCGAATTCCTCGCGATTATAAGCGACGCCGCCGCCAGTTCCGCCCAAGGTGAAGCTGGGCCGGATGATCGAAGGAAGTCCCGTCCGTTCAAGGACTTTGAGCGCGTCTTCAAGACTATGTGCGATCCCGGACCGAGCGCTTTCCAGCCCGATCTTGTCCATCGCCGCCTTGAATTTCTCGCGATCCTCCGCCTTGTCGATGGCCTCGGCCTGCGCGCCGATCAGCTGGACGCCATATTTCTCCAGTGTGCCATTCTTATTGAGCGACAAGGCCGTGTTGAGCGCCGTCTGCCCGCCCATCGTCGGCAGCAGCGCATCTGGGCGCTCCTTTTCAATGATCTTGGCGACGATTTCGGGCGTGATCGGCTCGATATAGGTCGCATCTGCCAGCTCGGGGTCGGTCATGATCGTCGCCGGGTTCGAATTGACGACAATGACCCGGTAACCCTCGGCCTTCAGCGCCTTGACCGCCTGGCTGCCCGAATAGTCGAACTCCGCCGCCTGCCCGATGACAATCGGGCCGGCGCCGATGATGAGGATGGAGCTGATATCAGTGCGGCGGGGCATTATGGTCCTTCGGAAAATTGGATGCCGTCGATGACGACCAGTTTGAGATGGTTCCTGCGCGCCCAGTCGTAGACGCAGCGGCGTTCGGACGGACTCGGCTTTTCGCGGAACAGGATAAGCAGCTTCTTCGCCTCCTCGTCCTGGATCAGCTCGCCGTAAGTAAGGCCACAGCTAAGACCGGCGCTATTGAGCTCCGACTGGCTATGAAGACGGGGCGTGGCGCAGCCGGACAGAAACGAAACGGCGGTTAAGGCGATAACGGTCTGGCGGGCCCGGCGGCTCACCGCATCATCCCAACGAATTTTTCGAACAGATAGAAGCTGTCTTGCGGGCCCGGGCTTGCCTCGGGGTGGTACTGGACGCTGAAAGCCGGGCGATCGGTCAGCTCAAGTCCGCAATTGCTGCCGTCGAACAGGCTAACATGAGTTTCACGGGCGTTCGGCGGCAGGCTGTCACGCTCGACCGCAAAGCCATGGTTCATGCTAGTGATCTCGACCTTTCCATCCTCGAGCCGCTTGACCGGGTGGTTGGCGCCGCGGTGTCCCTGGAACATCTTGGCGGTCTTGCCGCCGACGGCCAGCGCCAGCAGTTGATGGCCAAGGCAGATGCCGAACAGCGGCTTTCCAGTCTCCAGCATCTGGCGGATGACGGGGATTGCATACTCTCCTGTAGCGGCCGGGTCGCCCGGACCGTTGGACAGGAAGAAGCCGTCGGGTTGCTGGGCAATGACGTCCTCGAACGTGGCAGTAGCCGGAAGGACCGTCACGCGTGCCCCGGCCTCGACCAGGTTGCGAAAGATGTTGCGCTTGGCGCCATAGTCGATGGCGACGACATGGGGCAGCGAAGGGTCGTCGCCGCCCATGCGATAGCCATTGCCAAGCTCCCAACGGCCGCCCGTCCAAGCTTCCAACTGATCCCGGGACACTTCCCGGGCAAGATCCATTCCTTCCAGGCCCGGCCACTGTGCAGCTAGTCGTTGGAGCGCGTCGAGGTCGAACTCGCCCCTCGCATTATGCGCAATTGCGATCGTCGGCGGGCCTTCGCGCCGCACAAGCCGGGTCAGCGCTCGCGTATCGACGCCGGAAATGCCGATGCGGCCGGTGGCGGCCATCCACGCCGGGAAATCCTGTTGGCTGCGGAAGTTGGACGGTGACGTCACCGCCTCCCGCACCAGGCAGCCAAGGGCATGCGCCTCGCCCGCCTCGACGTCCTCCTCGTTGGCCCCGACATTCCCGATATGTGGAAAGGTGAAGGAGACGATCTGCTTCGCATAGGAAGGATCGGTCATCACCTCCTGGTAGCCGGTCATGGCGGTGTTGAAGCACAGCTCACCAACAGCGCTTCCCTCGGCGCCGAAGCCCCTTCCCCAGGCGGTCCGGCCATCGGCGAAAACGATGACTCCCGTCGCGCCTTCCGGTTGTTTCGTGGGCACGGGTCGAGCGTCGGCCATCGGCGGGAGGAGCCTTCCGTTACAAGGTGTTGCAGCAATGTCGCTAAGCGATGGCCGCTACGCGCGAATCGATGGCAGGTCAACGCTGGGAAAGCGGCGATTTCACAGCTAGGACTGGACTTTTCCGCTGAAGCGAGACGGGCAGGCGATGATTCGCGACACGATCAAGGATGCACTGGTGACCGCCATGAAGGGCGGCGACAAGGAATCGACGGCGACGATCCGCCTGATCCAGTCGGCCATCAAGAACCGCGACATCGAGCTTCGGACCGCCTCGCAGGCGCCCGACGACGACTTGCTGGTCACCGAAGTGCTACAAAAGATGATCAAGCAGCGCCGTGAATCGGTCGATCTGTATCGCAAGGGCGACCGCGAGGAGCTTGCTGCCAAGGAAGAGGCGGAGATCGCAGTAATCGAACGCTTCCTGCCCGCGCAGATGAGTGAAGAGGAAGCAAAAGTCGCGATTTCCGCCGTCATCGCGGAAACCGGCGCATCGTCCATGAAGGACATGGGCAAGGTCATGTCCGAAGTGAAGGCCCGCCATGCTTCCAGCATTGAACCTGCCCGCGCCAGCGCGCTGGTCAAGGCGCTGCTCTCCGGCGCGTGAGCCTTTCGCCGCAATGGCTCGATGAACTCCGGGCGCGGATCACCCTATCCGCGGTGATCGCGCCGTCGGTAAAGCTCATCAAGGCAGGTCGCGAATATAAAGCCTGCTGCCCCTTCCATAGCGAGAAGACGCCCAGCTTCACCGTCAACGACGAGAAGGGCTTCTACCATTGCTTCGGTTGCGGAGCGCATGGCGATGCGATCCGTTTCCTGACCGACGCTCGCGGCCTGCCCTTCATGGACGCGGTGAAGGAGCTGGCAGGAAAGGCCGGGATGGATGTCCCCGCTGCCGACCCCCGCTCCCGCGAGCGACAGGAACGGTCCGCCGGACTTCACGACGTCATGGCCGCCGCGCAGACTTGGTTCACGGAGCAGTTGAACGGCGTCGATGGCGGCGAGGCGCGCGCTTACCTCGCGAGGCGGGGAATTGATGCCGCCGTCATCAAGCGCTTCGGAATTGGCTTCGCGCCCGACGCGCGGGGCAAGCTCAAGGCGGCGCTGAAGGATCTTGGCGAGGAGAAGCTGGTCGACACCGGCATGCTGATCCAGCCCGAGGAGCCGAAGAAGGAAAGTTACGACCGATTCCGCGGCCGCATCATGATCCCGATTCGCGACCAGCGCGGACGGATCATCGCGTTCGGCGGCCGTATCCTGGGTTCCGGCGAGCCGAAGTACCTGAACTCCCCCGACACGGTCCTCTTCGACAAAGGGCGCACCCTCTACAACATCGATCGCGCCGGGCCGGCATCGCGGCAGGCGAAGCGGCTGATTGTTGTCGAAGGTTATATGGATGTCATCGCCCTTGACCGAGCCGGGATCGCGGAGGCGGTAGCGCCCAACGGCACTGCGGTGACCGAGGACCAATTGCAGCGCATGTGGCGGCTCGACCGGGCGCCGATCTGCTGCTTCGATGGCGACGCCGCGGGGCAGAAGGCGGCTGTTCGCGCGGCCCTGCGAGCCCTCCCCCACCTTGGCCCGGACCACACGTTGCGCTTCGTCGCGCTGCCGGCAGGGCAGGATCCGGATGACGTCATCCGGGAAGGCAATCGTGAAGCAATGGAGGCCATTCTCGACAAGCCGGAACCGCTGGTTGAGCGACTGTGGCGGCACGAGGTCGAGGCGGGCGCGTTGGATACACCCGAGGCACGCGCGGGGCTGAAACAGCGGCTGATGGACCATACCCAGGCGATCGCCGATCCGACGGTGCGGCAACTGTACCGCGAGGAATGGTCGCGAAAGTTCAACGAACTGGTCCGGCCAGAGCAGCAGCAGGGCGCCCGCTCCCTCTACCCTCGGCGCGAGTGGAAAAAGGGAAAGAATGGCCGTTTCCAGCCTCCTCAACCACCCACTAGCGCCGCCGCGCGCGCCATCGGGGTCGGCGGAATTGATCATTCAACTGCCCGAGCCCTGGTGCTTGGCCATGCGCTTTATCCCGACGCGATTGGCGACCATGTTGAGACCTTTGCGCACCTGCCGATCGCCGACCGCGCTGCCGCCTCCTTACGCGACCGGATGGTCGATCTCATCATGTCCGGCCAAACGCTTGATCGGGAAGGCATCGTTACCATATTAGCGGGCGAGGATACGGCAGCTGCCTGGCGTGACGTGTCCAAAGGCGGCGACATTGGTTTCACCTTCACCAAAATCCGAAGCGACCCCGAGCTTGCGCGACGCGACTTGGGGCTGGCGGTCGAGACGTTGGTAGCGAAGGCTGAAATCGAGGCGGCGCTGGCGGATGCGACGAAGCGGCTGCAGCAGGAATTCACCGAAACCGCCTTTGCCGAGCAACAACGGCTGAAGGCGGCACAGGCTAGGTACAACGATAGGCTGGCGTCTCTCGCCGGCAATGAGTAAGCGGGCGCACAATGGCGAAAACTGAAACTCCCGAAACCGAGACGGAAGCTGGCGATGCCCCGCTGATCGATCTCAACGATGTGGCGATCAAGAAGCTGATCGCGCGTGCCAAAAAGAAGGGCGTCATCACCTATGACGAACTTAACGAGGCGCTGCCCCAGGACCAGATGAGCTCCGAGCAGATTGAGGACATCATGTCCGCGATCAGCGAAATGGGCGTCAACATCGTCGAGAACGACGATTCGGACGACGAGGACAAGGAAGCCGAGCCCGAGGAAGAGGTCGATCCGATCGACGACGGCGGCTCACCCCGCCCCGCGGTCGCGACCAAGAAGGAAGCGGTCGACCGCACTGACGATCCGGTGCGCATGTACCTGCGCGAAATGGGCGCAGTCGAGTTGCTGTCGCGCGAAGGCGAAATCGCCATCGCCAAGCGCATCGAGGCGGGCCGCGACACGATGATCTGGGGTCTGTGCGAAAGCCCGATCACCTTCAACGCCATCATCGAATGGTCGAACGCCCTCAACGAGGGCACGATGCAGCTGCGCGAGATCCTGGACCTCGAAGCCATGCTGTCGAAGGGCCCGACCGCCGAACAGATCAGCGAGAGCGAGGAAGGCGGCGAAGAGGGCGACGGCGAGATCAGTGAAAAGACCGCTGGACCGTCGATCAAGGAAGAAGAGGATATCGAGGAAGAGGCGTCCGCTGACGAGGAGGACGAACTCACCGAACGCCGCACTCCGCGCCCGACGGAAGAGGAAGACGAGGACAACACCCTCTCGCTCGCCCAGATGGAAGAGACGCTCAAGCCGATGGCGCTTGAGAAGTTCGCCGGCATCACCGCGCTCTACAAGAAATTTTCCAAGCTCCAGCACGCCCGCATGGACGCGATGGGCATCGGCCAGGAATTGGCCGCGGCTGACGAGAAAAAGTATCAGAAGCTCAGTGAGCAGCTCACCGCGGAAGTGGAGAGCGTGCAATTCCACGCGGCCAAGATCGAATATCTGGTCGACCAGCTTTACGCCTATAACCGCCGTCTGACGGCGCTCGGCGGGCAGATGCTTCGCCTGGCGGAGCGTCACCGCGTCCCGCGCAAAGCGTTTCTGGACAGCTACATGGGCAGCGAGCTGGACGACAGCTGGCTGGAACGCGCGGCGAAGATCGACAAGAAGTTTGCCGCTTTTGCTGTCGCTGAAGCCGACAGCGTCGAGCGCATCCGTGGCGAAATCGCCGAGATCGCCCAGTCGACCGGCATGGCACTCAGCGAGTTCCGCCGCATCGTCAACCAGGTGCAGAAGGGCGAGCGCGAGGCCCGAATCGCGAAGAAGGAAATGGTCGAGGCCAACCTGCGCCTCGTGATCTCCATCGCCAAGAAATACACCAACCGCGGCCTGCAGTTCCTAGACTTGATTCAGGAAGGAAACATCGGCCTGATGAAGGCGGTCGACAAGTTCGAATACCGTCGCGGCTACAAGTTCAGCACCTATGCCACCTGGTGGATTCGGCAGGCGATCACCCGTTCGATCGCTGACCAGGCGCGCACCATCCGCATCCCGGTCCACATGATCGAAACGATCAATAAGCTGGTCCGCACGTCCCGCCAGTTCCTGCACGAAACCGGCCGCGAGCCGACACCGGAAGAACTGGCCGAGCGCCTCTCCATGCCGTTGGAGAAGGTCCGCAAGGTGATGAAGATCGCCAAGGAGCCAATCTCTCTGGAAACGCCGATCGGCGACGAGGAAGACAGCCACCTGGGCGATTTCATCGAAGACAAGAACGCAGTCATTCCGGTCGACGCCGCGATCCAAGCGAACCTCAAGGAAACTGTCACCCGCGTTTTGGCTTCACTAACGCCACGTGAGGAACGCGTGCTTCGCATGCGCTTTGGTATCGGCATGAACACCGATCACACGCTGGAAGAGGTCGGGCAGCAGTTCAGCGTGACCCGCGAGCGTATTCGCCAGATCGAGGCAAAGGCTTTGAGGAAGCTGAAGCATCCGAGCCGATCGCGGAAGATGAGGTCGTTCCTCGACCAATAAATCACTCGCCCGCCCAAACTGGATGACGCGTCATTTCTTTTCTGATGGCCCGTCGGAATCAGTCGAACCGGCGGATAGCAGCTTGGTCGTTCTCGCGCCCTGGGCGCAGCACAACTCGAATCGCTAAGCTGCGACTGGGTTCGACGATTTCCGCTCGCGGTGAATCGCTGCCTTTTGCCACCTCTCGACGGCGCGCCCTCATCCGGTTAGCAACCGCCCATGGCGAAGCGGTCAACCAGCAGTATTCCGGCGTACAAGCGAAGGCGTAAGGGGCGCGGCTTTTTTGGCTGGCTCATCCGGATCGTCTTCGGCCTGATCATCTTCAGCATCTTGTGGGTGCTGGCTTACCGATTCGTCCCACCGCCTGTTACGGCTACAATGCTCGGTGATCTGTTCGCCGGACGCGGCATCGAGAAGGATTGGATGAGCCTGGATGAGATGGACCGCGACATGGTTCGGGCCTCGATTGCTGCCGAAGACAGCAAGTTCTGCCAGCATTCGGGCTTCGACTGGGACGCTATCCAGGACGCGGCAAAGCGGAATGCTTCGGGCGGTCGGATCCGCGGTGGTTCCACGATTAGTCAGCAGACCGCGAAGAATGTCTTTCTCTGGCAGGGCGGCGGCTATGCGCGGAAAGCGGCCGAAGCCTATTTCACTTTCCTGATGGAAAACCTGTGGGGAAAGCGGCGCATCATGGAGGTGTACCTCAACGTCGCTGAGACTGGCATCGGTACCTATGGGGCCAATGCCGGATCGATGCGCTATTTCGGACATGACGCCAGCGCCATGAGCGCGACAGAGGCGGCCCGGATCGCCGCAGTCCTTCCGTTGCCGAAAAAGCGCGGCGCTATTGCGCCCAAGGGGTTCACCCGAAGCTACGGCAACACCATTGCCGCTAGGATCGGCCAGGTCCGCCGCGACGGCCTCGATGCCTGCGTCTACGAGGGATCTACCGCGCCGAAGGACAAGACCCCGCCGCCGAGCAAGGCGCAGCGT
The DNA here is from genome assembly GCF_003583725.1 of Sphingomonas edaphi. Taxonomy (GTDB): domain Bacteria; phylum Pseudomonadota; class Alphaproteobacteria; order Sphingomonadales; family Sphingomonadaceae; genus Sphingomicrobium; species Sphingomicrobium edaphi. Next base: position 122,648 of record NZ_QXTF01000001.1, on the reverse strand, counting down.
GAATTGCCCGGCACGGAATATGAGACCGCGACGCCGCCTCCGCCGGAGCCCGATGTCGATGCCTCGGAAATCAATCTCACGGTTTCCGATGAGACGGGTTTGTCAATCACTGAACCAGCTGAGGATGATCCCGCGTCGGCGGCGACTAATGTCGAAGCGTCCGCAGAGCCGGAAGAACCGGTTCAGCAAGAGGAGCCTCAGCCGTTCTAATCGCGCTTATCCAACTAGCGCGAGTCTTGGCGGCTCCTGCGCGCTGAGATCGACAGCCCCCTCACCCAATATCCGCTCCAGACGCGCCGCCAGGTCCGCATCGAGCTCGAACGATCTTCCCAACAGGAGTGTCGCCTCGCGATTGCCGCTGACCGGCAGGATTGCGCGAACCGATCCGTTCCCGCTGGCGGCGCCGGCTAGCTCACGGGCAACAGCAGCAACCTGAGCAATGTCGGAGATGCGAATAGTCATTTTGAGCCGCGTTTTTTTTGCCAGGCTATCGAGGAGCTGGAATTTCTTGACCGTTACGCGCGGCGTTTCCTCGCCGGGACGCCGGTCTAGTTCGACGGTCATCAGGCCGCATTGGCCGGCCTTGGCTGCCGCTTCCAGGTCGTTGGACGGTTCATCGTCGAACGCCGTGGCTTCATATTGCCCACTGGGATCGGAAATCGTCGCCATCATGTAGCGCCGACCCTTGGCTGATGTCCGCCACCTCACGCCCTCGATAAGGCCAGCCATCAGGGCAGACGAACGATTGCCGTCGCCATGCATGGGCAGGGCCGCTAGCTCGGTAAATGTCCTGACCTTGTGAGCCGAGAGCAGGTGACGCTGCGCATCCACCGGGTGGGCGGAGAAATAGAAGCCGAAAGCGTCGCGTTCGGCCGCCATCCGGCCCGCCAGCGTCCAGCTTGCATCCCGAGGGAGGCGAATTGGCGCGACCCCGGCATCGGCCGGGCCGCCGAATAACCCGCCCTGCCCGCTCGTCCGTTGGGAATGGGCGGACGCGGCATGGGCCAGAATCGTTTCGGCCGCCGCGTGAACTGCCGGGCGATCCGGATTGAGGCCATCGAACGCCCCGCCCGCGGCTAGGCTTTCGAGCTGACGCCGGTTGAGCAGTTTCGGATCGATGCGTTCCGCAAAATCGTCGAGCGATTTGAACGGGCCATTAGCGTCTCGCTCTGCGACAAGCGCCTCCATGGCTTTTTCGCCAACGCCTTTCAGCGCCCCGAGCGCATAGCGAACTTTACCATCCTCGACCGAAAATGCCGCTTCCGACCGGTTCACATCCGGCGGCAGGCATTCAATGCCCGATCGGCGGATATCTTCCACGAACAACGCCAGCTTGTCAGTCTGGTGAATATCGTAGCTCATGGAGGCGGCGAAGAATTCGGCCGGGTGATGGGCCTTCAGCCAGGCGGTGTGATAGGCGACGAGCGCGTATGCCGCTGCGTGACTCTTGTTAAAGCCGTAGCCTGCGAACTTGTCGATCAAGTCGAACAGTTCGTTGGCCTTGGCGGCACTGATGTCGTTCTTCGCGGCCCCCTCAATGAAGCGGGCGCGCTGCGCGTCCATTTCCGCCTGGATCTTCTTGCCCATCGCGCGCCGCAAAAGGTCGGCTTCGCCAAGGCTGTAGCCAGCGAGTACCTGGGCTGCCTGCATGACCTGTTCCTGGTAGACGAAGATGCCGTAAGTTTCCTTGAGCACCTCTTCCAGCATGGGATGCGGATAGGCGATCGGAACCCGGCCGTTCTTCCGGTCACCGAACAGTGGTATGTTGTCCATCGGTCCCGGCCGGTAAAGCGAGACGAGCGCGATGATGTCGCCAAAGCTTGTCGGGCGAACGGCGGCCAGCGTCCGGCGCATGCCTTCGGATTCCAGCTGGAACACTCCGACGGTGTCGCCACGCTGCAACAGCTGGTAAATCGCCGGATCGTCCCACGACAGGCCCGCAAAATCGACGTCCAATCCCCTCTTGGCGAGGAGGCGTTGGCCTTCCTTCAGGACTGATAAGGTTTTTAGACCGAGAAAGTCGAACTTCACCAGTCCCGCGCCCTCGACATATTTCATGTCAAACTGCGTCACCGGCATATCCGAGCGCGGGTCTCGATAAAGAGGAACAAGCTCGTGGAGCGGGCGGTCGCCGATGACCACGCCTGCGGCATGGGTTGAGCTGTGGCGCGGCAGGCCTTCCAGCTTCATCGCAAGATCGAACAGCCGTTTCACCTCCGCGTCGCCGCGATATTCCTTTTCCAACTCCAAAACGCCGTTGAGGGAGCGCTCCAGCGTCCAAGGGTCGGTTGGGTGATTGGGCACCAGCTTGGCCAACCGGTCGACCTGGCCGTAGCTCATCTGAAGCACGCGGCCGGTGTCCTTCAGGACGGCGCGCGCCTTCAGTCGCCCGAAGGTGATGATCTGAGCCACCTTGTCGCGCCCATATTTCTCCTGGACATAGGAGATCACCTTGTCGCGATGGGTTTCGCAGAAATCGATGTCGAAGTCGGGCATCGACACACGCTCGGGATTGAGAAAGCGTTCGAACAGCAGATTGAGCTCGATCGGATCCAGGTCCGTAATCGTCAGCGCCCAAGCGACGGCGCTGCCTGCGCCCGAGCCGCGGCCCGGCCCGACGGGAATGTCGTTCGCCTTGGCCCATTGGATGAAGTCGGCAACGATCAGGAAGTAGCCGGCGAAACCCATGCGGGTGATGACGTCGATTTCGAAGTCCAGGCGTTCCCGATACGCCCGCTTTTCGTCCTCCTCCTTTCCGGCAATCCGCCGTTCCAGGCCCTCATGAGCTTCACGGCGCAGTGTTTCGTCTTCGTCGTCGCTCAACCGCGGCAAGATAGGACGACGCTTGGGCGCGGTCACCGCGCAACGCTGGGCAATCACCGAGGTGTTGGCCAGGGCCTCTGGAATATCGGAGAATAGTTCCACCATGGCAGGTGCAGGCTTGAGCCAGGCTTCGGGCGACGAGGTTTGCCGGTCATTGTTCTCGACATAGGTCGAACCGGCAATGCACAGCATCGCGTCATGCGCCGCATGAAAGCTCGGGTCTGAATATTGAGCCGGATTGGTGGCAACTACAGGCAGCTCCATGGCATAGGCCAACTCGATCAACCGGACCTCGGCCGCTTCCTCGACGGGATTACCTCGCCTCGACAGTTCGATGTAGAGCCGATCCGCAAACAGCGCCTTCAGCTTGCCCGCATAGCTTCCGGCTTTGTCGGACTGCCCATCATAAAAAAGGCGCGCAACCGCCCCTTCTCCGCCGGCGGTCAGTGCGATCAGGCCAGCACTATGCCGCTCAAGTGCATCAAACGATACATGCGGATCTTCGGTGATTGGGCGATCGAGGTGCGAAGCGGATACGAGGCTGCACAGATTGTTATAGCCCGCCTCGTCCTGAGCGAGGAGTACGAGCCAATCAATGGCGCCGACCGGACCGATATCGGCAGGCCGTGCTACCGCCAACATCGCCCCGATGATCGGCTGGATACCCTCGGCAAAACAGGCGTCGCCGAACGGCATAGCCGCATAGAGTCCGTTGCGGTCGACCAGTGCCACGGCAGGGAAGCCCAGTTTTGCGGCCTGCTTGGCGATCGCCTTAGGTTCGATCGCGCCTTCCAACATCGTGAATGAGGAAAAGACACGAAGCGGAACGTAGGGGCCGGACATGGCCCGACTATGGGCCAGCCCCGCCCGATTCTCCAGCCCGGCCCCGCCAGTTATCCCCAGCTAAAGAAGAGCTTCGATATCCTTCGCCAGCCCTTCCGGCTTGGTTTGCGGAGCATAGCGGTGCACGACCTTTCCTGACCGGTCGATCAGGAATTTGGTGAAGTTCCACTTGATCGCCTTGGAACCCAGCAATCCGGGCGCATTGTCTTTCAGGTAGCGGTAGATCGGCGCCGTATCGTCGCCGTTCACGTCGATCTTTGCGAAGATTGGGAAGTCCACGTCGTATGTCAGCTTGCAGAAACTGGCGATTTCCTCTGCGTCGCCCGGCTCCTGCGCCCCGAACTGGTTACAGGGAAACCCCAGCACGCTGAACCCGCGATCTCGATATTGCCGCTGGAGGGCTTCCAGTCCTTCATATTGCGGGGTGAAGCCGCACTGTGACGCGACGTTCACGATTAGCATCACCTCACCCCTGTGCGGCCCCAGGTCGGTCGTTGAACCGTCGGCGGCCTTCACCGGGATTGAGGTGATGTCGGTCATTCGAGATGCCCCTCATGGAGTCGCACCACGCGGTCCATCTTGGCAGCGAGGCGCTCATTGTGGGTCGCAACCAGAGCCGCGCTTCCTTCGCCCCGCACCAGTGCGAGGAATTCCGCCAGCACCTTGTCGGCCGTCGCCTCGTCCAGGTTGCCGGTCGGCTCGTCGGCCAGAACCAGCGGCGGACGATTGGCGAGTGCCCTGGCGACTGCAACGCGCTGCTGCTCGCCGCCAGACAATTTGGACGGTCGATGATCGATCCGGGCCGAAAGGCCCAGTTTTCCGAGCAAATCTTCAGCACGCGCCCGCGCGTCATCGGGCTCCGCTCCATGGATCAGTTGGGGCAACAGGACATTTTCAAGCGCATCGAAGTCGGGCAGCAGGTGATGAAACTGATAGACGAAGCCCAGCGCATCTCGCCTCAAGCGAGTGCGCCCGTCATTGTCCAGCGCCGAAGCCTCTTCGCCCGCGATGCGGATGGATCCCTGAAACCCGCCTTCGAGCAGTCCAACCGCCTGCAGCAGCGTGGACTTGCCTGATCCTGAGGGCCCCAAAAGAGCAACGATTTCACCTGGCTGGACGGCAAGGTTCACACCGCGCAACACTTCGATCGTTACATCGCCTTGGGTGAAGCTGCGCCGAAGGTCGCGCGTTTCGAGAACCGGCTCACTCATAACGCAGCACCTGCACGGGGTCGGTGGCCGCTGCATTCCGGGCTGGGAACAGCGTCGCCAGATAGGTCAGCACGAGCGTAACCAAGATAATGGCTAGTACCTCGAACGGGTCGGTCCTAGACGGCAGTTCCGAAAGGAAGCGGACCGACGGGTCCCAGAGATTTTGGCCCGTAACAAGCTGAATGAAGTTCACGACATTCTGCCGGAAGAACAGGAAGATCGAGCCCAGGATAACGCCGATCACGATCCCGATCGCGCCGATCGTCAGACCGACCGTCATGAACACCTTCAACATTGATTTGCGGCTGGCGCCCATCGTCCGGAGGATGGCGATGTCGCGTGTCTTCGCCCTGACGAGCATGATGAGCGACGAGGCGATGTTGAAAGCCGCGACGAGAATGATGATGCAAAGCACTACGAACATGGCGATACGCTCGACCTCGAGCGCCTCGAACAGCGCACTGTTCATCTGCCTCCAATCGACGATGATACCCTTGCCCTGCACCAGCGGCTGCAGCGGCGCGAGCGTCGGCCCGACCTTGTCGGGATTGTCGACCTGCACCTCGACCATGCCCACTTGGTCGCCCAGCATCAGCAAAGTCTGCGCGTCCTCCATCGGCATGACGACAAATGCCTTGTCATACTCGAAGATGCCGACTTCGAAGATCGCACCCACGGTGTAGCTGACAATGCGTGGCACCGTGCCGACCGGTGTGGAGCGCCCTTCCGGGCTAATCAGCGAGATTTCGGCCCCGGGAAATGCTCCCAGCGTTTCGGCCAAGCGGGCGCCGATGGCGACCCGCCCGCTACCCGGCGTGATCGTTTTCAAGTCGCCCGATACGACCTTGCCATTCAAGACGGGATTTTCGCGAATATCTTCCAGGCGGTTGCCGCGCACCAGCACGCCTTCCACCCGGCCATTGGCCGACGCCATCAGCGGCTGCTCGATCAACGGTGTCGCGGATTGCACTCCCGGCGTTTTTCGAGCTGCTTCGGCAATTCCCTGCCAATCGGCGAGCCGCCCGTCGTAACCTTGGATAATCGCATGACCGTTCAGGCCAACGATCTTGTCGAACAGCTCCGCACGAAAACCGTTCATGACGCTCATGACGATGATCAGCGCCGCAACGCCCAAGGCCACGGCCCCGACGGAAAAGCCGGCGACCACGAAAATAAAGCCTTCGCCCTTGCCCGGGAGCAAGTAGCGTTTGGCGATCATTTTTTCATAGCGATTGAGGATCATGCGGTGAGGCGCTCAAGCGCGGAATCGATGGAAAGTTCCACCTTTTCTCCCGTCCGTCGGCATTTGAGCTCGACTACACCTTGAGCAAGACCCCGCGGCCCGATCACCAGCTGCCAGGGTAGGCCGATGAGGTCCATTGAGCCGAGCTTCACCCCGCCTCGTTCGTCCCTGTCGTCGTAGAGAACTTCGATCCCCGCGGCGGTCAGCTTTTTATAGATATCCTCTGCAGCCTGGACCGACGCTTCATCATCCCCGCGCATTGTCACCAGTCCGACTTTCCACGGGGCGACCGTTTCCGGCCAAACGATGCCATTCTCATCATGGCTCGCCTCGATGATCGCCCCCACAAGGCGCGACACGCCAATACCGTAGCTGCCCATCTGCGGCGTCACCATCGAACCGTCAGGGCCCGAGACCTTCAGCCCCATCGACGCAGAATATTTGTCGCCGAAATAGAAGATGTGTCCGACTTCAATTCCCCGGCCTTCACGACGACGGTCCGGTGACACCTCGGCCCACCTCGCCTCGTCATGCGTCTCGTCGGTGGCGGAGTATGTCGTACTAACCTTCTCGAATAGCGCCTTCAGCCCATCTGCATCGTCATAGGATAGGGCCTCTTGTGCCCAGTCGAACTCCTCGAAGGCCGCGTCATAGAAAACTTCGCTCTCACCTGTCGGGGCAAGGACAATAAATTCGTGGCTGAGGTCACCGCCGATAGGGCCGCTTGCCGCCTTCATCGGCACCGCGCGGATGCCGAGGCGCTGGAATGTCCGCAGGTACGCCAGCAATTGCGTGTAGTAGCTATTCCGAGCGCCCGCTTCATCAATGTCGAAGCTGTAGGCGTCCTTCATTAGGAACTCGCGACCGCGCATCACGCCAAAGCGCGGGCGAACCTCGTCCCGGAACTTCCACTGGATGTGATAAAGCGTGCGAGGCAGATCGCGATAGCTTTTGACGTCGCCCCGGAAGAGATCGGTGATCATCTCTTCGTTCGTCGGACCGTACAGCATGTCGCGGTCGTGCCGATCCTTAATACGCAGCATTTCAGGGCCGTAGGCGTCGTAACGACCCGACTGCCGCCACAGGTCTGCGGACTGCAGCGTCGGCATCAGCATCTCGATGGCGCCGGCGCGGTCCTGCTCTTCCCGCACGATCTGGCCGATCTTCTGCAACACCCGCCATCCGATTGGCAGCCAAGCATAGATGCCGGCCGCCGTCTGGCGAACGAGGCCTGCGCGGAGCATCAGCTTGTGGCTGACGATCTGGGCGTCGGACGGACTTTCCTTCATCACGGGCAGGAAGCAGCGGGACAGGCGCAAGGGGGATTTTCCTGAAGCTTGAGTGATCGTTTCGGCGTTGTCCTAGAGAGGCGTCACCCGCATGGCAATCGTCCGTCCCCGTGTGGCCAGCTGGCAACAGCTTGATGGAGAATGTGTCCGCAATGCGCAATTAGGGGTGACAGGCAGCGGCCGCCGGGCGTAGCCAAGCCCCATCGGATCAAGGCTTTAGCCGGAAGTCCGGGGAGGATGCCAATCGCCCGTCAGGGGGTGAGGCGCATTGAAACTTCCAAGGGGGCTGACGAGCAATCGTCACGCAAAGGACGCCCGGGCCATGTGCCCGGGCGTTTTTGTTTGGCAAAGCACGGCCATTCCGCCCAACTATTGCTTCACCAATGGTGGAGGGGTCCGATGGAAACCGCGAGCTGGATGGAGATTGCTGCCCGCGTTCTGGAATGGGCAGGTGTCGGCGTCATCGTCGCCGGATCGCTGCTCGCCAGCCTCATCTTCGCGCGTGACTTCCGTGGCGGGGATCGAAAGGCCGCCTATGACCAGTACCGCGCCAACCTCGGCCGCGGAATCCTGCTGGGGTTGGAGTTCCTCGTCGGCGCCGACATCATTTCGACCGTCACCGCGCCGCTGACCTGGGAAAGCGTCAGCCTACTGGGCTTGATCGTCCTGATCCGTACCCTACTCAGCTTCAGCCTAGAAATTGAAATTGAAGGCGTTGCGCCTTGGCGGCGGCGAGATAGCGCAAACGATAGCGGTTCGCGTTGATGGAATGGTAGCGGAGGAGGGACTTGAACCCCCGACACGCGGATTATGATTCCGCTGCTCTAACCAGCTGAGCTACTCCGCCCCAAAAGGGCGCTGCCTATCGGCACGCGGGCGAGCCTATAGGTGGGGAGAATCTGCCCGTCAACAAGGGTGGAACCCCCACCCCATCTCATCGTTCAAGCCGAAAGACTGGAGAGCCTTGAACATGGAACCGCTGACGCCGCTTGAGACGCTTTGCCGCATAATTCTTCGCGCGAAGGAGTATGAGGCTCAGGTTCCGACCGACTATGACGGCGGTGAGGCTCCCGAGAACGTCGACGATGAAGGCGAGGAAGCGCTTTCTGTTCTCGACGATTCGATCAACACGAGCGTCGAGGAAGAGCTTACGAATGCTCTCGAAGACCTCGCCGACGACCAGCTTCAGGAACTCCTGGCTTTCGCCTGGGTCGGACAAGGTACCTATGACGCCACCGACTGGGACGAGGCGCTGGAAGCGGCCGCCGAGGAAAACAATATCGTCGACGAGCTCATGGACATGCCAATGCTGGCCTCGGTGCTCGAATCCGGAATGGCGGCATTCGAACTTAGCTGCGACGGGATCGGCGATCTCAGCTAGCCGCCGCGGAATGGGTATTGGGCGATCGGTTCCCAAGGTCCGCCCAAATAGCGGTGCAGCGACAGACCGGTGAGGACCAACGGCCTAGGCCGGAAATCCCGTTCCAAGTCTGCCAGTAACGTGAGAGCTATTCTGTTGGATACCTTGTTCTGGACGGTGACGTGCGGCCGCCAGCCTGCCGCGTCCTGCGCCGTCAACATGCCGTGGAAGTGGGCGGCGATCTCGTTCCTGATCGATTCCAGTTCGTCGGAGACGATGCGATAGGCCACCCCTCCACCCAAGTTCATTAAACCTGCCACCAACGCTTGGGGACGTGTGCCGCTCGCATGCCTCGAGAGCTCATGCTTGGCCTCATCTTCAACCGAGGGCGGTAGAGCGTGAAACATGGTGAGGTGCGCAGGAAGCTGATTCCGTTCGGGCGGAAAATGCTTGATCCGGAGGCCGTTCAACCATGCGAAATCGGCGTCACCGAGGTTGGCGGTGACGATCAGTGGCCCGGTTATCGTGCCGGCCACTCGTCGCGTTCCACTGTTGGTCTCCGTTCGAAGTCGGCAGCGTCGATGGACGCTTCAATCGTGTCCCCTGCCATTTCCGCTTCGCTCCAAGGCAATTGCCGGAAACTTTCTCCGACGCCTGCCACACCGCCATTGCTGACGACGACATAGCTAAGCTTTCCGGTGCGCGCGCCAACCATCGCATCAACCGCCTTCCCCAACTCGGCGCCCTGCCGGTCCGTAACCGGCGCCTTGCACAACATCGATGCCGGAAACAGCGTTTCTGCCGGCAGGGCTTGGCTTTCCCGCTGCGCTGTCTTCCCGCCCTCCTCGATTTTCGCCTCTCGGCCCAGCCATCGCCAGATGCCAAACAGGTTGAGCGCGGTCAGGATGATATTCTGCCAGACAAGGCTTTGCTGCCCGGTCACGATCCCCAGCGCCAGCCAAGCGAGCGAACCGACCGTGAAAACAGCAAACCCGAAACCCGTGACTCGCGAGCCAAGATTGGACGCGGTCATCATCGCGGCAATAGTCGTGGCTAGAGGAGCGACCCAGTTGGCGATTTCTTCCATGCCGCGCCCAACAGGCGGGCGACGCGATGGTTCAAATTTCGACCTGCGATCCTAGTTCGACCACGCGGTTCGTGGGCAACTTGAAGAATTCCATCGCGCTTTCCGCGTTACGGAGCATCCAGGAGAACAGCTTTTCGCGCCAAATTGCCATTCCGGGCCGGGCCGACGCGATCAACGTCTGCCGCGCCAGGAAGAAGCTGGTGTCCATCATCTTGCAGACCGTACCGATTCCCTTGACCTTCGCCAGCGCTGCCGGAACGTCGATTTCCTCCATGAAGCCGTATCGCAGGATGACACGGAAAAAGCCCGAACCGTAATCCTTCGTCTCGATCCGGCGATCGCCGATGACGAACGGCACGTCCTCGATCCGGACGGTCAGCAACATCACCCGCTCGTGCAGCACCTTGTTGTGCTTCAGGTTATGCAGCAGCGCGTGCGGGACGCCGGTCATGGACGTCGTCATGAACACGGCAGTGCCTGGTACGCGGGTAGCGCTCGACGCGGCGGACTTGATGAACACCTCGATCGGCAGGCTCGCCTCGGCCATCCGGTCGATCATCAGCTTGCGGCCTTTGGCCCAGGTGGTGAGCAGCGTGAAGGCGATGGCACCGATCAGCAATGGGAACCAGCCACCGTCCGGCACCTTCAACAGGTTCGCGCCGAAATAGAGGATGTCGATCGTGAAGAAGATGAAGAGCAGCGGAATTGCCTTCCAAGCGGGCCATTTCCACAAGCTGAAGAGGACAACCGAAATCAATACGCCGTCGATAAGCATCGCGCCTGTCACCGCGATGCCATAGGCGGCCGCGAGGTTGGACGACGAGCCGAACATCACGACCAGCAGGATGACCATCACCATCAGGGCCCAGTTGACCACCGGGATGTAGATCTGTCCTGCCGCATGCTCGCTAGTGTGAGTGATCCGCAGGCGCGGGATAAAGCCCAGCTGGATCGCCTGCTGCGTGACCGAAAATGCGCCCGAGATGACCGCCTGGCTGGCGATGATGGTTGCCAGTGTCGCCAGAATGACAAGCGGGAGACGGAGCGTTTCCGGTGCAAGAAAGAAGAATGGGTTCTTGACCGTCTCGAGTGCTTCGGCGGGGGTTTGCGATAGCAACATCGCTCCCTGCCCCATGTAATTGATCAGCAGCGCGGGCATGACAAAGAACAGCCAGCTGAACTTGATCGGACGTCGGCCAAAGTGGCCCATGTCGGCGTAAAGCGCCTCCGCGCCGGTTACGGCTAGCACCACGCTGCCCATGGCGATGAAGGCGGGAAGCGGCTCGGCGAAGTAGAACTTGAAGGCATTAAGCGGGTTGAGCATCTCCAAGAACACCGCCGGATGCTTCACGATATGCACGCCGCCGAGCACGGCCAGCGTCGCAAAGTAAACCAACATGATCGGACCGAACAGCAAGCCAACTTTGGCGGTCCCGCGCGACTGGATGGCGAACAGGCCGACGAGGATCCCGATAGCGGTTGGCACGACGTAGGGTGCGAAACCGGCCTGAACCGTGGTGAGACCTTCTACTGCCGAAAGAACGGAGATGGCCGGCGTGATCATGCTGTCGCCGTAGAAAAGCGCCGTCGCGAAGACGCCGAGCATCACGATGCCCATCGTCCACTTCTTTTTTTCGCCTTGGGCAGCGGAACGGTTGATCAGCGCCAGCAGGGCTAGGCTGCCGCCTTCCCCTTTATTGTCGGCCCGCATGATGATGGTGACATATTTCAGTGCCACTATGATTAGCATCGACCAGAAGATCAGGCTGAGCACACCGTAGATGTGCAGCGCATCGGGGCGGAGCGTGTGATGACCCGCAAACGTCTCGCGGAAAGCATAGATCGGGGACGTGCCGATGTCGCCGAACACGATCCCGATCGCGCCGACCATGAGCTTCGACAACGACCCGTGCGCATGCCCATGGGGCGGTTGCTGGCCATCAACAGGGATTTCGGCACTTCCCGCGGCGGAAACATTCATTCTTGCAACACCCTTACGGCGCTCTCCGGCGCGGCGGGCCGCCCTAGCACCGGCAAAAAGGCGCTGCAATCGCGCGACTGCCGGTCTATAGGGCCGCCACTTTCCCAATTTGGAGCGAACGTATCATGCGCGTCGGAGTGCCGAAGGAAATCAAGAATCACGAGTATCGAGTCGGCCTGACGCCCGCTTCGGTGGCGGAACTGGTCGCCCATGGTCACGAGCTGTTTGTCGAAACGAACGCCGGCATGGGCATCGATTTTTCCGATAAGGCCTATGAGAAGGCCGGAGCAACGATCCTGCCAACCGCCGCCGATGTCTTCGAAAAGGCGGAGATGATCGTAAAGGTGAAGGAACCGCAGGCGAGCGAAATCGCCATGCTGCGGCCCCACCACCTCCTGTTCACTTACCTTCATCTGGCGCCAGATCCCGATCAGACTATGGGTCTGATGAAGTCGGGCGCGACGTGCATCGCTTATGAAACCGTCACGTCGAACTCCGGCGCTCTCCCGCTCCTCAAACCGATGAGCGAAGTTGCAGGCCGAATGTCGATCCAGGTCGGCGCGCACTACCTTGAAAAGGAACAGGGCGGACGCGGCGTCCTGCTCGGCGGCGTACCGGGCGTGGCCCCCGCTAAGGTAGCAATCCTCGGTGGCGGCGTTGCTGGAATTAACGCAGCGCAAATGGCCACCGGCCAGCGCGCCGATGTGACCATCTACGACATAAACAACGACCGTCTGGCCGAGCTCGACATGCACTTTGGTAGCCAGATCAAAACTGCTTTTGCGTCGAAGGCGGCGATCGCGCAGGCCGTGCAGGAAGCCGAACTCGTCATCGGTGCGGTACTCGTTCCAGGCGCCGCGGCCCCGAAACTGGTCACGCGCGAAATGCTGAAGACGATGAAGCGCGGCAGCGTTCTCGTCGATATTGCCATCGACCAGGGCGGCTGCTTCGAAACGTCGAAGGCAACGACCCATGACGACCCCGTTTACGAGGTCGACGGTGTTATCCACTATTGCGTGGCCAATATGCCGGGCGCGGTCGCCCGTACCTCAACGTTTGCGCTCAATAATGCGACGCTTCCGTTTGCGCTGAAGCTGGCGAACCTCGGCGCGGAGAAGGCGATGGCTGCCGATCCGCACCTGGCGAATGGCCTCAACGTGTCGGGCGGCAAGATTCGCAACCAGCCAGTCGCGGAAGCGCTCGGACTTCCCTACGAACCCGCCTGATTTGACTTGGGGGGCGCTGTCATTGACGGCGCCCCCTGCTCTACCAGCAGCAATCCGTTTTCGACGATCGGCCGCCAGCTGACATTCGCGGGCGCATTGGCCAAGACTTCACGCCAGATTCGTACGGCTTCGGCCGAGTTGCCGGACCTGGCTTCTGCTAGTCCTAGGAAGAAGAGCGGTGCGGGATGGCCAGGCGCCAGTTCGGCCGATCGCGCAAAAGCGAAGCGCGCCCCCGGGCTGAGCGTTCGACTATGGTCAGCAAGCGCGTTGCCGAGGCCCAGCCACAGCTTATAGTCACCTGGATGACGCTTTACCTGCGTCTGCAACAGCTTCGCCGCGTCCTCCGTGCGGCCTCGTGACGCGAGCGCGTCGGCAATATTGAGCCACGTGTCGGCATAGTCGAACTGCCCGGTCAGCGCGTGCCGCGCCCCGGTCAGTGGCATGGGGGCTGCTCGCTCGGCTGCCGCACGCGGGCTGCCGCCAAGGTCCGGTCTCCCCTGCAGCGCATAGCCTGCGCAGCCGAACAGGATAGCCGCGGCCGATAGGGTCAGCACGGGTCCTCGAACTTTGAGTAGCCAAAGAAGCGCCACCAGCAAGGCAGCCAGCAGCACAAGCCAGACAAAGCCCATCAGTCGCGCCTCCGGAAACGATGGCGCAGCAAATAGGCGCCGGCAGCAATCAGGAGGATCGGCGCAGCCCATAGCGGCCAGGTCATCGGTTCTACCGGAGGGCGGTAGCTCACCCAATCGCCATAGCGCTGGACTAGCCAGTCACGGACTTCATCCGGCCGTTCGCCCGCTGCAATTCTTTGCCGGACCAAGGCTCGCATGTCGCCAGCCATTTCGGCGTCGCTGTCTGCAATCGACTGACCTTGGCATACGAGGCAGCGCAGTTCCTCCATTAAGGCCTTTGCGGCTTTTTCCTGTCGCGGATCGGCAAGCTGCTCGTTGGCATATCGGGCGGGAGGCAGATCACTGTCCGCGCGCGCCGGCCCCGCCATCATAAGGAGCAGTATGAGCGCCCGGTACTTCATCGAGCTTGCTCCCAGCGCTGACGAAGCTCGGCGAGATCCGATGCCTCGATCGGGCCCATATGCTGGTATCGGATGATGCCGCGGCCATCGACGATGAATGTTTCAGGTACGCCCGACGATCCCAATGCCAGCTGTACCTGGCTTTCAGGATCGCTTCCAATTCGTTCGAACGGGTTGCCATGGCGCTTGAGGAAGTTCGCGACGTCTACAGGCTTGTCCCGCACCGCGATGGCATCAATCGGCACGCCCTGGCGCTGTAGTTCAAGTAGTAAGGGCGCCTCCGCAATGCACGGCACGCACCAGCTTGCGAAGACATTGACCAAGCGCGGCTTTCCGCTGGCGAAGTCGCGCGAAGACAGCCCTTTCACGCCTTCTACTGCCGACTGCAATTCGAAAGGCGGCAGCGGCTGCCCGGTTAAACGCGATGGTATTTTTTCGTCGTTGGGCACTGCCAAACGCCAGCTTACCGCTCCGACAAACAGAAGTAGGACTAGCAGCGGGATGAAACGGGAGGCGCTCTTCATGCGAACGCGTCCTCTCCCCGGCGACGCGGTCTCCGCTCACGGAAGAATCGGCCAATCAGCGCCAGCGCGCCACCAAGCGCGATAAGGCAGCCCCCGAACCAGATTAGCGTCACGAAGGGTTTCCACCACAGCCGCAACTGCCAGCGCCCTTCCCCATCCTGTTCGCCAAGGACTGCGTAAATTTGCCCGTTCCAACTGGTGTCGATCGCCGCTTCGTTCGTCGTTGTTGGTGGCTCGGCAAAGAATCGGCTTTGCGGATTGAGAACCACAACGCCTGATCCCCGCGATGCCCTCAATTCTGCCTCCAGTGCAGTCCAATTGGGGCCCGCTACGGGCGTAATGTCACGAAACTCCACGAGCCAAGGACCCACTTCGATCTTGTCGCCCGGACGGGCGGCCGCGAGTCGTTCGCGAGTGAATGCGCTATCTGACGCCATTCCGATCATCGAGACCGCAACGCCAAGGTGAGCGAGGCACATTCCCCACACAGCAAGCGGGGTCCGGCGAAGCGAACGGTTCAGGAGCGGCTGGAGGCTGGCGGGCACCAGTGTGGCCCCCAGTGTCAGGCCAAGGCGCGGAAGCAGGCCGATGCCGGGCGCCAACACGATCGTTGCCATAAGGACGCCGCTGCCGACAACCAGCCCGGGCGCTATCCGTGGCAGAACCGGCGCCGCATCCCTCCGCCACCGAAGTTGGGGCGCGATCACCATCAACGCAGCAAGCAGGAGCGCTAAAGGACTTGCGACAGCATCGAAGTAAGGCGGCCCAACCGACAGCTTTTCGCCTGACAGCGCTTCCGCCAATAACGGATAAAGGGTGCCGACGAACACAATGCCGAGGATTACCGAAAGCAGCAGGTTGTTCGCGACAAGTCCGCCTTCGCGGCTCACGGGTTCAAACGGTGCGCCTTCCTTCACTGTCGCGATACGGAATGCGAACAAGGTGAGCGCGCCGCCGATGTAGATCGTCAGCAGGGCAAGGATGAAGCTACCTCTCGTGGGGTCGACCGCGAACGAGTGTACTGATGTCAGGATTCCCGAGCGTACCAGAAACGTTCCGACCATCGACATCGAAAAGGCTACGAGCGCCAGCATCATTGTCCAGGCACGAAGGCCGCCGCGCGCCGCCAGCACATTCACACTATGCAATAGAGCAGTTGCAGCGAGCCATGGCATCAGCGAGGCATTTTCCACGGGGTCCCAGAACCACCAGCCGCCCCAGCCCAGCTCATAATAAGCCCAGTAGCTACCAGCGGTGATGCCAAGCGTCAGCATGACCCAGGCGGCCAAGACCCACGGGCGCATCGCGCGGGCGATCGCCGGTCCCACATTGCGGCGGACAAGGCCACCAACTGCGATACTAAACGCAACCGACAGGCCGACATAGCCGAGGTAGAGAGTCGGCGGGTGGAAAGCGAGGCCCGGATCCTGGAGCAGCGGATTAAGACCACGTCCGTCTACCGGCGCAGGACTAAGGCGCTCGAACGGGTTGGATGCGAACAGCAGAAAGGCGAAGAAGCCAAGAGCGAGCATCGCCTGGGCGCCCAAGGTCGCCCCGAGAGTGCGTCGGTCGAGCCGACGCTCGAATAAGGCCAGAATCGCTCCGGCGAGCGCCAGGACCATGACCCACAGCAGCATGGATCCTTCATGATTTCCCCAAGTGCCGGAGAACTTATAGAGCCACGGTTTCTGGCTGTGGCTGTTCTCCGCCACGAGAAGGACGCTCATGTCACTCCTCAGGAAGAGCAGAACCAGGCTGGCGAATGCCAGCACCGTCAATATGCCCTGCCCGATCGCAACGGCCCGAATGCTGGACAATTGCCTGCCGGGCGTTCCGCCTAGACCGGCAGCGAGCCCCAGTTGCAAAGCCGCGAGCGCCGCCGCAAGCCAAAGGCTGGCCAGTCCGGCTTCCGCAATCACCGAGCGGCGACTTCGTTGGCCATTTGCGGCGGCATATAACGCTCGTCATGCTTTGCCAGGATGTGGTCGGCGACAAATAGCCCGCTTGGCTGCAAACGGCCTTCGGCAACCACGCCACTACCCTCTCGAAAAAGGTCGGGGGTGATCCCCCGGTATGCGACCGGCGTCACAGCCTTGCCGTCGCTGACGTCAAACCGGATCGAAACGCCGTCACGCTCGCGGACCAGCGAGCCTTCGACGACCATTCCCCCCAACCGCATAGCGGTGTCAGGCTCTGCCTTTCCGGCAGCAATGTCGGACGGCGTCACGAAATATGCCGCGCGATCTTGCAGCCCCCACATCGCGAGCAGGACGGCGCCAAGCACGGCCGCAACTGCGAGAGTGACCAGCACAAGGCGCTGATGCTTTGGCCGCACCATCATCGCCGGCGCCTTACGGCATCTGCAGCGCGTTCTGCTCGCCGCATCGTGACAAAGGCGAAGGCGAGCAACCCGGCGACGCCCAGCCCGACGACGGCATATGCCGCGATGACGAAGGACCACTGGTTCATTCGGCTGCGCTCCGGCGAAGACGAGCCTCGAGCTTTGTGCGGGCAAGGTCTGCCCGCATCAACATCAACGAGACCGCGGCAAAGACCGCCGTGAAACCCAGCATGGTCAGCGGCAACGGCCAAAGGATTTCCGGCGCAATCGTCGATCCTCCGGCGACGCTGATTGACTGCCCTTGGTGAAGCGTGCGCCACCACAGCACCGAATAATGGATGATCGGCAGGTTGATCGCTCCGACCAACCCGAAAATTGCGGCCATGCGCCCCTCGCCGCCTCGCTCACGCTCCGCCGAGGCCAGAGCGATGTATCCGAGATAGAGGAAAAAAAGGATCAGCATTGACGTTAGCCGGCCGTCCCATTCCCACCAGGTTCCCCAAGTCGGCCGACCCCAAATGGAACCGGTGGCAAGGCATAGAGCGGCAAAGGTCGCGCCGGCCGGTGCCAGTGCGCGCCCCGCCACTGCTGCCAATGGATGGCGCCAGACGATTTGGCTGATCGACGCGGCGGCTATCGATGCCCAACCCGCCATGCCGAGCCAGGCGGACGGAACGTGAATGTAAAGGATGCGGACCGTCTCGCCCTGCAGATAATCGGGGGGAGTGAAAACCAAGCCCCCGATCACGCCGGCAAGCAACAGCACCAGGCCAATGCCCAGCAGCCAGCCAGTAGCGGGCCGGGCAATCTTCAGGAAACGGGCTGGGTTGGCGTAACCGTGCATGGCGAATGGCCAATGGCCCTAGCGAACCCCTGCCCGCGCTTCAATCAGCCGCGGCCAATCAGTTTTTGCGCCATGGCGTCGGCGACGGCAGCAGGATCGCGGCCGCTGCTCGCGCTTTCAGTCCAAATCTGCTCGAGACGACCCGGAATCGCTTCGATGCGCGAACGGACCAGCTCCGGCCCTCCGTCGTTCAGATACTCGGTCGACACGTTGATGATGCCGCCGGCATTGATGACGTAGTCGGGGGCGTAGAGAATTCCTCGTGCGTGAAGGCGGGCGCCGTCGCCGGGCGCAGCAAGCTGGTTGTTCGCACCGCCCGCAACGATCGGAGTGCGGAGCGCGGCGATCGATTCCTCTGTGAGGATCGCGCCAAGCGCGCACGGGCTGACGACGTCGGCCTCCAATGACAGGACATCCGCCGGCGAAACAATGGTGCCGCCCGTTTCCGCGGCAAGTTTCTCAACCCGCCCGACGTCAACGTCGGCAATCGAGAGCCTCGCGCCCTCCTGGGCCGCCAACCGCGCAACGCCGCCAGCAACGCTGCCGGCGCCCTGCATGGCAATGTGCAGGCCGTTGAGGCTGTCCTTGCCCAAGGCGCGCTTCACAGCCGCCTTGATGCCGAGAAACACGCCGAGCGACGTGTGCGGGCCTGGGTCGCCGCCGACCTCTCCCCCTTCGACCGGCAAGCCGGCGATATATTTTGTCTCGGTGGAGATCTTCGTAATGTCGGCGACCGAGATCCCGACGTCTTCGGCGGTCACATATTTGCCGCCCAGTGATTGCACCGCGCGGCCGAAGGCTGACAGCATCTCTGGCGACTTAGTCCGGTCTTTATCGGCGAGGATGACGGCCTTTCCGCCACCCAAAGGCAGTCCAGCCATAGCGTTCTTGTAGCTCATCCCCCGCGACAGTCGCAGCGCGTCTGTCAGAGCGTCCGCGTCATCGGCGTAATGCCAAAAGCGCGTGCCGCCGGCGGCAGGCCCGAGATGGGTCGAATGCATCGCGATGATGGCGCGCAGCCCGCTCTTTTCGTCGGTAACGAAATGCAGCGCTTCATGCGCGTCGAAATCGGGGTAGCCCCAAGGGGTGTTCATGGATCGCCTAACTGCCTGTCTGGCTAAGGAAAAATGGGGCGACCGACGGGACTTGAACCCGCGACCCTCGGTACCACAAACCGATGCTCTAACCAACTGAGCTACGATCGCCACAAAACGCCTTGATGGGGCGCGGTGGCTCCTTAAGGTTGCCGGTCCAGCTTGGCAAGCGACCCGAACACAAGGTGCCCCATGTCGAATGAAACGATGGCGAAATTCGGATACCCGAACACGCTGGTCAGGGAATATGAGCATTGGGTCGTTCTACTCCGCCCGCAACAAGTGACATTGGGCTCGCTGGTATTGGCCGCCAAGAGCGACGCAACTGCATTCGGCCAATTGCCTCCTGGGGCCCACACAGAGTTGTCGACAATCACCGCAGACATCGAAGCCATGCTTACTCGCGAGATTTCGTACGAGCGCATCAACTATCTAATGTTGATGATGGTCGACCCGCATGTTCACTTCCACGTCTTCCCCCGCTACGAAACGCGGCGTACGTTCGCCGGAGAAGAATTCGTCGACGCTGGCTGGCCTGGGCCGCCTGATCTCAAGTCCGGCCGAGAATTGCGACCGGCAGTATTCGAACAATTACGTAGCCAACTCTCCGTTAACGCGAATCAGGGTTAATAACCTTGGTTTGTGGACTGGATTAATTGCTTGCGGAACCGGCGAGCGGGGCGCATTCCGGTTACGGGGAGAATGGAATGACGATTCGACGGACACGCCCATCGGGCGATTCCGGCGTGAGCCTGCGCGACCGCCTCATCCAGGCTGGACTGGAAGAGCAGTACGCGGACATGCTGGTGCAAATGCCTCACAAAGTTGTACAGGTTGAACCGCGACGGCCGTTTCGCGAGCCCGGAGTGGCCCGAGACGAAGTGATGTTCGTCCGGTCCGGCATTTTATCGAAATTCAAGACTGATGGCAGCGGCCGGAGACAGATCGTCGCCCTACGCTTTCCGGGTGACGGAATCCTGCCGCGGGAAGGCGCGGCGGACTACGGCATCCAGGCGATCGTTAAAAGCGAAGTGATGGTCGGCCGGGCGGAAGACTTCAACGAACTGGTCGAGGAGAATCCAGAACTGGCTCGCTTCTTCTGGAAGCTGATTCAGCGTCACAATTCCATCGGCTATGAATGGCTGGTCAATACCGGTCGCCGCGATTCCACCGCTCGTGTCGCCCACCTGCTATGCGAGACTGCAGAACGGAGCGGTATCGACGTTCGTCACGACGCAATGGTGAACCCGTTCACCCAGCAACAGATTGCTGACATCACTGGACAGACTTCGGTCAACGTGAACCGGGTGTTTGCTGACCTCGAACGGCAAGGCCTCATTAAGCGTCGTGGACGTGAAATCCAGTTTACAGACTGGAGTGAACTTCGCCGGGTGGCCAGCTTCCAGCCGGGGTACCTGCAATAAGGAAAGTGCCTTGAACGAGCGGTCCGTAGTGACCTGCTCGTTCCAGGCATGGTGGGCGCGACAGGGATTGAACCTGTGACCCCACCCGTGTGAAGGGTGTGCTCTACCGCTGAGCTACGCGCCCATGCCTGAACGGTCGGGCGCCATTAGGCGAGCGCATCGACCCTGTCCAGCCTGTTGCCGGACCTTTCAAATCTTATTGAACTGCGTCCTTCAGCACCTTGCCAGGACGAAATTTGGGCTGCGAGGTCGCCTTGATCTGCATCGGTTCCCCGGTGCGCGGATTGCGGCCCGTGGAAGCTTTGCGGCGCGTCACGGAGAAATTTCCGAAACCCACCAGCCGAACTTCGTCACCACGCTTCAAGGTCGACGTAATGACCTCCAGCATGGTCTCAACCGCGCGGCTTGCGTCGTTTCGCGAAAGTCCGGCGCGATCGGCAACATGGCCGATGAGTTCCTGCTTATTCATTCTCCAAAGCTCCCGATTGAGCGCCGCGGGGACTCGCGGTCATGGAAGGTCAACATTTAAGGCAAGTTCCCGCCCGTAAGTCAAAACAGTTAGTGGCGGACTGTCGCGCCCTCACCCCCGACTGGCGGATGAACTATCGGATCAGTGGCCTGTTCATCGGCATCGGTCCATTCGATTGGGCACATCGGTTGCGCGAGAGCACGCGCGAGAACCTCGTCGACATGGGCAACCGGAATGATTTCCAGTGCTTCCTTCACGGATGCCGGAATCTCGGCCAGGTCCTTTTCGTTATCGGCCGGGATTAGCACCGTCTCGATTCCGCCGCGCAGCGCAGCAAGGAGCTTTTCCTTCAGTCCACCAATCGGCAGAACCCGTCCACGAAGAGTAACTTCACCCGTCATCGCGACATCCCGTCGAACCGGAATACCCGTCAGCGTCGAGATCATCGCCGTGACCATGCCAATGCCGGCGGACGGTCCGTCCTTAGGCACTGCGCCTTCGGGCAAGTGGACGTGAATGTCCTTCCGGGCGAAGATTGACGGCTTCACGCCATAGCTGGGCGAGCGGGCCTTCACGAAGCTCATCGCGGTAGCGATGGATTCGGTCATGACTTCGCCAAGCTTGCCGGTGGTCTTGATTTGACCCTTGCCGGGCACCGTCACCGCTTCGATCGTCAGCAGTTCACCGCCAACCTCGGTCCAAGCAAGCCCAGTAACCGCGCCAATCTGGTCTTCTTCCTCGCCAACGCCATAGCGATAGCGACGAACGCCGAGGAATTCACCGGCATTTTCAGCGGTTAGAGAGACTTTTTCAGTTTTATTCTCAAGAATTTGGCGGAGCGATTTACGCGCGACCTTGGCCAGTTCCCGCTCAAGCGTGCGAACACCCGCCTCCCGCGTAAAATGGCGAATGACAGCGCGGAGTCCGTCGTCGGTAAACTCCAACTCACCATCTTTCAGGCCGTGCGCTTCAATCTGCTTCGGAATGAGATGGCGCTTAGCGATCTCGACCTTCTCGTCTTCCGTATACCCCTCAAGCCGGATGATCTCCATTCGATCAAGCAGCGGTTGCGGCATGTCGAGGGAGTTCGCCGTCGTGACAAACATGACGTCGGACAGGTCGTAGTCGAGCTCCAGGTAATGGTCCTGGAACTTGCTGTTTTGTTCAGGGTCGAGGACTTCAAGCAGCGCCGAAGCTGGGTCGCCTCGAAAATCCTGTCCGAGCTTGTCGATTTCGTCGAGCAGGAACAGCGGATTGCTCGTTCCTGCCTTCTTCAGGTTGGAGATGATCTTGCCAGGCAGCGAGCCGATGTAGGTTCGGCGATGTCCCCGAATTTCCGCTTCATCCCGAACGCCGCCCAGTGACTGGCGCACAAACTCGCGACCCGTCGCCTTGGCAATGGAGCGCCCAAGCGAGGTCTTGCCGACGCCCGGCGGTCCGACAAGGCACAGGATCGGCCCCTTCAGCCGGTTGGTGCGGGCTTGCACCGCCAGATATTCGACGATCCGATCTTTGACCTTCTCGAGACCGTAATGGTCTTCGTCCAGCACCGCCTGCGCTTCGGCAATGTCCCGCTTCAGGCGCGACTTTTTCCCCCATGGGAGGCCGAGCAGGACATCGAGGTAATTGCGGGCAACAGTGGCTTCGGCACTCATAGGTGCCATGGCGCGAAGCTTCTTCAACTCGGCGTTCGCCCGGGTGCGCGCTTCCTTGCTAAGGCGTGTCTTGCGAATCTTAGCGGCCAACTCGTTGAGCTCGTCGCCGCCCTCTTCTCCCTCGCCCAGCTCGCGCTGGATCGCCTTAAGCTGCTCGTTGAGATAATATTCGCGCTGCGTCTTCTCCATCTGGCGCTTTACGCGACTGCGGATCTTCTTTTCGACCTGCAGGACACCCAGTTCGCCTTCCATGAAGGCAAACACCATCTCCAACCGACGTGCGGGATTGAGTTCTCCCAACAACGCCTGCTTGTCGCTGACTTTGATCGACAAGTTGGACGCCACCGCGTCGGCCAGAATCGACGGCTCTTCGATTTCTCCGAGCTGCATCGAAGTTTCCGCCGGCAGCCTTTTGTTGAGCTTGGCGTAGTTTTCGAACTGGTCGATTACCGACCGCATGAGCGCCTGCGCCTCGGTCGCGTCGGCCTCTTCCTCGTCGACTAGCTCGACTTCGGCCTTCTGGTAGCCGTCGCCTTCGAGAAGGCTCACCAGCCGCGCGCGCTTTGCGCCTTCCACAAGTACGCGGACCGTTCCGTCGGGGAGCTTTAGCAACTGCATTGCCGTGGCAATAACGCCTAGGTCATAGACGGCATCGCGGTCGGGATCATCCTCGCCCGGATCGAGCTGTGCGACCAGGAAGAGTTCCTTGTCCTCGGCCATCGCGGCCTCGAGCGCGGCAACGGATTTTTCCCGGCCGACGAACAGCGGGACGATGCGATGCGGAAAAACGACGATGTCGCGAAGGGGCAAAACGGGAAGCGTACGAATTGTCATACCCGTTATATGGGCAGCGGTGGCGCCTAGCGCAACGCCGGACTGACGTATCCTGCTAGCATCAACGCCGGTCCAAGGTTCTGTAGCGCGTGCGTGGCGGTCACGACTCCGACCGCAATCCAGAACCCGCGTTGGCGCCAGACGACAAATAGCGTCGAGAAAATGAGGAAGGGCCACCAAATGGCGAAGCCCCAGCTCAGCGCGCCTAGCGAATGCGCAACGCCCCAAAGGAGCGCGCTAGTTATGACGGCAGCTGCCGGCTTCAGGAAGCGTTGCAGCAGCACCAGGATGCCGCCCATGATTAGTGTTTCGAGGAGTGGCGAAAACACGACCAGCAGGAAAATGGCGTACATGCCGCTCAGCCCAGCAAAATCGGGCTTAGCCATGTCCGGGGCGACGCTGCTGATGATGAGAGCCAGCACGATGCTGCCGGCCAGGCTGAGGAGCCAGCCGGTCAGGATCGCCAACCAGGCCCGGCGCGGTTCGCGCACCGGAGCTGGGAGGAATCTTAGAAAACTATCGTCGAGGAGCCGGGCGGGCGCGGTGACGCTCGCCACCGGTTAAGCCGCGTCGCCGCCAGAAGATGCCGTCTTGTCCTTTTTGGCATAGACGCGGACCGGGTCCTTGCGACCGTCGATCACGTCCTTGTCGACATGCACTTCGTCGACGCCTTCCATGGATGGCAGGTCGAACATGGTATCGAGCAAGATGCCTTCGAGGATCGACCGGAGGCCACGGGCGCCGGTCTTTCGCTCGATCGCCTTCTTGGCGACTGCGTGCAGTGCCTCGTCGGAGAATTCCAGCTCCACATCCTCCATGTCGAACAGCTTCTGGTACTGTTTCACCAAGGCATTCTTCGGCTCGATTAAAATCTTGACCAGCGCTTCCTCGTCAAGGTCTTCCAGCGTGGCGATGACTGGCAGTCGGCCGATGAACTCGGGAATCAGGCCGAATTTCAGCAGATCTTCCGGCTCCGTTGATTTCAGCGTTTCGCCCGTGCGCTTTTCCTCCGGCGCGGCGACATAAGCGCCGAAACCGATCGATTTGCCCTGTAGGCGGTCGCCGATGATCTTCTCGAGGCCCGCGAAAGCGCCGCCGCAAATGAACAGGATATTGGTCGTGTCGACCTGCAGGAATTCCTGCTGTGGATGCTTGCGGCCACCCTGCGGCGGAACCGAGGCAGTTGTGCCTTCCATGAGCTTCAGTAGAGCCTGCTGCACGCCCTCGCCTGACACGTCGCGGGTGATCGAGGGATTGTCCGACTTGCGCGAAATCTTGTCGATTTCGTCAATGTAAACGATCCCGCGTTGGGCCTTTTCGACATTATAGTCGCTGGCCTGCAGCAGCTTCAGGATGATGTTCTCGACGTCCTCGCCGACATAGCCGGCCTCGGTCAGCGTCGTCGCATCGGCCATGGTGAAAGGTACATCGAGGATGCGCGCCAACGTCTGAGCTAGCAGAGTCTTGCCGCAGCCGGTCGGGCCGATCAGCAGGATATTGGATTTGGCGAGCTCGACGTCGGCGCCCGTCTTGGCGCCGTGGTTGAGTCGCTTGTAATGGTTGTGGACAGCCACCGACAGGACGCGCTTCGCCCGAGATTGGCCAATGACATAATCGTCAAGAACCTTGAAGATCTCCGAAGGAGTCGGAACGCCGTCGCGAGTCTTGACCAGCGCGGACTTGGTCTCTTCGCGAATAATGTCGTTGCAGAGCTCGACACACTCGTCGCAGATGAAGACGGTCGGGCCCGCAATCAGCTTGCGTACCTCATGCTGCGACTTGCCGCAGAAGCTGCAGTAAAGCGTGCTCTTGCTATCGCCGCCGCCGGAAAGCTTAGTCATTTAGGTCCCTTGTCCTCGTCACTCAGCCGCACCGCGGCCGGCCGGTCATGCTAAACCGGTTTATCGCACAATCAAACTGGCAGATGCGTTAACGCGCGTCCCCGCCCCAAGTACCTGTCCCAGATATGGAATGTCGCAACCGTCCCGGCAAGGGGAAAGGTCAGGCGAACAAGGTCGTTAGCCAGTAGAAGAAGGCTGCGACGAGCCCGGACGCAGGAATGGTGATGAGCCACGCCATGACGACATTCTGCGCTACTCCCCACCGGACCGCCGACGCGCGGCGGGCCACGCCGGCACCTATGATGCTTCCGGTGATGGTATGCGTCGTCGAAACAGGAATGCCCATCGCGCTCGCGGAAAACAGGATTGCGGATCCACCGAGCGACGCCGAGAAGCCCTGGTGCTGCGACAGCTTGGTGATGCGGCTGCCCATCGTCTCGATGATCCGCCAACCGCCCATCAATGTGCCAAGACCGATGGCAATATAGCAACTGATCGCGACCCAGTGAGGCACTTCGAAGTCGCCGGTGAGGTAACCGGTCGAATAGAGGAGAACAGTGATGATCCCCATCGTTTTCTGAGCATCGTTCAGGCCGTGGCTTAGCGAATAGGCAGCTGACGAAACCAGGTGGAGCGACCGAAAGGTCCGTTCGGCCTTTTTGGCACTGGATCGGGCAAGCAGCCAACTCGACCCAAGCATGATCGACATCGCCAATAGCATGCCAAGGGTCGGCGAAAGGACAATCGCGACCAATGTCTTGTTAAGACCGGTCCATTGCACGCCCGTAAGGCCCGCATGGGCGACGCCTGCTCCAACGATGCCACCCACTAATGCGTGACTGGACGAGGACGGAATGCCCTTGAGCCAAGTGACCACGTTCCAGAACATGGCGCCGACTAGCGCGCCGAAGACAACCGATGGTGTAACCAAGTCTTTATCGATCAGCCCCTTGCCGATGGTATCCGCGACTGCATGCAATTGCGGCCAGGCCAGCGTCAGGAAATAGGCCGCAAAATTGAAAAAGGCGGCGAAGGCGACGGCCTGAACCGGGCCCAGCAGTTTGGTCGCCACCACCGTCGCGATCGAATTGGCCGCGTCGTGCAGGCCATTCAGGAAGTCGAACGCGAGCGCCAAGATGATCAGCCCGACGAGTAGCGGCAGTGCAAGTTCATGCATGGCGAGCGCCGTAGCCTAGCTGTGGTCGATCACGATGCCGTCGATGACGTTCGCGACGTCCTCGAATGCATCGACGATCCGCTCGAGATGCTTGAAGATCTCGCGCTGCACGATGAACTGGATGGCGTCTCCGTTCCGATGCGCCTGAAACGCCTTTTTCAGACCCGCAGAATGGATTTCGTCGGCATGGCCCTCCATCCGCACCAAACGCTCGGTGAGCTCGTGCAGGCGGCCGCCATTCGCACCGACCTCGCGAAGCAACGGCATCGCTTCCGCTACCAGGCGGGCACAGTCGACGATGATTGCCGCCATGTCCTTCATTTCCTGGTCGAAATCCCGGACCTCATAGAGCTGGATTGCAGACGCAGCAGCCTGCATTTCGTCGATCGCGTCGTCCATCGAACCGATCAGCGCGGTAATCGCGCTGCGATCGAACGGCGTCAGGAAGGTCTCACGGACGGTTTTGAGTACCTCACGAATGATCTGGTCGGCATCATGCTCGCGTTCAAAGACCTCGCGGGCATTCTCGGCTATGGCAGGGCCACCCTGCACCAACCTACCCGTGGCATCGGCAGCCGCGACCAATGCTACAGCGTGCGCTTCGAACAGTTCGAAGAAGCCACCGGTCTTCGGCAGCAAGCGTTGGAACCAGGCGAACATAGGACCTACCTTCGATTTTTGGGCAACGGCATGAAGTACGCCCGTTCGGCGTGCCGCCTTGTTGAATTCACTGGCACCGAATGACCGGATAAGATCGCGCAGGTCTGGCTCGTCGACGGCATTTGCAGCCTCTGCCAATGGAAACCAGCGGCGCTCGCGCTGCTTTCGTTCTTTCCAGTCGTCGAGTTCCTGGCTGACCGCGAGCGGAAATACGTCGACGTCGGCCATGAGCGACGCGCCACTCCCCTTTCGCTTGCGATAGCGGAAGCTGCCAATCGGCGTCGGGCAAACGGCCCCGCGAACACCGGCTTCTTCTTCGGCCTCCAGTGCAGCAGCTGCGTGCGGCGCGATGTTGCTGCCGAAATTGCCCTTGGGGATCACCCAGCGTTTCGATTCGCGGGATGTCACGAGCAGAATCTGCACCGGAGCATCGAGCTCCTGGCCAAGGTTACGATAAGGCAAGGCGGCAATTTGTCGGATGGTTCGGGCTTTCCTTGGACGGCAAGAAAATCCCCGCCGCGAACATCGCGACGGGGACTAGTGCGGCACCTTGCGGACCGCAAGAAAAATGACAGTTTGGTTACGCCGGAGTGATGTCGGCGGCACCCGTCGTGTCGCCCTCGCTCGCGTCGGGTCGGCGGTCGAAAACTTCGTCGATCAGGCCGTATGCCTTCGCTTCGTCGGCCTCCAGGAACTTGTCGCGGTCCATTGCCTTCTCGATCTCTTCGATCGGCTGACCAGTGTATTTGGCATAAAGCGAATTTAGACGGGTCCGCATCCGAAGGATTTCGCGGGCCTGAATTTCAATGTCCGACGCCATTCCCTGCGCACCGCCCGACGGCTGATGGATCATGATCCGGCTGTTGGTAAGCGCGACCCGCATGCCAGGCTCGCCGGCCGCGAGCAGGAAGCTGCCCATCGAGGCGGCTTGGCCAATGCAGACCGTGCCCACCTTCGGACGGATGTACTGCATCGTGTCATGTATCGCGAGGCCGGCCGTCACCACGCCGCCCGGCGAGTTGATGTACATGAAGATGTCCTTCTTCGGGTTTTCGGACTCGAGGAAGAGAAGCTGGGCGGTGATGAGCGAGGCCATATGGTCCTCGATAGGGCCGGTGATGAAGACGATCCGTTCGCGAAGCAGCCGCGAGTAGATGTCGAAGCTGCGTTCGCCGCGGTTCGATTGCTCGATAAC
Organism: Sphingomonas edaphi; assembly: GCF_003583725.1. GTDB lineage: Bacteria > Pseudomonadota > Alphaproteobacteria > Sphingomonadales > Sphingomonadaceae > Sphingomicrobium > Sphingomicrobium edaphi. Next base: position 94,494 of record NZ_QXTF01000001.1, on the reverse strand, counting down.
GATGGGAACGAGACCGGAAACGATGTCCTGATGATCCATAGGAAACGGGTAATCCTTGCGTTGCGTCCCACCCTACATCGTCAGGTTCGCGCCAATGTTCAAGCGCCGCGGGCCGGTTCTATGGAAAAGGGCGACCAGCGCATGGCTGGCCGCCCTTCCCCCGTTCGGCGGTAATCAGGACCGCCTTACATCTTCACGGTCGCACGGGCGTAGAGGTAGCGGCCCGGGACGTCGTAGGTGCCAGGATCGTAGTTGTTCAGGCCGCAGGTGACGCAGCCCGGCGGATCCTTGTCGAACAGGTTGTTCACGCCCAGCGCGAAGCCGAAATTGTCGGCGAACGCAGGAGCGGTGAACCGCAGCTGCACGTCGGTGTAGAATCGCGAGTTCAACTTGTTATCGGCCTGCGACTCCCGGACGCTCTTGATATAGCGGCCAGTCAGCGTGAGCCCGACATTCTGTCCTGCCCAATCGATGATGCCGATCGCCTTGTGCTTCGGGAAGGCCTGGTCGGGGCTGCCCTGCTCGGTGCCTTCCCGGCTGATCTTGGCCGTTCCGTCCGCAGTCGGGACGATGACGTCATAGTTGAACAGGAAAGTGTTATTCAGCGTCAGCCCAAGCGTTCCCCAGCTCGCCGGTGCGGTGCGATAGGCGATGTTGAGGTCCAGTCCTTCGGTGTTGATGCCGTTGACGTTGTCGAGAATGCCGGAGATCTGGGCGATCTGCCCGGTGGCCGTACGCGTCACCGCGGCGCAGGCAATCGGGTCGAGGGTGGCTACGCAGCGGGCGAGGATGTCGCCGGCCGCAGCAAATATCGCATCCTTGATCTTGATGTTGTAGTAGTTCGCCTCAATCGAGAAGCGCGGCAGGAAGCCCGGGCTGTAGACTGCGCCGAAGTTCCAACCCTTCGACTTTTCGGGTTTCAAATTCTCGTTGCCGCTGGTCAGCACCGACAGCTGCGGGTTGTTTTGCTGGTAGCCAACCGGCACGCCAAGAGTAGCGCAGTTGGTCGCAATCTGACCCGTCGGATTCTGGTCGGCCGAGCAAGGATCGTTCAATTCCTGATCGAAGCGAGACGGCGTTCCGAACAGTTCGCCAATGGTCGGCGCGCGGAACCCCTCCGAATAAGAGCCCCGAAGCCGCAGATCCGAGACCGGCTTCCAGTTGATGCCGCCCTTGAACGTCGCGGTCGAGCCCGACCGACTGTAATCGGAGTAGCGGGCTGCGCCGTTCAGCTCTAGCAGCTCGAAGAACGGCCGGTCGGCGAGCAGCGGGGCATTCACTTCCCCATAGAACTCATCGACGTTGTAGCCGCCTCTCGTCGGAAGCGCAGGAATGTCCGATCCCAGGCCTGCTGCGACCGTGGGATCCGGATCGAACCGGCCCTTATAGTCGCGATGTTCATATCCGAGCGCGATGCCAAGATCGCCCCCCGGAAGCGTCGCGATGCTGCCCGACACGTTGGCGCTGAAGCCCCACAGCTTCTGCTGGCTGCGGTCTCTTTGCGTGAAACTGACGAAGTCCAGCATTTCCTGCGTGATCGAGCCCGCACCGCCGAAGATGTTGAAGGGCACGCAGGCGCCGGTGCAGTCGGCGTCGGGGCCAAGTGCAAGCGCCAGGTTAGCGGCGTTGATATTGCCCAACACCGTCTGCTTTGCCTTGTTGCGGCCGTAGAGACCGTTGACGTCCCAGAACCATTCGCGGCCCATCAAGCCGAACTTACCGTCCAGCGTAGCGGTGCCGTACAAAGTCTTCACTGTCTGGTTGTACCGGCGCGGACCGCCTTCGACGACGCGGCGACCGATAAAGGCATAGTTGGCAGTGTTGCCATTGGGCGTGCCGTCGAGGTTGAACCCGGACTCCAGCGTCACGCCGAACGGATTAAACTGGTTGGTACTATCGATCGAAATTCGATCAAGCAGGTTCCCGTTGCCTGCATCAGGGCCGACGAACAGTGGCAGCGGCGCTGCCTGGTTCTTCGACTTGCGGCGATTCCAGACCAGCTTCGCACGAAGGTTTAAGTCTGCGCCGAGCTCCTGCTTCACATTGGCGAACGCCCCCATGCGCTCAAGCGGGGTCAGGATGAAGTTGTACGGCGCGAAGTTGAATCGGTCTGCATTGGTGAAGGCACGGTAGTCCGCGGGCGTCGGCGTCACGCCTGGCGGCAGCGCATTGATCAGCGTGATGTCTTCTCGAGGATCAACCGACGGGAAAACGATCACCCGTCCGTTCAGCGTACCGGAACTGCAGCCGCCTGCCGGATCGTCGCAGGTGGTCAGAAACGGGTTTGGAAAACGCGAAATGGCGCGATCACGTGAGCTGATTGGGCTCTGCTTCACATAGTTGCCGCCGACGACAATTTGAGTGGCGCCATCGCCGCCATTGCCCCAGCTCAGTTGGTAATTTTGCGAGAAGCCGTCGCCGTCGTCGTATCCGCCCAGTTGCGCCGATGCGATCAGTCCCTTCTGCCGGGTCTTGGTGATGATGTTGACTACGCCCGCGATGGCGTCGGAGCCATAAATCGCGGACGCGCCGTCCTGCAGGACCTCGACGCGCTCGATCATGCTTTCCGGGATGGCGTTGAGATCGACCGAGCCGGGGACGCCGCTCGCGGAGCTTGCATTGACGAACCTCAGGCCGTCGACGAGCACCAGCGTCCGCTTGGAACCCAGGTACCGAAGATCGATCTCGGCCGCGCCGGCGCCGACCCCGCCGCCGTCAGGCGGATTGCCGAAGTTGCCGGAGTTGTTGAACTTGCCGTTAAGGCCGCCGCCCGCACTGGGAAGGCGCTGCAGGACGTCATTGACCGAATTCAGGCCGGTCTTGGCGATATCCTCCTGGTCCACGAAGGTGATGGGCTGTTCCTGGCTTAGCGGGTCGCGGCGGATGCGCGATCCGGTAACGACAATCTCGCCGCCGGATGTCGGTTCGCTCGCGGTGCTAGACGGGGTTTCGGCAGCTTCGGGCGGCGGCAAGTTGCTTTGTGCCGCTGCCGCGCTTCCGATGACCAACGCAAGAACGCCTGCTCCTGACCGGAGCGCATGTCCAAAACGGCCCATCAATTATCTCCCTGTTAAGCGAAGACCAATTAAAGTCTTTCACTGCAACGGAAGAGTAACAAACAAGTGCGTTCGTCGAACAGCATTGTTCGTCGGTTCGACGAACGATTGGGTGATTAGTTACTTTTCTGCCACAGGCGCTGGATGGGCAAGATAAGCAAGGCGGCGAACTTCGCGGCGCCCGCGGGTTACGGTGTCCAGAATCAATCCTGCGAAAAAGCACAGCACCCCAATGATCGACAGGCCGGTTGCGAGGATCGCGGTCGGGAAACGCGGCACGAGCCCAGTGTCGAGATAGGTGATCACCAACGGGATCGCGAGGATGATCGCTGTGAGCCAGAAGAGCGCGCCGATGCTCCCATAGAACAGCACGGGCCGCTCGACCCGATAGAGGGTGCCGATGGTCTTCAGAATGCGCCAACCGTCGCGATAGGTAGAAAGCTTGGACGCTGAACCTTCGGGCCGTGCGCCATATGCCGTTTCGACCTCGCCGACTGGCATCCGCAGTTCGAGCGCATGGACGCTCATTTCGGTCTCAATCTCGAACCCGGCAGACAGGACCGGGAAGCTTTTCACGAACCGGCGCGAAAACACCCGGTAACCGGAAAAGATGTCGGTGAAGCTGCGCCCGAACAAGCTCGAAAGCAATCCGGTGAACAGTCGGTTGCCCAGCACGTGACCGCCACGATAGGCCTCGGCGACCTCGTGCTGGCGGGTTCCGACAACCATGTCATACTGCTCGTCCACCAGCATACGCACCATCTCGGGCGCGGCCTTGGGATCGTAAGTCAGGTCGCCATCCGCCATGACGTAAACATCGGCGTCCACATCGGCGAACATCCGCCGAACGACGTTGCCCTTGCCCTGTTGACGCTCGGTGCGGACGACCGCGCCTGCAGCACGGGCCAACTCCGCCGTCCGGTCGCGGCTATTATTGTCGTAAACGTAGATCGTCGCGCCAGGCAGGGAGGCGCGGAAGCCGGCGATCGTCTGCGTAATCGCCGCTTCCTCGTTATAGCAAGGAAGCACGACGGCGATGCGCAGGCTGTCATTCACGGCTGTTCCCCCACCCCTGCGGTCCAGGCGCTCTGAAGCGCCACCCCTCTTCACTTACGAAGAAGGGCGGCGCTTCGGCAAGCTTGGCTTAAGGCTTACTTCGCCTTCTTGGCGGGAGCTTTCTTCGGCTCGGCCTTCTTGGCTTCAGTCTTTTCAGCCTTCGGAGCAGCAGCCTTCTTGGCGGGTGCCTTTTCAGCCTTGGCCGGTTCGGCCTTCTTAGGCTCCGCATTGGCCTTCTTCGCGGCCGGCTTCTTGGCAGCAGTCTTCTTGGCTGGCTTGGCTTCCGCATGGTCGTGGCCGCAGCCCGGACCGTGGACGTGGCCTTCTTCGCTCTCAAGGTCAGCTTCAAGCTCGCTGCGCGTCACGCTACGCTCGCTGATTTCGGCTTTGCCGAACAGAAAATCGACGACCTTGTCTTCGTACAGCGGGGCGCGCAGTTGGGCTGCGGCCATTGGGTTCTGCTGAACGTAACGCACAAAGGCCTCGCGGTCCTTCGGCTGATACTGCGCTGCGGCCTGACCGATCAGGCGGTTCATTTCCTGCTGGGTCACGTCGATGCCGTTAGCGGCGCCGATTTCCGACAGGAGCAGGCCAAGGCGAACGCGGCGGACCGCGATGTTCCGATACTCTTCGGCGTCGCCTTCGATTTCCTTGAGCGCGGCTTCCGGATCGGCCTCGTGGCTCGCTTCGTGGCGAAGCTGGGCCATGATGTTGTCATACTCGGCGTCGACCATCGACGGCGGTACCTCGAAGTCATGGTCGGCGGCGAGCTGGTCGAGCAGGCGCCGCTTCATGTGGGTGCGCGTCAGGCCGTTCAGTTCCTGCTGCTGCTGGTCGCGGAGCAGGCCCTTGAGCTGCTCAAGGTCGTTAAGGCCGAGCTGCTTGGCGAACTCGTCGTCCAACTTGGTCTCGCCCGCGGTCTTCACCGCCGTCACCTTGATGTCGAAAGTCGCCGGCTGACCCTTCAGGTTTTCGGCGCCGTAATCGGCCGGGAAGGTGACGTTGAGCTGCTTTTCGTCACCGGCTTTGAGACCAACCATCTGGTCCTCGAAGCCCGGGATCAACTGGCCCGAACCCAAGACGACGGCCATGCCTTCGCCCGTGCCGCCATCGAACGCGACGCCGTCGACTTTGCCGACAAAGTCAATAACGACCTGATCACCTTCGGCTGCCTTGTAGCCCTTCTTCGCGTCTTCATAGCGAGCCTGCGACGCGGCGAGCTGCTTCAGCTGCTCGTCGACCGCCTTCTCGTCGGTCTCGACAGTCAGGCGCTCGAGCTTCAGGCTGTCGATCTTCGGGGCGGGAACGTCAGGCAGGGTTTCCAGGCGAACCCGGACTTCGGCGTCCTTGCCGGTCTCATAGCCCTCGTCCAGCTCAACTTCCGGCTGCATCGCCGGGCGAATCTTCTTCTCCGCCATCAGCTGCTGCACGCTGTCCTGCACTGCAGTGTTCAGCGCGTCACGCATCAACGCCTCGCCGTGCATCTTGCGGATCAGGTTCGGCGGCACCTTGCCGGGACGGAAGCCAGGCATGCGCACCGTCGGCGCAATGCGCTTGATCTCGCCGTCGACGCGCGCGTCGATGTCCTTGGCCGGAATAGTGAGGGTGTAGGCCCGCTTCAGGCCTTCGTTTTCCGTCTCGACGGTCTTCATGGTCACAGCTTCGGTCCTGCTTTCAAAAACTTTTCTAGGCGCTCATTCCGCATGTCGCCTGCCGGTTGGACAGGCTCCATGACGGAATGGTGCGGGCGAAGGGACTCGAACCCCCACATCTTGCGATACTGGAACCTAAATCCAGCGCGTCTACCAATTCCGCCACGCCCGCGCGGACGCCATTCAAGGTGCGCGGCCTATACCAAGGATCGGCGCGGGAGCAAGAGCGACGGGATGAGCAACTTCGGCAGCGCGGCGAGGTTATGTCATTCGAAGGAGAATTAAGTCGATGCAGCAGGATCCGAACCCCACTGCCCCGCCGCCCGAAACGCCGGCCCATCCCAGCGAACCGGCCCCGCCAAGTCAGCCCGCCCAGCCAACCATCCCGCCCGCCGAAGCGCCCAGCCTTCCCGGGGATGTCGATATTCCTGCGCCGGGTGCGCCAGAGCCGGGCAGCTAAGTATGGCAAGCCGCCCGCCCCGTCCGGGCACAACGCCGCCGACCGAGGAGCCAGGGCAAGTACCGCCGCTGCCCGGCGAGCCCGAGCCGCCACCTCCGCCTGATCCGGTCCTGCGCTAGTTAGCGAATCCTGCGCGCCGACCGGACGATCGCCTCGAAGTCGGGCAGCGAGGCATCAAAGTAATGAGATTTGGTCGCGTCCAGGAGGACCAGATATAGTCGGCCGTTGATGATCGCACCCACCGCCCGGCCGCGGCGGCGCACTTCGTCTCCGTCCAAATGTTCGAAGTCATATTGGAAGCCGCTCGCACCGAGATATGAGCGCGGGACCAAGCTCGTCGTTTTGAAATCGACCGTTCCGCCGCGAACCCTGAACAGGCTTTCGATCATCGCGGCGACTTCCGGGGCGGTCATGTTCGACCGGAATTTCGGCACTTGTCGGTCATCCCGGCTGCGCTGCCTCACAACGGCTTTCCCGTCCTTCATCCCCGTCACGAAGCTGATGGTGTCGAGGTAGGGTCCGTTCTGGGTCCAGTCCTCGACCGTGGAGATGTCGTCGAACAGGGTGGTGGATTGCTTATTCCACTCGCGCGGCGGCGTGACGGCAATTGATCCGTTACCCACCCGCACTTCCTTGGCGCGAACGAGCGAATAGCCTCCACCAAACCCGTATCCGCCCCCCTCGAGCGAGCTACAGGCGGCTAGCGACATTGCGGAAAATGACACGAGGACTGCCGATCCGAAACGCATGGATTTCCTCTTCAACTGACCATCATCTGGCGAACGAATGGCGCGTCCGGCGCGTTCGGCGCCATTCGCAAATAGCGGGCAAAGGCCGCATTGGCCTCAGACCGTCGTCCCTGCTTCATCAACATGATCCCATGCCAGCGCCACGCATCCGCCGGCGCATCGGCATAGAGCGTTGCCGCGGCATAACCCTGAGCGGCCCGGACATGGTCGTCCCTGCGATTGCGCAGCCGCCATATTTCACCCTCGTGAAATCGTAGCAGACCGTTCCACCCATCCTTGGCCAGCGTCTCAACGACATATTGGCTGGCGCCGGGATCGTTGAGCTTGACCTGGTCGTCCAGCAAGGTTGGCCGGATCGCCGCCAGCTTCGCCAGATAACGGTCCCGGTGGGCTTCGTATTGGCGGCCGGCGTGCCGTACTTCCGCTGCGGATAGCTTCAAATCCGCCATGCGCGACTCCGGCGCCGGATGGGTAGAAAAAAGAGAGAAATCACGGTCGCGCCTCTTGCGGCGATATTTCGCCGACAAGTCGAGTTCGCCGATCAACTGCTCCCACGTCTCGCTCATGGCCATCGGGTCATAGCCCGCCTCGGCCAGCAACCTGACGCCCATTGCGTCGGCTTCCGCTTCCAGCGTCCGGTTATATTTGAGCAGCGATAGGATCGTGCCGAATTGCGCCAGGCGGACGAGGTCGCCCGCATACACCCCCGCTGCCCCGCCTGCGACGCCGGCGCCCATGGCCAGGAAGCTGAAGACGTCGGTTTTGCGCTTCGTGTCCCGCCACTGGCGAAGCTGGTGTTTCCGCAAGAAATGCGCACTTTCGTGCGCAATCACTCCGGCAAGCTGCGCCTCGTTACGCATGCGCAGCAGGAGGCCGGTGAACACGACCGAAAAGCCAGTCGGAAACATCACGGCGTTGAACTCGGGAATCCGTGCGAGGTAGATGCGCATGTCCCGCGCTGCCGGTCCGCCAACGTTGCCGATCAAGTCGCGAAGATAGGCCGTCAGCGCCGGATCCTGCACGAGCAGGTTGGACCCGGCGACCTCCTCCTCGACCCGTTCCATCAACTGCCACAGGCCCTTTTCGTCCTGATCGACTGCCCGATATCCCGGACCGATCAACGGAACCATGTCCTTGGGCAGGACCCGCGCCTCCGCTGTTCCGGTCACCAGTCCTGCCGCGGCAAGAGCGCCTGCCCCGGTCATCAGGTCACGGCGCGAAACCAGAACGGTCATTGCGCGGCCTTCTGCCGGCGACGGACCTCACGTCCCGGCTTCATCCGATCCAGTAGCCGCTCGACCATCTGCGCGGCGCCCGCATCGGTGCGGATATCGCCCATCTTGATGCCCGCGACCTGGCTTTCCGCGCTCAGAACATTAAACCAGACCACCTTGCCCGTTCGAAGGTCGACCAGGCTGGCGTAGGCGAATTGACCTGCCCCGCCCATTGTCGGCGCACAAAAGCCAACCAAGCACCCCGCGATGCCCAGAACCTGTAGCGCGACCCGCCCGTCGGAAGCGAAACTGTCCTCGGCGTGCAGGAACAGTGCATAATCGTATCCAGTGCGCTGCCCCAGCGCCACGGCATCCCCGCCCAGCGTCCAATCGAGACCCTTGCGCCGCTTGGTCGGCAGGTAAGCGCCCGAATAGCGATGAAGCGCGATCGAGCTCCCAACCGCGTAGTGGAGTCGCTCCAATTCGGCGACCTGCTCCGCGCTAACGCCAGCTATCCCATCGCGCTTTTCTAGGACCATGACGTTGCCGCCCCTCCCTGCTTGCTGGGCCTTCAGCGCCGTGAGCAATTTCGCGCGCGCGGTTTCGGTCCAGTCCGCGCGCGGCTCGACCATTCCGCCGGTGGTAACCGACCCGACCGAAACGTCCGGCCGCATGACAAGCAGCTTGTAATCCCCCTGCGGAGGAGTGAACTCGACGTCTGCATACTGGCGCGTCTGGACGCAGCCGCCCAGCGCCAGTCCAGCCACGAGCGCGATACCCAACCGGCGCACTACATTCTCCCCCGAAGCAACGACTTCGATGGCTATGACTGACGCGCCTTCAGGAAAAAGGCAAGCGTTTCAATCGGCTAGCGAACGGGGCAGGTAACGCCTTGGATGTTGTCGACGCATTCACCGTCGATCTTCGATGCATCGACCGGCAATCCGATCGTTGCTGCCAGCGTCGGCATGATGTCCGCCGTCTCGATCGCGTCATCGCGATTGGAAGCTGCCATCCCCGCGCGCCAGAACAGGATCGGCACCCGCCGGTCATAATCCCATGGGCTGCCGTGCGTTGAAACATAGGACTTAGTGTCGGCGATCGGCGTCACGTCCGGTTTTAGAAGCACGACGAAATCGCCCGAGCGCTCGTCATCGAACGACGCACGCGCGCGCTCGATCAAACTCCACTTGTCAGGCGACCCGGTCGGACTCTTCGCAGCGCGCAGTTCCTCATGAGTAAACACCGCTTCAACCAGTGGATGCGCCCGATAGGCTGCAACGGCTGCCGCCTTGGCCTTCGCCCGCTCCCCCGCGCTCAGCGAGCGGTCCAAATACATGTCCCCGAACGCCCCATCGCCATACAGCACCGGTCCTTTCAGCCCAAGCTTGGCTCCAAGCGTCTTCCCCATCTCCTTGCCGTAGAGATCACTCGGAACACGCACCGCTCCCGGCACGCCATTCAACCGCTTGCGCTCCGGAATGTCCTGCCCGCCATGGTCGGAAGTCAGCATCACGAGGTAATCGATGCCCTTGCTGTCCAGCAGCCGGAAGAAATCGCCCAGGTCGCGGTCAAGCGAGAACATCTGCAGGCAGGTTTCGGCGCCCCCCGTGCCATAACTGTGGCCGACGAAATCGGTCGCGGACAGGCCGACTGAGATGATGTCTGTCGATGGCCCGCGCCCCAGTTGCATCTCCTCGATCAGTGACGCGGCAAGTGCCAGCGTCGCCCCGTCGAACTCTGGGCTAGCTCGGAATGACCGCGCGTCGCCCGCCTTGCGCGCAAAAGCGCCGCCGCCGACCGGTGCCCCGCCGCCCTCGATGGGCACAATCCGCGCCTTTTGCTGGCAAAGCGCCGGCATCTGCAGCGCTGGACGATCCTGCGCGATTGCCTGCGCGACGGCGGTGCGGGTGGCAATCACTGATCGCGGCACCGCCACGCCCTTAAGGTCGGTAACGAACGTCTTCCCGTCCCAATACCAGCGCTGGTCGAGTGCTCGTCCACCCATCATGATTGCCGAGCGATCTTTGCCGGCGACTGCGACATTGCGTGAGCCAGGCCGCGCCGCCTTCAGTAGATCGCCCAGGGTAGGCACGCGCAGGTGATAGGGGCTGACCGTATAGGCGGTCGAGCTGCTGCCCTGCACGCGCTCGTCCTCGGCGCAATAGACGCCCTTGTCACTGCGCTGTTGGCTAAGGTCGAACCAATAATTGGCAATGATTCCGGTACGCGAGGGGCGCGATCCAGTCATGATCGTTGAGTGGCCCGGGCAGGTCTCGCTGGCGTTATGTCCCTGGTACCCGTTGCGAAACGCCGTCCCGCGCGCCAAGCGGCCGATGCCGCCAAACAGCTGCGGCCGATATTCGTCGAACAGGTCCGACGAAAGCTGGTCGACCGAGATGGCGACGACCAGCTTGGGCGGTGGGGCTGACTGAGCGAACGATGGGCTAACGCCAACAGTCGTGGCCGCGAGAGCCAACAGAAATTTACGCATCAAACCTCCTCGCGCCCGCAGGATCAGTCCAGCTTGGCCCTCAACCGTTCATTCACAACGCCCGGGTTGGCCTTGCCCTGCATCGCCTTCATTGTCTGGCCAACGAAAAAGCCAAACAACTGCTGCTTGCCGCCCTTATATTCCGCGACCTTATCGGCATTGGCCGCCAGGATCTTGTCGATCTCTGCGTCGATCGCGCCCGTGTCGCTCGTCTGCTTCAGGCCTTCTCGCTCGACGATCGCGGACGCACCGTCGCCGCTTTCAATCATCTTTTCGAAGACCGTCTTGGCGATCGATCCGCTGATCGTTCCGTCGGCAACAAGGCCAAGCAATTCGGCTGCATGGGTCGCACTGACAGGGCTGTCCTCGATCGACTTACCCAAGCGATTGAGTGCCCCGAAAAGTTCGGCAACCACCCAATTTGCCGCCTGCTTGGGTTCAGCGCCTGCATCCAGTAGTGAGTCGAACCAGCGCGCCGTCTCGACCTCGGCCGTCAGCACGCTCGCATTATAAGCGGTGATGCCGAGGGCCTCGAACCGCTTGCGCTTGGCATCCGGCAGCTCCGGCAGCGACGCCCGGCATTCCTCGAGGAAGCTGTCCTCAAGCTCCAGCGGCAACAGGTCGGGATCGGGGAAGTAGCGATAGTCGTGTGCATCTTCCTTGGACCGCAATGTCCGTGTGACATTCTTGTCGGGGTCGTAAAGACGCGTCTCCTGCGCTACCTGGCCGCCTTCCTCAATGAGGTCCACCTGGCGCCGCGCCTCATGCTCGATCACCGCCATGACAAAGCGCACCGAGTTGACGTTCTTCGTCTCGGTGCGGGTACCAAATTCCTCGCCGGGTTTCCGCACGCTGACGTTGACGTCGGCGCGCATCGAGCCTTCCTCCATGTTGCCGTCGCATGAGCCGACATAGCGGAGAATTGCTCTGAGCTTCCGGAGATATGCCCCTGCTTCCGCTGGAGAACGCATGTCTGGCTTGGAAACGATTTCCATCAGCGCCACGCCTGAGCGGTTGAGATCGACGTAGCTCATCGTCGGATGCTGGTCGTGCATCAGCTTGCCCGCGTCCTGCTCGACGTGAATCCGCTCGATGCCGATCGTCTTGGCGCTCGCCTCATCTTTTTCGTCAAGAAGGACGGTGATCTGCCCCTCACCCACCAACGGGTGGTACAGCTGGCTGATCTGGTAACCCTGCGGAAGGTCGGCGTAAAAGTAGTTCTTCCGGTCGAAACGCGACCATTTGTTGATTTGCGCGTCGATCGCCATCCCTGTGCGAACTGCCTGGCGGATGCACTCCCGGTTTGGAACCGGCAGCATGCCCGGCATCGCCGCATCGACCAGCGATACCTGCGTATTTGGCTCCGCGCCGAAGGCCGTCGCTGCGCCGGAAAAGAGCTTGGCGTTGCTGACTACCTGCGCATGAACTTCCAGGCCAATCACGACCTCCCAATCGCCGGTGGCGCCCTGGATACGATAGTCGCTCACCACCACTTCTCCGCACGATGGGTAAATCCGGCCCGTTCTTCGATCGCCAGCGCGGCGTTGAGGATGCCCTGCTCGTCCAGTTCACGACCGATCAGGTGCAGGCCTAGCGGCAGACCCTGACTGTCCAGCCCGCCCGGAACCGACATCGCCGGAAGGCCTGCCAAACTCGCCGGAACGGCGAACACGTCGTTCAGATACATCGCGAGCGGATCCGACATCTTCTCATTCAGCCCGAACGCTGCCGACGGCGCTGTTGGGGTCAGGATGAAGTCGCATTCACCGAACGCTTGGGCGAAGTCGCGCTTGATCAGCGTCCGCACCTTCTGCGCCTTGGTAAAATAGGCGTCGTAGAAGCCGGCTGACAGCACATAGGTGCCGATCATGATCCGCCGCTTCACTTCTGCGCCAAACCCCGCCGAGCGGGTCGCTGCATACATTGCGTCGAGGTTGCCGCCCTCCGGCGATTCCCTCAGGCCGTAACGGACGCCGTCATAACGGGCGAGATTGGACGAGGCTTCGGCCGGCGCGATGATGTAATAGGTGGGCAGCGCATATTTCGTATGCGGCAGGCTGATCTTGACCGGCTCGGCTCCGGCATCGCGCAGCCACTCCACGCCCTTGTCCCACAGCGCGTCGATTTCCTCGGGCACGCCGTCAATCCGATACTCTACCGGAATGCCGACCTTCTTGCCCTTGAGGTCGCTCGACAACCCTGCTTCCCACTGTGGCACCGGAAGGTCGAGGCTAGTCGCATCCTTGGGGTCGAACCCGCACATATTCTCAAGCAGGATGGCGCAATCGCGCACGTCGCGGGCCATTGGCCCTGCCTGGTCGAGCGAGCTTGCGAAGGCAACAATGCCCCAGCGGCTGCAGCGACCATAGGTTGGCTTGATGCCGGTGATGCCGGTGAAGGCTGCTGGCTGGCGGATTGATCCGCCCGTATCCGTGCCGGTCACGCCCGGTGCCATACCTGCGGCGACGGCGGCAGAGGAACCGCCCGAGCTTCCGCCCGGCGTAAGCGCGGCATTGCTGCCGTCATTGCGCTTCCATGGGCTGATCACGGGACCATAGGCGCTGGTCTCGTTGGACGATCCCATGGCGAACTCGTCCATGTTGAGCTTGCCCAGCATGCCCGCGCCCGCCGCCTTGAGCTTGCCCGAAACCGTGCTCTCGTACGGCGGCTTGAAGCCCTTGAGGATGTTCGAGCCCGAAGTGGAATCCACTCCTTCCGTCGCGAACAGGTCCTTGATGCCCAGCGGAATGCCCGACAGCGGTTTCAGATCGCTCGACTGACGCGCCTGGTCGGCTGCGTCGGCCGCGGCCAGCGCATTCTCCGGCGTTTCGACTGTGTAGACGTTCAGCGCGCGTCCGGCTTCCACCGCGGCGTTGAACTCCTCGGCGATTTCACGCGCTGAAAATTCGCCCGCACGGAACCCGTCGCGGAGCTGGGCGATGGTCTTGATATTAAGCTCGCCCACTATTCGATCACCTTCGGAACCGCAAAGAAGCCGTGCTGCGCGTCGGGCGCATTCTTAAGCACCGCATCGCGGCAATCGCCATCGTTGACGACGTCGTTGCGGAGGCGAAGATGATTGTCGATGACGGCGGTCAGCGGTTCGACCCCGTCGGTATCGACTTCGCCAAGCTGCTCGACCCAGCCAAGGATATTGTTGAATTCGGGCACCATCGCCTCGACCTCGGCATCGCTCATGGCAATGCGGGCCAATTTGGCGACATGCCGCACCTGATCTGCGTTCACGGACATGAGCGCGCGGCTAGCAGGGCGCCGCGCGCCCTTCAACGGCTTATTCGGACCCCCTGCCCGACCGGCCTCTCGTCGACATAGACCTGCCGGATGGCAACGTCCCTGATTTCGATCTTCGCTTTGCCAAGGTCGACGTCCTTCATCGCCGGCGTGTCCGTCGCCACGATCTCCACAACATCAGGCGTCTTAACGGCACCCGCACTTGAAGGCAGCGAGACGGCGAGATCGATGATTGATGCGGATAGATAGCGCTCATCAGCGTAGGTTCGCAAAAGCACTAGCTTGTCGGGGGCAAGCCGAATTAGCGCGCATTGCTGGCGTTCGCTGCAATCGCCAAGTGCCGAAACCCGCCGTTTGAGTTCATCGCTCCACCTGATGTCGGGTGACAGCAACCGCACTTTCTTTTCGATATCCGCCTGACGCTCCACGATTTCCGTTTCACGCGACAGATCCCATCGATTTTTCGTTTTGAGCGCCGTTCCCGCCAATTGGCGTTGCTTGGCTTCGCCAGCTCTGGCGATTTCCTTCAACCGCTCCCGCCCCTCTGGCCCGAAATCGAACGCCATGGCCGTCCAGTCAAATTCCTCCGCCTTGACCTGTCCGCTATTCAGCCTAGCCAGCTGCGACCTTGCACTGATCGCCCCGAAATCGACGATCGGCAGGGCAAGGAAGAAGGCCAGCCCGCACAGGCCGATCGCCAGCTTGGTCTGGAGGGGCCGCAATTTGTCGTCGTAACCGAGACGCCCCTTGCCGGCCGCCCACCACGCCGCAAGCCCATAGGCCACAGCGATCCCGACAGCCACGACGCCCCACATTCGCTCGGGGGTCCAGCCATATTGCCCGATCCGTTGGCCCATCGACACCATGGCAAGGATCGCCAGCGGCAAGACGGTCAGCACCAGCGCGAGCGCCGTATACTGCAACCAGCGGTTGCTGCTGCGCTCTTCGCGACCGTCGCCGATCACCGCATTGGCCAGCAGGATTGCGCCCGCTCCCGACAATAGAAGCAATGGCGTGGCTGGAATGTCGGAATCCCATAGGCCCGATAACCCCTTGAACGGCAACGATAGCAGGAATGCCGCCAGCGCGACCGCCAGCACCGGCGCAAGGACTGAGAACACCACCATCACCAGCTTCTGCAGCGTCGCCACCAGTGCATCGCGCTCGCGCAGCAGGCCGACAGCCGCTCCGAACGCGAAGCCGGCAAGCGTCCAGCCGAACCATTCCTCTTTCAGCAGGTCTTTAAGCGCGTCGATCCCGATCACGTCGAACAACGAAGCGATCAGCCAGGCGAGGAGGAACGTTACGCCGGTAAACGCAAGGCTGGCCGCGCCAATGACCGCGTCGGTCCATGCATGCCGGTGCAGCCGGGCGTAGGGGAACCGCCAAGCCGCTTCGTCGCGGATCGTCTGGAACAAGGGCGCAGCGACCAGCACTGCCAATATTCCCGACAGGAACGGGAACTCCATGATTTCGCCTTGGAGATTGTACTGGGAGGTGAACCAGCCAACGAGCGCAATCACCACGCCCCAGCAGAGCGCGAACCCGGCCGACCAGGTCCAGCGTCGAAGCTCAACGGTGAGCAAGAAGGCGATCGTCGCAACGACCGTGAAGGCGGTGGCCGCCTGCTTCCACACGGGAAAGGTTTGGTTATAGCCCGTGTGGCCGTCGGTCAGGAGGTGAATGACAAGTCCGCCCACGGCTCCAATAGCCGCCATGATCCACGGCCGCGAGGGCCATGCGCGGTCCTCGCTATCGAATCGCTCGGCCATTCTTTTACCCCCCTATTTGTCACCCCGAACTGTCGCTCCGCTCGTTGCTGGAATGGAGCGGCGTAGAGGCGAAAATGCCACGGCACGGTCTGCGTTTTTGCAAAATTGTCAGTAACCGGCTATCAGGGCGGTGCTACCAGTCGCTTGACGCGGGTCTTTTGGCGCTTGGCGCCTTATCTCCTTCCTCTTCGCCTCTCTAGCTGCAAGCGGATCGAATGGCGAACCGCCCGAATGGGAAAGACCCAAATAATGCAAGGTACTGTAAAATTCTTCAACGACGCCAAGGGCTTCGGTTTCATTACTCCGGACGGCGGCGGCAACGATGCGTTCGTTCACGTCACCGCTCTTGAAGCGGGCGGCCTGCGCACCCTGCGCGAAGGCCAGCAGGTCACTTACGACCTGGCTCCTGACCGTCGTGGCCGCGAAAGCGCGACCAACGTCAAGGAAGTCTAGTTTCGGGGCAGGCCCGGCTCTCGGGGGAGAGCCGGGTCGACACTCAAGGAGTATCCATGACCTCGAACTCTACCCACTTCTACCAGTTGCAGGCCGAACAGGCGCGCGACAAAGCGCGCTCCGAGCCACTTAAGAACGTCCGCGAAAACCTCGACCGCTGTGCAGCGGCATGGGATGTCCTCGCCGCTCGCTCGATGCGCTCGGACGAACTCCGTGCGAAGGAAGCGGAACGAAAGCTGCAGGAACCGTTCCTTCCTCGGTAAGGCTTAACCGGTGTGCGGCGCTTGCGCCCTCCCCGGCCTTTTCCTAACGCGCTTGGCCTATGTGTGCCCGCCGTTTTCTGATTTTCATCTTCATCCTCGTCCTTCTCGCCGTTGCCGGGGCGTTTGCCCTATTCCAGTTCGGCGACCGCGTTCTCATCCGCCAGGCAACACCGCAGGGCCATTTTCAGGAACCGCCTACCGTTTCCGGACCTGACTATTCCAAGGATGCCAGCTGGATCACCAAGCCGGGTCTTTCCAACGATTCATCGCGGTGGGTGCCCGAAGGCGTCGTCTCGACCCGGTCGCCCCAGCCGGCGGCCACCTTCTACATACACCCTACAACCTATCTCGAACGCGACCGCTGGAATGCTCCGCTCGATGCGGGGGGCGAGCCGTCACGGCGGGCGCAGCTGTTCGTGGAGAGCCAGTCCAGTGCGTTCAACGCGATCTCGGATATCTGGGCGCCGCGCTACCGGCAGGCCGCGTTCGGAGCCTTCCTTTTGACCAGTGAGGACGCCCACAAAGCCCTCAACTTGGCCTACCGCGATGTGCGCTCCGCGTTCGATGCCTTTCTTGCCGCCCAGCCGGCCGACCGGCCAATCATTCTTGCCGGCCATAGCCAGGGGTCACTGCACCTCCTTCACCTCCTCGCTGACCGCAAGGATGCGCTGAAGGACCGATTGGTTGCGGCCTATGTCGGCGGCTGGCCTGTTTCGGTTGCCGCGGACCTTCCGGCCACGGGTCTCCAGCCCTGCAATACCCCGGGCCAGGCGGGCTGTGTGCTGAGCTGGCAAAGCTTCCGCGACCCGGCAAACCCGACATTGGTCCTCAATGCTTGGGTAGGCACACCCGGTCTGACGGGTGCAAAGCGTAAGCGAGCGGACATGCTCTGCGTCAATCCGCTGACCGGGACGCAGGGCGCGAGGGCAGCCTCCGGTGCGAACCTCGGCACGCTCGTTCCCGATGGCGAGTTCGCCAAGGCGACCCTTACGCCCTCCATCGTTGGCGCGCATTGCTCGAAGGGGTTCCTGCTGATCGACGGCGATGTACCCGACCTCGGCCCCTATGTGCTGCCTGGCAACAATTACCACGTGTACGACTATGCGCTTTTCTGGGGCTCGATCCGTGCGGATGCTGAGCGGAGGCTGGCCACTTGGCGTACCCGCTGATTGCCACCACTGCCGCGGAATTCGCCGCTTCCGTTCCGCACGGCCGGCTGCTG
This sequence comes from Sphingomonas edaphi, assembly GCF_003583725.1. Lineage (GTDB taxonomy): Bacteria > Pseudomonadota > Alphaproteobacteria > Sphingomonadales > Sphingomonadaceae > Sphingomicrobium > Sphingomicrobium edaphi. The sequence continues at coordinate 76,851 of NZ_QXTF01000001.1, read as the reverse complement.
GGTCTCGACGTCGGGACCAAGACCATTGGCCTTGCGACCTGCGATTCCGGCTGGAGCTTCGCGACTCCTGCCGGCACGATCCGCCGGACGAAGTTCACGGCGGACATGGAAGCGCTGAAGGCGTCTATCTCGAAGCATGGCATCGCCGGCTTGGTCGTCGGCCTGCCACTCAATCTCGACGGCACAGACTCTCCTCGCACACAGTCGGTCCGCGCATTTGCCCGGAACCTTCATCCCCTCGCCCTCCCCTTGCTGCTGTGGGACGAGCGCTGGTCGACGGTCGCCGTCGAACGGGCGATGATTGAAGCCGACATCAGCCGTGCCAAAAGGGCGGAGAAGGTCGACGCGCACGCCGCTGCCCATATCCTCCAAGGTGCGATCGACGCGCTGGTCAATCTGCCGCCCGCAGGTTAGTGGGCGGCTTTAATGCACCTGCTTTCCATTGATAGTCTCAGCGACGACCAAATCGCGACCATCCTCGACGAAGGCGAGCGATGGTTTTCCTATAATCGGCAGCCCCGGCGCAACGACCACCGGCTCGACGGACTGACAATCGTCAACGCTTTCTTCGAAAATTCGACGCGAACGCTGCTCAGCTTCGAAATCGCCGCCAACCGCCTCGGCGCGCAGGTCGTGACGATGCAGGTCGAGCACAGTTCCATCAAGAAGGGTGAGACGCTGGAGGATACGGCCCGCACGCTCAACGCAATGCGGCCCGACATACTTGTAATCCGCCATAGTGTTAGTGGCGCTCCCGCCAGCGTTGCAGCGATTATGGATTGCCCGGTTATCAACGCCGGTGACGGCGTCGGTGAACATCCAACCCAAGCACTGCTCGACGCAGCCACGATTCGACAGCATTTCGGACGTATCGAAGGCCTGAAAATCGCCGTCTGCGGGGACTTGAAGCACAGCCGCGTCGCTCGCTCCAACGCGCTGCTGTTGAAGCGCCTCGGTGCCGACCTGCGCATGGCTGGCCCCGAATCCCTAATCCCTTCCTCGATGGAAGCCATGCAGATCGATGAAGCGGTCGAGGGCGCCGATGTCGTGATGATGCTGCGCGTCCAGCGCGAACGGCTTGAGGAAGACCTAGGCGACGCTCCAGGAGAATATCTGTCGCGCTACGGCCTCACCGAAGATCGATTTGCTCAAACCGCAGAAGGTGCGGTCGTCATGCATCCGGGCCCAATCAACCGTGGTGTCGAGATCGAAGGGTCGCTTGCTGACCACCCTACCCGTTCGCTGATCGTCCGGCAGGTGGAGATGGGCGTTGCGGTCAGGATGGCTTGCCTCGACCTCCTGACCGCGTCGCGTTTGAACTAGCGTTTAGCGCGAAGCGAACCGTACCGGCGTGTCGTTCGACACGGCGCGGACGAAGCAGGCACGACCCTGGCGCTTCAGCAACGAGCAAAGCTGGATGGCATCGCGATCGCTGGCGAATCCCTTCACCGACAGGCGGTAGACAGTGCCCTTGCCGCTGTCGAAGCGAGCGCTGACGGGCGTGTAACCACGCAGAGACGAGAACTTGGCGCTGGCGTTGTTCCAGGCAAGCTCGATACGATCGCGCGAGGAGTAAGCTCCCAACTGGACGACAGCGCGGCTTTTAGCCTGCTTCGCTTTAGGGAGCGCGGCTCGACGGATGGACGGCAGCGAGTCCGAGAGGCGGACGGCGGCCGGCGATAGCGCCGGGCGGGCCTGACGAATCGGTGATGCCGGAGCAGCGGCGTAATCGGCGACCGGCGGAGCGGTTTCAGCAGCAGCGGCCATCGCGACCGGCAAGGCAACGGGTTCAACTGACGGTGTGGGGTTCGTGACAGCTGCGACCGGCGCCTCATAGACCGTCGCCGGCTGTGCTTCGGCAACCATGACCGGCGCTTCATAGACCGGCGCGGGCTGCACCGCGGCAACCAAGGCCTGCTGAGGCTGCGGCGTCACAGGTTCTGCTGCGGCCTGGCGAACATTTTCAACTTTATTCAGCGCAAGGCGCACCGGCTGGCCTGGATCGCTGGCGACAGGACGAATGCCGATGAAGGCAGCGACCTGGTCGGACTGCCGGGCGGGCTTGGCGAGCGCCATCCACTGCTGGATGCGACCGTCGAGCTGATCCGCCGGGACGTCCTGGCTGGCCACGACACGAGCCTGGTCCCAGTTACCGGCGAAGGCGTAGGCGAGCGCGAGGTTCTGGCGAACCGTGGCGTCAGCACCGATCGCACGGGCTGCCGGCTCCAGTATCGAAATCGCCGACTGCGGATCGCCCGCAAGAGCCAGGGCAAGACCGGTATCGGCGGCATCGAGCAAACCTTGCGCGGCGGCAAGCAATGCCTTGGCGTCTTCCGTCTTGCCCTGTGAAATCTGGACTAGCGCCAGCTTCAACACCACCTGCGGCTGCGTACCGACAAGGGTCAACGAGTCGCGATAGGCTGCTTCCGCCGACGCGAACCGGCCCGAAGCGAGGTAGCAGTTGCCCAGCAGTGCACGAAAGCCGGCGTCGTTCGGGCTGCGTTCGACAGCCCGCTCGGCGAGCGAAACGGCGTTCTGGAGATCGTTCGACGTCAGGGCGACCTGGGCACGGGTGGCAAGCGCAATGTTGGACGAGTCGACCTTACCACCAAAAATCGAGGCGCTCTTCGTGCCCGACGACCCGGGTCCCGCGCAGGCCGTCACAACGGCCATCAACGATGCGGCGGTCAGTGCGGCGCCAAGGCGCTTCGGGTTGGTCATGACTTCGTCCCCTACTTTCGTTCGTTCAGGCCCGCTTCGCTCGCGGGGCCCGTTCGGCCATCGATTCCAGTTCAGGCATCGCACCGAGCAGTTGGTCCAGCGCATCGGTCACGAGCTGCTGAGCCGACCGGCCGTCGACGGCGCAGGCAAGGCGCAGCTTCAGGTGTCGCGCCGGATCCAGACGAAGCGTGAATGCCGCCTTGCCTTTGCTGCCCGGGGCAGCGCGTGGCTTGCGCGGACGGACTGGCGCCGTAGCGCGGACCGGGATTGGCATTGCGACAATCGGCGCCGGTTCTTTGGCGACCGGTGCTTGCAATGCTTCTTCTGCCTCGGGATCATAGATCTCGGCGGTCTCGTCGACATATTCGCCGTCTTCGTCCTCGCCATCCTCGTCATGGGCGGCAAAGCGCTCGGCGATTTCCGCTTGCTGGTCGTGGACCGGCGAAGCGATCGGCGTCAGGGCCGAAATCGGATTACGCAGAGGCTGTTCGGGCAGTTCATCGCCGAATGCATCATGTTCGTCATCGCGAACTGGTGCGAGCGCCGGCTTGGGCGGTTCAAAGCCCATGTCGTTCCAGCCCAGATCTTCCAGGCCGCTGCCGCCTTGGCCGAAGCCTTGGGGGCGCATTGCGGGCCGTGCAGCACCCTTGCGAGCCAAAAGACCCGAAGAGAGCGATGCGAATGCCTTGGGTTCTCCCATCGCGTTCACTCCTTACTGGCCAACAACGCGGCGGCCGAAGCCACCGACGGGACGCGGCGAGGCAGCGACACCGATGCCGGGGGCGGCATTCGGGGCTGCGAACACGGTGCGACGGAAATTCTTTTCGAGGCGGTCGGAAATATAATCCCAAAGCTCGACAACTTCGCGAGCCGAGCGACCCTTGGGGTCGACCTCCATCACCGTACGTCCGTCGATCATCGAAGCTGCGAAATCGGTGCGATGGTGAAGCGTAACTGGGGCGACCGTGCCATGCTGCGAGAGTGCAACTGCGGCTTCATAAGTGATCTTGGCTTTAGGCGTCGCGGCGTTGACGACGAAGATCAGCGGCTTGCCGGCGCGATCACACAGGTCGACGGTGGCCCCGACGGCACGAAGGTCATGCGGCGACGGGCGAGTCGGGATGACGATAAGTTCTGCAACGGCGATAACCGACTGGATCGCCATGGTTATGGCCGGCGGCGTGTCGATCACGGCGAGGCGGAAGCCCTGCTGGCGAAGCACTTCCAGGTCCGATGCGAGGCGCGCAACAGTTGTCTGCGCGAAGGCCGGCATATCTTCCTGTCGTTCATTCCACCAGTCGGCGAGCGAACCTTGCGGATCGATGTCGATAAGGCAGACGGGACCAGCGCCCGCCAGTTGCGCTTGCACCGCTAGGTGACCGGACAAGGTCGTCTTGCCCGACCCGCCCTTCTGCGATGCCATTGCCAGAACGCGCATTCTATTCCCCTCGCCAAATGACGGTCATTCGATGCTCACCTGACAGCAAAGGCCCTAAAAACTGGTTAATATTGGCCCGACCTTGTTCGCCGCCCGAGAGAGGAGCTAGGGTTAAGGAAACCTCGACCCGGGACTGGATTAATGCGAACCTTGTTGCTTGCCCTGACGATTAGCGCCGCCGCGATCCCGGCCACGGCCCAGGACGTTAAATCCGGCATCGATGCTTGGCAGAAGGGCGACGCGGCGGGCGCCGTGGCAATCTGGCGACCCCTGGCAGAGCAAGGGGATGCCGACGCGGCGTTTAATATTGGGCAGTCGTATCGTCTCGGTAAAGGCGTGCCCCTGGATCTGGCCCAAGCGCAAAGCTGGCTCGAGCGGGCGGCCCGCAAAGGCCATAACGACGCAGCCGCAACGCTGGGCCTTTTGCTCTTTCAAAACGGCAATCGGGTAACCGCGATGAGGTGGCTAAGGCAGGCTGCGGAGGCAGGCGAGCCGCGTGCGCTACTGCTGATCGGGACCGCGCTTTACAATGGCGACGGCATCGCATCTGACCCCGTCACTGCCTATGCCTACGTCAGCCGGTCCGCAGCTCAGGGGTTGGCGCAGGCCAAGGCGACCTTGGCTGACATGGACCAGATCATGCCACTTGATCAGAGGCAAAAGGGCTTGGCGCTGGCGAAAAAGCTCGCCGCCGTCCGGACATCCGACATCGCGGGCGCCCAACCAAAGGCTCTTACTAAGCCAAAAGCTCCTGCCAAGTCGACGCCGAGCAAGGTGGCGGTAGCGCTTGCGCCGCCAATCGCTCCCGTTCCTGCTGCAGCCAGTGGCGCATGGCGTATCCAGCTAGGTGCTTTCAGCCAGCGGTCGTCCGCGCAGTCGCTTTTTTCAAAGATGTCGACCAAGCTGGGCGGACTGCAGCCTTATTATATTCCAGCCGGAGCCGTGGTCCGGTTGCAGGCTGGACCATTCAGGACCCGCGCCGACGCTTCCGCAGCCTGCGCCCGCCTTGCGCCTCAGCCCTGCTTCGCGGTCGTGGCGCGCTAGTCCTCAATCCAACGTGCGCGGTTGATTCCTTGTGCCCAAAGCAAGGCATCAAGTCCGTGGTGTTCGAGGCAGGCGTCTGCCACCTCCGCAAGGACCGGTTTAGCGTGGTAGGCAATGCCCAGTCCGGCGGCCATAACCATCAGCGCGTCATTGGCTCCATCGCCAATTGCCATCGTCTCATCCGGTCGCAGCTCGAGTTCTTCACAGGCTCGAACCAAGACCTCCTGCTTCACGTGTGAATCCACGATCCGGCCGGAAGTTGAACCCGTCAGCTTTCCAGCCGCGACTTCAAGCACATTTGCTTCGAACCGATCGAAACCGACCTTCCGGGCAATCGGTTCGACAAAGGCTGTAAATCCGCCCGAGACGAGGATGGTGGTTGCGCCAAGCGCGCTCATCGTCCTGACAAGTGTTTCGGCGCCGGGATTAGGGCGGATGCGCTCGGCAAGGCATTGCGCGATGGTTTCGAACTCCAGCCCCTCAAGCAAGGCAACCCGTTCTGCAAGTGCACCAGCAAAGTCCAGTTCGCCACGCATTGCACGTTCGGTAATGTCTGCCACTTGAGGCTTCACGCCGGCATAGTCGGCCAACTCATCGATACATTCCTGGCCGATTATCGTTGAATCCATGTCCGCGACGAGTAGTCGCTTTTGACGTGGCCCCGAGGTGTGGACGATAACGTCCGCCCCTTCCCACCCTTCCAGAACCTGTCTCAGTTCCTGCGGAGGCAACGGGCTTTCAAAGTCTGCCGCATCCCCTCGGTCGATCCATCGGGTGAACTCGGCCGAATGAATGCGAGCAAGGGCTGCCTCTAACAGTCTTTCGTCGAGCCGTCCGGCTGCTATCAGCGTGGCAATGGTCACGGAAAAGCCTCCCGTCGTCGTCATTGCCGGTCCGACCGCCAGCGGCAAGTCAGCGCTAGCACTCGCGCTTGCCGAACGCAGCGGCGGCGTCATTATCAACGCCGACAGTGCACAGATTTACCGCGACCTTCCGATCCTGTCCGCGGCGCCATCGGCAGACGATCTTCGGCGAGCGGAACACCGGCTTTACGGCATTCGCGACGGGGCCGTCCCCTGTTCCGCCGCAGATTGGGCTGCGCTGGCGACAGCTGAAATCGATAAGCTTCACGTTGAAGGGCGACTGCCCATCCTGGTTGGCGGGACCGGCTTGTACCTTCGTACTTTGCTCGAAGGGATCGCGCCCGTTCCTGAGATCGAGCCCGATGTTCGAGCTCAGGTGCGCTCTGCAAGCGTTTCGGAAAACCTGGCCGCGCTCACGCCACTCGATCCGGTAGCGGCGGCCACGCTCAATCCCGGCGACACGACCCGCATCGCGCGTGCGCTCGAGGTCGTGAAATCTACGGGACGCACCCTTTCCGAGTGGCAGCAGTACAAGGAAGGCGGCATTGCCGACGGGGTCGCGGTCAGCCCGCTGTTGCTGTTACCGCCAAGGCCATGGCTGACGGATCGCTGCGATCGCCGGTTTAGCGACATGGTCCGGAGCGGCGCGATCGACGAAGTTCGGACGTTGCTCAAGCGCGGACTGGATCCGCAACTCCCCGTCATGCGGGCTATTGGCGTGCCGGAGCTATCGGCACTGTGCGATGGTTCTCTTACTGAAGAACAGGCAATTGCGGCCGGACAACTGGCGACGCGCCGTTATGCGAAGCGGCAATATACATGGTTCGCCAATCAGCCTCCTCCTGACTGGCCACGGTTCAGCGATCCATTGGACGGTGATGCTGTTGAGCGTGCGCTGGCGCTGCTTCTGATGTCGGAGTAGGCCAAGTCGATGGACCGTAAGCTCGACGCTGACATCGACTCCGCACCGCTTGCCGGATTACGCGTCGCGATCATCGGCTATGGCAATCAAGGTCGCGCGCAAGCGCTAAACCTTCGCGATAGCGGCGTCGACGTCGTCGTAGGATTGCGCGAAGCGTCATCCACTCGGAATAAAACTGCATCCGACGGCATAGCAACCGCGCCTCTGATAGACGCGGTGAGCGCCGCTGATGTGGCAATGCTGCTGGCCCCCGACGAAACTCTCGCCGCGATCTACCGTGAGATTGAGCCCGGTTTGAAAGAGGGATGCGCCCTTGGTTTCAGCCACGGCCTGGCGATCCGCTTCGGCTTCATCGTTCCGCGATCTGATCTGAGCGTTTTCATGGTCGCGCCCAAAGGGCCAGGGACCGCTCTTCGATCCCTTTACGAAGTGGGTGAAGGCATGGTCGCGCTTTATGCCGTCGCCCAGGATCCCAAAGGCGATACTGAAATGCTCGCGTTGGCTTACGGAAAGGCGATTGGCTGCGGGCGCGCCGGAATGCTCGCTTCCAGTTTTGCCGAAGAATGCGAAGCGGACCTGTTCAATGAGCAGGCAGTGGTTTGGGGCGCAGTTCCTGAGATCCTCATTGCCGGTTTCGACACGCTGGTGGAGGCGGGCGTCAGCGAGGAAGTGGCTTACATGGAATGTGTCGGCGAACTGAAGCTTCTAGCAGAACTGATCGAAGCGCGTGGCATCGCGGGCATGCGTGAAGCGATTAGCAATACTGCCGAATTGGGTGCGGTCATGGGCGGACGGCGGATTGTCGATGACGTTGTCCGCAGCCGGATGAGCGCCATCCTGGAAGAAATTAGGTCAGGCCAGTTTGCAAACGCGCTCAAGGACGAGGAAGCGTCTGGCTACCCCCTTCTTCGGGAGAGCCGGGAGACGGCTCGCACTCTTCGTGTCGAAAGTGGCCGGAAACGGCTGCAGGACTAGTCCTGCCCCTCGAGTTGCTCTGGAGACCGGTCGCCAATCGAAGCGCGTTCAGTATAAACACGCTGCAGCCGAAGGTGGGATTCCCGCGCCTTGGGATTGGTTGCCGACAATGCCTGCTCCGCCTCTTCGGCGGCTCGTCGGGCAAAATAGCCCTTGTCCTGTTCGCTCATCGCCATTCTCCCCGAGGACAGCAATAGCAGATTTCTGCGGAATTGTCTCAGCTGAAAGCGCATGAAAAAGGGGCGCCCGACGAAGCGGGCGCCCCTTCCACGTTCAGACAATCGCTTAGAAGCGGGTGCCTACGGTCAGCGCGAACTGATGACGGCTCAGGTCGGCTTCATAGTTGGAATAGCGATATTCGCCGCCAACATAGGCCTTGCCGCTCAGCGTGAACTGCGCGCCGGCACCGAGGCGGAAACCGTCAGCGTTCTCGCCTTCGGACTCGCCATCCAGCTCCGCCTTGAAGCGTGCGTTGGTATAACCGCCCTTGAGGTACACGTTCGCCGACTGGCTGACCGGGAACGTCGCGCGAAGACCAGCGTAGAGGTCGCGAGCAGCGCTCAGCGAACCGGTGTCTTCGTCGCCTTCCTTGGCGGTCGAGTCAGTAGCTTCAAGATCTGCACCCAGCGAAACGCCGCCCACGGCGAAGTCGTAGCCAAGGCCGAGACCGTAAAGAACACCCGAATCCTTGACGGTTTCATCCACGCCAAAATCTTCGAGGTCGATACGGATTGCGTCATAACCCACGAGGGCTTCGACGCGCGCGCCGGTTGGCACTGCAACCTGTGCAGCGGCCGGAGTGGCAATGAAAGCCGCGGCCGAAACGCCAAGCAGCGAAACAAACTTTTTCACTTGTATACTCCCACATATAGCAACCCCGAGCACGGCGGCAGCCGTCTCGGGGCGGTGGGCGCATATTGCGGTACTGCGTTTTAGGCAATCAATTCTTCTGCAAACCGACAGAATGCGGGATTTTCAACTAAAAGTCGGCCACTCAACTTTTAGACAGAAGTAACGCTGCAAAATTTAGTAAATAACTGTAAACACGTCGAAATATGAAAGTGGGGCGACCACCGAAGCGGCCGCCCACCCTGTCATGCTACCTGCTAGCTTTAGAAGCGGGTGCCGACCGTCATCGCGACCTGGTGGCGCTTGAGACCGTCTTCATAGTCGGAGAAACGATACTCGCCGCCGACATAGCTCTTGCCAGCAAGCGCGAACTGCGCGCCCGCGCCGAGGCGGTAGCCTTCGAAATTCTCGGCATAGCTATCGACACCGTCTGACGCCTTGAAGCGAGCATTGGTGTAGCCGCCCTTGGCGTAGACGTTGGCGGTCGGGCTGATTGCGAAGTTGACGCGGCCGCCCGCGTAAAGATCGCGGCCGGCCTTCACCGAAGCTACGTCGCTATCACCGACTTTTTGCGTGGAATCGGTGGCTTCGACGTCGGCACCAATCGAAACAGCAGACGAAAGGGGAACGTCGTAGCCGGCGCCAATGCCGTACAGAACGCCGCCATCTTCCTCGCCAAGTGCCTTGACGGAGTCATAGCCGACGAGCGCTTCGACGCGCGCACCGGCTGGGGCGCCGACTGGCGCAGCCTGGGCGAAGGCCGGCGTGGCAGCCAGGATAGCAGCCGAAGCAGCGGTCGCGGTAAGGATCTTTTTCACAAAACACTCCATTGTTGCGCCCTCCTCCCGGAAGAAAAAGGGCAAGCGGGTTCATCGCCGGAATCGCCCGAAATCCGGACAATTCCGCCAATTTCCTGTTGATGCCGGTGGAACGGCAGCCCCCATGCGCTCATCGTCAGCGGCGACTGACCGCCGGATGAACGGACCCGCTAAATGGTTCGCCCCAGCGAATGGTTCCGCTTAAATTTCAGAGGCTTTCGCTGCGAAAAAAATTTCAGCGCGGCGTTCACACGACTTATCGCCGCCCGAACAGCTTCTCGATATCGGCATGGGCGAGCTTTACCCAAGTCGGGCGGCCGTGGTTGCATTGGCCGGAGTGCGGTGTGACTTCCATCTCACGAAGCAGCGCATTCATTTCAGATACCGACAAGGTACGCCCTGCCCGGACCGAACCATGACACGCCATGGTTGCCGCGACGTGGTCGAGCCGGTCCCTGATCGTCAGCGATGTGCCGAGTTCGGAAAGCTCTGCCGCTACGTCCCGAACTAAACCGGTAACGTCCGTCTTGCCGAGCGCCGCAGGGATGGCGCGAACCAGGATAGCCGTCGGTCCGAACCGCTCTAGATCCAGGCCGAGTTCGCCAAGCTCCGACGCCGCCGCTTCCAATCGGTCGCAATCTGGCTCTTCCAGCTCGATCACATCTGGCATCAGCAATGACTGTCTGGCAACGCTTCCACCTTCCGAAGCGCGACGCATCCGCTCAAGGACAAGCCGCTCATGGGCCGCATGCTGGTCGACGATGACAAGACCGTCTTCCGCCTCCGCCACGATGTAGGTCGATGCAACCTGCCCACGTGCCACGCCAAGCGGAAAGGATGGCACTGGCTCCACGGCCGCTTCGGCCCGTGCCGCCGGTAGGGTGCGGTAGTCGAGCGTCCGGTCCAATACGCGTGCGCTATGCTCGCTGGTCGCGGCGCGTTGGTCGAATAGCCCGCCATGATCGACCGCGCGCGGCGCATGTATCGTCGGCGTTGGTTCGACCTGCCATGCAACGGGCTGCGCGAATTGCTCGCGCGCCGCGCTGCGATGGCCTGCCTCGTCGAGTGCCGCCCGGAGCCCGCCAACAATCAGTCCTCGCACCGCGGCGGGGTCTCGGAAACGAACCTCGGTCTTGGCCGGATGGACGTTGATATCCACTTCAGATGCCGGCAGTTCGACAAACAGCGCCGCAACCGGGTGACGATCGCGTGCCAACAAATCTCGATAGGCGGCACGAAGCGCACCGACGAGGAGGCGGTCTTTCACCGGCCGCGAATTGACGAATAGATACTGATGGTCGGCCATGCCGCGATTGAACGTTGGCAAGCTGATGACGCCCGTGAGGCGTAAACCGTCCCGAACACAATCGATGCCGAGACCGTGACGCTCGAGATCGCGGTCGAGCAGTGCTGCTACGCGAGTGGGTCCGTCGGACTTTTGTACAGCCAGGTTCCGACGGCCATCGTGGTCCAAGCTGAATGTCACGTCGGGCCGAGCCAGCGCGAGGCGCTTCACCGCGTCAAGGCAGGCTGAATATTCGGCTCGAGGCGAGCGAAGGAATTTGCGCCGGGCAGGTACCTTGTCGAATAACCCCTCAACCCGGACCCGGGTACCCGGTGGCAAAGCAGCCGGCCCCTCGCCTGCCCGCTCGCCATGATCAACCATGATACGCCATCCATCCATACCGAGCGGACGGCTTTCGATCGTCAGCCGCGCCACGCTCGCGATGGAAGGAAGCGCTTCGCCCCGGAAGCCAAAGCTCGTTACTTCGTCGATATGATCGTCCGGGAGTTTCGAGGTTGCATGACGCTCAAGGGCCAGCGCCATATCGGCAGGGCCCATTCCGCACCCGTCGTCGGTCACCTCGACAAGGTCGAGCCCACCAGCTGCCAGCCGAATCGCGACCGTTTGGGCACCCGCATCCAGCGCATTTTCGACCAGTTCCTTGAGAGCGCTGGCCGGCCGCTCCACGACCTCGCCGGCCGCGATGCGATTGATGAGCTCGGAGGGCAGCCTTCTTATTGACATGAAAGCAGTCCTAGCCCAATCGGATGCATGCCTTGAAGCACGGAATTTTCACCAAAATTCATGCTGCTTTCACAAGGACTTGAATAATGGGCGGTGAATCGAGCCGGCTGGGTGGCGGCTCTTTCCAAAACGGATAGCGAGACGGGGAAAGCATGTTCTGGACGCGTTGGTTCAAATGGATGTCGCACGACATGGCAATCGACCTCGGGACGGCGAATACGCTCGTCTACGTGCGGGGTCGGGGCATCGTGCTGAATGAGCCGTCGGTGGTTGCCATCGAAACGATCAACGGCGTCAAGAAGGTCAAGGCTGTCGGCGACGACGCCAAGCTGATGATGGGCAAGACCCCGGACCAGATCGAGGCGATCCGCCCGCTCCGCGACGGCGTCATTGCGGACATCGATGTCGCCGAGCAGATGATCAAGCACTTCATCCATAAGGTGCACGGCGGCAAGATGCGCGCCTGGCGCTTTCCGGAAATCGTCATTTGCGTGCCGTCGGGCTCGACCAGCGTCGAGCGCCGCGCAATCCGTGACGCCGCGTCCAATGCCGGAGCATCGCAGGTTTACCTGATCGAGGAACCGATGGCAGCAGCGATCGGCGCCGACATGCCGGTGACGCAGCCGATCGGATCTATGGTCGTGGACATCGGCGGCGGCACGACCGAAGTCGCCGTGCTTTCCTTGCGAGGCTTGGCCTACACCACATCGGTACGTGTCGGCGGCGACAAGATGGACGAAGCGATTTCCTCTTATGTCCGCCGCAACCATAATCTGCTGATCGGGGAAGCCACGGCCGAACGGATCAAGAAGGAAGTTGGTATTGCCAAGCCGCCGGTCGACGGTATCGGCACCACGGTCCACATCAAGGGCCGCGACCTCGTGAATGGCGTTCCCAAAGAGATCAGCATCAACCAGGGCCAGATCGCGGAAGCGCTGTCGGAGCCGGTCGGAACGATCGTAGAGGGCGTCCGGATCGCCCTGGAGAACACGGCACCCGAACTGGCAGCCGACATTTGCGACCAGGGCATCGTCCTGACTGGCGGCGGCGCGCTGCTGCAGGGACTGGACGAAGTGCTCCGCGACGAAACGGGTCTGCCGGTCACCGTGGCCGAGGATCCGCTGACCTGCGTCGCGCTCGGAACCGGCCGCGCGCTCGAGGAAGAGCAGTTCCGCGGCGTCCTTCAGACGGCTTGAGCTAAGCTGTGGCGGCCTCGGCGGGACCGCGCCCGGGCTGGTCCAGGCGTGCGCAGTACAGCCTGTTCTTCAGTTTCCTGGCGGTTGTCGGGGGGCTGTTGGCTGGCCTGATCATGCTTATCCTGTCGCTGGTGGCCCCGCAAAGCTATGCGGTTGTTCGCGGTGCGGCTCTTGACGTTACTGCACCGATCTCCGGCGCCCTGAGCGAAGTAACCACTACCGTCACCGGCTTGGTCGGCGGCGCGGGTGATTATTGGAACGCGGCCAACCAGAATGGCCAGTTGAAGCGTGAACGGGCAGCCTTGATGCGCCGCATGGTTGAAGCGCGCGCCATCCTGGAGGAAAATCAGCAGCTCAAGGCCGCGCTTCAGCTTCGCGAGCGGACCGAACAGGCGGTCGCGGCGGGCCGCGTTGTCGGCTCGTCGTTCGAGAGTCCACGCCGCTTCGCCGTGATTTCGGTCGGCAGTTCCGACGGCGTGAAAATCGGCATGCCGGTACGCGCGCCCGAAGGCCTGATTGGTCGCGTGATCGAAAGCGGAATGCTCGCAAGCCGTGTCTTGCTGGTGACGGATCGGGCCAACATCGTGCCCGCCCGTATTCTCCGTGGTGGCCAGCCTGTCATTTCGACCGGGCGCGGAGACGGCACGATTGACGTCCGCCCACTTGAGGTCGGGAAAAACCCGTTCAAACCGGGCGACGTTATCATCACATCGGGAACCGGTGGGCTATATCCTCCCCTCGTGCCGATCGCGAAAGTCATCCGGCTCGACGATGACGGCGCGATTGCTGTTCCGATCGCCGATCCGGCACGCGTGAGTTTTGCAATCGTTGTACCGCCATACGAGCCGGCCGCACTGGAGGTCGCGTCCCGTCCCGATAGCGGAACGCTCTGATGGTCCGGTCCGCGCTTGGCCATAAGACAGCACAGATTGGTCGAGGGCCCCGGCTTGGCGCTGACTATGTACCTGCAGCAACGGTCGTCTTGGGGTCCCTAATCGCGGTCCTGCCGATCGTATCCGCGCGGGGTTGGTGGCCCGACGCGGGATTGCTGATGCTGATTGGTTGGCGGCTGCTTCGCGCTGACGCCTGGCCGGCATGGTGGGCCGCACCGCTGGGATTCGCCAACGATTTGATTACGGGAACTCCCATCGGGCTATCTGTGGCCGTTTGGTCGGCGGTTATGATCGCCATGGACGTCCTCGACCGGCGGACCATGTGGCGCGACTATTGGATCGAGTGGGCGATCGCCTGCGTTATCGTTGGGCTGGCCGAATTTGCGCAATGGCGCATCGCAGCAATCATGGGGGCATCCGTTCCGCTCAGCATGTCGGCAGGCCCCTCCATTCTCGTCTCGGTACTCTGCTTTCCGATTGCCGCTTACATCGCGGCCCGCCTTGATCGGTGGAGGCTTGGGCGATGAAAGCAAAGCGCTTCACCGCAGCCCATCAATCGATCACCTTTTCACGACGCATGATGCTTGTCGGAGGAGCACAGGCGGCGTTCGGTGCGGCACTGCTTGCCCGTCTCGGCTATCTGTCAGTTGCCCAGAACGAGCATTATCAGCTCTTGTCCGAAAGTAATCGGGTCCAGCTGATCATTGTTCCTCCTCGGCGGGGCTGGCTGGTTGATCGCGCTGGCAAGCCAATCGCCATCAACCGTTCCGATTTTCGCGTCGATATCATCCCCGACCAGTTGGACCGTCCCACCGAGACGCTTCGCACCCTAACGCAAATCCTCAAGCTTACACCTGATGACGTCGACCGGATCATCAAGGAATTGAAGGACGCCAAGGGTTTCCGACCTGTCCAGATCGCCGAAAACGTCCCTTACGATCAGTATGCCGCAGTTACGGTCAGGCTACCCGAATTGCCGGGCGTCCAGCCGATGCGTGGCTTTTCTCGCTATTATCCGACCGGTCCTGCAGTTGGGCATCTTGTCGGCTATGTCGGAGCGGCCTCCGCGAAGGAATATGAGGCGGAGAAGAACCCACTACTCGTGACGCCAGGTTTCAAGATCGGCAAGGAAGGTCTTGAAAAGACACTGGAACAGAAGCTTCGCGGCCAGCCTGGCGGGCAGCGGGTAGAACTGACCGCGCGCGGCAAGCTCGTCCGTGAGCTCGAGCCCAAGCCAGACCGGTCGGGTCAGACCATCCAGCTCGCAATCGATGCGGGTCTCCAGGAATTTGCTGCCCGGCGCCTCGGAGAGGAATCCGGCAGCTGCACGATCCTCGACTGCCTGACCGGCGACATATTGTGCATGGCCTCGATGCCGTCATACGACCCGAACAGCTTTTCCGACGGCATCGGCCAGACCGAATGGAAAATGCTGTCGCAGGACGAACGTCGTCCGCTGAACAACAAGATCCTCTCCTCGCTCTACCCCCCGGGATCGACGATCAAGCCGATGAACGGGGTGGCCTTGCTGGCCCACGGGATTGACCCTGACGAAATCGTTCACTGTCCCGGCGGTTACCGGCTCGGCAATCGGTTCTTCCGCTGCCTCGGCCGACATGGCGCGGTGAACATGCGGCGAGCCATCGCCAAAAGCTGCAACACCTACTTCTACGCTATGGGCAACCGCGTGGGCTATGACGCTATCGCCCCCTTTGCCAAACGACTGGGATTGGGCGAAAAGTTCGACCTGCCGGTATCTAGCCAAAGCTATGGGACCGTTCCCAATAGCGAATGGAAACGCAAGCGGTACGAAGACAACAAGCGTCTCATCGACCGGCCCGACTGGACATCGTCGGACACGCTCAATGCGTCGATTGGCCAAGGTTATCTGATCGTCAATCCGCTCCAACTGGCGGTCATGGCATCGCGTATCGCATCCGGTCGCGCCCTCGCGCCGCAATTGATCGGCCGTCATACCAAGCCGGGTGACCCGATGGACATCTCGAAGGAGCATTTGGACGTCGTGCGTGGCGGCATGTGGGAGGTCGTTAACGGCGACGGCACTGCGGGTGCGAGCCGCCTGCCCCTGCCCGGCATAGAAATGTGCGGCAAAACCGGAACAGCGCAGGTCCGAAAGATCCTCGGATCACAGCGCGGCCAAGGCGGCGACTGGAAATACCGCGACCATGGCCTGTTCGTGTTCTTCGCTCCTTATGACGACCCGCGATACGCTGGTTCCGTCGTCATTGAACATGGGATGGGCGGATCGCGTGCAGCCGCGCCGGTAGCCAAGGACGTGCTGACCTATCTGTTCGACCAGGAGAAGGCTTGGGCCGCTCTCCACGCGTTGGAACAGAACTGGGGTGGGGCTTTGGCCGAGCGGACCGCGCGCCGCCAATCCCAGTTCGAAGCACTGAGCAAGCAAGGTGCGACGACGGCATGATTAGTTCCGCCATCATTCCCCAACCGCTCGCCCGGCTTCCATGGCGTCTCATCTGGCTGGTGGCGCTCATCTGCAGCATTGGCATCATCACGCTGTTTTCGGCCGCGGGTGGGAGCTGGTCGCCATGGGCCCTCAAGCAGGGTCTCATTATCCTCGCGTTCTTCGGTCTCGCGATCGGGGTCAGCACGATCCCCGAAAACTGGATCAAGCAGATGATTTTCCCCGCCTATGTGGCAATCCTGATCATGCTGATCGTGGTTGAAATGGTCGGTTTCGTCGGCAAGGGCGCACAGCGCTGGATCGACCTAGGCTTTATCCGGCTCCAGCCATCGGAATTCATGAAGCCCGCGGTCGTGCTGGTCCTAGCTCGATTTTACGACCTCCTGCCGGTCTCGGACGTGCGGCGCTGGCGGGGTTTGTGGCCGGCTGCCCTCCTTGTGCTTGTCCCTTGGGCCTTGATCCTAGTGCAGCCGGATCTTGGTACCGCGACCATGGTACTCGTGGGCGGTGTGACTGTCATGTTCGTCGCCGGCCTGCCAATGTGGTATTTCATATCGGCGGGCGCAGCGCTCGCAGCCGCGCTGCCGGTCGTCTACGCGCTGATGCACGACTACCAGCGACGGCGTGTGCTCATTTTCCTTGAACCCGAGGCTGATCCGCTGGGCGCTGGCTACCACATCAGCCAGTCCAAGATCGCCATTGGATCGGGCGGCATATGGGGCAAGGGCTATCTGAACGGCAGCCAGAGCCACCTGGACTATCTTCCCGAAGGGCACACGGATTTCGTGTTCGCCACCTTCGTCGAGGAATGGGGTCTTATCGGCGGCATTCTCCTGATCGTCGCTTTTGCGATGGTGGTGCGCTGGGGAATGAATGTCAGCCGTAAGTCGCGTTCCCGGTTCAATCAGTTAGCGGCGGCCGGCCTTTCCACGACGATCTTTTTCTATTTCACGGTCAACCTGATGATGGTCATGGGCATGGCGCCCGTCGTCGGCATTCCCCTGCCCCTTGTCAGCTACGGCGGCTCGGCAGTGATGACGGTCATGATCTGCCTAGGGTTGCTGATGGGGATGGAGCGCCAGGCGCGAACTCGATCGACACTGGCGTAATTTTCTTCGGCAAAGGCAGTTGCCAGCCCGCCCCATGGCTGTTAGAGGCCCGCCCGCGCCCCCGCTTCAAGCGGCTCCGCGCATTGCCTGACAGGCATGGACGCATAGCTCAGTTGGTAGAGCAGCTGACTCTTAATCAGCGGGTCCTAGGTTCGAGCCCTAGTGCGTCCACCATTCCTTCGGATAACAATTACGCGGCTTTGGTCTTTGCGAAATCAGCGCAGCGATAGCGTAGGCCGCGCTCAGAGCAAAAGTCAGGCCATTCGCCGCTAGCTATCCAATATTGCATAAGACCGATCCGCCGGGCCACCTGCATCATTCGGGGATCGCGGCGGATGTCCTGCAATGCGGGTCGAAATAGAACATAGGACATGTCTGCCAGCCTGTCCTTCGGCGTTCTCTGGAGCCAATTGAATACATCGTCGACCTGCCCGAATTCGGCCAAAGCCTGGATGGCATAAGCGGTCTTACCTTCCGGTTCGCCTAGGCTTGGCCTACCCAATGACGCCTTGAGCGCCTTTATTGAGGCTGCAGTCGGATTCAAGCGGGCAGCAAGGTAGGCATCAATGCTCGCACCTTTCGTGTCGTCCATGAGCCGCCGAGCCTCGCGCGGATCGCCGTAGCGCAAATGAAAGGCAAACTGAGCATCCCGAAGCGCGGCGGTTCCCGCCCACTTCTCACTCGCGTTTGCCAACTCGCGACGCGCCGCTTCGATCTGCCCAGCCCACGCCAGATGTTCGATAAGGTTTCGAGAAACAGCGGGGGACAATGGGTCAAGTTCGGCTGCCCTGCGCGCAGCCACGACGGCTTCCGCCATCCGTCCCACCGATGCAAGCGCGCCCGACTCTTCCAGCCAAATTTGCGAATTGTCGGGGACTCGCTGTTTGAGCTTTGTGATCAGTTTCAACGCTTCGCCGTACGCGCCGGGCGGCAGCAGTTCGAGTTGCGCCAAACTGATCTGAGGCAATGCTGGCACCTCCGTTCGAGCAGTGGCGAGGTCGCGCTCCAACTGCCGGCGAGCAAGGGTCAGATCTGAGCTTTTGCTTCTCGCAATCTGCATATTCCATGTGTCGGCCAGCAAAAGCAGTGCCCACGCTGGCGTGAATGCAGGCCGCCTGTTCAGGATCTCGCGCATCGTTCCGGCGACTTCCCGAGGATCGGCTTCACCCATCTCTGCGGAAGCAGCACAACCCGTCAGGAAGAGGCGAAGCGAGTCCGGGGGCAGCCCGCCGTTCTCCCTTGCGTCGAGAGTGCAACCGAGTACCCGGCCTGCCGTCAGCGAAACCTGCTGCCTGAGATCGCCCTCCAACCCTCTCCTGAACTGAAATTCCCGGGCCCAGAGGACGCTCTCACTTTTTCCATCAACCAGTAGGAGATTGGCCTTGATATTGGCGCCATTAACGTTCTCGCTAGCCCGGAAAATATAAGACGGACGTGGTTCGCCGGCCGGGGATTCCGTGAGCCGCCAGCGACCCGACCCCACTTCGGCCAACGTTCCGAGCTTGACGAGTAGATCGCGGGACAGCTGTTGCGAGTGCGGACTATTGTCAGAGGCCGCCACGGCCACGACCGGTAGGCTTGTCATTCCCAAACTGCGCAACGCCGCGAACATGCCAGCGATGGCCACAATAATCAGCCCAACAAGGATGATCACCTTATTCGTCCTACGGGCGGTGTTGGCGGGCTTCTGGTCAAACGGCTCGGCAGCATGAATTGGCGCCACATCTTGGACTTCGACGCCAGAAGACACCAAGCCCAACGGATCTTGGGTCAACTCGGCAAGCAGCCTGTCGCGTAAGGCTCCTGTTTCAGTCGCCGGTCGCACACCTAAATCACGTTCAAGCACCTCAGCCAGATCTCGGTATCTTTTTTCGATGCCAGCGGCGTGCCCAGCCTGGAATTCCGCCTGCATCGCGAGTCTGGCTCCATCCTCATTGTAGGGATCGAGCCGGGCCATATCGTCCAATATTGAAAAGGCTGCGCTTCCCTTGCCGCACGCGAGCAGCCGAGCGCACTCGTCCCTTAGACTATTCCAGATATTGGCTGTGCGTTGCCGACGCTCTTCTTCAAGCCACTCGTCGAAAGCGGAACTGATGTGATTTAGGTCGGCGTAAAAGTCTTCCTGCCCTACCTCGCCGGTCATCTGGATTGCATCATGCGCGACCCAGACGTGATCGCGATCTGATCCAAGAAGCCCGGGAGCACTTGAGCGAATCTCGAAGAGGGATTGCCGCAAGCTGGAACGTGCCTGGGATTCTCCCCGGTCTCCCCACAGCAGTTCAGTCAATTTTTCGCGCGGGATTCGGGCGCCGGCGTGAACGGCAAGATACACCAATATCGCCCGGGCTTTGCGCCCACGTGGGGTCCGATCGACGCCCATTTCATCGATGATTGCGAAACTGCCGACACAGTTCAGCCGCCAGCGCGGACGCTGTTTGGACTCGACCAATTTAAGTAGGCGGGACAAGATTTCCCCCTTCCTGCATCCAGGAACGGCCGCAGGTTAACTCGACTCGATTTTATCATAGTTTAATATAGGCCGCCAATCGGAGACGCCGATGAAGGGGCGCCGAATGACGCCCCTTCCCGTTGCTTATCGCTTGCGCTCAAGCAGCTACATGCGCGTTATGACGATGGTATTGGCGGCGAATGCCGACCCCCAAGACCCCTTCTCCAGAATGTCGTTCATTTGAAGAAGACCACCAGCACGGGCCTGCTTGAAGCAGCCGAGAGCATCGAGCTCTTCTTCGAGCGGCATGCGCGAATGATTATATTCGCACACATCCGCAGCAGCGCGGCCAATGCGGTGTTTTAGCCGGGACTGGCCCGACGTGGACGCCAAGTTCAGGTCAGCGAAGCTAACCCGTATCGTTGGCAGGTTTTCAGGATTTGCCCGGACAACGACCGGTTGCGCCGAAAGCGAACTGCCGACGAACAGTGCAGCCGCAGAAATCAATGCTAGCTTTGACATGACTCACTCCGCTCTATCCGTCTCACCCCGAGTAGCGAGCCGGTTCTCGCGGCTGTCCGAAACGCGCGTTAGTTTGCGCGCCAAAGCATCGTTAAATCTGCGTTAAATGCGACGTTAAGGAATTATAGCCGAGCTCATTGCCGACCCTCGATCAACCGGTCGACGACCGCGGGATCTGCCAAAGTCGACGTGTCGCCAAGGGTAGAAACATCACCTTCAGCGATTTTGCGAAGGATTCTCCGCATAATTTTGCCCGACCGCGTCTTGGGGAGCGCCGGGGCAAACTGGATTGCGTCCGGCGTTGCGATGGGTCCGATTTCGTGCCGAACCCATTTGATCAACTGCGACCTCAAGGCTTCATCCGGCTCCACGCCGACGTTGACGGTCACATAGGCGTAGATGCCCTGTCCCTTAATTTCGTGCGGCATTCCAACGACCGCAGCTTCAGCGACATTCTCATGAGCGACCAAGGCGCTTTCGATCTCAGCTGTGCCCATCCGGTGTCCCGAGACGTTAATGACATCGTCGATTCGGCCGGTGATCCAGTAATATCCATCCTGGTCCCGGCGGCAGCCGTCGCCAGTGAAGTACATGCCGGGGAAAGTGGTGAAGTACGTCTGGAAGAAGCGCTCGTGATCGCCCCAAACGGTCCGCATCTGTCCCGGCCAGCTGTCGGTAATGGCAAGGCATCCGTCGCCCGCGCCCTCGATTGGTGTCCCGTCGCTTTCCAGCAGGACCGGCCTGACCCCGAACATCGGCAGAGTCGCGCTGCCGGGCTTCAGCGGTACAGCTCCGGGCATAGGCGCGATCATGGCCCCGCCCGTTTCTGTCTGCCACCAGGTGTCGACGATCGGGCAGCGCCCCTCCCCGATCACCCGATGATACCATTCCCAAGCTTCGGGATTGATCGGCTCACCGACGGTGCCCAGTAGTTTGAGCGACGCGCGCGAGGTTGCTTTTACAGGCTCATCGCCTTCACGCATCAGCGCCCGCAAAGCGGTCGGCGCGGTGTAGAAGATTTCGACCCGATATTTATCGATGATCTGCCAGAATCGGCTATGGTCGGGCCAGTTGGGCACGCCTTCGAACATCACTTGCGTCGCCCCGTTAGCGAGTGGCCCGTAGACGATGTAGCTATGCCCCGTGACCCACCCGATATCGGCTGCGCACCAGTAGACCTGACCCGGACGGTAATCGAAGACGTATTGATGTGTCATCGACGTCCACACGCCGTAGCCGCCCGTCGAATGAAGCACCCCCTTGGGCTTGCCGGTGGATCCTGACGTATAGAGGATGAAAAGCGGATCCTCCGCGCCCATCTCTTCTGGTGGGCAGTGATTGCTTGCGTCGCGAACTGCGTCATCCCAGTCGACATCGCGTCCATCGACCATGGGCACTTCCGCCCCGGTCCGACGGTAGACAATCACTTTCTCGACCGAACTGCAGTGTTTCAGAGCCTCGTCGACATTCGTCTTGAGCGGAGTGGCCCGCCCGCCGCGCAGTCCCTCATCGGCTGTCACTACCAGGCTGGAATCGCAATCTTGAATGCGCCCGGCCAGCGCCTCGGGCGAAAAGCCGCCGAAGACCACGGAGTGAATGGCTCCGATCCGCGCGCAGGCCAGCATGGCGACGGCGGCCTCGGGCACCATGGGCATGTAGATGGTGACCCGACTTCCCCGCCCCGCCCCATTGGCCTTCAGCGCGTTAGCAAAGCGGCAGACCATTTCATGAAGTTGACGATAGCTGATCTGGCGGTTGGCCTCGGAGGGATCGTCCGGCTCCCAGATGATCGCGATTGTATCGCCTCGCTCGGCGAGATGGCGGTCGAGACAATTGGCGCTGAGGTTTAACGTGCCGTCAGCGAACCAGCGGATTCCGAAATCCTGCTCGTGGAAGCTGGTTTCCTTGACGGTCGTGAAAGGCCGGATCCAGTCGAGCCGCTGCGCCTCGCGTCGCCAGAAGCTGTCCGGATTCTCGACCGACTCGCGATACAGCGCGGTGTAATCATCCGCTTTCACCAGCGCATTTTCGGCCCATTGGCGGGGAACCGGGTAAACCGCATGAGTCATCGGGACCGTCTCCTTCTTCAGTTCAGCTTAGCTGCCGTAGCGTCGCTGCAAAGCCCCTCGCTTCATGAAGTTGGCTCGGCTAGCAGGCATCGCATGACCGTTCTTGTTACTGGCGCCGCCGGATTTATTGGTTCGTCGACCGCCCACGCCCTGCTCCAGCGCGGCGAAGAGGTCATAGGGATCGACAATCTCAACGATTATTACGATCCGGCGCTAAAGCGGGCCCGTGTCCAGAAGCTTCGCGACGGGTTCGGCAATGCCTTCAACTTCGAACAGGTCGATTTCGGCGATGAGCAAGCGCTGAGGGAATTCGCGAGGCCCCATCGCTTCGATCGCATCATTCACCTCGGTGCGCAGGCTGGCGTGCGCTATTCGCTCGTCAATCCGCAGGCATATGTCCGCTCCAACCTGATGGGGCAGATCAACATGCTGGAGTTGGCGCGGCACCGCGAGGTCGAGCATTTCCTCTATGCCAGCTCATCGTCCGTCTACGGAGGCAACGAGACGCTTCCGTTCCGTGTCGAAGACCGGGTCGATCATCCCATCTCGCTTTACGCCGCGACGAAGAAGGCGGACGAGTTGATGGGCGAGAGCTACTCACACCTGTTCCGCCTGCCGATGACGGGTCTGCGGTTCTTCACGGTCTATGGTCCCTGGGGCCGGCCCGACATGGCGATGTGGATTTTCACGAAAGCGCTTTTTGAAGGCCGCCCCCTGACGATCTTCAACAATGGCCAGATGAAGCGCGACTTCACCTACATTGACGACATCGTCCGCGGCGTGATCGCCTGTTTGGATGGTGCGCCTGCTGACGACGGCGAGGTAAAGGCAGGCGGCAGCAAAAGCCCCCACTCCGTCTACAATATCGGCAATCACCGTTCCGAAGACTTGATGCGGATGGTCAATTTGCTCGAGCAGGCCACCGGCCGCACCGCAGAGATGGATTTTCAACCCATGCAGCCCGGCGATGTCCGCGATACGTTCGCCGACATCAGCGCCATACAGCGCGACCATGGCTTCGAACCGTCCACGAGTATTGACGAAGGAATTCCGCGCTTCGTCGAGTGGTTCAAGGCGTATCACCGTATCGACTAGGAGCGAGCATGCCCGTCCCAGCCATTTTTGACCGCCTTCGACTGCCGGTAATCGGCGCGCCCCTGTTCATCGTGTCCAATCCAGACCTGGTCATTGCTCAATGCAAGGCCGGGATCGTCGGCAGCTTTCCGGCCCTGAACGCACGGCCACAAAGCCAACTTGACGAATGGATTCACCGGATCACGGAAGAACTCGCCGCCTATGACCGCGAGCATCCGGAAGCGCCATCGGCTCCCTTTGCCGTGAACCAGATCGTACACCGGTCCAACGACCGCTTCGAACAGGATATGGAGACCTGCGCGAAATGGAAGGTGCCGATCGTCATCACGTCGCTGGGCGCCCGGGAAGAGCTTAATCATGCGGTCCATGCCTGGGGCGGGATTACGCTTCACGACATCATCGACGACCGCTTCGCCCGCAAGGCGATCGAAAAAGGTGCGGACGGTCTAATCGCGGTAGCCGCTGGGGCCGGCGGGCACGCGGGACGATGGTCGCCGTTCGCGCTGGTCCAGGAAATCCGCAAATGGTTCGACGGACCGCTGGCCCTTTCCGGCGCCATCGCAACGGGCGGAGCGGTGCTTGCCGCCAAGGCGATGGGCGCGGACTTTGCCTATATCGGCTCCCCATTCATTGCGACGCCCGAAGCCCGGGCGACCGACGAATATAAGCGAGGCATCTGCGAGAGCGGCGCGGCCGATATCGTCAGTTCCGCCTTGTTTACTGGGATCAACGGCAACTATCTGCGCGCATCCATCTTGGCCGCCGGCCTCGATCCCGACAATTTGCCACAGCCGGGCCCCGACGCGATGAACTTCCAGTCGGCATCAGGCGCGAAGGCCTGGCGGGACATTTGGGGTTCCGGCCAAGGCATTGGTGTCGTCGACCAGGTGCGGCCGACTGCCGACCTCGTTGCGAGGCTGGCCCGCGAGTATGAACAAGCGCGGGCGCGCATCTGCGCCTAGGTCAGTGCCTGTAGTTTGTGCCGCCAGCCTTCCGGCATCGTCGCGGACCGGCGGCTATCACGACCGACATAGACGTGGGTAAACTGCCCCTGCGCGGCCGGAGCGTTCGATCCTTGCGCGAAAACCCCGATCCGATAGGTCACGCTGGAGTTCCCAAGGCGCTCGACCGCGATGCCGACGTCGACATCGCCAGGGAAGGAAAGCGGAGCAAAGTATGAGCAGCCCGTCTGGACGACGAGGCCGATCAGATCCCCGCCCTCAATGTCCAGCAACCCCTCACGGACCAGCCAGCGGTTCACGGCCGTGTCGAACCACTCATAATAGACGGTATTGTTCACGTGGCCGTAGACGTCATTGTCCGCCCAACGTGTCGTGATCGTCGTGAAATCCCGATAGCTGTCGCGACGGGCAGGCTCGGGCCGGCTCACCAGGCGGCCTCATAAAGGCGGCGCGCGTCCATTTCGTCGATCGGGCAAGGATTGTTCACCAGTAGGCGCTGCTGCTTCATCGCCTCGCTCGCCAGCATCGGAATGTCGCTGGCCGGAATGCCATGGTCACGGAGCCGAGGGGCAAGCCCGCTGTCGGTTACCATCCGGTCCAGGCGATCGATCAGCGCTGCGCATTTCGCCTGGCTTCCCTGCCCCGCACAATCCGGTGCGACGATCTCTGCCAGCTCTGCATAATGGTCACGGGCAACCTCGGCATTATGCTGCAGGACCACGCGGAGCATCAGCGCATTAGACAGCCCGTGCGGAAGGTGATGGAGCCCGCCGAGTGGATAAGCCAGTGCATGAACGCCCGCGACAGGAGCATTGGAGAAGGCAAGGCCGGCAAGGTGCGCGCCGAGCAGCATGGCCGAGCGTGCAGCAACATTGGCCGGCTGCTCACACGCTGTCAGCAAATTCGCAGAGAGTAGCCGGAGCGCTTCACGAGCGTACATGTCGCTGATCGGGTTCTTCAGCCGTGCAGAGGTGAACGCCTCTACCGCATGGACGATCGCATCAATTCCCGTCGCCGCTGTGAGCGCCCGGGGCATGCCAATCGTCAGTGACGCGTCGAGCGCTGCCCAGTCAGCGATGAGCGCCGCCGAATTGACGCCCCGCTTCTCCCCGCCTTCGCAAGTGATAACGGCAACCGGTGTTGCTTCGCTGCCCGTCCCAGCCGTCGTCGGAACCAGCGCCAGTGGCAGGTGCCGGCCATTGGCGAGCCCGACGCCCCATATGGCATCGAGATCGTCGCCGGAGCCCAAAAGATATGCAGCCAGCTTGGCAACATCCATCGGACTGCCACCACCGAAGCCGACGACATGGGTGGCGCCCCATTCGCGGCCTGCGCGGACCGCTGCCAAGAGTGTATCCTTCGATGGGTCGGCCTCGACAGCATCAAACAGGATAAGCTCGCGTCCACCTTCTTCGAGTGCAGATCGGCATCGGTCGGTCAGGCCGAGCTTCATAACCTCCCGGTCAGTGACGAACAGGCAAGGACCGGACGGCAGCACATCCGCAAGGCGTAAAGCTGACCCCTCGCCGGAAACGAGGCGCGGACCGGGATTGAAAGTGAAATCCTGCATAGCGGTCGACAGCCTAGGCCGTCAGCCGTTGCGGTTCCAGATCAAGTCGCGTTCGAGACGACCCATCAGGGCGCGGGCGGGGCTTTGCGCGGGCTCTTCCAGGATTTGGCCATCGTCCAATCGCTTGACCCGCGAGTAAAGATCGGCGCTGGCATTGATCAAGCGCTGCGCAGATTCTGGTAGCTGCTCGATCACGGCGGGATCGCTATCGGCCGCATTGCCGAGGCGGCGCTCGGGCCGTCGGCCGTCGGCCGCGCGAATTTCCCCAGTCTCGACCGCGCGGTGCGTGAGCAGCCACGCGACGATGTGCATGATCCGCGTGGTCACTTTAAGTGACTCGCAGGCAAACCCTACTCGGGCAAACGGTTCAAGCGTCTGCCGGTCATCGCGGCCTTCCTCGTCGAAATAGGCGCGCGCCTCGTCGGCGAGAAGCATTGCCTCGGTATACAGAGCGTCGATCAGCCGTGGGGTGATCCGTGCTTCGGGTGCAGCTTCGTCGTTTGATTCGCTCATTGCACTCACGATTTGCCATTTTGGAGAGAAACAGGAAACGCTGGACGGGGGCTTAAGGCAACGAGGCGGTTAGGCCTGTCCCGCGTGGGGACGAATTTCTCAGGCGATGATGTCCGGAATGATGCGGTCGGACAGCTGCTGGATCTCGTCCTTCAGCACAAGCTTGCGCTTTTTCATTCGCGCCAGTTCGAGCTGGTCACAGTTGCTGGAGACCCGGGCGAGCTCGATCTCGCTGTCGAGCCGCCGGTGCTCTGCCTTCAGTATCGCCAGCACTTCAAGCGGATCGTCGTCGTTCATCGTCTTGCCTTACCGGAAGCCCGCACTGTCGTCACTGGCCAGAACGTCATCGACGGGCCGCTTAGCGAATCCGTCGAGCCGAAGCGGATCGATAGCGACAAATGGCGCGTTTCGTGATTTATTCACATTCCTGTCACGCGTCAGCCAACGAAAGGAAATTGACCGATGGACAAAGCCCACGTCGAGGCGATCTCATCCAAGCATGCCGCGCTCCACGCGCAAATCGATGCCGAAGAGGCTAGAGTTCACCCCGACGATGATTTGTTGGCGCGATTGAAAAAGGAAAAACTTAGACTGAAGGACGCGATGGTCGGCCATTAGAGGCGCATCGAAAAAGGCCGGCAGCTCCATCGAGCGGCCGGCCTCTTCATTTTTCAAAGGTATGTCGGATCAGTCGTCGCGGGAAACGCGTTCGATCCGCTCGTGCTTTTCCTGGGCTTCCAGCGTCATCGTTGCGATGGGGCGGGCCTCCAGACGGGCAAGCGAGATAGGATCGCCGGTCACGTCGCAATAGCCATATTCACCATCATAAAGGCGGCGGATCGCAGCATCGATCTTGGAAATTAGCTTGCGCTGCCGGTCGCGAGTACGAAGCTCAATCGACCAATCCGTTTCGCTCGAGGCCCGATCGGCGATATCCGGCTCGCGAAGAGAGTCGACCTGAAGCTGGGCCATCGTCGCCCGGCTTTCCTCGACGATAGACTCTTTCCAGTCTCTTAGTTTCTGCAGGAAATACGCCCGCTGCTGAGCGCACATGAATTCTTCATCTTCTGAAGGCCGATAGTCTTCAGGCAAGATGATTTGGTCGAATTGTTCGAAACCAGTTCCGTACAGGTCTACAAGAGCGGTAGCCATCAAACCCTCCCCGACACAAGCGCCTACCGCTGCCGAGACCGGGCCACCGGTACGGCCGGAGGCAAATACACTGGACTTTCCTGATACTTAGCTCAGGTCAGCCCGTATCCCCATGGCGCTCATAATTAAGCCCGCCTCCCTTAACAAGAACTGACCGAACAATTCTTAATTTAACTCAGGATTGTTGCCGAAGGGACGCAGGTGGTTGTAGCGGGCAGCGGCAAATCGCATAGCTTTCCCCCATGCGCATTCTCGTAACGAATGATGACGGAATTCATGCCCCGGGTTTCGCCGTACTGGAGGCAATCGCCGCAAGGCTCTCAGACGACATCTGGGCGGTTGCCCCTGCCGAAGAACAGTCGGGAGCCGGCCATTCACTGACCCTTTCCCGGCCCATCCGGATGCGCCGCCATGGCGATCGGCGCTACTCGGTTAGCGGGACGCCGACCGACGCCGTGATGATGGCGCTGGCGCACATTATGAAGGACAATCCGCCTGACCTAATCCTGTCAGGCGTCAATCGCGGTGCGAACCTGGCGGAAGACGTCACTTATTCGGGCACAGTTTCCGCGGCGATGGAAGGCGCACTCGCCGGCGTTAGGTCGATTGCACTCAGCCAAGTTTATGCTCGCGAAGGAATGGGCGACACCGTCCCCTTTGCCGCAGCGGACGCATGGGCAAATAGGGTTTTGCGACCTCTGATCGATGCGCCTATGCCGCCCGCTACGTTGGTCAACGTGAATTTCCCCGCCCTGCCGCCTGAAGAGGTGAAGGGGATCCGGGTTTGCCGGCAGGGTATTCGGGACTACGGTCGCCTGCGAATTATTGAGCGGACGGACCCTCGCGGATATCGCTATTATTGGTTCGGCCTAGCACCCACGGTTGAGACGCCGGGTCACCAGACGGACCTTGAGGTTGTAGCGGACGGCTATGTCGCGGTGACGCCGCTATATCTCGATCTCACCCATGATCCGCTACTCACGGAACTTAAGGATCGCTTCGAATAATACGATCGCAGCCTTAGCCGAGCCAGCTCGGCTAGCCGCTCCAGCAAAGCGCTGGCCGACTGAAGCCGCCACCTGCCTCATAGAAATTCGTCGGCGCGAATTGCGAGCTCAGTCCGGCTGGTGACGCCGAGTTTTTCAAACACTCCGTGAAGATACGCCTTGATCGTGCCTTCCTTGACGCCAATCCGCTCTGCAATCTCGCGATTGCGCAGGCCTTCTCGGACAAAGCCAAGGATCTGCAGTTCGCGATGAGTGAGTTGCAAATGGCGGCCCTTCCCTTTGTCCGAGGCGAAAGATTGGACCCGGTCTGCAATTTCGGGGTCCAGCCATGTCCGGCCATGACGAACATGATCGAGGCAATCGAGCAAATAGGCAGGGTCGGAGTTTTTCAGAACGATACCGCAAACCTCGAGGGCTCGCGCTTCCAGCAGGGACGCGTCATCGATCGCTGCCGTCAGGAGAATGACGCGTGTGTTCCGGCCGTCCGCCTGGATCCTTCGAAGAACTGACATCCCATCTCCGCCTGGCATCTGCAGGTCCAGCAACAGGATATCGGGCGCCAATTCGGCGGTCTGAGCCAAGGCCGCCTCGCCTGTCGTCGCAACTCCGACAATTTCGAAGTCCGTATTTCGCAGGAGCACTTCTAGTGCGGTTCGGATCATCGGATGATCGTCAGCAAGAAGAACACGGTTCATCGCTTTGCTCCAATTGGCAAAGTTACCGAAAGGAGCGTTACGCCCATCCCCCGGGAAATATCGAGATCGCCGCCCGCTGCAATGACACGCTCCCGCAGCGACTGGGGCAACTCAACATAATCGCCGCGCTTTGGATATGGCTTCCCATCGTTGGTCAGGCCAACGCGCAGCTGCGAACGTTCCGCGCTCAATTCGATGGACATGGACTTGGTGTCGGCGTGGCGGACCGCATTGGCAACTGCCTCCCGCACAATCTGCTGCAGATCGAGATAAAGACGTGCGGGGATCATGACATTCCGGTGCTGCGCCGACACCTCGAGCGCGATGCCCCAGTGTCGTGCAAGCCTAGTTGCGAGGCCCTTGATGTCTTTCGCGAGGTCGGTAGACGAAACTTCGGAGGCGCCGCGCAGGGCGGTGATGAAGCTCCTTAGTTCGTTTTGTTCCTGGAGCATCAATTGCTTGAGCTCACTCAGGTCGCCGCCGATGTCTCTGCCTGCAGACAAAGAGCGGGTCATCGCTTCAAGTCTGAAGCCGGCGCCCGCTAAAAACTGTACAACACTGTCGTGAAGATCGCGGGCAATCGCGAGCCTTGAACGGGACTCAGCGCTTTCCTGTGCTGCAACGAGCAAGGCGTGTCGCTGAAAGTGAGCTGCAACTCGCAGGGAAATTTGCTCGCCAAGATCGAGGTCGTCCACTGACAGGTTGGGAATACCCTCCAGAAAAATAGTGCCGTTGCCACTCCCCGCGGAGACCGGGATCGCCATCCCTTCGGACAATCCGAGGTGCGCCGCTTTCGCGAGCTTAACGATGTCGGCGGGATCAACGAGATGCAGGCTTCTCTCTTCATCCCGACTAAGCGCGCGATCTTTGCGTAAATCATAGAGGAACGGCGTGGTCACCGAGATGGGAGGCGAATCTATCTGCACCGTTTTCGAAGGAACGGCTGGCTGATCGTGCCGAGCCAGGATGCTGGGCTCGCCTTCTTCGTTCCATATGAATCGTCCGCGGCTAGCTTGGACAGTTAACATCGCTGCTTCGAGTGCGGAATCGACTGGCGATAGGTCCAGCGACGGGTCAGCCAGTTGCTGGTCGTCCCAACCGGCAAGGCGGCGAGACCACTGATTGATGCCGAACCACATCAGAATGAGCGACAGAATGACCAGGTGGACTGTCCGGATCACGCTTCGCTGCAATTCTATTGGGTCATTGTCCGTGACATTTGCGATGCCAGACGTCAGCCCGAGAAGGGTCACGAGGATCGCGGTAAGCGCCGTTTCGCGCCATCCCCATCGGATCGCGGCGGAGAGCAAAAGGAACATGAAGAAGGTGAAATATGGACTCGTATATCCTTGCGTCAGGACGACCAGCGCTGTGAACACCAGAATGTCGAATGCGTGGGCCGGACCTGCAAGCCGCGCGTCCAGCCACCAGTTCTTCCAGGTGGCAACAACCAGGACACATGCTGCCGCGACATAGAGGCTGATTAAACCATAGGTCGCTGCCGGAGCGTGGGCCGGCTGGCTTAAATCGATGAGAATGACGACGAGATAGGATGTAGCGAGTAACAGGCGGCCTAGCGCGATTACCCGCCCCGACGGATGTTGAAGCCCTCTCCCCACAATCGTTGCTTCTATCCCAAAGCCGGCGCTCCGCACAGCCCGGCCCGCTGATTGGCAGCCCCAACTTTCGATAACTGGTTTGGCTCAATCAAAAGCTTATGTTGAGTCGCTCAGTCCCCGGGGAGCGTTGCCATCGATTTGCGCTCCCCACCCCCCAGCTTTGGATAGTCGCGCTCGCCACGTTGGCGATATTCCCCACTTGCTGGTGGGCTATTTTCCCAACTAGCTGTTCCTTGATGCTCCAGCCAGTGTTCAACTCATTGAACTGACGGGATTTTACGAAACTGGCACAGCACTTGCTCTTGGTTTCCCCAGGAGCGGCAGGAGCGCCGCAGCATCACAGGGAACCGACAATGCCGACCGCAAAGACCAATCTCGTCCTCCGCAACGACACCATCCTCGGCGTGTGTGAGGCAATCGGCCAGGACTTCGGCTTTCACCCCAACTGGCTGCGCCTCGCCTTTGCCAGCCTGTTTTACTGGTTCCCGCTGGGCGTCGTAGGCACATATCTGGGCTTGGGACTGATCGTTGCTGCTACTCGCTGGTTCTCGCCGGATACGAGCGAAGCGGCGCCGGCTCAGCTGAACGTCCCTCCGGTCATAACGGAAACCAGCGAAACGGAAGATACGGTCGCGCTCGCCGCCTGAGTGTGAAAAAAAATGGGCCGCCGGGAATTTTCCCCACCCCAGCGGCCCAAATTGTCCCGTTTCGAGCCAGAATTTAACTTCACTCACCAAAATATGAAGCTCGTCTAAACCCCGTCTTTACGCCCTTGGGTTAGAAGCTGGCCTTACGGTTCTCGCAGAAACCGAAAAGAAGGACAGGAGATTCCCGGAAATGGCGATCAATCAGGCAGTAGACCGCTCGGCGATCACCGCTGCCGAAGCGCAACTGGCGCGCGTCGCGAACCAGGGCTCTGCCGAGCATGCCTATCGCTTGACCCTTCTATCGGCGAACGGTCCTAATTCAGCGCGCGACCTCGCGGATGCCGTTCATCTGTTTTGCTCAGTTTATGGCCGCCACCCCGGCTTGATCGAGCTCGCCCTTCATAACTGCCCGGCCGGTCCCGTTCGCGACTGGCTTCGCGAAGCATCGGACGCCTATGAGCGCGAACGCCTTTATCTCGTGCGTTTGACCGCAGCAGTCGGCCCCCTTCCCTCGACTCCTGGAGCATCTGAAACAGAGGCCGCCCTCGTCGCGCAGCGACATGCCATCGAAACGCTGGCCAAGTCGGAACGTCGCGGTTGCGCGCTGGGTGCTGCAACCGCCTTGATGAGCGATTGGCCCTCAATTCGCGCATTGCTCGACAGGGCGGCCGATCGCATGGGTATGCAACGGCCGGCGATGGTCCTGCCCGATGAGGATTCGATCATCCGCGTCGTCTCCGATGGCACGGATGGCATGGCCAGTGAACGCGCACTTGCCTTTGGCGGCGAGCAACTACTGCTCCAGAACCGCGGCCTGTTTGACCTGCTCGAGGCCCGCGCCGCCGCGCGGATCGACTAGGCGCTTCCACCCCCCACTTGCCCCGCGACGCGCCGCCTCATAGGGCAAGGCTATGCGTTTCGAAGGCACCCCCGAATATGTCGCAACCGATGATCTCAAGGTTGCCGTCAATGCCGCCGTCCAGTTGCGGCGCCCTTTGCTCGTCAAGGGAGAACCAGGGACGGGGAAAACCGTACTTGCCCACGAGATCGCGGCCGCGCTCGGCGCGCCGCTGATTGAATGGCACATCAAGTCGACCACGCGCGCCGTCCAGGGCCTCTACGAATATGACGCCGTCGCTCGCCTTCGGGACGGTCAACTCGGCGATCCGCGCGTCCACGAGATTTCGAACTACATCAAACGCGGGAAGTTGTGGGAGGCCTTCACGTCTCCCCAATTGCCTGTCCTTCTGATCGACGAGATCGACAAGGCGGACATCGAATTTCCGAACGACCTCCTCCAGGAGCTCGATCGCATGGAGTTTCATGTCTACGAGACTGGCGAGACAGTAAAAGCCGTAGACCGGCCCGTGGTCGTTATTACGTCGAACAACGAGAAAGAATTGCCGGACGCGTTCCTGCGCCGCTGCTTCTTTCATTATATTCGTTTTCCTGACCGCGACACGATGGCCCAGATCGTTGAAGTGCATTTTCCCGGCATCCAGAAGATGCTGGTCAGCCGTGCGCTCGACATGTTCTACGAGGTCCGCGACGTTCCTGGCATCAAGAAGAAGCCCTCCACCAGCGAACTGCTCGACTGGCTGAAGTTGCTGCTGCACGAGGATATGCCGCTCGAAACGCTGCAGGAACGCGATCCCACAAAGGCGATCCCTCCTCTGCACGGCGCGCTCCTAAAGAACGAGCAGGACGTCATGCTGTTCGAGCGGCTGGCGTTCATGGCGCGCCGAAAGGCCTGACACATGACCGGGCGCGATAAAGAAAAGCGCCGGGCCACGCGGCTGATCCATCCGACCGATTACGCATCGGGCGATTTTTCCTCGCTCGCGGTCCCGACCTATCGCGGATCGACGACGGTCTTTCCCTCGATGTCTGCGGTCGACCGTCCAACTGAGGATCAGTATCGGTACGGAATATACGGCACCCCGACAGCGCGCGAACTTGCTCTACGTATCGCGGCTATCGAGGGGGCGGACCAGACCATCCTGGCTCCCAGCGGTCTAGCGGCCGTCTCATTAGCGTTACTGGCCTTCTGCAAATCGGGCGGCCACCTCCTCGTTCCAGCCAGCGCGTACGGGCCCACCCGTGAACTGGCGGACGGGCTGCTAAAGGATTTAGGGATCGAAACCGAGATTTACGATCCGATGGCCG
Source organism: Sphingomonas edaphi (assembly GCF_003583725.1). GTDB lineage: Bacteria > Pseudomonadota > Alphaproteobacteria > Sphingomonadales > Sphingomonadaceae > Sphingomicrobium > Sphingomicrobium edaphi. Next base: position 43,085 of record NZ_QXTF01000001.1, on the reverse strand, counting down.
GCAGCGAGATCGCCAACCTGATCCGCGAAGACACTCAGCTAATCTGGTGCGAAAGCCCCGGCTCCATCACGATGGAATTCCAGGACGTTGCGGCAATCTGCGCCGCTGCCAAGGCACGCAAAGTCCCGGTAGCCATCGACAATACCTACGGCGCCGGCGTGCTGTTTGACGCCTTCGCAGCCGGCGTCGATGTGAGCGTCCAGGCGCTGACCAAATATCAGGGCGGCCACAGCGATCTGTTGATGGGCTCGGTTTCTACCCAGGGCGAAGACGCGAGCCGCCGAGTGAAGCGTGCCGCGGACCAGCTCGGCATGTCCGTGTCGCCCGATGATTGCTCGCTCGTCCTTCGCGGACTGAAGACATTTGACCTTCGACTTCGACACTTGGGTGAGTCCGCTCGCACTGTAGCGGACTGGCTTGCCACTCAGGATGCCGTATCCGCCGTGCTGCACCCGGCGCATCGAGATTGTCCCGGGCACGACCTTTGGAAGCGCGACTGGTCAGGCTCGGCGAGCCTGTTCTCGATCATCTTCGGGCGCTGGAATCGCGATCAGGTCGTCCGGTTCGTCGAAGCGCTCGAGCTCTTCAAGATCGGCTACAGCTGGGGCGGCGCGAACAGCCTCGTCATGACCTATCACGGCCTCCGGAGGCCAACGCCCGAGACTGGCCCGCTGTTGGTACGCCTCAATGTCGGGCTTGAAGATCCGCAGGATCTCATCGACGACCTTGAACAGGCAATGGCCAAGGCTGCGACCCGATAGCCGGTTTCGACTAATCAAAGGCTGGCTGCAGGTTCATCGCCGACTTTGGCAGTCCTCCCGGACAGCCGGCAGCTTGGTAGCCGGCTTCGGCGGTCCCCCGGACCGCCTGCAGGCGGCTATTCGTCCCGGTAAGCCAACTCGAAATTGCCCCATCGGCGGCCCTTGAAGGACAGCGGCACGAAGACGTTCTTCACCGGGAAATACTTATCGCCGAGCTCCATGCGGTAGGTTGCGAGCATCGCGGGCTTGTCGCTTTCGCACGCTTTCCGGGTTGTCTCGTCCATGAAAATCCGGCGGTTACGACAATGTTCGTCGTTCCAGACGGGATCCGGGCCAGGCTTGTGGCAACGCTCGCTAAGGTGCGTCGGCAGGTAACCGTCGAGGTTGGTGATTGCCGATCCGATAATCCGCGGATCGCGCGCCTTGTAGCGATCCAGAAGCGGCCGGACGTAGATGTCGGCAAAGTCCGCGAAGCCGTTGTTGTACTGCGGCGGATTGGTGCCTTCAACGAGCACATAATTTCGGTCTAGCACCGCCTCCAGCGTGATCTCGCCGCGATCGATGCCCTGCTCTACCGACGTCATGATCGCACGCATTGCATCCTGAGCAAGCAAGATCATCGGCGTGTCGTCGATTTCGGCGCCCGAATTTGCCAGCGTATCGAGCATATTGTTCGACAGCATTTCGAGGTGGCTCAGGCGCTTATGTGCCTTGATGAGCTGACCGCCATTCTCACGGGCATCGCCCGCGAAATCACTCAAGCCAGCCTTCACCCTATCGACGCTCGTCTGGATCAGGCTGGTGGAATGCGCGATGCCCTCGGTCTGGCGGTCAACCATCGACACAATCTCGGTAACTTCGCGGACCGTGTCGCTGATCTGACCAAAGCCGGCCTGGGCTGCACGGCTACGATCGACACCCGTCTTGATCTCTGATGTCACCGCGCCTGCTTCACGAGTGAGTTCGCCGATCGTGGAAGCAATCTGGCTTGTCGCTGCGCGCGTGTCGTGCGCGAGCTTCTTCACCTCGGCTGCAACCACTGCGAAGCTGCGGCCGGCATCGCCTGCACGAGCAGCCTCGATGGTGGCATTAAGCGCGAGCATGTTGGTTTTGCGTGCGATGGTTTCGATCGTGGAGGAGACGGTCTGCACCTGGTTCATGGCCGTCGCAAAGCCGGCCATGCGCTCGCCAAGCTGAACAACCAGCTCGGTCAATCCCTTGAACCCTGCAATCGTGCCTTCGATGGCCTCGCGGCCTGCCTCTAGCTTGGCTTTGGCTTGTTCGGAAAGGAGGCGCGCTTCGTCGGTGGAATCGCTGACCCGCGCCTGGTCGCTGAGGAGCCGTGTTGTCACCTCTTCGAGTCCGTCGAGCATTTTCATATGCTCGTTGATGCGTTCCGCTACCCCTTCGACGTAGCCGGCAACGTCGCTGCACTCGATAGAGAGCGAGCCGCAATCGCGCGCAACGGCACGGATCGCGTTTTCGGTGATTTCTTCAATGCCAAGCGTGGCCATCGGTCGCAATTCCCCACAAGCGAGTTGGAGATTGGCTTAGCCGTCATTCCCTAAGGGCGGGTTAACCACGGCCCCGCATGGCGCCGCGGCCCGAGCCGCGTTATGGCAGTGGCATGTTCATCGGTTTCGTCGAAGCATTGCGCCGCGGAGGCATTCCCGCTTCGCTGAAGGAGCATCTCCTTCTCCTTGAAGCGTTGGACGCCGATGTGGTTGGCTGGGATCCCGAGGAATTTTATTATCTCGCCCGCGCCACCTTTGTTCACGACGAAAGCCAGCTTGACCGTTTCGACCGGATTTTCGCGCAGGTGTTCAAAGGGATTGTCGCCCAAGGTGAGGATGTCCGGGCCGAGATCCCCGAAGAATGGTTAAAGGCCGTCGCCGAGCTTTACCTGACGCCGGAGCAGATGGAGGCGATCAAATCCCTGGGCAGCTGGGACGAGATCATGGAGGCGTTGAAGCAGCGCTTGGCGGAGCAGGAAGGTCGCCACCAGGGCGGCAACAAGTGGATCGGAACTGGCGGCACCTCTCCCTTTGGTCACGGCGGTTACAATCCTGAAGGTATACGGATTGGCGGTCCCGGGCGGCACGGCCGCGCAATCAAGGTCTGGGAAAAGCGCGAGTTCAAGGATCTCGACGGAAACCAGGAGCTCGGCACGCGCAACATCAAGGTGGCCCTGCGCCGTCTGCGACGCTTTGCGCGCGAAGGCGCGGCAGACGAGCTCGACTTGGATGGTACGATAGACGGAACGGCGCGGCGTGGCTGGCTAGACGTGCACATGCGCCCGGAACGCCACAATGCGGTGAAACTGCTGCTGTTTCTCGACATCGGCGGATCGATGGATGGCCATGTAAAGGTTGCCGAGGAGCTGTTTTCGGCCTGTCGGTCAGAGTTCAAGCACCTTGAACACTTTTACTTCCACAATTGCATCTACGAAGGTGTGTGGAAGGACAACCGCCGTCGTCACGTGGAGAAGACTCCCACGCTGGATGTCATCCACAAATTTGGCCGTGATCATAAGCTGGTTATCGTCGGCGACGCCGCAATGAGCCCGTACGAAATCACTCATGCCGGTGGTTCAATTGAGCATTTCAACGAGGAGGCAGGCGCCGTTTGGTTAAAGCGGCTGACCGACGCCTATGCATCGGCGGCGTGGATTAACCCGACGCCGGAAGCCTATTGGGGACACTCCGCCTCGACGGCGATCCTGAAGCGCCTGATGAACGAGCGCATGTACCCATTGACCGTCGACGGGCTGGAAGACGCGATGCGCGAGCTGAGCCGGAAGCGTTGAGCGACCGCCTACCGAACGTTGAGCGCGCCAACCGCTATCTTTCGGCGGCCTGGAAGGCTGGCATTCTGACCGAGCCATTGATCGATGCCGCTGCACTGGAAAGCGCTGCCCGTGGGAAGCGGGATCGATCGGCATTCGGAAGTGACGGAAGCTGGCGAGAGCCCTTCCACCGGCTGGTCGCTGCGCTGCACGAGGAGGCAGACCTAAATCCCCTTGGCCGGACGATGGCACATAGCCAGATCGTTCACTTGCTGAGAGCGCGAATTGCAGCGTCGCGGCTACTGGCTGAAACACCACAAGCCGCCCAAGCACCTATGCCGCCGCCGATCATCATCGTCGGGCAGATGCGATCCGGCACGACAAGAGTGCAGCGGCTTCTCTCCTTTGACCATCGGTTCGCACACACCAAAGCGTTTGAAACCCTGACCCCCTTTCCATCGCCTGGCCGCCACGTTCGCGCCCACACGGTCCTTACTGCCATCAAGCTGCTCAACCCTGAGACACTGAGAATTCACCCCACCTACCCTCAAGCCCCCGACGAAGAGTTTGGATTTCTAGCCTATGGCTTCGGCCCCGCTCAGTTCGAGGCACAATGGCAAATCCCCAGCTTTTCGCGTTGGTGGGAAAGCGCCGACAAGTCGGGCCTATACCGCGACTTTGACCGGCTCGTGCGAATTAACCGCTCGGCGCGGGGCGAAAACCCCGCCAAAAGCCATATCTTCAAGCTACCGCAGTTCTGCGAGGACCTTCCCGCCATCCTGCAGACCTATCCGGGCGCAAAGTTGATCGTACTTGGCCGCGACACCGATGAGGTCGTGGCTTCCTCGGCCTCGCTTGTCTGGAACCACATGCGGATCCAGTCGAACTCAGTCGACAAACACTGGGTTGGCCAGGAATGGCTGCGCAAAACCAGGCTGCGACAGACATTGCTGGAAGACTTCCTATCCAATCGACCGGACGTTCCCGTCATTCATGTCGATTATGAGAGGATGAATCGCGGCTGGCTCGGGGAAATGGAGCGAATTTATGCCTTCCTCGAACGCGATTTGCCCCCTGCCCTCGTTCATAAAATGGAGCGCTGGCTGCAGTCCTCGCGCAACCACCTGGGGCACCGTTACAGTCTCGAGGAATTCGGGCTGGCGCCAAGGAAGGTCAGTAAAGCAGAAATGGCGCTCGTTGGCTGATCCACGCCTGCTCGTCAGGCACCGTCACCTTGTCGAGATCGCCAGCTTGCGCTCCCTCATCATCGACCCATTCGCGTAACAGCGGCGAGCCGTTGATCACGTCGATCGGAAGCTTCCCGAAGGCATATTCATACGGGAAATCCCTCCACAAATCATAATCTGGGAACAGCTTGCGGATTGCCTTGAAAGCCAGCGCCTGCAGCCTCCAGGGCTTGAAAGCATCATGGCCATAGGTATCGCCCTCCGCATGAATATGGACACCGCTGCAGAGCTGGCCGACATGCTTGTGGAAGGTCGGCTCGAACCAGATGTCACGCATGATGCATCCATCCAGCCATTGTGGGGCGGTTTCCCGCATCACCGAAATGACAGCACGAGCGTCGATGTCGGGAGCACCAAATAACTCGAGCGGGCGTGTAGTCCCCCGCCCTTCGCTGAGCGTCGCTCCCTCAAGCATCACGGTCCCAGCATAGCAGCGGGCCATGTTGAGGTTGGGCGCATTGGGTGACGGATTTACCCAGATGCGATCGGTTGGCCATCCGAACCCCGGGCCATCATCTGGCCTATACCCTTCCATCTCGATGACCCGATAGTCGACGTCGAGCTTGAAGTGGTCGATGAACCAGTGCCCAAGCTCGCCAAGGGTCAGGCCGTGGCGCATCGGGATAGGGCCAGCCCCTACAAAACTCTCCCAGCCCTCACGCAGCGTCAGGCCTTCGACCGGCCGACCTGCCGGATTGGGCCGGTCCAGCACCCACACCGTCTTCCCATGCTCGGCTGCCGCCTCGAGCATGTAGAGGAGCGTCGTGATGAACGTGTAAATTCGGCAACCCAGGTCCTGGAGATCGATTAGTACGACGTCGAAGGTCGACGTCATCTGGCCGGTCGGACGGCGAACCTCGCCATACAGGCTGAATACGGGAATTTCATGAACTGGATCGATGAAATCCGGGCTCTCGATCATGTTGTCCTGCTTGTCGCCTCGCAGGCCATGTTGAGGGCCGAACGCGGCACTAAGCCGGATTTCTTTGAATGAACCCAAGGCATCGAGGCTGTGCGTGAGGTCGCGGGTTACCGAGGCCGGATGCGCGACTAGCGCGACGCGCTTGCCTTCCAGCGGCGCTCGAAGCGTCGGGTCCGACAGCAGCCGCTCAATACCAAGTTTCATTCCGCACTCACTCCATCAAACAACAGTGACCGCACTGCGGCGGCATGAAAATCGGGCTTTCCCGGCGCAAACCCTGTCGCCCAGTAGCGCAGTTGGCCATCCGTTTCTTCGATGACAGCGGTCAGGCCAACATTCGCGGGCAAGGGAAGATCGCCCTTGATTTTAGCGCGCAACGTCAGGCCGTTTGCTTCGCGCTGCGTCTCAACAGTGACGCCGACGTTCGCTGGGCGCATGCCGTCACGATATCCATCGAAATCATAAGCGGCCCAGGCGCCCGACGGTGCGAAATTATACTCTTGGTAGCCGCCTTCGCCTGCGGTCACGAAAAGCTCGAAGCAGGTCGTCTTCCACAATCCGTCGGTATGGACGGGCGCAGCCGGCGGGGGGACCACCAGCCTGTCCGGGTCGCCACGAGCGCGAAAAGTAGCCGTGGCACCGTCATCGGTCCGAACGAGTTCCGCCTCAACCCAGTCGATAGCGCCGGGCGGCGTGTCGGGATGGCGGACCAGGACAGGCATTGCCGCTGCTATTGCGTGCCGCCCCGGCTCGCGCAAGCATGGTATTGGGGAAGCTGCGACGCCCTGCTAATGCCGCGCGCCATGACGTTCCATTCTTCCCTTCTCAAGCTGCTCGACGAGCGCGGTTACATCCACCAGGCGACCGATGCAGCGGCACTCGATGCCCTCGCCGTGAAGGGGCCCGTTACCGGCTACATCGGTTTTGATGCGACCGCTCCTTCCCTGCATGTTGGGAGCCTCGTGCAGATCATGATGCTTCGCCGCATGCAGCAGGCCGGACACCGTCCCATCGTCCTTATGGGCGGTGGAACGACCAAGGTTGGCGATCCAAGCGGTAAGGATGAAAGCCGCAAGCTGCTGACGGAAGAGGATATCAAGGCAAACATCGCTTCGATCCGGCGTGTGTTCGAACATTATCTGACCTTTGGCGACGGACCGACCGATGCGATCATGGTCGATAATGACGAGTGGCTGAGTGAGCTTGGCTATCTTGAACTGCTTCGCACCGTGGGTCCTCACTTCACCATCAACCGAATGATGACGTTCGATTCGGTTAAACTTCGCCTCGAGCGCGAACAGCCGCTGACCTTCCTCGAGTTCAACTACATGATCCTTCAGGCCTATGACTTCCGCGAGTTGTCGCGGCGTCTCGGATGTCGCTTGCAACTTGGTGGATCAGACCAATGGGGCAATATCGTCAACGGCATCGAGCTTACGCGCCGGATGGATGGCACCGAGGTCTTCGGCGTGACGACCCCGCTGATCACGACGGCCGACGGTGCAAAGATGGGCAAGACCGCTAATGGCGCGGTCTGGCTCAATGCCGACCAGCTTCCCGCTTATGACTATTGGCAGTTCTGGCGGAACTGCGCCGACGCCGACGTGGTGAAGTTTCTAAAGCTCTTCACTGACTTGCCGCTGGACCGCATCAATGAGCTCGCCAAACTGGAAGGCCAGGCGGTCAACGAGGCGAAAATCGTCCTGGCGAACGAGGCAACCGCGATGCTGCACGGCCCGGCCGCGGCGGAAGCGGCCGCCGAAACTGCGCGCCGGACGTTCGAAGAAGGCGCCGTTGGCGGTGACTTGCCAACTTTGAAGGTCGAAGGCGGTAAGATCGGCATTGTCCAGGCACTCACGGGCTTAGGCTTTGCGGCGTCCAATGGTGAAGCCCGCCGCAAGATTGCCGAAGGAGCCGTCAAGCTGAACGGAGAAACCGTGATCGATCCGCAGATGGAGGCCGCTGTCGGCACCGACGCGATCAAGCTCAGCCTCGGCAAGAAGAAGCACGGGTTGCTCGTCGCCTAGCCGGACCGCAGCAAGCCCACCGCCGAATCCCGTTCAAACAGATAAAGGCACAGGCGGGCCGCCTGTCCTCTTTCGCTGGCCAATCCCCCGTCGCGATCGAGAAGTAGCCGCGCGTCCCCTTGGGCAATTGGTGCAAGCTCCGCGACATCCTCTGGCGATGCGACCCTGAACGCCTGCTCGCCGGACTGGCGGGTGCCAAGGATTTCCCCTGGGCCGCGGAGCTTCAAATCCTCCTCCGCGATGCGAAACCCATCGTTCGTTTCGCGCATCAGGGCGAGGCGCGCCCTACCCGTCTCGCTCAGGTTCTGACCACGGAGCAGGATACAGCGGCTCGCCCCGCTACCTCGTCCGACGCGGCCGCGTAGCTGATGTAGCTGCGCAAGACCGAACCGCTCTGCGCCTTCAACGATGATCAGCGTGGCATTGGGTACGTCGACACCGACTTCGATGACGGTCGTTGCGACCAGGACGCCGAGTTCGCCTGAGGAGAATGACGTCATGACGGCATCTTTCTCAGGGCCCTTCATCCGTCCGTGGACCAAGCCAACTCGCCCTAAACCGAAGCGCTCACGCAGCAACGCCGCTCGGTCCTCAGCAGCGGCGGCATCAACGGTCTCGCTTTCCTCGACCAACGGGCAAACCCAGTAAGCTTGGCCACCCGCCGCGAGGTGACGACCTAGCCCCTCGATCACGTCAGCAAGCTTGCTGTCGCTAATCACTAGTGTCTCGATCGGTGTGCGGCCGGGCGGCATCTCATCGATGCGGCTAACATCCATTTCACCGTAGTGGGTGAGTGTCAGCGTTCGCGGGATGGGCGTCGCGGTCATCGCCAGCAGGTGCGGAGGATGCACTGCTTTTTCGGCGAGGAGCAGACGCTGCGAGACGCCAAAGCGATGCTGTTCATCGATGATGATCAGGCCAAGCCGCTTGTAGCCCACATGCTGCTGGAAGATTGCGTGCGTGCCGACGAGGATATTGATGCTTCCGTCAGCGAGGCCCATCAAAACGGACTCCCGCGCTCGGCCCTTCTCGCGACCGGTAAGGATTGCGACCGTCACCCCAAGCGCCTGGCACTGGCGCTGCAGAGTGCTGAAATGCTGGCGGGCGAGAATTTCCGTCGGAGCGAGCATGGCTGCCTGCGCGCCTGCCTCCACCGCTTCCAGCATTGCCAAGAGAGCAACGAGAGTCTTGCCGGAACCGACGTCGCCCTGGAGCAGCCTAAGCATCGGGCGGTCCTGGGCCATGTCCCCGCGAATTTCGCCAATTACACGCTGCTGCGCATTCGTGAGCCGGTACGGCAACTGGAGCTGTCCGCTCAGCCGACCATCGCCTTGCAAGGGCACGCCCTTTTTTCGCCTGGCAACTTGGCGGAGCAGCATCAGGGCGAGCTGGTTCGCAAAAATTTCATCATATGCCAGCCGCTTGCGCGCCGACATGGCGTCCGGGTCTGAATGCGCTTCGGCAAGCGCTGCCCGCCAATCCCGCCAATGGTTTTGCGCCAGAAGTGATGACTCGACCCATTCAGGCAGGTCGGGCGTCCGCTCGAGCGCTGCCAGCACCAACTCGCGCATTCGCTTGTTGGAAATGCCCTCAGTCAGTCCGTATACCGGTTCGCGCAGAGCGACTTCGCCAGCCTTTGAAGGTTCCAGGACCTCAGGATGGACGATCTGCCATTCCTGCCCCCAGGCATCCAGCTTGCCGACGATGGTCTTCTTTTCTCCCAGCGGAAGCTGCTTCTTCGCCCATGCAGGATTGTTGAAGAACGTGAGCGTGATTGCGTTGCCATCGCTGTCGGACGCGAAGATCCGAAGCGGCGCCCGCCCAGCACCTGCCCTCACCTCGAACGGGACGACATCGAGCACCACGATCCGGCCAAGCATTGCCTGGTTTACGGCGGGGGCCCGCACGCGTTCGATCGTACCCGTGGGCAAGTGATAGATCAGGTCGACGGCCCGGGTGAGGTCGAGTCGTGCGAGAGCCTTCGCAATTCCCGGTCCGACGCCCTTCAGCGTCTCAACTTCCGCGAACAATGGGTTGAGCAATTCGGGCCGCATCGGAAGCGACCCTAGCGCGGCGTTGCGCAACTGCCTACATGGCCCGAATGGACCCGCGGCGAAATTCGCCGGCGGGCTTTTCGCGCGTGGAGTGACGAGACGATGGAAGATGTTTTGCGGGCGCTCAAGTATCGCGCCTGGCACCGCGGCACGCGCGAGGCCGACATGATGATCGGCGGCTTTTTCGATGCTCACCATGCAAGCTGGGGACAGCACGAGCGCGCCCTGTTTGCTGCGCTTTTGACTGAGACCGACGTCGACATAATGGCATGGGCGATCGGAACGCAGGACGTTCCCGAGCGCTATCAGGGTCCAATGATGGACGCCTTTCAGAAGCTCGACTTTATCAAGGTCGCCAAGTGAGCGACCCTCTTTCCCGGATCCTGAAGGCCGACAAGCCGCAAACCCTGGCCGGCGTTCCAACGGGGTTCCTGCCGTGGCTCTCGGCCGACCTCGCTCGCGCGGCCCACGGTACTGGCAAGGGCGGCCGCGCGGTCATCATCGCTGCAGACGAGGCCGCCATGCGTGCGCTGGCCGATACCGTCCCGGTTTTTGCGCCTGAAGTCGAAGTTCTCACGCTGCCGGCGTGGGACTGCCTGCCCTATGACCGAGCCAGCCCCGCGCTTCGGGTGATGGCGGAGCGCCTCGCCACGCTCCAGTCGCTGCAGGCCACCCGGAACGGTCCGCAACTGCTGATCGCAACCGAGAATGCCGTGACGCAGCGCTTGCTCACTCCGTTTCGTATTCGCCAGTTGACCCGCCGCCTCGCCGAAGGGGAGCGGATCGAACGGGACCGCCTGGTCCAGCTGCTTGTGGCGAACGGATACCAGCGCACTGACGCAGTTCATGACGCCGGCGAATTCGCCGTCAGGGGATCGATTGTCGACCTTTTCCCTGCTGGACAGCCAAGCGCGATCCGGCTCGATTTCTTCGGCGACGAGATCGAGACTATGCGCCGCTTCGATCCGGCCGACCAGCGCACGATCGGGCAGGCCGAAGCCTTTACCCTCATGCCCGCAAGCGAAGCGCTTCTGGACGAGGAAAGCATCAAGCGGTTCCGAGCACGCTATCGCGAGCAGTTTGGCGCCAACGCTACGGGCGATCCGCTTTACCAGGCAGTCAGCGAAGGGCGCCGGCTTGCAGGGATGGAGCATTGGCTGCCGCTCTTCGAAGACAAGCTGTCGAGCCTGTTCGATCACCTCGGCGACGACGACGTCATTGTTCGCGACGCCAACAGTGACAGCGCTCTTGAGTCCCGAACCGAGGCCATCCAGGACTATTTCAGCAACCGGGAACGGGCGATGGTGGCCGAACCTGGCAGCTACCGTCCGCTTGCCCCGACAGCGCTATACCTGTCCCAAAAGGAATGGCGCGACGCGGTTGAGGACCGCCCCATTCACCTCGCCACGCCCTTTTCGCAGCCCGAAAGCGCGACCGTCGTTCCCTTCGATGTGGAGGGACCGCGCGATTTCGCGCCGGAGCGTGCCCAGAACGCCAATGTTTACGAGGCCGTCGTCAAGCACATCGGCAAGCTACGCAAAGACAAGAAAAAGATCGTTCTTGCCAGCTACTCTACGGGAGCCCGCGAGCGCCTTTCGGGACTGCTCGAAGATCATGGGCTGAAAGGCCTTAAGCTCGCGTCGAGTTGGCAGGAAGCCTTGGGAAGCCGGTCGGAAGCGTCACTGATCGTTCTGCCGCTCGACCATGGTTTCAGCGCACCGGACGTCGCTGTCCTGACAGAGCAGGACATGCTTGGCGATCGGCTCGTCCGCCGCAAGAAGCGCCGCAAGAGCGCGGACGCGTTCCTTGCCGAGCTAGCCGCGCTGACGCCCGGAGATCTCGTCGTCCATGCCGAGCATGGGATCGGGCGCTACGAGGGTCTTTCGTCCGTGATGGTCGGCAAAGCGCCTCACGACTGCGTCGCGCTGTCCTATTCGGGCGGGGATAAGCTCTACGTCCCCGTCGAGAATATCGATGTGCTCTCGCGCTACGGGAGCGACAGCGACAAGGCCTCTCTCGACAAGCTTGGCGGAGAAGCCTGGCAGCGCCGCAAAGCGCGAATGAAGGAGCGGATCCGCGAAATTGCGGGCGAGCTCATCAAGATTGCCGCAATCCGCGCTACACGCCCAGGTCAGGTCGCGGCGACCGATGCGACGACCTATGCGCAGTTCGTCGACCGCTTCCCTTACGAGGAGACAGACGACCAGGATCGCGCGATCGGCGATGTCTTGGAGGATCTCGAAAGCGGCAAGCCGATGGACCGGCTAGTTTGCGGCGATGTGGGCTTTGGAAAGACCGAGGTCGCGCTTCGCGCGGCGTTCGTGGCCGCCATGGCCGGATTCCAGGTGGCGGTCATCGCTCCGACGACCCTCCTCGCCCGCCAGCATTTCTCCAATTTCACAGATCGCTTCAAAGGCTTTCCAATCGAGGTCCGGCGGTTGTCTAGGCTGGTTTCGGCCGGTGAGGCGAAGGAGACCAAGGAGGGTCTTGAAAAAGGTACCGTCGACATTGTCATCGGCACCCATGCGCTCCTTGGAAAAACGGTCAAATTCAAGAAGCTCGGCCTCGTCATTGTCGACGAGGAACAGCATTTCGGCGTGACGCACAAAGAGCGGCTGAAGGCCCTCCGCGAAGATGTCCATGTGCTGACACTGACCGCGACACCGATCCCGCGGACGCTGCAGATGGCCATGTCGGGCCTGCGTGAACTCAGCGTGATCCAGACCCCGCCGATCGATCGCCTTGCCGTTCGCACCTACGTCGCACCCTGGGACCCGGTTGTAATCCGCGAAGCGCTGCTTCGCGAACATTACCGTGGCGGTCAAAGCTTCCTCGTTGCGCCTAGAATTGCCGACCTGCCTGACCTCGAGGAATGGCTGCGTGAGGAAGTACCGGAGGTGAAGGCCGTTACGGCCCACGGCCAGATGAGCCCGTCCGAAGTCGAAGAGCGAATGAGCGCTTTCTACGACAAGAAATATGACGTGCTGCTGTCGACGACCATCGTCGAAAGCGGGCTCGACATTCCGTCGGCCAACACGCTTATCGTCCATCGCGCCGACCGCTTCGGGCTTGCCCAGCTCTATCAGCTGCGTGGCCGGGTCGGACGATCGAAGACCAGGGCCTACGCTTACCTGACGACCGAACCTGATCGCGCGCTGACCGAAACCGCCGATAAACGTCTGCAAGTCCTGGTCAATCTCGACAGCTTGGGCGCCGGTTTCCAACTGGCCAGTCATGATCTCGATATCCGCGGCGCCGGCAATTTGCTTGGCGACGAGCAGTCCGGACACATCAAGGAAGTCGGTTTCGAGCTCTACCAGTCGATGCTCGAGGATGCGATCCTCGAACAGAAGTCGGGCGTCAGTGAACGGCGCGAGGAGTTCACGCCGCAAATCAGCGTCGAAGCGCCGATCCTCATCCCGGAAACCTATGTGCCCGACCTTGACCTGCGGATGGGCCTCTACCGACGTCTAGGCGAGCTCGACGACCGGCAAGGCGTTGAAGCCTTTGCAGCCGAACTGATCGATCGGTTCGGCAAGCTTCCACAGGAAACTCAGAACCTTCTGCAAATCATTGAAACAAAGATTAATTGCCGCAAAGCCTGTGTTTCCAAGCTCGATGTTGGCGCCAAGGGCGCAGTCGTGACTTTTGTAGAAAGCGGTTTTCCGGATCTGGCAGGTCTTTTCGCCTACGTGGACCGTTTGAAGGGCGCAGCGAAACTCCGTCCCGACAGCAAGCTCGTCGTCAGCCGCGAATGGCCAACGGGCGAAGCACGGCTGAACGGCGCGCTGCAGATTTCGCGCGGGCTGATGCGGGTACTTGCTGCGAGTGAGCAGAAACAGGCTCTCGAACCCGCCTAAGCGGGGGTCAGTTCATTCGCTCCAACGAAACGCGCCAGTTCGAGCTCGTCGAGCGCCCCTGCACCGAGGAAGCCTTGATACAGGTCACAGCCCCAATCGGCTAGAATCTGGAGTTGCGCTGGGCTTTCAACGCCTTCGACGATGACCTTGAGGCCAAGATCACGCGCCATGCTGATCATCGCTTTTACGACGATCCGGTCCCGGCTGCCGCCGACGATATCGGCGATCATCGCCCGGTCGATCTTGATCGCGTCAATCGGCAAGGTCGTTAGATAGGCCAGGCTCGAATAGCCGGTTCCAAAGTCGTCGATGGCAATACGCACGCCGGCTGCGCGCAGGACATTCAGGCGCGCGGCGACCGCAGGGGGATTGGCGACAAGGCTGCTCTCAACGATTTCAACGGTGATCCGGCCTGGATCGATTCCCGCAGACTCAATCTCGGCGAGCAGCCATTGCTCATAGCCCGGACGGTCGAGATCGGACGGCAGCAGGTTTATTGAGAGGCGTAGAGAGGACAATGGCGCTACCCAAGCAGCCGCAGCACGCAAAGCCTTGCTCTGGATAGCGCGTGAAAGACGCTCAGAAAGACGGGCAGCGGAGGCCCTGGCGAACAATTGCTCGGGACCGTCAACTCCCTCCCAGCGCGCTAGCGCCTCTACTCCGTCGATGCGTCCAGAGGCGGGCTCAATTTGAGGCTGGAAGCGCAAGCCAATTCCGCCCGACCGAATGACTTTTTCAAGTTCGGTGTCACGCCGATACACGGCGGGCGCCAGACCTTTTCGATCCGACGCCCGCGCCCCCCGAAACCATTTCGAACGCCACGCTGTCATGACGGAGACTATGCCCATGTGATCGGCTCACCCAAGCGCGGCTTTTGCAGCGCTCCGTTTCGGGACAGTGGCGCTTCTCTGGCAAATCCTTATGCTTGGACTTGTGAACGTGGCCGGCTCAACTCCCCTGCCCTCCAAACGCGACCTCGCGGCGCGCGGCATCGGACTCGTGGCGTCAACGACCGAGGCAGCCAAGGCTGCCGAGCGACTGCTTCGAAAGCGCTACAGCTGGGCCAATGAAGACGACGCCGACACGCTTGTTGCGCTGGGCGGCGACGGTTTCATGCTCCAGACTCTCCATGCGATGCTGGAAGATGGGCAGCCGCGCCCAGTGTTCGGTATGAACCGCGGCACGTTTGGCTTCTTGATGAACGAGTGGCGCCTGGACCGCCTTCCAGAGCGTATCGAGGCTGCCAAACACATTACGGTGATGCCGCTCAGCATGGAAGCGACGACGATTCGGGGTGAGACCTGGACTCATCCCGCGATCAACGAAGTCTCTCTTTTAAGAGAAACTCGCCAGACCGCGAAAATCGAAATCTGCGTCAACGGCCGCGTAGTTATGCCGGAACTGGTTGCAGACGGCGTGCTGGTTGCGACCCCGGCAGGCTCAACAGCCTATAACCTATCGGCGCACGGCCCCATCCTTCCATTGCAGGCACGGTTGCTGGCCTTGACGTCGATCAGCCCCTTCCGTCCCCGGCGCTGGTCCGGTGCCATTCTCCCCGATGATGTCGCTATTCGGTTCCGCATTCTTGAGGCGGACAAGCGCCCCGTCTCGGCCGTCGCCGACCAGTTCGAGGTGCGAGATGTGGTCAGCGTTGACGTCACGCTGGACCGTTCCCAGTCTTTGACGCTGCTCTTCGATCCGGAGCATGCACTCGATGAGCGCATCGCGATGGAGCAATTTGCGAGTTGAGGCTTGCGAATCTCAATTCGCTGCGTCATAGGCCCGTTCGTCCGATGAGGACCGCTCCCCGATAGCTCAGCGGTAGAGTAGGTGACTGTTAATCACTTGGTCGTTGGTTCGAATCCAACTCGGGGAGCCATTTTCCAGCATCGCTAGCTAAACGCCTCGCAACAAGCGGGCTATGCGATCATGCGATCATCAGTAAATCATCGGCACTTCGTCATGGCTTCGCCTGGCGTATCTGCAGCACGCTTCTCCCCACTTCGCAGTGGAGGAAGATATGCGCGGCCAGGCTCTGACGATTTTGCTGTTGGCATCGGTGACGTTGCTGCCAGCGTGCGGTGGTGGGTCGAATGGATCAGCCGGCTTTTCCTCAACGCCGCCGCCGCCACCACCGCCGCCTCCGCCTCCGCCACCGCCTCCCGGCGCCATAGCGCCGTTTGGTGTGACGGCAGACACGACCTTCGCCACCGTTGGCGACGACATTGACATCCGTTGGGACGAGGTTTCCAAGTCCTATGAGATCAGGTTGTCGGACAGTGATTGGACGCGCCTCAACTACGGGGGTTCCTCGTCACAGGGCGAGCAGCATTTCCCCGCGTCCAACATTTACGGACTGACAGTCGCCAAGCCCTCCGCCTACCAGTACACCGCCGTAGCTACCCAGTTCGAGAATAGCTGGGGATATCCGCTACAAGCCATCGCCTTCGGGGTGCCAACGGCTGCAGGAGACGTGCCTATAACTGGTGCGGCGAATTACGATTTCTCGATCAGCGGCCGTAACGAGGGCAACGATTGGTCCTATATCGTCGGCGGGAATGGCCAGATGTCATTCGATTTTTCCGCTGGCACGCTCAGCGGTCACTTTGAGCCAACAATCAACAATTGGACCGAGGACACGCGGGCGCTCGGCCGGTACGATTTTGTGAATACCGTCTATGGCGTCGGAAGCACGACGTTTTCGGGCGAGCTGAAGCATGCGTCGTTACTTGAGTTGGGCCAGTTCGACGGTCGCTTTAATGGGCCTCAAGCATCCGAGCTGATGGCGCAATGGCGTGCGCCGTATATCAACCCGTGGACAGAGAGCGCCGGCCATATTGTCGGCTTCTGGATCGGCAAAAAGTGATTAGTTTGTTCTTCCGACGCAGTCGGAATAGCGCACCTCAACGCCGGTCATCTATTCCGGATCGGACTGAATAATAACGGTCTCGTGACCTAACCTAGGCCAATCCCTCTGTCGCGACATCGCCGTCGCGACGGAGTGCCTAGTGAAGCAGCGTGAACCCCGCCGTAGCGTCATGATCTCCGCGCGAATGAGGGAAGGCGACTGTTGGAGCGATGCCAACATTCTGAACGTCTCTTCCCGAGGCCTTCTGCTCCACTCGAGCAAACCCCCATCGAGGGGAGCCTATATTGAGGTTCGTCGGGGTAATTACGTTATCGTCGCTCGGGTGGTCTGGACGGAAGCCAATCGATTTGGCGTTCGGGCCCAGGACAAATTGTCGTTCGATTGCCTTGTCGCGGACAAACCGCAGGCGAAAAGACCTACCAACGACACCGGTGCGATGGTTGAACGCCGTGCCACCCCCCGTTCAGAGGCGCTTGAATGGCGGCACACGCAGTGCCGAGACCGATCGAGATCCATCCAGTTCGTCTGGTTCCTAGGATTTGGCGTTATTCTCTCCACCTTCGTGTACCAGGCCGTTGACGAAACGCTTTCGCAGCCAATGGCGATCCTAACCGGTCAGTTGCAGCCGAAAGGTTAGGCCCCAAGGTCTCTTATCGGCTGCTTCTCAACCTAAGTTGGTCCCCCTATTGAATGGCCAAACTCTGCCGCCTACCCAATCAAGGTGAAACCCAAGCTCTTCACAACGATGTCGAGCTATTCGCCGCGGCTTTTGGCACAGGACACGCTCGCGGGCGTCACTGTAGCGCTGGTGGCCCTGCCGCTCAGCATTGCCATCGCCATTGCGTCCGGCGCGGATCCTAAGGCGGGCCTTGTTACCGCCATCGTCGGCGGATTTTTGATTTCAATGCTGGGAGGCAGCCGGGTTCAGATCGGCGGCCCGACGGGCGCGTTTATCGTTGTCGTTTACGACGTAATTGCGCGGTTTGGCTTCGATGGTCTGTTGCTCGGGACCCTCATGGCGGGGATTATCCTAGTCATTGGCGGCTTGGTCAGGGCGGGACGATTTATCGCTCTTGTTCCGGAGCCGGTGATCGAAGGCTTTACCATAGGCATCGCGGTCATCATCGCCATTGGTCAGCTTAAAGACCTCCTTGGCCTTTCGTTCGGTCCAACCTCTGCCGATCTGATCGAGACCGTGCCGGCAATGTGGAACGCCCGCGGATCCTTCAGCCTATCAGCATTCACTGTCGGCATATTTAGTATCCTGGGGATTGCCGTTTTGCGGCGTCTTGCGCCGTGGTTTCCCGGCTCTCTCTTGGTCATTGCCATCGCTTCAGCGGCCGTTGCCATTTTCGCTGCCCCCGTCGAGACGATTCATTCCCGCTTCGGAGCGCTGCCCGCCGGTCTTTCGATACCCTCGTTTCCGCCGGTCAGTATCGAACTGATCAGCAATCTCCTTCCCTCGGCATTCGTGATCGCGTTTCTGGCCGGAGTAGAGTCCCTTCTATCGGCCATCGTCGCCGACCGGATGATCGGCGGAAGTCATCGCTCCAACGCGGAACTGCTCGCCCAGGGAGCCGCTAACATTGCGTCTCCACTATTCGGAGGCCTGCCAGCGACCGGCGCAATCGCCCGGACTGCAACGAATGTGCGCGCAGGCGGGAAAACACCGATTGCGGGTATCGTCCATGCACTCGCCATCTTGTTGTTCACGATCACCGCTTCCAGCCTGACTGCCTACCTCGCGATGCCTGCGCTTGCTGGTCTGCTGATTGTGACGGCGTGGACGATGAGTGAGCCGACACGTTGGCGGGAGCGCCTTAGTCTGCGCAAGTCCGACCGGGCCCTACTATTCCTGACCATGTTCCTAACGGTCGCCAGCGATTTAACCGTGGCGATAGCGGTCGGCACCGGCGTTGGCTTGGCTCTACGCATCTTGAGACGGGATGTTGAACCCGCTGACTGGACGCCTTCCGACCGTTCGAAACTATAGGCGGCGGCAACGGGTGCGTCCGCACGCGCGAACAAAACGATATATTAGTCTTGACATGAGACAGTCGTCTTATTTAGACGTGTCGCTCGAGGAGGTGCACCATGACCCTGACCCGCGAACTGATGGATCATAAACTCGACGAACATTTTGGCTTTGAAGCTCGTGACGACGTCGAGGGAGTTCTTTCGACCCTCACCGATGACGTCGAGCATGATGTTGTCGGATGGCCGACCGGCCCCAGTCACGGTCGAGATCAGGCCCGGGCCTTTTATGAGGCGACGTTTCCTGACTTGGCCGATGGCAAGGTGCAGTCCGTGCGCCGGCTCTATGGCGACGACTTCATGGTCGACGAGTCCATCTGGCGGGGCACTGCTCCAGGTCGCCCGTTTGGTTTGGAAGGCAAGGGTCGCCCGCTCGAATTCCGGCTTCTGCACATTCTCGAATTTACGTCCGATGGGCACATCAGGCGCGAGAATGTGTGGCTCGATATGGCATCAATCCAGAAACAGTTGTCGTAATGCCTCGGGACAATCAACGAAATCGAACGCGCAAGGACCTGCTTGAGGCGGCCCTTCGCCTTTCGGCCAACGGCGACAAGCCGTCACTCGAGCAAGTGGCAGAAGATGCGTCTGTTTCGCGCGCTACCGCCTATCGCTATTTCAAGAATGTCGATGAGCTGCTTCTGGAAGCTGCACTGCACATGGCGTTTCCCGATGCGAGTGAGATACTCGATCCGGAGGACGTCGATCCGGTCAGCCGGCTGAAGAGAGTTGATCACGCCGTCCAAGCCATGATCGAGGCCAACGAGCCATCGCTTAGACTGATGATGGCAAACTCGATCCAAAAAGCTGCAAACGCGGATGGGCTTCCTGCTCGACAAAACCGGCGCATGCCCTTGGTCGAAGCCGCTCTCGAACCAGCTGCCGGCAGCATCGATCGGAAGTCTCTTGAACGCCTGAAGGCGGGCCTGAGCTTAATCGTCGGTGCCGAAGCCACGATCGTTTTCAAGGACGTGCTGCAGCTCTCCGACAAGGAGGCGACTGAAGTCAGGCACTGGGTAATCGAGGCCCTTGTGGATCACGCGCACAAATCAGGCCGATGATAGAGCGCCGCGGCAAAAACAGTCGAAACGCGCAAAGCGAGACTCCTGCTGCTCGGGCAGCATATTGGAGCGTAGAATCCCTCGAGCAAAAATGGGTTGGCTAAGCCCGACCTGCAATCGACCCTCGAGAGGCTTAGGCCGGTGTTGGGCGCCATTTCTCGCCCTCTGATGGTTTGATCGCCGTTACGGTTCCGTCGGCCTGGACAGTGAGGGCTTCCGTATGACCAAGGGCAATGCTGTAATCGAGCACCGACACATGCTCGCATCGGGCCCGCATGAGCGCTGTTACGTTCGGGTCAGGGCGCTCAAAGCCCACGAGGTTGGGATGCCTATCGACGAGAAGACGCCAACCGCGCTCCCGCTCCTCCTCCCCCGTCATTTCGACCGCGTGGGCGCCCACATACACGGCCTTATGCGTGTTGAGTTCGACCGCTTCGCTGGCGACAGCAAATGAAATGCGGTCATCGTGACGAATGTTCGCGAATTTCTGGCTGTTTCGCAGGATCAGGAAATAGACGTTCCAACCATCATTTGCATATCCAACGATAGTCGTTTGCGGCCATCCATCTGGCCGCAAAGTGGAAACTGCCATTGTCCTGTGGGCGTTCAGAATTTCAATTGCCGGTTGCAGCATCGAAAGCCTCCTCTGCAGATCCCGGCGGACAGGCTAGCGCGCCGAACTCTACCACCTCCCCAACATATGTCCGCTCTCGCCAACCGCAAGCGCGGGCGGTCATGGTCTCCAATCAGGCGTCGCGTTCCTTAATACCACCGTCATGATTTGAATTGCTGGCACAGCGAGGTCTTCAACTCTTGCCTTTGGACCGGGCAACGTGACACGATCAGTCCCCTGGAGAGGGCGACGCGAGAGGGATCGAACGTGAAATTTGTGTATGCTGCCTGCTTCGCATTCGCCCTAGTTGCTTGTCAGGATGTCCCCCCGGCTCAATCGTCTCCCCGCACGAGCCGCTCCGATGCGGTCGAAAAGCGTGCCAAGATGCTATCGCCCTTGGCAGCTCAAGGCCGGGCACTGGCCGAGGAGTCCTGTTCTGCCTGCCATGCGATCGATACTGCAATCGCATCTCCGAATTCCAACGCACCTCTATTTCCAGTTATCGTCAACCAAGAAGGCGTGAGCTCAGAGACGCTTTCGTACTGGCTGCGCGGCGCCCACAACTACCCGAGCGAAATGGATTTCTATCTCGACGCGCAGAAAGTTGATGCGCTGGTCGCCTATATGCTCACGCTCCAGGACCCGAATTACGAGCGTCCTGTCGACTGAGAGCCGTAGCTGCAACGGTCGAGACTGCTCTTCCCTTTCACCCCCTAATTGCGCAGGCCATCCATCAGCCCACGGCACATTAAACGCCCGGGCTCAGGTGCGGATTCCCATGTTGGCAGGCAAATAACATCCGTTTGTAGAAGCGTGTCGGCGCAAACCTGCGCTTGCTGGTAGGGCTGATCCAGTAACGCGGGCACTCTCCGCAGTGTTTTTCCGGAGGCAAAGTTGTCCCAACAGAATCAGTCTTACCTGCCCATGTTCCTGATGATGTTGGGCATTATGCTCGGAGCCGGCCTCGGCGCGGCATTTGGGAACGTGGCGATCGGCATACCGGCGGGTCTCGCGATTGGCGGTCTCGCAGCCATGATCGTCCTAAAGATTCAGAAGCAATGAATTAAGCGTCTCTGGAATTGTCGCCCAGTTTGATCACAACTGCAGTCCAGAGGCTAGAAAGTAGCATTTAAACTTTTCGCGGTACGGCCGCTCCATGAAAAGCGATGACTGGTACCGAAACCACACCTGGAGCGATGACATCGAGGCTGCGTTCAATGCAAAACTTGCGCGCAGCAGGAGCCAGAAAGCTCAATACCTTCGGATCCAGGGGTCGATCCTGAAAGACGCCTTTCCGGCGGCAGCCATACAGTTGCTTCGCCGATGCGTTGAGGAAGGCGACGACTTCCACATCGCTCACGCCTATCTCGATATGGCTCACGCCCATTATGTCTCAGGCGACATCGAAGCTGCACTTCGGTCCCTCGAAGATGCCATGGATCAGCAGCGTCGGCAGCCGCTATTTCGAACAAGTGCACTGTATGACTACGGGATGCTTGTAGCATTACATGAGCGGGCGGAGCGCTACGACAGGGCCTTGAGTATATTGGAGGGCGCCAACGACGCACCTTTTGCCTCGATGGTGTTTCAGGCTGAAGCGGCACGTGCGCTGATATTCGCGGCCCGCGGACAAACGAGGGCAGCCGTCGCGGCCGCACGGCGAGCCCTTTCCGCGGAGGCCGAAGAGGTCGGATGGATACCCGGACATCCCGAAGTCGGCGTAATTTCGAACCACGACAACCCGCTGAGTAAGCGCCTGCGCGAGGTTGTCACGGCCGCGACTTCATAGGAAGCTGCGACGGTCCTTGGTGAACGGCAACAGCTTCAAGACGTCACTGTCCATATCGCCGCGATCAGGCCGAGTGAGCCCAGCGAGATGATGGCAGCAAATAAACGAAAATAGGTAGCTTTCGCCTTAACCACTGCATGTGCGTTCAGTCGACCGAGCACTTGGCATGCCCGCCTTTCCGCGAGCACGATGACGAGAAGTCCTAGAAGCAGAAATGCCGTGGCAACCAACCGCGGGAGCCAGAACGGCTCGATCGCTGAGAACAGCCCTTGAAAACCGACACCAATCCCGATGCAGCCAAGGCTCGTCCGCATCCAACTGCCGAAAGTGCGTTCATTGGACAGCAGCGTACGGTCTTCCGCTAACTCGTCCCGCGTCAACTCATCGCTATCTCTGGGCGACATTGCTGATTTCTAGCACCTCCGGCTCGGGCACTGGTTCGCCGAGCAGCGCCTGAGTGAACCGTTGCCGCCACCAAACTACATCTTCATTCTGGATATTTTCGAACATCGCCTTCCAGCGCCGTATCCGTTCCTCACGCGGCATGGCGAGTGCCGTGCGGATGGCGTCGGCTACCTCCTCAGCGCTATAGGGATTTACAAGCAGGGCATCTTTGAGCTGGACGGCCGCGCCTGCGAAGCGCGACAAGATCAATACGCCGGGATCGTCGGGATCCTGAGCAGCGACGAACTCCTTCGCCACGAGGTTCATTCCGTCCCTCAACGGAGTAACGAGTCCGATACGCGCCGCCCGGTAAACGCCGGCGAGAACGTCGCGCGGATAGCCGTGATTAACGTAGCGGATCGGCACCCAGTCAAGATCTGCATAAGCACCGTTCACACGGCCCGCGATCCCTTCGAGCGAGCCGCGAATGTCCTGGTACGCTTCCACGGTCCCTCGAGAGGGTGGCGCAATCTGCAGCAGAAACACTTCTTTTCGTTCATCAGGATTTTCTCGAAGGAAGCGTTCGTATCCCAGAAATCGAGCCTCGAGCCCTTTTGAATAATCCAATCGGTCCACACCGACGATCATCGCGCGGTTATTCGCACTGACTCGCATCTGCTCCAATGTTTTCTGCGCCTGCTCGCCACGGGCGAGAGAAGCGAATTCGCCGCAGTCGATCCCAATAGGACAAACAAGCAGACGAATTTCCTTGTCACCCAAGCGGAGAATACCGTCTTCGAACGTGCCCCCATTCTCAAAAATGACGAACTCCGCGAACGACTGCAGCCACTCGTCGGTGTGGAAGCCAATTACGTCGTAAGCAAACATCGTTGCGACAAGCTCGTTGGCTTCCGGCAGGGTCAGCAACAGGCGGCGCGGTGGCCAAGGGGTGTGAAGGAAGAAACCGATGCGATTCTTGCAGCCGCGTTTCCGCAGCTCGGCGCCGAGCGGGATCATGTGATAATCCTGCACCCAAATGGCGTCGTCCGGCTCGATTAGGGGAAGCACCGTGTCCGCGAACCGCTCGTTCGCGCGCTGATATCCTTCTGCGAACTCCCGCTCATACTCCGCCAGGTCGACGCGGTAATGAAATAACGGCCAGAGCGTCCGGTTGGCATAGCCGTCATAATATTCCTCGACGTCCTGCTCTTCGAGATCGACGGTCGCCGTCGTAACGCCATTCTGGCGCTGAAAATTAATTTGCCCGGTGAATTCATCGGTGATCTCGCCGGACCAACCGAACCACAGGCCGCGATATTCTCGCAAAGCCGCTGTTAATGCGACGGCGAGGCCCCCCTGTGACCCGGCGGCGCCACCGGTAATCGCCGCAACGCGATTGGAGACCACGACCAGCCTACTCATCGTATTGAACTCCATGGATTGCTTAAAAGCACGGCACAATTGATGATGCCGACCAGCGAGTATGTTTGCGGGTAGTTTCCCCACAATTCACCCGTTTCCGGGTCGATATCTTCAGACAAGAGGCCAGCAGCCGTACGCCTTGCCAGCATCTGCTCGAACAGATTGCGCGCATCGCTTTCGCGCCCGGTGGCTTGTAACGCCTCAATCAGCCAGAAGGTGCAGACGTTGAAGGCTGTTTCTGGCAGGCCAAAATCGTCTTCGGTATCGTATCGCAACATATAGGAACCGCGTCTCAAACCCCTTTCGACCGCCTTTAGGGTCCCCTGAAATCTCGGATCGTCCGGTTTGAAAAAGCGCAGGTCGAGCAATTGAATCAGGCTGGCGTCGAGATTGTCGCCCTCGAAAGTCGACGAGATGCGGCTGGTGTCATCACGCCAAGCAGCGTTTTCGATGCGATTACGTATCTTGCTTGCTCTGCCTGCCCAGAAATCTGCCCTCTCGACGAGGTTCATGGCAACGGCAGCGTGCGCCAGTCGGTCGCAAGCTGCCCATGACATCGCTGCTGAGTAGGTATGCACGTGCGTGCGCGTGCGGAGCTCCCACAGTCCGGCGTCGGGCTTATCATGAAGCTGCCAAGCACGTTCGCCGATCCTTTCAAGCGAGTGAAAGTCTTCAATCGTCGCGACGCGGAAAAGACGTTGATCGAAGAAAGCCTGGACATTGGAAAGAACGATTTGGCCGTACGCGTCGTGCTGCACTTGTTCGTATGCTTGGTTGCCTACGCGGACGGGAGGCATGCCCCGGTAACCCGGAAGCCCCTCTTCGATCCGTTCTTCAATGCCTATCTCGCCGGCGACGCCGTACAGTGGCTGAATGTGGCCGCCCTTGGAAGCGTCGACGATGTTTCGGAGATAGGAAAGATAGCCTTCAAGGACGTCCAAGGCGCCTAGGCGATTGAGTGCTTGAACGGTGTAATAGGCGTCGCGGATCCAGCAGTAGCGATAATCCCAGTTCCGTTGCGAGCCCGCATGCTCGGGGATAGACGTAGTGAGCGCCGCCACAATCGCGCCCGTCTCTTCATGCTGGCAGAGCTTGAGTGTGATGGCTGACCGAATGACGGCATCCTGCCACTCGAATGGCGTCGCGAGACCGCGGACCCATTCACGCCATTCTGAAGCCGTGTCCGCCAGCATCTGCTCGACCGTACGGGCGAGATTGCCATCAAAACTTTCGTCCGGACCCAGGAAAAAAGTCAGGGGCCTCTCAAGCCGAAAAACTTGCTCCGAGTTGACGATCCCCACAGCCGCGTCGGTCGTTAGGCGCATCGGGATGGCAGGCACTGGATAGCGCAAGTGGTTTGACCCGCCGGGGACCGGGCTAATCGATTTGCCCCAGTCCCCAGTCGGCCTCAGGCGTACTGCAATTCTCGGACTGCCATTTACGGGCCTTACGATCCGCGCGAACGCAACTGGCCGGTACGTTCGCCCCTGCCTCCGGTAGCGCGGGCAAAAATCGACGATCTCAATCGCGTTACCGGTCCCGTCAGTCTTGCGGGTAACCAAAATGGGCGTGTTTCTGAGATAGTACTGATCGACCGACTGACAGCCTTCCAGGTCAATCGCCCAAAGCCCCCGATCAGGATGCTCACCTCCGAGAAGGCTCGAAAACAGCGGGTCGCCATCCACCCGAGGCACGCAGCCCCAGACCAGTTCACCGGCGCGGTTGATCAACGCGCTGACCTGGCAATTCCCGATGGGCCAAAGGTCGAGCGACGTCATTTAAAATCCTCGCTAGCAGCTCGCAGCCAGTCATGAACCGCTTCTACGTTCTCAAGCAGGAAGCCAGCCGCAGTTTCGCGATATTCGCCGACCAGCACGCCTACGCCTCCCAACCGCTGCGCAGCGAGAAATCCGTGTTCGTCGGTCAGGTCGTCACCCAGGAAAACGGGCCGTGATCCGCGAAAGGGAGCTTCATCCATGAATTGTTCCAGCGCCGTACCCTTATCGCTACATGCGGGTTTTAGTTCGAGAACCATGCTTCCGGGCTGGATCGTAAAGCCCGTCGATATCGCTGTTCGTTGTGCCGCCTCGAAGCACTCGTCTTCCGCGTCGGGTGCAGCCCGATAATGAAGCGCAACACTCATTGGCTTTTCTTCGACGAGAATGCCGGGGCGATCGGCTGCGAAATCGCGAAGGAGTTCTATGGCTTGATTCAACTGTTTGCTCGGCGGACTGTCCTCGATAGCTGTTTTAGCACCGGCCCTTTCCAATCCATGGCTTCCGGCAACAGCCAAGTTCAAGGGTGCGAGGAACTCGCGAACGTCGGCAATGGACCGGCCTGTTAGGATGGCAAGCCGGCCATCGAGCAGGGTGTGCAAATGCGCCAACACCTCGATCAGTGATGGCTCCATCCGCACCGCTTCGGGCCGGTCAGCGAAGGTTACCAACGTGCCGTCAAAATCGAGGAACAGGCTTCCTTCTTTAAGTATGCTTGTTGGTGGGGGTGCGAGTGTCATCAATCCTCTTAACCGTGGAAAATGGCGCAGCAGGAAGGCCTCCACATGGACAAATCCGCGGAATTGCGGACTGCGCGAGCCCGACGCATCACAACTGCATGCTCTGAACGGTGAAAAGCTGTTGGAAGTTTCACGTCCGGCACGAAAAGCCGTTGCAGGTTTTCGCCCCAGCAAATGTCAGCCTATAGAAGCCTACTAAGCCGTGATGGCCTGATCCCAAAAATATCTCATCACACAAACAAACCATGCGTGCGATTTACTTCCTACTCGGGCTTTGCTCACTCGCATTGGGCGCGGTGGGTGTGGTGCTACCATTGCTTCCCACCGTCCCATTTATGATCCTTGCCGCTTTTTGTTTTGCCCGTAGTAGCCCGGCACTCGAGCAGCGCATCGTCGAGCACCCTGCTTTGAAACGGCACATAGTTGCCTGGCGAGAGAATCGAGCGATCAGCAAGCGTGGGAAATCAGCTGCACTGCTCGCCTTCGCATTCAGCGCTGTCGTCGGGACCCTGTTTCTCGCCCCTCCGATGTCCCTGGTCCCCATTCCCATCGGAATTATTGGCAGTTGGTGGATACTCAGCCATCCTACCGCGTAGATCGTTTATGGCGGCTACACACATTGGCGGCCCTTAGGTGCGAAGCGGTCGGGCTCTCGCGCTTTCGCGCAATGGAGGGAGCATGGTAGGTGCGTGATATGCGCACGCGACAAAGCGTCTGCCTCAAGAAGGCCAGTTATCGCTCGATCGAGGAAGCGCTCTTCGCAATACAGCGCTCTGGCTGGGATTTGCGCGTGTACCGTTGTGACCGCTGCCGGCTCATTCACCTCACGAGCCGGACGAAGGGCAAGCGTATTCCACGGCCGAAGGATTGAGCGCCTTACGAATTGTCGGAAGCCGAGAGCATATCCATGAGATTTCGCGCAGCCTCCCGATCGCTTTCCTCTTTAAAGGCTACGTCGAGATCGGGCGCCTCTCCGAGCATGAACAGCAAGGACCAAAGCGCGAACCGCCGGGATCGATCGGTTTCCAGGCCAAAATCGACCCGAAGCCGGTCGGTGCCGTCAACTTGGACGGCCGGTGATACTTCCGCCAGGTCGGCAGTACCGAAATAATGGTATAGCAGGCCGTCTAGGTTCATTTGTCCGCTCCTAGTCCTGTCGGTTCCCCTTGGTGAACTCGTGGGGACTATTTGGTCGCCAGACGCTCGGGCGCTACCCTGCCCATCGATTATGAGCTCATAGCCCTTCTCACTTAACGTCTACAGACCCGCAGGAACAAACTCTCGTTTTTCAAAAATGTTCGCAATGCGCTCGCCATCCCACTGATAGGCAAGATGCCGTTCCTGTCGGCAGTTGGAGATGAGGCGCGGACGAAAGACGGCCACGCACGTACCGCCTGCATCGCGAACGCTGTTGAAGATGATCCCGTCTGAGCCTTGGGAGCGGAGGCGACGGCCCAAGACCTGGGACGCGGAGTAATCCTCCGGATGATAGATTATTGGCGGCGCGCCGTCACGCACGTCATGGAGGTCGCCAGTGGCGCGAGCCATATAAACGCGCATATCCACGTCGATAGGCCGCCCAGCTTCAGTCGCGGACAGGAACTCTTCGCGGTGGTGCTTGGTCTCCGCAATGGCAGTGCCGATCGAAAGGCTGGCGTAAAAAGCTCCATAGGTTGAATCCGTGAAGCGCCCGCCGATAGGATTGAGGTGCGTGAATGCAGCCATAATAGGCGTCGAACCGGGCCCGACTACTCTGTCGTCGACCGGCACTAAACTGACGTCACCAGACTCTTGCCTGAGCCGTTCATTGGTGATTGCCTCGACTGCCAGCACCGCCTCGAGATCTTGCGGCTCGGTGATCCTGTCGAACAGCGATACTGGCGGGAAGCGCGACGGCACAATTCGATAAACGTCAGCATCGGTGGCCGCGATCGGCGGTTCATAATCCCCAATTTCCACGTCAGCCGCGTTGAGCGTCGAGATACTGGCGAACGACGTAAAGATCGCCGATGTTACCAGTGGTCATGCGGTCCAGGGCGCTACGACCACCAAACAATGGTGCCTTGTTAGGTAGACGCAGCCATTCGTCTGCGCGCCTGGTGTCGGGCAGTAATATGTTGATCGCCTTGAAGATGCCGAGGAGGTACGAAATGCGCTCGAGCGTGTCGCGGGATACCTTGGTCACCCGCCCTCCCTTCCAGGCCTGAAGGGTCGAGCGGCTACTGAGGCCCAGCAGCCTCATTTGCTCCAGTTCGCTGAGCTTCCAGGTCTTTGCCAAGTTGAAGAAGGTGCGCAGCGCTGGGTTGCCGAGTTCGGCAAGTCGTATCTCGCGGTTGACCTTTGCAACTGCCATCGCGGCCCTCCTGAAGTCTGTAATATACGCAACGGGGCGATATATGTCTAGACTATGAGCATTCTGCACGTTTTCGCGGCCATTTACTAACACATCTGGCCCACCTCGGCTGTCGTGCGCGGCGGTGAACACTCGTTTGTTGTCTTTGGCAGAAGGCTGCCGCGAGCCTCATTGCGGTTGAGGTCTAATTTGGGTCATGTTGGTGTCATGGCCATTCCAACCTCCGCACGGGACTTGGCGGCTGAACATAAGGCCGCCGCGATTAGGGAGAGGCTTGCCGCGCCGCGCGGAGAGAGCCCGCTGGGTGACTTCATCCTGGGTGGCGTTGATGGTGTCGTCACGACTTTCGCGGTCGTGGCAGGATGTGCTGGCGGCCAGCTCACCGGCACAATCGTCATAATATTGGGCCTCGCCAACCTAGTCGCGG
This sequence comes from Sphingomonas edaphi, assembly GCF_003583725.1. Taxonomy (GTDB): domain Bacteria; phylum Pseudomonadota; class Alphaproteobacteria; order Sphingomonadales; family Sphingomonadaceae; genus Sphingomicrobium; species Sphingomicrobium edaphi. Next base: position 13,962 of record NZ_QXTF01000001.1, on the reverse strand, counting down.
ACGGCTTCAGCATGGCAGTCAGCAACTACCTCGGGACAAAGAGCCGCCAAGACGAAATACGGGAGTTCCGCGCCGACGAGATTCGGCAAACCCAGATGTATCCCGAAGGCGAGCGGGAAGAGATAAGGCAAATCTTCGAGCTAAAGGGATTTCAGGGGAAGACCCTCAACCGGATCGTCGAGGTTATTACCAGTGACCGACGCATTTGGGTCGATACGATGATGGCAGAAGAACTTAAACTAAGTGATGGTTCTACCCGCCCGCTTCGCGCAGCACTAGCCACATTTGCCGCCTTCTCAATTTGCGGCTTTATTCCGCTGGTGCCTTTCATCCTTGGAACGAGTCACTTCGATATAAAATTCGGCGTGAGCGGTGCACTTGCTGCGTTGACCTTCGTTGCGTTGGGCGTCGGCAAAGGCCTAGTGCTCGGTTTGTCGCCTTGGAAAGCAGGACTGCAGACGCTGGGACTGGGGGGTGGCGCGGCAATTCTAGCGTATGGCGTGGGCGTAGCCGCGCATCTCCTATTTCAAGTTAGCCCTGCTCAATGATTAAGGCAAAACAGCGCAAGCAGACTCAATCAGCACGTTCGCGCGCAGCCTCTCGCCCTGATCGATCATCAACAGTATCCATTTGGTCCTCAAATGCTTCGGCCGTTCGAGGCTGCAGACGCCGCTGCGAATTTTAAGGATCAGCACAGCTATTACGGCAAGTTCGTTGGCGGCAGACTGCTCGGCGCCGGCGTCGCGGCAGAGCGCCGTTAGGACGTTGCCCTTGGGCGGGCTTCTCGGCCCGAAATAGCGCTGGAGAAACCGACCTTCGAAACCGGTCTTGTGCGAAGAAAAGTGTCGCGCTGACGCTGCTCCGCATCATTCTCACGGTTAAACGAGCCGCCGGGGGAGCGCTCAGCTATGCCACCGGCTCGTCGCTATATGCTCAATTCCCAGCAAGCTGCCGAAATGCTTCGTACTGAGAGAGAAACACCCGCCCAGTCAGCTGCTTCAGAAGATCCGATCGTTCGAGCCGGTCCATGACAGGCCCTTTTACCTCCGACAGGTGAAATTCTACGCCCGCGTCGCCCAGTCGATGATTAATCGCCTCAAGACTTTCAAGCGCGGAAGCATCGATTTCATTCACCGCTGAGCACATAAGGATGAAGTGCCGAAGCGACGGATCAGCAGCCACGAGCTCAAGCACTTTCTCTTCCAGCCAACGAGCATTGATAAAGGTCAGCCCCTCGTCCACGCGCAGCGTTATCACGCCAGGCTCAGTCTGCACCTTGTGACGAAGCACATTGCGGAAATGCTCGGTGCCGGGGACCAGCCCGACAATCGCGGCGTGCGGGCGCGAAGCACGCCACAGATAGAGCGCCAATGACACTCCTACCCCCGTGATGACGCCTGCCTCAACGCCCATCAAAAGGGTCACGAAGACGGTCCCTGCCATCGCAGCAAAGTCACTCTTCGAGTAGCGCCAAATTTCGCGGAACTGATCGAAATGGACCAAGCTTAGAACAGCTACGATGATGGTGGCTGCTAGAACTGCGATCGGGAGATAAAATAGGAGCGGCGTCAGGAATAGCGCGGCAGCGGCGATCCCCATGGCCGTGTAAGCTCCGGCAGCCGGAGTTTCTGCGCCGGCATCGAAGTTGACGACTGAACGCGCAAATCCGCCGGTGACGGGATATCCGCCCGTAAAGGCCGCCCCCAGATTTGAAGTCCCCAAGCCAATGAGTTCCTGGTCAGGATCAATCCGCTGGCGACGCTTCGCAGCCAAGGTCTGCGCTACCGACACAGACTCCACGAAGCCGATCACGCTGATCAGGACTGCGGGAACTAAGAGCGATTGCCATAGGCCTACGTCCAGGAGCGGAACCGTGAGCGGCGGGAGCCCTGTGGGAATAGCGCCGACGACCGCTACGCCGCGCTGATCGAGGTTGAATGCCACCACCGCTATAATGGCAACCGCAACCGCGAACACTGGCCCAGTTTTTGCCAGCAGATCTGCGTTCCGGGGTTTAAGCCCTGCCCGAAGCAATAGCGGCTTTAGCCCTTTTCGGACCCAAAAAAGGAACGCAAGGGAAGTGACACCGACGACCAAGGTAAGCGGATTTACAGCACCGACGTTCTCAGCCAGCGTCCGCAGCATTTCAGGCAGAGTTTCTCCCGAAGCCCGGATGCCGAGGATATGTTTCAACTGGCTAAGCGCGATGATGATTCCGGATGCCGTGATGAACCCTGAAACGACGGGATGCGAGAGCAGATTGGCAAGGAAGCCGAGCCTAAGGATCCCCATGCCGGTCAGGATCAGACCGGACAAAAGTGCTAGGATCAACGCAGCCGCGACGTATTCAGCCGATCCTTGGGCCGCGACCTGGCTTGCCGCCGTGGCCGTCATCAATGAAATGACGGCGACTGGACCCACCGCAAGGGTGCGGCTTGTCCCGAAAATTGCATATGCGATGAGAGGCGCGATCGACGCGTAAAGTCCAACTTGGGCCGGGAGGCCTGCAAGGAGCGCATATGCGAGGCTCTGCGGGATCAGCATGATCGTGACGATCACTGCCGCCACGAGATCGCTTACCAGCGTTGAACGGTCGTAGGACCGACCCCAGTCCAAAATCGGAAAATATGCGCTAATGGGCCTCATAATTAGACTCTCGCGAATGGAGTGAGATCAGCGGAACGATCAAGATCCGGTGACTTGCAAGGCTTTCGGAGATGCCAGCCATTCATGGCCCTTCAGCATCGCGTCCCAATAGATAGCGGGAAGCAAATCCTTCTTAAGATGCCACGCAAGGCGCGACGGCTTGGTGCCATCGATCAGCCACGACGGGAATGAGGGCTGGAGCACCCCGCCATAGCCGAATTCGGCAAGCAGGATCTTGCCCTTTTCGACCGTCAGTGGGCAGCTACCGTAGCCGTCGTAACCGGCGGTCGGCTCACGGCCATCGAGAATGGCAAGCGCATTGACCGCCGCGACCGGCGCCTGCTTGCGCACGGCGGCAGCAGTCTTGGCGTTGGGCATGCTTCCCGCGTCGCCCAGCGCCATGACATTCGGGAATCGCTTGTGGCGCAAGGTCATCTGGTCGACTTCGACGTAGCCTGCAGCATCAGCAATCTCGCTGTCGGCGACAACCTGGCAGCCTTTTTGCGGCGGCGTGACATGGAGCATGTCAAATTGGCGTACGGTCTCGCCGGCTTCGCTCTTGAACACGGCCGTCCTGCTTTCGCCATCTACCGCGACCAGGTTGCTGCCTAGCTGCACGTCTATGCCATATCGTTCGACCGTTTGTTCGAGCGCGGGCACATAGTCAGGCACGCCGAACAGCACGGCGCCGGCCGTGTGAAATTCGACGTCGATCTGGTCGAGGCGGAACTGCCGCTCCCATTCACTGCAAGACAGGTACATCGCCTTTTGCGGTGCGCCGGCGCATTTGATCGGCATCGGCGGCTGCGTGAAAATAGCGCGGCCCGTCTGAAGCAAGCGCACTAATTCCCACGTGTAGGGAGCGAGATCGATGCGATAGTTGGAGGTGACGCCATTTTTACCCAGCGTTGCGGCGAGGCCGGGGATGGAGTCGAAATCGAGCCGGTTCCCGGTGGCTACGATCAGCAACTTATATTGCAGTGTCCCACCTTCCGCGAGGCGAACCTGATTGGAGCGGGGTTCGAAGCCGGTCACGCTGGTTTGAAGCCAGGTAACCCCTGACGGGATTAGCGACGCAGTGGAGCGCCGCACCTGTTCCGGCGTAAAGATCCCGGCCCCGATCAGCGTGAAGCCCGGTTGGTAATAATGACTGTCGCGCGGTTCGATGATCGCAATGTCCAGCGACTTGTTCCGCTTTAGCAGGGAAGCGGCGACGGCAATCCCGCCCGCCCCTCCACCGACGATGACGATATCATGGTCAGGCATCGACGCCTCCGCTTAGTCGGTCTCGAAATGGCTCGAGATCAATTCCTTCGTCAGCGGCAATTTTGATGCGCTCATCAACCGTCAGACCGGCTTCATTTGCAAATGCCCACAACAGCGCCGAACGGGTCCCGGTCCTGCAAAATGCTGCAATTGGCTTTGGCAACGTCTCCAGAGCTTGGCGGAATCGCTCAATATCGTCCGCGCTGATATTGCTCGCCACGACCGGAATTTGAACCGCTTCTATCCCGAATTTTGCGGCTGCGGCTTTTAGCGCTGTCCAGCTGGGTTGATCGGGAGTCTCACCGTCCGGCCGATTGCCAATGATCGAACGGTAACCAGCAGCAGCGAGCGCTTCGATATCTGCGATTTCGGGCTGGCCGAGTACGGAGACATTTGGAGTTAGGATCTTTGGTTTCACCTTGCAGCCCTCTTGCTGGGCCGAAGCTTCGCTTCGGGGATTAGTGCGTGTGCTGCCATGCCCACAATCATGGCAATGACGAACGGCAAGACGGTGGTGGGTGCCAACGCGAGAGATGCAACAGCTGGCCCTGGGCATAAGCCGGCAATGCCCCAGCCGACACCGAACAACACGGAGCCCGCGATCAGCTTGCCGTCGAGGTCCGAACGATCGGGTAACGAAAACTTTTTGCCGAAGACGGGCACCTTCATTCGCCGCTGGATGCGCCACGCGATCGCCATCACGATCACTGCTCCGCCCATGACGAAAACCAGTGTGGGATCCCAACGACCAAAGACATCGAGGAAACCGCGTACCCGCTCCGGGTTGGTCATCCCCGACACGGTCAGACCGGCTCCGAAAAGCGTTCCCGAAATCAGTGGGGGCAGCAAACGGTTGGCAACGCTCATTGCATTCCTCCAATGAGATTCAGGATGAAGACGGTGGCCACGCCGGCTCCGATGAACGTTATCGTCGCAACGATTGAGCGCTGAGAAAATCGGCTGACACCGCACACGCCGTGGCCCGAGGTGCAACCACTTCCAAGGCGCGTGCCAAAGCCTACTAATAGTCCTGCAATTACGAGCACCGGCCAGGAGGCAAACTGGACTGGCTGCCAACCCCCAGCGAGCGCCACTATTGCCGCGCCGATGGGGAGCCCGACCAGGAAACTCCAGGCGCTCGTCATCGACATGTCGCCGGAGCCGATCTTCAATGCCCTTGCAGTGATCCCCGAGACACCTGCGATCCTACCCGCGCCAAGCAGCATCATCGCGGCAGCGAGACCGATGAGAATGCCGCCGGCCAAGCCGTGAAGCGGTTGTGCATATGGAAATGCTTCAAACATTACAGGACATCCAGCGGGAGTTTGAGATAGCGAACGCCGTTATCCTCTGGCGGAGGAAGTCGACCGCCACGGATGTTCACCTGCAGCGATGGCAGGATGAGTTTTGGCATGGCCAGCGTCGCGTCACGCTGGGTGCGCATCGCGACGAACTCGTCCTCACTTACGCCATCGTGGAGATGCACATTGCTTGTGCGCTCGGCGAGTACGGTCGTTTCCCAAACATACTGGTCGCGATTGGGCGCCTTGTAGTCGTGGCAAAGGAAAACCCGCGTTTCGTCGGGAAGCTTCATCAAGCGTCGGACCGAGCGATAAAGCATGCGGGCGTCCCCCCCAGGGAAGTCCGCGCGGGCCGAACCGTAGTCAGGCATGAACATGGTATCACCGGTGAACAGCGCGTCGCCTATAACATACGCCATGTCTGCAGGCGTGTGCCCTGGGACGTGCATCGCGGTCAGCGGAATTTCGCCAATCATCAACTCGTCGCCGTCCTCGAGGAGCTGGTCAAACTGGGAACCATCCCGCGCGAACTCAGTGCCTTCGTTGAAGATCTTCCCGAACACACCTTGGACGGTGAGTATTTCCCGCCCGATCGACATCTTGCCTCCGAGTTGCTCCTGGAGATACGGCGCGGCCGACAAGTGGTCGGCATGAGCATGTGTTTCGAGGATCCACTCTACGGTGAGACCCTGCTCACGCACATAATCGATAATCGCGTCAGCAGATTCGAAGCTGGTACGCCCCGAGGCCTGGTCGAAGTCCCAGACGCTGTCGATGATTGCGGCTTTCTTTGTGGCAGCGTCGCTCACGACATAGCTGATCGTGAAAGTAGGCTCATCGAAGAAGCCCTTGACCTGCGGTGCGCGCATCTGGCCAGCCAGCACTGCGTCGACCTGGGCTATTGCCTTTGCCAGGGCAGCATCGGTCATGGTCAATTACTCCTTTGAATCGCCGGCAAGCAGCGCCGGACAATAAATGGTATGAAGGGCGGAAAGCAGTTCGATGAGCTTTGGTTCGGCAATGCGGTAGTAAACCGACTGTGCCTCCTTGCGCGTGTCGACGAACCCCTCGAAGCGGAGGCGAGCAAGGTGCTGGGAGGCAGCCGACTGGCTCAATCCGACACGCTCAGTCAGCTCGCCGGCGGATAGCTCGCCAGCCTTGGCTAAGTAGCAAAGGAGCCGTAGCCTCCCCTCATGAGCGAGTGACTTCAGGACGGCTGATGCCTCGGCGGCCTGCGCAGCGAATTCATCGAGATCCTGTTTCATTGTTTGCCTTACTTATATCAGTTACTGCTAATTAAGCATTTCCTAATCTAGTGTCAAGACCTATAGACCCCGCGCTCATCGGGAAGGAACAGATGCTCATGACGGCAAGAGAGGCACCCAAGCTCGGCCTGGGCGCCAATCTCCCTCAATTTTCGCTGCTGGTGTTGGTGAACGCGTTTGTCGGCGGGATGGTCGGCATCGAGCGGAGCATCTTGCCTACGCTCGCCGAGGTAGAGTTCGACGTCGCGGGCCGTACAGCCATCCTGTCCTTCATTGCGGTGTTTGGCGTCACCAAGGCGCTGTCCAACTATCTAGCTGGCCGATTGGGCGATCGGTGGGGACGCAAACCCGTGCTTGTCGCGGGGTGGCTCATTGCGGCTCCGGTGCCATTTCTCCTAATGTGGGCGCCGACCTGGAACTGGATTATCGTCGCCAACGTCTTCCTGGGGATCAGCCAAGGTCTGACCTGGTCAACCGCAGTCATCATGAAAATCGATCTGGCCGGTCCTAGAAATCGCGGACTCGCCATGGGCCTCAATGAATTTGCCGGCTATTTCGCTGTCGCCGTTGCGGCTTGGGCAACTGGCTACATCGCAGCGACCTATGGCCTGCGTCCCCAGCCCTTTTACCTCGGCGTGGCCTTTCTAGCCGCGGGATTATTCCTTTCACTGTTTCTCGTGCGGGAAACCCACGCACATGTTCGTCATGAAGCAGTTTCTCCCGAAGGCGGGATGCACGCTGCGCTTGGCGAACGTGAAGTATTTGCCGTCACCACCTGGCAAGACAGTAACCTGTCCTCGGCAACACAGGCAGGACTGATCAACAACCTCAACGATGGCCTGGCATGGGGCTTGTTCCCCCTGGTTTTTGCAGCCGCCGGCCTGTCGCTAAGTGAAATAGGTCTGCTCGCCTCCATCTATCCTGGCGTGTGGGGTGTCTCTCAACTCATCACCGGCGGCCTCTCAGACCGGTTAGGCAGGAAGTGGCTGATCGCAGGCGGTATGTGGCTGCAAGCGGTCGGCATCGCTGTTACTGGGATGACGTCATCCTTTGGCGGCTTTGCGTCTGGCGCGGTCCTGCTCGGGCTCGGGACTGCCATGGTTTATCCGACGCTGCTCGCTGCAATCGGCGATGTTGCCCACCCAACATGGCGCGGTTCTGCGGTTGGAGTTTACCGTCTGTGGCGCGACATGGGTTATGCCTTTGGCGCTATCATTGCAGGCATAGTGGCTGACAGTTTCGGATTGACTGCAGCAGTATATGTCGTTGCCGCCCTCACCTTCCTTTCGGGCTTGGTCGTAGCTGGTCGCATGTCCGAAACCTTGCGACGTCCTTGATCCAATCCGATCTCGATTCTTCTTACATTCTACTTAGACTGACCAAGCGGTTCGCTATTTTCCGCGACTTCGAAAACATGGCCCCGGTTTGCGTCGTACATGACATCCTGCGCGTGGCCGAGGTCATGGATTACGCAGCTTCCGATAAGCGGCTCTCTGCAAGTTCAGTACGGTCACGTCCAAGCCGCTTGGCCTTGTAAAGTGCTCGGTCAGCAGCCTTGTAGAGCATAGTGAAGCTGTCACCAGTTTGACCCAATGCTAGGCCAGCGCTTGCCGTGGTCTTCAAGACGTTACCGTCTGAAGTCGTTTGAGCGGCTGCAACTGCTGTCCTTAGCGCCTCTGCCGCCTGTTCTGCCTTCGCTTTATCGCAACGGCCAAGGAGCACGCCAAATTCCTCTCCGCCAAGCCGGCCCACGACTGCGTCCAGCTCTAATCCAGCTTTGCTCAATTCGTCCGCTACGGCTTTGAGAAGTTCGTCGCCTGCGTGATGTCCGGATCGATCATTAATTCCCTTAAAGCCATCGAGGTCCAGGACCACCAATGCGGCCTGATTGGCTGTCAGCAAAATTCCGTCTGCGCGCCCAATGAAGCCCCGCCGATTCAGCAGCCCCGTTAGCGGATCAGTTTCTGCAAGCGCAGCAAGCTGAGTGCCGATCCGCAATGCCGCATCGCGCTCGTGACGAATGGCCCACATTCGAAGGCTGGTACCAATCGTCAAACCGAAGATTTGCAGCGAACAGGCGACGAGCACCAGATAGAGACCGCTCTCGTCTCCCGGATTAAGGCCACTGTCGGTGTAGGTACTCCAAAGCACCGCAGCCGTAGGAATACTGAATGATAGGGCGAAGTCGCGCGCAGCAGAGCTGCCCCGGCGCCAAGCGCACAAACATGCCCAAACGAGCGAAAATGCAGCGACGGCCACCACTATGTTTAGCGCGGTAGCTGCGGCTAGCAGCATCGCTGCCGGCACAATGGCCGCGAAACCACCGACGGCCATGACCAGAATGGCATTGGCTGCCAAGGCGCGCTGCCCCCAGCGCGGCAAAAATCGGCCTGAGACCGCATACATATAACCACCTGCACAGGCGATGGCGGCTGTCGAGCAAAGGGTCGCCGCTCGCGCGGCCATAGTGCCAGCGATTTGTGGAGCGATGAAAAGCGCGACTTGCGTCCACAGCGCCGCCCATCCTAGGACGCCCACCGCCCAGGCGGCATTCCAGAGGGGCTCGGCTCGGCGAACCGCAATTCCAATCAGAAAGTTCGCCAGGGCAGAAATGAGGAGCAGCGACAACCCAGCGCCAATCAGCATGGCCTCTACCGCGCTTGGAGGAGGCTCGAGTGCTCCAGTGCTTAGGTGGGCCTTGATCAGCCGATTGAGATGTGCGTCTTTGATTCCAATCGCGACGGACGACAAAGGGGCGGAGTGTTGCGGCGCCGCAAAAACAATCGAACCGCCTACCCTCCAATGGCTTCCATAATCACCTGCGCGAACTTCTCTCCGAAGCGATGATCCGTCTGCATATTGAAATAAGACGACCGCTCTTTCGAAACGGGACTGTTTTATGCTCACTGCCGAAACATGCGTTGGCGCTGGCGCGGTCATCCAAAGCCAATCGCCCTTCTCCACGACGCGGGCCGAAGAGCACTTGTTCGCAGGTTGATCGGTACTGGAAACAATCAGGGTGCAACTAGCCACGGCTTCATGGCCAGCCTTCCCCGTTGCGGGACTGACTATGGCAAACAGCGCCATGATCAGGATCAGTGAATGCGATACAAGCCTCACAAACATCCCCGCTACGCCAAATACTGCAACTACCGCGTCGTCGTCGGTCGCCTCTCTAGCGACGCGGTCCTAAGACCATGTAAACAATGATAGCCGACATCGAGCAACCTCGTTCCGCTCTGTGTTACCCACTTCCAGCAAAGGTGGGGATTTCGAGCCTCACGCTAAACCATTAGGTAACAGCGACGGATCAGAACACGCATGATGTGGAACGCTCTTCCTTTCGCCGTCACCGGTCTGATCCTGGTCAATCTTTGGACGATGCTGCGGTTTTGGCAGGACAAGCAGCGCGCGAAGGCCGGCGAGCCGAACTCCGGAAGCAGACCTGTTAGTGCTCGCCTTGATTGGCGGGGGTCGCCATGCGCCTTGCTGGCGCGCCGGATATTCCGTCATAAGACCAGAAAAGAGCCCTTGTCGACGATGCTGTTCGTCATCATTGTCTTGCAGATCGGCGCCGTAATCGGCCTGACGATCGCCTGAAATCAGTCAAGGGTGTCCGTCACATCGTGACCCTGCCATTTTTCGTTCCTGGGCGATATTCGGCCGCTGGCCCGTCGGAATGGCAAGGTCAATCTTGGCCTCGCGCTGTTGAATTGAAGAGCATTGGCACCACTTGGACCTGATGGTTCCAATTTCAGTCCTCGATCTGTCGCCAATCGCTGAAGGCAGTGATGCAGGCCAATCCCTACGCAATTCTGCCGATCTCGCCCGTCACGCCGAACGGCTAGGCTACAAGCGCTTCTGGATGGCCGAGCACCACTCGATGCCAGGCATTGCCAGCGCTGCAACTGCGGTGGCGCTTGCGTACGTAGGCTCTCAAACTTCAAAAATCCGGATCGGCGCCGGCGGCATTATGCTGCCCAATCACTCACCGCTGGTCATCGCCGAGCAGTTCGGGACGCTTGAGAGCCTATTTCCGGGCCGCGTTGATCTGGGCCTCGGGCGGGCGCCCGGCACGGATCAAGCAGCAGCATATGCGATGCGCCGCAACCTAACCTCGGATGCAAACCAGTTTCCTGACGATGTCGTGGAGTTGGCGCGGTATTTCCGCGGCGAGAATGGCCGGGTCCGCGCAATTCCCGGTGAAGGCCTGAGCATTCCACTCTGGATTCTTGGTTCCAGCCTGTTCGGCGCTCAACTCGCTGCCATGCTCGGCTTGCCGTTCGCGTTCGCATCGCACTTCGCACCGCAAATGATGTTGGAAGCTTGCAAGGTCTACAGGGAGCGGTTTGAGCCGTCGGACCAACTGGCCGCGCCCTACGTGATGCTGGGCTTCAACGCGATCGTCGCGGATAGCGACGAAGAGGCAGAACTGCTCGCAACATCAATCCAGCAGGCGTTCGTCGCGCTTCGAACGGGCAATCCCGGCAAGCTTCAGCCTCCCAAGGCTGGCTATTTGGATAGCCTACCGCTCGAAGCCCGTGCAGCGCTGCGAGCGACTCTGTCTGCATCTGCAATTGGCAACCCCCACACTGCTGGGCGGCAGCTTCAAGAGTTTATCCATCGTACCAACCCTGACGAGCTAATCGTCACCTCCCAAGTTTACGACCATGGGGCACGTCTCCGTTCTTATGAGCTCTTCATTGATATCGCTTCCAACCCCTTGTCTGCACAAGCGAATATCGGCTGATCTCAATACCGCCTTATGTCGGCGGCAGTACGTCCGGATGAGCCACCAGAAGCTCAGCATGCTGCATGTGAAGCGCCAACTGACCATACTCCGGTGCGGCCAGCCATGGGGCAGAAGCCAAGTGAGCTAGCGATGCGCTGCCACCCCCTGATCCGTCGGCATTGTGCTGCGATGTGACCACATCGAGAAGCGCATCGATTGCCGTGGCGTGGCTATCACCGGCGAACGCATCGGCGATCACCGCTGCTACCTGTCCATGAGGCTGTGCGCCTGACCCATGGACGGCTGCCGCCAGTAGTTCAGCTGATGGCATCGCGACCATCGCCATGGCTACCGGGGCCGATGAAACGTGGACCGCTTCGGACATCTCCATCGGTATGAAAGCCGCTTCCGCACGAACCGCAACCTCCGATCCAATCAGCGAGTGATTGGAGCCGGACGGCGTCGCTCCCATTTGCGATGGGTCGGGCATCGCCGGATAGAATGATGCAAGTCCATCGGCATGCAGTCCGCTGACATCGGAGGCTGCGTTGGATAAGCCCGTCCAATCTGCATGCGACCGCAAAATTAGCGTTTCCTGCAACTCGCCGCGGAAGGATCCATCCGCTTCGCTATCAGCCGGCTGGGCGTGAGCGGGCATCGAGGCCAGCCCAACGGCGGCGGCTGCAGCTGCCAAAATTGCAGTATTGCCGGCCGCCGGCGCGAGCCGAGGATCATTCGCCGCGAGCTGGTTTCCAGTAGCAAAGACAGCATCCGCCAACACTCCAGTCGAGCCGTCCGTCCTAGTGTAGCTCCCCGTGCCGACAACTTGCACATCGCCGTTGGCTGCCGAATAGGCGACGCCGTCACTGCTCAGTGAAATGCTAGCGATACTGTGCGCTGCGAGTGACTGCAATTCGCCCGCATCGACCTGACCGTCACTATCGGCGTCCTGCCATACGCCGAACTCGGCAAACTGGCTGTCTGCTGCTGAAAGTTGGCCATCTTGGTTGGTGTCGTAGGTAGCCAGTCCCTCGAGATCGCTGCCGGTAGTGGCAAAGACAATTTCATTAGACGAGATATGGCCGTCGCCGTTAGCGTCGCGGACTAGGATACCGTCGTTACCAGCAACCCATGCTGTGGAAACGGTTCCGTAGCCGTAGTCAAACACGGCACCACCGTCAGTTCCGGTGAAACTGACGAATCCGTCGCCGTCGAGGTCCAGCGCAATTGGTGGTGCGACTGGCGCGACAACGATATTGGTGATTACGCCACCATCGATGTAGCGGACCGTGGGAGAAACCCCTGTGTTTATGTTAGCGAGCGTAATCCAATTGTTGCCTCCGCCGTCAAGATCGACTTGCAGGAGGCCGGTGGTAGTTACTCGCAGATAGCCATCGTTGATGGGGTCAACTGCGCCCGGCACATTTAAGATCGCGGTAATATCGATAACGTCGGCGTTTCCGACGGAGCCGCTATAATCAACGATTGTGTCCACGGCGTTGAGTGGTGTTGTAAGCACGAAGACGTCGTTGCCTAAGCCGCCCGTAATGGTGTCGGCGCCCGCTCCCCCAACCAGCGTGTCATCGCCATCGGCGCCATTGATCACATCGTTCCCGCCGTCACCTCGTAGGATGTCGTTGCCCGAACTGCCGGTTAAGATGTCATTGAAAACCGTGCCGATGACACCTTCGATATTGCTGTACGTGTCACTGCCCAAGCCCGCGGCCGAGGCATTGAAAACTGTCGCTCCACCGCCCTGCACTAGTGTGAAGGTGATACCAGCGGTCCCATCACGAAAATCGATTAGGTCGCCGAGGCCTCCACCCCCGTTAAGGGTGTCGTTACCGCCACCGCCGCGCAGGATGTCGTTGTTCGCGCTACCGGTAAGCGTATCGCCTTGGGAGGTGCCGATGACCCCCTCCATATTCATGTATTTATCGTTGTTGCCCAACCCTCCGGTACCGTTGGCAATTGAGGTGAATACCGCACTCTGGACGAGCGTGAATGTTACAGCTGCCGTTCCATCAGAGAAATCGAGGAGATCTTCACTTCCTGCCCCACCATTCATCTCGTCATTATTGCCAAAGCCGCCACGCAAGATGTCATTACCGCTACCGCCATCGAGGACATCGTTGTTGTCACCGCCTATGAGCAAGTCATTGCCCGCGTTTCCAGTGAGGTTGTCCGCACCATCACCCCCCAGGAGTGTACTGACGCCCGTTCCGTCAGTCAGCGTGTCGGCGCCAGCTAACCCTTGGATGAAAGATGCTTGATAAGCTGGCACAGCAGTTAAGTTTAGTGAGTCTACACCACTGGTTGTCGTGATTATGTTGACAGTCACACTACCAGTGGTGGTCCCACCGGCGCCGTCGTCCGTTGAGTAGGTCAATGTCACTACCGTCGGTGTACCTACCGTCCCGCCTGCCGCTCCGGTCGTGAACGTGAAGGTTCCATTGGCATTGAGCACTACAGGGCTTGCAAGCAGGCCTGTAGTGACGACCACGTTAGTCAAAATAAGCGCAATGCCATCGACGTCGATGTCGTTTCCGAGCAAGACGTCATTGGATAGGGTGACCGTTGTGTTATTCGATACCCAGATGACGTCACTGTTGGCAATTGGCGCGATGTTATCGTCCGCACCCGTCAGATTGACGGTGTAGCTCTGGGTCACCAGCGGCCCGTCGCCATCGCTCACGCTCACCGTAAACACGTCGCTCGGCGTCTCGCCCGCATCCAGCGCCTCGATCGCCGC